>CAWJDY010000055.1:0-156681 GCA_963841705.1 uncultured Alphaproteobacteria bacterium
CCGATATTCAATGGAGGGCGGCAGCCTTCGTGCGGTGGCACGAGCCGGATGACGCGAGAGTGTCAAGTCCGGATCTGTGAGAGGCTCGGGGTGAAATTCCCCGGGCCTACTCGGCTTTCTGAGACATCGAGAGTCTGCGCGAAAGAAGGTCTGCAAACGAACCGATAGCTGACATACCAGCCGGCATCATCGCATGTCGCCGAATGGCACGAACTGTACGTGGCGCCATATCCGCTGAAGCGCGCCGCTTACGGAGGATGAACAGAAGCCAGATGAAAGTTGATGATCCCGCAATCGGCTATTCCCTAGATGTGCAGCGCCTGAGCCCTCCGGTTGCAGAAAGGCTGGCGCACCCGCTGACTGACCATCGCGACTTCGATAACCTGCGATGCGGGCCGCAGTTAGTGGAGCATCGGATGACGGCATTACCGCGGCCAAACCGGCCCCTGGGGCGATCGGCTGGTGAACCGGATGCGGCAAGCGTGCGGGAGTCTGACGTGATGAAGCCGATTCTGGAGGCACCTCTTCCGTGCAAGTAGCCATTGGCGCCGACGCGCGGCCGGACACGTTAAGCTTGGGGTAGAGATGGGTCACATCGGGCAATCGGTTTTGCGCGTCGAGGATGAGCGGCTCCTTCGAGGCCAGGGCCGCTACCTGTCGGACCTCAGGATTCCAGGCACGCTCGAAGCGGTGTTCGTACGCAGCACGCAGGCCCACGCAACGATAAGCCGCCTCGACGTCGAGACAGCGCGCCGGGCCCGGAACGTGGTTGCGGTGTTCACCGCAGCCGATCTCGCCGGACGGACCGAGCCGCTCTGCGTCTCGGGCGAAGTCCACACGCCCGAGCGCCTGCAGCGCGAGCTCAACCCGATGGACCGGATGCATCGAATACCCCTCCTGCCCATCTCCCGCGTGAGCTATGTCGGCCAGCCAGTGGCGATGGTGGTGGCCGAAAGCCGCTATGCTGCCATGGACGCAGCTGAGCTGGTCGACGTCGAATACGAGCCGCTGCCCGTAGTCACCGATCCGACCGCGGCGCTGGAGCCGGGTGCGCCGCGCGTCGAGCCGGACTGGCCGGACAACCTCGCGCTGTCGGTCGCCATCAGGAAGGGCGATCCGGACACCGCCTTCGCCCAGGCGGCGGTGGTGATCGAAGAGGAGTTCTATTCGCAGCGCTACGTCGCCGCACCGATGGAGACGCGCGGCGTCCACGCCAATGTTGATCCAGTGAACGGCGCGCTGACCGTGCGGGCCAGCACGCAGACAGCGCATTACTTGCTCGGCCTCCTCGCCACCTCTCTGAAGCTGCCGCCGGAACGGTTGCGTGTAGTTGCCTGCGACGTGGGCGGTGGGTTCGGTCAAAAGGGCGTGCAGTCGGTCGAGGATATGCTGGTGCCGTTCGCGGCGCTGGATCTCGGCCGGCCAGTACGCTGGATCGAGGAGCGCGGCGAGAACCTCGTCTGCGCCCCGCACGCGCGCGACCAGATCCACCGCATCGCGGTGGCGGCCTCGGAGGACGGCCGGATCATCGCCGTCCGCGACGACGTGATCGTCAATTTCGGGGCCTACAACGTGCTGGGCTTGGTGGTCCCCTACAATACGCTGTCGCATCTTCTTGGACCGTACGACGTGCTGCACGCTTCGATCTCGGTGCGCGGCGTTCTCACCAACACCTGCTTTACGACGCCCTATCGAGGCGCGGGCCGTCCCGAGGCGGTATTCGCCATGGAGCAAATCATTGACCGGCTGGCGCGGCGCCTCAATCTCGACCCGTTCGATGTGCGGATGCGCAATCTCGTCCCCGCCGCGGCGATGCCCTACGACACCGGGCTGCTCTATCGCGACGGCCATGCGCAGGTCTACGACTCCGGCGACTTCCCTGCGCTGCTGCGCCGGGCGGGCGCGGGCATCGACATCGACGCCCTGCGCACCCGCCAGCGCCGGCCCCGACAGGGCGGAAAGCTGCTCGGAGTCGGCTTCGCGATGTATGTCGAGGGGACCGGCATGGGCCCGTTCGAGGGCGCGGTTGTACGCGTGCTTCCCTCGGGCCGCGTGCAGATCGCGACCGGGGCCGCGAGCCAGGGCCAGGGGCATCGCACGACTTACGCGCAGATCGCGGCGGACACACTCGGCGTGCCGTTCGATGCTATCGACGTGATCGGCGGCGACACAGCGACGATCGGGTTCGGCGTCGGCACGATCGCCAGCCGCAGCACGGTGACGGCCGGCAACGCGGTTTACCAGGCGGCGACCAAGTTGAAAGATCGCGTGCTCGCGCTGACCGAGCCAATGCTGGAGGCGTCGGCGGCCGATCTCGAGATCGTCGACGGCAAAGTGCGTATCCGAGGCGTGCCCGGGCTCGATGTGAGCATCGGTGACGTCGCGAAGGCCGCAGCTGCAGCAGTGCTGCGCAAGGGCGCGCCTGGCGACGGGCTGCTGGCCGAGACGGCGTATTTCATCCCGCCGACCGTAACTTACGCCAGTGCCGCGCATTGCGCTTTGGTCGAGGTAGATCCAACCACCGGCGAGGTGACGATCCTGCGCTATCTCGTGGTCCACGATTGCGGCCGGGTGGTGAACCCACTGCTGGCCGACGGCCAGGTCATGGGCGGCGTGGTCCAGGGCGTCGGCGGCGCGCTCTATGAGCACCTGGTCTACGACGAAAGCGGCCAGCTGCTTAGCGGCAGCTTCATGGATTACGCAATGCCCCTGGCGGCCTACGTGCCGTCTGTCGAGCTCGATCACATCGAGAGCCCGTCGAACTCGCAACCCGCTGGGGGTCAAAGGCCTCGGCGAGGGCGGCGCTATCGGTCCGCCAGCGGCGATCGCCAATGCCGTGGAGGACGCGCTATGCGGCCTCAGGGTGGTGGTGCGCCGTGGGCCGCTCTCGCCGGCACGGGTGCGCGCACTAATTGCCGCGGCGGGAAGCGGTACCGCATGAATTCCGGCGCGCCGGCGGATCTCCGGCGCAACACAACACGACGATTGCTGTCTTCAAGACATCTTTGCTTGTGGAAATACGTCACACTCCAAGATACCGCTGCCAAGTCGATAAATCGGCTATAAGCGCTGCCGACGCGCCGCTCCAGACAACGCGTCCTTTCACGATGATATGACAATGCTCTGCGATTTGCGCCAGCAACTCGATGTCCTTGTCAATGATAAGCAAAGAATAACCTTGAGCTTTAAGCGACTTGAGACAGAGCCATATCTCATTGCGGATGATCGGTGCGATGCCTTCTGTCGCTTCATCGAGCACAAGCAGCTTCGGGTTCGTCATCAGCGCCCGGCCAATCGCGAGCATCTGCTGCTCGCCCCCGGAAAGCTGCCATCCCAGACTGGCACGACGCTCGGCCAGCCTCGGAAAGAGCTCATATACTTTCTGCACCGTCCAAGGGCTTTGGACACGATTTCTATTCGCGGCAGTCGCTATCAAATTTTCATAGATCGTAAGCGTGGGGAATATCTGTCGGCCCTCGGGAACGACCCCTATTCCCGCACGGGCGATTTGGTGGGAAGGAAAACGAGTTATCTCGCAACCCTGGAAAAGGATTTTTCCTCGGCGCGCGGGCGTGAAGCCCATGATCGAACGAACGGTGGTCGTCTTACCCATACCGTTTCGGCCGATCAGCGCGGCCGCGGCGCCTTCGCTTAATTTCAGATCGATTCCGAAAAGCGCTTGCTTGTGCCCATAGAAGGTCTCAACCCTGCTCAGCTCAAGCATGATCGACGCTCGGTCCTGTGCGGTAGCTGCCGAGATAAGCGGCGCGCACCCGCGCGTCGCCGCGTATCGCTTGCGGGGGGCCCGATGCAATCGATCGGCCGTTGTCGAGCACTGTGATCCGATCCGCGAGCGAAAAGACGACGTCCATATCGTGCTCGACCAGCAGAATCGCGCAATATTGTCGAAGGCGTCGCAACAGGGCGACAAGATGCTGCGACTCGGCTGTGCCCATGCCTGCAGTGGGCTCATCCATCAAGATGAGCTTGGGTTGTCCAGCGAGCGCCATGGCGATCTCCAGCAGACGATGATCTCCGTGCGACATATCGGCCGCTTTGGCCTCTGCTTTGCCGTCAAGCCCAACTTGCGCGAGAGCGCCGACTGCGCGCCGGTTGATCTCTTCGACGCCTCGTGCAGGAGTCCAAAATCGAAAGCTGTGCCCACAACGGGCTTGCGCCGCGAGGGCGACATTCTCGAACGCGGAAAAGGTCGGAAAAATGCTGGTAACCTGGAACGAGCGGGAAAGCCCCATTGCGGCCCGTGCGTGGGGTTTCAATGCCGTGATGTCCTGACTGTCGAACCAGATCGCCCCATCGCTCGGACTGAGCTGCCCGGCGATCTGCGCGATGAGCGTCGTCTTCCCCGCACCGTTCGGACCGATCAGCGCGTGGATCTCCGCGGCCTCCACCGCGAGATCAACGTTGTCATTGGCAACCAGGCCGCCAAATCTTCTCGTGAGACCGCGAACATGAAGAAGTGGCTCACTCATTGTGTTCGAGGTATGAGCAGGGCGTAAATACCTCCCGAGGAGAACAGCACCACAAGCAGCAGTACAGGTCCCAGCACCAGCATCGAGTGCACGGTGTATATTGACAATGTCTCCTGGAGAAAAAGGTAGGCGGCAGCCCCGAATACCGGCCCAATGAGCGTGCCCACCCCGCCCAGGATCAGCATGATCAGCAGGTCGCCGGATTGCACCCAGTTGAGAAGATCAGGGCTGACATATTCGTTCAAATTCGCGTGCAGCATTCCCGCCAGCCCGGCCAGAGCACCGGCGATCACAAATCCGACGAGCTGATAGCGGTACGTATCATAGCCAAGCAACTCCGCGCGTTGCGGATTGTCTCTGATTCCCTGCAGCACGCGCCCAAACCTCGAGCGCGTCAACCGGAAGCTCAACAGGAATGCAGCCAGGAAAACGAGCAGAACGGCAAAAAAGAACGTCGTGGGGTTGCTGAAGTTTATGAGAGGCATGAGGCTGTTGCGCGCGACCTTCAAACCGTCGTCACCGCCGTAGAAGGCAAGAGCGTGCGCGATGTAGAAAAGCATCTCGGCAAAAGCCAACGTGATCATGATGAAATAGACGCCGGAGGTGCGAAGCGAGATCCCGCCGATGACGAGCGCGGCTGCGCTTGCGGCTGCGATGGCCACCGGTACTGCGACAAAAGCGGAATGAATGCCGTGAAAGCCCAGGACCGCAGTTGCGTAAGCGCCCAGCCCGAAGAAGGCAGCGTGCCCGAAACTGACCATTCCACCGTAGCCGACGAGCAGATCGAGGCTCATCGCCACGAGGCCGAAGATCAGTACGCTCGTTGCAAATCGCGTCAAGTAGGGTTGTCCGAGAACCGGCGTCATCGCGACGAGGACCAGTGCAAGCACGGGAACTGTCGGGGCTCTATCGAGGCGCAGCATCTTCTCACCCTCGTCGGGTGCCCAGCAGACCTTGCGGGCGCGCGAACAACACCGCGGCCATCAGTGCGTAGTTGGCCATCGAAGCGAGCGCGGGGCCGGCGGTGAAGCCGAACCATTGAGGCAGCAGGAAACGACCCAGCGTATCGACGATGCCAACGATGATCGACGCTACGAAGGCGCCCGCAATCGATCCGATGCCCCCGATCACGATTACCAGGAAAGCCACGATCAACATGGCGTCCCCCATCCCGACCTGCACCGCAATCAGGGGACCGTTGATCATGCCGGCTAGCCCTGCCATCGCCGATCCGAGGCCGAAGACGAACATCGACAGATGGCGGACGTTTGTTCCGAGCCCGCTCAGCATCTCACGATTGGTGGCACCGGCGCGGATGAGCATCCCCGTCCGGGTATGGGCAATAAGGACGTAGAGGGCAGCAGCCACCCCGAGTCCTACGCCCGTGATCAGAAGCCGGTAGATCGGATAGCTGCCTCCCCCGCTCAGCGGGATCGAGCCTGAGAGCCAGTCCGGTATCGGCATGTAGCGAGGTTCAGGTCCCCAAAGAAGCGCGACGAGATCGTTGAAGAAGAGGATGAGAGCGAACGTGCCGAGGACCTGGTCGAAATGACTGCGTTCATACAGACGCCGGAATGCCACCACGTCCAGAATGATGCCCAGGGCTGCCGAAGCAGCAAGCCCGAGGAGTATTGCCAGCAGGAAGGAGCCAGACCACTCCAGGATGGTGGCAGCGAAGAAAGCGCCCATCATGTAGAGGGCGCCGTGCGCCAGGTTTAGAAAATTCATGATGCCGAAGATGAGGGTGAGCCCGGCAGCCATCAGGAAGAGCATGACGCCAAGCTGAATGCCGTTCAGAAACTGCTCAACGAGGAGAGAGCTCATGGATTGTTGTTCGCCTCGCCTGGAGCAGACAAGCCGTTTCGGCTGGATGCTTGTCAACTTTGGGATTTTGCCTCGCGTTTAAGCTCACCAGCCATTTTTTCTGCGATCATCATTGTCGTCAGATTTGTGTTGGCGCGAGTGACGCAAGGCATGATGGATGCATCGATCACGCGCAGGTGCTCTATTCCGTGAACGCGGCAAGATGGGTCGACCACGGCAGTCGGGTCCCCGGCCGCACCCATCTTGCACGTACCGCTCGGATGATAGAACGGAACAGCGCGTTGCCTGAGCCAATCATTGAGACGCTCGCGAGTAGCGATCAACTCCTTGATGTCCACCCCTGGACTGACCGCCGTCCGCAGCAAATAGCGCCGCAGCGCTGCCGGGCCTTCGAGCAATGCGAAGGCTGCCGCAGAGCGAGTCCAGTTGACGGCGGAGTAGCGATTGAGAGCTCGAATGCGTTCGGTGTAGCTCGACGGAAAGACGTCATTGACCAGCGCCTGGACTGCCGAATGCTCGTAGATTTCATGGGCAAACAGGAATCCATTTGCCAGCCGCGTGAGATCGCGCTCATCGAAGAGGAGATTGAACTCGATCCGCGGTTCCGTCGCAGGCAGGATGGAATCGATATTCACGCTGCCGCGCGAATACGGCTTGTAAACGCATATGACCAGCGCCGCGAGAGCCGACCCGAGCGGATGCCAGGAAGTTTTGTTCGTGACCGATATATACATGTCGTGCGGCGCGCAACCTGCGACGTCAGAATCATAGCGGAGTGCCAGGTTGGGTGCGGGCCGCAGCGTCTTCGGCTGGCGCGCCTCGCGCTTGAGGTGACATGCGACCGAAACGCACGGATGGTCCTGCAGGTTCTGTCCGACGCCGGCCAGATCTACCACCGTTATTATTCCCAAACCCTGTAGGACTCGAGCCGGGCCGATGCCGGCGCGCTGCAAGATCGCCGGCGAGTGGAGAGCGCCCGCAGCGACGATGATTTCGCGCCCCTGCAGCTCTTCTCTGTGCTCGCCGCGCCGAGCACGGACCCCGACGGCGCGCTTGCCGTCGAGCAGAATGCCCTCGACGAAGGTGTCGGTCAGAAGTCTCAGATTGGAGCGGTCACGCGCCTCGCGACCGAGATAACCCATCGCCGCGGAGACACGCTGCGTCGGGCTGCTGCTGATCGGCACCGAGCAGTAACCGTTCTCGACCTCGCTGTTCATGTCGGCGACATGCCGCCAACCGCGGCTGCGGACGGCTTGCGCAACCGCTTGGCAGAAACCTGGCCACTGGCTCAGCTTGTGGCGGCGTATGGGGATTGGCCCGTCTTGTCCGTGGAGCGGTCCGTCGAAATCCAGATCGCGTTCGAGCTTGCGGTAATAGGGAAGCACATCCTCCCAGGCCCAGCCGCTGGCTCCTTGCTCCACCCATTCCTCGAAATCCTTCGGTATGCCGCGCAGGGCGATCATCGCATTTATGCTGGATCCCCCACCCATGATCCGCGCCTGCTCGTATTGCCGCGGCACAGCCCGCGGATCTGCCGCCGAGCCAGGATAAACCCTAAGATCCGGCCAGAAGTTCTTTGGCTGGAAAAACGAGGAATAATAAGTATCGCGAATATCCCAAGGCTCCTCGCCGGGCTTAAGGTCAGGCCCTGCCTCTATGACGAGGACCTTACTCTCGGGGCTCTCGCTCAAGCGTCCCGCCAGGACGGCCCCGGCAGAACCGGCACCGATAATGATGAAGTCGTAAATCACCCCGAAGCCGCAGGCGATGAAGCGCCGGGTTCATGGCGTCATTTTGCAGGCTTCGTAGTAGCTGTCTTTGTGATCCTGAAACACCGTGGTCAGCACCTCGTGTTGCACAACGCCGTTCTTCTTCACCACGCGGGCCGAGTAGAAGCTCTCGATGGGAAAGTGATTCACGTTGAAGGCAAACTTTCCGCGGGTCGACTTGAAGGGTGCCTTTTCTATTGCGGCTCGCAAGGCCTTTTTGTCGCTGATATCACCGTTCCTCGCCTTCACGGCGCCATCGAGCAACATGAGCGAATCGTACACAAAAGCCGCATAGAATACCGGATTGCGGCCGTACTCCTTGGTGAAATCGGCAACGAACTTTTCGTTTTCCGGATTCTTGAGCTCGGAGAACCAAGGTCCCGCCACGTTGATACCGATGGCGAAGTCGCCCAGCGCGGCAAAGCTGTGCTCGTCGGCCAGCCAGCTGCCGCCGAACAGTTTCACTTTGTCCTGCATACCGGAGTTTGCGAACTGCTTGACGAAAGCGACGCCGGCCGCGCCAGGCAAGAAGACATAAATCGCGTCGGGATTAGTCGCGCGTATGGTGGCAAGCTCGGCCGCGTAATCGACTTGTGCGATGGGAGCATAGGCTTCGCCGGCGACCTCCCCTTTGAAATAGGCCTTCGCGCCTATGACGTATTCCTTTCCAGTCACGTAGTTCTGCGACATGAAATAAGCGCGCTTGATCTTCGCATCGGTCATCATCTGCCCGACGGCTTCACTCGGCATATTGTTCTGCCAGGAGATTGCGAAGAGATTCGGATTGCAGTCTTTTCCTGCCAGCTCCGACGGTCCGGCAATCCCGCTGATGATAATGGTCCCGGTCTCAGTAACCGGCTTCAGGTAGGCAAGAAGCTGATTGGACAACAGCTGACCAACTAGAAAATCGATGTTGTCTTTCTCCGTCAACCGTGTTGTCGCGCGCATCGCAGTGTCCGGTGTCATGCCGGCATCTTCCTTGAAGACCTCTACCGGAATTCCACCGATCTTGTTGCCCAGTGTCTTAAGCGCGAGATCGGCTCCCATGAACTGCTCCTTGCCCAAGACAGCGAGCGGTCCGGTGGTCGTGGTGATGACGCCCAGGCGAATCTTCTCGGCAGGCGCGGCTGCCGCCGACCCGGCCGTCAATGCTGCAATCGCTGCGATACTGAGAAATCCCTTTGCCCAGCTCATGATGTGTTCCCTTTGTTAGGCCAAATGTCTCAAACGTCACTGAACGGGCGTCGCTACCCGTTTCAGTTTGCTTCCTGCGGCGCCTACCGCGGCTTCTCCCTTCAGTAGTTTGTCCACGATTTTGCGAGCGGCCACGGCGCCGGCATCTACCTTGAAGCTGAGCCACTTGATGTTGTCCCCCCGCGCATCCAGCATCGCCTGTTGCGCTTCCAGCACCGCCACATCCTCTGAGAAGGCGGTGATGCTGCCTCGGTGAAAGAGGTCGGTTATTTCCTGCCCGGGAGCGAAATTGCGGGGCACCGCCCAAAAATGGTGACATGATCCCTTGGTTGCCGGGGTAATTCCATTGACCACCCGATATTCAAGGCCTTTGCTCACGTCATTGCTGCCGTGTGGAGTCGATCTTGAGGCTATCACGATGTTCGAGGGCGGCGTCCACTCGATGTGCTGACTGCGATCGATGTTCCCTGGGAAGCTGCGAAGCTTTACGTAGAGCGGAGGCGGGGGACAATCCGGCATCAGTCTCGTGACCGTCACCGTCTGCCCGTCCACCTTGGATTCGGCGGGATTTTCCGCGACCGCGCTGTTTCCAATGGTGCTGCGGTGAACGAAGGCTTCGTGAGAGAGATCGAGAAGATTGTCGACCAGCAGCTGATAGTGACACTTAATTTCAAATCGTCCGCCAGTATAAGTCCAGCGCGGGTCGTCGTTCCAAAACATGTTGGGAATCTTGCTCTCGTCGGCGAGATTGGCTTCTCCCATCCAAATCCAGATCCACCGCCATTGCTCGACGACGGGGTAGGTCTTCGTTCGCCAGATTGGAGGAATGTGCTCCTGGCAGGGTATGTGGACGCATTTTCCGTCGGGCTGAAACTCCAGCCCGTGGTAGCCGCAGCGGATCCGATCGCCCACGAGCTCGCCCATGGAGAGGGGCAGGCTTCGATGCGGGCACACATCCTCCATCGCCGCCGGTTTGCCGGATTCTGTGCGGTAGAGAACGATCGGTTCGCCGAGAATCCAGCGCGGCAAAAGCTTGCGGCCCAATTCATCCGCGGTAGCCGCCACGTACCAGTAATTTCGAAGGAACATCTCCTCCCCTTTCTGCGCTGACGCTCACCTGCCCGAGCGTTCTGACGCCCTGTAGAGCTGGCCCTCGGGACGATATTTCCCGCGAACACGAGCCATTGTGCAGCTAAGCACTGCGTGCACTCGAGATTGAAGCAGGTATGCTTGAATGTTCGGAGAAACTTTCTAGCCTTGTCAATACCGGGATTCACTTCCACAGTCCGTCGGCGCGGGGACGATCGATGGCGACGACTGCCTACATCAACGGCCAGGTGATCGACGGAGCCGGCAAGGCGTACCAGGGCTATGTCATCGTCGATGGCGAAAAGATCGCGGAAATCGGTCCCGGCAGCGGACCGCAGCTGGGTGATTCCGTTCTCCAGCTGGACCTGACGGGGAAGTCCATTCTTCCCGGCCTTATCGATTGCCACGTGCATCTGCGCAACGACGGCGTGGCCGACCCGCGGGCACAGGCGGCTGCTGATAGCGACGCTGTCGCTCTCCTGCGCTCCGCACGCAACGCCCGCCGTACATTGGAGTGCGGTGTCACCACCATCCGCGATTGCGGCTCGCGCGGCAGCATCGACTTCGCGTTGCGGACCGCCGCGCAGCAGGGCTTGTGCGTCACGCCTCGTCTCGTGCTCAGCGGGATGGTCATTTGCATGACCGGAGGTCACGGCTGGCAGCTCGGTTGCGAAGCCGATGGCCCCGATGCGGTGCGTCGGGCGGCGCGGGCGCAGATTAAGGCCGGCGCCGACAACGTCAAGCTGATCGCAAGCGGCGGGATTCTCACTGCCGGAACCGAGATCGGCGCATCGCAGCTCACTGTCGAAGAAATGCGCGCGGCTGTCGATGAAGCCCATGCGGCCGGCAAGACCTCGTGCGCGCACGCGCACGGAACCGCTGCGATTAAGAACGCGGTCAAGGCTGGTGTCGATTCCGTTGAGCACGGCTATCTGCTCGACGACGAAGGCATTGAGCTGATGCTCGAGCGCGGCACCTATCTGGTCGCGACCTCGGCCGCAGTGCGCAACGTCGTCAAGCACGGTACCGCCTCCGGCATTCGGCCGGAAGTGTTTCGCAAGGCGCAGTCCGCCATCGATCGTCATGTCGCGAGCTTCAAGCGTGCCTACAAGGCCGGCGTGAAACTTGCGATGGGAACCGATACCGGCGTGCCGTTCACTGATCACGGCAACAATCTCGATGAGATCGTCTATCTCGTCGAAATGGGACTTTCTCCGCTTGAGGCACTTTCCGCAACCACGATCGAAGCCGCCAGGTTGCTGCATATGGACGATCGCATCGGAAGCCTCGAGCCCAGCAAGCTTGCCGATTATGTCATTGTCGACGGCGATCCGCTCGCCGACATCCGCATCCTGCAGGACAAGAGCCGTATTCTGACTGTGGCGATTGGCGGCCACACCTTGGTGGAAAGGCCAGCGGCAAAGCAGTGAAGAGCGATAGCACTGGGAAAGCGGCGAGCTTGGAAAGTGCAGAAAAGATCTGGATGGACGGCAACATCGTCGAATGGCGGGATGCGCATGTCCATGTGGTGAGCAACACGTTGCAATACGGCTTCGGCGCTTTCGAAGGCATCCGCTGCTACAAGACACAATCCGGCCCGGCGGTTTTCAGGCTCAAGGAGCATCTGGTACGGCTGCACCACTCCGCAAAGATTCTTGGATTTGAAGTCCCCTACAGTGTCGAGCAGCTCATTGCGGCTACCCGCGACATCATTCGCGCCAATGGGTTTGAGCAATGCTACATCCGGCCCATCGCCTATATCGGCTATGGTGGGATGGGTTTGGCCTATGAGGAATGCAAGATCAACGTTGCCATCGCGGTATGGCACTGGGGCGAGTACGTCGGGCAGGGCGCGCTGGAAAACGGTAGCCGCGCCAAGGTGTCAAGCTATGTCCGCCAGCACATCAACACCAACATGTCGAAAGCCAAGGCGTGCGGCAACTACATGCTGTTCCAGATGGCCCGCACCGAAGCCAGGCGCGACGGCTACGACGAAGCGATCCTGCTCGACACTAACGGCCATGTCGCCGAAGGTTCGGTGGAGCACATTTTTCTCGTGCGCCATGGTGCTCTCGTCACCCCGCCTCTCACCTACCTGCTCGAAGGCATCACGCGCGATGCGGTCATTCGCCTCGCGCGCGAGCAAGGCATCGAGGTGCGCGAAGAGCAGTTTTCCCGCGACTATATCCTGACCTCCGACGAGGCCTTCTTTGCCGGGACCGGCGCCGAAGTGACCCCGCTCGTGGAGGTGGATAATCGCAAGGTCGGCGACGGCCGGCGCGGTCCTGTGACTGCGGCAATACAAAAAGACTTCTTCGACGTAGTCTATGGCCGCACCAACCGCTGGAGTGAATGGCGCACTCCGGTCTAAGCGAAAGAGCCGCCAGAAAAAAACGCGATGTCTGCAATGCCTCCCGATGAATACACCAATCGCGTCAAGCGAGCGCGAGCGCTCATGCGCGATCGCGCGATCGATGGGCTCATCGTCACGGACACCATGCACTACTCGTATTTTACTGGGCACAAGGTCGCGTCCTGGATGCGCTCGCGTCCCTCGATCTTCGTGCTGCCGTGCAAAGGCGAGCCCACGCTGATCACTTGGTCGGGCCCCGACATGTTTGCCCAACTCTACAAGCAGCCATTTCCTTCCTGGGTCGCCGATCGCCGCATCTATCCCGAGGTCCCATTCACCAGGGAGCCACGCGTCGACTGGGGGATCGCCGGCACCTTGCGGGAACGGGGGCTCGAGGCCGGCACGATCGCAATCGAGCTCGGACGCGAAACCTGGCTCGGCATTGCCGTGGTCGATTTCGAGCTGCTGAAGGAGCAGCTGCCGAAAGCGCAATTCGTAGACTCTGGACCTGTCGTCTGGGGCT
The DNA here is from genome assembly GCA_963841705.1 of uncultured Alphaproteobacteria bacterium. Classification (GTDB taxonomy): domain Bacteria; phylum Pseudomonadota; class Alphaproteobacteria; order Rhizobiales; family Xanthobacteraceae; genus VAZQ01. Next base: position 13,243 of record CAWJDY010000055.1, read on the forward strand.
GCCGGATGATCAAGTCGGAGTGGGAGATCGACTGCATGCGTAAGGCCTGCGACATCGGTGCCGCGGCCTGGCGACGGGCGTTCGAGGACTTGCGCCCCGGCATCGCCGCTTCCATGGTTCAGAGGAATGTGCTGCAGTATTATCTAGACGCCGGTGCCGACCTCGCCTCCGAGCCGCCGACTGTGCTCGGCGCAAGGGGCCCTGGCCGCACGTTCCAAAAAGGCGATGTGCTCTATATCGACGGCGGCTGCAGCTACAGCGGCTACAAGATGGATTTCGCCCGGCGCGCGGTGTTTGGGTCGCCCTCGCAGCGCCAGCAATCCGAGCACGACGGCATGTGGGGCATTCTTCAGGAAATCATCGAACGCATGAAGCCCGGAGTCTCCGTACGCGAGCTGTTCGAATATTCCCAGCAGCGTCTGGCGCAGCATCCCGAATGGCGAAACTACTCGGACCATCCATCCAAGCGCATCGGCCACGGCATTGGGCTCGAAAACGAACCCCCATCGATTTCAGCGACCGACGACACGGTCCTCGAGGTCGGCATGGCGCTCACGCCGGAGCCGAAGATCGAGACCGTGGATGGTCTGCTTAATCCGGAGGAGCATGTCGTGATCCGTGCCGGGGGCTGCGAAGTCCTTTCCGCCGGATCGGATTGGCGCCTGCACGTGGTCAACTAACCAAACCCCGATGCCGATACGGCTGCTCAGTGCAAACGATGTCCGCTCGGTTGTTCCGGCCCTGCCGGAGGTCGTCGCTTTAGTCGAACAAGCTTATCGTCTCGACGCCGAGGGCAAGGTCGAGGTGCCCACCAAAATCGGCGTGCACCCCGATCGCAGCAACAGTCTCCTCCACGCCATGCCGGCCTGGGTGGACGGCGCGCGTGCGCTCGGGATGAAATGGGTCTCCTACTTCCCCGGCAATTTCGATCGCGGCTTGCCGGATTCGACAGGCATTATCATCCTCAACGATCCCGAGCATGGCCTGCCCTGCTGCGTGATGGAGGGAATGCATGTCACGTTTCTCCGCACCGCGGCTTGTGCCGCAGTCGCGGCGAAGTATCTCGCGGCTCGCCCGCCACGAACGTTAGGTCTCGTCGGCTGCGGCGGACTTGGGCTGTGGTCGCTGCGGGTGATGGGCGCGATCTTCCCGTCGATCGAGCAAGTGTATGTGTCCTCGCGCACGCGCCGCTCGCGCGAGGAGTTTTGCGCCAAGATGTCTCAGGAAGGAAAATGGAAACTCATGCCGGTTGACGATCCTCGCGACGCGGCCCGAAATGTCGATATCGTCGTGACTTCCATACCTCCGGGCAACGACAAGCCCGTGACCGCCGACGCGTTTGCCGCGGGGACTATCCTCATCCCGCTCGATCTGATGAACTCGTGGCAGGATGATGTACTCGCTTTGGCCGACCGGGTCCTCGCCGACGACCCCGCGCATTTTTCGGCGCAAGTCGAACGCCGGCGCGCGAGCGCGCTCAGCAGGCTCAGAGCCCCGGTGCGCATCCAGGATCTTGTCGTGGAGAAATTACCGCGCGCGGCACCGTGGGATCGAAGCCTGGTTGCGGTTTGCGGCATCGCCAGTACCGATGTCGTGGTCGGTTGGGAAATCTACCGCCGCGCCTGTGCCGCGAATGTGGGGCGCGAATTCGATATGCAAGCATGAGTTGTTGGAACGGAGAGGTTTGAAAATGCGCACTGCCCTGGCAAAGCTCGTTGCAATCATGCTTGCGTCCGCAGCGTGCGGGTTGCCGTTGCCGGCCGGCGCGGCAACAGTGCTCAAGGCAATCACCTATGCGCCGCTGTCCAAAGTCGAAGACAGCATGGTGATCTTCAAGGCATGGGTGGAGCGGGTGAACAGCGAAAGCCAGGGTGACCTTAAGATCGAGCTGCTCGGCGGCCCGGAAGTGTTTCCGGTCAGCGACCAGATCAACGCCCTGAGCAAGGGGTTGGTGGACGTGGTCATGACCTTCTCGGTGCACACGCCGCTGGTTCCGGAAATCGACACCTCCGGCCTTTCCGACGTCACGCCGGCGGAAGAGCGCAGCAACGGTTATCTCGATCTGCTCGACAAGGCGCACGAGAAGATCAACGTCAAGGTGATCGGCCGCACTGCGACCCATTCCGGTTTCTATATCTTCTCCAAGCAGCCGATCCGGACGCTGGCCGACTTCAAAAATCTGAAAATCCGCTCCCACTCCGGCTACGACCCGCTGTTCAAGAAGGTCGGCGCCATCCCGATCGGAATGAACATCTCGGAAATCTACGGCGCGCTTGAGCGTGGGATCGTCGGCGCCGCGCCATATCCGATCTTTGTCTATGACATGGGCTTGCAGGAGGTTGTCAGGTTTGCCCTAAGCGATCCGTTTTGGCCGTCTCACACCACCTTCACCTACCTTAATCTGAAAAAATTCAACAGTCTCACCCCGAAGCAGCAGGGCATTCTGGCGAACGCGCAGATCGAGAATGAGAAGGATATGGCCACAATCGATGCCGATCTCATTGCGACGGAGCGTGCCAAGCTCGAAAAGGCCGGCATGACCTTCACCCATCTTACAGCGCAGGAGGCCAAGCAGTGGCATGACATGGCCAATGAATCCCGCTTCGATGCTCTCAGCAGCAAGATTGCCCCCGAGCAAATGAGCCGGATCAAGTCCCTGATCGCCCGCAACTAACGTGCGTTGGACGCACGTTCGTGCCTCGGATTCAGCCCGCTTCCTTCCCGTTGTGGTCGTTGGGGATGGGGTCGGAGTTGGCAGACACGCTTCGAGCCATAACAACCACCCCCCTCCTTCCCGCAGAATAGGGGAGGGAGCACGCCGACTTGCCGCGTCATTCATGTCACCGAGCTCTGTTTGTAGTGTGGAGCGGCCATGAAGCATCTGCAGGTTGTCGGCCGATTGTTTGATCGGCTGCTCGATATTTGCGCCTGGATCGGCTGCGCTATGCTGGTGTTCCAGGTGGCCAGCGTATCGCTGGAAATCATCTCTCGATACTTCTTCAATGTCTCGTTCAGCATCATTACCCCGCTCAACGAGTGGAGCCTCGTCTATCTCACGTTCTTCGGCGTGGCATGGCTGCAGCGCGAGGGCGGCCACACAAGCGATGACTCGGTGGTGAGCCTGCTGCCGGCATGGGTGAACTGGGCGGCGCAGCGCCTGGGCTGGATCGTGGCGGTCGTCACTTGCGGACTGCTTACCTGGTATGGCGCCCTTGCAACCTGGGACAACTATTCCAAGAATGCCTACGATTTTTTCAAATTGCCCGACGTGCCGATCTTCTACGTTTACCTCGTGATTCCGTTCGGTAGCCTGCTCTGGCTGATCCAGCTGCTGCGAAAACAAAGCAGGCCGCAATCGGTCGCGAGCCATGCCAGCGACCGCGGCGGGGATCTCTGAGGCGAAGGCATGGAGTGGTACACCGCCTTCTCGCTGCTCATGGCGACGTTCTTTGTGCTGATCCTGCTCGGCATTCCCGTCGTCTTTGCTTTTTTTGGCACCAACGTGATTTTCCTCACCTATTTCATGGGGTCTGCCGGATTCGACCTCCTGATCGACAGTGTCTATGGAAGCCTCTCGGTGTTCGTACTGCTGCCGATCACCATGTTCATTCTACAGGGCGAGATTCTTTTTCGAACCGGGCTGGTCACTCAGATGATCGACGCCCTCGACAGCTGGCTGGGCTCCGTACCCGGCCGGCTGGCATTGCTGGCAGTCGGATCGGGCACGATCCTCGCGTCGCTCTCCGGTGCGAGCATCGGCACCACGGCCATGCTCACGCGTACGCTTGCGCCCGCCATGCAGGAGCGCGGCTACAGCAAAAAGATGAGTGTCGGTCCTCTGCTCGGGAGCGGCGGTCTCGCGGTCATGATGCCGCACAGCGCGCTTGGCGTCATTCTCGCCGTGATCGCCAGCGTCTCGGTTGGCAAGCTCCTGATTGCCATCGTCATCCCAGGTTTCGTGCTGGCCTGTGCCTATGTCGTCTACATCGTCGGGGCCTGCCTGATTGATCCGAGTGCGGCGCCCAGATACACGGCGAAAAAGATCGAACTGAGCGAACGTCTGATCCTCACGATCAAATACGTCGTTCCCCTCACCATCCTCATTATCGCAATGATTGCGGTGATCTTTTTTGGTGTGGCCACGCCAACCGAAGCCGCCTCGCTCGGCACCTTGCTGTCCTTTGCGCTGGCCGCCGTCTATGGCCGCCTCACCTGGTGGGCGACGCGTGAGGCGATGTTTTCAACCCTGAGGATTGCAGTGATGGTGCTCGCCATCCTTGCCGCCTCCCAGGCCTTCACGCAGCTGCTGGCTTATACCGGCTCGGCGCAGAAGCTCGTTGTCATGGCCGGCACTCTGCCGATCCCGCCGATCTGGATAATCGTGCTGATGCATTTTGTCACCCTCATCCTGGGCGGCCCCATCGGCGGCATTCCGCTCATCATGATGACTATCCCGATCTTCATCCCGGTTGTGAAAGCACTGGGCTATGACCCGGTCTGGTTCTGCACGGCGATGCTGCTCAATGTCGAGCTGGCCCAGATCACGCCGCCGTTCGGCATCCTGCTCTACGTCGTGCGCGGGATCATGCCGCTCACCTCGATGGGCGAGATTACACGCGCTGCGGTTCCGATCATCATCATCAATCTTATTGTTATGGGTCTCCTGATCGGCATTCCGAGCTTGTCGCTGTGGCTGCCGAGCTACATGACCGCCCCGCAGAGATAACCATGCCTGCTGGCGCAACGGCGACGGTCTTTGCCAACGGCAGGATTGTCGATGGGCACCGCCACATCGAGAACGGTTATCTCATCATGCAGGGCGCAAGCATCGTCGCGGTGGGCTCGGGCGAGCCGAGGCGAGGCTTCCTCTCGGCATCCGGCGCCCGCCAAGTTGATCTTGCGGGCCGCACGTTGCTCCCCGGCTTCATCGATTGTCATGTTCATTTGACCATGGGAGCGCAAGCGTCGCCGGTCCCGATCGTCTCACCGCGCGACCAGCTGGTCGCGGTGTTGGCTGCCGCTACCAACGCGCTGCGCACGCTGCACGCCGGCGTGACCACAGTACGCGACTGCGGCGCGCCTCATCAGCTAGACTTTGCGCTGCGGCGCGCCGCCGAAGAAGGGCTCTGCCTCACCCCACGACTGTTGCTGAGCGGGCGTGCTTTGTGCATGACCGGCGGGCACGGCTGGCACCTGCTCGGGCGGGAGGTCGACGGCGTCGATGCCGTGCGGCGCTGTGCGCGCGACGAGATCAAGGCCGGTGCCGACAACATAAAGCTCATAGCCAGCGGCGGAATCCTGACCCAGGGCACCAACATCGGTAGTCCGCAGTTTACCGCGGCCGAGATGCAGGCGGCCGTGGAGGAGGCGCATGCCGCCGGAAAGACCGCCAACGCCCATGCCCACGGGGCGCAGGGGATCAAGCGCGCGGTTGCCGCCGGCGTTGATTCCATCGAGCACGGCTATTTCATCGACAGCGAGGCCATCGACATGATGCTGGCGCGCGGCACCATCCTGGTCGCGACCTCGGCGGCGGTCCGCAACGTTGTATCCCATGGCGCCGCTGCCGGCATTCCCGCGCATATGGTGGAAAAGGCGCAGTCCGCGATCCAATCCCATGTCGCCGGCTTCAGATCGGCTCACCGCGCCGGCGTCGCGCTCGCCATGGGTACTGATTCGGGCGTCCCATTCACGCACCACGGCAATAACCTTGATGAGCTCGTGCATCTCGTCGCAATGGGGCTCTCGCCCCAGGAGGCCATTCGGGTCGCCACCCTGGACAGTGCGCGGCTCCTCAAACTGGACGATCGCATCGGTTCTCTCGATGAAAGCAAAATCGCTGACCTTGTCATCATCGACGGCAATCCGCTCGATGATATCGCCGTGCTTCGGGCGCCGGAAAATATCCGCCGCGTCGTTCTCAACGGACGGATCGTGCTCGACCGTGATGTCGGAAGAGCTTTGGTTGGGGCAGGGTTCGCGGCAATGGAGATCGGCGCTGGGTTTCACGATATGTAAGTGCCTGCAGGCCGCACCTTTCCCTATGGCCGCGACCCGCGTGACTGCAATATCCGTATCGCTCCATCTTTTCCGCCGGTGGAGGAGGTCCGTGCCGCGGTGGGCGCGCTGGCCATCTGCATCCTGGTGGCATCGAGCGAAAAACTGCTCGCAGAGCGTGGCGTCAATGCATAATGCTGTCCGCCAGCGCTGACGAGGTGATCTCGACCCAAGCGCTCCATGGTCAAAACCCCAGCGCTGGACATCGTCGCAGCGACTTTCTAGTTTTTTGCAAACGCATTAGGCCGAATGGGTGCGTTGCTATGAAGCCTCGACCGCAAGATCTGACCGTCGATCAGCTTTCCTATTACGCTGCGGTCAGCGCCGACGTCGGCGCACGCAAGAGCATCAGTCGCATCTACATCCCAAAACAAGCCGGCAAGGCCTGCGCCGTCGCCGCACACCAGGTATTGCGTGTGACGTGTTGCGATGGCCCACAGGTCGCGGACTTCAATGCCTTCGCCCAAAACGACCCGAGCGAGTATTTCTGGTCCGGCCGAACTCGCACTCTTCAGGGCTCGCACCTGCATGTCGGCGACCGGCTGTGGAGTACCGAGCCGAAGATGCGCCCGATGTTCACATTCATCAGCGATACGGTCGAGAAAAAGCCGCAGCCGCACAACGCGACATCGCACGATCTGATCTATTCACGCTGCAGCGAGCGGGCCCGGGAGCTGCAGACGGGCAAGCGCGGACAACCCAATTGCAACGATAACCTCAAGCAGGCGCTTCGCGAGATCGGCTTTGCCGATGATTATGTTCATGACGCCTTCAACATCTTCATGACCACCGGCTGCGACGATCAACGTCGCCTATTCTATGTCCCCTCGGAGGCGAAGAAGGACGATTTCGTCGAGCTTTACGCCGAGATCGACGCAATTGTAGCCATCTCCTGCTGTCCCGGCGCTTCAAGCGGGCCTACTTCGCATGGGCTTTTAATCGAGGTGTTCGAGCAGCCCCGTCGCCACGACTGGGAGGTCATCCGACAATGATGGGGCAGTGCCGCTGGGGACACGGCCGACGATACTTTTTGGGAACAACACAGTGAGAAAGGTTGCCATGACACGGATATCGTCGGCGCTTTTGCTCGGCCTGCTCGCTGCCGCATCGGTTCTCCAGGCCGCGCCTGGCAGCGCCCAGCCGCTGCGGGAATTCGTGGTTACTGAGCCGATTCACTCGGCCGACAGCATCCCACTCTACATCGCGACTAGAAAGGGCTTTTTTCGGAATGTCGGCATCGACATGAAGATTGTTACCGTGGACGCCGGTGGGATCAATTCCGTGTTGTCGGGCGACTCCCAGGGTTTCAGCGGCGGGCCGGAGCACATCGCCTATGTCAAGGCGAAGGGCGGCAAGGACGTACGCGCCATCGTCGGGATCGCCAACCGCGCCAACCAGTACTATGTCGCGGCGAAATCGCTCGATATGCCGGCCGGTACCCCTCTGCGCGAATTTCTGAAGGGCAAGAGGGTGGTGACCAGTGTTTATGGCTCGACCCCTTATGCCATCGTCCGTTATCTGATCGCCCGAGAGGGACTTGATTACGCCCGAGATCTCGTCCTTCTGGAAATAGCAGCCGCTCCAGGAAGGCTCGCGGCCGTCAAAGCCGGCCAGGCGGACATCGCAACATTGAACGAGCCGGTCATCAGCCAGGGACTTCGGCAAGGCGTGATCAATGCGCCGTTTCTCTCGTTGCCGCAGGAGCTCGGGCCGTTTCCTTGGACGACGCTGAACGTGCCCGCCGAGTTGATCGATAAAGATCCGCAGCTGGTCAAGGGGCTGGTCGCCGGCGTCAAACAAGGACTTGCGGTCACCTTCGACGACCCGGCGGAGCTTAAGCGCGTCGCGCAACTCGAATTCCCGAGCGCCTCGCCGGAGGATTTGGCGGCGGTCCTCGACCGTGCCCTCAAGAACGGCATGTGGGAACGCGGCGCCCCAATGTCGCGCGAGGGCTGGGATACGCTGTATAAGGTGATCCGCGAAGGCGGGCTGCTCACCCAGGCCATGCCTTACGAAAGCGTCTTCGACCCGCGCTTCCTCAACTAAGCCGTCAGGCTAGCGGGACTGCTCACACTATCTTGCAGCAACAAACAACCCTTGGTTTTGAGGGGTTTCTTTTGCTGCACTGCATATGTCCGCTCTCGGCACAAAGCTGCGGGACACTCCGGCTCAATGTGCATCCGCTGTCGAATTCGCTCACCTTAGATAGGCGCGCACGACTTCGAGCAGCTCGTCCGTGCCTTCGGCACGTTCCTTGGCGAGCAACGAGGGAGCGCCGACATGGCACCGAACGTGATCCTCAATCACCTCAGCCATCAGGCCATTCACCGCACCGCGCACCGAGGCAATAACCTGGAGTACGTCCGCGCAGCCCACTTCAGCCTCAAGTGCGCGCTCGATCGCCTCGACTTGCCCGCGAATGCGGCGCACCCGCGCCAGCAACTTGGACTTGTCTCGAACCGTGTGCGCCATCGCATGAGTCCCTTGTATAAGATAGTGGGGTAGGGTATACGAACCCTGGGGGCTGTGCAATGTTGCAGTGGCGTCTTCTGCTGGCATTGGTGATGCTGGGCAGCGCTCATTGTGCGCATGCGCACGGCATTGCCGGCAACCGCTTCTTTCCCGGTACGCTTACTTTCGATGATCCCGCCGTTGCTGATGAAGCGATAGTCCCTAACTTTTCAACGTCCAAGCATCCCGGCGATGGTGGCGACGTTGTTGATGACCGCTATAGCTGGTCATTGTTTCGCCTGCTGACGAAGACGCTCGGTGTGGGTATCGACAGCGGGTGGGTTCACCGGGATTGGGGGGTGGCGTCGCGGTCCGGGTTCGACACAACGAACCTCACGATCAAAGGCGAGGTTTACAGGAATGATCTGCATGAAACGTTGGTCGCGGCAGCGCTGGATTGGGCATTCAGGTGTCCAGGGGATAGGAGCCAACGCACCCCATCTAATCATTCCCGGCGTTTTCTTCGGCAAAGGCTTCGGCGACCTTCCCGATAGCCTTGCGTGGCTCCGACCATTCGGCATAACCGGGGCCGTGTCGATCGAGCATCCGACGACGGGGAGCGCGGTAAATTTCGGTATTGATGACCAGACCGGGCAACTCAGCCCGATGATTACCCGCAAAGTGGATACGCTCCACTGGGGCTTTGCCCTTGAGTTCAGCACGCTGTACCTGACGAGCCGGTTCACACCCGGCAAGCTCCCCAAACACGAGCCATTGAACCAACTTGTGCCTCTTATCGAATTTTCATTTGATTCACCGCGGGGAGAAAAGACTGCCGCGACGATGAATCCAGGGCTATCATATGTGGCGGTGACTTGGCAGCTAGCTGCCGAAGCGATCGTCCCTCTCAATACGGAAGGGGGGAGCAGGATTGGTGCCCGAGCTCAACTGCTCTTATTCCTCGACGATCTCATCCCGTCGCTGTTTGGGAAACCGGTTCTCAGCCGTTAGCTGGGCTGAGGCTTCCAGGTCTCCTCCTGGCACTCAACCGCCAAGCCAATGCGCCAGGCATGTCCACAGCTGGCGGAAGCGGAATTGGAGGCGTCGAAGAGGGGTTCTCGTTTTGAGGCGCGGGCATAAGGAAGGTAAGGCCCCCGAACGGCTTAGACGGAAGCTTCCGCTTACGGGAAATGACCCACTGCGGCGGTAAGCAGGGTCGGAATCTCGCAGCGCAACAAGCGCCTGACTTGATGCTCGCCAATCCGTTATGCTGTCGCCCTGGCTAGGGGCACTGAATGCAAATCGGTCGAGTGAAACGCCGCGAATTCATCACGCTGTCCGGCGGCGTAGCGCTGGCGTGGCCGTTCGCCGCGGGGGCGCAACAAGTTGAGCACGTGAGGCGGATCGGCGTGTTGATGGCCCGAGCCGCCAATGATCCCGAAGGGCAGAAGCAGGCTGCAGTATTGCAGCGGGGCATCGAGGAATTGGGGTGGCGACCCGGTCGCAACGTCGAAATCGAATATCGTTGGCCCGCCGGAGATGCGCGCCGGGCGGAAGCACTCGCCAAGGAGCTGGTCGACTGGCGACCCGACATCCTCGTCGCCAATTCGACGCCGTCGTTGGTTGCCGCGCGACAGGCGACCAGCACCATCCCCATCGTGTTCGTTGCCGTTGCCGATCCGGTGGCCCAAGGCTTCGTGCAAAGTTTGGCCCGTCCCGGCGGCAGCATTACCGGCTTCGGGGCCGAAGAACCCAGCATGGGAGCAAAGTGGGTGCAGTTGCTGAGGGAAATTGCGCCCCGCCTCGAAGCGATCACGGTCATTTTCAATCCGGATTCTGCCCCATTTGCGCGAATGTTTCTGCCTGCAATGGAGGCCGTCCGCGCGACCTCTGCATTCGGGCTGACCGTTTCGCCCGTTCGCGACGAGACCGCACTCGATCGTGCCATCGCCGTGGTAGGCCGCCAGCAATCCGGAGGGCTGATCGCTCTGCCGGACAGTTTCCTTCATTCCCGTCACGAGATGATCGTCGCTTTGACGGCGAAGCAGCACCTGCCGGCAATTTATTCAGTTTCGGACTTCACCCGCAGCGGAGGCCTAATCGCCTACGGAATTGAGCGCGCCGATCTGTTCCGCCGCTCCGCAGCCTATGTCGATCGCATCCTCAAGGGCGAGAAAGCCGCCGACCTAGCGGTCCAGCAACCGACCAAGTTCGAGTTGGCCATCAACGTCAAGACTGCCAAAGCGCTGGGTCTGACCGTGCCTGACACGCTTCTCGCTACCGCCGACGAGGTGATTGAATAGGTGCGCCAGCCGAAAGCTGGTGCGATCCAGCCGGTGCAAGTCCGGCCCAAGTAAGGAGTAGCGTCCGCTTGGTAGCGAGTGTTGCGTGGCCACTGGCGACAGTGGTTGCGAAGCGTACACAGCGATTGCACGGGGTGTGGGATTGAGCCACGAAAGATCAGATATCGCAGGGGCCGAGGGTTTCTATTCGCCCGAAGGCAACATGTGCGGCACCGCTATGCGAGGTGCTGTCGCCCTGCCGGGGTCTAATGGGCGGCGATATTACGGTTGCAAGCGAGCCCAGCCGCGGATCGACGTTTACAATCCGGTTGCCAAAAATTGGCAGCGCCGGATCATGCTCATTTTTGGCCACACGAGCCGGGACGAGTTTTACTGGTCAGGCATCCGGCGCGTTGCGGTCGCCTCACCACGATCCGGCCGAACGAACCCGAGGCGGCACAGCCCCGTGTGCACGATCTCGGCCAAACGAACCCAAGCCACTCCCGCCGTGCCGGAGACGCGCCGAACGAACCCGTGGCGGTCCGCCACGAGCATCACTTTGGCCAAACGAACCCGAGCCTGGATAAGCCCACGCGCACTGCTGTGGCCGAACGAACCCAAGCCGGATCATGGTTTTCGACAAACGCGAGCGCGCTGCGACGCGTCTCGAAGCATCAGGACCGCAAGTCGATCTGACTTGCGCGCTCGAATTTATCGATCCACCGCAGGTTGAAAAACTATTGCTGATTCATTGTTGTTTGCAATGGACAGCCAAAAGGGTCTCGCAGTGGTTGTAGGTGCTCCCCCCGCGCGGAATGGAGCACAGGCATGTCCGACAATTCAGCACGGGGCTTGCTTGAGATCCCCGGCGTGGGCTGAATCGGGTTTTGGGAGGCGGATTGCATGCATTACGTCAGGAGCGGGCTTTGCGTTCTCGGGCTGCTGTGGGCTTGCACGGCGAGCGCCTGCGCCGAGAGCCTGACCAAGGTCGGCTTGGTGCTCAACTTTGCCGCCGACGGCGGATCCGCCGGTTTCTATCATGCCTTGGAGCGAGGTTATTTCCGCGAGCTGGGGCTCGACGTAACCATCGAGCCTTCGAAAGGCTCGGCCGATGCGATTACCCGCACTGCGAGCCAAGCTTCCGACATGGGGGTAGGCGATATCTCCACGCTGGTCGAATTCGCCTCGCGCCGGCCCGAGATCGCGCCGAAGGCAGTCTTTATTCTGTACAACCGTTCCCCCCAGGCAGTGATCTCGCTCAAGGCGAGCGGCATTGCGAAGCTCACGGATCTCTACGGCCGGATATTGGGCCAAGGCCCGGCGGATGCGGCCTCGCGCATGTTTCCCGCACTCGCCCATAAGGCCGGGCTCGATCTAGGCCGCATTGAGATGCGTCAGTTCAGCCCGCAATTGCGCGATTCCATGCTGCTCACAAAGCAGGTGGATGCCGTGACCGGATTCGATTTCACGGTGGTGTTGAACTTGAAAGCGAACGGCGTTGCGCCCGATGAGGTCGCGATCATCTACTACGCCGACCACGGGCTCGATGTGTACGGCAATGCCATCCTGGCCAGCCCCGCTTTCCTGGCGGCCAATCCCGGCGCGGTCAAAGCTTTTGTGCGCGCCGCCGCGCGCGGCTGGCGCGATGCCATTGCCGACCCCAAGGCCGCGGTCGAATCTCTCGGCACGCACAATAATCTCGCCAGGCTCGACATCGAGGCCGAGCGGCTGGCCTGGCTTGCCAGTCATGAGATCGTGACGCCGGCGACGCGCAAGGACGGGATCGGCGCCCATGATCGCGATCGTCTCGCCGCGAATATCAGCCAGGTTGCCAGCGCTTTCGGCTTGGCGCGGGTCCCGACGCTGTCGGAGATCTACGATGAACGTTTTCTGCCGTCGCGCGAAGAGCGGATGCTGCTCCAATGACCGCAGAGCCCGTTCCGGGCGGCACTACTCTGATCGTCCGCGGCGGTCGCACCATCCTGCCCGATCGGGATTGGCATGCGCCGCCGGAGGTGGACATCGCCATTGCCGGGGGCGAGATCGCGGGTATCGCTGCAAGCTTTGCGCCGCTGGCCGGCGCCTCCATCGCTGAGCTGGATGCGCGCGGCCATCTCGTCCTGCCGGGATTTGTCAACGCGCACTATCACTCCCACGATGTCCTCGCCAAAGGCACGCTCGAGGAGGTGCCGCTCGAGAGCTGGCGTCTCTATGCCCTGCCACCGCAGTATCCGCCGCGCTCGGTGGAGGAGGTGCGTGCGCGCACCTTGCTCGGCGGGCTCGAGTGCCTGCGGTCCGGGATCACCACCATCCAGGACATGCTCACCCTCTATCCGTTCGAGGACCGGCACCTCGACGCGGTCATGCAGGCCTACGAGCAGGTCGGGATCCGGGTCGTCTTCGGCCTGCAATATGCCGACCGCCGCGGCCTGAAGACGATTCCGTACTGGGAGGAGATGTTTCCGAAGGAGCTGCATGCGCTCCTTTCGGGGGCGGCCGAGCCGGAACGCCAGCTCGACCTGCTCGGCCATTTCGAGAAGATATGCCTGCAGGCGCCGCGGCGCTCGCGCGTGCATTGGGCGCTTGGTCCGTCGGCGCCGGAACGCTGCTCCCCTGCGCTGATGGCGCGCACCATGGAGCTCGCCCGCCGCTACGACATTCCCGTCTATTCCCACATCTACGAATCGCGCGGCATGGCGCTCCAGGCGCGGCTCACCTTGCCGGAGCATGGGGGTTCGCTGATCAAGCGGCTCGCCGCTGAGGGGGCGCTCGATCCGCGTCTCAATCTCGCCCACAGCGTCTGGCTCGCGCGCGATGAGATCGAGCTGTTGGCAGGCAGCGGCACCGGCGTGGTGCTCAATCCGCAGGGCAATCTGAAATTGAAATGCGGCATACCGCCGATCCGCGCCTTGCAGGACGCCGGCGTGCGCATCGGGCTCGGTTGCGACAACTGCAGCTGCTCCGACGCCCAGAACATGTTCGTGGCGATGAAGCTCTTCGCGCTGCTCGCGGCGGTGAGCGATCCCATTCCCGGGCCGCCGCAGGCCGCGCAGGCGCTGCGCGCGGCGACCGAAGCCGGCGCACAGGGCGCGCGTCTCGGCAATGCCATAGGACGGATCGCGCCCGGCTATCGGGCTGACCTCACATTGATCGACATGAGCGACCCAAGCTGGTCTCCCTGCAACAGCGCGGTGCGTCAGCTCGTGCACATCGAGGCCGGACGCGGCGTGCGCCACGTCGTCGTCGACGGAACCGTGGTCGTGCGCGACCGGCAGCTGACCACGATCAAGGAAGATGAGATCTACGCGGCCGTGGAAGCGGTGATGCCCGGATTTCGCCGCGACTTCAACGCGATCTCTGAACGGGTCAAGCGGCTGCAGCCTTGGCTCGATGCAGCGCATGGACGCATGGTCGCGACCGAGCTTGAATTCGATCGTCTCTACGCTCCGTTTTGAGGTCAGGACTGCGCATTCACGTTATCGGAGTTGCCCTGATGCCGGAAACCGAGACTCGCTCCATCCCCGCTTGCGCACCCAGCCTCGAAGGAAAGGTCGCGCTGGTCACCGGAGCAGCGGGCGGCATTGGAGCCGCCATCGTCTCGCTCTTCCGGGCGGCCGGCGCGCGCGTGCTCGCGCTCGATATCAACGCCGATGCGCTCGTCCATGCCTTCAGCAAAATGGATGACGGAGTGAGAACCCGCTGCTGCGACGCGAGCAGCGAGGACGATGTGCGAGCGGCGGTTGCGGCGGTCGTCACCATGTTCGGCCGGGTCGATGTCCTGGTAAACGGGGTGGCCTGCGACGAGCCGAGCGGCACGATCGTCGAGCTCAGTCCTGCCGAGTGGGACCAGACCTTTGCCGCCAATGTGCGCACTGCCTTCCTGATGAGCCGCGCGGTCGTGCCGCTGATGGCGAGCTCAGGCGGCGGCAGCATCATCCATATCGCCTCGCAATTGGGGCGGGTGGGTACCGCGAGGCGGCCGGCGTATTGCGCCACCAAAGGCGCGCTGATCCAGCTGGCAAAGGCGATGGCAATCGATCACGCCGCCGATCGCATCCGGGTCAATACGCTTTCTCCGGGCGCGGTCGCCACCGGGCGCCTTGCTCGTCGCTACGGCGACCTGCAGTCCGCGCGCGTAGCGCTGGCAGGCTCGCATTTGCTGGGCCGGCTCGCCGAGGCGAAGGAGATTGCTTGCGCAGCGCTTTTTTTGGCCAGCGATCAGGCAAGCTTCGTCACCGGCTCCGACTTGCTGGTGGATGGCGGATATGCGGCGAGGTGAGACCCGCCCACCGCAATTTTGAACCTGGCCCGCCGCGAACGCGACAAATAGCGGGACAGTGCGAGTGGGACATCGCGCCCGAAAGCCGGCAGTATGGACCGTGGGGGTTCGGCTGCCGTGGTGTCGCGTACAATGGAGGGTCACTGTGACAAATATGCTTGGAAAGGCGGTGGTCGGCGGTGCCGTCGCCGTAACGCTTGCGGGTTTCATGCCGGTCTCGGCGCAAACCGTGATCGCGTATCCTCAATTCGCCAGCGCGCCGGTGCAGGTGGATCCCTATAACACCTCGATTGCGCTGCTGACGAAGCCGTTCGAAGCCGATTGCCGGCTGTGGCGCTCATGCGCGGGCTCGCTCGACCAGATCGACACCGTGTACCAGCGGTTCAGCAGCCCGCCGGTCTACATCGATGCCTACAACGAGACTCTGACCACCGTCGCGTTGAGCGTCGTGGAGGCAGCTGCGATCGATCCAAAGATGAGCTACGCGCTTGCACCCGGTTACAGCGGGCCGCGGGTGTGGGAAGGCCCGGTCACGCCGGACGAATAGGGCTGCTGCCGCCCCTTCAAATCGGATCGAGGCTAATCCCACCGACCTCATCCTGAGGAGGGCGCATGCCTGCATGCGCCCGTCTCGAAGGATGGCCGCTGGCACGATCTTGCTTGTGGCCGTCCTTCGAGACGCGCGCACCGCAAGTCGGCTGTAGCCGACTTGCGCACTTGATGTGCCGATCTCGGGTAAACCCGAGATCGGTGCGCTCCTCAGGACGAGGTAGAATGCCAGGAGACATACATGGGCTACGCCAAACAATTTGTCCTCCGCAGCATTGCCGCGGTTTGTTTGTTCGGTGGTTTTGGCCTTGCGGCGTCTTGTTGGACAGTTCCGTCGTGGGGCGCCGAGCCACCGACCATCCGGCTCGGCTATGGAGCCGCAGCGGAAGAGCAGCTTTATGCGCTGCTGGCAAAGCCTGACCTCGGCAAGAATTACGACAAGAGCTACAAGCTCGACGCCACCCGCTTTCAGGCCTCGACCCAGCGCTCCCAGGCGTTCGAGGCCGACGCGATCGATATTGCCTCGAGCGGTGCGGTAGGCGTCCTGTTCGCGGCAGCGGAAGGCGTTACCGGCAAGGTGATCGCTTCGCTCGTGCGGGAGAGCCCGCGCGGGTTTGCCACTTCCTTCTATGTCAAAGCCAACTCGCCCATCCAGACGGTCGCTGATGCCAAAGGCAAGATCGTAGGCATCAATGGCTTTGCCACCGACGGCCAGCTCTGGCTCAAGACAGCGCTCGCCCGCCACAACCTTTCCGATTCCGACGTGACCATTACCCCGGTCCCGTTCCCGGCCATGGCCGAAGCATTGAAGGCCGGCAAGATCGACATCGGCGAATTTCCCCAGCCCTTCGCCGAGATGCTGGAAAAGGAGATGAAGGTCCGCAAGCTGTTCGATTCCCAGTACGGCATGCCCTTCGAGCAGGAGCTGATCGTGTTTGTCGCCAAGGATGCGTTCCTCAAGCAGAACGCGGCACCGGTGCGCGCTCTGTTGGGGGACTTGCAGGCGGCGACCCGGTTCTATCTGGATAGGCCGCGCGAGGCACGCCAAATGATCCTTGACGCCAAGGGGGTGCGCCTCGATCCCGACATTTACCTCAACATGAAAGATTACTATCGTGATCCCACCTTGCGTCCCGATGCGGCAGCGCTCCAGCGGGTGCAGGATGTCATGATCAAGACAGGCTTCACCAAGAAGCGCGCCGACATCCCAGCCATGGTGGACGCGAGCTACCTGCCGAATTGAGGGTACTGCGTCACAAACTACGCTGTCATTCCGGGGCCGCGAGCATCGCGAGCGGAGCCCGGAATCCATAACCACAAACCGCGCGGTTGCGACGGGCGAGCGAGCAACTGCCGGCTGGGGTTATGGATTCCGGGCTCGTCGGCAAAGTCGATGAAACCGACTTGCCGACGCCCCGAAATGACAGCGTAGCTTGTAACGCAGCACCTTAACCCGCCGTACGCTTTTCCTGATTGCACAGGTCGATCGCGACGCGCGCGTAAACGCATGCTGCCTGGTAGAGGCTGTCGATGGTCAGGGCCCGCTTGAAGGAGTGCGACGTCGAGCGCGGGCCGTAGGTCAGCGCGGGAATGCCGACCTCGTTGAAGACGTTGAGGTCGCGCCACATGCTTGATGTCTCGACATGCGCTGCCGGAGGCTCGCTGCCGAAATGGGCACGATGGGCACGCCGGACGGTTTCCGCCAGGCGCTCGATGTTCTTGGCCTCGTATCCTCGTCGGAAGTGATAGAGCTCGACGCTGGCGTCGAGCCCGAGGTCAGCGAGAAGGCGCGCGATCTCGTCTTTGGTGGCGAGCGGGTCCTGTCCAGGCACCGAGCGCACATCCAGATAGAGGTGGCAGACCTGCGGCGCTAGAATGGGACGATTGGGGTCGCCGCTGCGGATGGCCCCCACCTGCACCTTAGGCACGATTGTGCCTCCGGCCGACTTGTACACGTTCTTCTTCTGATACTCCGCAGCCCAGCCTTCGATCGCTGCAACCGCCGCGGCTCCGGCGACAAGCATGCTCGGGCTCGCGGCGAGCGTCGTGCGGTCCGGCAGGTAAGGCGTGTAGAACGGCGGCTGATCCGAGGTGAGCGTGATCTTGAACCAGAGCTTTCCCGCTTCCACCCAGACCAGGCCGAAACCGGTGCCTTCCGCCACGAGGGCATAGTCGGCGATGCCGCCATGGGTGACGAGAAAGCGTGCGCCGAGCTCCTTCGACTCCCGCACGGCCCCTGGCATCTCATCACAAGGCTCGCGACTGGTCTCCGCGACGACGGCGCTGACGAGGAGATCGCCTTTGAGACGTACGCCGGAATCCTTGATCGCCTTCGCAGCCATAAGGAAGGCCGCCATCGGTCCCTTGTCGTTGCAGATTCCTTCTCCGACGAGCAGGTCTCCTTCAAGCCATGCCTTGTGATAAACGTCATTGCCGGGGTCGCGATGGACCAGGTCGGCTTGGCGCGGCACGGCCGTGTCCATGTGGCTGTTGAAAATCAGGCTGTAACCGCCGCCGCTTCCCGGCAGGGTTCCCAGCACGTTGAACCTGTCGCTGAGCAGGCCGATCCTGCGGGCAGTAAACCCTTCCCGTGCGAGCCACTGATAGATGTGCTCGGCGACGTGCGCCTCTAGCGGGACCGCACTGTCGATATTGCAGATTTCGAGCGCGAACTTGACCAGTGCGTCGCGGTCGATCCGCTTAACGACATCATCGCTGGCCGACACCGCGGATCAAGCAGCGTAAAACAGCTTTGGCGGCGGGCTTCCGTTCCCGAGCCTCCTCACCCGCAACCGGACCTTCCTGCGCTCCCCTTCGCTGCGCAGATGCTCTCCGGTCACCTTGTAGGCGGCTTCATCGGCATCTCTCGCCGCGACAAACCGGGCGTATTGCTGCTCCCAGTGGCCACGGTGGCACAGCTCGACCTCGTATATTTCCATGGTGATCTCCCCCGAGACCCGATCCGATCGGGGCATTTGAACTCGGATTTGTGACAAGAGTTTGGCGGGACCCCGCCAGCACTTTGCTTAATGCGGCTTGCCCAGGACGGTCGAGAAAGGAACCAGGAACAGCTCTTCCCCGTCGTCGTCGCTCACGTGCACACTCCAGTCGCGCCAGTCTTCCGGTCCTGCCGTGTGGACGATGGACTGGATGATCTGGTGCGCGCGGGCGCGGGCATCGACAATGTCCTCGACCTCGCTGCCGCGACGGTCCACAAGGACCTCTTGCCTGCCTGCACAGTGGAAATACAGGGTTGCCATGTGCGCCTCCTTTTGCGCCTCATTGCGACGGGCACCGCCAGACTGGCATGTAACGCGACCAAAAGCTGTGACCCGCATCACACGGTTGCGCTTTATCGCGTAGCGTGACCGGCGGGACACGAGCTCGCAGGCTGAAATCCATGAGAGTTGCAAAATGACCACGCTCGCTGCAGAGCCGCCCGGAGGCCTCTTGCAGTGGCACTATCTGGGGTACGCCGTTACCGCGATCGCCGTCATGGCCGCGGCGATCATTCTCGGCAATCTCTGGTTTCTCAATTTCATCCACGTTTTCTCGGCCTTGTTGTGGACCGGCATCGACCTGTTCATGGGCTTCGTGCTGGGACCGATTTTGCGAAAGGTCGATATTTCCGTGCGGCGCGAGGTCGTGGGGCGGCTTACCCTCCGCACGCTCTTCCTCATGCCAACGATCTCGATCATTGCGGGTACGACCGGCTGGTTTCTGGCCGTGGACCTTGGCTACACGGCCTTGCCTTGGCCGCAATTCGGCTGGGTCGCGGCGGCGCTGGTGCTGGTGACCCTGATGACCATCCAGGGTCTGGGCTTTCTCACCCCCGTGAACGTGCTGGTCTGTCTTGAGCTGCAGCACAGCAAGCCTGATCTCGCGAAGATAAGCCGCTGGATGCGGTGGTATTTCTATGCGGTCGCGCTGCAGGGATCCATGCAGCTCGCAATCATTATCGTGATGACCCGCTTCCGCATGGGCTCGTGAAACCGAAGTCGATGGGCGAGATCAGCGCGAGCTGGCGTGCGCGGCTTGGTGCGCTCGGCGTTATCCGCATGCCTGACCCTCCTGGCATCCGCATTCCGTGCGATGGATTCTGATCCGTGCGCGTGCCAACATGCAGGCAAGCCCAGAAGCGCCCGTCAATGGCCGAGCCTTGGGCAGCCGCATGAAAAGGGAGCGCACCATGACAGCAAGGCGTCGATTTTATTTGAGTACTGCGGCGGTGGTCGGCTGCGCTGCGTTCTTCGGTACGTCGGAGATTATCCAAGCGCAGCAGGCTCCCGCAGCGGCCGTCAGCATAGACGGCGATGATATCGGCGGCGTTGTCACGGGGTCGAACGGGCCGGAGGCGGGCGTTTGGGTCATCGCTGAAACCAGCGATCTGCCGACCAAGTTTGCCAAGATCGTCGTCACCGACGACCAGGGCCGGTACGTCATTCCGGACCTTCCCAAGGCGAAATATCAGGTCTGGGTGCGCGGCTACGGTCTCGTCGATTCGCCCAAGGTCGAAAGCGAGCCGGGCAAGCAGCTCAATCTACGCGCAGCGCCGGCTCCGAACGAAGCTGCTGCAGCGCAGTACTACCCCGCGATCTACTGGTACTCCATGCTCAAGATACCAGATGCCAAGGAGTTCGGCGCCAACAGCGAAATCCCTGAGAAGATCACCCAGACCGACTGGCTCAAGCAGGTGAAGAACATCGGCTGCATCGGCTGTCATCAGCTGGGGCAGCTCTCCACCCGCACCATCCCCGCGGCGTTCGGCGGGTTCAACTCAGGACGGGAAGCCTGGATGCGGCGCGTGCAGTCCGGGCAGTCCGGCGAGCAAATGACGAACCAGCTCGCCGGGACATTCGGCGGGGCGCCATTCAAGTACTTTGGCGATTGGACCGACCGCATTGCAAAGGGCGAGCTTCCTCATGCCAAGCCGAGCCGCCCGCAAGGGGTCGAGCGCAATATCGTCGTCACCACCTGGGCATGGGGGACCGAGAAGCAATACCTGCACGACCTCATTGCCTCGGACCGGCGCAATCCGACGGTCAACGCCAATGGCCCGCTCTACGCCTCGCCGGAATACAGCACCAACTCCTTGCCGATACTCGACCCCAAGACCAACACCGTCTCGTTCTTCAAGGCGCCGGTACGCGATGTGGAGATGCCGGAGTCGCTCGGCCCCGGACATGCTGCCAGCATCAAACCGCTCGCCCCTTCAGCCTATTGGGGGGATGAAAAGCTCTGGGACACCCGCGCCAACAACCACAACGACATGATCGACGAGAAGGGACGGGTCTGGCTCGCCGCCACCGTGCGCGGCGTGGACAATCCCGCGTTCTGCAAGAAGGGCTCCGATCACCCTTCAGCCAAGATTTTCCCGCTGGAGAAATCCACCCGTCAGGCAGCCATGCTTGATCCGAAGACGAAGAAATACACTTTCGTCGACACCTGCTTTTCCACCCATCATCTGCAGTTTGGCTACGACGCCAATGACACCCTGTGGTTCAGCGGCACGGGTCCCGTCGCCGGTTGGGTCAACACCAAATTGTTTGATGAGACCGGCGATGCGGCCAAGGCGCAAGGCTGGACGCCGTACGTTCTCGACACGAACGGGAACGGCAAGCGCGACGACTATGTCGAGCCCAACGCGCCGGTAGATCCTGCGAAAGACAAACGAATCGTCCCCGGCTCGGGGCCCTATGCCGTCATGCCGAGCCCGGTGGACGGCTCGATCTGGTTCACCGTCGGCATCTTCGGCGGCACTCCGGCGGTGCTGCGGCTCATGCCCGGGCCCAATCCGACAGAGACGGCGCTCGCCGAAATCTACAATGTCCCGAAGCCGGGATTCGGCATCCGCGGCGGCGACATCAACTCGAATGGCGTCGTGTGGGCGTCGCTTTCGAGCGGCCACCTCGCAAGCTTCGACCGGCGCAAGTGCAAGGTGCTCAATGGGCCGACCGCGACCGGCGATCATTGTCCGGAGGGCTGGACGCTTTATCAGTATCCCGGCCCGGGGTTTGAGGGTATCGGCGAGAACAGCGCCGAATCCAGCTATTACACCTGGGTCGATCAGCACAACACGTTTGGGCTGGGCGAGAACGTGCCGATGTCCACCGGCAATCTCAACGACGGCCTGATTGCGCTCAAGGACGGCAAGATGATCGTGTTGCGCGTGCCCTATCCTATGGGCTTCTATGCCAAGGGATTCGACGGCCGCATCGATGATCCGAACGCGGGCTGGAAGGGTAGGGGCCTGTGGACCACGAGCGGGGACCGAGCCCCCTGGCTCAAGGAAGGCGGCAAGGGAACCAAGCCCATCGCCGTGCACTTCCAGCTACGCCCCGATCCCTTGGCCCATTGAGTGCCACTGCCGCCGCGCAATCCTCTCCGCGTCACCGCGCATCCCGCCCGATAGCCACGGGCGGGGTGCGGCAAGCCATTGCCAAGACTATATATTTCGCATACGAAAGATATATCTTGCGTTATAGCTCCATGTGCGCTATCTAACGATATATCTTTTGACACAAGGAGAGATCAAGATGTTTGGAATGAGACACTGCGGGCCGCCAAGTGGCGGGTATCTCGCCGGGATGCGGCATGGCCGCGGTCGCTGGCGCGGCGGACATGGCTGGGGAGGAAGGCACGGGTTTGGGGGCGGCGACTTCATGCGGGCCGGCCGCATGCTGGCCCAGGGCGACCTCCGGTTCATCGCGCTCGCCCTGATCGCAGAGCAACCGCGCCACGGCTACGACATCATCAAGCAACTCGAGGAGAAGACATCGGGATGGTATTCGCCGAGCCCCGGCATTGTCTATCCGACACTGACCTATCTCGAAGAGGCCGGCTATCTGACTTCTCAAGCCGATGGCGCCAAGAAGCTCTACACCATCACCGACGCAGGCCGCGGCTACCTCGAAGAGAACCGCGAGATTATAGAGGCCGTCATGAACAGGCTCGCTTACATCGGCAAGAAGGCCGAGCACATGCGCCGTCGGTTCGGCGAGGAAGAGAACAGCCGCGGCTCATCCCCGCTCGTGCAGGCTGCACTCGACAATCTGCGCGAGGTCGCCGCCAAGCGCCTGCGAGAAAATCCCGATTCAGAAGCACGGATCGTGGAGGTTCTGGCCCGCGCAGCAGGAGAACTGCGCAAGGACTAGCTGACCGCGCATAGCGGCTGGGCTTCAAAGAGGCTGGGGTTCTGCCAGCATCGCGGGCTCGATCTTGCGGTCGAGAACCTGCTGAAGCCTCCGCTCGTCCAGGGCGTTTTCCCATTTGGCGATCACGAGCGTGGCTACGCCGTTGCCGATCAGATTGGTCGGTGTGAGGCCCTCCGACAGAAGTCGATGCACCCCCAGAATGAGGGCCACGCTTTCGACCGGAATGGTGCCGACCGAAGCCAATGTCGCGGCAAGCACCACAAACGCCGCGCCTGCAACTCCTGCTGCGCCCTTGGAGGCGAGGAGCAGCACGGCCAACAATCCCAGCTGATGCTCGATCGTGAGCGGCGTGTTGGTGGCTTGCGCCAGGAACACCGCTGCGGTCGCAAGGTAGAGACAGGTGCCGTCGAGATTGAAGGAATAGCCGGTGGGAATGACAAGTCCGACCACGCTCTCTTCACAACCGGCGTCCTCGAGCTTGGCTATCATGCGCGGCAGCACCGTTTCCGACGACGTGGTCGCAAACACGATCAACAGCTCTTCCCAGATATATCGAATGAACTTGAGCAGGCTGAACCCGCACCAGTGCGCGATCGGCCAGAGCACCGCGAACACGAAGATCAGGCAGGTCAGATAGAAGCTCAGCAGCAGCTTACCGAGCGAGAGCAACGACCCTGTGCCGAATTTGCCGACCGTGAACGCGATAGCGCCGAATGCTCCAAGCGGGGCCGCCCACATCACGACGGCCACAATGCGGAACAGCATCTGCGAGCTTGCTTCGATCAGCTCGTTCAGCGGTTTGCCGGCCTCGCCCATCCAGCTCAGGGCGAACCCGCACAGCACCGAGACGTACAGGACCTGGAGCACATTGCCTTCGCTGAACGCGCCGACGAAGGTATTCGGGATTATGTTGAGCAGAAACTGCTCGGTGCTTTGCTGGTGCGTTTGCGCGATATATCCGGCAACGCTCGACGTATCGACATGCGAGAGGTCGACGTTCATGCCGACCCCCGGCTTGAACAGATTGACCGCAACCAGTCCGATGATCAAGGCGACCGTGGTGAGTACCTCGAAATATATCAAGGCTTTGAGCGCAACGCGTCCGACCTTCGCCATGTTGGCCATGCTGGCGATGCCGTGAACCACCGTGCAGAAGATGATCGGAGCAATGAGCACGCGGATCGCTTTGATGAAGGCATCGCCGAGCGGCTGCATGCGAGCGCCCAGGTCGGGATAAATGTGCCCCAAGGCGATGCCGATCGCCATTGCGACCAGCACCTGAAACCACAGCTGCAGATACCATGGCTGTGCTTTCCTCTCTTTCACGGCCGCCGTCCTGTGCTCGCTTTGA
Source organism: uncultured Alphaproteobacteria bacterium (assembly GCA_963841705.1). Classification (GTDB taxonomy): domain Bacteria; phylum Pseudomonadota; class Alphaproteobacteria; order Rhizobiales; family Xanthobacteraceae; genus VAZQ01. The sequence continues at coordinate 37,366 of CAWJDY010000055.1, forward strand.
ATATGCCGTCCCGTTGGAAAAATCCCGCCTGCTACCTGCCTGACTGATCGTTCGCCGCAGGCAATCAGGCTACCTGAAACTCCGCTCAGAAGACAGGCAGCCGGCGGCTAGGAGGTCCTCACACGCGTGCGTGAGCGCTGTGGCTTTCGTCGCGCGTAGGGGTTCTTCTTCTCGCGCAAGGTGAGTCGGATCGGGGTGCCGGGCAGGTCGAAGCTGTCGCGCAGGCTATTGACGAGGTAACGGCGGTACGCATCGGGGACCGCATCCGCCCGGCTGGTGAACAGCACGAAGCTGGGAGGGCGACTCTTCGGCTGGGTGATGTAGTCGAGCCGGCTACGGCGGCCCGCGCTGGCCGGAGGCGGATGGGCGGCAACCACGCCTGCAAGCCAGCGGTTGAGCGCGCTCGTCTCGGTGCGCCAATTCCACACGGCGTGAGCGTCGCTGACAGCCTGCATCAACGCCTCCAGTCCTTCGCCGGTCAATCCGGAGATCGGCACGACGGGAACCCCTCGCACCTGAGGGAGCCAATGATCCACCTCCTCGCGCAACTTCCTGATCGCGCCGGAGCGTGGCTCCACCAGGTCCCATTTGTTCATTCCGATGACCAGCGCACGTCCCTCGCGCTCAACCAGATCGGCAATGCGCAGATCCTGCTGCTCGAAGGGTCGTTGCGCATCCAGCAACAGGATCACCACTTCGGCGAAGCGCAGGGCATTGAGCGCGTCGGCCACGGAGAGCCTTTCGAGCTTCTCCTCGATTCGAGAGCGACGCCGCAGCCCGGCAGTATCGTGCAGGCGGAACTTGCGGCCGTGCCAGTCCACATCGACGGCAATGGCGTCGCGTGTGGTGCCCGCCTCGACCCCCGTGAGCAGCCGTTCCTCCCCCAGGATCCGGTTGATCAGGGTCGATTTGCCACTGTTCGGCCGGCCCACAACTGCAATCCGGATAGGAGCTTGCGCCGCGGATGAGTCGGGGGCTGCGTTCCGGGCGGACACGGTGTCCTTGTGCTCGGTCTCCTCGGGCAGCGTCGCGCGCAGCACGGCGTAGAGATCGGCAAGTCCCTCCCCGTGCTCGGCGGAGACGGCAACCGGCTCGCCAAGACCGAGCTCGAAGGACTGCAGGATTCCTGCCTCGGCGGCGCGGCTCTCGCTCTTGTTTGCTACCAGGATGGCGCGCTTTGCCGACTTGCGCACAACATCGGCAAACGAACGATCGGCCGGCAATGGTCCTGCGCGCGCGTCGATCAAGAAGAGCACGACGTCGGCGGCGGCGATTGCAGCCTCGGTCTGCTGGCGCATGCGTCCGCTCAGCGTATCCGCAGGCGCTTCGTCCAAGCCGGCCGTATCGAATACCCGGAATTCAAGGTCGCCAAGGCGGGCCTCGCCCTCGCGCCGGTCGCGGGTTACCCCGGGGGTGTCATCGACCAGCGCCAGACGCTTTCCAACCAGCCGATTGAACAGCGTGGATTTGCCGACATTCGGCCGTCCGACAATGGCGACCGTGAATCTCATGCGCTGAAGTTCTAGCAGCTGCCGGTCAGTTCCCCGGCACCCGACGACACGATCAACGCGTCGGCGGCGGATCAGGCCAAGCCACCCCGCCAGAGGGTCTCGGCGAACCTCCCGCGGCGGGTGCCGCCTGCTGCGTCTGCGGCGGGTCGGGCCACGCGGATTGGGCAACGGGGGTTTGTGAGCCTTGCTCCGGTGCCGCGCCCGCTGTCCGGGTCGGCTGCTCTGCTGGCTTGGCCACGAGTTTCGGCTTCACCTTGGGTTTGAGCTTGGGCCTGGGTTTTGGCTCGGACGGCTCGGTGGCGGCCTGCTTCGGCGTCGCGGTGGCTGTCGTCTGCGGCGCCTCCGCGGCTTCGACCGGAGGCTGATAGCCCTTGACCAATTCCGGCGGTACCCCCTGCGAGACCCCGGGCGTGCCTTCCGGGAATACGGGGACACGCTTTCCCGGTAGCGGCTTCTTGGTGTTGAAGAGGTCAGAATCAAAGATCGCCGTGGGATCGAAATCCTCACATCCTGCAAGCGCAAGGGCGAGCCCGATCGCGCCGACGGTCAAACCAATGCGCACAAAAAACCTCATTGCGCGCGCTCCTCCTTTAGGTCTTGCCTGTGTCGGTCAAGGCGACCAGCATTTCGACACGGGTGCGGGTGGCGGGCGGAGTCTGCGCGTCCGTCATGATCATGTCGATCCAGTGCTTTGCCTGCGTCATATCGCCCGCGCGCCAAGCTGCAAGGACCAGGAATTCGCGCGCAGTATGGTGAAAGATGCGATCACTGCCGGTGAGAGGCTCGAGCTTTGCCCGCGCCTCGTCAAAAGCACCCGCGTCGATAAGGAGCCCGCCCGCGCGCAGCGAGGCGAGATCCGAAAGCACCGGGCCGACAGAGCCATCGCCGGCGATCTTCTCGTATGCGCCCGTGGCGGCCTTCGGGTCGATGTCGGCGAGCTCTGCGGCTGCTCGCAGACGCGCAAGGTTGCGATAGCCGGACGTGCCGCTGCCCGCGAGTTTGGCGAAGTCCGCCTCCGCTTCGCCGTGCTTGCCGGTTTCGGAAAGCGACATTGCCGTCTGGAAAGCCGCGCCGCTTTCGGCGGCTCTTTTCGCTTCCCACCACCCATAGCCGCGCCAGCCCGCGATGCCGACCACCACGAGGACGGCAGCCGCAACCATCAGGTTTCCGTAGCGGTCCCACAGCTTCTTGAGCTGCTCGCGGCGGACTTCCTCGTCAACTTCGTGGAAGATATCTGACACGAACCGATCCTGCGGCAATTCCTGCCCCAGCCCCAAATCCCAAACCACGCGATTAACCTATCGATGTGGCGGTGGAAAGGCAAAAGATTAAGGACGGGTGTGCGGTCTTAAGTCACTGATGAAGCAACCCTACTTGCTCTTTGGTCGCATCGGAGGTCGCATCGGATAGACGTGCTCGGGGCCGGGAAAGGCACGGGCGCGAACGTCGGCTGCATAGGCCGCGATCGCGGATTCGATCGATTGGGCGAGCTCGCCGTAGCGCCGCACGAATTTCGGCACGCGGGGCGAGAGCCCGAGCATGTCCTCAAGCACCAGGATCTGGCCATCGCAGGCAACGCTGCCGCCAATGCCGATCGTGGGGATCGCAACGAAGGCAGTGATGCGCCGGGCGAGCGGCTCGGCAACCGCCTCGATGACAACCGAGAAAGCTCCCGCATCGGCGACGGCGCGAGCGTCGTCCTCGATCGGCCCCCAATGCGCCTCCTCGCGCCCCTGCGCGCGAAACGAGCCGATGGTGTTGATGGATTGCGGGGTGAGCCCGATATGGCCCATCACCGGCACCCCGCGCTCGACCAGAAACGCTATCGTCGCCGCCATGCGACGGCCGCCCTCGAGCTTGATCGCGCCGCAGCCCGTCTCCTTCATGACCCGTGCCGCCGACATGAAGGCCTGCTCCCTGGATGCTTCGTAGGTGCCGAACGGCATGTCGACTACGACGAGGGCGCGCTTGGAGCCGCGCATCACCGCCAGTCCTTGCAGGATCATCATATCGAGGGTGACAGGGACGGTGGTCTCCAGCCCGTGCATCACCATGCCGAGCGAGTCGCCGACGAGGATGAGGTCGCAATGGCGATCGAGCAGCCGGGCGGTATGCGCGTGATAAGATGTGAGACAGACGATCGGCTCGCCGCCTTTGCGCGCGCGAATGTCCGGCGCGGTCAAACGCTTGATCGCATCCTGTGCCGACATCGCTAGACCCTAGAAAGCGGGGCGGCCGAACACCGCGCGACCGACGACGAGGGGATGGAAGACAAGGCCGAGCACGAGATAAAGCACCGTTCCGACCACGATGGCGATGATGTCGTTGCGGTGCCCTCCTGCAGGGATCTTCGGCGCCGCCGCGTCGGTACGATGCTTGAGCGTCATGCGGTCATAACCGGCCCAGAGCAGAAATGAGCCGAACAACAGAATCGAGCCGAGATCGCCGTTCGAGATGAGGTGCGCAACCGCCCAAGTCTTGACGCCGACGAGCATCGGATGCTTGAGCGTGCGCCAGATATTGCCGCGGATGTAGGCGGCGACGACAAAAATGCTCGCCGGCCACATCAGTATCTGGGTGATGTAGAACGTCCAATGCGGCGGATACCAGATATCGATCCAATCGGTCGCGCGATATTGTCCAAAGCCATAACCGATCAGGACGAGGCCGATGACCGAGGCAACAGCCAGCAATCCCCTGTATGGCCACTCCCCGATGCGTTCAATCAGGGCGGCCCGTTCAGCGCGCATCGTCACAAGCACATGCGAGCCGATAAAAACAATCAATCCGACCACCAGGATAGCAACGCCGCGCATGAATCATCCCTTCCCCGAAAGCGCGCAGTAGATGCTATCGCAGCTGCGGACGCAAGCGCTGGAGCCCGTGCGCGCCGAGCAAAGGGTTGCACATCTCCAGCGATTTCTCTGCTGAGAGGTCAGGCTTCTGATCCGCCTCACATCAGACAACGGGTGAGCGGCCCCCGTCGACATTGATGGCGGTGCCGGTGATGTAGGATGCCGCATCGGACGCAAGGAAGCACGCGATGTTGGCGAATTCCTCGGCCCGTCCGATACGGCCGAGCGGAACATCCTTGCTGCTCGCCTTATAATACTCGTCCAGCGGGATCCCCGTCCTTTGCGCCCGACGCACATGCTGGTCGGCCTCGATCAAGCCGACCAGCAGCGCGTTCACCAGCACGTTATGCGGCGCGCCCTCGGCGGCCAGCACCTTGGTCAGTGCCATCCCGGCAGCGCGCGTAACCGAGGTCGGCGCGCTCTTCGGGCGCGGCGCTTTGGCCCCGACGTTGAGCACGTTGATGACCCTTCCCCAGCGCCGTTCCTTCATCTGCGGCCATGCGAGGCGGGTGAGCCTGATGGCGGCAAACAGCTTCTCGTCGAAGTCCTTGTGCCAGATCTCGTCGGTGACCTCCTCGAATGCGGCGGTACGGGAGGTGCCGGCATTGTTCACCACGATGTCGATCTTGCCGAGCGCGGCCATCGCTTCGTCGTAAGCGCGCTGGATATCGGCACCAGCCCCCACATCGGCGACAATGCCGATGACTCGCGTTTTCGCCGTCGCGCCGATCGTGCGCACAGCCTGATCCAGCGCGTCGCGCCCGCGGGCGACGATTGCGACCTCCGCGCCGGAGGCTGCAAATCGCGTCGCGACCGCAAGCCCGATCCCCTTGCTCCCCCCGGTGACGACGGCCACGCGGCCGGTCAGGTCGATGTTCATGCAACCCTCAGCCCTCATCTCGGTAGGCGCCACCGGAGCCTCCAACCCACCAAATACGACCAGCAGTCCTGATGAATTTAATGATAAACGGCCCCGCTCACTCCCACTCAATCGTGCCTGGGGGCTTCGAGGTCACGTCGTAGACGACGCGATTGACGCCCTTGACCTCGTTGATGATGCGCGTTGCCACATGCGCAATGAATTTCATGTCGAACGGGTAGAAATCGGCTGTCATGCCGTCCGTCGAGGACACCGCGCGTAATGCCACGACATGCTCGTAGGTGCGAAAATCTCCCATAACGCCCACGCTACGCACCGGCAGCAGCACCGCAAAGGCCTGCCAGATGTCGTCATAAAGGCCTGCGCGCCGGATCTCCTCGATGAAGATCTCGTCCGCAAGCCGCAGGATGTCGAGCTTCTCGCGCGTGACGTCGCCCGGGCAACGGATTGCAAGTCCCGGTCCGGGGAACGGATGCCGTCCCACGAAAGCGTCGGGCAGCCCAAGCTCGCGGCCGAGCGCGCGCACCTCGTCCTTGAACAGCTCGCGCAACGGCTCGACCAGCTTCATGTGCATCCGCTCAGGCAGCCCGCCGACGTTGTGGTGCGACTTGATGGTCACGGACGGGCCGCCGGTGAACGAGACGCTCTCGATGACGTCGGGGTAAAGCGTACCCTGGGCCAGGAATTCCGCGCCTCCGAGCTTCTTCGCCTCGCGCTCGAACACGTCGATGAAGAGCTTGCCGATGAGCTTGCGTTTGCCCTCGGGATCGGTAACGCCGGTGAGAGCGCCTAGAAACTCGCGCTCTGCTTCCACATGCACCAGCGGGATATTGTAGCTGTCGCGAAAGAGCCGCACGACCTTCTCGGCTTCGCCGAGCCGCAGCAAGCCGTGATCGACGAACACGCAGGTGAGCTGCTCTCTCACCGCCTCGTGGATCAGCACGGCCGCTACCGCAGAATCAACCCCGCCGGAGAGACCGCAAATCACGCGCGCACCCCCGACTTGCGCCCTTATCTTCTCGATTGCCTCGTCTTTGAAGGCGCGCATGGTCCAGTCGCCGCGGCAGCCCGCCACCTTGCGCACAAAATTGCGCAAGAGCGCGGCGCCGTGGGGGGTGTGCACCACTTCGAGGTGGAATTGGGTGGCGTAGAACCTGCGCTCCTCGTCGGCAATCATCGCGATCGGCGCGTTGGGCGAGGTCGCGATCGTCTGGAATCCAGGGGGCAAATGCGTAACGCGGTCGCCATGGCTCATCCACACCGGGTAGCGCTCCCCGATTCGCCAGGTACCCTCGAGCAGCGGGGATTCCGCCGTAACCAGCACTTCCGCGCGACCAAACTCCCGGTGATGGCCGCTCTCGACTTTGCCGCCCAGCTGCATCGCCATCGCCTGCTCGCCGTAGCAGATGCCGAGCACAGGAATGCCAGCCTGGTAGATCGCAGCCGGCGCAAGCGGTGCATCGGCATCGAGCACCGACGCCGGACCGCCGGAAAGGATCACGCCTTTCGGCCGCATGGCGGTGAGCGCTGCCTCAGCCTTCTGAAACGGAACGATCTCGCAATAGACCTTCTCCTCGCGCACGCGCCGCGCGATGAGCTGGGTGACCTGCGAGCCGAAATCGACGATCAGGATCTTGTCGTGCTGGAGCGGCCGCGCGGATTCGGTCTTGCGGGACAGAGGGGAATCGATCAGGGCCATCGCAATCTATGTGCTGCTCCGGGCTTGCGGGTCAAGGCGGCAGATGTGCTGCAAAGCGATTGCGCGCAAGTGTGCTTCGTCGCAGGAGCCATGTCATCCCGGTGGTACACGTCCGCCCCCGGTCTTGAAGATCGGGGGAACTTATGCACAGGAATGCACCGCGCGATGCTGTGGACAACCGTGATCGTGTGAAATGGACCCGAGCGCGACCAAAGCGCAGGCAGCCGGCGCGGTTCGGCTGGAGAAGGACGGCAGCATAGCCGTCCTTGTTATCGACAACCCGCCGGTCAATGCAGGATCGTGGGACGTGCGCAACGGCCTGCTTGCAGCACTGCGCGCGTCCTGCAGCGATGCGGACATCTCGGCCATCGTGATCATCGGCGCAGGCAAGACCTTTATCGCAGGAGCAGACATCCGCGAGTTCAACAAGCCGCTGCGCGATCCGCAGATGCCGGCGGTGATCGAGGCGATCGAGGCCTGCGCCAAGCCGGTGGTCGCCGCCATCCACGGCGCTGCGCTCGGGGGCGGTTTCGAGCTTGCGCTCGGTTGCGACGCCCGCATCGCCACGCCGGACGCGGTGGTCGGTCTCCCGGAGGTCACCCTCGGCATCATTCCGGGGGCCGGTGGGACGCAGCGGCTTCCCCGCTTGATCGGCTTGGCGGCCGCTATCGAGATGGTCACCTCCGGCCGCCGGGTGGGTGCATCCGAAGCGCTGCGGTTGGGCCTGATCGACCGCATCGTGGAAGGCGACCTGCGCGCCGCCGCGGTGCGGCATGCCGCAGCATCGGAACTGCGCAAACGCCGCATCGGCGAGCTGCCCGTCCCCGCCGAGGATCCGCAGGCGGTGGAGAAGGCAGTCGCCGAAGCAGGCACGAGAGCCAGAGGCCGTGCTGCGGTCAAGGAGGCTGCCGAGGCGGTTCGCAACGCCGCGCGTCTCCCATTCAGACAGGCTTTGGCCGAGGAGCGCGCGGTGTTCCAGCGGCTGCGGGAGAGCGAGGAGGCAGCGGCGCTGCGTTATCTGTTTTTTGCACAACGGGAGGCGGCACGCATCTCCGGTCTCGACAACGCAAAACCGCGGCTGGTGCGCCGCGTGGGGGTGGTCGGGGCCGGGCTGATGGGGTCGGGCATCGCAATCTGTTTTCTCGACGCCGGCCACCCGGTGACCTTGGTCGAACGCGACCAGGCGTCGCTCGAGGCAGGGATGGAGCGTATCCGCGCGGTCTATCGCCGGCTGGCGGAGACCGGACGCATGAGCGGCGAGGAGATGACGCGCCGACTGGGCCTCATCACTCCCTCGCTTGAGCCTGCTGCGCTTTCCGATGCCGACCTGGTAATCGAGGCGGTATTCGAGGATATGGCGATCAAGCAGGCGCTGTTTCGCGAGCTCGCTCCGTTGCTCAAACCCGGCGCCGTGCTCGCGTCGAACACGTCCTATCTCAATATCGATGCGTTGGCCGGCGTGACGACCCGTCCCGCGGACGTGGTGGGCCTGCATTTCTTCAGTCCCGCCCAGGTGATGCGGCTGCTCGAGATCGTGCGGGGGGCCGCGACCGCACCCGACGTGCTCGCCACCGCGCTTGCCGTCGGCAAAGCCATCGGAAAGATCCCGGTGGTTGCACGCGTTGGCGAAGGCTTCATCGGCAACCGCATCTATTCGGCCTACCGCTTCCAGTGCGAATTCATGCTGGAGGAGGGCGCCTATCCCGAGGAGGTCGATGCCGCGCTGGTCGCCTTCGGGCTTGCCATGGGGCCATTTGCGGTGAGCGACATGTCGGGGCTCGAGATCCCCTGGCGCACGCGCCAGCGCCAGGCCGCAACGCGCGATCCCAAGGCGCGTCATCCCGAGCTGCTCGACCGGCTGTGCGAGCTCGGACGGTTCGGACAGAAGGCGGGCGCCGGCTGGTACCGCTACCCGCAGGGCTCGCGGCGCGGCGAGCCCGATCCCGAGGTGCGCGCCCTCATCGATGCGCATTCGGCTGCCAGGGGGATAAAGCGTCGCCGCTTCAGTGCCGAGGAGATCCAATGGCGCGCGCTTACCGCCATGGTCAACGAGGCAGCCCTCATTCTCGCCGAGAACATTGCCGAACGCCCCTCGGACGTCGATCTCGTGATGGTCAACGGCTACGGCTTTCCTTCCCAGAAGGGCGGGCCATTGTTCTGGGCGAGCCGGCGCCCACCCGAGGCAATCGAGGCCGCGCTCGACGATCTTGCGGCCGCAAGCGGGCCTGCCTTTCGCCGTGGCGACGTCGCGGGCGTGTTGCGGCAGCTTTCGCCAACATCTCCGTAGGGGTGACGCACGGCGTCACGTTCCCGCCCTGGTCGCCAAAAACGCAGAGTTTTTGGTGCACCGCAAATTCTCGCTCCTTGGGTTCGTTCAGCCAAAAGGCGTCGCGTAATTGGGTCTCCTCGGGTTCGTTTGGCCAGATGCTCTGCGCAGTATTGCGCTCAAGTCGGGTTCGTTTGGCCAAGCGTCGTGTTGTTCATGTTCAAACATTGTTTTTGCTATGGTTTTCCCATTGGCTTCGTTTGCGGAACTGGCTTCGTTTGCGGAAAATTGCAAAGATGGTTGGGCGACCGAACCAAACGCGCTCGGGCAGGCGCGCGACTGGAAAGGACAACTTCTGAGAGAGCGGAATCGGGGCTCCCTGTAAACAACAGGAAATTTACAGGGATTTTTTCTCTCGTAAGTTGAACCAGCAAAATCACGGGTCTGCAAGCATCCTCTGCCGAGGCTTACATCTGTCATAGCGGCCTCGTAGCGCATCGCTGCCCTCACCGCGCCAAGAACAAAAGCCCCCGGCGCAGTAATCCCCGCCGAGCTTTGACCATTCGTTTGAAGCATGATGCCTGAGTCCCAGCTCACTGTCGAGAGAAATCGTGCCGGTTGCGAACCTGCTCTCGTCACTCGCGAGGAACAGGATGCCGGCGGCAATCTCCTCGAATGGCCGGTGCCGGCGCGACCGTGCGCGCGTTCAATCTGGCTTGAGGCCGGCTTCGCGGACCACCTTCCCCCATTTTTTGGTTTCCGCCGCGACAAACCTGCCGAACTCGTCCGGCGGGCCGCCGTACGGTTGACCGCCCAGGTCGGCGAGCCGCGCTTTGATCGTGGGATCGGCCAGCGCCGCATTGATCTCCCGATTGAGCTTGTCGATGATCTCGGGCGGCGTCTTGCTCGGCGCGCAGAGGCCCTGCCAACCGCCCGCTTCGTAGCCCGGCACGAACTCGCCGACTGTCGGGACACCGGGCAGCACCTCCTGTGGCGTCGCTGTGGTGACCGCCAACGCCCGGAGCGTGCCGGACTTGATGTAGGAGATTGAGGACACGACGACGTCGAACATGACCTGCACCCGGCCGGCAATCAGATCGGTGATGGCCGGCGCCGCGCCATGATAGTGCACCGGTACCATGTTGATCCCGGTCATCATCTTGAAATACTCGCCATAGAGATGCTGGGCGCTGCCGGCGCCCACCGTCGCCATGTTGATCTTGCCGGGATTGGCCTTGGCATAGGCGATGAATTCGGGAACGGTCTTGACTGGAAGGTCGGGACTGACCTCCATCACGAACGGCGTGCGCACGACGGCCACCACCGGCACAAGATCGCGCAGAACATTGTAATTGAGCTTGCCCTCATAGAGCGTCGTGTTGATCGCGATCGCGGTCGACGCATAGAGCAGCGCGTAACCGTCCGCCGGCGCCCGCACGACGGCTTCCGTGGCGATATTGCCCCCGGCGCCCGCGCGATTATCCACGACGAAGGGCTGGCCAAACCGCTCCGACAGCCACTGACCGATAACTCGCGCGTTGATGTCGGATGCCGAGCCGGCCGAGAAGCCGACGATGAGATGCACCGGCCGTGACGGATAGGTGTCGGCGCATGCGAGGCGCGACGCCGCGGGAAGCGCGGCAGCGCCAGCGGCGAGCCGGAGGAATTGGCGACGAGGGATGTTCATTTGGTTTCAATTGTTTGTTCGCCGGCGACGCTAACGTGTTTCCAAGACGGTGGCTAGATCGATACCATAAAACCAATCGGAATCGAGCAGATGGAGCTTAAACTCGCAATGAATGGCGCTCAGAGCGTCATCGAGCCGCCGCCATCAACATACCAGGCCGTGCCGACGACGTAGCTCGATCGCTCGGAGGCCATGAAGGCGACGACCGCGCCGACCTCGTCCGGGCGCCCCATGCGACCAACCGGAAGCCCGGAAACGCGCTGCTTGCGCACCTCCGCCTCGGCTTGGCCGGTCACCTGCGCCCATTCCCGCATCGTCTCCTCTTGGCGTTCGGAGTCGATGATGTAAGGCACGACCGCATTGACCAGGATGTTGTCCTTGGCGAGCTCGGCCGCGAGCGCCTTGGTCAGGTTGAGCATCGCGGAATTGTTGAGCGCGGCCGGCACGACGGTGAAATGCGGCTGCCGCCCGGCAAGCCCGGAGATATTGATGATGCGGCCCCATTTCCGTTTGCGCATGTGCGGGACGACGTGGCGAATGCAGCGCGCGGCAGGGTTGAATTTTTGGCCGAGGAGATTTGTCAATTGCCCGTCGCCCATCTTGAAGAAATCCTGGGGGATGACGGTCGCCGCCGAGTTCACGAGAATGTCGATGCGGCCGTACCGATCGAACGCTTGAGCGGTCATCGCCGCGATGGCAGCGTCATCGTCGAGATCCGTCGGCACACCAAAGGCATGGTCTGAGTGAAGTCTGCCCAGCTCGCGCACAGTGGCGGCGTTGATATCGGGATTCTTGCTGACGAGGACGACGATAGCGCCTTCGGCAAGAAGCTCCTTGGCGCAAGCTTTGCCGATGCCGCGACTGCCGCCGGTAACGATAGCAACTCTGTCTTTGAGTCCGAGATCCAAGTCATCCTCCCACGAGATTGATCCGAGACGATCAGGTGCGTTTCCATGCCCATGCATCCTCGCAGGGATGAACAACCTCGGATCGGCAGTGAAATCCAACTACACGTCGGTGAGCGCCGCGCTCAAATAGTCTCGCGCCGACAACTCGCATTGGGGGAAACAAATGTCTGCAGCATTGCTCTTTGCACTTGCCGTCGGCGCCGCCGGACTCGGTGTTTTGTGGATCATCGGCGCAGTCAAAAACGCCTACGCGCGAGGGTCGTGAATGGCCCGAGGTTCGAATCATATCGCCGCATCAATGAACCTCGTCCTGAGGAGCGCGCTTGCGCGCGTCTCGAAGGACGGCCACAACGAGATCGTGCCAGCGGCCATCCTTCGAGACGGGCGCATGCAAGCATGCGCCCTCCTTCAGGATGAGGTCTGTGGGTTACGCTCGATCCGATTGCTTTCATGGAATCCATCTACTAGCGCGCGGGCGCCGCGCTATCGCTTCGTCTGTGTTTGATCCAGCCCGAACTGCGCACGATCGACCTTGGCCCTGGCTGCGTCGTCCAGCGTCTTTTGCCTGAGATGCTCCCACGGACCTGAAAGCACAGGAGGGCCGGAGTAACAAATCGTGCGTCCGTTTGCGGTTACAACAATATATGTGCGCGTTACTTAAGCCTGTTCGCCGCCGTTTCGATCAGACTGAGATCGGAATGACTCTTGACGTCGACGCGCGACTTGATGAAGCCCATGTCCGCGGTGGTGTCGACGTTGCGTTGGAGAGCCGCGAGGTCCGGCATCATGTCCGGGTCACGATAATAGTCCTTGTTGGTGAACAGCCAGCCAAACCGCTCGGGCGGGATCTTGACCAGGTCTGAGGCGATCTTCGCCACTTCATCGTGGTTCTTCGGATCGAGATACCAGCGCTGGATTCGCAGAACGTCTTCCATGTAATCGACGAGCGCGGCGTAATGCTGATCGATGAAAGATTGCCGCGCAGTCCGAACCACGAACTGCGTCCTCCCCATTCCCTCGGCCTGGTCGTAGAGCGGAAAACCGATCTGGTTGAGCAGCGGGTTGATTGCGAACGGCATCACAGCCGTGACCAGATCGGCCTTCTTTTCGATGAGCATCGACGGCATGGTCGGAAACGGCGTTTCGATGACCGTGTAGTCGCGTTTATCGATCAGCCCGTGCTTTTTCAGCCCGGCCTTCATGGCGATGTCGACGCCGGCACCGATCGAATTTGTGGCGAGCACCTTGCCCTTGAGATCCTCGATTTTCTTGATCCCAGAGTCCTTGCGGACAAAGAACTGGTTGCTGAAGTAGCCGGGAACACCGTCCTGCAGCGCGTCGGTGATCACCCGCAGATCGGCTAAGCCGGCGTTCTCGATCGCGATGCCGAGCGTCGAGTAGGCGAGGTTGGCGATTTCCAATTCACCGTTCACCATGGCCGTGATCATCGGCGGCGTGCCCTGGTAACGCACCGCCTCCATCCGGTAGGACGTGCCCCAGTGTTTGGCGAGGTCTTTCTTGGCAACAATGAACGGCTCCCAGTCGGCGACCGGAACCACATAGGAATTGCGGATCAAAAGCGGCTCAGCGCGAGCGACGCTCGTCGCCGCCATCGCTACGACCAACAAGGTGAAGGGAGCTTTCGAGCTACGCATGGGTTCCTCGCCCGTGTTCGGAATTGTGTGTTGCCACCCCGGCTTCAATTGTGAGCAAGCTCGGCGGCATTGACAAGCTGAATTGGACGGATGCTGAGGCTCTTGCGTGCCGCAGCGAGACTATGCACTACAGCAATCGATGTCTCGGCGCGGCGGCCTGAGCCTCGTTCAACTCCAGCTCTGCATTCGGATTGTTGGGATTCAGGAGCAAACCGATTACAGTGGCTTCGGGCAGGGCGTCATGCAAAAGCTCGAGCTCTTTGCCGTGAGGAGGTTGGCGAAGAAAGTGACGCCGCGCGGTCACGCTGCGCGCCGATTAAAATAGCTCAATCCATGTCCTTGACGACGGTGTGCGGGCGGTCTCGGCCGCTGGCTGTTTCCGTGTGCCACTTGCCCTTGTCATCCTCGTACTCGATGATTTCCGAGTGGCCGGGGAGCTCCTGCTCCTCGGCGGCCGCCTGCGCGGCGGCGAGCGCCTCGGCATGGGTTGGGAAGGTTTCCGAAAACACGCCGTCCACTTTATAAGCCCAGCCGCCGTCGTGCTGGACAATCTCGTAGGTCACGTCAGGCATGGGACACCTTTCAGGTTCGCTGGCGGCCAGCTTATCACGCCCAAAAGTCCGCCGCGATACAAATTGTTGCGCGGACAAATCCGCAGCACCTCAGTGAGCGGACTTTATTGTCGGATGGCTTAGCGCTACTGCGTCACAAGTTGCCCCTCGACGTCATTCCGGGGCGCAGGAAAATCGGCCGTGCCGATTTGCCTGACGCTACCGGAATCCATAACCCCAAGCAGTAATGTGTGCCACCGGAGCGTAACCACTTTCATCACTGCACGGCCTGTGGTTATGGATTCCGGTAGCGTCAGGAGAGCAGGAGAGGAGGACGATCGTGAAAACGAGCTGAAACCTTTCGTAGCGGTCCAGAGGGTTCGACTCCCTCCCGGCAAAGGCGCAGCCCGCCAGCCGGAAGCGAGCCTTGCACGTGTGCGGCAACGTCACGCGTGAAGCGTACGGTAGCAGGTGCTGAAGCTGCGGGTTAGCCCCGAAATCATTTTCGCTGAAGCCTTCGTAGTCCGGAATGCGGGGGCAGCATCGACGTGGCCGTCACTGGCGAGGGCACGTTGGTTCGACCGGGGTCCTGGAACGGAGCAGAGGCACGGGATGGATCGCCTGAAGACCTGAGAGATCCCATTCGCGTCCACGTGCGAGAACCGGAGCAGGGCAGCCGGCAACAAAAGCCCCGGCCTGGAGGAGACCTCCGCTCCTTCAGGAGCGCCACGGCGGGACACGAACCAGGAGGATCGCGTGGGCGGCGGGAGCGAACCAATAAGTGACCGTTGATACGCGGGTGGGAAGTCGTAGCGCCTTCATAGTACCGACGAGAGCGGGGAACTGGGCTCACTGGGACCCGATGGAGGAAAGGGAGGCGTCGTGAGAGAGAACCATTGCCGGGAAACACGGGAGGGGACATGAACCTCGCGAACCTGTACACGAAACGACAATGGATAGCCGAACTGGCGAGAGCGAAGCCGAAGAAGGTGCTGTTCTCGCTGCACCACGTTATCGATCTGGAATGGATGCTGAAAGCCTACCGGCTGACCCGCAAGGATGGAGCGACTGGCATCGACGGTGTTACCGCGAAGGAATATGAAGCGAAGCTGCAGGCCAATCTCTTGGACCTGCTCAATCGCATCAAGTCCGGAAGCTACAAAGCACCGCCGGTGCGCAGAACCTACATCCCGAAGGCAGACGGCTCAAAGCGGCCGCTCGGCATTCCGACCTTTGAAGACAAGGTGGCGCAGCGGGCGATTGTCATGGTTCTGGCGACCATCTACGAGCAGGACTTCATGCCTTGCTCGTATGGCTTCCGACCGCGACGCTCAGCCCATGAGGCGCTGCGCAAACTGCATGGCGCCATCTCGTGGCATGGACAGCACTGGGTGCTGGATGTCGATATACGCAAGTACTTCGACTCGATTCCGCACGCGCAACTTCGGGCGTTCCTCGACCAGCGAGTAACGGATGGCGTGATCCGACGGATGATCGACAAGTGGCTGAAAGCAGGGGTCCTGGAAGATGGAACCCTGCGCCTTGCGACTGAAGGTACCCCGCAAGGCGGCGTCATCTCACCGATGCTCTCGAACATCTTCCTGCACCACGTGCTGGACGAATGGTTCGAGGCAGAGGTGCGACCCCGCATGCTGGGAGAGTGTACGTTGGTGCGCTTTGCCGATGACTTCGTGATGACGTTCAAGAACCACCGCGACGCCAAACGGGTTCTGGAAGTGCTGGGGAAACGGCTTGCACGGTATGGGCTCACGCTGCATCCCGACAAGACCCGGTTCGTCGACTTCCGCCCCGAGCGCAAAGGTGGCACGCATCCGGACTGCGCCGAACCGCCGTTCGACTTTCTGGGCTTCACCCACACCTGGGCGAAGTCACTCAAGGGGCAGAACGTGGTACGGCAACGGACGGCCAAGAGCCGGCTCGCTCGCGCGCTGCTCGCGGCGAAGGAGTGGTGTCGGTTCAACCGCCACCTGCCGATCCTCGATCAGCGCAAGCGGCTGTCTGAGAAGCTGGTAGGTCACTATGCCTACTACGGTATCACGGGGAACAGCCGGCAACTCGCCACCTACGCTCATCAGATCACAAGGACGTGGAGGAAGTGGCTGGAACGGCGGACGCGCTCGGAGCCTCTCTCATGGGAGCGGTTCTCTGCCTTCCTCGCCCGCCATCCCCTCCCGCGACCTCGCATCGTCCATCAGTACGCCACCGCTAGCCAGGCTCTCTCATGAAGAACCGGAAGCGGTAATCCTGCACGTCCGCGTCCGTGGGGGGTGAGGGTGGTAACATCCTCACCTACCCGGCGCTCCGCTCGCACTCGGACGGCGCGAAGCGCCGATCCGAGCGCTCGCGGCCCCGGAATGACGGGCTAGAGTAGTTTGTGATGCAGTGGGGTTAGCGCCCCGCGCGACCCGATCAATCGGCGTAGCTGCTCGTCGTGCCTCAGCCAATGAGGAGCATAACCGGCACCCTTAGCCGGAGGGCTCGATGTGTGCGTCGCTCGCGAGCTGGTCATTTATTAACCGAGTCCTGATCTCGGCGCAGAAATCGCGGTTTTTCGTGCTCGGGTTCGCGTGGCCCTTGTGGAACTCACGCCCATGCGCTATGTGTGGCGCATCGAGTTTCGGCCGAACGACTTGGCCCCGTCGCGCGCTATGCGTCGGACTGACGAACTTCTCCCAAATCTCGAGCAATGAAACTGGCTGCGCCACTGCTCAGCCTACCTAAACACATAACTGAAAGAAGTATCTCATGACGCAAGGAACCGTAAAGTGGTTCAACAGCCAAAAAGGCTTTGGTTTCATCCAGCCGGATGACGGCAGCAAGGATGTTTTCGTTCACATCAGCGCCGTCGAGCGCGCCGGCATGCACAGCCTCAACGAGGGACAGAAGGTCTCTTTCGAAGTTGTAGCCGATCAGAAGACCGGCAAATCCTCGGCGAACAATCTGCGCACCGTCTAAGCGGCAGAGTCGCCGTCCATGCCGCCTTGACCAGGATGTACGTACTCCGGCAAGGCCAGTGATTCAGGCCCCACGTGCGGTTCGCCGTCCGTGGGGTCTTTCACGGGAAAAGCACCTCCAGCGATGGTGCAGCGCCGCCGCGGGTTGGCCGGCCGATGTGGCGATGCTCGCCCGGCACGCGGTCATGTCGCGGAACGAGACGAGACGCCGTCTGTTCTCGTCCCACAGCACGAAGCGCACGCAACTGAAGCTCTGCAGCAGCGTCAGTCGGCTTACGCCTCTGAGCTCGGGATAATCGCGCAATGCCTTGGGCAGGCGGTAATAGGGAATTCGGCTGCAGAGGTGGTGAACATGGTGAATGCCGATATTGGCGGTGAACCAGCGGACAATCCCCGGCAGGTCGTAGTGCGAACTTCCATAGAGCGCGGCTTCGTGGAACGTCCACTCATTCTCACGCGCCCAGAACGTGGGATCGAACTGGTGTTGAATATAGAACAGCCAGACTCCCACGGACGCGGCGATCAGCATGATCGGCAAATGCACGAGCAGAAATGCTTGGATGCCGATGAACCAGATCAACACGGCGGTGACGAGCGCAATAGCGAAATTGGTCGCCATGGTGCTTAGCCAAGGCTGCCAACCGTCCCTTAACATGCCAATCGGCAGCCGCTGCTTCAGAACAAACAGGTAGGCGGGGCCGATGCCGAACAGCACGGCCGGGTGGCGGTAAAGCCGATAGCAAAGCCGCCCCCACCACGAGAGCGCCAGATACTCACGCACGGTGAGCGTGTCCACGTCACCCAAGCCGCGGCGGTCGAGATTGCCCGAGCTGGCGTGATGGAGAGCGTGGGTACGACGCCAGAAGTCGTAGGGGGTGAGGGTCACCACGCCGATGATCCGTCCCACCCAATCATTTGCGAGGCGATGACGGAAAAATGCACCGTGACTGCAGTCATGCTGGATCATGAACAAGCGGACCAGAAAGCCCGCTGCCGGTACCGCAATGAGCAGCGACAGCCACCAGAAGCCGAAATAGTACGCAGCCCAGGCCGACGCCCAGAGCGCTGCGAGCGGCCCGAATGTGATTGCGATTTCCACTGTGCTGCGCACATGGCTGGGCTCGCGATAGCGCGCGAGGATTTGTGTCCAGCCGCGCGCGTCTGCAAACGCAGGAGGAGGCGCGGCATTTCGGCAATGGTCCAAAGCTCGTAATCCGGTTAAGGGCGGCGTGGTGAATTGAGGGAGGCCACCAGCGTAGCGTGAAGACACGGCATTTGTCTATAATCGAACATAGGCGGTTTTTGTGACGCCAAAACTTCAAAAACGGGATTGATGGACAGTGATTCCTACCCCGGAGGGTTGAACTCCAGAAACCGGCGCAGGGGATAAGAATAGAGCTTGCCGCTCTCCCGCATGCTCGGCAGGCACAGCTCTAAGATCTTGTCCGCGGCCTGCTCGGGCGTGTCCAGACTCAAGGGGTCTTCGCCGGGCATGGCCTGGGCGCGCATGCGGGTGCGGATCGGGCCCGGGTTGAAAAGATTGACGCGCACGCGCGTGGTCGCGGTCTCCGCGGCGTACGTGCGCGCCAGCGCTTCGACGGCGGCTTTGCTCACCGTGTAGGGCCCCCAATAGGCCGGCGCCTGCGCGGTTATGCCGGATGTGACAAAGACGACGCGGCCAGCTTCGGAGAGCTTCAGGAGTGCATCCGTGGCGCAGATGAGGCGCCAGTTGGCGGTCACATTGACCGCCATCACCTCGTGCCAGACCTTGGACTCGACGTGGCCGAGCGGGGACAGGGGCCCAAGCATGGCCGCATTGCCGACCAGCACATCGAGCCGGCCGAAACGCTCGTGCAGAGCAAGGCCAAGGCGGTCGATGCCTTCGTAGTCCTTGAGGTCGAGAGGGACGAGAGTGGCGGAGCCGCCCAGTGCCTTGACGGCGTCATCGAGCTCCTCGAGCCCGCCGACTGTGCGCGCGACCGCCACGGTGTGGGCACCTGCCTTCGCCAGGGCCAGTGCGGTGGCGTAACCGATGCCGCGGGAAGCGCCGGTGACGAGCGCAATGCGGCCGGCAAGCGGAGGCGGCATTTATGGATCAGCTGGCCTCGGCGAGAAGTGAGAGCTGCCGCGGCAATGCGGTATGCGCAAGCTGATCGGTGAGCGGCGTGGGATAGTCGCCGGTGAAACAATGGTCGGTGAATTGCGGGCGCACGGGGTCGCGCCGCTCGAAGCCCATGGCGCGATAAATGCCGTCGACCGAGAGGAATGCGAGCGAGTCGGCGCCGATGAAGCGGCGCATCCCTTCGAGATCGTGCTGCGCCGCCAGCAGGTTTTCGCGCTGGGGCGTGTCGATGCCGTAATAGTCGGAATGGGTGATCGGAGGAGAGGCGATGCGAAAATGGACTTCGCTTGCGCCCGCGTCCCGCATCATCTGCACGATCTTTACCGACGTGGTGCCGCGCACGATGGAATCATCGATGAGCACGATTCGCTTGCCGTGCACCACTGCGCGATTGGCGCTGTGCTTGAGCCGCACCCCGAGCTGACGGATGTGCTGGGTCGGCTCGATGAAGGTGCGCCCCACATAGTGATTGCGGATGATGCCCAGCTCATAGGGGATTGCCGAGGCCTGGGCGTAACCGATTGCGGCCGGAACGCCGGAGTCGGGGACGGGGATAACCACGTCGGCGGCGGCTGGCGCCTCGCGGGCAAGCTCGGCCCCCATGGTCTTGCGCACGTCGTACACGGATCGCCCGCCGACGATCGAATCCGGACGGGCGAAGTAAATATATTCAAAAATGCAGGGCCGCGGCGCCATCGGCGGGAACGGCTTGTGCGAATGCATGCCGTCCTCGTCGAACACGACGACCTCGCCATTCTCCACGTCGCGCAGGTACTTTGCGCCGATGGTGTCGAGAGCGCAGGTTTCGGAGGCAAGGATCGGCCGGCCCTCCAGCGTGCCGATCACCAGCGGTCGAATCCCCAGCGGATCGCGTGCGCCGATCAGTTTCTTGTTGGTGAGGCCGACAAACGCATAGGCGCCTTCGAGCTGCCGCAGCCCCTCGATGAAACGATCGATGAAACGATTGCGCTTGGCCCGGGCGACAAGATGCAGGATGACCTCGGTGTCGGTGGTGGATTGCATCAGGGCGCCGTCGCGCACGAGTTGGCGGCGCAGGCTCAGGCCGTTGGTCAGATTGCCGTTGTGACCGACCGCAAATCCGCCGCCGTCAAGCTCGGCAAACAGCGGCTGCACGTTGCGCAGGATGGTCTCGCCCGTGGTCGAATAGCGCACATGCCCGGTCGCAGAGGCGCCGGGCAGGCGCTCGATGACCTCGCGCCGCGAGAAATTGTCGCCGACAAGACCCATGCGGCGCTCGGAATGGAATCTCGTGCCGTCGAAGGTGACGATGCCGGCGGCCTCCTGCCCCCGGTGCTGGAGCGCATGCAGGCCAAGCGTGGTAATGGCGGCCGCATCGGGATGGCCGAATATTCCGAAGACGCCGCACTCTTCGCGCAGCCGATCATCGAGGTATTCCGGAGCTGGGGTCGTTTCGCCGGGCGCTTGTGTCATCAGGCTCATGTCCTCGCTACCCGGCTTATCGGGCTCAGCGCTGGTTCGAAACCAGTTCAGCCGGCCATCGTGCATGGAGTTCGAACGTCGGAGGCCTGACGCCTTCCGAACGTTGCCCGGAAGCTGGTTCATCCTCTTCCGGCTTCGCCTTCTTCAACCGCTTTGAGATGGTGGCATCCAAGTCTTCCGGCAACATCGACATCAACCAGTCGCCCGTCCCCTGCAAGACGACCCGCGACTTGGCGCTGCGGATCCATTCGGGCTGGCTGCGGTCCGGAACCAGCCACGCGAAGAAGAGAAACGCGATGACCACGATGATCAGCCCCCGCGCCAGCCCGAACAGGAAGCCCATGGTCCGGTCGAGCGCCCCGACGCGGCTGTCGAGCACCATGTCGGAAAAGCGCACCGTAATGACCGAGACGACCAAGAGGGTTCCAAGGAAAGTACCGCCGAGCACCACCGCATAGGCGACGACGTCGTTGTTGAAATAGGTCTTGGCCACCGGGAGCAGCTTGGTAAAGGAATAAAGCGTCACCAGCGCCGCGATCACCCAGGCAGCTATCGACAGGATCTCGCGAACGAAGCCGCGGATCATGGCCAGCAATGCCGAGATCAGCATGACGCCGATCAGAATAATATCGAGAAGGGTAATGGGCATGGATCGGTTCTCGTGATGCCGCCCCCTGAGATAACACGAATCGGCCGGGACATATTAGCAAGCCTGGGCAGGGCTCCGGCCGGGGCAAGCTGTTCCTCCCCAGGCCGCTCCGATCCTGCCGCAGTCGCGCCTCTGCCCCTGCGGGCAACCCCCCGGCTCACCGCACTCGCTGCGCAAAGGGTGTATAGCCGGACCGAGGCGGCTCGTCATCCGGCATTTGCCTTCGCTCATCCGACCGCCGCGGGAGGTCGTTAGGCGCGCGGCTGGCCATAATTTCTGCGACAAGGGTTGCGAGCCGCCCGACAAACTGAAGCTTTAGCTCTTGTTCGCCGTTGCCTTCGGACCGGGCCGCCTCTGGAACGATGGCGCGCGCAAAACCGAGCTTTTGTGCCTCTTTCAGCCTTGCCGCCGTTTGCGCAACGGGCCGCACCGCGCCGGAAAGCGAGATTTCCCCGAAATAGACTGCGTCGGCCGGCAAAGGCGCGCCGGCCAGCGAAGAGACGAGCGCAGCCGCGGCAGCGAGATCGGCGGCAGGCTCCTGGATCCGCAGTCCGCCTGCCACATTGAGATAAACGTCGTGGCCGGAAAGGCGCACGCCGCAATGGGCCTCCAACACCGCAAGCAACATTGACAACCGATTCTGATCCCAGCCGTTGACCGCGCGACGGGGAGTGCCGAATGAAGTAGGGGCAACCAGCGCCTGCATCTCCACCAGCACGGGCCGGGACCCTTCAATTCCTGCAAACACGGCCGTACCGGGTGACCCGAGATCCCGTTCGGAAAGGAACAGCTCCGAGGGATTGCTCACCTCGCGCAGGCCGTTGCCGGTCATCTCGAAAACGCCGATCTCATCGGTCGGGCCAAACCGATTTTTGACTGCCCTCAGCACCCGGAACTGCTGAGAACCTTCGCCCTCGAACGAGAGCACTGCATCCACCATGTGCTCGACGACGCGTGGTCCTGCGAGCTGACCGTCTTTGGTCACATGTCCGACCAGGATGACCGCCGCGCCGGACCGCTTGGCGAAGCGAATCAGAGCCTGCGCGCTCGCACGCACCTGTGTGACGGTGCCAGGTGCCGACTCGGCCGCGTCGGTCCACATAGTCTGAATGGAATCGATGATGACGAGACGGGGAGGGCTGCCTTCGCTCAGCGTCGAGACAATGTCTTCCACCGATGTCTCCGCCGCAAGTTGCACGGGAGCGCCCGCGAGGCCCAAGCGCTCGGCTCTTATCCTCACCTGGGCTACCGCTTCCTCGCCGGAGATGAAGACCGCGCGGTGGCCGCTGTGTGCGAGAGCCGCCGCTACTTGCACCAGCAGAGTAGACTTGCCGATCCCGGGATCGCCGCCGAGGAGCAACACCGATCCGCGCACGAAACCTCCTCCGGTAACGCGGTCGAATTCGGCAATCTGGGATGCAAGGCGCGCCGGGTCGTGAGCTATGCCGGCAAGAGCCTCGAGCTTGAATGCACGGCCCTTGCGCGGCTTTCGCCCCGGCATTTGCGCGCCGGACAAGGTCGCGCTTTCTTCGACCACGGTGTTCCATTCACCGCATGCATCGCACCTGCCCTGCCAACGACCGTACACGGCACCGCAATTCTGGCACACGAACGTTGTTTCCCGGCGCGCCATTCCCGAGGGCTCACAACGTTCGCGGCAGATGTGGATCCGGCGGCATTTCAGCGGGAACCGAGATCACGCGCCGAGATAAACCCGGTGGTAGCGACGGCCAAGGCTCGTGAGCACCTCATAGGCAATGGTCCCCATGCCCGCAGCCAGCTCGTCCACGCTGATCTCTTGCCCAATGACCGTCGCAAAGTCGCCGCGCCGCACCGTGCCTTCGCCGAGGTCGGTTACATCCACTGCGACCAGATCCATCGACACTCGGCCGACCACGGGACAGCGGCGCCCAGAGATGACCATTGAAGCAGCGGGTTTGCCTTTGGACGCTCCGGCCGAGCGCGAGAAACCGTCCGCGTAGCCAATGCTTACAACGGCAATGCGGCTTGGCCGCCCGGCAGTCCAGGTTGCGCCGTAGCCCACCGTTTCGCCGCGGCTCACGCTGCGCACCTGCAGGATCCGGGCTTTGAGCTCGATGACGGGACGCATCGGATTCTGGCTTCCGGGGGTGGGATTTGCGCCATAAAGCGCAATGCCCGGCCGCACCAGGTCGCAGAAAACCGCGCTGCCGAGGAAGATACCGGACGAGTTGGCGAGCGATGATTGGATCCCGCGATAGAGCATGCGAATCTCGCGAAATGTCCGGATCTGGCGATCATTCAACGGGTGATCCGGCAGCTCCGCGCAGGCGAGATGGCTCATCAGCAGGGTCAGGCCATGGTTCTCCGATTGCGCGCGGGGGGCAAGCGCGCCAGCCTCCTGAATGCTCAGGCCCAAGCGGTTCATCCCGGTGTCGACGTGCAATGCGGCGCCGCCGTGCCAGAATGTCTGCGCAAGGAAAGCATCCCATTCGGCAAGCTCGGTCATGCTGTTGATGACAGGGCGAAATGATCCGGCTGCAAACCCCTGCGCAGATCCGGGCACTATGCCGCTAAGGACGTAGATGGTGGCCTCAGGCGCAATCGCGCGTACAGCGCGGGCTTCAGAAACGTCCGCAACGAAGAAAGTGCGGCAACCCGCCTTGGCCAGTTTTCGCGTCACTGGACCAAGACCGCAGCCATAGGCGTTCGCCTTGACGACCGCTGCGCATTCGACCGGCAAGGTCATGCCGGCGAGCGCTTTCCAGTTTGCCTCGATGGCGGCGAGATCGATGGTGAGAATGCCCCCGGCCTCGGCCTTGCTGGGAGCGAGATCCTGAGCGGGATGCAGATCAGGGTCATGAATGGTCATGCGGCTTTATGGCCGCCGTCGTGGTGCGCGTCCAGTGCGCGCTAGCTGTCACGGCGAGCCACGCACCCATCAGGACCAGTTCTTAATCAAATCGGCGTGCGAGCCGATCCTCAGTTTCCAGATTGGCGAAGCGCGTCACTTCCGCGTCGAACTGCAACTCGACGAGGCCGGTAGGACCATGGCGCTGTTTCCCGATGATAATCTCCGCTTTACCGTGCTTCTCATTCAGTAGCGCCTGCCACTTCGCGTACTCATCCGTGCCGGGCTTCGGTTCCTTGTTGTTCAGATAGTACTCCTCGCGGAAGACGAACATGACGACGTCCGCATCCTGCTCGATGGAGCCTGATTCGCGCAGGTCCGAGAGCTGCGGCCGCTTGTCGTCGCGGTTCTCCACCTGGCGCGACAATTGCGAGAGCGCCAGCACCGGCACATTGAGCTCCTTGGCGAGCGCCTTGAGGCTGGTGGTGATCTCGGTCACCTCCTGTACGCGGCCCTCGAGCGCGCGCCGGGTCGAACCCTGCAGCAGCTGGATGTAGTCGATGACCAGAAGGTCAAGCCCCTTCTGGCGTTTGAGGCGCCGGGCGCGGGCGGCAAGCTGTGCGACCGTGAGCCCGCCAGTCTCGTCGATGAAAAAACGGAGGTGCTGCAACTCGACGGCGATGTCCTTGATCTTCTCAAAATCGCTCTCGTGAATACCGCCACGCCTGATCGTGCTCGATGGAATGCCGGTCTGCTCCGCTATGATGCGGGTGGCCAGCTGCTCGGCGGACATTTCGAGCGAGAAAAATCCCACGATCCCGCCGTTGACGGTCTCGATATGCCCATCGGCGCGCACCTCGCCCCGCCATGCACGCGCGACGTTGTAGGCAATGTTGGTCGCGAGCGCCGTTTTGCCCATCCCGGGCCGACCGGCAACGATGATCAGGTCGGACGGCTGCAGGCCGCCCATCTTGGTGTCGAGATCCCTGAGCCCCGTGGCCAGGCCCGAGAGCTTGCCGTCGCGCTGATAGGCGCGCGCCGCCATGTCGACGGCCGTCGTGAGTGCCGTCTCGAACTTCTGGAAGCCGCCCCCGTAGCGGCCAGTCTCCGCGAGCTCATACAACCGACGTTCGGCGTCTTCGATCTGGTCGCGCGGAGCGAACTCCACCGGAGCGTCGAAGGCGACGTTGACCATGTCCTCGCCGATTTGAATGAGCTCGCGCCGGATGGCGAGATCATAGACCGTCCGCCCGTAGTCGAGCGCGTTTATGATGGTCGTCGCTTCAGCCGCGAGGCGCGCCAGATACTGTGCGAGCGTCAGTCCGGCGATGTCGAGATCGCCCGGCAGAAAGGTCTTCAATGTAATGGGAGAGGCAACCTTGCCGGTGCGGATCAAGCTCCGCGCAACGTCATAGATCTGCCGATGAATGGGCTCGAAGAAATGCGGCGGCTCGAGAAAATCAGTGACGCGATAGAGGGCTTCGTTGTTGACAAGAATGGCGCCGAGCAGCGCCTGTTCCGCCTCGATGTTATGCGGAGCAGAGCGGTAGGAGGGCGCAGCAACAGGCTCCGGAAGTTTGCGCGCGCTCGAGTTGACCGCCATGACGTCCCAGTCTTCTGATTCGCTTTGTTCTATGATGACATCGAGGCACGGCACTTACCACAGCGACACCAAAGCCACTTTCAGAAACGTGGGCCGTCACTAACACGGGATTGTCCGCCACGGGGAAAATGCTCCTGCTGATCCCCGCTTATCACCGGCTTCCTGTTGGCGCCAACGACCCTCTTGACGCGCACCGAATCGCAAAATGGGAGAATCACTCGCCTGCAAGTCGCAAGGGCGCGCGTGTCTTGCCCTCCAGGATGCGCAACCGGGCCTCTTGTGCCGGAATGTAATCTCGCGTCATCGGCACGATCCCCTGCCGTTTCGTCAACTGCATCTGAAACACCATCATATTCTGCTCGCGGAACGCCATCTCGGAGGCTGCAAGATAGAATTCCCACATGCGCACGAACCGTTGGTCATAAATTCGCTTTACCTGCTCGCGATGCGCGAGAAAACGTTCGCGCCAGGCCTTGAGCGTCTCCGCGTAGTGCAGCCGAACAATTTCGATATCGGTTACCAGCAGCCCCGACCGCTCCACCGCCGGCAGCACCTCCGACAGCGCCGGGATGTAGCCCCCGGGGAAGATATATTTTGCAATCCATGGATTGGTGACACTCGGGCCCTCGGAACGCCCGATCGAGTGCAGCAGCATCACCCCGTTGTCGTCGAGCAGGTCACGGCACTTGCGAAAGAACGCGCCATAGAAGCCGATGCCGACGTGCTCGAACATCCCGACCGAGACGATGCGGTCAAATGTCCCCGAAAGCTCCCGGTAATCCTGCAGATGGAACTCGGTCCGCGCCGACAGCCCGTTTTCGCTCGCGCGCACGCGCGCCACCGCATGCTGCTGTTGCGACAAGGTGATCCCGGTGACGCGGGCACCGCAGACTTCGGCAACATAAAGCGCAAGCCCGCCCCAGCCGCAGCCGATGTCGAGCAGGCGGTCATCGTCTCTCACCAGAAGCTTGGCCGCAAGATGCCGCTTTTTGGCGAGCTGTGCGTCGTCAAGCGACTGATCGGGATTTTCGAAATAGGCGCAGCTGTATTGCCGGTCGGCATCGAGGAACAGCCCGTAGAGCTGCCCGTCGAGATCATAATGATGCGCAACATTGCGCCGAGCCCGTGGGCGGGGGTTGAATTGCGTCAACCTGCGGTAGAGAAAGCGTGCGAGCCAACGTATCCGGGCCCAGGCCGGCGTTCCGCAGCTCTGCCCGAGCAAAACCGCAAGGACCTCTGCGATCGTGCCTCGCTCGACGACGATGCTGCCGTCCATGTAGCCTTCGCCAAAGCGAAGCTCGGGATGCATCAGCACCCCGCGTTCGGCATCCGCCGTGGTGAAACGGATCGCCAACGGCTCTCCGGTGCCATCCCCCACGGTAAAGCTCGATCCTTTTGCCGTCGTGATCCGAAGATTTCCCGAGCGGATCACCTTTGCGAACACCCAATGAAGCAACCGCCCCATCGGCCGCCCTCCTACCGCTATCAAGCACGCACCCGGCGCCATGCCCTAGACATAATTGCCGTTCAACGGCGTCCGTCGGAGAATTGTTCCGGGACGCCTGTAACATAGGCCGGGCCGGCGAATTAAAACAAACTCCCGTCGGCACGGCAATGCGGAGGATCTGCCGCGGACCGGCGGGTATCAACCGGCTGGAATTGCGTGCCCGGCCAGCGAAGGTGCAATGCGGAATTCAAACGGCGGGCGTTCGAGGTAGCTGTGTCAAGCAAAGCTGGAATGCTGGCCTCACTGATCGGGCTCGCGGTGTGCGCCGCGGCTCTTCCTGCCCGGGCACAGTCCAACCTGGATGCGGGCAAATCAGCGGCGCAGATCTTCGCGGCGACCTGCAATGCCTGTCACCGCAGCCCGCGCGAGATCAAGCGAACGAGCGCGGCGTTCCTGCGGGAGCATTATACAACAGGGCCGCGCGAGGCCGCCGCCATGGCCACGTATCTCGCAAGCGTCGGCAGCGATCCGGCCGCGGTCCAGCATAGGCGCCCGCCGACGCTGGGCGCAGGCCAGCAACCCGCTCCGGGAGAAGCAGCGACCGCTGCGGCTCCGGCCGCCGGCGAGCAGTCCGAGGCCGGAAATGGACAGGCGGCGGGAGAAAAGGAAAAGCTCTCGGGGCCGAGACCCCGGCGGCCCTCGGAAAGCATCGAATTCGGGTTGGCGCCACCCTCGGCAGACGGAGGCGTCGCGATCGCCTCGCCGCAAACCGGCCTGCCGGCCGCCGGAAAAGCTGCCTCCAAGCTCGAGATCGAGGAATAAAGGCCGCTGATGCCGCTACCGTTTTGACGGCCCCGGATCCTCTGCATTTTGAGCGGTAGGCGCGCTCTCCGTGTCGCGGTGTGACGCCACGGCTTCCGGCTCGAAAAACGCGTCGGCGCCGGCCGTTTCCTGTTCGGCCACGGCTTGGGCTTCTTCCTCGCGGCGGCTGGTAACGTCCTCGCCGCGCAGGATTCTTTGCGTCTCGTCGGCATTGCGTCCAACCGCGACCGTGATGCTCACTTCGACCTCGGGGTGCAGCATGATCGGGACTTTGTGAATGCCGATCGACTTAATCGGCGCGTGCAGGGCAATTTGAGCTCGGCTGACCAAGAACCCCCTTTCGGTCACCAGCGCGGCAAGGTCGCGCGGGGTGACCGAGCCGTAGAGCTGGCCCCCTTCCGCAGCCTGGCGCAGCACCGTGAAGCTCTGACCGTCGAGCTTCTTGGCGACCTTTTCCGCT
Source organism: uncultured Alphaproteobacteria bacterium (assembly GCA_963841705.1). GTDB lineage: Bacteria > Pseudomonadota > Alphaproteobacteria > Rhizobiales > Xanthobacteraceae > VAZQ01. The sequence goes on from CAWJDY010000055.1 coordinate 65,747, forward strand.
TCGCCTTTCTGCTCGATATTGCGGGTTTCGAGCTCGACCTTCATGTTCTCGAAACGGGATCGGTTCTCCTTGGTCGCACGCAGCGCTTTTCCTTTCGGCAGCAAATAGTTGCGCGCGAAGCCGTCTTTCACGCGTACGACATCGCCCATCTGCCCGAGCTTCGCTATCCGCTCCAGTAGGATCACTTCCATTTGCTGTTCTCCGCGTTCGATTTAGCGATTGATCAGAGCTCGAGAGTTGCGCTTGCGGGCGATCCGCGCGCGGATGTTGAACATGTTCTCGGTTAACCCCAGCAGGGCAACAAGGAGGAGGGGCCAGCCGAGCACCGCGGCGGTGGCGTATACGGACGCAAGCAGGACAGTGCGAATCCCCATCCCCTGGGTGGTCCAGTGGAGGACGGCGAAGCCGAGCATGGCAAACACCATCACCAGGCTTGCTGCCCAGGCGCTGCACATGATCCCGAAAAGGTCCGGCAGAAAGGAGCCTCCCAACGCAAGCACGAGGAGCCCCCAGGCGTGTGGCGGGAGTGCCAGCGCCGGCAAGCTCGGCCATGGTCGAGCAAGCCGGCCGGACACTCTTACAATGCGCCCCGCCAGCCAGAGATTGAACACATTGAGCAGGCTCGAGACGGCGGCGGCCGCGGGCGGCGCGGCGATTACCAGCAAATCGACCAGCGAAGGGTCACCAAGGATCCGGTCGTAGCTCTTTCGCAAACCGGCTTGCAGCGTCTGCTGGTCGGTTCCGAAACTCGGAATTGCCGCAAAAACCACAAGCGTGCCCACCGTTGCCGCCCATAGCACCAGGCGGCCAACGGGATACCACTCGACTTCCCCCTGGGCATGGGGGGCGGGCCGGGCGAGGAGGGCCAGGTAGCCAAGCCACCATGCTGCGAACGAGATCACCGGCACGGCGAGGAAGAATGTGCCGGAGATGATTGCCACCACTGCCGTGGCCGATGCAGCCGCAAACAGCCCCGCGACGTGGCTCCAACCCAAAGTCGCAATGAAGATCGGCAAGGGCGCAACGTAAAACAGCAAAACCGCTGTGATCGATCCTGTCGCCAGGGAAGCAAAAAGCAGCCCCGCCGCGATCCCGGCGCCGATCCCGACAAGACCGATTTGAATCATGATAGCTGTCCCGCTGCACCAGCGGTTAGAGACAAAACGGGTTTGTCCCAACCAAGTTTACCGAGATCGGCCAGATCCGAGGCCAACCTCGCCTGCTTCTGCTGCTTAGCTGATCACGTAAGGCAACAGCCCGAGAAAGCGGGCGCGCTTGACGGCACGGGCGAGCTCGCGCTGCTTCTTGGCTGAAACCGCCGTGATCCGGCTCGGCACAATTTTTCCACGCTCGGAGATGTACCGCTGCAAGAGTTTTACGTCCTTGTAGTCGATCTTCGGCGCATTCGCGCCGGAGAAAGGACAGGTCTTGCGCCGCCGAAAAAACGGGCGGCGGTTCTGGGGCTGGCCGAATGCCATGGTCAATTACTCCTCGACCGGCTCTGCGAAGGTTTCATCCGTGCTTTCACGGGGCGCGCGACTCTCCCGGTCGCGCTCGCGACGGTGCTCGCCGCGCTCACGCTCGCGAAAACCTCCGCGGTCGCGATCGCGAAAGCCAAATCCTCGCTCCTCGCGCTCGCGCTCGCGATCCGCCTTGCGCATCATGGCAGACGGACCTAACTCATGCTCCTCGACCCGTACGGTGAGATAGCGCAAGATGTCTTCGTTCAGCCGCTCCTGACGCTCGATCTCGTTGAGCGCTGCGGGCGGTGCATCGACGTTGAACAGGGTGAAATGCGCTTTGCGATTCTTGCGCAGACGATAGGAGAGCGACTTAACGCCCCATTGCTCCACCTTCGCGACCTTTCCTCCCATCTGCTCGATGACGCCCTTGAATTGACCCGTGAGCTCTTCAACCTGCTGCGCGCTGGCGTCCTGGCGCGTCAGGAAGACATGTTCATAAAGCGGCATGCGAATGGCCTTTCTCTGCAGCTCAAGCTCTCTTCAGCGCAAAGCCCTTCAAGCCTTCGGGAAAGGCTCGAGTGCTCGGAAGGCGGGAACACAGGAGGCCGGACCGACTGGTCCTGCGCTGGATCCATCCAGCGCCCATCCCTTCAGCTCCCGGCTGGGTCGAGCGGAAGCGCGCCTTATAAAGTGTACGGGGCAAAAGGCAAGGCACATCACGCTGAGGGCTGATCTGACCATAACGAGTGATCTCGCTAATTCGGCTTCCCGAGCACTCGGATCGAGATTTTGCGCGGTCCGAGTTCAGGCTTCACGAGGGCGCCTGGAATCCAGTAATCACCGACGATGGTTACTGCATTCCGCTCGCCGCGCGCAGGCAAGCTTACGCAGGCTGCGCAAGGTCACTTGGGTTGGCGCCCAGAAATGACGCAATGACACCGAGCGAATGAGATCCCATAAGCATGACGCCAGCAATGGAGACCTGGCCGTGCTCCCCCCGTGCTAGGGCCAGCTGAAATGTCCGCTGCATTCATCTTTCCCGGTCAAGGAAGTCAGAGCGTCGGCATGGGCAAATCGCTGGCGGAAGGCTTTGCGCCAGCACGACAGGTGTTTGCAGAGGTGGACGCGGCTCTCGATGAGAAGCTGACCAAGATCATTTGGGAAGGGCCTGCCGCGGAGCTCACGCTTACAGAAAACGCGCAGCCCGCCCTGATGGCCATGTCGCTTGCGGTCATGCGGGTCCTGGAGGCCGAGGCTGGCGTGGAGCTTGCGCGGGATGCCAAGTTCGTAGCGGGGCATTCGCTCGGAGAATACTCGGCGCTCGCCGCCGCGGGTGCGCTCTCGATCAGCGCGGCGGCAAGGCTTGTGCGCCTTCGCGGGCGGGCCATGCAGCAGTCGGTTCCGGTGGGCATCGGGGCCATGGCTGCCTTGATCGGTCTCGAATTTGACCAGGCGGCCGCTGTTGCCGAGCAGGCACGCGGGGCTGAGGTGTGCCAAGCTGCGAACGACAATGGCGGTGGGCAGGTCGTGGTCTCCGGGCATAGAGCAGCAGTCGAGCGGGCAGTCGAGATCGCCAGGAAGGCGGGTGCACGCCGCGCCACGATGCTGCCGGTCTCGGCTCCGTTTCATTGCGCACTGATGCAACCCGCTGCCGACGCCATGAGCGCGGCCCTGGCAGAGGTCGCAATCAAACCGCCGGTCGTGCCCGTCGTCGCCAATGTATCGGCCAAGCCACTCAGCCATCCGGAGGAGATTGCACGGGCGCTCATTGCGCAGGTGACCGGCACCGTGCGGTGGCGCGAATCCGTCGGGCTCATGGCAGCGGCAGGCGTTGGCAGGTTCTACGAGATCGGAGCCGGCAAGGTGCTCAGCGGTCTGGTCAGACGTATTGCACAGAGTGCGCAAGTGTCTTCTATCGGAACACCCGAGGAGGTTGGCTCCTTCAAGTCCGGATGGCCGTGCGAGGAGTGATCAATGTTCGATCTGACGGGAAAGATGGCGCTTGTTACCGGCGCGAGCGGCGCAATAGGCGGCGCAGTCGTCCGGGCGCTCCACGGACAGGGGGCGACCATCGCATTGTCAGGGACCAGACGCGAGATCCTCGATCAGCTCGCGGCTGACCTCAAGGAGCGGGTTCACGTGGTTCCTTGCGACCTTGCAGACAGGGATGCAGTCGAGCGCCTCGTACCCAGATGCGAGGAGCTTATGGGTCAACTGGATATCATGGTGGCGAATGCGGGGATCACCAAGGACAACCTGTTGGTCCAGCTCCGCGATGAGGACTGGGACCAAGTGATCGCGGTCAATCTGACCGCCACGTTTCGGCTTACCCGTGCCGCCGTTCGGGGGATGATGCGGCGCCGTTTTGGGCGCATTATCGGGGTCTCCTCGGTCGTGGGCGTCACCGGCAATGCCGGACAAAGCAACTACACGGCCAGCAAAGCCGGGCTGGTCGGGATGATCAAATCGGTCGCGGCGGAATATGCCCGCCGCGGCGTAACCGCAAATGCCATAGCGCCTGGTCTCATCGCCACGGCGATGACGGACAAGCTCAATCCCAAGCAGCGGGAGACTATTCTCGCCAGAGTGCCGGCCGCACGATTAGGGACCGCAGCCGATGTTGCTGCCGCTGCCGTCTACCTCGCCTCGGATGAGGCCGGTTATGTCACCGGGCAGACCATTCACGTCAACGGCGGGATGGCGATGATCTGAGCGCCCCAGTAACAGCAGGCGCGGTGCTCGGGGGGTGCTCGGGCGGCATGCTGGTCAAGCCATTTGAAGTGTGATAACCGAACCTGGGTTTGTCTGGGGCGGCACAAGGTTCCAATCATCGCCAGGGTCCGGCTCGCGACCAGGTGACCGGTGCCGCACCGCACAAGGCCACAGCGCAATGGCTCGGGGGGCGCTTCCGATCGAGCTGCCATTGAACCGGACAAGAGGTCATAGTGATGAGCGATGTCGGCGAGCGGGTAAAAAAGATTGTAGTCGAGCATCTCGGCGTAGAGGCCGACAAGGTGACGGAAAACGCCAGCTTCATCGATGATTTAGGTGCCGATAGCCTCGACACGGTCGAGCTTGTCATGGCCTTTGAGGAAGAGTTCGGCTGTGAGATTCCGGACGATGCTGCTGAAACCATTTTAACCGTGGGCGATGCAATAAAATTCCTTGAGAAAAACGCCAAAAGCTGATTGGCCAGCCGATCCGAGAAAACCTTCACGCGCTATTGCGCCTGCTCCCAGCTTGCTCCGGCCGACGCTTCGGCTACCTAATGTGCGAGGGCAGGAGAGCCGAAGATGAGACGGGTGGTCGTCACGGGCCTCGGCATGGTGACGCCGCTGGCTTGCGGTGTTGAACCGACTTGGCGGCGGCTCGTCAACGGCGAAAGCGGCGCACGACGGATCGAAACATTCGACGTGTCGGACTTGGCTTCGAAGATCGCGTGCCAGGTTCCGCGAGGAAACGGCACCGACGACACCTTCGATCCCGACCTATGGATGGAGCCGAAGGAGCAGCGCAAAGTCGACGACTTCATTATCTTTGCGGTGGGCGCCGCCCATCAGGCGCTCGATGACGCGGGCTGGAAACCTTTAACCCACGAGGATCGCGTCCGCACCGGCGTCATGATCGGCTCCGGCATCGGCGGGCTTACCGGGATTGCCGAAACGGCCATCGTTCTGAAGGAAAGGGGCGCGCGCCGCGTCTCGCCCTTCTTCATTCCCGGGCGATTGATCAATCTCGCATCCGGCTATGTCGCAATTGCGCACGGCCTCAAAGGGCCGAACCACGCAGTGGTCACGGCCTGTTCGACGGGTGCCCATGCCATCGGCGACGCCGCACGGCTCATCGCCCTTGGCGACGCCGACGTCATGGTTGCGGGTGGCACCGAATCGCCGATTTCCCGCATCGGGATGGCCGGGTTCATCGCGTGTCGGGCACTGTCAACCTCATTCAATGACACGCCGCAGCGCGCCTCCCGCCCTTATGATCGGGATCGCGATGGTTTCGTCATCGGCGAGGGTGCCGGCGTCGTGGTGCTCGAGACCTACGAGCACGCGAAACAGCGCGGAGCAAAGATCTACGCCGAGCTGATCGGTTATGGGCTTTCCGGAGATGCGTACCACATCACCGCGCCTGCTCCGGACGGTGATGGGGCATTGCGCTGCATGGATGCAGCGATCAAGCGCGCGGGCATCTCCGCTGTGGAGATCGACTACATCAACGCGCATGGCACCTCGACCCCAATGGGCGACGAGATCGAGCTTGCCGCAGTGCAGCGCCTCGTCGGCAACGCTGCGGGACGCATATCCATGTCGTCCACCAAATCCTCGATCGGTCACCTCCTGGGCGCGGCGGGGGCTGTTGAGGCGATTTTCTCAATTCTTGCCATGCGCGACGGGATAGTGCCGCCCACGCTGAATCTCGATCACCCATCAATCGAAACGGCCATCGATCTTGTGCCGCATCATTCGAAAAAACGTGAGGTGGATGTGGCGCTTTCCAACTCTTTCGGATTCGGCGGCACCAATGCGTCTTTGGTGTTTCGCCGCATCAAAGGCTGACGATACCGTCCGCGTTCCCATTTTTGGCCATATTCGCGTCGGACGGCATCGGATGGCCGACGCATGGCGGAGCAGCACCTGGCTCGACATCAAAACGTCGCGGGGGGAGATTTCGTCTGTACCAGCTCGGTTGCCGCAGCTAGACTGACCAGTTCCAGCGCAGCGGGGGTTGCGAGGCCCTGCGCGAAGGCAGTGAACGGAGTTGCCCGTCCAGATCCCTGGACGGAGAGCCACAGCCGGTGATGGCCGGCCAGAGGGAGCTGGGTGGATCGCGCATGGAGCCCAAACGCATCACGCCGCGCAGTCCACGCACGGCCTTGCAGCCGGATTATGTCGCGGCCGCGAGCCGTCCTGTGCGTCCATCCCGGCGGGCGCGTAGTCCAATGGTCATGATCGGCAATGCTGTGTTCACGCTTCTCATCCTGGTTCTGATCGTGGGGGGTGGGGCAGTCGTGCTGGGCAAAAGCCGGCTGGAAACCCCGGGACCCTTGCAGGAAGACAAGATCGTCACCATCCCGGCCCGGGCCGGCATAATGGACATCGCCGATCTGCTTACCCGTGAAGGGGTCATTGACGAGCATCGGCTGATCTTTCTCGGCGGCGTGCTTGCGCTCAATGCACGATCGGACCTCAAGGCCGGCGAGTATATGTTCACGAAGCAGGCCAGCCTGCGGGATGTCATCGAAACGATCGCCCAGGGCAAAGTGGTGCAACACCAGATCACGATTCCAGAAGGCCTTACGTCCGAGCAGATCGTGGCGCGTCTTCTGGACAGCGAGATCCTTACCGGGAACGTGAAAGAGGTTCCGCGAGAGGGCAGCCTTCTGCCGGACAGCTACAATTTCAATCGCGGCTTCACCCGTGAGCAGATGATACAGCGGATGCGGCAAGCGCAAGATCGGCTGCTGCGGGAAGCGTGGGAGCGGCGCAATCCCGATCTGCCGCTCAAGTCTCCTGACCAGCTCGTTATCCTCGCCTCGATCATAGAGAAGGAAACCGGCAGACCCGAAGAGCGTACGCGTGTGGCGGCCGTGTTTGCGAACCGGTTGAAGCAGAAGATGAAGCTGCAATCGGATCCCACCATCATCTATGGGCTTGTGTTCGGGAAGGGCTCCCTCGGTCGACCGCTCACGAAGAGCGATATCGCACAGCCATCGGCCTACAACACATACGTGATCGACGGCCTGCCGCCCGGTCCCATTGCCAATCCCGGCCGTGCTTCCATTGAGGCCGCAGCCAATCCGGCGCGTACAAAGGAGCTCTACTTTGTCGCCGACGGCACCGGCGGTCACGTTTTTGCGGATACCTACGAGCAGCATCTGAAGAATGTGGCTCGCCTCCGAGGGATCGAGCATGAGCAGAAGACGGAGGCTCCGGCGCCGGAGGTGCAGTCTCCCGCGGGTCCACGCGCGGCGCCGGCACCCGCCGCGCCGGGCTCGCGCGGCAAACGCAGCGCAAGCGGCTCACACAAAGCCGCCGGTATCTCAGCCCAGTAGACTGCAAGGCCTCGCCGACCGTGCCGCTGTCAAGCATGACCGGGTTTGCGCGGGGCCACGGGCTCTGCGGTGTCTACAGTTGGACCTGGGAATTGAAATCGGTAAACGCAAAAGGGCTTGATCTGCGCCTGCGGCTGCCGCCGGGCTGGGATCCGGTGGAGGCGCCGGTGCGCAATGCCGGCGCGCAGGTACTCGCGCGCGGCACGGTTTACGCCGCCTTGGGCGTTGAGCGGCAGGGCGTCGCCCCCGTGGTGCGGATCAACGAAGGGGTACTGGCCGCCGTGCTTGCGAGCATCCGGAGTCTTGCCGGTCAGCTGCAGGCCGCCGAGCCGAGACTCGACGGTATTCTGTCACTCAAGGGGGTAATGGAAGTAACGGAGCAGGAGGAGGACGAGGAAGGTCGCGCGCGAGCCGAGGCAGCGGTCATTGCCGGCTTCGAGCACACTGTCGCCGATCTGGCAAGGATGCGCCGCCATGAAGGTGAGGCTTTGCAGCGCGTGCTCTCGCAACGCCTGAGTGAAATTCAGGCGCTGACCGCACGGGCGGAGGGCGCACCCGGTCGCCGGCCCGAGGCCATCAGGGCCCGGCTCGCCGAGCAGATCGCGATGCTGCTCGAAGGCTCAAACCGCTTCGATCCCGATCGCTTGCACCAGGAAGCTATCTTGATCGCCAGCAAAGCCGATATCCGTGAGGAGCTCGATCGGCTCGCCTCCCACGTCGCGCAGGCACAAAAGCTACTCGCAAATGGGGGCGCGATTGGCCGCCAACTCGACTTCCTCGCACAAGAGCTCAATCGGGAGGCCAATACGCTGTGCTCCAAATCGAACGACGTCGAATTGACCAATATCGGGCTGGAGCTCAAGACCGTCGTTGAGCAGTTCCGCGAGCAGGTACAGAACCTGGAGTGACTATCACGGCAAGAGCACCGTGCGCCCCACTACCCGCCCCGCCCGCAGTGCTTCAAGGGCTGCTTGTGCCTCGCCATAGTCAGGCAAGGATTGGTGGCGGAGCATGCTCATGATGCATCCTGCCCGATTGCGTTGGAAAAGGCGCGCGCGAGCGCGACGAACCCCGCCATCGATATCTCTTCCGCGCGTGCGGTGGGCTCAATACCCACCGTGGCGAGCAAAGTCGAGGGATCGGGGAGGAGGCGTTTGAGGCTCTGTCGCAGCATTTTGCGCCGTTGCCCGAAGGCGGCCTCGGTGACGCGTTCGAGCGCGAGGCGATCGCACGCAAGTGGCGTCTGGCGCGGAACCAGGCTGACAACCGCCGATCTTACCTTGGGCGGAGGAACGAATGCCGTGCGCGAGATATCAAACAGAATGCGAGCTTCGCTGCGCCAGCCCGCCAGCACGGACAGGCGACCATAGCTCTTGCCGCCGGGGCCGGCCACGATTCGATCAGCAACCTCGCGCTGAAACATTAGTACGAGCCGATCGTACCAGGGCGGCCAGGGCTCAATGCTGAGCCAACCGACCAGCAATGCCGATGCAATGTTGTAGGGCAGATTTGCAACGATCCGGGCTCGCCTTCCATGCAGCAAGTTACGGAAATCTACCTTGAGTGCATCGCCGGGGATGATTTCGAGGCGGCCGGGATTTCGCGACGCTATGTCTTCAAGCGCGGCGATCGCGCGGGCATCGCGCTCGACCGCAATCACCGTGCGTGCGCCCTGGGCAAGCAATGCGCGCGTAAGGCCGCCCGGCCCTGGGCCGATCTCGATGACATCTACGCCGGCGAGCGGACCGGCCGACCGTGCGATCCTGTTGATAAGATTGAAATCAAGAAGGAAATTCTGTCCAAGCGATTTTTTGGCGCTGAGATCGTATCGGCGGATGATCTCCCGCAAGGGGGGAAGATCGTCAATCGCGCTCATGCCGGGCTGGCGACATGCGCCCCCGCTTTGTCAGTCAGCCGCGATGCAAGCTGAAGCGCAGCAATCAAGCTCCCCGGACGGGCGCGACCGGTGCCCGCAATATCGAATGCGGTGCCATGATCGGGGGAGGTGCGGACGAACGGCAGTCCCAACGTGACATTTACGGCATGATCGAAGGCAAGGGTCTTGATCGGGATTAATGCCTGATCGTGATACATGGCGAGTGCCACGTCATAGCGAGCCCTGGCGTCGCGGTGGAAAAGCGAGTCGGCGGGCAAGGGCCCCACAGCGTCCATGCCCTCCGCCCTGAGGCGTTCGACGGCGGGACGCACCACGGTAATGTCCTCATCTCCCAACGCACCTTCTTCGCCGGCGTGAGGGTTGAGCCCTGCCACGGCGAGCCGAGGACGCGCGATGCCGAACCGATCCCGAAGATCTCGCGCCGCGATACGCCCCGTCTCAGCAATAAGGTCAGTGGTCAGTGCAGCGACGACTTCCTTCAACGGCAGATGAATGGTCACCGGAACAACGGCCAGTTCCGGAGACCAAAGCATCATGACGGGACGCGCCGGGATGCCGGTCAATTCCATGGCCAGTCTCGCCAGGTACTCGGTATGCCCCGGCTCGCCAAATCCGGAACGATAGAGAACGTTCTTGGCGATGGGGTTGGTCACGATACCAGCGGCGGCGCCCGAGCCGACGTCAGCAACTGCACGACGGATCGCGGCAAGGACCGCCGGAGCGCTGGACTGGTCGGGTCGGCCAGGCTCGGCCGTGATATGGACTCCGACGTCAACGACCGGCAGGGAATCGCTGAAGGCCGTGGATGCTGCCGAGGGCTCGACCACCGAGATTGGCGTGTTTGGGGCAATCTGCCTCGCCCTCGTCCTGATGAACGTCGGATCGGCGAGAAGATAAAAGGGCGCCAGCCCAAGCTCCGCGCGCTGGTGCCAGGCGGCAAACGTGATGTCGGGTCCGATGCCAGCAGGCTCACCGATGGTCAGGGCCAAAGGACGCGGCATCCGACCTACTTGTATTCGAGCATCGCGCCGCGACGAACCTCGTTGAGATATTGCTTTGACAGCTGCTCGTAGCGCTCGGCAACCACCGCTTCTCGCGCCCGGCGCTTTCCGGGAGTATTGTCGGCCGCAGACGGTTTCTTTGCGCAGATCGCGAACATCTCGATCCCGAGCTTTGTGGTCTCCGGCGGCGTGAGCTTGCCCAGCTCGATGTCGTCCAACACCTTGCGCAACTCGGGGGGAAGATCGGCCGAGCTGCGGCTCACCGGCTCGCGGACCGCGACATCCCTGAGTGCGCGCGCAAATGCAAGGCCCTCCTCACAGTTTTGGAACCGCGCGCGCAAGGACTCGGCATCACGCTTGCGTGCTTCGATGAAGCTTTCCGGCGAACCCGGTGGAATGATGATCAATATGGGGCGCAATGTGTAATCATAGCCCACGGTCTCTTCCGGCTTGTTCTCCGTCACCGTGACAATCTCTTTCTCGCCGACTTGCAGGCTCGCTTGGTAGCGCCCGCGGACGAGTTGAGGCCAGGTGATATCGGCCTTGATCCGGTGCTTCAGAGTTGCCGGGGTGATCCCGGATTTCGCCAGCAGTTCGGTCAACTGATCGCCGGTAAGCCGCATCCGGCTCGCCATGGTCACGAAGGCACTGTCCACCTCGTTGTTTGGAACTTCGAATCCGAGTTTTTTGCCTTCCTTGATCTTGAGCGTCTCGGTGATGAGCTCTTCGAGCACTTCCTGGCGCGGAGGGATCTTGTGCAGGTACAATTGATCGAGCTTGGAGCGTTGCTCGATGTCGAGCGCAGTAATTGGGTCTCCGCTGACGACGACGACGACCTGTTGGCTCTGGGCAGCGCGCGGCAACACCAAGGCCGCGCCGAGCAGCATGGCCGCTGAGCAATGACCGCAGTGGATCAGGATTCTTCTTAGCATCGGTACCCCGTCGAGGCGCCGTCTCCCGGCGCTTGCGTTTCCCTCACCCGCGTTGCTTCTCTTCGCTCTTGTCGCAATGCTTCAGTGCAGTCCGGGGAGTCCTACCCCGCTTCCGCCGGTTGTCGGACTCTGATTGCTTGTGCTTCCTCCCAGCGTGCGCAACGTGATCTGCATCATGAAGGTATGATTGACCGAGACGCTCCCGCTGTAGGCATAGCTAGTAATGTAATTCAGGGCCAAGATGAGGCAGTCATCGATGTAGCCCAGGCCGAACTGGGATTGGCTTAGACTGCGGGCGATCAGGTCATATTGCACCGCGCCGAGCAGAACCCAGTTCTCCGTCACCTTCAGACGGGCGCTGCCGAGGATTCCCTCGCGGCGGTTGAGGAACCCGATCTCGGGCTGGGCGGCGTAATCGCCGTACATCACCTGGGTGGTCCAGCGCCCGAAATTGGTGGTCGCCTCGAGCTCGGTGCGCTTCAACGTGAAATCGCTCTCGCCGAATCGAAACCGCGAGGTCAGCGTCAAGGTCGCGTTCGGCTGATACGAGGCGCGTGCCACGTAGTCTGACCGCCTGGTGTCGAGGCCGGTATCGATCCCGGTATTGGTCGTGCCGCCCAGGGCAAAAGAGTTCTGTCCGTATAGCTGGTAGGATTCTCCGAACAGAACATTGACGTTGCCGCCGCGATTGAATTGTGCGGTGTATTCCACGCCCACATTGGCGCGGCCGCCGCCTTCCACGCGATCCCAGCCGGAGAACTTGTTCACCTTGAACAGGTTCGAATCGTCGAAGATCAGGCTTTGCGCGTCTTCATTGGGGAAGGCTCCCACCTGGGTCTCATTGGGCCTGAAGATGAGCTGAGCCATGGGCTGGATTGTCTGCGTGCCCCATGGCTGTACATTGATGAGCGGATAGCGGTATTCGAGCCCCGCCGTCGGCATCACACGTCCGATGTCTTCTTGCCCCACATGAATATAGTTCGACACGCCGGCCTGATCCGAGACATTGATGTTGGCTGCGTCGCCTCGGACCATGACGAACGGGATGAAGAGCTCGCCCAACGGATCGACGATGGTGCGGCGCCAGGACATTTCGCTGGAAAGCCGCGTATAGTCGCCTGGTACCCCCCGCAGCAAGCAATTGCTGCGATTGATGAGCGCAGTATCGGCGGTGGTCAGGCCGCAGGCATTGCTGGCCTGAGCGAGCGTGGAGATCGGATCGAAATTGGCGGTCTGTCGGGACAAGCTTGTCAGATTGCTGCGCACCTCCAGCTCGCCCGCGAGAACCGGATCCTTTGCTACAAAATCATGGTCGATGACGGGGTGCACGATAGGCAGTTCGCCTTGCACGTCTGCGGACGATAAGCCATAGAAGTACATCGCGCGTGCTTCGAAATAGCTGCGCTCGCCGCGACCCGCAATGTAGGCCTGCGACAGCGCGAAATCCGGAACCAGCTTGAGCAAGCTCGCCGCCTGCAGGTTGTTGATCAGGCCGTAGTCATACAGAAAGTTCTTGTCCGACAGCGCCGTGCCGTCCCAGCCCCAGACCCATTGCGACCCAAGATTGAACTGCCCAGAGGATTCCACGCTGCCGCGCCAGTCGCGATATCCATCACTGTTGGTCGGAAAGACACCCTTGTCGAGCTGAAAGACACCGGTTGCTCGAATCATATAAGAGCCGTCCATCAACCGTTGACGCCACTCGCCCTGCAACACGGGCCCCTGTCTCGTGGTGATCATGGGGGTGAAGGTGGCGTCGTAATCCGGAGCGAGCGCGAGATAATACGGAATGGAGACGCCAACGCCGTAAACCGAGCTCGTGCTGTAGGACGGCACCAGGAAACCGGTCTTGCGCTTCACGGTCGGATCGGGGGCGGAGAAATAGGGGACATACGCGAAGGGCACGCCGGCGAGCTCCAGCCGCGCGCTTTCGAAATACATCATCTTTTCCGCCTGATCGTGCACGATCCGCTCCGCCTTGACCTGCCACTTCGGCGGTTTCGTCGGATCGTCCTTGCAGGGCTCGCAGGCGGTATAGACGCCGCTGTAAAAGACCGTGTAGTTTGATCCCGAGCGCTCGGCTCGAGTAGCGGCGAAACGGGTCTGCTCGGGGGCATCGGCACGCACCGCATCGACGAACCCGTCGCGAAAGTCATCGCTCAGGTCCATGATCTCGCCATAGGTTATGGTGCCGTCCGGCTGGGTGAGCCTGACATTTCCTTCCGCGTGCAAACGTTTGGTTTTCTGGTCATAGATCACGCGGTCGGCTTCGAGCGTGGCAGCGCCGTAATAGAGCTGCACATTGCCGACCGCAGAGACCCGCTCGTTGGAGTAGTCGTAATTGATCTCCTGGGCACGAACGAGCATCTGATCTTGCCCGCCGGTGGGCGCCGTTCTGGGGATTGGTTTCTCGCGTGGGGGAAATGCCAGAACCTGTGCAGACGAGGGCGTCGCAACCAGGCAGCCGGCGAGGAATGCGAGAGCAAAAAGCGCAATGACTGTCCGGCCCCGCATGCGAGCTTGCCAGCGAGAACTGAGGACGGTGCAAGGCCCCATCATCCGTCCTCTTGATAAAGCAGCGCCACGAGCCCGGTCAGCCCGCCTAGTGCCGCCGGCAGCGCCGCTGCGGCGGTAGGGGCCATCATTCCGGCTTTGCTCAGGTCGCCCGTGATCTTTGCCAGGACGTAGAGGAAGAATCCCGCGCCAATCCCGCCAAGCACGACCTTCTGGACGCCGCCCATTCGAAAGAACCGCAAGCTGACCGCCGCAGCGAGCAGCACCATGGCCAGAAGGTAGAACGGTTGCGCCAGCAGTTGATAATACTGCAACCGATAGCCGGAGGCTGCCAAGCCTGCGTTCTCTGCGGCATCGATGTAGGATGCAAGGCTCCAGAACGGTACGGTTTCCGGCGTCGCGAAGCTTTCTCCGACCTGTGCCGGCGTGAGCGTTGTCTTGACGCGAAACACGTCGCGCTCCGTTGGCGTGATGCCGCTCACGTAAAATCGCGCGCCCTCCAGGCGCCAATCACCGGGCTCGAGCGTCGCACTCTTGGCCTCGATGCGATCCTGAAAGCGCCCGGCGGGGTCGAACCGAAACACGGTTACGCCGCTCAATTGGAGCCCCTGCTGATGGCTCGATTTTGCATTGAGGACGGCTTGGCCTTCTTCGTTGCGCAGCCGCAACCAGAAGCCCGCAGCCGCGGCGCTGCGAAAGCCGCTCTCGTAGCCGAACAGGTCGGCCTCGAGACGTGTGGATCTTTCGCGCAGGACTGCGGAGATCGGGTTGTACACCGCAGTCATGAAGGCGCCGATCGACAGCGCCAGGATCATCGCCGGCGCGGTGAACTGCCAGGCCGAAATCCCGGCCGACCGCGCGACCACGAGCTCCAGCCGGCGCGACAAATTCAGGTAGCAGAACATCCCACCGACGAGCACGGTGAACGGCAAGACCCGCTCGGTGATGAAGGGAACGCGAAACAACGTGATCTTGGCGACGAGCCACGCAGAGGTGTCGGGAATGTCGCCGCTGCGACGCATCAGCTCGAGAAAGTCGATCATCGCGGTGAGCACCAACGTGCCCGCAAACATCGCCAGCACCGCCGAGACGAAGCGCAATCCGAAATAGCGCGAGAGGGTTCCGGCGATCATGGCGTTTGTCCCGCCATGGCGGTCCGGCGCCGATTGAGGCGCTCGGTTATTGCGTTGACGAAATCCGTGACCACGGCCGGAGGTTCGATGATCACGCCGCGGGAGATCGCCCAGTAGCCAAGGAGGAAGCCCACCGCGAGGCCGATGTAGGGGAGCACGAGCGCAAGCGGGGTATGCACGCCCGCAATCATTCCAACGAAACCCAGCCCGCGTAAGGCCGCCACCGCTCCGGCCGCGCCGAGCAACGAGAGCGTGCGGCCCTGGCGAGTGGTCCGGGGTGCGCCCAGATAGGCGTAGCTCAGCACGACGAAAGCGAGCGGATAAAGCGGTGCGGTAATGCGGTCATGAAACTCCGCCCGGATCTGATTTGGTTGATCGGCAAAGGGGGTGTCGGTTGCTTCGGGATCATAGAGCTCCCAGAGATAGCGCTCGCGCACCGAATACTTGATGCTTTGCGTGCCGGCCGCGAGCCGCGAGAGGTCGAAACCGTAGCTTTCGAACAGAACCATCGCAGGATCGCGTTGTCCGGTCTCGTGTCGCTGGACGCTGCCGTTTTGCAGGATGAGGAAAATCCCGCGTTGGTTCTTCACGATGTTGCCGGTCTCGGCCAAAACCGTGACGCGCTCTTTCGGATCTCGCTGGTCATCGATGAGAATGCCAAGCAGCTGGCCGTTGGGCTGCCGTTCCCGGATGTGCAGCGTCAGCTTCGCTTCCAGGTTGGTAAAGCGGCCCGGCTGAATCACGTTGCTGACAAGGTCGGCGCGGACCTCGGTTGCCCACAGCCGCAATTCGCGCAATCCCCAAGGCGATACATACGTGCTGATCACGGCAACGAGCAGGGAGACCACGGCCCCGACGGCAAGAAACGGCCGAAATACGATCCACGGGGGCATACCGGCCGCGTTCATGACGATGAGCTCGGAGTCATTGCCGAGCTTGTTGAGCACATGGGAGACCGCGATCATCAGCGCGATCGGAGCGATGATTTGAATGAGAAGAGGGATGATCAGGCCGGTGATGCCGACGAAAACGAAGATGCTCTGGCCCTGGTTGGTCATCAGATCGATGTCGCGCAGCGCCTGCGTGATCCACATCAGCGCCGTCACGCTTGCGCAGATGACCACGAACGCGCCCAAGGTGGTACGGAAGATATACCGGCCGATCGAGCCCATCCGATTACGCGTCCCCACCCGCGACAAAACCCGCCGCGCGCGGGCTCCCAATGCCCGCGATACCGCGCCGGTTCAACAGCCCCCTTATGCTCTCTTGATCGGCCAACAAAGTGGCCTCGACAAGGCAAAGCCTTTGAGTATGCACAACAAAACGTTAAATCGGCTGCTGCCCGGAGGTCGTAGCGCGGGCGCCGATTAGCCCGTCAAGGGGCGTTGCATGGCGCCACGGAGACCCATATCAGTGGCCGCGTTTAGATGGCGCAATACAACCTTGAGACGCCAGATCGAAATGCAGGGGTTCCATGGCGCGCACGCTGAAGCTTGAATTTGCCCCGTTGACTGCGCCTCCCAAGGGCGTTCTCATCCTGTTCTGTGAAGATGGGGTCAAATTCGGCCAAGCCGCGCGCAAATTGCTGGATCCGGCTGGCGAGCTCGTATCGCGCGCGACGACTGCCGATGGCTTCAAGGGGAAGAGCGGCTCAGTTCTCGATGTTGTGGCGCCGGCAGGCCTCGGCGTAACGCGCCTGATCGTCATCGGGGCGGGAAAGGTTCGGGATCTCAAGTCTCAGGATTTCGTAAAGCTGGGTGGATCCGCGATGGGCAGGATTCCGGCAGCGGCGAATGTCGCCACTATGCTGGTCGATTTGCCCGGAGGCGCTATCAAGCCGGAGCGAGCTGCTGACCTGGCCTTGGGCATTCAACTGCGCGCCTACGCGTTCGAGCGCTACAAGACCAAGCGCAAGGACGACGAGGAGCCGAGCGGGGAAGTCCGCGTCACCGTTGCCGTTCCCGATCTCCCGGCCGTCAAAAAAGCATTCGCCGGACGTGCCGCGGTAGCGGACGGCGTCCTGCTTGCCCGCGATCTCGTCAATGAGCCGGCCAATGTCCTTTACCCGGAAGAGTTTGCCCGTCGCTGCGCCGCCTTGAAGAAAATCGGCGTTGCCGTCGAAGTGCTTGACGCCGCCCAGATGAAGAAGCTCGGCATGAATGCCCTTCTCGGGGTTGGGCAAGGCTCCCAGCACGAAAGCCGGACCGTCATCATGCGCTGGAACGGCGGCAAGCGCGGCGTTGCACCACTCGCATTTGTCGGCAAGGGGGTGTGCTTCGATACCGGGGGCATTTCGATCAAGCCGGCCGGCAGCATGGAGGACATGAAGGGCGATATGGCTGGAGCGGCCTGCGTGGTCGGCCTCATGCACGCGCTCGCGGCGCGCAGGGCAAAGGTCAACGCCGTGGGCGCCATCGGGCTTGTGGAGAACATGCCGAGCGGGAGCGCACAGCGTCCCGGCGATATCGTGACCACAATGTCGGGGCAAACGATCGAGATCATCAACACCGATGCCGAGGGGCGGCTGGTGCTCTCGGATGTGCTGCATTACGTCAACAAACGGTTCAAGCCCCGCATCATGATAGATCTCGCGACCTTGACCGGCGCGATCGTCGTCGCACTGGGCCAGGAATATGCCGGGCTCTTTGCCAATGACGATAAATTGGCACAGCGGCTGGAGCAGACGGGCCGCGAGACTGGGGAGCGCGTCTGGCGCATGCCGCTCGGTCCCGAATACGACAAAATGATCGACTCGAAATTCGCTGACATGAAGAATACCGGCGGTCGGCATGGGGGCGCCATCACCGCAGCACAGCTGCTGCAGCGTTTTGTCGGAAAAACTCCCTGGGTGCACCTTGACATCGCCGGGACGGCAATGGGCTCGCCGCAAACCGAGATCAACAGGAGCTGGGGCTCCGGATTTGGGGTGCGATTATTGAACGAGCTGGTGGCCGAGCACTACGAATAATGGCGGTCTGGCGCCCGCAGGGGCTCCGCTGACCGCATTCGGGTCGGTTAATGCATGGAAATGGTCTTCTATCATCTTGACCGGCCGCTTGAGCGCGTTCTCCCGGCCTTGCTGGAAAAGTCGATTGAACGCGGCTGGCGCGCGGTGGTGCAGGGCGCTTCGGAGGAGCGCATCGACGCGCTCGATGCCCACCTGTGGACGTTTCGCGAGGACAGTTTCCTTCCCCACGGCACCTGGCGCGAAGCCCACGCGGGCGACCAGCCCATTCTCCTTACCATTCATGACAGTAACCCCAACCATGCCGAGATACGTTTTCTCCTGGACGGTGCGCCGGTACCGGCCGATGCCGAAGTGTATGAGCGTATCGTGCTGCTGTTCGACGGGGCGGACCCCGATGCGGTCGCGGCCGCTCGCGAGCGCTGGCGCGATGCGAAGGCGCAGGCTTTCGACGTCACATACTGGCAGGCTGACGAGCAGGGACGTTGGAAGCGAATCGCTTAGATCTGGAAGATATCGCTTACCATCCGGTCTGGTAGGGGCGGGCGAGGCAATGCCTCGCCGCTACGAGCCCAGAGTTGTCCTTGGTGTCGGCGCACGAAAAAGCCTCGAGGCGGATGCCTCGAGGCTCTAGCGTAGCTGATGCAGTGGTAGCTGATTGTTATTTGGTGACCACGGGAGCCTTGCCGAGGTCGAACTTGTAGTTCAGGCCCCACTTGAAGGTGTGGTCATACAAGCTCACCTTGGTGGGGCTCACGAAGGTAGGCACCACGCAGCAGGAGACGTTTGTTCCGCCGTTGAAGAAGTCCTTCGACTTGAAGTTGATGTAGATGTATTCCGACTTGATCGACCAGCCGTAGCCGAGCGCATATTCCACACCGCCGCCTACGGCATAGCCGACCATGGTCTGCTTGTCGTGGATGGCCGGGAGGCCGGCAGCGTTCCCTATGACGCCGGCGGGCGGGAAGCCTGGACCCACGACCGAGGCGCCGCAAGTCGGGAAGACGACTCCCCCTACGCCCGAGCCCGCGACGAGACCAGCGTTGCAGCCGTTCCAAGCCGTTTCTTCTACGTTGGCCCAGGCAACACCGCCTGTTGCGTAGAACAGCCACTTGTCAACCGCATAGCCTAGCCGACCGCGGAGGGTCGCGATCCAGCGCTCGTTGGTCTGGTTTATGTATTGCGGGTTGAACGGGAGCTGATCGTTGGACTGGCCTTCCTTGTCGACCGGTCCGCCGTCGCCTTCGATGCCGAACACCCATGCACCGGCCTGATACTGGCAGCCGGCGGTACCGCCGCCCATGATGCCGCCCAGGCGGTAGTGAGGCGTAATGTCCGCGCCCTGGCCAAAAACAAAGGGGGCCTGCGGGAGCACCGATGCCGCCGGCAGTCCTGCGGGAGGGCCAAAGGGACCGAACGTGGTCGGACCAACGAGAACAGATCCCGGCTCCGCGCTCTGTTGGGTGGTGCCAGTGGCATACCCGATGTTCACGCCGAGATAGCAGCCGGTCCAGGTGAAGTATGGAGCGGGCCGCGCTATCGGTCTCACCGCCATGTCAGCTGCCATCGCAGGAACGCCAAGCGCGACCAGCGCCGCGGTTCCAAGTAAGAACTTTTTCATTTGAACCCCCCGTTCAGGAATTGAGTGGACCACTCTTAACAGGTTGCAACGACTTTGGCTGTGATATTTGCGCCACGCTGAACAGTATTTGACGTTTCACCACAAGCATCAGAGAACCGCTTCGACCCCCAAACACACACTTGAAAGTGCCCGTAAACACTGGATTTTGCGCCAGGCCGCAGCTCTCGAAATGCGAATGCGTGGACGCGAATGCACGCTGTTTCCTCCGAGGCAGGACCGGTAGTGGCCGATTCCACACACGCTGCGCAGACGCCGCAAAGTGCCGCGATCCGCATGTTTGCGGTCGCGAGGGCCGAATCGGCCCCCGGCTGCGCGCGGGCGAGCGGGGAAAACAGTCTCAAACGTCTGCAGGCGGCTCGGAATCGGGCAAGTGAGCGACTTGTCGGGACGATTGTCCTATTGATCAAGGACATGCTACCGGCGCAAAATCGGCCTATGACCCGGCCCGCGATGGGAGTGATGCGGTTGGCGAGGCAGCGAGAGAATCGGATGGCTGCATCCGCGGTTGTGATGGTGGCGCTCGCTGCCATTCTGGGCGCGTGCTCTGCCGACCTTAGTCTCAATAATCTCACGCTTACTCCCAAGCCGGATGGGTTGCCGAAGAATTCCGACTGGGCGCAGGCATGGGGCAGAAGCAGTTCAGGAACGGTCACGACCGCAGATCTCGTTGGACCGCAAGGCCAGTGTCCGCGACCCCCGCTCGCGTCTGCCCAATCTGCAACCACGGCAGGGCAGGGCCAGGCCGAGCAGCTCCTGCCAGGCGGCATCGCGTTGGCAATGAGCGAGTGTGAGGTCGTCAATCGGGCAGGCCCCGTCGAGAAGATGGAGCTCGGCACGACCGGACGCGGGGAGCGCTCCCTGGTGCTCACTTATCTTACAGGTCCCTGGCCCGGCATATATCGCTTTACCGGCGGCCGTCTGGTATCGATCGAGCGAGCGCCGGCTGCCCCGCAGCCGCCCGCGAAGCCAACCAGCCGCAGCAAAAAACCCGCTGGAAGTTGAAGCCTGGACGCTATCGCGCAAGGCGGGGCTGGTTGTTGTCAGGTCGGTGGGGGCCTGGATAATCTCGGAAATATCGACAAACTGCCCGTTCCAGCGCAACGCACATGGGTAGGCGTGACAGGCTTGGCGAAGGTAAACGGGGACACCGTGTGACCCGCGCGCTCATTGCGCTGATGTGAGGTTGATGCGCATGGCCGTGGAGCGTACTTTCTCGATCATCAAGCCGGATGCCACCGCCCGTAATATTACCGGCGCCATCAACGCCATGATCGAGCAGGCGGGCTTGCGTATCGTCGCGCAAAAGCGCGTTCGCATCAGCCGCGAGCAAGCGGAAACCTTTTATTCCGTCCATCGCGAGAGGCCTTTCTTCCGTGAGCTCGTCGAATTCATGACCTCCGGACCGGTCGTGGTGCAGGTGCTCGAGGGTGAAAATGCCATCGCGCGCTATCGTGACATCATGGGTGCAACCGACCCGGCGAAAGCAGCCTCCGGCACGATCCGGAAGGTTCATGCAAAATCGATCGGCGAGAACTCGGTGCATGGCTCTGATGCGCCGGGGACTGCTGCGGTTGAGATTGCTCAGTTCTTTTCCGGCAACGAGATCGTTGGCTAGGGGGATCCGCAAGTGATTGCGATGGGCGAGACGTTCGATCCTGCCACATGGCTTGCGATGGTCGCGAGCGGCTGGGGCGATATCGGGCAGACCGCGTTCTGGGTCGCGCTTCTCAAGATCATGTGGATCAACGTGCTCCTGTCCGGGGACAATGCGGTTGTCATTGCGATGGCGTGCCTGGGCCTTCCGCCGCGTCAACGCCTGTGGGGGATGATTCTCGGCGCGGGTGTGGCCGTCGTTCTGCGCATCCTCTTTACCGTGGTAATCGCCCAGCTCATGCTGCTGCCTTATCTGAAATTGATCGGCGGGCTGGCGCTGTTCTACATCGCCGCCAAGCTGCTCGTTCCTGAGGATGAGGACGAGAACGAGATCGAAGCGGTCGAGCATCTTTGGCGAGCCGTCCGCATCGTGGCCGTCGCCGATATCGTCATGAGCCTCGATAACGTCATTGCGATCGCCGCCGCCGCCCAAGGCAACTTTGCTCTGATCTTAATTGGCCTCGCGATCAGCATTCCCCTGATCGTGGCGGGCGCGGCCTTGATCATGACTTTGCTCGAGCGCTACCCCATCTTTGTATGGGCGGGCGCTGCATTGCTGGGGTGGATCGTA
Organism: uncultured Alphaproteobacteria bacterium; assembly: GCA_963841705.1. Taxonomy (GTDB): domain Bacteria; phylum Pseudomonadota; class Alphaproteobacteria; order Rhizobiales; family Xanthobacteraceae; genus VAZQ01. Next base: position 87,573 of record CAWJDY010000055.1, read on the forward strand.
GGCGAGACGATCGCGACCGATCCCGTCATCCAGGGTTACCTGGAGCCCATGCTGGGTGCAGAAGGTTTCCACTACATCGTGCTGTTTGCCGCCCTGCTCGGGGCTGGCCTAGTCCTCCTCGTCGGAGGGGCGTGGCGGCGCTTGAAGCAGTCGACTAGCGAGGCCAAAATCCCCGCGGAGTAATGTTACGCTCTCAAGCGGCCGGGCTCGTAGCCCTGTACGAGCGCCAGCGATATGCGGATCAGGCCACAGCGCAGATCCCGGACGTCGCTTTGCGGTCAGTGAAAAGAACAAGGCCGTGACGTGCTCCTTCATCGACAGAGATGATGGAACGGCATTGCCGTTTTAATGCGCATTTTTCTCGAAGCCGGAGCTTGAATTCGACACGCGTGACACTGGAACGGCGAGAACAACCACTCAATTTGCTGCGGCGAGAAAATATCGCTGAAATCCTGCTGCTTCTGCCAGCAAAAGCGTTTGTGCTTGCGACACAAGTGTCGCACTTCTTGCACTCGGCTTGCCCCGCTCGCGCTCTTCACCAGAGCTTAATGAAACCCGCGATGAGGCTGCGCAGACAGACTTGCTAATGCCGCATTTTCCGTATTTCTTACCGCGCAATTCGGATTTTGGCCGCTCCGGCGGTTGCGTGCCGACAGCGCGCATTCGCTTCGGATAACGCCAAAATCCGGGTCGTGGCGCGATCCGCAGCAATGCGGGGACGTTCCACTCGCTCTGAGACTTCACTGACTAGGAGACAGACGATGCAGAAGGGCACCGTCAAATGGTTCAATCCAACTAAAGGCTACGGGTTCATTCGGCCTTCAACCGGAGACAAGGACGTATTCGTTCATATCTCAGCGGTCGAGCGCGCTGGCCTCAGCACGCTCAACGAAGGACAGACTGTCGAGTACGAGCTCGTGACCAATCGCGGCAAGACATCGGCGGAAAATATCAAGGTGTCCTGACCGGGCGGGAGAGGCCGGTCCTCCGGCCAGCGAGTTCTTCCCGTAGCCCCCGGCCTTTGGCCGGGGGTTTTTACGTCTCGGATGTCAGATGTCAGAGATCCGAGATCCGAGATCAGAGATCAGAGGGGAAATCAGGATGTTTGTCATCCGACCTCCGACCTCCGACCTCCGACCTCTGACCTCTGACCTCTCCCCCCCGCAACAAGAGCAAGCGCCATCGGATAGATCCGGTGCTCGATTGCGAGCACGCGACTGGCCAGCGTTTCGGGGGTATCTTGTTCGTGCACCGCGAGTGCGCCTTGGGCGATGATGGGGCCGCAGTCCACATCTGCAGTGACGAAGTGGACCGTCGCACCGTGGATCTTCACGCCGCTCGCAAGCGCGCGCCGATGGGTATCGAGCCCCTTGAACGCCGGAAGCAAGGCGGGATGGATGTTGAGCATCTTGCCCTCCCAGCGCTTCACGCAGGAGGCCGTCAACACCCGCATGAATCCGGCAAGACACACCAGGTCGATCCGGTAGCGCTCGAGCGCCTCCTCGAGCGCGCGCTCGAAGCCTTCACGGTCGCTGCCATAGGGGACGTGATCGACGACGGAGGTTGCAATACCGGCGGCTTGCGCATGTGACAGGCCGGCCGCCGCCGGCCGATTGGACAGGACCAGCACGATCTCCGCCGGATAGGTCGGGCTCTTCGCGGCCTCGATCAAGGCGATCATGTTCGAGCCGCGGCCCGAGATCAGGACAGCAACGCGTTTTCTCGCCATTCGCTCACCGCGCCATACGCGGTAAGCCATCCCTGTGCAATGGCCCGATCGGGGGTATATTGGACAAGGGAGGAAAAGGGGACCGCGGCCTGCGGCCCGGCATCGATCCCGAGGGGCAAGTTGAGCATTCCCAATCTCATCACGCTTGGCCGCATCTTGCTGGTGCCGATCGTGATCTGGACAATCAGCGCGGGCGAGATGAGCATCGCCTTTGCGCTATTCCTGCTGGCCGGCATCAGCGATGCTGTGGACGGCTTTCTCGCCAAGCGCTTCGGCATGCGCACCGAACTCGGCGGCTATCTCGATCCGCTGGCGGACAAGGCGATGCTGGTATCGATCTTCATCGCGCTCGCCGCCATCGACGCGGTGCCGCGCTGGCTCGTCATCCTCGTCGTCTCTCGCGACATCATGATCGTGGGGGCGGTGATATTGGCTTGGCTTGTCGACCGGCCGATAGCGCTGAAGCCGCTGCTCGTCTCCAAGCTTAACACCGTCGCGCAAATTGCGCTTGTTTGCGTCATATTGGCTGCTCTCGCATTCGACTGGGACCTCGCGCGGACCATCCTGGCGCTTACCGTGCTAGTAGCCGTCTTGACCTTTCTTTCCATCGGTTTCTATGTCGTCGAGTGGGTCCGGCACATGAATGCTGCCGAAGCACGGCGTTAGTTTTAGATGAATTACCGGCACGTGACCTTTTGGGCCATCGTCTTCGTCGCCGGCTGCGCTTTGCTGTGGCTGTTGCGCGACGTTCTGCTGCCGTTCGTCGCCGGAATCGCGCTTGCCTATGTGCTCGCACCCGTTGCGGATCGCCTGGAGCGCGCCGGTCTCAACCGAACGCTGGCCGCGCTGTCGATCGTCGGCATCGTCATTCTGGCCCTGATCGCAGTGGCTCTGCTCATTATCCCTCTGGCTGTGCAGCAGGGCGTGCTGCTGCTTTCCAACATCCCCAGTTACGTCGCGCGCATCCGCGAGCTCGTTGCTGCTCCGGATCGCCCGTGGTCGAATTGGGTGGGGAGCGCAAATTCGAGCAAGGCATTGTCCGACTTCATGCACTATGCCTCGACTTGGCTGACCGGCTTTGCGTCCTCCCTGTGGGTTGGCGGACGGGCGCTGGTATCGCTTATTTCGATCCTGATCATCATGCCTGTCGTGACGTTCTATCTGATCCGGGACTGGCACCGGATGCTGAAGGTTCTCGATGCGTGTATCCCGCTGCATTATCGCGAGACGGTGCACGGGCTCTCTCGCGAGGTTGACAGGGCGATATCCGGGTTTTTGCGTGGACAGCTCGGGGTGTGCTTCTTGCTTGGCCTGTATTACTCGCTTGCATTGGCACTGGTCGGACTCAATTTCGGGCTGCTGATTGGGGCATTGTCGGGGCTCATCACCTTCATTCCCTATATCGGCTCGCTCTCCGGGCTCTTGGTTGCGACGAGCGTTGCAGTCGCGCAATTCTGGCCTGACTGGATATGGATCGTGGTGGTCGTGGCTATCTTCCTGGTGGGACAGTTCGTGGAAGGCAACATCATTGCGCCCAAGCTGGTAGGCGAACGCGTCGGATTACATCCCGTTTGGCTCATCTTCGCGATGTTCGCGTTCGGGTATCTCTTGGGTTTTGTCGGCTTGCTCGTGGCAGTGCCGCTCGCGGCAATGGCCGCAGTGCTCGTGCGATTTGCCGTGCGGCAATACCTCGCCAGCGCCCTCTACAAGGGAGAAGAGCCGATCCGATGACGGGGGCTCCGCGTCAGCTCGCGCTCGCGCTCGACCACCCCGAAAGCCTCGCGCGCGAGGATTTCCTGAGCGGGCCCGCCAATGCCTCGGCACTCGCGCTGATCGAATGCTGGCCGGCTTGGCCGAACAGGTCGGTCATTCTCACCGGTCCTGAAGGCTCCGGGAAAAGTCACCTTGCCGCGATCTGGGCGGATGCGGCAGGGGCGCGGGTGGTGGGAGGCCGCGCGCTCGAGCCGGGCATGATACCGCGCACGCTCGCCACCGGAGCAGTGGTCATCGAGGATCTCCTTCCCGGAGCCTTTGACGAGCGGGCGCTTTTTCATCTCCTCAATCTTGCGCGCGAGGATGCGGCTTTTGTGCTGCTCACCGCGCGCGCGCCGCCGGCGGAATGGAGAGTGGCGCTCCGCGACCTGGCCTCGCGTCTGCAAGCTCTTCCCATCGTCAGCCTCGCCCCGCCCGATGATACGCTGCTGCGCGCCGTGCTGGTGAAGCTGTTCGCGGATCGCCAGATTGCGGTGGACGAGCACCTCATCGGATATCTCGCCACGCGCATGGAGCGCTCGTTTGCGGCCGCCCGGGCGATCGTGGCAAAACTCGATGCCGAATCGATGGGCCGGAAGCGGCCGTTAACCAGAGCCCTGGCTGCCGAGATTCTGCGCGCGGCCCCGGCTTGACGACCCATGCGGCCGTGGCGCGTTATGTCATGGGTGTGTCACCCATTACCGCCAACTTGCCGGCAAGCCCGAGGGATTTCGCCATGGCCGAGACGAGCGAAGCCTTTATCAGAAAAGAGGAAATCGGCCCGGAAACGCTTGCCGAGCCGGCTCCGTCCGTTGCCCCCCAGTTCGAGCTTTCCTCGTCACCCGAGCGTTTCATCAACCGTGAGCTATCCTGGCTGCAGTTCAATCGTCGCGTCCTCGAGGAAGCGGGAAACGAGGCGCATCCGCTGCTGGAGCGGGTCCGGTTTCTCTCCATCTGCGCCAGCAATCTGGACGAGTTCTTCATGGTGCGGGTGGCCGGCCTCAAGGGGCAGCTGCGCGCCGGGATATCGGTCAGAAGCCCGGACGGGCTCACTCCCGCCGAGCAACTCGCGCGCATTGGGGAAGCGGTTGCCGCGCTCGCAAGCGACCAGCAGAAGCGCTGGCGCGAGCTCCGTCGGATGCTGGCTGAAGACGGTATCGTGCTGGTCGACGGGCCGGATCTGCGCAAGAAGGAGAAGACTTGGCTGGAGGATCACTTCCTGCGCCAGATCTTTCCTTTGCTCACGCCGCTTGCCATCGATCCAGCCCATCCGTTTCCGTTCATTCCCAATCTCGGCTTCACCATCGCGCTGTCGCTTGCGCGCGTGAGCGACGGCAAGGCTATGGATGCGCTCATCCGCGTCCCCGGCAAGATCGATCGCTTCATTCGGCTCCCGACGGGCGAAGGCGTGCCGGCGGCACGCATCATCACGCTCGAGCAGGCGACCAGCCTCTTCATCGGGCGGCTCTTTCCCGGCTATACGGTCAAGGGGCAGGGCGCCTTCCGCATCATCCGTGATTCCGAGATCGAGATCGAGGAAGAGGCGGAAGACCTCGTGCGCGAGTTCGAGACAGTGCTCAAGCGCCGCCGGCGCGGGTCGGTCATCCGGCTCGAGCTCGAAGCCTCCATGAGCGCCGACCTGAAGGTCTTCGTGCAGCGTGCGCTGGCATGCGCTGACGATGAGGTCTTTCAGGTCGATGGCGTGCTTGCGCTCAACGAGCTCTCCCAGCTCCTGGGCCTGGCCGAGCGGCCGGATCTTGAATTCGTTCCGTATAATCCGCGCTATCCCGAGCGCATCCGCGATCACGCAGGCGATTGCTTCGCCGCCATTCGGCAGAAGGACCTGATCGTTCATCATCCCTACGAATCCTTCGACGTGGTGGTTCAGTTCCTGCAGCAGGCGGCACGCGATCCCGACGTCGTTGCCATCAAGCAGACGCTTTACCGCACCTCCGCCGAGTCACCCATTGTGCGCGCGTTGATCGAGGCGGCCGAGGCTGGAAAGTCAGTGACCGCACTCATTGAGCTCAAGGCCCGCTTCGACGAGGAGGCCAATATCCGCTGGTCGCGTGCGCTGGAGCGCGCCGGCGCGCAGGTCGTCTACGGCTTCATCGAGCTCAAGACCCACGCCAAGCTCTCCATGGTGGTGCGCCGCGAGGCGGGAGCGCTTGCATCCTATATTCACGTCGGAACCGGCAACTATCACCCGGTCACGGCGAGGATCTATACCGACCTTTCCTTCTTCACCTCGGATCCGGTCATCGCCCGCGACGCCGCGCGCATATTCAACTATGTGACCGGCTATGCGGAGCCGGCCGAGCTGGAGCGGCTTTCGGTTTCGCCGCTCACCATGCGCAAGCGCATTTGCAAGCACATCGAGGAGGAGATCGAGCATGTCCGCGCCGGCCGCCCCGGAGCGATCTGGATGAAGGACAACGCGCTGGTCGATCCCGACATCATCGACATGCTCTACGCCGCCTCGGGCGCGGGCGTCGCGGTGGAGCTGGTGGTTCGCGGCATCTGCTGTCTGCGCCCGGGCCTGCCTGGGCTTTCCGAGAGCATCAGGGTCAAATCGATCGTCGGACGATTTCTTGAGCACAGCCGCATCTATTGTTTCGGAGCGGGGCACGGGCTGCCGCATCCCAAGGCGGCCGTCTACATCTCCTCCGCCGACATGATGCCGCGCAATCTCGATCGCCGGGTGGAGGTGCTGTGCCCGATTCTCAATCCGACCGTGCACGAGCAGGTGCTCGATCAGATCATGGTGGCGAATTTCAAGGACAATGAGCAGAGCTGGAAGCTGCTGCCCGATGGCAGCTCCACTCGCATAAAGGCGGCGGAAGGCGAAGAGTCCTTCAATGTGCAAAAATATTTCATGACCAATCCCAGCCTGTCCGGTCGCGGCAAATCGAAGGCAAAGCCGCCCCGCAGCCTGCTCCGGCGGCTGGATCGGGTGTAGGCCTAAGGTCGGCTGAATATGATGCGGCCGCAGGGCGGACACTCCATACCTCCCCCTGCAAGCGGGAGGTCGACAGCATTTGCCCCGGCCTTGCGCCGGGGCAAATGCTGTCGGGTGGGGGTCCGGACCTCCGCGTGCGCCTTTGCCGGTCGTCGCTGCCGTGTGTTGACCCCCACCCGGCTGCCCCCGACCAAGTCGGGGGCCGCCGACCCCGGATCAAGTCCGGGGCAGGCTCTCCCCCTTTCAGGGGGAGGTATCTCCGCCCGCCGATGAAAATGGCCCAGGGTCGCCTCGATCACGGGCCGCCCGTTGCGGTCATCGACATCGGCTCGAATTCCGTTCGGCTCGTGGTTTATGAGGGCCTGACCCGAAGCCCGACGCCGATCTTCAACGAAAAGGTGCTCGCGGGGCTTGGGCGGGAGGTCCAGAGCACCGGGCTTCTCGCCCCGGACGCGATCGAGAAGGCACTTGGCGCTTTGGTCCGTTTTCGCGCCCTGTGCGACCGGCTCGAGGTGGCGGCGCTATGGGTGATCGCGACCGCGGCCTGCCGCGACGCCAAGAACGGCAAATCCTTCGTTGCGCACGCAGAGCGCATCTGCCGGCATAAGGTGGATGTGCTTTCCGGCAAACGCGAGGCGCAACTGTCCGCCCTTGGCGTCGTGTCCGGCTTCCACAAGCCGGACGGGATCGTCGGCGATCTTGGCGGCGGCTCGTTCGAGCTGACCGAAGTTCATGGCCATAAGGTGAAGCCGGGGGTGACGTTGCCGCTCGGCGGCCTCGCTTTGCAGGACATCTCGTCGCGATCGATCAAGAAGGCGGAAAAGGTCGTTCGCTCCGCGCTCAAGCGTGCGCGCCTCCTTGAGCTGGGAAAGGGCCGCACGTTCTACGCCATCGGCGGCACTTGGCGGGCGCTGGCGCGCCTGCACATGTGGCAGACCGGCTATCCCCTGCACGTGATGCAGGGCTACGTGATGCTGGCGAAGGAGGCCTACGATTTTTCCGCCCTCGTGCACCGCGTCGATCCGGAGACGCTCTCGCGCATCGAGGTGGTGACCGATGCCCGCCGGCCGCTTCTCGCCTATGCCGCGCTCGTCCTCGAGAACGTGGTGCGGATCGCGCAGCCGCGCGAGGTCGTCATCTCCGCGCTCGGTGTTCGCGAGGGGCTCCTTTATTCCATGCTCAAGCCAAGGGAGCGTGAGCAGGATGCGTTGATTGCGGCGGCGAACGAGCTCAACGTCCTGCGCTCCCGCGCGCCTGTGCACGGCCAGGAGCTCATCGCGTGGACGGACCGTTTCATGGCATCGTCCGGGCTTGACGAGAGCGGCGAAGAGCGGCGCCTGCGCCATGCGGCCTGTTTGCTTGCCGATATCGGCTGGCGCGCCCATCCCGATTATCGCGGCGAGCAGTCGGTCAACATCATCGCCAATGCAGCCTTCGTCGCGGTGGACCACCCCGGCCGCACCTTCCTCGCGCTCGCGGTATTCTTCCGCCATGTGGGCCTTGTCGATGACGAGCTTTCCCCGCGGCTGCGCGAGCTGGTGTCGACCAGGCTCCTCGACCGCGCGCGCGTGCTCGGCGCCGCGCTGCGCGTGGCCTTTCTCGTCTCCGCGTCGGCAACCGGCGTGCTGCCGAAGGCCCCCATGGTGGTCGATCACGGCCGGCTGGTGTTGCAGCTTGCCCAGGGCTGTGCGCCGCTCGCCGGCGAGCGCCTGTTCGTGCGCCTGCGTCAGCTTGCGCGCCTCATCGGTCGTGAGCCGGTGCTGGAGACGGGGTAGTTGCTTACCTCTTGGCCCGCATATCGCTTCGCTCATGCGGGCTACGGGCTGGCCCGTTTCATAGCCCGGTACGTGATACAATCGCCAATCCGCCCACCAGCCCGCTGGTGCGTCAATACCACCGCCGCGTATACCATTAAGAAAACCAATTTCGGATAATCTATCGTGTCGTTAACAAGGTTTTAGGGATACCGGCTCAATGGAACCCCTCACGGCACCCGGCAGCAGGCGCGCCTGGCAGCGCCCAACCATTGCTTTCGAGATGCCATTTCGTGCGACCCAGTTCGTCAATGGCTGCGCCGCCGACGGGGGAGTGAACCCGGGAGTCACGAATACATTCACTCCGGTGGTCAAAACCGGCATCGCCCAAGATCAGACGTTCCTCACCTGCGTCGCCGCATCGTGAAACCATGGGCGTCAGCGCCAACGCCGGTGCATCCACAACCATTGCTGCGGATGCTCCCGAACCCAGCTCTCGATCACTGAGGTGATCATCTGCATCGTGCCGGCGACGTCAATCTTGCCATCGCCATCGCGAGGCGGCACGAGCGCCTCTGTCAGTTCCAACCGGAAGCGCCCGCCCGGCAACCGGATCGCGCGCGCACCATGGATCGCGCACTCGGTCCGGCGTGCGAACTGTCCGAGCGTCGGGTTCACCTTGCAGCGGCGGCCAAAGAAGGTCACATCGATGCCGCCGGTAAAGTGCTGGTCGACGAGCATGCCCACGCTCATGCCATTGTCCAGCGCGTATTTAAGGCTGATGGCAGCGCCGGGCTCTGCCGGGATCAAGGTTCCCATCAATCTTGTACGGATGTCGAGAATCTCCCTGGCGATCGGAGCAAAGTCCGGACGTCGATAAAGGACCGCCAAATTGAGACCCAGCGCTGCCGCTGCAACCGCGGGCATTTCCCAGTTGGCAAGATGCGCCCCGAAGCAAAGGACCGGTTTTCCGATCTCGCGGATGCGCGCAGCGCGGTCGAGATCTGCCTGATCGATGGTGATGCGTTTTGGCCCGGCACTGTTTGGATTGAAATCCCACAATCGATCCAGAAACGCATATTCCGCAATCACCCGGCCGAAATTGTCCCACATGCCTTGCAGGATGATCTCGATCTCGCCCCGAGACTTATCTGGAAATGCTGCAGCGAGATTTCTGCGCGCAACCCGATGGCCACGCAGCCAAGGCCCCATGACGCGCATGAACCGGGCGGTGGCGTTCGCAGTGCGATCGGCATCGCGATTGCGAACGAGCCGGATCAGCTTAAGCAGGATGGTTCCGCCCACGGCTGACATCCTGTGCCGGGCAGCCAGGCGCAGCCGCATGGTCCAGTGATGCTCGCGGGTGATCTTGAGTTGCGGATTGGCATTGTGCAATCGTTCCAGGAGCTCATTCGCAAACGCGATGTATGTTGCCGAGCGATCTTCCCAGGAGCGAAAGCGGACTTGGTGAAGCGGCGATACGATGAGCCGTTCTCCGGAGCGGCAACGCAGGTGCAGACGCCACATCACCTTCTTGTCGATGGCCGCAATGCCGGGCATGAACAACCGGTAGAGCCGCACCTCGTCCACGTCGCGATAGAAGATGCGGTCCTCGTCATCCCCCTGCGACCAACCGAGCGCACCCGGCTCGAGCCAAAAGCTGCGCTCGCGCGAGAGCATATGTGGGCGATAGGAATAACGGCCTGGGATCAAGGGATCGCTGCCCTAAAGCGGTTCCCGGTCATGTTGAATTTGATTGTCATTGCCGGGCTTGACACACATCTATGATCTGGACCTCGGGCAACCCCGAGGTCCGTGCAATCCATCCTTTTCGCAAGAAGATGGATGCGCGGGTCAAGCCCCATATGCGCTAACTTAAGGAAATCATCAGCCCGTCGGTTGTCATCGTCCGCGCAAGCGGACGATCCAGTAATCACCGGACGTCGGGTTTGGGACGCCTTCGGCTCAAGCCGCCGGGTTGGGATTACTGGATGCCCCGCTTGAAGCGGGGCATGACAACTGAGAGATTGGCGATTGAGGCCGAAGTTAGCGCTGTCTTGGGTTCGTTCGGCCAAAATGCTCTCCTGTGTCGTGTGCTGTCGGGTTCCTTCGGCCAAACATTCTCCAGGGTGGTTCCGTTCATATTCAAACATTGTTTTCACTACGGTTTTGCCATTGGCTTCGTTTGCGGAAATTGGGTTCGTTTGCGGAAAATGTCAAAAAATGGTTGCCCATTAGACCTACGACAGCCAATCGTAGAATTGAACGGCACTCGCAGCAGCCGACCCCCGCGTTCGTTTGCAATTACAACTGATGGGAGAGCGAAATCGAGGCTCCCTGTAAACAACAGGAAATTTACAGGGATTTTTTCGCGTTTGAGTTGAACCGGCAAAATCAGGTCGTTCCGCAAGCGTCTCTCCCCAGGCATCGGCCCCCCAGCGCTCGCATCGAGGATCGCCGGCATGACAGTCTCCGCACGTAAGGCTACTGCGTCACAAACCGCTGTACGCTGTCATTCGGGGCTCGCTGCAAGTCGGCAAGCCCGACCTGCAGGCGCCCCGGAATGACGCCGAGGGACGAACCGGCGCAGTAATCCGCACCGGGATTTTGAAGACACATCTGAAGGATGCCCCTTTATGCATGAGTCGCAGTTAATTGTCGAGCAAAATTTCGGTGGCTCGAGCGTGAATACGCCACCGTATTGGTGCTCACTGGAGGGTTCCCATTCTCAGCCGTCATGGATGCTCCGCCTGCGCGGAGCGTGACACTGGGAGCAGATGCTAGGACAGGCATAATCGGCGGGTTGCGCCGCGCTTGACGAGTGAGACGCAGGCGCGCCATTACGATCGTGCGGCGACCCGAGGTATTGGCATCGTCTCATCGTTCGCTCGGACCGGCATCTCACAGGAAGCGGATGCCGCGTCGCCGCCTTCCTCGCTCGCCTCGGCGTTTTCCAGCTGCAGCCGGTAGAAAGCGGCATAGCGGCCATTGCGCCGCAGGAGGTCCTCGTGCCGCCCTTGCTCGACTACGATGCCCTTGTCGACCACGGCGATCTTGTCGGCATGCACGATGGTGTGGAGGCGATGCGCGATCACGATCGTCGTGCGATTCTTGCAGAAAGTCGCGACGGCGTTGCGGATATGCAGCTCGGATTCGCTGTCGAGCGCGGCCGTCGCTTCGTCGAGCAGGATGATGGGCGCGTCCTTGATCAACGCTCGCGCGATGGCGACCCGCTGGCGCTCGCCGCCAGACAGCTTCATGCCGTTCTCGCCGACGAATGTGTCGTAACCGGACGGCAGGCCCGCTATGAAATCGTGCAGATAGGCCGCCTTGGCAGCCTGCATGATTCGCTCCTCTCCCACCTCTGCCTTGCCGCAGGCGATGTTGTCGCGAATGGTTGAGCTGAACAGGAACGTCTCCTGGCCGACATAGGCGATCTGCTGGCGCACCGAGCCGCGTGCGACCCGTGTAATGTCCTCACCGTCCACCAGGATAGCGCCGCGCTCCGGCTCGTAAAAGCGCAGGATGAGCGCGAGCGCCGTCGATTTGCCGCCGCCGGAAGCGCCGACGAGCGCTGTGCGCCGCCCCGCTTCGGCCACGAAGGACATACCGCGGATCACCGGCTCGCCGGAACGATAGGCGAATACGACATCGGCAAACTCGACACGCCCGGCGCGCACCTCAAGCGCCGGCTTTTCGAAATCGTCGGGCTCGGTGGGGGGAGCGTCGAGGAACTCGAACAGCGCGCGCGCCGGCTGGAGATAATTGGTCAGCTCGATATTCAGGCGAGCGAGCCGCTTGGCCGGCTCATAGGCAAGCAGGAAAGCCGTGATGAACGCGACGAATGAGCCAGGCGTCGCGCCGGTATTGCCGATACGATAAGCCGCGTACATGAACACTGCAGCGACCGCAAAGCCGCCGAGCATCTCCATCAACGGAGTCGAGCGATTGCTCATGCGCGCCATCTGATCGGCGGCGGTTTGGACTTGCTCGATCCCCTGGTTCACCTTTCGGCGAATCCGGTCCTCGAGCTGGAAAGCCTTGACCACCCGGATCCCTTGCAAGGTCTCCTGCAGCATCAGAAGCACGCTCGCGCCGCCTGAATACTGGATGTTCGCCAGTGCCCGCACGCGCCTGGTGAGGTCGCGCACCACCAGCATGGCAGTGGGCATGAGCAGGATGCCGATGATGGACAACAGCGGATCCTCGTGCACCATCACGGTCACGAGGCTGATCAACAGCAGCACGTCGCGCCCGGAGGCGGTGACCAGCAGGCTGAGAATCGAGGCGACGCCCATGCAGCCATAGGTGACCTGCGCCATGTGAGCCGATGAATGGGTGTCGCCGAAATAGCCAAGGCCGTGTTGCAGGAGCTTGTCGAACATCCGCTTTTGCACGTCGGCGCTGATCTGGTTGCCGATGCGGGCGAGCAGCACCGCCTGGCCGTAATAAGCGAGCCCGCGCACAGCAAAGATGGTGACTGCCGCCACGCCCAGGGTGGCGACCAAGGAGAAGTTCTCCTGGAAATAGGTTCCATTGACGACCCGCCCGAGCATGTAGGTATAGAGGCCGGTGCAGCCCGCGATCACGCCCATGAGTACATAGGTCGCGAGATACGAGCGCCAGTGGCGCGAGCCCTGCTCGATCAGCAGCCGGCGCAGCAATGAAGGTGTGCCGTAGGGATCGGCAAACAGCGACTGGTAGATTGATCGGGTCATGCTATGATGCAGCAGCAGGCGTGGTTATACCACCAATTCTCACCCTCTCGGTTGTCATGCCCCGGTTCAGGCAGGGCATCCAGTAGCCTCGGCGTGGGATTGAGGCAAAGCCATTGCCAAATCGGAAGTTCGTTGTTTACTGGATCGTCCGCATACGCGGACCATGACGACCTAGAGTACGGTAATTCGCAGCAGACACGGGTCATCGCTTCTCTCAACCCGCTTCCGCGCCGGAAGACTGTTGTGTGTTCGCACTTTCGATCCAGCGCAGAAACCGTGCGCCCGCAATTCCGCGCGTGAGCGCCAGATGATATTCCTCGATGATTTTGTTCCTGTGCCACCCTTCGGAAGGCCAAGTCTGAACCGCGCGTTCTAGCCGATCGAGATCAATGGCCTTGCGCGCGAGCGGCGAGGTCGCAAGCTCGGCGATCTGTGCCAGGAGTTCTTCACGACGGCCCTCCAGCTTCTCGAACCAATCCGCCGATTGCAGGCCTATGAGCCGGTTGGCGAGCACGACCTCCGGCAAGAGGCCCCACATGGCCCTGCGGACCAGCGAGCGGTCCACGCCCTCCGTGAGATACTGCTCCGGCGGCACGCCGAAGCAGTAGGCGACAACGTCCATGTCGGCGGTCGGGTCGCGCGTTTCCACACCGTAGAATGCCTGTTGTGCTGCATTCCAGTCGCCGAAATAGTCGACCATCGTCAGGGCGGCCGCGCGTTCGCCGCGCCGCCCGCGATAGAGAAAGTCGTGGCCGACTGTCCGGGCACGCGCATCGACCGCCATGGCGGCGGCGTATTCGGGGCGGATCGGCGCGTGCTTAATCCACGCCTTCACAGGCCCGTGACGTCGCCGATGCGCCCAATTCGCTATCTTCACCGGCGCCAATGGCTCGATGAACAGCTTGCGGAAGGCGACGGAGCGCGAGTTGGGCGAGTTGCGGTAGTATTGGCGCCACTGGCGGTAGGCGGTGATGAGCCGACCATGCAGCAGATGATCGGCGGTCTGCGACCAGCCGGACCAGCTGATGGTGAAATTGCCCCACTGGCCGCCGAGCAGCACGCGGCACCCCTGCGCACGCGCGATCCGGGTGATCGCCAGCACCCAGCCGAGATTGGTCGGATTGCGCACCGGCGCTTCCAGCACCAGGAACAGCCGTTCGAGATCGGCAAAATCGTCCACTTCGTTGTTGCGGACATAGGTCACGTCGATATTGCCGAGCGCGGCGCGGATGGCCTCGACATAAGGTGTCTCGTCCGCATAGCGCCCGATCGGCACGGGCCCGGCGAAGCCCTCGCGCGGCACCTGGGTGAAGGCGGCAAGGCGCTGGCTTTTCTCGGCGAGCGCGCGGGCGGTAAGCGCGGCGACTGCGGAGGAATCGAGGCCACCACTGAGATAGCAGCCGATCGGATAGGCGCTGCGCATCTGGCGTCGCACCGCCCGGTCGAGACACTCCCGCAAGCCATCCGCATACGCCTGATCCGAAGCAAGCCGGATCGGGCGGATATCCGCCAGTGACCAGTAGCGGCGCTGCGTGGTGGCGCCATCGGCGGTTACTGTCATCAGATGAGCGGGGAGGACGCGAAATATGTCGCGATAAAACGTCGTATTGTGGTCGGCGTGATTGAGCACGAGGAAATCGGCCATCTTCTCCTCGCTCAGATCGCGCGGAATATCGGGCACGGCGAAGAGTCCCTTCGGCATGGTCGCGAAGGCGAAGAAGCGCTCGCTCTTGTGGAACATCACGACGTTCAAACCTAGATGATCGCGGGCGAGCGTCAGCGCGCGGTCACGCTGGTTCCAGATCGCAACAGCAAACGGCCCGCGCAACGTCGCCCACAGACCGTCGCCGAACTTCTCCCAGGCGACGAGGAGCACGCGCGAGTCCGGCCAGGCCATCGCATGCTGCGGCGTCATGCCGAGGCGTGCGAGCACCTCGTCGCGGTTGTCGAGCCGCAGATCGGCGGTGATGATGGCTCCGCTCGCACCGCGCCACGGCTGGCGGTCGAACCGGTCCTCCGGCGTCATCCGCATCAGCACGTGGACGAGGCCGATATCGCCCGCGACCAGCACGTCCGATCGGTCCGGGCCATGCGCGCGCAATGCATTGGCGACGCGCTCGAGGTCGCGCCGTTCGACCCTCCGTCCGTCGAAGCGCAGGATGCCGGCGATGCCGCTCATCGCGAGGCGAATTGAGCGCACATCGCGCTGAGTTGGCAGGGTGATCGCAGAGGAAGGTTCGCGATAACCCAGAGACAAGCGCGAATATACCTCCCCCGAGGGGGGAGGTCGGCGACCCCCGACTTGATCGGGGGGAGCCGGGTGGGGGCGCATGGCGGTGATCGCCGGCTTTTGCGGAGGACATTTCCCCCCACCCGACCGCCGTCGCTTTGCTCCGGCGGTCGACCTCCCCCAAAGGGGGAGGTATGGACCCCGTGTCGACCCCGCTTAGCCACACGCGACAGCGGTGACGGCTCCTCGATCATGCGCGCTCGCCGCCGAACTCGACGAGGCGCGTGAAACGCGGTGCCTGCGCCTCGCCCACGATGATCAGATCCTGACCGAGCTCGAGCCAGGCATGCGCTGAAAGCTGCGAACCGTCGCGGGCAACGCCAAGACACAGCCAACTCGCGACGCCGCGCCGCCGCAGCATGGCTTGGGCAGCGAGTGCGCGGGGTAGGCAGGCTGCCTGCATCCAAGGCTTGGCTGCAATCGTCTCGATCGCCCAGGGCACCCAGTTTGCTGCTTCTGCGAGCGCAAAGCGGTTGATGCGGCGAGGCGGGCGCCTCGCCCATGCCAGAATCCACGCCGCCGGGAGGAAGCGCACCGCAAGACGCGCCAGGGCGAGCAACACGGTGGCCTCACGCAGATAGAGGCGGGCGATGGTCTTGTGTTTCATCGCGCCTTCCCGGCGGGCTCGTCGACGAGGCGGACGAGCCGGCGAGCGAGCAGCTCGTCGAGGAAGGACGTGACGTCGCGGGTCAGCGTTTCCCCATCCGCATCGTAGTGCTGTGCGAGCAAATGACAGAGATCGCTCACGCGCCGTGGCTGCGCGATCAGCTTCCAGATCTCGCTGCCGATGTCGTCGAGCCCGAAATAGGCGCCTGCGCGCTCGCTCAACATGACGACTTCGCCGTCCACTTCTGCGGCAATCGGTTCATCCTCCTGCACCACGACGCTGTCGAGGCCGACGGTCATGCCCGCGCCCGTTCGGATGTCTGCCGCAGCCCTCGCATGACCGCAGCAGCCGTGGCCGGCAGCCGCTCGGCACCGGCCTCGCGTCGGAGCCAAACCACGTCGATCGCCGACGCGAGCCGGATGCAGTCGCGGAAATGGGTGTCGCGCCGGTTTGCCGCGTCGAGGTACTCGACGCGATAGGTGTTTGCAATCAGCACGGAAGCGGCCACCTGCCCCCGCAGCGGCGCGCATTCGCCGTTGCCGGCGGCAGCATCCGTATCCAGCACAAAAAGGCGCGCCAGCGGGATCGACGTCTGCACGTCATCCGCCGGCAAATGAAATTTTTCGGCGCGAAACCAATCCGGCCGCAGCCCGTCGGCATCCCGGCCGAGCGAGGTCAACGCGTCACGCCACAGCTTGACATTCGGCATCCCAGGATGCGCGAGGACGCCGCCCGGTTCATCGAACGATAAGACGAGCACGTCGTCGGCAACGAGCCGGCCGCCGGCTGCGAGGCAATGCGCCGCGATGGTCGACTTTCCCGCGCCCGGCGGACCGGTGAATGCCACCGCTGTGTTACCAAATGCGACGGCGCTCGCATGCAGCACGAGCAGGCCGCGCTGGTGGCAGATCATGCCCATGATCGATGCAAAGATATGCAGGCGAAGCAGCGCCGGGTCCGCGTCGGGCTTCGCGTCGACGACGACGTCGCTTCCGTCACGCACGCAATAGCGGCCGGTGTCCTCGAACGTGAACAGAGCGGCGTCACCGACAAGATGAAGATACGGGACGGCCGAAGGCGTACGGGTTTCTGCCCTGGGGACTGAGCCAGCACGAACACTGATATCGGCCGGCCCGGCGAAGGTGACTTCTCGCCGCGCGAGCTCCGGCAACGGAAATTCGCATCGGAGCGTCAGTCCATGGACCCGGTAAGTATGCGACACCGGCTTGAGTTGCATTTGCACGCTCAATTCGCTCCGACCATAAGACAAGCAACCATGGCATTCCAGCGACGGTGCGATGTTGCCGGATGCCGGCCGTAGGTCGACGAGAGGAAAATTTGTAAGGGCGACGCATGCGTCGCCCGCAGCAGAGAAGGCGAGGCATGAGGGGGTCCCCAAAAAATGCCTTCATTTTTTGGGACCCCGACTCGCCCCTACCAAGAGCGGCCGCGCGACACTTCAATATAACGGGCGCATGCTTTAGCGTCCGCCGTATGGCTCAGGGCGAAGAGGAAGTCTTCCAGCTCCTGTGCGCGGCGCTCGGACGCCTGGGTGTTCCGGCGGGCTTCGCGCTTGCATCCGAAGTAAGCTCGAAGACGTTCGCAGCAATGCAGGCGTTAGCCAACTCGGAGCGCGTGCTGCCGGCCCTCTACAACGCTCTGGCCGAGCGTCATGGCGCTCAGGTCGCGAAGCCGATGCGCGCGATCTCCGCCGTGCACAGGGAGGCCAATCGGCGGCGCAACGGCGCCATCAGGGCCGCATTGCTGGAGCTCGGCGAAGCGGCCGCGGAGGAGGGTTTCGCCTTCGCAGCCTTGAAGGGCGCCGCCTGGGTGATCGAGGACGAGGATAACGCCGCGGCGTGGCGGTCGATGCTCGACATGGACGTGCTGGTCGATGCGAAGCGCTTCGACGATATTCCATTATTTCTCGATCGCCTCGGCTATGTGCGCCTTTCCAACGATGCGCGCTATGACATCAATTTTCACCACGCGCCGTATGCCCGCTCTGATAGTGTCGCGATGATCGAGGTACATCGCCATCTCGGCTGGCGGCACTGGTTGCTGGCGCCCGAGATCGTGTTCAACCGTGCACGCCCGATCGCCGCGGGCCTGTTGCTTCCGCCTCCCTGGTGCCGCGCCTTTCACGCCATCATCCATTGGCAGATGCAGGATTTCGGCATCTCGCGTGCAACCATGCCGTTGAAGGATGTGCTGGAGGTCGACCGCTTTCTCGCGCGCTCCGATGTCGACTGGGCAGCGCTTGCGGCGCACGCTCGCACCGTTGGAGCGATGCAAGCCTGCGAGGCGGCCATTGCATTGGCCGTAGATTTATTTGGCGCATCGAATCCACGTGAGGTTCCATTGCATACATTCGGCCGGCGGCACGTTGCACTTGCTTTGTCACGGAAGGCCTCGCCGTGGCGCACATGGTTTGCGCGGGAGAAGTGGCGAGCGGGCACGCTCTGGCGTTGCGAGAAAGTCGCCTATCGCTGGGCTCTCAAGGGTGCGTCGCCAGCCGCCATTCACGCGGCGGTGTGGGCGGGGCGGCTCGTGCGCCTGCCGCATCTTTTCGTGCGCGCCGTCGGCCTACTGTGGCGAGCGCTGACCATGCTGGTGAGCGAGCGAAGCCAGCGAAGGTATCTGGCCAGATTGCGCCAGTACGGCGAATAGCGCGCGACAGGTCGGATCGAGTCGCTGTGATTCTTGAGCGGCAGCCCTGGCGTTGTCGGCCCTTGATGCCCGCTGGATTTGGACCGAGTGGCTCTCTGGGCCAAATCGGGCTATCACAGTTAGGCATCCCTAAAGTTTTCGGGTCGCGAGAACCAGGACGTGGAAACATTCGAGGAAGTCAAGCGCATCGTCGCGAAGAACCTGCAGATTCCCATTGAGCGATTGACAAATGATGCAACGCTCGAGGGTCTGGCGGCTGAGTCAATGCGCGTCATTGAGATCGTCTATGACATTGAAGAAAAATTCGACATCGCCGTTCCGATCAAGCCGGGCGAGAGCTCGCTCGTGATCGAGACGGAGACTGACGGCGCTAGATCGAGCGTGAAATTGGAGACGATCGGGGATATCGCACGCGCAGTCCAATCCCTGGTGGATGCAAGATCTTGCCGATGAACGCGATGTCATCGGATCGGCATCGATACCGGTAGGTTAACACGGTAAGATCAACGTTTCTTTGGTTTTTCTGCCACACTTTCGCAGTCCTTTGCCCAGGCAGTGACGTCAACCATTGATCCTATTCGGCCGTTGCGGATCCTGGAGATCGGAGGAGACTGTCTGTTCGCGCTGGCGGTGCCCGCGCAGACCGAATTTTACGGCACCGGCATCCGCCTGCGCGGTAATCTCCGCAGGCGGTTCGGGCGGTTCGGCGCCATCAAGCGAGCTTTCGGCCCGGTCCGTTACCTCAAAAGCCTGCTCAAGCTAAGGCGCCGGGAATACGACCTGCTTGTGGTGCATGCCGCCCCCTTTGCGCCGTGGCATCCCCGATCGTTCCTGACCGCTTTGCGATCGTGGAATGTGCTGTCACCGCTGGGTCTGTTCGCAAACTTTGCGTGGCGTATGGTGCATCTATTCCACAAGGTGCCCATCGTCACGCTTGATCTTGGCGACAGCTTCGGGATTGGCCGGCACAACTTTTTCCTGCTCGACGCCTCGAAGATCTATTTCAAGCGCGAGCTGCCGGCCGATCGCTGGCACGTTTTCTTCAGCTCTACCTACCGCGACCTGCCCGGGCATCGGTGGCGAGGCAAGACGAAGAACCGGGCGCGGCTGCGCAAGCTCGCACCAATCAGCTACGGCTATTTCTCCTTCCCGGCCGACTTCTCGCCGCAGGAAAAGAGCAGCGATGTATTCTTTGCCGGGAATCCCGATCCGAATAGCACGGCTCGCAGCGATGGCTTGCCGGAGCTGCGCGCGCTGCGGAATGAAGGTTACACGATCGACATCGCGACCGAACGTCTGCCACCGGCCGAGTTCTTCCGCCGCTTGTCGGCGGCATGGCTGGCGTGGTCGCCTGGCGGATATGGTTGGGACTGCGCACGTCATTACGAGGCGCCGCTTGCCGGCACCGTGCCGCTGATGAACTATCCGACGATCGTGCGGCACCAGCCCCTGCGCGAGGGCGAGCACTGTATACTCTACGCGCCGGAGAGGGGTGCGCTTGCCGGAGCCGTTCGGTCTGCGCTTGCGGACAAGCAGCGCCTCCTACAAATGGCACGCGCTGCTCAGGCGCATGTCCGAGAGTATCATACGCTCTACGCCAGGGCTGACTATGTGGCGAGCGCCGCGCTCGGACGACGGCTCGACGGAAGCCTGACCGATGCGGAGGTGAGGGGGTTCGAATGAGAGCGAATTCCTACAGCGTACGGCAGGTCGTACTGGCCAGACCGCTGGATGCGTTCAACTCCGCCATGGCGTTCGCGCGGCGGCGGCCCGGCACGGTGCTCGCCCCAAATTGACATGGTAGCTTCTGGAAGCTACCATCGGCCATGCGCTCGGTTGGCCTCAAGGTGCTCAAGAACAAGCTTAGCGAATACGTCCGTATCGCTGCAAGCGGCGAGATCGTGTTGGTCACCGACCGCGACCGGGTCGTGGCGGAACTGGGGCCTCCACAGGCTGGCCGTAGCACAGTGCCGGCCGACGCCCTCCTCGCCGAAGCGGTTCGAGAAGGTTGGGTGACGCCGCCGCTCATTGTCTCTGCCGGGCCGCCGCCGCGCAGACCGATTATGAAGCTGCGCGATCTCCTGAAGGATATCGAATCCGACCGAGACGACCGGTGATCTACCTGGATAGCTCCGTCGCGCTGGCTCATCTTTTCGCGGAAGATAGTGTGCTATCCGAATCGATTTGGCAGCAACCACTTATTTCGAGCCGCCTTATGGAATATGAGGTCTGGAATCGTATTCACGCGCGCGGTCTTAGCCGCAGTCATGGGGATGCCGTTCGTGCACTGATCGGCCGTGTGGCTCTGGTCGAAATGACGCCGCCAGTCCTTGCACGAGCATTGGAGCCCTTTGCTGTAACAGTGCGCACACTAGACGCTTTGCATCTTGCGTCGATTGAGTACATTCGTTCCCGCATGCAGACCATCGAGCTTGCGAGCCTCGACGAACGTTTGCTTGCCGCCGCACGCGCACTCGATGTACCGATTTATCGATTGTAGCTCTTGGGTGTTATCCCCGCTATTGCCGAACCGGGAGATCGGAGGGGACTGCATGTTCGCGCTGGCGGTCCCCGCGCATATCGCCGCGCACACGCGCCCTGTGGGCCGCGCCGACACTACCCCCGCTCCAGCGCCACGACGCGTCCGCGCTCGATGGCGAGCGACAGCCGGGTGTCGGCTGACGGACGATGGAGTCTCGCCTGAAACCGACCTTCGACGAAGAATTGAAGCCCGGGGCCGACGATCTGCTCGTTTTCGTTGACGACACGGGACACGAGACATTTGCCGGTAATCAAGGATTCTACGGCCTCGGCGGCTGCGTCGATGCTGAATTTCAGGGGAGCGAGACAAACCTTGTTGAGTTCGTGAAGGCGCGGGGTAACACCAAACCGCATCTAGGCGGTCTCGTGTAGCGAGCGCGTCTTAAGCCACCTCCGGATATTGCCCGGCTTCGGTCGCCAGGAGCTTCCAATTAGGATCGCGCGAGGACAGGCCGCGAGCAAAGCTCCAAACGTCCGTGACGTAGGTCACCTTTTCCGGATTTCCGTCGATCACATTCCCGGCCTTGTCACGGGTGACGGAAAAGAGCTGCGACACGAACCGCACCGTGATCTGCGCCGTGCGATTACGTAGCTTTACCTCCGTGATGTCGGACTTCTCGATGGCGACAAACCGGCTCTCGACCGTTTCTCCCTTGGTCTCCCGCTCGCGTATTGCCGCCTCGAAGCCTTCGTACACCTCGCGCGAGAGCAGGTTGCGCAAGGTGGGGCGATCCCCCTGCGCATAGGCCAGCACGATCATCTCGTAAGCGGTTTGCGCCCCCCTCACGAAATGCTTGGCACTGAAGGATTTGTCTTTTCGCGCGATGGCGTCGAGCCCACTGGCTACCGATGAGCCCGGTTCGGCGATGCGTTTCCAGCGCTCCGCCCCGTCGACGGGCTCAGCGGGCTCAGCGGCAGCGGATGCGGGCGTCGTGTCCGTGCTTCTACTGGGCGGTCCGACGGCATTGTCGTTGGTAATACCGGGTGGCCGTCCGCGGCCGGTACGTCGCCCGAGAATGCTGCGCAGCTTCAGCAAAATGATAATACGCAAAATGATAATCGCAAGCGTCAGAAAGATGATGGTGTAAATGTCGAACACGTCTTTCCACGCTCTACGCTGCCATAACGAGCGCGATCCGAGGAGTAACCTAACCGGCCGCACAACGATGAGCTAGAGTAGCTGGTCCGAGCCCCTTCGCAGGAAGTGCCTGCTCAGTGCCGATCACGGCCAAAAATCACCCCCAGCGCAACCAGCGCTCAGGGTGAGGTACTCTAGCCTGGATTTCCACGGAGATGGATTCGGCTAACATCATGTCCCTCGGAAGCACCATTTTTCGGGCATTTCGCTCCGAAGCCACCGTAACTTGTTATGCAAGTTGGTGCGCTGATAGCCTTGTTGCGCGGCGTCACTTTGCCCTTTCTCGCTTCGATTTCCGCAGTTTTCGAGTCTCGGGTGGCAAGATGACTCCGGGCAGGGATGGCTATCAGAGCACCAATATGCCTAACACGAACGAGCGAATTCCTGAGTCTCATGAATCCCTTGCTGACTCAAATGTTAGGGGAATCTGCTTCCGTGGAAATCCAGGCTAGGCAACAAAGGGCTTATTTCTACTGGACGGGGGCTGGGGGGAGCTTTGTCCAGCGTGCCCCTGGTGGCGAAGTAGTCACGACCAGGCGACGGTGCCATGCACATTAACGTGATGCGCGCGCTGTTGGCGTTCGCCGGCTCGTGCTCGGTTCTGCCGAGCTGCCTCGTGGTCTTTTCGCCAGACGCTCTTTGAGCAGTTGCGTCGCGCCCTTCTGATCAAAGGTTCAAAGAAACACGGCTCGGCGAGCGTGCCGATAGGGTTGAGACCTACTGCCGCGAGAAGGAGGTCCCCTGCATGAAGTTCTGGATCTCCTGCAGCGTGAGCTTGCCATCCTTGTTGGCGTCCATCGCCCTGAATATCCGCTCGTGCGCCGCCTGAAACTCCGACAACGAGACGGTCCCGTCGCCGTCGCTGTCCATCATCGCGAACAGCATCCGCATCATCATGCCGGAATGCATGCCGCCCGGACCCATCATGCCGTCTCCTCGGCGCATCATACCGAAGCCCACGTCCCCTCGGCCCCAGTCACGGTCTCGTCTCCAACCAAGTCCGTGGTGCCAGCCCGTTATCTCGCTATCATCGTCGAGGTCATCTTCAACACCACGGCGCGGCATTTGGGCACCCTGCGGTATGCGCTCCTGCTGCTGTTTGGGTTGTGCCTGCTGCTGCATCATCGGTCCCTGCTGCGCGCTCGCAAAGGTAGCGCCACACGCCAGAATGAAAGTAGACGTCGCCAGCATCAGAATGCGCTTTTGCATTTCAACCTCCTCAGACATGTACCTCGCTCATTCAACCCTTGACGAGTGATATTGATCCTTGCCCCCCGCCTTTGGCTTCGCATGGTGGCCGCTTCGCGCGGGTGCGGAAAGCGCACCAGGATACCGGGTCTTTAAGCCTTTGTTGGGGGATCTGATTGCAGGATGAGATGGAAAGCTCACCATGTCTTGGTTGTTGAGATGAAAAAGTTTCTATTGGTTGCGCTCACCAGCTGCATCGTCTTCGACCTGGTCGTCATGTGG
Organism: uncultured Alphaproteobacteria bacterium; assembly: GCA_963841705.1. Lineage (GTDB taxonomy): Bacteria > Pseudomonadota > Alphaproteobacteria > Rhizobiales > Xanthobacteraceae > VAZQ01. The sequence goes on from CAWJDY010000055.1 coordinate 111,201, forward strand.
ATGTTATGGTGAGTGACCCGCGTCGTGATTATTCTGGGATGCGGGGCGAGGGGGGCGCCACTGGCCGCTGGCATTAGGCGGGATGCGCCATCAGAGGTGTTCGGCGATGAATTTCAGGATTTCCTCGCATTGGTGATTAATCTCGATTGTTGTCTTGCTCACCCCTGGTTGCTGCATCAGGGCTTCCGTCTGAATTGAATGGGCTATCGCTTCGTCGAGCAAGATTTGCATCGCTTCCTCTCGTGCCAGGACGCCTTTTCTGACCAGCCCGCGATAAAGTGCGACCGTCGCGGTAACGGCCGCCATGTTGTAAGCTGCGCCATCGAACTCGTTCATCGCCGGCTCATCGCGATTGTGCCGCAAGCAATGGTAGAACACCGGCACATAAGCTGTAACCGCACTCGCCCCCTGCCGGGCTGTGTACAGTCACGCCCGTGCGTTTCAGGTACCGCTCAGAACCCTTGCTGCAACTAAGCGCATTATTGCTGCGATGGCTGTGCCTGCGGGCGCATGCTGCCTAAGCTTTGGAAAGCTCGCTTTCAGTCGCAATGCGCTCGTGCGGCTCGTGAGCACTCTTAATGCGATATTCGGGGCTCGCGCGCGCGTCAACTACGAGGACCAGAGCGGCTGGCCGGTGTAGTTGGATTGGGCAAGAACGACCACCTCATTATCACCCATGCCGAACACCACCAGCACCAGCACAGCCGCGTACCCATCACCTCAATGCGTGGTCCAGGATCACGATCATGGTGGCGAACCCCGCGCCGCTGATGATGAGCGCGAAAACATACTGCAGCAGCTTGATTGAAGCTTTCATCCCCGGCTCCCTTCCCCTTATCATCGCACGGGAGCGCCGGCAGCCGAGCCCCGCGCTGCCCGACCGGAAGTCAACCGGCTCTCGGAGGTCGATCCTACTGCGGTGGCCCTAGTCTGCATAGCCCTGAGAGGACCGCGATCCTCGAACGGCAACTCCGACGTGCCGACGCGAGACGGTTTTACCACCCCCGGTTATTGGATAGCGGCCGGCTTCGCGATGATAAACGCGTAGCTCACTAGCTGTCGCATGGCTGCGATCCCGCGAAGGTTAAAAGGCTCAAATGCGAAACCGTAAATCAACCTCGAGCCCGCCTGCCTCCGCGCAGCGGCTTAGGCGGTGTCGCCCCCTTCCGTGGCTCACGGAAGAACTCCGCAATCGGCACCTCCAACATGCTCGCCAGCCGATCGAGCACGTCCACAGTCGGATTTTCCTCTTGCCGCTCAAGCCCCCCGACGTAGGAGCGGTCTACTTCAGCCTCATGTGCGAGCCGCTCTTGCGATAAGCCACGCTGCACCCTGATCCGGCGCAAATTCCAGGCCACCAGTGCTCGCCCGTTCATGCCTCAAAGCGGCCACGATGCGGGCCTCTAAACCACTGGCTATATCCCGTTGATTATGGGCATGGCGCTGAAGACCGGGCGTGGACACCAAACGCAATGGGCTGCGCAGTTTGCTGTCGCCAGCGAATTATGTAAGCGCGGCTACGAGGTCTCATTCACCATGGGCAACACCACGCCGCTTGCGGATTTGATGGTTGTCAGTCCGAACGGAGAAATGTTTCTGATCGATGTGAAGGGGCTGTATCGGGCCAATCCGTGGATCATTAAACGCAAGCCCGTCAAAGCCAATCTGTTTTATGTTTTGGCGTTCGTGCCCGCTGAAGGGCCTAACCAGTTTTTCGTAATGAGCCAAGAACAAGCGAACTCTTTGATCCAAGCTGAACTGGCCCGTCTAAAGCGGCCCGATAGCTATCCAGTGACCGCCATCGTATGGAAGCGCGTACTTAAGCACAAAGACGCTTGGCACGTTTTGCCGAAATAACAGATCGCGTTCTTCTTGCGCTGAAGGTCAACATCGGCGCTTTGACAGGCCAATTGAGCCCATCAAATGTCAGCTTTTGCCGAAACCGGACATGCCGCCGCATTGGCTTGGGCTGCAATGTGCCAGGGCACTAAATCGCTACGCGATAGTGGCGAGGTGCGGCTCGACCTGAGTGCTTATCCCCAGGGACGAGATCGCGGGTAGCGGGGGAAGCATCCTGTCTTGAAGATCGAGGTGTCAATCAACCTCATCCAAGACAGGAGTTGCCCTATGACAACCGAGGCTATCACCCCGCTGCGCAAGCGTATGATCGAGGACATGAATGCGCGCAAGCTCTGCGCGGGCACGCAGCGAGGCCACATCCGCAGCTGCAAGCGGTTCGCGGCATTTCTGAAGCGATCCCCTGATACAGCGACCCTTGAGGATATCCGCCGCTTCCAGCTGCACCTGGCCGACACAGGCGTGAGCATCTGCACCCGCAACTGCATCATGACTGGGCTTCGGTTCTTGTTCCGGGTCACGCTGCGGCGATTGGATCTGGCCGAAGAGGTCTATCACATTCGTGAGCCGGAGAAGCTTCCGCTGGTAATGAGCGTCGACGAGATGAAGCGATTGCTGGCGGTAGCCTCAAGCCTCAAGACGCGTGTTCTGCTCAGCCTCGGCTATGGCTGCGGATTGCGGGCAAGCGAGATCGTGCGGCTCAAGGTCAAGCATATCGACAAAGCACAGAGCATCATTCGCATCGAGCAGTCGAAGGGCCGCAAGGATCGCAATGTGATGCTGCCGCAGGAGATGCTTGGCTTGTTGCGGCAATGGTGGAGGGTGCGTCCCTCGCGTCACGATGCGGGAATACCGCTGCAGGAACGTTGGCTGTTTCCCAGCAGAAAGTCTGCTGACAGGCCGATCACTACCCGCCATCTCAATCGGTTATTCCATGAAGCGGCCGACGCTGCGGGGATCAAGAAGGGCGTGACGCTGCATACGTTACGCCACAGCTTCGCCACCCATCTACTCGAGCGCCAAACCCATATCAGAACTATCCAGGCGCTGTTCGGAGTGGCGACATACTGCCCGCGAACAACAGGCTGAAGCACGCATCACCTACCGATTTCATCCCCGCTTTGGCGAGACCGTGCGCATTAGGCGGCGACTGGAGCGCGGCGGTGTCGAGTTTCATCGTCGTGCACCAGCCCGACGGCTCGTTCGCGTGCCTGCCGGCATGGATGACGCACGAAACCGCGTCCCGCTTCGAGACCGGCATGGCACCCGCGTTTTCCCTCACGACCCTGCGCGCACTACGCAACGACGTAGATGCACTCCTAGGCTTGCTCGCGTCCGAATCAACAACGGAGCGAGCAGAGCATGATGCACCGATCCGAAAATCTCCAGCCAAGCCTGTTCGAGGCTGGGCCGCCACGCGTCGAGCTGCGACCCAAGCAAAAAGCCGAACTCGTGGCAACCGTGGAGGCTCTGCTGCGCGAGATCGCGGCGGCTCTGGCAAAGGCGGCAAACCGGGAGAGCGGCAATGACGAAGATCACGGCTGAGCATCTCGCCCGCAGCGCCTGCGTCTACATCCGGCAATCGACAGCAGACCAGCTCGCGCACAATCATGAGAGCCGGCGGCGCCAATACGGTCTCGTCGATCGCGCTAAGCAGCTTGGCTGGAGCAACGTCGATGTCATCGATGACGACCTCGGCCGCTCGGGCGGCGGCATCGCTCGTCCTGGTTTCGAGCGGCTGCTCGCGACGATCTGCGACAGCCGTGTCGGCGCCGTGCTTGCGATCGAGGCGTCGCGTCTTGCCCGCAATGGTCGTGATTGGCATACGCTCATCGAGTTCTGTGGATTGGTCGGCACGCTCATCGTCGACGAGGACGGAATCTACGATCCTCGCCATCCCAACGATCGGCTGCTGCTCGGCATGAAGGGCACGATGAGCGAGCTTGAACTGTCGATGTTCCGCCAGCGCTCGCAAGAGGCGTTGAAGCAGAAGGCTCGCCGCGGCGCGCTCGTTCTCGGCGTCGCCGCCGGCTACGTGAAGGTCGGCCGCGATCGCGTCGAGAAGAACCCGGACAAGCGCGTGCAGGAGGCCCTGCAGCTGGTCTTTACCAAGTTCGCCGAGCTGCAAAGTGCACGACAAGTGCACATCTGGCTGAGAGAGGAGGGCATCGAGTTCCCCGTCAAGTCGCGCCACGGCGAGGCGCATGGCGTCGTGTGGCGATTGCCGGCCTACAACATCGTGCATAACATCTTGACCAATCCGATCTATGCCGGCGCCTACGCGTTCGGGCGCACGAAGAGCCGCGTGAGCGTCGAAGGCGGACGCAAGCGCATCCGACGTGGTGTGCAAAAGCCCATGGCCGAATGGGATGTCTTGATCAAGGACCACCATGCCGCCTACATCACCTGGGACGAGTTCGAGCGGAACCTCGCGGTGATCGCCAACAACGCGACCGGCATGAGCAGCGCAGCTCGCTCGCGGAGCGGCCCGTGAAGGCGAGCTGCTGCTGCCGGGACTGCTGCGGTGCGGCCACTGCGGCCGCAAGCTCCATGTGCACTACGGCGGCAAGCTCGGCCGCTACAATTGCTACGGTGCGCGGACGAACCACGGCGCCGCGCGCTGCATTTCGATCAGCGGCTTGAGCATCGATGCGGCGATCAGCAACGAGGTCCTGCGCGTCCTGAAGCCGCTCGGCATCGAGGCAGCGCTCAAAGCGATCGAGGCGCAATCGAGCACGACGACCGCGGCCGAGCGCCAGCTGGAGCTGTCGCTGCAGCAGGCGCGCTACGAAGCCGCGCATGCGCGCCGACAGTACGACGCCGTCGACCCGGCAAACCGGCTGGTCGCCGGCGAGTTGGAGCGCCGCTGGAACGAGGCATTGCAGGCTGTCGCAAAGGTCGAAGGAGAGATCGCCGCCCTGATTGCGCGTCGTCCGCCGCCGCTCGGCGGGCCGGAGCGCCAGCAGTTGATGGCGCTCGGTGCTGATCTGGAGCGCGCCTGGTCGCATCCTGCTGCAACCGCCGCAACGCGCAAGCGTATCCTTCGCGCGGCACTCACGGAGATCGTCGTGCGCCGGGACGGCGCAATCATCCACGCGGTCCTGCACTGGCAAGGCGGCGATCATACCGAGCTGCAAGTGAAACAGCGACTGAATGCGGCCGGCCGGCACAATCCACGCATCCCCGACGACACGATCGCGCTCGTGCGTGAGCTGGCGCGGCTGATGCCCGATCGGCAGATCGCGCGCCTGCTCAATCGCACCGGCGTCGAGACCGGGCACGGCAATGCCTGGACGCTAGAGCGCGTGCGCGGCTTCCGCAATCACCACGACATCGCCATCTTCCGCGATGGCGAATGGGCCGAGCGCGGCGAGATCACGCTCGAAGCGGCAGCCAAACTCATCGGCGTCTGCAACATGACGGCGCTGCGTATGCTCCGCCGCGGCGAGATCAAAGGCCGACAAGCTTGCGCGGGCGCGCCTTGGGTGATCAAGGCTGAGGACCTGGCAGGCTTCGCCAGCGGAAAGCGTCGGAAGCCTCCGCTAACACCGGATGCCACGCAGCAGGTCTTTGACTTTCAATGAGTTAAGCCGAGGTGCATTATAACTCACGACTGCTCGGTCACAATAAACCCGAGACGACGGCGCGCTATACCCGCGTCGCCACCGGCATGATCTCCGCCGTCGAGAGCCCGCTCGACCACCTGGCGCGCGCAAAGGAGAGGCCCAGGAAAGCTGGGAAGAACCGCAAGGAAGATCAGCCGCCGGCGTATCGCCCGCGGCAATGCTCCGTCCAAAGCTTGAGGTCGCGGATATCTTCCGCGACCACGGGGCGGCTGGCGTTCTGCCAATGCCGGTCACGTCAGCCTCGACCAGTTGAAGGTGATGACGGCGATCGAGCGCTGCCGCACGGCGGCGCTCGGTGGCCATGTCGAGCGCTGCGAGAACTGTGCTCACACCGTCATCGCCTATAACTCCTGCCGCAACCGGCACTGCCCGAAGTGCCAGGCCGCAGCGGCACGGGAATGGCTGGCCGAGCGCGAGGCGGAGCTTTTGCCGGTACCGTATTTCCACGTGGTGTTCACGCTGCCCGCTCGGATCGCCGACATCGCCTATCAAAACAAGGCGGTGATCTACGATCTGCTGTTCAAGGCCTCGTCCGAGACCATGCTCACCATCGCCGCCGATCCCAAGCATCTCGGCGCTCGCATCGGCATCTTGTCCGTCCTGCACACCTGGGGCTCGGCACTGACCCACCACCCGCATGTGCACATGATCGTGCCTGGCGGCGGCTTCTCGCTCGATGCAAGCAGGTGGGTCTCGTGCCGGCCGCTCTTCTTGCTGGCGGTGCCCGTGCTCTCGGAATTGTTCCGCGGCTTGTTCCTGGACAAGCTCCGTGCCGCTTATCGGGCGGGTGCGCTGCAGTTCTTCGGCAAGCATGCCCGGCTGATCGATCCACGAGCATTCGCCGCCTATCTGGCGCCGCTGTGGAACACAAAGTGGTGGTCTACTGCAAGCGCCCCTCGGCGGCCCGAAGGAAGTGTTGCGCTATCTCGCCCGCTACACTCATCGCGTCGCGATCTCAAATCGCCGCTTGATCGCATGCGACCAGAAAGGCGTCACCTTCAAGTGGAAGGACTACAGGCTCAAAGGTCCTGAGCGCTACCAGGTGATGACCCTCGCCACCTACGAGTTCATCCGCCGCTTTCTCATGCACGTGCTGCCCGCAGGCTTCCACCGCATCCGCTATTATGGCCTGCTCGCCAGCGGCAACCGCGCCGAGAACATCGCCCGCGCCCGTGAACTGCTCATGCCGCCAATCATTCCCGTTGATGCCATCAAAGCAATCATCCCCAATGCTACCGAGCCCGAGCCGCAAACGACAAATCTCTGCCCCTGCTGCGGCAGCCGCATGGTCATCATCGAGAGGTTCGAACCCGGCGCAACTCCGCACTACCGAGCGAGCCCGCCCACCGCAGCGATCAGGATCGATACGTCATGATCCCATCACCGTCGATCAACCACTGCTACCTGACCTGTTTTTCTTGGTGGCTTGCTGGCCGCCACACCCAAGCTCGCATCTATCTTCGCAATTCGCGAACAGCTGCACGCAAATTAGCCCGCTCAACATCCATCCCGGTCGCTCGGCTCGACCTCCTCACCCAAACTTTAGAGCAAACCGACCACACCACTCGTCACGGCCGGGCATGCCCGGCCCAACCGAGCGTCCAAATCCCCATAAGGGCTCGCGGCGCGCCCGTCAGCTTGCGGCACTGCCGCAGCACTACCTCCCGACGCGATTTCGTGCCTTGGCGCTTTTCGGACGCCGGCCAGCGGAGCGTGTGGTGACGTCGGTGCCGGCGTCCGAAAACCTGCACAAGAAGCGACATATGCAGTGCAGCAAACGGAGAGGCTATTCAGGTGACCTCGTCCGACGTGGGCGGGTAGTTTATCCGGTACGTTCTTCGCGGTCCTAACATTGATGACCAGCTCGAAAAACGCGATTCGCGTCTATCGCGATTGCTAAGTTCATGCTTTAAGTGGACGGATGACTAATCTGATGCCTGCTCCTGCATAAGCTCCGCGAGCGTATCGAAATACTTTAGCACCAGCGCGATATTTTCCTTAAACTGAATGGGCTTCGTACCCTTAAGCGTGGCTTCAAGGTGTGCCAAGAGCTCTTTCTTTTCCGCCTTCGAGAGGGACTTGTCGGACTTAAACGCGGCGATCTGTTGCTTAATCTGTTCCGGTGGCTCGGTGAATGTCTTTGTCTGCTGGTCGATGCCGGACATGATCATCGAAATATTAATCGATACATCGTGAAATTCGGCAAGGTTCGCAAAGCCGTGTCTCCTGACAAGAGACTCGGCCCGGGCTTGCACGTCCTCGTTGTCCCGATAGGCTCCACGCGAGAGCTTCGCAATTTCCGGGGAGACGGTCAGGAAACCTTGCACCTGCTTTTCGGTGAGCGTGATTTGCTTCACCTCCTGAGCACTGCCCAGGCCGGGATCAAACAAAGCGGTCCCCAGAAGTGCAGAGAACAAGACAACCAGAACCCCCAATGTGTGGACACCACGTGCCCCTTTCGAATGAGCGGCATCGGACAAACGTTTCGGGCGACGAACCCGATCAATGCGTTGCGGCGAGCGCGTCCGGAATTTTGATGCCGACTTCGCGATAGTATCGAACCGCACCGGAATGGAAGGGCAGAAATGAGTTTTTGAGCGCATTCTGCGGCAGGGTGTCTCTTGCTGCCGAAGTAGTTTTCAGGAGGCGAGGCTGGTTCTCAAAGACCGCTTTGATCAGTTGGTAGACCAAATCATCCGGCAGATCGTCCCGGCCAATTGCAAAATTGTACACTCCGAGCGTGCTATAGGTTTTGTCGAGCGACGAATAAGCTCCGCTACCGATCTCTGAGATCGTAAGTTCCGGCATCGCCTTGCGGATCGCTTCAATCTGCTCTGGAGTCAGGCTGACAAACACCAGCGGTTCCTTAGCTTCCGCTTGCTTCAATGCCGGGAACGGTACGCCGGCTGCCATCACGAGGGCATCGAAACGGCCCTCCAGCAGATCCGAGACTGCAGAGTCAAACGATCCATTGCCGATCTTTGCCGATATCCCGATGACCGCCAACATTGCCGGGACATACGCGCCGCCCGTTCCCGCGCGCGGCCCCACACCGACGTTTCGATTGTTGAACTGAGCAACCGTCGTGATACCTGACCGCCGGAATGTGACGAATTGGAATGCCGTGTCGTACATTGGAAACAATGCCCGCATTGTTCGAAAGCGTTGACCCGCTGTCCAATCGGCTGCGCCATTCCAACCCTGCAGACCCACCCCCAAGGTGATAAGGCCGAGCTGCGCGCCGCCGCTTTCGACGAGCTTCACATTGTGCACCGGCCCCTGAGTCGGCGATTTGGCTGACCGTGATTTACAAGCTTTCTGTCAGAATCTTCGCCACCGCTTCACCGTAGACGTAATAGACGGCCACCTGGCGATGCGGTCGCCAAGGTGAGTGATTTTGGCCGATCGGGGTTGGCGGCTGGGACGGTTGTCGAGGTCCAAATTGCGAGTAGGCAAGCCGCGAATACGAGACCAATAAACCTGGACATCTGCCGCTCCCTCCCGAATGGGGCGCGCACTGCCTGCAAGTGCGCAACCACAACTCCTGAAATGAGGCTCGCATTACCTTCGTCAAGGCTCAGGACGACGCCAACGATGATTGAAATTCGGGAGATCAAATCACGAAAGCGCGGCTGGGGGAATAGGGTTCAACAGCCGGTTTGCACTGCACAAATTTCACGCTGCGCATGTCGGCTTGGGGTCATAAGCCTCGGAGGCGATCGAGGCCGGGGGCCGGTCTATGTCCGCAGTACCTCCGATCGCGTCGAAATTTTGTGCACCGCAGCGAAAGACGCCAAGGCCGAAGTAGGCCCGGGGAATTTCACCCAAGCCTCTCACAGATCCGGACTTGACACTCTCGCGTCATCCGGCTCGTGCCACCGCTCGAAGGCTGCCGCCTTCCATTGAATATCGGGTTCACCCCGTTGCCGGTTGACCCGATCTCAAAGGCGATGACCCACCCCCTTCGCTCCACGGGCATTACCCCGCTTCAACACTACTACGAGGCAGTCCGCCCCTCTCCGGCGCATCAGTACTTTCGGCCTCGCGGTTGGAGCCGCTTGTGCCTTTTCCCTTAGCATCGCCGGCCAGGTTCTCACGTTCCGTACAAGAGCCAGATTGAGCTTCGCGCCGCCTCCATGCCGGATGCCGCTTGGGCAGTCTCAGTGCATCCCCCAACTTGATCCCGGAGGAGTGGCAACCCCCCGGTTTTGACATCGTCTAATCGGCTTTCGACACGTCATCAGCGGTTCGCTTGCGCTCGCCTCTCTCAATCATACCTGCCGAAATCTCGTTTCGACTTTTCCGCAACGTTCACCACCATCGCTTTTGACGACAGCAGCTTGCGGTGGCTTGAGATCAACACCTGATTGCCGACCTCGAAGGGCCTTTAAGGGGCCTATCCCGTTGGCTACGAAATTTTGACTGGATCGCCCAATATTCCCCGTGCCGGGTGCATGCTATCAGGTCGATACCTTCGTCGTGGGATGGAAGGTCGAGCCGTCTGCGGACGGCGGGCGGTACCGCGCGTAGTGTCCAGACGTGCCGAAGTTCGGTTTGATATTCCGGCGTGAGTGGGCGAATAGAGTTGCGTGAGGCGCTCAAACGTGGTGCCTTTCTCAGCAGTCGAGAGCTTCGCCGCACGCTGCCAAAAATGGGCCCAAGACGTGCAGGACGCAATAAAACGATCTGGCGATGGCATGTGTTGTCAGGGCCCGTTTTTCTACGATTGATATCGTTTATGCGTTTCACCCTGTTTACCGTTTGGATCGACTGTACGCGACGAGCGCAACATCAAAGCAACAGGGTGGCTCATGGCAAATCATCGCTGATCAAAAACTAATTACCTTTAGGAAGATTGCGAGATCGGGCTCAACCTTCGCGGCCGCTCGGATTTCGTCAATACCAATCCTCGTGGCCAACGCTAACTGAGACATGGGTTTGCGATATTCAGGCCAGTGTTGCTGTATTGCGGCTACCGCAAGTGCGGTCGTCTGGGGACGTAGTGCTTGGCAGCCCGGCAGGTGGCGCAGGATAGTTGCTTCAAAACACGGTCTTTGCCAAATCAGCAGAAACCTTGCTCCTGAAAGTGCAGGGATTTGGTTGTCGCGCTCTGTTGATTGTCCAAACTTGTCGCGGTCAAGAAAGATTGCGCGAACAGAGAAATTGCCATGGCGGGACGCCTGCTCTCGTTCTTTCTGAACCGCTGCTTCTACAATTGCTAAAGGGTCGCCTCCTTTCACGACCTGCACGTCAAGGTGGATGTTTTGCGTGGGTTGATCATTAGCTATCCGCTGTAAGAGGGCCCCATAGCCTTGTTCGCTTTCTCCCTCGCATCCAAAAAAATTCGCCGTCGAGGCGAAATTGGCCGGACACCGCGTTTCATCCAACGTGCGGTACGGCTCCGTACACGCCTCCCAAATATTTTTTATAAAGATTATCGCTGCGTCGAACCGACCGAATATCCTGCAAACCGTATATTCGGGTTCGGCCTTGACTGTTCTTCTCGCAGAATACAACCTCTTCTTTTTGCAATTCTTCTAGGATTGCTGGGTTCTGGCACGTCATCCAAAGTTGAGCATCCTTTGAATTTCGTTCAGTGTCATGGAACCACCGAATCACTTCGGCCAGCACAACAGGGTGAATACTCTGGTCTAATTCGTCTACAACCGCGATCCCACCCGTGGCTAAAGCATGGGCGATGCTGGGAAAGATACGAACGAATTGTCTGGTGCCATGACTTTCTAAATTCATCGGAACAGGAAAAGTCAGTCCCTCATGATCGAACAAAGCAAACAATCCCTGGGGACCGGACACGAGCCGCATCCCACGAATACCAACGTCAATCCGTTGAAGCTCCCTGTTTAGCTTTCCAATTCCGTCAGGGGCCGCATTGTACCATTGAAGAACCGCATTATCGGCAACGTCAAATTTCTCGACCAAAATGTTGGAGAGTATCTGCGCCGCGAGTTGGCGCAACAGAAGTGATGGCTTGTGGTCAAATTGAGCAAGCGTCGAAACCAAGCTGGCGTTTGAACGTACCTTGTCAATCACATTGCTGTAACCGGCGAGATTGAACAACTTGCTGCCTATAGTCTGACCTTCGCTTTTTCGTTCAAATACCCGCACCGATTGCCATGGAGGATGGCGTTCGGAAAATTTCGGTCAAACATTTCGCGGTTTGCTTCAGCTATCGAAGCTAACCTCGTAGGCATACCGACAAAAGGTCTTCCATTGTTCGGGGGCATCAAAAAGATTGATTGGGCCTGTGAAATGTACGCACAGGCGGGTGGGCTCCTCCCCAGCATCTGCCGCAAAGAAACGTTCGCACGGCTGAAATCCTGTTCCGGGGGGCGGTTAATCATTCGCTGGTTGCATGAAAACTGTGCTGAATGAACCAAGATAAAAACGCGAGACCGCGTAGCGCAGTGACTCCCGGAACCGTTGGGGCCAAGGAGGGCGACAACGTTCGGCACGCGAATGTCCGACGCGGGCTGCAAAGCGGCAAATGGACTCGGGACCTCTGGGACCTTTGCCGATATCTGAGATCGATGAACTGGGGGTCTCAACGGAATAGAAGTTTTGAAGTTCCAAGCGAAAAAGCATCCGTACACCTCGTCAACCGCAGACGAACAGAAAATTGTTGAAATCCGTGTTTCAATATAGTATAAGCTAATCGCAAAGTCAATAATTGACTGGTTTTTGTCAAACGCCTGACATAACGCTGCGCTGGTCCTAGCAGCCAGATATCGTCGGCCTTGTGCAGGCTTGAAGCCAACTCCACGTGGACAGGGTGGCAATTTTCAACCTCCAGCGGGCGAGGATGGCAATATTCAACACGTCGCTTACATGCTTCACAGGCCTGCAAAATTGGGACATGGCTAGCCACGGAGTGGAATACCCCACGTAAGCTGGCGTTCCTCCGGTGGAAGTTGAAGAGCCCTCCATGCGCGGGTTTTTCGTCTTCAAAAGGGCGAAGAACTCAGGAGTTAGCCCCATTGCTAATTCACAGTCATCAGGGTGGGCGTGGAACTTCCGGAACAGCATCACCATCCGTCGCTGAAGCTCGATCGGGAGCTCTCCATGGGCTCGCGGTCAATTCGCCCCGCGGCTGTGCTTCCAAAGCTTACGCGCAACTTTGATCGGGTCGATGCCGGTCTACTAGAGGAGCGTAAGCGCCGCTTCGTCCGCGCCCATTAATAATCCGTGCATCGGAGCCGCCAATAAAGAGTCGGCGATCGACATGTGCGGTAAGCCGGCGCTGTGGCGATTGGGGGGCGCGCTTGCCTCACCGGTCGTTGGATTGGGAACTGTGCTCACCCCCGGGCGTACGACCCTCGACCTGGCCAAACCTAACGAAATTGCAGCGGTGCTGGATCGACTGGCGCCGGAGCTAATCCTCAATAGCTCAGCCTACACGGCCGTCGATCAGGCCAAGGACGGCGCGATCTCGCATAACGGCGAGAGCCCGGGGGCTATTGCCCGCTGGGCGGCTGCGCGGCGGGTGCCTCTCATCCATGTCTCCACGGATGACGTGTTCGATGGCAGTGGTACGCGGCCGTGGAAAGAGGGCGATCTATCGAAAGCCTCTGTGGGCCTACCGCGGCGCAAGCAAGCTTGCCGGGGAGGTTGCCGTGCGCGGCGTCGGGGGCCCGCACCTCGTTGTGCGGCATGGATCTATGCGGCAACCGGGAAGAGTTTTCTGCGCACCATTGCCCGGCTGGCCGAGGAGCCGGGCGGCTTGCCGAGGTTTTCGGGATCGTCACTCCGACCTGGTCTGACGCGCTCGAACCGGAATTCCACCGGCTGACGGGCATGCTTCGGACCCCGCTCAGCATGCCCGTCCCTTTGATCGCGCGCGCGCCGACTCGGCCGGGGGTGCCCGATTTCGCGAAACCGCAGACGGCCCACGGCGCTTGCGCACATTGGAGGGCAGTTCACGAGATGATGGGTTGTCGTGTTCCCGCCGGTTTTCACGTGCGCTTTGAGGCGCGACTCGGACGCGACTCACGAACTCGGTCCCGCCGGTGGGGTTTTATTTGAAGCCGTGTTTTCGTTTCTGACGCTTGCGTAACCGGACGCCCAGCCCGCCGCCATTTTCGTCAATAAATTCAACTCCAGCCTTTTCAATAGCATTTCGGATTTTGTCGCCAGTGCCTTCACGTCCACCCAACTCCCCCTGGGCCGACTCCAACCGCGCTACAGTCGGTTCTGATACGCCGGATCGGTCCGCCAAATCGGACTGGGACCACCCAAGTAACGCTCGCGCTGCCTTAATCTGGCGTATGGTCACCAAGGCTGCCCCCGATTGATAGAATTTCTATTGACATTCCACCTTGAGGCATTTAATGGTTTTTCTATCAATATCGAAACTCGCGACTGTGAGAAGGGCGGCGTTATGTCATCATACGTTTCCAGACAGAGTCTTCATAGATCGGCGCCAATTCATCGGCGGATCCGATGCCCGGATCATCATGGGGCACGACGAAGCCGCCCTGATCAGTCTCTGGCAGGAAAAGCGCGGCGAGGTGGGCCCGGAGGATCTCTCGGGCAACCTGATCGTGCAGCTCGGGACAGCAACCGAGGACCTCAACCGGACCTGGTACGAGCGCAACACTGGCCGCAGCGTCGCCCATGTCCAGAGCTTCGTGAAGCACTCGGCTATTCCATGGATGGCCGCGACGCTTGATGAAATCGTGACTGGAACCGGCGCCGTATTCGAAGCCAAGTTCATGCTGCCGTGGTCCTTCTCCGAGGAAGCGGCCGCGGAAAAGCACATGGCCCAGCTGCAGCACAACATGTGGGTCACGCATCTGCGCGCCTCGGTGCTCTCCATCATCACGGGCGGTGGCAAATGGGTCGAGATCGCGATTCCCATGGACCCACTCTACCTCAGCGTCCTTGTTTCGGCCAAGAAGAAATTCTGGCGCTGTGTGCAATCGGGCGAAGTGCCCCATCTGATCATGGCCGAGCCGCCGCGGCCGCGCATCGAGGCGATCCGCATCGTGGACATGAGCTCTTCGAACTCATGGGCCGAGTTTGCCGGCCTGTTTCGTAAGACCCGGGAGGCCTTTCTCGAGCATGAACGGGCGAAAACCGAGCTCAAAAGCCTCATTCCCGAAGATGCGAGGGAGGCGATTGGCCATGGAGTCCAAGCAAAGCGCTCGAAATCGGGCGTCATAAGCTTCGATGCCCTCGATACGGAGGCCACCCGTGCAGCAATCCAGTAAATCCGTCGCTGCCCTGGCCGCAGCTCTCGCCAAGGCACAAGCGCAGCTCGTCAACCCGGAAAAATCGCTGACGGCCACTATCAGAACCGGACGGCAGGGCGAGACAGAACGCACCTTCCGCTATGCACCCCTGTCAAGCGGGCTTGAGATCGTCCGCAAGACCCTTAGCGAGCATGAGATCGCGGTGATTTAAGCGACTGCGCTCGATCCAGCCTCGCGTGTCCTGAATTTGACAACCACCCTCGCCCACTCGTCCGGCCAATGGGTCGCCTCGCAATGGCCGGTTTGCCCCCTGGCGGACATTGCCAGCCCGCACAGGATGGGCGCTGCTCTGACCTACGCCCGCCGCTATGCCCTGTTCACCTTGGTTGGGATTGCAGGCGAGGATGATCTGGACGCGCCTGATCTCTGCGCGTCGGTGCCAGGCGGGAATTCGTCCGTAACTGGAATGCAGGTCCCGTCGAAGGCGTCGGGCAACGGCAGAATGAGTGGAGCGGCAAGAGCGGCAAGCTCTATCGTCCTCCCAATCGAGCAATCGGCTGCGCTGCGAGATCGTCTCGTTAAAGAGATTGCCGGGCTGGAATCGCAGGACAGCGCAGCCGCGTGGGCCCGCGAGGCGCTCCCTCTCAAGAACACGCTGACCGCAGCAGACGCACAATGGGTGGAAACGGGATTTGCGCTGAAACTATCGGCCTTCCCGGCATCAGATGGCCCCGAACCGTCGGACCAGGCTCTGCTCCAGACGACCGCGGCGGCCGATACCGCTACGGCTGCCGATGTAGATCCTACTGCTGAACCCCTCGGATCAACCGGCAGCACCGATAAGCACGCGAGGGCTCGGATCGACAAGAGCGTGCTCACGCTGAGCACTCCCCGCCGCTACCGGAACAAGGAGCATCTCCGCTTCGTGGCGCAGCAGCCGTGCCTGCTGTGCGGCCGCAAGCCCGCGGACGCGCATCACATCCGATTTGTGCAGCCGCGGGCGCTTGGCCGCCGGGCCAGCGATGAATTCGCCGTTCCGCTTTGCCGCGCCCATCATCGCGCAGTTCATCGGACTGGTGACGAGAAAGCCTGGTGGCAGCAAGCCGGCATTGACCCTGTCAAGGTCGCCCGTAAGCTCTGGAAGCACAGCCACACAAGTGAGGGGCGGATTGAGCCCCATCCCCCGCGGGCTGTAGGCCTCAGTCCCGATCGAGGTGCAGAATCTGACGGCGAGGCAGCGAACACCCAAGCTCCGACCTAGAGACAGCCGCTGTGCTCACCGAGTTTGGGATGTCTGGCGACCTGTTTCACACGCCCGCCGGCACCGCATATGCCGATATCCCGGTCAAGCATCACCGCGAAACCTGGCCCATCCGCAGCAAACGGTTTCGGACCTGGTTGCGGCGGTGCCATTACGAAGCGACGGGAGAGGCGGCAAGCCCAGCGGCGATCCGCTCGGCCCTCGATCTCTTAGAAGCGCGCGCCCAGTTCGATGGCCCAGAGCGCGTGGTCCACATCCGAACCGCCGCGTACGCCGGACAAACCTATCTCGATCTCGCCGATGAGCACTGGCGCGCGGTCGAGATTGGACCGGAGGGATGGCGGGTAGTTCGGTGCCCGCCGGCGCGCTTCCGCCGACCGGCCGGCATGTTACCCCTACCTGTGCCCGAGCGAGGCGGGTCGATTGAAGCCCTCAATTTCCTCCTTAATCTGCCGAGCCGCAACGACTTTGTCTTGATTGTCGCTTGGTTGTTGGCAGCTTTGCGATCAGGCGGGCCCTATCCGCTGCTGGCGATCTCGGGCGAGCAGGGTTCGGCGAAGACCGTCCTCTCCAAACTGCTCAAGGCGCTGATCGACCCCAATACCGCCCCGGTGCGGGCGCTCTCGCGCGAGCAGCGCGAGCTGATGATCGCGGCCAATAACAGCTACCTTCTCGCCTTCGATAATCTCTCCGGCCTGCCTCACTGGCTCTCCGACGCACTGTGCCGGCTCGCCACCGGCGGCAGCTTCGCCGTCCGGCAGCTCTATACCGATGACGAGGAGGTGCTGTTCGAGGCATCACGCCCCATCCTGCTGAACAGCATCGAGGAGGTGGTCAGCCGTCCAGATCTGGGCGATCGGGCGATCTTTCTGACCTTGGCGCCCATTGCAGACGGTGACCGGCGTCCTGAAGCCGAGCTTTGGCGAGAGTTCGAAATCGCACGCCCGCGCATCCTGGGCGCCCTGCTCGACGCGGTGGTGCATGGCCTACGGGCCATCAACCACGTGCAGCTCGAGGCACTGCCGCGCATGGCGGATTTCGCGCTCTGGGCCGCGGCCTGCGAAACCGGCCTCTGGCCGGCCGGCACTTTCGCTCGCGTCTACGCCGCCAACCGCAGGGCGGCGGTCGAGAGTATTATCGAAGCCGACCCGCTCGCCAGTTGCGTGCGTACGCTCATAAGCGAACGGAGCACATGGAGCGGGACCGCATCAGAGCTGTTGCGTTTGTGTGCGCAGAGTGCTCGCGAAGACATTTCCTTGAACCCGCCCTGGGCGAAAAACCCGCGAGTACTCGCCGGGCGGCTGCGTCGCGCGCAGACCTATTTACGCATGTTGGATATCGACATTGCATTCGGCCGCGAGGGGCGATCGGGGGCGCGCACAATCAGACTGAGCGCTTTAGGGCACAGCCGCTCCAGAGCTAACGGGATGGATTGCGAGGGCGGGCCGAAAGACGGATATCGCGCGAATGGGAGAGGATGATCAACCGCCGCATCGTCAGTACCGCCAGCATCGTCCGCCGGAGATCGCTCAGACGCGGCGCTTTTTTCCGAGGGACAGAAGCAGACGCTCAGCGGGCGTCAACGGGCGTCCGGGCTCAGATCCGGCCGGTCACCGGATCACCGCCGCATCGTCAGTACCGTCAGCACCGTCCGCCGCAGATCGCCCCGACGGCACGCTTTTCCGAGGGGCCCCCGAAGCAGAGGCTCAACCCCCGTCCGGCTGATCAGCTCTGACCGGTCACGCGGGTCACCGGACTCCGGAAAGGAGGGCAAAGGGTGCTGACGATGCTGACGACGCTGACGCAAAGCCCATGGTTTTGTGCCGATCATTCAGTTCGGCAGAAAAGCACAATTCGATCGATGGAAAGCGTTCTCGTTATTGACAGTGCCGCGGCCAACGCGGCTATCGGAGAGATTGGAAGGGATCTTGCGGGCCCGTTGGGGGAAATGATTGGGTGGGTCCTCGACACCGCTCAGCACGGCGATCTCGCTTTGCATTCCCTCACCATCCAGCCCATGCCGAATGTGCTGGCTGGCGCGCCAGTTCGCGCCATGGAAGAACGTGAGCTGCAGAGATGACATACCGTCGTGATGCAATTATCTTAACATGCGCGAGTGCAAGGCCTGCACTGATCGGAGATTCTACATGGTAGGTTCTGGTTGCATGCCTGTTCATAGGGCTGAAGTTGTTGAAAGGACCGCATGAAGGCGGTGGATGACCATTCCTTTCTGCTCTCTGCTCGGCTTGGGAGCGGAGAGCACTCGGAGACGAATTAAGTTTAAGGATGACGTATAAGCGCAACCAGATCGAAGAGGCCATTGCCCGCCTAGTCGATCCAAACTCTCAGGACGCTCCCTCGGACCTGCGCATGCGGATCAAGCGCTTGCTTGAGATCGACCGGGCGGCCGGCCGCAACGTTCGGTCTAAAAATGCCGAAGAGGCAAACTTTGCATTTTTCAGCGAGGAGGCACGCGGCAGCGGAGCCGATGTTTTGTTCTCCGAATATGAAGCCTTCGCTCTCGTAAATGCGCTGATTCTTATGGCGCATCGCTGGCCAGCGAGTTTTGCAGTTTCAGTGATGCGCCGCGTTCGTCGTGATCTCGAAAAGGAGCACGGGCGAATCCTACAGCAAGACCCGGACAAGCTTTTCGACGAGAAAGCGATCCGCGAAAGGGCCCGACCTGGTGCCCTCGCACTCCACAATACGGATCCGGTCTTTATTGCTCTGGTACCGAAGATGTCGCCCGCTGACGAAGCACAGGCCGCGCCGGCCTGCGCTGTTTGCCACGGAGAGAAAAAAGTGAGCGAATTCGTTCGTGAGACGGGCGCGGCCTCGTGGAGCATGTTCGAAGTGGTAACGCTCGCCCATTCGCTAAACCAAGAGTTGCTGAAGACGGCACCAAGCCATCGAGGTCGAGGCTAGCCCAACTTCCACGTCAGTTCTCGGAGTGTTCGACCAGAGCAGTCTCTAAACAGTTGAAGTTATTGAGGGTCACTGATCCACGCGCAAAAAAGTGACTAAAAAATCCGGCCATCTTTGCTGCTCGAACCTCGTTTGCTCATCATCAGCGATTTTACGTTGGGTCGGATTCATGATTCACTGGGAGAAATCAAGTGATTCGCGGGTCGGCACTCATAATCTAAAGCAATTGATAGTGACTAAAAAAATATCATCTCATTGATTCTGAAGGACTTTGTCTCTCAAAATGCGGAAGTTGGGCTAGCAGCCGAAACTCCCGGCGCCCCTTGCGGCACCCGCGCGGTATGGCCTTGCATCCCAAATTGAAACATGTTATATAGTTTCAATGAAGCGTTTGACCGGAGGGCTCATAGTCGTGCCCGGAGCTAAACCTCGCGGCCGGCCTACCCCGGACCACGGCACGTATGCGCGGCCGTGGAAGTGCGTGCCGTTCGAGGTCTGAAATGGCAACTACACTGAAAACCCATATGAATGGTTCAATCCCAGGCAGCAGCGAGCCTTTTTCCGTTAGCGCTGAGACGGCGATCGAAATCGAGTTGGGGTTCGAGTCGCGGCAGCTGAGTAAGGAGCGCCCATAAATGACATCGGTCAGAAAAAAAACTTCCAGGGAAATCTTTCGCACGCCGCGGTGGCTGCGAGGCCCGCCAAAATCTCTGCGGTCGTCAATAAATGCCGAGGAGCTTTCGATCTACCGCCCCATGCGTAAAGCGATCATTCAGGAACTCCGTCCTAAGACTCCAATCGAGTGGATCTTGGTCAATGAACACGTGAACGCGCAATTTTCCGCGATGCGGTACGGGACCTGGGAGGCGGCGGTGATGCAATTTTCCGTCGGGGAAGGCTTGAGGCGGGCAGTCAAAAATCGGTTGCGCAGCGGCAAGCAGGGTAGCGAAGCGGATCTCGATTGGAGGGCACAAGAGCTGGCGGGTAGCATGCGTCCCTACGTCAATGATCACGCCATTGAAGCTGAGATGTACTTGTCTCGACGAAGCGAGATGGACAGCATCCATAAAAGACAAGTCAGTGCTCAACGTCGCCGGGACTCATCGTTGCGCCAGTTGGAACAGAGGCGCAGCCGGCAGCAAAAAGAGGCCGCGCAAATCGCAAGAGGCCTCGTTGACGAGCGGAACCGCGAGGAATTTGGGGCTCCTGAAATGGTGACCGTGGCAAGAAAAAATGGCGCGGGTGACGCTCCTGAACTGAAGACCGCGGGATCAGAAGCATTGCGCAAATCTCAGAATGGCCACGGATAGACAAATTGCTGCTAACCGGCGTAATGGCTCACTAGGCCGCGGGCCGAAAACTTCCGCCGGCAAGGCGCGCTCGAGCCGAAACGCGTTGAAGCACGGGCTCTCAATTCCGGTAAACCGAGACAAAACCCTACGCAGGCAAATTGAGGTGCTGGCCCGGATATTGGCGCAATCGGAAGCCGGGAATGTATTTGGGCAAGCGCGGGCCGCGGCCGAAGCGGAGCTCGAGCTCGCTCGCGCTCGAGCCGTATTGGAGGCGGTTCTTACGCGCGCAGAGATTACTGCCGAGTGGAATGGTGGACCGGAACAAGGCACTGCGCTGATTCACGTCCTCCCCGAGTTGCAGAGGCTCGAACGCTACGAGCGTCGGGCATTCTCCCAACGAAGGCGAGCGCTACGGGATCTCTGAACCGGCACGGATTACGAGAAAAACATATGTGTGACAACTTGAAGTTGAATTTGGGTTCGTTCTGCCATTTGATGATGAACGACTGGGCTGATCCGCACGCGAACCGCGAGCACGAGGTGATCCCGGTGGGCAAATTGATGACATCTGTCGATGGCGCTTAACAGTAGAGTTTCTGGGCCATGGCACCGACCCGCTCATGCGTACCGAGAGCGCTCCCGAGGACACCTGCCGAGCCCCCATCGGCAAAAAGACCGGACGGGCACTGATGGGCAACTGCTGCGCAGACGTTCCTTCGCATGCTGGACATCGAGATCGCGTTCGCGCGCGAAGGCCGATCGGGCGCGCGGATAATCAGAATGGGCGCCTTAGGACACAGCCGCTCCAGGGCTGTCGCTTGAGCGGCCACGAGCCAAAAACCGGTGACGTCTACCCCCGCTCCAGCGCCACGACGCGTCCGCGCTCGATCGCGAGCGACAGCCGGCCCTGCTTGAGCGCGAGCGCCTTCTCCCCGAACAGCTCGCGCCGCCAGCCGTGGAGCGCCGGCACGTCGGCCTCGTCCTCGCCGGCGATCCGCTCGAGATCATCGACCGTGGCGATCACCTTGGCCGCCACGCCGTGGCGCTCGGCAGTCATGCGCAAGAGCACCTTGAGCAGCTCCACCGTGGCCTGGCCGTTGATCACGGGTTTCGGACGATCGATCCGCGGCAGCGTCTTGGGGTCGCGCGCGAGCCCACGTTTTACAGCAGCGACGATCGCCTCGCCCCATTTCGAGCGCTCAAAGCCGCGCGGCAGCGAACGCAGGCTCCCCAGCCGCTCGATCGTGATCGGTGCCTGCACCGCGATATCGCCGATGACCTCGTCCTTGAGGACGCGCCCCCGCGGGATGTCGCGCTGCTGCGCTTCGCGCTCGCGCCAGGCCGCGACCTCGATCAGGACTGCGAGCTCCTTCGGTTTGCGCACCCGCGTCTTCAAACGCTCCCAGGCGTGCTCCGGCTCGAACCGATAGGTCTCCGAGGAGGTCAGAATCTCCATCTCCTCGCGCACCCAATCGGTGCGCCCCTGCGCATCGAGGTCGGCAGAAAGCTTCAGGTAGACGTCGCGCAAGTGGGTGACGTCGGAGATCGCGTAGGCGAGCTGCGCTTCGCTCAGCGGCCGGCACGTCCAGTCGGTGAAGCGATGGGATTTGTCGAGACTGTCTCCGGTAATGCGCTGCACCAGCTGATCGTAGGAGATCGAATCGCCGTAGCCCAGCACCATGGCGGCGACCTGCGTATCCACGATAGGGCGCGGAATAAGCTCGGCCTCATGCCAGCAGATCTCGATATCCTGCCGCGCGGCGTGAAAGACTTTGACCACGTTCTCGTCCGTCATCAGCGCAAAGAAGGGAGCGAGATCCATGCCTGGCGCGAGCGCATCGATCACGATCGCCTCGTCGGTGCTCGCCATCTGTGCTACGCAGAGCTGCGGATAATACGTGCTCTCGCGCAGGAACTCGGTATCGACCGTCACGAACGGGCGCCGCGCCATGCGCGCGCAGATATTCGCGAGGTTCTCCGTGGTCGTAATCGGCTGCATTGCGGGCTAGATAGCGCAGCGGCGCCGCATTGTCAGTCGCCGCGACGCGATCGGCCCGGATATCGCTTCGCTCATCCGGGCTACGCTCAAGATCGTAGCCCGCATGAGCGCAAGCGACATGCGGGGGAGCTGTTTATGCCTCATGGCTGCGGCGGCACGGCAATGATCACATAACGCTCGGGCTTGCCCGCAACGCCGAGATAGTAGCGGATCACCTCTACTTCGGTGCGCCGCGCGTCGGGCCTGCCCGCTGCACGTGCTTCAATTACTGGCACGCACCATGCCAACGCAGCCGGACAGACCAGCACGATTCCTTCACGCCTGATGCGGGACTCGTTCACCCAGGGTGTGCGGTCGGGCCTGATCACGTCGACCGTAGCGGACAGATAGGGGATCAATCGGTAGACGGTGCTGCCGTCGCCACCGATCAGTCCGAGCGGACGGTCGCTGGTCGCTCGCCACGCCTGCTCAACCGCGCCAGCAGCCAGACGAGAGGTCCCGTTGTCGTCAGACGCCCCGGCTTTCAACGTTGCAATCGCCACGGCGGGAGCCGCCAGGGTTGCCAGTACCGGCAGAGCCACCGCGACCGCGAGCAGCCGCACCAGCGCGGCGCGGGAAATGACGACCAGGGGCGACGAGAGCAGCACGACCGGCAGCAAGGTCATGGCCGGCATCGCCCAGAGCGAGACGATGCGCAGGCTCGCCGCGAGCGCGACCGCTGCCGGCAGGAGGAGCGGCGCCCAGAAGGCGACGGCCGCGAGCCGGCGGTCCGGCGTGGAAGGCCACAGGGTGTCGGAGATGCCGGCAATGTCCGGCCGTGCGGCGAGCGCCGCGAGCACGATTGGCACCGCGACATAGCCGAGGGTGCCGGCGACATAGCCGAGCGTCGAGACGAGAGCGCTCGCGAAGCCTTCACTTGCCACATGCCCGGCGGCATAGCCGAACGGCGCAAAGTCGTGTGCCACAAGCCAGGCCACGTGTGGCGCAAGCACGAGCGCGCCGACTGCGATCGTCACCCAGGGTGCCGCCGAGGCGAAATAGGAGCGGCGGCGCGGATCGGCGAATGCTGCCAGGGCAAGCCCGGCGAGCAGCGCGATCGACCAGTATTTGCCCAGCATCGCAGCCCCGGCGCCGAGGCCGGCAAGCGCGGCGAAGGCCAGGCTGCGCGTCTCGAACGAGCGCAGAAACCACCACGTGGTTGCTGCCCACAACGGGATCAGCACGGTGTTGGCATTGAACTTCAGAGCGTGGAAATTGAAGAACGGCACCAGCGTGAGCAGCGCAATCCCTGCCGCCCGGTTCTCGCCGTCGAGATAACGCCCCGACACGACCCAGGCGATCCACAGGCCTACGGTCGCGTTGACGACCGCGAGCAGATAATAGGCCCAATCGGTCAGCGGAAAGACGCTGAACCATGCCTTGACCAGCCAAGCGGCG
This sequence comes from uncultured Alphaproteobacteria bacterium, assembly GCA_963841705.1. Lineage (GTDB taxonomy): Bacteria > Pseudomonadota > Alphaproteobacteria > Rhizobiales > Xanthobacteraceae > VAZQ01. Next base: position 134,807 of record CAWJDY010000055.1, read on the forward strand.
AAGGGCGGATGTTTGGCATAGCCAAACGCCGGCTCGCGCGACCAGACGATAAGCTCGCCCATGTCGAAATGCAGGTCCTGGCTGCCCTTCGCGAGCACGGCATAGAGCGTCCACAAGGCGACGTAACAGAGGAGCGCGAGCACGACAGCACGGTCGCGACGGCGCGGATCGACCAGCGCCTCGGCAAAACGCTCGAACGGTGTAAGCGGGAGGCGGGTCAACTCGACAAAGCTCAATTGAGCCACCGCTCAGGGTTTGGTTTTCGCGGTTTTGCACCGCTCGATCGCCGAGTATAATGGCCCCATGACAAAAGAGCAGGTAAAGGAAATCCTGGACCGGGTGCTAGCTTGGCCACAGGAGGATCAAGAGAAGGTCGCCCAATTCGCGCAGCAGATTGAGCGGTGGCGCGGCTCCGATGACATCACCGATGAGGAATGGAAGATCATCGAGGAACGTGCCGCAAGGCGAGACCTGGCGAGCGATGAGGAAGTAGAGCGAGTGTTCAGCCGTTACCGCAATGCATGAAGGTTCGATATGAACGTGGCGCTCTCGCTGATCTTGACGGGATCTTCGCATACATAGCACGAGATAATCGAGAAGCTGCGGCGCGATTTGTCGCTCGCATCGAGCAGGTGGTAAAGCGGATTGCCGAGACGCCCTACTTGGGGGAAGCAACGCGGAAATCCGGATTCCGCCGGTTTCCAGTAGGAAATTATTTGGTCGTGTACGAAGTGGGGCAGGACGAGGTGGTGAGTCATTATATTCGCCATGGAGCACGACGGCGTCCCTGGGAAGGGGAACAGTAACAGTAGTGGGCATAAGTGGAGCGATTTGCAGGTAGTGCGAGCGTCAGGAGAACGCGCAGCTTGAATCGAGCCCTCATCGCTGGTGGCGTTTCCACAGAGCTTGGATTTCCTCATCGGGAACAAACTCCCCACGCCGCGCCTGATCAAGACCTTCTCGAATGGCCGTCCGCGCATCCTCATCAAGCGGCATAGGTTCAGCCACTATCGAAAGCAGCAGATCTGCAGCCAAATCCTGGTCGGTATCGGGCAGCTCGCGTACCTTGGCGATCGCCTCATCGAGTTTCTTCGCCATCGGGACACCATTTGTTTCCCTCGATATATCATATCATGCCATCACATCCCCCGCACCGGAGCCATCTGGATGAACTCCCATGGCGAGGGCATTGGGCCGACCGGCACTTCGATCAGCGTAGGCACGTCGCGCCGCTTGAAGGCACGATTGAGCGCAAGCCGCAACTCCTGCGGATTGCGCGCGCGCTCGGCCTCGGCGCCGAAGCTTTGCGCATATTTCACGAAATCCGGGTTGGTGAGGTCACAGGCGATCAGGCGATTCCCGTACTGCTCTTCCTGGATGCGGCGCACATTGCCGAAGGCGCCGTCGTTGAAAACGACCACCGTAAGCGCAATGCGATGGCGCATGGCGGTGGCAAGCTCGTTTGACGTGAAGAGAAAGCCGCCGTCCCCGGAGATGGAGAGGACAGGCAGGTCGCTGCGCGCGTGCTGGGCGCCGAGAGCAGTCGCAAACCCCCAGCCCAGATTGTCCTGATACCCGGGCGACAGAAAAGTCCGCGGCTGGTACACGGGAAACATGAGCCGAGAGACAAACCCGATTTGCGTCACCTCATCGACAAAGATGCCGTCCTCGGGCAGCTCCGCGCGAATGGCTGCGAGAAACTCGGCCTGCGGCTTGAGCTTGGCGAGACGGCTGCGCATCGCGGCTTGCCGCTCCTCCAGCTCGGAGCGGCGCGAGGGCCGACGATGATCACCAAGCGATTGCAGAAGGCGGCGCAGTATGGGCTTGGCATCGCCGATAAGGGCCAATTCCGGGCGCGCGAAACGCTCCGGTTCCTCGGGATCGGAGTCGATCCGGATAACAGCAAGGTCGCGATCGATCCCCCATTGGGTGAACCCGGTGAAGAGCCGCGTGCCCACCGCCAGCAGCACGTCGGCCTCGCCCCATAGCTCGCGACCGAGCGGCAGCGTCACGCTCATGGGATTGCGGCTGTCGAGCACGCCGCGACCGCGCCGATAGGCAAGCACTGGTGCCTGCAGAATGTCTGAGAGCTCACCCACCTCGGCGGCTGCGTCCTGGGCTCCGCCGCCGACCACGATCAGCGGCCGCTTCGCAGCGGCGAGCCGCCGCGCCGCGTCCTCGGCGGCTTGCTCATCGACCGGCGGGGTCGGCGCGGGGAGCGGGGAGCCAACCGTCATGGTTGGCGCGCTGCGACCCCATACGTCCATGGCGCACTCCAATACGGCCGGCCCGGGCCGCCCGCTCGTCATGGCGTGGAAGGCTTCAGCTGCCAGCCTTGCTCCCTCGTTGGGCTCGCGAATGCGCGCGGAGAAATCGACCAGGCGGGAGATGATGCCGGCCTGATCGCGGATCTCGTGCAGATGTCCGAACCCCCGGCCGATGGCGGCCTGGGGGATCTGCCCGACCAGCGCCAGCACCGGAGCGTTCATGCCATAAGCGGTGAGCAGCGCAGCCGACGCGTTGAGCAGGCCCGGCCCGGGCACGACCGCATAGGTCTGCGGCTTGCCGGTTGCGAGCGCCGCTCCCAGGGCCATATAGGCCGCGCCCTGCTCATGCCGCGTGTGGACGGTCCGAATGCGGTCAGCGGCCTTGAACAGCGCATCAAACAGATGATCGTTGTGTACGCCGGGCAGCGCGTAGACCGTGGTGATGCCGTGGACGATGAGCGCCTCGACAACGGCCTCCGCCGTCGTCATCCGGCCGGCGGCGGCCTTGTTGCTCTGATTCGTGGAGGGCATGTGGCCTTACGCGAAGTACCTCAATCCGCAGCCCGGCTTGCGCATCAATGCGCAATCCGGGGGAACAGTGCCCCGCATGTCGCTGCGCTCATCCGGGCTACGAAGAAACGCGCCTGAGTGTGCAGATCAGCGGCACGGTGTCGAGGCCACTGTGCACCCATCCTTGACAACGGGCGCCCCACATGTCCCTTCCGCCCCGGTTCAGGGACCCTCTATGCACCGTTATCGCTCCCATACCTGCGGCGACCTGCGGGAAACCGACATCGGAATTGACGTGCGCCTGTCCGGTTGGTGCCATCGCATTCGCGATCACGGCGGCCTCCTCTTCATCGACCTGCGCGACCACTACGGCATCACGCAATTGGTGGCCGATCCCAATTCCGCGGCGTTCAGGCAGGCGGAGAAGCTGCACGCGGAATGGGTCGTGCGCATCGACGGCAAGGTGCGCAAGCGACCCGCCGGGACCGACAATCCCGAGCTGCCGACCGGCGCGGTCGAGATCTATGTCGACGAGATCGAGGTGCTGGGACCTGCCGGGGAGCTCCCCATGCAGGTCTTCGGCGAGCAGGACTATCCCGAAGACCTTCGGCTGAAATACCGCTTTCTGGATCTGCGCCGCGAGCGGCTCCACCGCAACATCATGATGCGGGGAGCCATCATCAATTCGATCCGCCGGCGCATGAAGGAGCAGGGCTTCTTCGAGTTCCAGACCCCGATCCTGACCGCGTCGTCGCCGGAGGGCGCACGCGACTTTCTGGTGCCCTCCCGCCTCCACCCCGGCAAGTTCTATGCCCTGCCGCAGGCGCCCCAGCAATTCAAGCAGCTGGTGATGATGTCCGGCTTTGACCGCTACTTTCAGATCGCGCCATGCTTTCGCGATGAGGACGCCCGCGCCGACCGCTCCCCGGGCGAGTTCTATCAGCTCGACCTGGAAATGAGCTTCGTCACCCAAGAGGACGTGTTCGACGCAGTCGAGCCGGTAATGCGCGGCGTCTTCGAGGAGTTCGCGGCCGGCAAGCCGGTCACCGCGAAATTTCCGCTCATTCCCTATGCCGAGGCCCTGCAGGAATTCGGCACGGACAAGCCCGACCTGCGCAATCCGATCAGGATGGCAAACGTCACCGACACCTTTCGCGGCTCCGGCTTCAAGGTGTTCGCCAATATGATCGCGGGCGATGCCGGCGTGCAAGTCTGGGCCATTCCGGCGCGGGGAGGGGGAAACCGTGCATTCTGCGACCGCATGAATGAATGGGCGCGAAGCGAGGGTCAAAGAGGCCTCGCTTTTATCATCTACGGGTCCAGCCTCGATGAGAACGTGCCCAAGGCGCAGTTGCAGGCCGGCTCACCGATCGAGGCAAACGTTGCGCCGGCGGGGACGGAGGCCGCAGCCGGCCGCGGCACGGTGGCCAACAATATCGGTCCAGAACGTACGGAACGGATCAGGCAGCTGCTGGAGGTTGGGCGTGGTGATGCGGTCTTCTTCATCGCGGGGCGGCGCAAGGATTTCCTGAAATTCGCAGGCGTGGCGCGCGCAAAGATCGGGGAGGAGCTTGGGCTCATCGCCAAGGACCGCTTCGAGTTCTGCTGGATCGTCGATTTCCCGATGTATGAATGGAACGAGGAGGAGAAGAAGATCGACTTTTCCCATAACCCGTTTTCCATGCCGAACATGGCCGTCGAGGAATTTCTTGCGCTCGACCCTGCTGATCACGAGAAAATCCTGGCGCTGCGAGCAATCCAATACGACATCGTGTGCAACGGCGTGGAGCTTTCCTCCGGCGCGATCCGCAATCACCGCCCCGACGTGATGAAGAAGGCCTTTGCCATCGCGGGGTACGATGAGCATGTCCTCGAGCAGAAATTCGGCGGCATGCTGCGCGCGCTATCTCTCGGGGCGCCGCCCCACGGCGGGATCGCGCCGGGGATCGACCGCATTGTGATGCTGTTATGCGGAGAGGAGAACCTGCGCGAAGTCGTGCTGTTCCCCATGAACCAGCGCGCCCAGGACTTGCTTATGGGCGCGCCGTCCGAGGTCTCGCCCCGCCAGCTGCGCGAGCTCCACATCCGCCTCGCTCTGCCGACCAAAGAATCGTAGGGCGAGGCACTGCCTCTCCGGCTTTTGCCTACCCTGTTGGGCACGTCAGGAGCGACGCAGTGCGTCGCTGTCCACGGAACATCCTCTCTTCTTCGTAGGGGCGAGTCGGGCACCCCAAAAAATGCGAGCATTTTTTGGGGTGCCCCGCATTGCCTCGCCCTCTCGACCTGTCGCGCATCCCAAGGGCGACGCAGTGCGTCGCCCCTACGAACGTTCTTTGCACGCGTAGGGCAGGGTTCAAAGCCGCCTCACATGCATCCTCTCTGAGAAGGAAGCGGCGCGGCTGCGAACGGCCTTTCAACATCTCTGATGCAGAATCTTCTTGACTCCGGGGACGTGGGCCTTATGTGGGGGCAAAGCCGCTGTGATCTGTCCGCATTTGGGTAGATCGGGCGGCGTTCGCTTGCCGGGGCGTCCGCTTGGTCGCACTCGGGTTGGATCACTCGGTTGGGGAGGACGGCGATGCGCCAGAACGCCCTCTTGCGATCGGAAAAGAGCCTGCGCAATCCAGGCGCTGCCCGAACAAAGCCTGTGCCCGTACCTGTGCCCGCTCCGGTCGTGGCACCGGTTAGCGAGCGTGAGGGCCATTTTGCTCTGCGCCATGGCGTGCGATGCGCCGGCGTGCACCTGATCATCGATCTGCACGGCGCAAAGGGCCTTGACGATATCGACCTGGTCGAGAGCACGTTGCGTCGCTGCGTCGACGCCGCACAAGCCACGCTCCTGCACCTCCACGTGCATCACTTTCAGCCGAACGGAGTCTCGGGCGTCGCGGTGTTGGCCGAAAGCCACATCTCGATTCACACCTGGCCGGAGGCCGGCTATGCCGCCATGGACGTGTTCATGTGCGGCAATGCCATTCCGGACGCCTGCATCCCCGTCCTGCGGGAGGCGTTCCAGGCCGGTCGGGTGGAGGTGAACGAGATCCTGCGCGGACAGGACGCCTGACCTGAGCACCGAGCGAAGGACAGACGACGGAAGTCGAAGGGTTGCTGCGTCCGCTTTCCGTCGTCTCTCGTCCGTTTTCTCCTGACTGGTGTCCCCCATGAGCGCGAAGCGCTGGATCCCCGAGACGCTGTTCGATGATCTGGGATTCCGCATGACGTTTGCGGTCGATCGGGTCCTGCACGAGACGCAGACCGAGCACCAGCACCTCGTGCTTTTCGCGCACAGGTTCTTCGGCAAGGTCCTGATGCTCGACGGCGCCACTCAGGTCACCAGCAAGGACGAGTTCATTTATCATGAGATGATGACCCACGTGCCTATCCTTGCCCACGGCAATGCAAGAGAGGTGCTGATCATTGGCGGCGGCGATTGCGGTATCGCGGAGGAGGTGCTCAAGCACGCATCGGTGAGGCGATTGACCCAGGTGGAGATCGACGCCTCGGTGGTCGAATTTTCCAAGGAGCATTTTCCGGAGTTCACCCGGCCGGTCCTTGCCAGTCCCCGCTTCGATCTGATCATCGACGACGGGATGAACTACGTCCGCAATACCGAACGGCGGTTCGACGTCATCATCGTCGATTCGACCGACCCTCAGGGTCCAGGCAAGGTGCTGTTCAGCGAGCGTTTCTACAGCGGCTGCAGGCGCTGCCTGAACCGGGGCGGCGTCATGGTCACGCAGAATGGAGTGCCCATGCTGCAGTCGAACGAGCTCGTCTTGGGGATTCGCAAATTTCGCAAACTGTTTGCCGACGGGTACTGTTATGTTGCGGCCATTCCGACGTACGTGGGAGGCCATATGGCCATGGGCTGGGCATCGGACGATGCAAAGCTGCGTACGCTCCCGGTCGCAAGCATCGCCAGCCGCTACAAAAAGGCCGGCAGTTTTTCGACCAAGTATTGGACGCCGGAAGTGCACGTGGCAGCATTCGCGCTGCCACGTTTCATTGCAGAACGGGTGGCGAAGGCCCGCGCGCGGTGATGTCGGATGGGCAAAACCGCACTATCACAGCGGTTTTGCCCACGCGTTCGGCTAAGCCGGTGGGCACGGCGCACGAGATCAGTTGTGAAGCGCAGGTTGGGTCAGGCGCGCTTTTTGCCCACCCTACGGAGATTTCCCCCGTTCGTTCGCCACGTCGAAATTCAACTCGATCATGACGTTGTTCGGATCGGTGAGAAAAATCTGCCAGCGTGTGCTGTTGGGCACCTGATTGACGCGGAAGGGGACACCCTTGCGCGCGAGGTGCTGCTTGATGGCCTCGAAGCCGCGACTGCCGAAGGCGACATGATCGATCACGCCGGAATCGGCCGGCTGCTGCCGGTCCGTAGGCGAAATGTCGTTGAGGTGCAGCACCGGGCGCCCTTCGCTGTAAAGCCACGCACCGGGAAAATTGAAAGCAGGCCGAGGTCCGTTCTTCAGTCCCAGCACCTCCTCGTAGAAGCGAACGGTGTCGCCGAGCTTGCGGGTCGAGACATTGTAATGATCGAGCAGGCCGACGCTCATCGCCATGGCTTTCTCCTTGTACCCCTTCAGATCTCCCGGTCTATCGGAAAAAATGCCTCGGCACGAGGTCCTGAAGGCGCGGTGGAAGCAGTTGGAGCAAAAGCGCCTGGGTGGGAGGACGGTGGGAGGGGGGCCCGAACCTGCCACCACAAAGAGGGCGGCGCAGGGGCGCCGCCCAGTCGACCACGCAGGGAGGATGGACGTACACGCTACGGGCAAGCTCGCCGGACACTTCGAACAGCAGGAGCAAGCCCTCTTGCGCACCAGGCAGGTGATTCGTCAATAGGCTTGTGTTGGCAAATCATTGGCCAAGCGCGCGCGTCGGCCCCGGTTCAGTCCGGCTGTTTGGGCCGCCCTTGCACCTTCGTCGCCCGACCGGCGGGGACGATCATGCCCATCCGCGACGAGACCTCCACCGGCACGCGGTATTCACGCAGCACATGGCGCATGTCCCGCAGCCCGCATGCTTCCCGCTGTACGATGAAATTCCATAAGGCAATACTGGCCTCCTGGACCAGGGCGGCTCGCAACTCTTCGGACGGCGATCCCTCCGTCCCGGCCCTCGCGACATCGAATTCTCGCAGCGCCGCGAGAGCCGTTTCGAACGTACGCCCGAGGCGACCGAGCGCAGATGCCCTCTCCTGGGCAAACTCGTGCTCCAGCAGGTCCACACCCGTGGGATCGGACGATCGTCTTGTCATGGGTTGAACAAGCTCGGCGGGCGGCAGGGGCGTGTTTGAAACCCGCCCGTACCGATCCCGGTATAGAGAGCCTTCGTATGGGCGACGACTGCGTCGCCCATACATCCGCAACAGACGGGAACGGGGCGAGGCAATGCCTCGCCCCTACGGGACGCCGGTAGGGCGGGTTTGAAACCCGCCCCCGCAGGGAAAAGGGATCAACAAAGCCGAGGTCGTCATTTGGAGTGTTGATCGGCTTGTGGCTCAGGCCAGCACGCCGTATTTCTTGAACCAGGCGATCGCCTGGCTCCAGGCATCCTCCGCGGCTTCCTTGCGGTAGCTTGCGCGGTAATCGGCGTGGAAGCCGTGCGGCGCGCCTGGGTAGGTTTTGATCTCGAACGTCTTTCCGGCGCTCTTGAGCGCATTCTTCAGCATGTCGACCTGCGAAAGAGGGATGCCCTGGTCGGCTTCGCCGTAGAGTCCGAGCACCGCGGCGTTGATCTCGGGCACGCGCTCGATCGGGCTCTTCGGCCAGAGCGCTTTCTGCGCCTCGGGATCAACGGGGGGGCCGTAGAACGCCACCGCTGCCTTGAGGGTCTTGTTATGGGCGGCGTATTCCAACACGTTTCGGCCGCCGCGACAAAAACCGATAATGCCGAGACGGCTGGTATCGCCGCCTTGTGACTTCGCCCATGCCACCGTGGAATCAAGGTCGGAAAAGAGCTCGGCATCGGGCTTGGTATTGACGAGCGGCATCAGTTTCTGCACCTCGGTGATCTTGGTGAGATCCTCCCCTTTCCGGAAATAGTAATCGGGCGCGACCGCGAATGCGCCGAACTTGGCAAGCCGGCGTGTCACGTCCTTGATGTACTCATGCAACCCAAAGATCTCCATCGCGAGCAGGATGACCGGCGGGTTTTGCCCGCTCGCGGGACGCGCGTAATAGGCCGGCATTTCGCCATCCGCGACCTTGATCTTGGCATCGCCTGCGGTGAGGCCGCCGGTGTCGGTGTGGATGGCATCCGCCCGCACCGGCCCCGCGGCAAGGGTGTAGCCCGCGGCCAGCGCCGCTGACGACGTGAGGAAGAAGCCTCGTCGCGAAAGCGGGTCAACCTGCCGCGAGAGTCCTTCTATATCGGCCGTCACTTTCGGGTGGACGTTCATGAGCTTCCTCCGTGGACAAGAGTGGGACGTGTGCGCCGCAAATAGCACATCAAGTTTGGGTCCGGCGGTCAAAAGCACGGGAGCGCGTCATTCTTGTCCAGGAAGCCCTGCTTCGAGGGAACCCGTTCTTTGCCTGCGGCGTTCTTCGATTGGTTCCTTAGCGGCTCAATGGGTTGATCTCGATCGAGGTTTGAGGAGAAGGCCCGGTACGAAGAGACGGCTCTCAACAGGACCGCGATACCGCGGAGAGCTGGTATGTCCGATAGACGACACACCAGTCGGACAGTTTTCTAAGGACAGAGGACTATCTCGGTTTTCACAGGAAAGGAGCTCCGTCGATGTGTGATTACAGTTTGCACCATGTGGCAACCAGGCCCGCCAAGATCGAAGACAAGCTGGTGGTGACCAAATTCAACAATTCCATCACCCGCGGTTTTGCCGGCTTTGGCGAGCCGAACGTGGCGGTTTGCCTGCTCCCCGGCACCGAAATCGCGTTTGAGGCCAATGTCGAATGCGAGCCTTCCTTTGGAATCGGAATTCTGCCCAACAAGAAAATCGGGCAACGGCTTGCGCGCTTTCGACAGATCAATATGGATAACGCCGTGACCCATCACGACGCACTCGAATTCCCCGACGGACAAGTGGTCTTGCTCACGCGATTGTGCGAAGGGCAACGTGCGACGGTACTGCAACTGCCCGTGACCGGCCGGCCGGCCGCCCAGGAGGAAGGAACACAGGCGCAGGCAAGCCACGCGCGCGAGCCCTCGCTTTCAAGCTGAAGCGACAGACCATCACCTCACGACGTGCTTAGGAGCGAGGATCCTCCTCGCTCCTATTCCTGGTAGGGGGCGATGTATTGCGGGCAGCCCAAAAAGCTTTTTTGGACCATCGCTTGCCCGGCAAAACGGCAAAACGCATCGCGGGACGACCCAATGGGTCGCCCCTACGAAGGGCCTCGGCGGCGGATCAAGGACGACCCAGGGAGTCGTGCTTACGTTTCCGCGAAAGAGACGAGCGTCTCGAACTTGTACCCGCAGGCCTCGCATTCCCATAAATGGCGCACGCGATGCCGGTCCAGGTACTCGGACCATTCCGGTAGGAAAATGATCTCGCCGCACTGAGCGCAGTGATTTTGCAGCCTGCCGTGGACTTCTCTTCGGGGGCTCTCGACCCGGAGCTCCATGACGCCTCCGTCATGCTTCTCCCCTCTCCCGGAGGTCATACTATCCGTTCTGGCAGCGTAGTGAAGCAGCAACCCTGACCTAAACCGGGGGCGCGCGATCAGCGCTCATCCCGATGGTAAGCCGCTACGGGTGTGACGGCGAATCGCAGCATTACTGAAGGGACGGCACCGATGCGCGCCCAGCCTCGCACCGCGAACACCAGGAATATCCCTGCAATTAACCAAATTCCTGTTGTGGCCTGGGGCGGTCCGTAAAAGGCAATCTGACGCAAACGCGCGTCTTTCATTATTCATCTTTTTCGCTATATTAGGCCAGGGAGGGGGGGTACAGAGGAGTTAGCTGTGCCCCTAGCGCGCGATCTGCATCCTGAGTTCGGCTATATTGGGAATGCCCCCGCCGTGCTGCGAAAGCTCGGCTTCGCAATCGCGTTCGTAGGTGTCGGATTGATTGCCGCCATAACCAACTTCTCCGTATTCGTGAGCGAGCCGGAGGATCCGATGAAGGCAATGGCGCTTGCTCCCGAGCAAGGGTCCAACAACACGGCACCATCTTCTCCGAGCTTGCCTGCGAGCTTCACCGAAGAAGGCGGAGCCAGCAGCAGACCCTGCGGTGGCGCGATAACCCCCGATTCCGGCGTGGATTGCCTTCAGACCAGAATGCATCGGTCCCGCCCAACTCCGTCGGTCAACGAGCGCCCCGCCATTGCCGCGGTCGCAATCGGCCATCGCGACGAGTCTGCTGTTCTTCCCGGGGCACCCGTGACTGCGGTGCCGGGTGACGCAACCAATGCCGACGCCTCGGCAACTCCGCCGGAGGCGCCTGCCGAATCAGCCGCCGCTGAAACGCCTGCGGAAGCCGTGGCTCCGCCTGCGCCTGCAAGGAAGGTGGTGCGTACGCGCCCACATCGCGAGCGAAGCGAATACGCGCGGGCAAGCTCGCGTGGTCCCAGCTACAGCTATCACACCAGCATGCAAAGCGGCTACGCTCGCGTTTGGTAATTGCGGCGCGCGCCCGGCTTGACACGGTGCCCCTGCCTGCCGTGGAATTGGCGTCTGCTTCCTGACGACAATTCCGCAATCCCAAAACACAGGAGAAGCTGCAATGCCTGAGGTCTATATTCACGCCGTCAAGGGACGCACGCTCGAGCAGAAGCGCGGCCTGATCAAGGATGTCACCGATGCGGTGGTCAAGAATTTCTCCGTTCCCATCGATGCCGTGATGGTGGAAATCGTCGAATCTGAGCCGACGGCGAAGGCCAAAGGCGGCGTGCTCTTCAGTGAACGGCGCTAGCCACGCTCCGTGGAGAGTCTCGACGGCAAGACCGCGCTGGTCACCGGCGGGGCCTCTGGCATCGGGCTTGCGACGGTTGAGCTGTTCGCAAAGCGCGGCGCGAGCATCGCCCTGAATCATCTGCCCGACGATGCCCGCGGGCCCGCCGCAGTGGAGAGACTGCGCGCGCAAGGTCATGCCGTGGTGGCGGCCCCGGGCGACGTATCCAAGGCTGGAGCTGCGGAGCAGATGGTGGGCAACGCCGTCGCGGCGTTCGGCCGCCTCGATTTTCTCGTCAACAACGCCGGAACGCCGGCAACGCTCGAACCCATCCCCCCGGCCGACCTTGATCGGCTGGACGAGTCTTTCTGGCAAACTGTTCTGATGACGAATTTGCTCGGCCCGTTCCGGTGCACGCGCGCCGCGGCCGCGGCGTTGCGAGCAGCCCGCGGGGCGGTCTGCAATACCGCGTCGGTTGCGGGCCGCAACATGCCCGGCTCCAGCATGGCATATGGTGCGAGCAAAGCGGGCCTGATCAATCTCACCAAGAATCTTGCCCGAGCGCTTGCGCCGGAAGCCCGGGTCAATGCGGTGGCTCCGGGCTTCGTCGATACGGAATGGACGCGGGCTTGGCCTGCCGGGCGCAAACAGGCCTCGATCGAGCGCACGCTGCTCAAGCGCGCCTGCACCCCTGCGGACATCGCTGCGGCGATCGTTTTCCTGTGCGCCGACGCGCCCATGGTCACGGCGCAAACTCTGGTCGTGGACGGGGGATATTCGCTGTGAAAACGGTTCTGATTACCGGTGCGTCAGGAGGAATAGGAACGCGGCTGCGGCGATTGCTCAGGGGGGTCTATCCCCACATTCGCTTGAGCGATCTCGCTCCGCCCGCCGATCTCTCGGAGGACGAAGTCTTCGTGCGGGCGGAGCTGGGGAATTTGGCCGAAGTCGAAACGGCCGTAGCCGGCGTCGAGGGTATCGTTCATCTCGGGGGAGCGTCGGTTGAACGCCCGTGGGAAACCGTTCTCAACGCCAACATCATCGGATGCTACAACCTTTTCGAGGCTGCACGCCGCCGGGGCGTCGCGCGCGTGGTGTTTGCCTCATCGAACCACGCGATTGGGTTCTACCCGCGCCGCCGGCGAATCGGCGTCGATGCCGCGGTGCGGCCGGATTCGCGATATGGCGCAAGCAAGGCGTTCGGCGAAGCGATCGCCGCGCTCTACGCGTTCAAGCACGGCCTGCGCATCACCTGCATTCGCATCGGCAATTTCGGTGACGCACCGATCGATGCACGTCGGCTTTCGATCTGGGTGGCGCCGCAGGATCTTGCGCAGCTCATTCGGATCGGCCTCGAGCACCCCGATATTCGCCATGAGATCTTTTACGGCATATCGGACAATGCGCGCGGCTGGTGGGATAACAGCGCTGCCTTCCGGTTCGGTTATCGGCCGCAGGGCAAAGCCGAGGACTTCAGGGAGCAAGCCATGGCGGCGCAATCGAAGCTTCCGCCGGACCCCGTCGGCGATTGGTACCAGGGCGGCACTTACTGCAGCGACGAATTCACCAACGGAGTCGAAAGCTCCCCTGTGTGAGCTGTAGGATGGGTCAGCTTGTACAACTGGGCTGATTGCAGCCAAGTTGTACAGCGTAACCCACCACACTCCGGCAACGCGCCTCACCTTCGGTTCGGTGGATTACGCCATGCGAGCCGATAAATCGGCTCGCATGGAGTAACCCACCCTACAGGCGGTTACAGGCTGCGGCCGTCGAACGGCACCAACTCGACAGCGGCGATATCCACGTCGTCGAGGCAGCGTACGTTAACCGCGATCATCTCCGCACCTTGCGGGGAGCGCCCGCGCGAGAATGCGCCAACGCCGCATTGCGGGCAGAACTCATGGTGGAGGCTCTTCTTGCCGAACTGATAATCCCTCAGGTCCTCCAAGCCGGCACGCAGCGCAAACTTTTCAGCCGGGACGAACACCCACAGCGCGCCGCGCTTTTGGCAGATCGAGCAGTTGCAGGAGACCACTTTGCTGATGTCGGCCGTGACCTCGAAACGCACCTCGCCGCAGTGGCAGCCGCCGGTGTAATTCCTGCTCTCCGCCATCGCGATCTCCATCGGACGCGCAGCCAGCAGATATCAGGAATTGGAGATCATGGCCAACCGCCGGCGCCTACCTCTGCTCGCCAATGTGCAGGGGCGGGTTTCAAACACGCCCCTGCACCGACGCCCCGGAATGATGCCTTTAGCAAATACGAACCGGATCGGACCTCTTTCCCTGAAGGTGTCAGCTTGCGTGCGGTCCGCGCATTTCGATCAGTGCCGCCTCAATACGCCTCCACATCTGGGCCTGCTGGTCGTCGCCTTGGGCTTCAAAGGTGGAAGCCTTTTGCGCAGCTTCCGCGATCGCCTTGAGACCGTGCGCGTCGAGCAACTGACGCGCGTAATCCTGAACGTCGACGGTCTGCATGAGTCCCTCCTGTTTTCGGATGCGCTGAAAAATAACAACGCCTCGCGGCGCCTCGCAGTTCCCGAAGCATATCGCCCCATCAATCAACCTCGTCCTGAAGGAGCGCGCTTGCGCGCGTCTCGAAGGACGGTCACAAGCGAGATCGCGCCAGCGGCCCATCCTTCGAGACGGGCGCATGCAGGCATGCGCCCTCCTCAGGATGAGGTCTGTGGGTTTAAGCTCCCTCTGCTCGATCCGATTGGTTTCATGGAATCGGTCCACCCGGCGCTTCGCGAGCTGGTCTGCAGCTGCCCTACGTGATCGAGTCTTTTCTGTTCCGCGCTTGGAACTCCCATGCCTGCGAAAAAGTTCCAGATACGAGATTGCCGTGCCGGCAACGACCTTGCGAGCGCCTGGAAGGCTACACGCGGATCGCGGCATCTCGCGGGGCGAGAGCATGATAGGCGAAACCCTCGATGGATGATCTTGCGGAGAAGACCTGCACGCCGTGCCGCGGTGGCGTCCCGCCGTTGACGCAGGAGGAAGCCGAGCGATTCCATGTTCAGGTGCCCGACTGGGAGCTTCGTGAGGATGCGCACCGCATCGAGAGAAGCTTCCGCTTTCACAACTTTCGCGAGGCGCTGAGCTTCGTCCAGCAAGTAGGCGAGCTCGCGGAAACACAAGGCCACCATCCCGATATCAGTTTCGGCTGGGGCTATGCCACCGTCTCTCTGCGCACCAAGAAGATCAAGGGGCTGCACGAGAATGATTTCATCATGGCCGGCCGGATCGATCGCATATTTCAAGGCCAACAACCGGGACTGAAATGATGGCGACGAGGTTGCAATGATCGAGCGCGAGCAACGGATCGTCCTATCCCGCCCCGCGTGAGCACGGCGCGCGCTCGGTTTTGCCTCGTGCATAGGGCCCGTGATGCGCGCGCCTTTGCCCACCCGACGGTCTGATGCACAATGCGCGCTTTGCCTGTAGGCTCTGTCGATTTCTCGGAGAGCCATTCGACCGTGACCGACAAACCGACAGCGGACCAGGAGCTGCCCGTCATTGCGCGCTTCGAGGTGCGCCGCCGCGCATATCTCGCCCCGGACGGAAAAGTATTGCGGCAGCTGCCGGCATTCGCAGCGGATGCCGATGTGCTCCGTTCGCTTTATCGCGGAATGGTGCTCACGCGCACCTTCGATCTCAAGGCGGTGTCGCTGCAACGCACAGGTCGGTTGGGCACCTATGCCGTCTCGCTCGGACAGGAGGCGGTCGCGGTCGGCGTCGCCAGCGCGATGCGCGAGGAAGACGTCATTGTCCCGTCCTACCGCGACAACGGGGCGCTGCTCTGGCGCGGCATGAAGATGGAGGAAATCCTGTTGTTCTGGGGCGGCGACGAGCGCGGCAATCGCTCCTCGGGACCGCCCCACGACCTCCCGTACTGCGTCCCGGTTGGCTCGCAGGCGCCGCACGCGGCAGGGGTCGCGTACGCGTTTCGGCTGCGAAAAGAGCCGCGGGTTGCAGTTTGCCTGTTCGGGGACGGCGCCACCTCCAAGGGCGACGTGTGGGAAGCGATGAACGTCGCCGGCGTCTGGAACCTGCCCGTCATATTTGTTGCCAACAACAATCAATGGGCCATTTCGGTGCCGCTTAAACTGCAAACGGCATCCGAGACGCTGGCGCAGAAAGCCATTGCCGCCGGTTTTACCGGCGAGCAGGTAGACGGCAACGACGTGATCGCGGTGCACGCCGCGATGTCTGATGCAATCGCGAATGCGCGCGCCGGCAACGGGCCGCGATTGATTGAAGCCCTGACCTACCGGCTGAGCGATCACACGACGGCGGATGATGCGGGGCGCTACCGCGCCGCAGAGGAAGTGCAAGCGCGGTGGAAGGAGGAGCCGATCGCCCGGTTGCGCTCCTACCTTGTAAGCCAGAAGCTTTGGGGCAAGGCGGACGAGGAGGCGCTCGTAGCGGACTGCCAGCAGCGCGTCGAAGCGGCGGTCGAGCGCTATCTCGCAGTGGGCCCGCGGGCCCCGGAGAGCATGTTCGATCATCTCTATGCCGAGCTCCCCAAGGTGTACGAAAGCCAACGCGAGGAGCTCAAGCGCAGGCGCCTAGGAAGGTCCGATGGCTGAGGTGACGCTGGTCGAAGCCATCACTCTGGCGCTCGCCCGGGGCATGGAGGAAGACCCCAACGTGGTCGTGCTCGGCGAGGATGTCGGGGTCAATGGCGGCGTGTTTCGCGCCACCGCCGGCTTGCAGCAGCGGTTCGGCTCCGATCGCGTGATCGATACGCCGCTTGCCGAGTTGCTGATCAGCGGATTGTGCGTCGGCATGGCTACGCAGGGATTGCGGCCCGTCGGCGAAATCCAGTTCATGGGTTTCATGTATCCCTGCATCGACCAGATGGTGAATCACGCTTCCCGCATTCGCACTCGCACCCAGGGGCGGCTGAGCTGCCCGATGGTCCTGCGCACTCCCTACGGCGCAGGCATCCGCGCGCCCGAGCATCACTCCGAAAGCACGGAGGCGATGCTCGCCCATATTCCAGGGCTGCGGGTGGTGACGCCATCGTCGCCGGAACGCGCCTATGGCCTGCTGCTCGCGGCGATCCGCGATCCTGACCCGGTGATCTTCCTGGAGCCCACCCGCATTTACCGGGCCGCCAAAGGCAACGTCGAAGACGACGGCGAGTCCTTGCCGCTCGATATCGCCTTCGTCCTGCGGGAAGGTCGGGACGTGACGCTGATCAGCTGGGGCGCAATGGTGAAGGAGACTTCTGCCGCTGCCGAGGAGCTCGCGGCCGAAGGCATCGACGCGGAAGTGATCGATCTTGCTACGCTCAAGCCCTATGACGAGGAGGCGGTGCTGTCTTCAGTGGCGAAGACCGGCCGCTGCGTAATCGTGCACGAGGCGGCGCGTACCGGTGGGTTCGGCGCGGAAATCGCGGCGCTGATCGCGGAACGTGGGCTGTTGTCGCTGCTCGCGCCGGTGATGCGGGTCACTGGTTACGATACGGTCGTGCCGCTTCCCCGCCTCGAGCAGGATTACATGCCTTCGGTCGGCCGCATCGTCGCTGCCGCGCGCACTGCGTGCCAATCCGGCTGAAGGGATTCCTCCATGCGTCAATTCAATCTGCCCGATCTGGGCGAGGGCCTGGAAGAAGCGGAAATCGTTGCCTGGTATGTCAACGAAGGTGATCACGTCGTGGCCGATCAGCCGCTCGTATCAGTCGAGACGGACAAAGCCGTCGTGGAGGTCCCTTCCCCGCAGAGCGGCCGTATCGCCCGCCTGTTCGGCGGCAAGGGCGAGGTGGTGAAAGTAGGAGCACCGCTGGTCGAGTTTGCGGAAGGTCAGCAGGAGGATTCCGGGACGGTCGTCGGCGAGATCGACCGAGGCGAGAAGGGCGTGGCCGCGCGCGAAACCAGCGCCGAGCCCGCACGCGCTCGCCCGATCCAAGTTGTGCCAGCGGTTCGTGCGCTCGCGCGCAAGCTCGACGTCGACCTCAACCTGGTGCAGGCCACCGGTCCCGGCGGCACCATTACCCGCGCGGACGTGGAACGCGCGGCCAAGAGCATGGTGGATGCCGGCCCTGCCGAGCCCTTGCGCGGGATGCGGCGCGCCATGGCGCAGCGGATGACGACGGCGCATGCCGAGATCGCGCGAACTACAGTGACTGACGAAGCCGATATCGAGGACTGGAAGAAGGGGGATGACGTTACCATTCGCCTTGTGCATGCGATCGCGGCGGCGGCCAAAGCCGAGCCTTCGCTCAACGTCTGGTACAACGCACAAGCAGGGGAGCGGCGACTGATTGCCCGTGTTGATGTCGGCATCGCGGTGGATCTCGAGGGCGGGTTGATCGTGCCGGTATTGCGCAACGTCGGCGAGCGCGACGCCAAGGATTTGCGCGCGGGGCTCGATCGCATGCGCGCGGATGCCGCGGCGCGCTCGATCCCGCCGGAGGAGCTGCGCGGGGCGACGATAACGCTTTCGAACTTCGGGATGATCGGCGGGCTCTTCGCCAACCTGGTGGTCGTCCCGCCGCAGGTCGCCATCGTTGGCGCCGGCCGCATCGCTCCTCGCATCGTTGCGCATCAAGGCCAGCCGGCGGTGCGGCGCGTGCTGCCGCTGTCACTCACCTTCGATCATCGGGTCGTCACCGGCGGCGAGGCGGCTCGCTTTCTCATGGCGCTCAAGACCGATCTGGAGCGCTCTTTATAGAGCGCGGCTGCCATGCCACTTCGCATCGAGGACTACGCGCTCATAGGCGACTGTGAAACGGGTGCGCTCGTCGGCCGCAATGGCTCGATCGACTGGCTTTGTCTTCCCCGATTTGATTCCGACAGCTGCTTTGCCGCGCTGCTCGGGAAGCCTGAAAACGGACGGTGGATCATTGCGCCCGAGCAAAGGGCGCAGGTGTCGCGGCAGTATCGCCGCGATACTCTGATCCTGGAGACTGTGTTCACGACACGTGACGGACGCGTCCTCCTGATCGACTTCATGCCCCCGAGAGGAAAGGCCTCGGACGTCGTTCGCATCGTCATCGGGATCGAGGGGCGGGTGCATATGCGCAGCGAGCTCATCATCCGATTCGATTATGGATCGACCGTTCCCTGGGTCACGCGCTACGATCATGGGATCCTGCGCGCCATCGCCGGACCCCAAATGCTCGTGCTGAAGACGCCGGTGCCGCTGCGGGGCAAGCATCTCACCACGTTGAGCGACTTCACCGTATCGGCGGGCGAGCGCATCCCCTTCGTGCTCACGCACGCGCCATCGCATCTGCCGCTGCCTGAGCTTCCCGACCCATTTGCCGCCCTTGAGGATACCGAGCAATTCTGGCTCGAATGGTCAAATCGTTGCATGGCAGCCGGCCGCTGGTCGGACGCCGTGCGTCGCTCGCTGATCACGCTCAAGGCGCTGACGTTCGCCCCCACCGGAGGCATCACCGCCGCGGTGACGACGTCCTTGCCGGAGCGGATCGGCGGGGTTCGAAATTGGGATTATCGATTTTGTTGGGTGCGGGATGCGACGCTCACGTTGCTCGCGCTGATGGATGGAGGTTATTCCGAGGAGGCGAGTGCCTGGCGCGACTGGCTGGTGCGTGCCGCCGCCGGAAGTCCCGATCAGCTGCAAATCATGTACGGAATTGCGGGCGAGCGCCGGCTCTGGGAATGGGAAGTGCCTTGGCTCGACGGGTACGAAGCCTCGAAGCCGGTGCGCATCGGCAACGCGGCGCATGCGCAGCTCCAGCTCGACGTGTTCGGCGAGATGATGGATGCGCTCTATCATGGTTGGCGTGTCGGACTGCCCGAGAACAAGGCGGCCTGGGCGCTCCAGCTCAAGGTCCTGGACCATCTCGAATCGATCTGGCAGGTGCCGGACAGCGGCATCTGGGAAATGCGTGGCCCGCCGCAGCACTTCACCTATTCCAAGATAATGGCATGGGTGGCCTTCGATCGCGCCATCAAGACAATCGAGGAGTTCGGCATGCGCGGGCCGCTCGACCGCTGGAAGCGGGTGCGCTCGGAAATTCATGAGGAGGTATGCCGCAATGGGTTCGATGCGGAGCTCGGATCTTTTGTTCAGGCCTACGGAACGAAGGCGCTTGATGCGAGCCTGCTGCTGATCCCCGCAGTCGGCTTCTTGCCGCCCGCCGATCCTCGAGTGATGGGGACTGTCGCGGCGATCGAGCGTGATCTTCTCGTTGACGGCTTTGTGCACCGGTACCGCACGGCAGGCTCCCACGACGGCTTGCCGGCGGGGGAGGGGGCATTCCTCGCCTGCAGCTTCTGGCTCGCGGATGCCTACTGCCTGCTCGGCCGTACGGAAGAAGCGGAACGTCTGTTCGAGCGGCTTCTTGGCCTGCGCAACGATGTCGGGCTGCTATCGGAAGAATATGACGCGGCGGAGAAGCGCCTGCTCGGGAATTTCCCCCAGGCCTTTTCCCACATCTCGCTCGTCAACACGGCGCACAACCTGAGCCATGCGGAAAAGCCTTTCGAGAAGCGCGGCGGGGTCGAGACAACACGCAGCTGATGCTCCTGCGGCGCGCAACGTTCGGCAGTGATGTGCCACAACCGGACCTCGTGCAGCGCAGAAAAAATCAGTGTCACTCGATCACCTCGTCGGCGCGGGCGAGCAGGATTGGTGGCACCTCGAGCCCGAGTACCCTGGCGGTCTTCAGATTGATCACGAGCTCGTACTTGGTCGGCGCCTGCACGGGAAGGTCGGCAGGCTTCTCGCCTTTGAGGATGCGATCAACGTAGCCGGCCGCGCGGCGGTAGAGATCGATGATATCAGGCCCATAAGTGATCAGCCCGCCGCTGGTACCGAAGGAACGGTAGGGGTAGGCCGTAGGCAACCGATACCGCGCCGCGAGTGCAACGATCAGATCGTGGTGAACAAGCGACGCCGCACTCACCACCACGATCAGGCCGCCGTTCGGGTCGCCCGCAAACGCCATGACGGCGCGTTCGATCTCTTCGCCGTTGGTCAGCGTGATTGGTCTCAACACCACGCCTAACGACCGCGCCACAGCTTGGATGACAACCCACTGCCCGACACCGGCGGCGCCGGGCTCGCGCAAGACGGCCGCGCTCGAGACTCGGGGCGCGATTTCCTTGAGCAACTTGAGCCATTGTCCAGCCAAGCTGTATTCGAATTGAATGAAGCCGGTGGCATTGCCCCCCGGCCGCGCCAGGCTTTCGACGTAGCCGGCGCCAACCGGGTCGATGCCCTGGGCGAACACGATTGGCACGACGCGGCTCGCCTGTTGCAGCGCAGGCGCGGTTGCGCCGACACCCGCCAGGACAGCATCCGGTTCCGATAATATCAGTTCCTCCGCATCTCTGAACAATTGAGTGCCGGTCCCCTTGCTCCAGCGCGTATTGACGCGCACGTCGCGCCCGACCTCCCAGCCCGCCACTTGCAACCCTTGCAGAAAGGCTGCGAGGCGGGCCTGTGCATCCGTCTCGTCCGCTGTTGCGTGCATCAGCACGCCGATACGACGCATCCGCGGCTCACTCAGCTCTGCGCGTGCCGCCAGCGGCCACGCTGCCGCAGCGCGGCCCAGCAGGGTGATGAACTCGCGGCGCTGCAATTGACGGAAGTGCATCCAATCCCCCCGCGCAAAACTGTCAGGAAATGAATGCTAGGTTACGTTCGAGAAAGCGGTTGTGATCTAAATCACTGTGCAGATCCCTTGCCGCACGCGGCTGTGATCTAGCTCACACAACCCACTGCCTGCTGTCAGATGCCGCTAGAGCTCGGTTTGGGGTCAAAACCCGGATTGCCGTTCAGCGGCCCAATGTCGGCTTCCGCCGGGTGCGGACGTGTCGTCGCGTTAGGCTATGTGCGAGAAGTGCCATAACCGGACTCGTGCACCGCAGCAAACGGCGGATCTATTCAATCACCTGCGGCAAAGCGATAATCGATCCGCACATTGCGGCCGTCGGTCCAGCAACTCGTGTGCTCCCGGGACAAATTTTGCTTGATACACAATTTTGCTTGATATCCTTGCTTGATATCTTGACATTGTAACAAAACTCTGCTATAAGTCGCTAGTCTTAGAAAGCTGTGAGAGAAGCCCGGCCCGGACTCCCGCGCCGGGCTTTTTGTTTGGCCAAACTCCTGCCCACGCATAAGAACGAGCCCCTGACTACATCATCTTTCGCTGGGAGTGGTGATCGCGACGTTGCGTCATAAATCGCTGGTCATTTCCCTGTTATTTCCTGTTATTGCCTGTTCCGGATCCTGCCATTTCGGCAGATGTCCTTGC
>CAWJDY010000056.1:0-85045 GCA_963841705.1 uncultured Alphaproteobacteria bacterium
TTTGCGCTCGGGGCGGAAGTCGACGAACCGGGTCTTGTCGGGATGCAGCGTGAGCCCATACCGTGCAAGCCGTTTCCCCAGCACTTCCAGAACCCGTTTGGCGTCGCGGTGGTTCTTGAACGTCATCACGAAGTCATCGGCAAAGCGCACCAACGTACACTCTCCCAGCATGCGGGGTCGCACCTCTGCCTCGAACCATTCGTCCAGCACGTGGTGCAGGAAGATGTTCGAGAGCATCGGTGAGATGACGCCGCCTTGCGGGGTACCTTCAGTCGCAAGGCGCAGGGTTCCATCTTCCAGGACCCCTGCTTTCAGCCACTTGTCGATCATCCGTCGGATCACGCCATCCGTTACTCGCTGGTCGAGGAACGCCCGAAGTTGCGCGTGCGGAATCGAGTCGAAGGAAGCCGTCACACACTACCCACCTCCGAGACATATCGAGTTTTGTAACGATCCTGCGTGAGCGGCACCCGTTTGAGGGCCGCTCATTGCAGGTGATGGGTACCATAAAACGACGCGGCGTTCTGCTGTTACTCGTGGTGCTGCCGGACGGCAGCCGCTCGCTCATTCCGGCGAGTTGGACCAATTGGGAAGCAGCCGGTGTTGCTCATGAGCTGTCTGCGTCGCGTTGCGAACAGCGTGACCCCTGTCTCGCCTCACTAGCCGATTTGCTCCACGCAAGGGTGATCGTCGACGCTCTCCTGAGCCGCTGCTTGATTCCGCACCGAGAGCCAGCGGCCAATGAGGAGAGTTGCGATGCAACTGACCCTGGCCCTTCTCGAACCGTCCCCGCCGGCGCGACAATCGCCGCGCCAAGAGCTCGACGCCAAAAATCGCGCCGAGGCTCTCAACATTCTGGCACGCATCATCGCGCAAACCTGCGAGACAACCCAAAACACGGAGGCGACTGATGAATGACATCACGAAGATCAGCGCTTCGCACCTGGGTCGTGCTGCCTACATTTATCTCCGACAATCCACGCCTTCGCAGGTCGAGCACAATCGAGAATCGACACAACGCCAATACGCCTTGGCCGCCAGGGCGACGACACTTGGCTGGCCGTCGCAGCAGGTCATCGTTGTCGACGAAGACCTCGGGCTTTCCGGTTCCGGCATCGTCGAGCGCAATGGCTTCGCCCGGCTCACCGCCGAAGTCGCCCTCGGCCATGTCGGGATCGTGCTCGGCCTCGAAGTCTCCCGCCTCGCCCGCAACAATGCCGATTGGTATCGCCTGCTCGATCTCTGCGGCCTCACCGACACCCTCATCGGCGATGCCGACGGCATCTATCATCCCGCGATGTTCAACGATCGATTGCTGCTCGGTCTCAAGGGCACCATGAGCGAGGCTGAGTTGCATATCATACGAGCGCGTCTTAACGGCGGGATTCGCAACAAGGCCGCCCGCGGCGAATTGCGGCGCGGCCTGCCGGTTGGTTTCATCTGGGGCGAGGAGGATGGCGAGGTCCGCTTCCATCCAGATGAGGCGGTCTGCTCCACCATCCGTACTGTCTTTGCTCGCTTCGCCGAACTCGGATCGGCACGCCGCGTCTGGCTCTGGTTCCGCAGCGAGGGCCTGTCGTTTCCACTGCAGACTTGCTACGGCGGTGCCATCCGTTGGGTCGACCCGAGCTACATCGCCATCTATCATGTGCTCTCCAATCCGGCCTATGCGGGCGCCTATGCCTATGGCAAGAGCCGCCGCGAAGTCTCCCTCGATGTCACGGGTGCGCGCAAGAAACGCGTGCGCAAGCTGCCGCGATCACAATGGTCCGTGTTCATCCCGAACCACCATGAAGGCTTCATCGACATGGCCACATACGAGGCCAATCGCACCCGGATCACCGCTAATACGCATCCGCGCCCGCATCAGCCGAGTGGGGGCGCCGTGAGGGAAGGAAGCGCTCTGCTGCAAGGCGTCGCCGTGTGCGGACATTGCGGCCGCAAGTTGCGCACCCACTACACGGGTCGCACGGCTTCCGCCGGCTATCATTGTGCCGGCAAGACCATCACAAATGCTCGCGGTGTCTACTGCCTCAGCATCGGCGCAGTGCAAGTCGACCAGGCCGTGGCGCAAGCTGTCCTTGCTGCGTTGGCACCACTCGGTATCGAGGCTTCGCTCGCCGCGGCCGAGCGGCTTGAAGTTGATCGCGATGGTGCGCTTGCACAATGGCGTTTGGCGGTCGAGCGGACAAGCTACGAGGCGCAACGCACCGAGCGTCGATACAGGGCCGTCGATCCTGACAATCGGCTGGTCGCCCGCGGGCTCGAAGCGGAATGGGAAAAAGCGCTCCGTGAATTGGAAACGGCCAAAGCTGAACTCGCACGTCGTGAACAGCAGCGACCGCGGACGCTGAGCGTCGACGAGCGCAGCCGCTTGCTCGCACTCGGCACCGATTTGTTCAAGGTCTGGCAGGCCCCGACCACCGCACCGCGCGACAAAAAAGAACTGCTGCGCACCCTGCTCGAGGAAGTCATCATCGCCCTCGACAAAGAGCAACGCCGCGTGCATCTCACCCTGCGTTGGCGTGGTGGCAGCATCACCGAGATTGATCTCAACCTGCAACGCCGTCCCGCAGCCGTGCGCACTGATGAAGACACCGTCGCGCTGGTGCGTCGCCTCGCTATCCATTACCCCGACGCCGTGATCGCCGGCATTCTCAATCGCCAGGAGCGCAGAACCGCCTACGGTCACCGCTTCACCACTCATCTCGTTAGCAGCCTACGACGAAACTGGGACATCCCACGCTTCGAGCCACCGGCGGTTGCACCACAGGGCGAGCTGATGAACATCAAACAGATCGCGGCAGCGCTCGGTGTGGCAACTTCAACCGTTCATCGCTGGCTCAACGAGGGCATCATCGCCGGAGAACAGCTGACACCCGGGGCCCCTTGGCGTATTCGTCTCACAGACGACCTGCGCACCCGTGTCGCTGAAGAAGCACCAGATGACTTCCTCACCATGTATCAAACCATGCGTCTGTTGGGAGTTTCTCGACAAACAGTGTGGCAACGTGTCAAGCGCGGCGAGATCAAAGCGCTTCATGTCAGACGCGGACGCAAAAAAGGCTTGCGCCTCAAGGTCATCCACTCTCAATCCGACCTCTTCGATCAAACTGCACAAGCTGGGGTGTAGTATGAAGCATCATCGAAGTACTTGCGTATATCGACATCCAGCACCCAGTGCTGTCCATGCCACGAGATGGCGCCATGCAGTTTGCGCAGCGCCTCATGGGCTGAGCGTCGCGGTCGGAAGCCATACGAGCAAGGCATGAAGTCCTGCTCGTAGATGGTCGCCAGAACCATGACAATCGCCCGCTGCGCCACCTTGTCTTCAAAGGTCGGAATGCCGAGCGGCCGCTTTGAGCCGTCTGCCTTCGGGATGTAGGTTCTGCGCACCGGCGGTGCTTTGTAGCTTCCGGACTTGATGCGATTGAGCAGGTCCAAGAGATTGGCCTGCAGCTTCGCTTCATATTCCTTCGCGGTAACACCGTCGATGCCAGTCGCTCCATCCTTGCGGGTCAGCCGGTAGGCTTTCAGCATCCATTCCAGATCGATAACGTGGTGCAGCGAGAACAGCACCTTCTTCGGCTTCGCTCTCGCCAGTTCGGCTATCCATTGTCGTTTCGTGTACAGGTTCGCGAGGTTCATGTCCCCTCCCGTGTTTCCCGGCAATGGTTCTCTCTCACGACGCCTCCCTTCCCTCCATCGGGTCCCAGTGAGCCCAGTTCCCCGCTCTCGTCGGTACTATGAAGGCGCTACGACTTCCCACCCGCGTATCAACGGTCACTTATTGGTTCGCTCCCGCCGCCCACGCGATCCTCCTGGTTCGTGTCCCGCCGTGGCGCTCCTGAAGGAGCGGAGGTCTCCTCCAGGCCGGGGCTTTTGTTGCCGGCTGCCCTGCTCCGGTTCTCGCACGTGGACGCGAATGGGATCTCTCAGGTCTTCAGGCGATCCATCCCATGCCTCTGCTCCGTTCCAGGACCCCGGTCGAACCAACGTGCCCTCGCCAGTGACGGCCACGTCGATGCTGCCCCCGCATTCCGGACTACGAAGGCTTCAGCGAAAATGATTTCGGGGCTAACCCGCAGCTTCAGCACCTGCTACCGTACGCTTCACGCGTGACGTTGCCGCACACGTGCAAGGCTCGCTTCCGGCTGGCGGGCTGCGCCTTTGCCGGGAGGGAGTCGAACCCTCTGGACCGCTACGAAAGGTTTCAGCTCGTTTTCACGATCGTCCTCCTCTCCTGCTCTCCTGACGCTACCGGAATCCATAACCACAGAACGTCCGGTTGCGAACGGCGAGCGAGCAACTGCCGGCTGGGGTTATGGTTTCCGGGCTCGTCGGCAAGTCCGTGAAACCGACTTGCCGACACCCCGGAATGACAGCGTAGTTTGTGACGCAGTGCCGTTAGATTGACCGGCCGACAAACCGCCAAATTATGATATGCTGCCATCAGCTTACGCGGGCATGACCGAGGGAGGACACCATGGTCGATGGAACAACGACGCTCGCCCTTGCGATCGGGTTCTTGGCCGTCAGTTGGGTGATGAAGCCCCGTTTTTAGAGACACTGAACCGATCTTGATTGCATCAGGCAGAGGGGACGGCAATGGAAACCCGGGTATTCGGCCGCACCGGCATGCAGCTTTCGGTGCTGGGTTTCGGCTGCGGCGCGGTGGGCGGTCTCATGGTGCGCGGCGATCCGCTCGATCAGGAGCGCACCATTGCGAGGGCGCTCGCCGCCGGAGTTAATTACTTCGACACCGCGGTGCAGTACGGCAACGGCGAATCGGAAAGGAATCTTGGCCGCGTCCTGCAACAGCTCAAACCGGTCAATGTAGCGGTTGGTACCAAGGTTCGGCTGCCGAGCGACGATTTCGGCCGCATTGCCGAGGCTGTGGCAAAGTCGCTCGAAGGCAGCCTGACGCGACTGCGGCTCGATCGGGTCGACATCTTTCACCTGCACAATGCGATCACCGAAAAAGGCGGTGGGGAAGCACTTGGCGTCCGAAAGGTGCTTGGCGAGGTCGTGCCGGCGTTCGAGCGGCTCCGCCAACAGGGGAAGATCCGTTTCCTTGGGCTTACCGCAATCGGCGATACGACAGCGCTACATCAGGCGATCGACGCGCGCGTCTTCGACAGCGCTCAGGTGGTCTACAATATGCTCAACCCGTCCGCCGCCATCGCGCTGCCGGCGAATTTTCCGGCGCAGGATTATGGACGGCTGTTCGATCACACCCGCGCTGCAGGCGTCGGCGTCGTCGGCATCCGCGTCCTTGCCGGCGGCGCGTTGTCGGGATCGGCCGAACGCCATCCGATTGCCGGCCCGCCTCCCGAGCCGATCGGTTCGGCATTGACCTACGACGCCGATGTTGTACGCGCACGCCGTCTCATGTCCCTGGTCGAGGAGGGGTTTGCCGCGAGCCTGACCGAAGCCGCCACGCGGTTTGCGCTCTCGCATCCGGCGATGGGCACCATCCTGGTCGGCATGGCGACGCCGCAGCAGTTCGATGACGCGCTCGCCGCAGTGCAAAAAGGCCCGCTGCCGCCCGCAGCCCTCGACCGACTGACAGCGCGGCAGCAGGCATTGGCCGGCCAACCGCGATGATCGCAAAGACGTGATCGCAGAACTCGTAGCGTCCCTTCAGGCTCAACGAGTAATGCGCTCCGGAAAGATCAGTTGCTGCGATCTACCTCGCGATCTGTTCAGCTGTTCGTTGCGAGCATTCCTGTCTTTTGCAACTGGCCACTTCTAGACGTGTAACAGCGACTCAAGTATTCATCTATCCGCAGCAGCGTGAGCAAGCCCGGCGCGGATCGCAACGTGGCCGGCTTTGTCGTGACGCATTGCGGCTCTATGTGTCATTCCAGGAGCTCTTATGCAGTTACTATCGGCGACGTTGGAATTGGGGTGTGTACCGGTACAATTCGACAATTCAACCTATAGGTGCAAAATCATTGTAGAATTTATTGTTGTTTACAATGGCCGCGAATTGACGCTCTCTTAGGTTGTGCTCGTCGTAGCCGAATGACGGTGCGCCTGCACCCCCGAGCGGGAGCTGCAGGTCTTTAATTTGCACCGCGCCACCGCTCGACAGGACCGTGCGCGAGAGGGATAACGCGCTCGGCATAAGTAAAAGGCCGCCACAGAGCGGCGCGGAAACGCCGGCGCCAGACCAAACGATAAAAGGGAGGCAGTGAGCTCACCCATGTCTGCAGCACAGCACAGTCATTCGACCAAGGGCCGCTGGTACATCCTGCTGCTGATCGGCCTCATGTATCTCATCACCTATCTTGACCGGGTGAACATCTCCACCGCGGCACCCGTCATCAGCAAGGAATTCGGCTTCGACAAGATCACGATGGGCGCCATCTTCAGCGCCTTCGTCTGGGCCTATGCCTTGTTCCAGGTGCCGGGCGGCTGGCTGGGAGACCGGGTGGGCCCGCGCCGCATCTTGACGGTAATCGTCGCTTATTGGTCGGTGATGACGGCGGCGACTGCGATGGCGGGGAGCGCTGTGTCGTTCATCATCATCCGTTTCCTCTTCGGTATCGGGGAAGCGGGAGCGTTTCCAGTTGCCACGCGCGCGATGCAGCTTTGGTATCCCCGCCAGGAACGCGGCTTTGTTCAAGGGATCACGCACAGCGCGAGCCGCGCCGGCGCGGCGATCGCGCCGCCCATCGTGGTCGCGATCATGTCCACGCTCGGATGGCAATGGGTGTTCTATATCTGCGGTGTAATCGGCCTGGTTTGGGCGGGGTGGTGGTACCTTTCATATCGCGATCTGCCCGAGGACCACACCATGGTCAATCAGGTCGAGCTTGAGCGGATCCGCGGGCTTGACCAGGCCGGCAATATCAATCAGCCCGCGACCGAAGCAAAGGCCAGCGTGCCGTGGTCGACTTTGTTGCGGGCTCCCAACATGTGGGCCATCATGTGCGCCTACTTCACCTACGTCTATTGCCTCTGGATCTTTCTCAGCTGGTTGCCCTCATACCTCGTGGACTTCCGGCATTTCACCTTGATCAAGGTCGGCATCTTCGCTTCGCTGCCGCTGTGGGCGGGCGTGATCGGCGATACAGTCGGCGGTCTTGCCACCGACTGGCTGCTGAAGAAGACCGGCAATGCCAGGCTTGCTCGGCGCACCGTGGCCATCGTGGGCATGCTCGGCTGCTGCGTCTTCATAGTGCCGGCGGCGCTGACGCAAGATGCCTATACCGCCGTCTACTGCTTGACCGCGGCGATGTTCTTCCTCGAGTGCACCATCGGGCCCTCCTGGGCGGTACCGATGGACGTGGGCGGAAAATATTCCGGCACAGTGTCGGGCATGATGAACATGGCCGGCAACATCGGGGGCGCCTTGTCGCCCTTGGTGTTCGGGTTCCTGGTACAGTATGGGAGCTGGCAGGCGCCCTTCATTGTCGCTGCAAGCCTGCTCGTGATCGGCGCAGCGGTCTGGGCGTTCTGGCTCGATCCGGAGGTACCGGTGCTGGAGAGGGAGCAGCAATCAACCGAACTCGGGTATACCGGAGCTCGGTCATTATGATTGAAGCGACAGCGCCGGCCGCAGCCGCATGAAGGCAGATCAGCTCTCGGGCCCGCCCTCAGCCTCGTCTGACCCGCCACGCCGGTGGCCCGTCCACTCCCGTGCAACGGAGGCCGCAAGCAGCCCCACCGCGACAAGCGAGGCGAGCCTGCGCCAGCCGATCGCGTCTCCGATCTGATATCCGAGTGCCAGCAGCTTGGGATCGAGCAGGTTGGCATTCGCCGTCTTGCGCATCTCCAGCTCGCGTTGGGCCCGCTGGATATTGCGCCGTCGCACCAGTGCACAAGCAAAGAGCGAGATGAGGGCGAGGATCAAAAAGAATATGCCAAGCGCCAGGCTGGCAATGGTTATGCCATAGCGATGGGAGAGCCAGACGAACGCAGCGATCACCAGAAAGATCGCCGCCAGCGCCAAGGCTACGGCCGCCACGACGCTCCAGATGACGATATCCGCGCTCAGGCCGGCACGGGCCTGTGCGCTCAGCGCAAGTTGGCGCAGCCAGCCGTTCATGCATTCAGCTCAGGGCCGGTAAGTCATCGCCGCCGGGTGACGCCGAGCAGGAATCCGATGCCGACCGCGATGGCGAGCGTGGTGTAAGGCCGTTTTTTCAGGGACTCGTCGATGACTTCGACCATGGTGTCGCCCGCCTGGCGCACCGCATGCACCGCTTCCTGTCCCTTGACGGTCGCATCGGAGACGGCGTCCTCGATATTCGATCGTGCGCGGGTCCACGCCGCACTGCCTCTGGCGGTCACGATCTCGGTGATCTGGTCGGTGAGCCGCCTGACCTCGTTGCGCAAGGATTCAAGGTCGGCCTGCATATTGCCGCCGGCCTCGGAAGCGGCCTTGGCGCTTTCGCGCGCTGCCTCCTTTGCATCTTTCATCGTGTCGCGAGCCGCATCTCGCATCGAGCCTTGCGTGCTGGAACTACCGTATGTGCTGGACATGCAATTCCTCCGCTGCTGCTAAACTACGGGCAGCTTCGCCGTGTACGCAAGGGGACGCAAGCGAAAAAACTCACTGGCGTTCAGCGTGCGGGGCTTACATCGGCAATCTGCTCTCGTCCGGCGGGAATAGATGATGCAGCGTCACTAGTCCGATGATGGTCAGGGGTACCGCAAGGAACGTGCCCATGGGGCCCCAGATCCATGACCAGAAGGCAAGGGCGAGCAGGACGACGAGGGGATTGAGCGTGAGCCGGTGGCCCAGGATCGTGGGCGTGATGAGCTGACCCTCGACGGTGGCGAGGCCCACGAATGCGAGCGGCGGCACCAGGGCGTAGGTCACCGAGGAAAAGCTCACGAGGCCGACTGCAAACAGCACGGCCGTCATGCAGGCAGGACCGATGTAAGGGATGTAGTTGAGCGCCATTGCCAACAGCCCAAACAGGACGGGAGTAGCAAATCCGAACATCCATGCACCGAACCCAACCACCGTGCCGAGACAGAAATTGATGACGGTTACGACGAACAGGTAGGACGCTAGATTTTGCTCCACGTCGTTGGTGATGCGAATGAAGCGGAGCTTGGCATCCCGCGTGGAGCAGAACGAGACCATGTATCTGCGGAAATCCATTTGCACCGCGAGAAAGAAGATCAACACGACGAAAAACAACACTAGTTCGACCACAGCCGGCGTGATGAAAGCGAGCACCGGCGTGACAATGCCCAATTGCGAGGGCTCGACCACAACTTCCGTACCGCTCCAAGGCAGAAAGCTGTCGCGCATCTCGCGGATGGCGGCGAGCGGTCGACCCAACCAGTAGAGTCTGTCTCTCAGAATCGAACCGATCTTAGGCGCCCTGGCAATCCAACCCGTGATCGGCTTGGCCAGCAAGGTCACTCCGATGCCGGCAACCGCCAGAGCGATGATCCCGATCGCACCTGCGGTCAGCCAGGGCGGAACCCGGTGTCGGGCCGCCATCTTGACGATTGGTGCAAGCGTAATGCCGACCACGACCGCCGCCACGACCGGCATCAGAACCGGGCGACAAAGGTCGAGGCAAATTCCCAGGAGGATGATGAAGATCCCAACCGTCGCCATATCCGCGGCTGGCGCCCAGACATGCTCAAGGCTTTCGGGCCTATCTTCTTCGCTTTTTATCGGCGTTACTGGTTTTGCTGTCGCCACGGGTGCTGACCGCTCGGATTTGCTACAGTGTGAAATGCAAGTGAACGTTAGCTGCCCTTGCATTCGCGCCTTGCGGCCCGAAGCACCAACTCAACGCGCCGTAGTTTGTCAGGTTCCCGCGGGCAGCGGTGAGGCGATCGGAAGCGGCCCATCACCAGTGGCGATGCTGGAGCTCGATGCGGAGCGGAGAGCGCTTCGAGCATCGCGGGCACTGGGTGCGCAGGGGCCGCCTTTTCCCCCGAAACGTGATCTGCTACGAACGTGCCATGATGGGGCGCTTGTCATAGGCTTCCGTTCCAAGCCCGGCTGATCGGTCTATTGGACGCCCGGCCTGCGCCTGACAGCTCCGTCGGCGCAGTCAGAATTGCCTCTCGTACACGCGACTCCGATTTCATGTAACCGCCATGAGCAACGCCACCAGCGATTACAGCGAGACTCTGTTTCTGCCCAGGACCGATTTTCCGATGCGGGCCGGGCTGCCGCAGAAGGAGCCGGAAATTCTCGCACATTGGCGAAAGCTCGCTATCTACGGCAAGCTGCGTGCGGCTTCGCTCGGCCGGCGCAAATTCATCCTTCACGACGGTCCCCCTTATGCCAACGGCAACATCCATATCGGACATGCGCTCAATAAGATCTTGAAGGATGTAGTGACCCGCTCGCAGCAGATGCTCGGATACGATTCCAATTACGTGCCGGGCTGGGACTGCCATGGGCTTCCGATCGAATGGAAGATCGAGGAGGACTATCGCGCCAAGGGCAAGAACAGGGATGCCGTGCCGCTGATTGAATTTCGCCGCGAGTGCCGTGCTTTCGCCGCGCACTGGATAGATGTCCAACGCGGGGAGTTCATGCGCCTGGGGGTGGAAGGGGATTGGGCGCACCCCTACACGACCATGGACTTCGCTGCGGAGGCACAGATCGCGCGCGAGCTCATGAAGTTTGCGGATAACGGCACCCTCTACCGCGGCTCGAAGCCGGTGATGTGGTCGGTCGTCGAGCAAACGGCACTCGCCGAAGCGGAGGTCGAATACGAGGACTATGTCTCGGATCAGGTCTGGGTGAAGTTCCCGCTGCGGGCATCGGCGGATGCATCCCATCCCGAGCTCGCGGCGGCATCGATCATCATCTGGACTACCACGCCATGGACTATCCCGGGGAACCGCGCGATCAGCTTCTCGCCTCGGATCGAATACGGCCTTTACCGGACAGTTGATGCACCCTCCGGGAACTGGGCCAATCCCGGCGACCTGTTCGTGTTAGCCGACAAGCTCGCAGTGGACATCTTTCGGCAAGCGCGGGTGACGGCATTCAAGCGGCTGAAGGCGATTGCGCCGGAAGAGCTGGCCAGGCTCTCCTGTCAGCACCCCCTGAAATCCTTCGCCGGGGATTACGATTTCGAGGTTCCCTTGCTCGCGGGGGACCATGTCACGGAGGATGCCGGCACCGGTTTTGTGCACACAGCTCCGGGACACGGCCGGGACGACTTCGACGTTTGGACCGCGAATGCGGCCAAGCTCGCTGCCCGCGGGATCAGCACGACTATTCCTTACACCGTGGACGAAGATGGCCGTTTTACCGAACAGGCGCCGGGCTTCACGGGAAAGCATGTGCTCACGGAAGAGGGAGACAAGGGGGATGCCAACGAGGCGGTGATCAAGGCTTTGATCGAGGCCGGCATGTTGATCGCGCGCGGACGGCTCAAGCACCAATACCCGCACTCCTGGCGTTCGAAGAAGCCGGTAATCTTTCGCAATACGCCCCAGTGGTTCATCGCGATGGACAAACCAATCGCGGATGGGCGAGGCCAGACCATACCGGGCGATACGTTGCGCCAGCGTGCTCTTGCTGCAATCAAGCAGACGCGGTGGGTTCCGCCTCAGGGTGAGAACCGCATCACCGGCATGGTCGAGAGCCGGCCGGACTGGGTTATTTCTCGCCAGCGCGCCTGGGGTGTCCCGATCACGGTGTTTGTGCGGGAACAACGCGACGGCAGCGTCGAGATCCTGAAAGACCAAAGGGTCAACGAGCGCATCGCGCAAGCCTTCGAGCAGGAAGGCTCGGACGCCTGGTATGCGGATGGCGCCGCCGCTCGCTTTCTGCTGCCGGACTATAACCCGGCGGAATGGCACAAGGTCGACGACATTCTCGATGTCTGGTTCGATTCGGGCTCCACGCACGCCTTCACACTCGAAAAGCGTGACGACCTCAAGGTCAGACCGGCCCGCCAAGGCGGGCCTGATACTGTCATGTACCTGGAAGGATCGGACCAGCACCGCGGCTGGTTTCAATCTTCGCTGCTCGAATCCTGCGGAACGCGCGGGGTAGCGCCTTTCGACGTGGTGCTCACGCACGGCTTCGTCCTGGATCAGGATGGATACAAGATGTCCAAGTCGTTGGGGAACGTCACGGCGCCGCAGGATGTGATCAAGCAGTCCGGGGCCGACATCCTGCGGATGTGGGTCTGTGCATCCGACTATGCCGACGATCTGCGCATCGGGCCCGAGATCCTCAAGACGACCATCGACACCTATCGCAAGCTGCGCAATACGCTGCGCTGGATGTTGGGCTCGTTGGCGTACCTGCGCGACGACGACCGGGTTTCCTTTACTGATATGCCCGAGCTCGAACGCTTGATGCTCCATCGCTTGTTCGAGCTAGATCAGCAGGTGCGACAGGGCTATGCGGAGTTCGATTACAAGCGCATCTTCGCCGCACTCAACAGCTTCATGACCAGCGATCTCTCCGCCTTCTATTTCGATGTCCGCAAGGATGCGCTCTATTGCGACCCCATTTCCTCGACAACTCGGAGGGCTTGTCTGAATGTGCTTGAGCATCAATTTCGATGCACGGTGACATGGCTTGCGCCGATGCTGCCGTTCACGGCCGAGGAGGCTTGGCTCGCGCGCCATGCGCCGGGACCGCAAATGCACCAGGACAAAGGAGCACAAGAGCGGCATGCCCCTGCGCAGTCGGTTCATCTGGAATTGTTTCCAGATGTGCCCTCGTCATGGCGCGATGACCAGCTGGCCGAGAAATGGCGCAAGGTAAGGCTGGTGCGTCGGGTGGTGACGGGAGCTCTCGAGATCGAGCGCGCGCACAAGCGGATCGGTTCCTCGCTCGAAGCGGCGCCGATCGTGTACATTTCCGACCCCGAGTTGTTTGCAGCGCTTGTTGACGTCGATCTCGCCGAGGTATCGATCACCTCGGCCGCGACCCTGGTCGAAGGAGCGGGACCGCCGGATGCATTCCGTCTCGATGAGGTCGCCGGAGTGGCTGTCGAGGTGAGGCTGGCACAAGGGCGCAAGTGCGCGCGCTCCTGGAAGATCCTTCCGAGCGTCGGATCGGACCCTGCCTATCCCGATGTTTCTCCGCGCGACGCGCAGGCTTTGCGCGAATGGGAGATCATGCGCAGGGCCGCCGAATGACAGCGGACTCCAACAACAGGCAGGCGGTAAGCCCCGCCGAGCGCTTCCGGCTGTGGGGCCCGCTCACCCCGGTTGGGCTGGTCGTGGCCGCTACGGCAGCCGTGGTGGATCAAGCAACAAAGCTTTGGCTGATTTTCGCTGCCGATCTCGGCGGACGCGGGATGGTGAGGCTCACTCCATTCCTCGATCTCGTGCTTACCTGGAATACGGGGATCAGTTATGGCCTGTTTCCCCAGGAAGGGCCCTTCGGACAATGGGCGCTGCTCGCGCTCAAGGCGATTGCGGCCGTTCTCCTGTGGATGTGGCTGGCCAGGGCGACCTCCCGCCTCACCGCCGTGTCTCTCGGTCTCATCGTCGGAGGGGCGATCGGAAATGCAATCGATCGAGTGGCCTATGGCGCGGTTGCCGACTTCGTCTTGTTCCACATCACGACCGACACCTTCAATTTCAACTGGTACGTCTTCAACCTTGCGGATGTGGCAATCGTCGCAGGGGTGGTTGGACTTCTCTATGAGACGCTGGTGGGGCCGGGCGCCGCAAAAGCGCCCTGATCGGCGGTCAAAATCAACGTGGGGAGCGGCATTTTCTGCCGTGATAAGAGGGGGATAGCCATGGGGAACCGATTCCCGAAGAGGCAGCGCCGCGCTGCCTATGCCGGCCTATTGGCCGTTGTCCTCGGATTAGCTGCCGGAATGGGCAGCGCATTCGCCCAAGCCGATGATGATGAGGACGTGCCGCTTGATACCAAGATATTGCGAAAGTTCATGAAGGAGATGGGCTTCAAGCGCAGCGAGGACGTGGGAATAGACTACCGCGAGCGCGCGCCGCTGGTGGTACCGCCCTCCCGCGACCTGCCGCCGCCGCAAAGCGAGCGTTCGGTGGAGCGCAACCCGAATTGGCCGAAGGATCCCGATGTCGCGCGGCGCAAGGAGGCCACAGCGGCGGAAAAAGCAAAGCTCAAGCGGTCCGCCGATGCCGCCGAGGAGGAATCCCGGCCGCTGCGCCCGGACGAGCTGGAGAAGGGACGAGGCCAGGCTGGCACCGCAACCAGCAGCATAGGAAACACGCGCCCAACTGGCGAAGATGCCGCGCGCCCGCTGCCGCCGTCCCAGATGGGTACCGGCAGCAAGAACTTCCTCGATTCGATCTTTTCGTCCATTGGACCGCAGAAGGCGGAAACCGCGCCGTTCAACGGCGAGCCGCCTCGCACGAGCATGACGGACCCGCCGCCCGGCTATCAAACGCCCTCACCCGGTCAGCCATACGGGATTTCGCCTGACAGGAAAGAATTACCGAAGGCGTCGACTGTCGAATCGCGGATGGAGGCCTCGCACTAAGGGGGGCGCGCGCTTAAGCCGCTTCCTCCCCCGTTGATCGGGCGGCGGTTTCGCGCTACCGCGGAACCGGGTGCGATGAGGGGCGCTTCCACGAGAGAGAATGTGGTGAATCACCTAGGTGCGCTTGCGGCCGCTGTCCTCACATTAGCCGCCGCTACCGGCCATGCTGCGGCCGGAGCCGAGATCTCCCATTTCACTCTGTCCAACGGCCTGGAAGTGGTGGTCATTCCGGACCACCGCGCCCCGGTGGCGACGCACATGGTTTGGTACAAGGTAGGGTCCGCCGACGAGACGCCGGGAAAATCAGGGCTCGCGCATTTCCTCGAGCATCTCATGTTCAAGGGCACCGCCAAGAACCCGGCCGGACGTTTCTCGCAGGTGGTCGCCACGATCGGGGGTCAGGAGAATGCGTTCACCGCCGCCGATTACACCGCCTACTTCCAACGAGTCCAACGCGATCAACTCAAGACCCTGATGGAATTCGAGGCCGACCGCATGACGGGGCTGGTTCTCACCGATCAAGCGGTACAGACCGAGCTCAAGGTGGTGCTGGAAGAGCAGAATATGCGCGTCGCCAACAATCCCGGCGCCCGCCTCGGCGAGCAGATGGAAGCCGCGCTCTACCTCAACCATCCCTACGGCCGGCCGGTCATCGGCTGGCGACATGAGATCGAGCAGCTCAACCGTGAGGACGCGCTGGCGTTTTATCAACGCTTCTATAGCCCCAACAATGCCATCCTGGTTGTGGCCGGCGATGTGACGGCTGACGAGGTCTGCACGCTCGCGCAGGAAACCTATGCGAAGGTTCCCCGGGTGGTCGAGACGAAGCCACGTCTG
This sequence comes from uncultured Alphaproteobacteria bacterium, assembly GCA_963841705.1. Classification (GTDB taxonomy): domain Bacteria; phylum Pseudomonadota; class Alphaproteobacteria; order Rhizobiales; family Xanthobacteraceae; genus VAZQ01. The sequence continues at coordinate 15,276 of CAWJDY010000056.1, forward strand.
CGACCGCAGGAGCCGGTGCAGGAGGCTCCCCGGACAGTAACGCTTGCCGATCCGCGTGTCGCCCAGCCGAGCGTCAGCCGGTATTACCTCGTGCCATCAAGCACAACCGCGCGCCCCGGCGAGAGCGAAGCGCTCGAAGTGCTCGCGCACATCCTGGGTCGCGGCTCGAACAGTCGCCTGTATCGGACGCTCGTATTTGATCGAGGCATCGCGGTGAGCGCCGGCGCGAGCTATAGCGGTAGCGCCGTGGATGCGACGCATTTCAGCGTGTATGCCACGCCGAAGCCCGGCACCGATCTGCGGCAGATGGAAGAGGCTCTCGATGCGGTTCTGGCATCGATCACGGAGCAAGGCGTCAGCGACGAAGAGCTCACGCGGTCCAAGAGCCGCATGATCGCCGATGCGACCTATGCCAACGACAATCAGCGGGTGATGGCGCAATGGTACGGCGCAGCCTTGGCGACGGGCTCAACCGTCGAGAAGGTGAATACTTGGTCTGATCGCATCCGCGCAGTGAGCGCTGACGAGGTGCGCGACGTTGCACGTCGCTGGCTCGACAAGCGTCGTTCCGTGACTGGTTATCTCGTAAAGGATATGCGTTCCGAGGAGAAACGTTCGTAAATCCAGCGGCGCGTTACAGAGCGCTACTCAATTGCCTCGCTGCCGCATGCGTGGCGGCCGGCGCCCTTTCCTCGGCTCTCCCCGCAAGCGCGATGACCATCGAGCGCGTGGTCAGTCCAGGCGGGATTGAAGCTTGGATCGTGCACAGTTCCGCTCCCATGATCGCGCTCGAATTCGCGATGCAGGGGAGCGCGGATCAAGATCCGCCGGACAAGCCGGGCGTAGCTTATCTGGCCGCCAGTCTGCTCGACGAAGGCGCTGGTCCCTACGATGCCATGTCCTTCCATGCGCGGCTCGAGCGCAGCGCCATAGAAATCGGTTTTCGCGCAGGACGGGATTACTTGCGCGGCAGTTTGCGCTGCCTGCGGGAGAACCGGGACGAGGCATTCGACTACTTGCGCCTTGCGCTCACCCAGCCGCGTTTCGATGCCGAGGCGGTGGAGCGAATGCGCTCACAGATCATGTCGAGCCTGCGCCGGGAGATCGTCAGTCCCACCGACCTTGCGAGCCGGAATTGGTGGGCAACGGCGTTCCCTGGCCACCCGTACGGACGTCCTGTCGAGGGTACGCTCGAATCGCTGCCCCGTATTACGGTGGACGATTTGCGCTCCTACAGCGCCCGCGCGCTGGCCCGCGGTTCTCTTAAAGTCGCCATCGTGGGCGATGTGGATGCGGAAACCGCGGGCACCCTGCTTGACCGCACTTTCGGCAGCCTCCCAGCCCGAGCCGAACTCGACCCCGTGAGCCGGGTAGCTGCGCAGGGTTTGGGCCGCCGGATCGTCATCAAGCTCGATGTTCCCCAGGCAGCAGTCAGTTTCGGCGGTCCTGGCGTGAGCCGCAATGATCCGGATTTCATGGCAGCGTACGTCGTCAACCACATTCTCGGTGGCGGTGCCTTCTCGTCACGCCTGTACCGAGAGGTGCGGGAGAAGCGGGGCCTGGCCTACGGCATCTCCGACAGCCTCGTATGGCTCAACCAAACCGCCCTGATGATCGGGCACACCGCAACGCGAGCGGACGCGACCGGCAAGACCATCGAAATCATTGACAAGGAGACTCAGCGGCTCGCCGAAGAGGGACCCACGGAAGAGGAGCTCATGAAGGCCAAGAGCTACCTCAAAGGCTCTTTCGCCCTCGGGCTGGACAGCTCCAACGCGATCGCGAGCCAGCTCGTGCAGATGCAGCTCGACAGCCTGGGCATCGACTACATTGAGCGGCGCGCCGGCCTGATCGATGGGGTCACCATGGCGGACGCCAAGCGGGTGGCAAAACGCCTGCTCGACCACGGTCTCCTCATCACCGTCGCCGGCCGGCCCGAAGGGCTTGCGCCGAAAGAAGGCGAGTAGCGCGTTCTCTTTGCGAACCGTGCGCCTGCCCCCCTTTTTTCTCCTGGCGTTCATACTGGCGGGGGCTTCTGCTCACGCCGAGGAGGATTTTACCCGCCTCCCGATCGGTACCTTGCAGATGACCGGCCGGGGGGCCGCACAGCCTCCGATCCCGGGCCCCCGCGCGCTTACAAATTCTGCGCGGCGGGATGCGCGGACCACCCAGACCCATATCTCGATCGGCACTTTGCAGATGACCGGCCGAGCCGAGGCGAGCCGCCCATGAACACGACCAAGATCTCTATGCGTGACTTGGGCCTCGCGCTGTCTTCAGCGCTCGCAGTCCTGGCGGCGTCTGCCGAGGCAAGCGCGCAAGAGCGGACCTACGTCTTCGACGTCGCGGTGAACGTCAGCAACCTGGCGCCGGAGGTTGAGGCGATCGGAGTGAGCTGCAGCGTATGCGATGCCAATCAGTGTGATACGCGAGCAAGAAATGCGGTCGGAGGCGAAAACTCGCACCGTTTCGCGGTTGGCGAAACTCGCAGCTTCACTGGCACGATCTCGGTCGAAATGAAAAAACCGACGATCTGGAGGCCGCTCGGTTATATCTGCACGCTCAATATCAAGCTCCCCGAGTTCGATGATTTTGTGCCGGTCGAGCTCAATGCGGACGCGCTCCCGCAAGCTCAACCTCAACCCAATACGCCCTTTGTCCCCAAGTTGACGGGTCGGTTGCCGGCCTCACCTGTTGCACGGTGATCCAGCCATTCGATGGTACCGAATCGTCGGGCTTTGTGCTTGTTTCCGAAACCAGCCATATATTGTTGTGAGGAGCGCGACGAGCCAACCCGCGACCCAACCATTTCGTTTGACGGCTGGCGCAGAAGGGTATTCTTTCCGCCCATGAATATGGCGACCTCGCAAGAGATTCCGGCAAAACCGCTCGCCCTCGCGAACCTGCTTACCTATGCCCGCATCGCGGCAGTGCCTGCCGTGGTCGCGTGCCTCTATTGGCAGGACATACTGCAAGGCGGCGTATGGCTGCGCTGGGTGGCCCTGGTCATCTTCATCAGCGCGGGCGTGACCGACGTTCTGGACGGGTATTTCGCGCGAAAATGGGGAGAGCAATCATCGTTCGGCCGCATGCTCGATCCGATTGCGGACAAGCTGTTGGTGGCCTCCTGCCTGCTCATGCTGGCGGCGGATGGCACCATCCGGGGCTGGTCCCTATGGGCGGCGATCGTCATCCTGTGCCGCGAGATCCTGGTTTCCGGCCTGCGCGAGTATCTCGCCGAACTGCGGGTGAGCGTGCCGGTCACCCAACTCGCCAAGTGGAAGACCACGCTTCAGCTGGTTGCCGTTGGTTTTCTCATTGCAGGCAAGGCAGGCGATGCCGTTCTTCCGGTCGTGACGCCGATGGGGCTCACCCTCATTTGGCTGTCCGCGCTGCTCACGCTTTACACGGGATGGGATTATTTTCGCGCCGGGGTGCACCATCTGATCAAGGACTGATCAGCCATGCCGTGGTCTGCCAGCCAGTTCGCATTGCGGAGAGTGCAATCGGCTCGCATTTCCGCGGAACCGTCGTCGAGAGTATTGCAGTCGTGAAGCTTCGGTATTTCGCATGGGTCCGCGAGCGCGTGGGCAAGCCGGAAGAGGAGATCGATCCGCCAGCCAACGTGGCGACAATAGCCGAGCTGATGGCTTGGCTCAGCCAGCGTGGAGAGGAATATGCCCATGCCTTCGATAATCCGAAGGTGATCCGCGCAGCCGTCGACCACACCCACGTCAAGGCCGACGCTGCAATCAAGGGCGCGCGCGAAATTGCGTTCTTTCCACCAATGACAGGAGGCTAGCTGGGCGTGATTGGCACGGTTCGCATTCAGCGTGAGCCGTTCGACGCCGCCGCCGAAGCGGCGAAGCTGACGCGCGGACGAACCGATATTGGAGCCGTTGTCACATTCACCGGCATTTGCCGTGGCGAGGACACCGGAAAACCGGTGCTGGCCATGACGCTCGATCACTATCCCGGCATGGCGGAGGCCGAGATCGCTCGCCACGTAGAAACGGCGGAGAGGCGCTGGCCGCTCCTTGGCGTCACCATCATCCACCGCGTTGGTCGTCTCGTTCCGGCTGAGCCAATTGTCCTTGTCGTCGCGGCCGCAACGCACCGGCAGGACGCTTTTGCAGCCGCCGAGTTCCTCATGGATTATCTCAAGACCCGCGCGCCGTTCTGGAAAAAGGTCGAGAGCGCAGATGGCTCCGCCTGGGCCGATGCGAAGTCCTCCGATGATAATTCGGCCGCCCGCTGGGCTGCACCTGATCAACGCGAGGCTGCGGAATAACTACTTTCTCGGGTGCAGTGCCGTGCCACGATAGGTGAACGTGAAGGTCGGATCTGCCGTGTTCACGCTGCCGCCTTCTTGCCCTTCGGCTGCACTTCCGCAGTGTAGTCCGCCATCAACTGCTCGGTGATGACGCCCGGCTTGAACCGCCACTGCGCGATCTCGGAGACAGCCGTGACCTCGGCCGCGCTCCCGGTGATGAAGCATTCGGAGAACTGCGACAATTCCTCCGGCAAGATGCGGCGCTCGATGACTTCCATCCCGCGTTTCCTGGCCAAGTCGATCACGGTACGGCGAGTAATCCCATCGAGAAAGCAGTCGGCAATGGGCGTGTGAATCGTGCCGGCGTTGACAAAGAAGATGTTGGCGCCCGTGCACTCCGCGACCCGGCCCTGCCAATCGAGCATCATGGCATCAGCATATCCCTTGCGCTCGGCGATATGCTTGGAGATGGTGCAGATCATGTATAGGCCGGAGGCTTTGGCGCGTGCTGGCGCAGTCGCGGGATCGGGCCGCCGATAATCGGCAAGGTCGAGGCGAATGCCACGCAACCGCTGCACTGGGTCGAAATAGCTGGGCCACTGCCAAGTCGCAATGGCAAGGTGGATCTTGTTGTTCTGTGCGGAGACACCCATCATTTCCGAGCCGCGCCAGGCTATGGGGCGCACATAGGCGTCCTTTTGACCGTTCTTCTCCAGCACCAATCGCTTCGCAGAGTCGATCTCGCCAACGCTATAGGGGATTTCGAAGTCGAGCAGCCGCGCTGAGTTTTTCAAGCGCTCCGAATGTTCGGTGCAGCTGAAGATTGCCCCGCCATAGGCTCGCTCCCCCTCAAACACCGCGCTCGCGTAATGCAAGCCATGAGAGAGGACATGCAACGTAGCGTCTCCCCAGGGGACAAGCTTGCCATCATACCAGATCACCCCTTCCAGCCGGTCGTAGGGTTTTTCAGCCATGACGCTCCTCCTCAACGCTCTATATCTATGGTGACCGCGCGGGATTCGTAATTCTTTGCCTAGCCGCGCGGCACCCGGTATCATCTGCCGCCCATGACAACGCGGTTGCACATCGGGCGCAACCGGGAAAGTCGAGGCTTGAGCACGTCACTGTCGTGCCGCCTTGCTTTCGCATAACAATCGAACCAAAATATGTCAATATGGCTGACCTAAATCTGCGGATTTCCGATCGCGTCTCCAGAGCGGATCCCGCAATCCGCGACGAGCCAATTTGGGACATCATCGAGCTGTTGTTCTTTGCGTACCGGGATTTCATCGGCGATCCGGACGATGTTCTGGCCAAGCTGGGATTTGGACGCGCGCATCACCGGGTATTGCATTTTGTCAACCGCAATCCCGGAATGAAGGTTGCCGATCTCCTTGAAATTCTCAAGATCACCAAGCAGTCGCTTGCTCGCGTGCTCAGACAACTGATCCAGGAGGGCTACATTCTGCAGAGAGAGGGCGCGAACGATCGACGGCAGCGGCTCCTGTATGTTGCTCCGAAAGGCGAGGCACTGGCGATGAAGCTTGCCGGCCTGCAGACGAAGCGGATCACGCGGGCTCTTTCCGAGCTCGGACCCACGGGGCACGAGACCGCGGGCCGATTTCTTGCCGCAATGCTCAACAGCGAGCACCGCGAGTCGGTCCTGCGTTTCATCGCCCGTGCCGACCGTGGCCGACGTTCCCGACCCTGAGGTCATGTCGATGCCAGCAGACCTCGATCCGGGTTCCAACGTTCTCGCCGACGATGCCTCGCATTTGCTTGTCGTGGATGACGACCGGCGGATCCGAAATCTGTTGTCCCGCTTCCTGCTGTCCGAAGGGTACCGTGTCACCACGGCGGCAAGCGCAGCCGATGCACGCGTGAAGCTGCAAGGGCTGCGCTTCGATCTGTTGATCCTCGACGTCATGATGCCGGGCGAGACTGGCTTCAGTCTCGCGCAGGATCTGCGCGCGTCATCGAACGTTCCGATCATCATGCTGACCGCCCGCGCCGAGACGCAAAGTCGAATTGAGGGTCTGGCAATCGGCGCGGACGACTATCTCCCCAAGCCGTTCGAGCCGAAGGAGCTGTCGCTGCGAATTGCAGGCATCCTGCGACGTACCCGGCAAGCATTCGCGCCCGCAGCCGAAACGGTGCTGTTCGGCGAGTTCAGCTTCCACATGCTGCGCGGCGAGCTCAAGCGCGGCAATGAAATCGTTCGGATCACCGATCGCGAGCGTGAGATGCTTCGCCTGCTGGCGGCAAAGCCTGGGGAAACGGTGCCCCGGCAGGCGCTGGCCGGCGACCAGGTGAGCGCAGTCGGCGAGCGCGCGGTGGACGTGCAGGTGAATCGGTTACGGCGCAAGATTGAGCATGATTCCACCAATCCCCGATACGTGCAGACCGTGCGTGGGATCGGGTACCGACTGGTGACGAGCGCATGACCGCGCTGGACACAGGATTGGCGACACTGCGGACCAGCGTCACGGCGTTGCGTTCTTTGGCTGGCCGATGGAGCAGCCCATATCAGCCGCTGGCGATCTCGCTGAAGCGGTATATGCCGAAGGGGCTTTTTGGCCGCGCGCTGATGATCATCATTGCTCCGATGGTGCTGCTGCAATCGGTGGTCGCCTATATGTTCATGGAGCGGCACTACAATCTGGTGACTCAGCGGCTATCCGCCGGCGTGGTGCAGGACATCGCCACGTTGATCGAGGTTTACAAGGTATTTCCGCAGGATCCCAATCACACCCAGCTTCGCCGGATCGCGCAGGACAAGCTTGGCCTCGTGATCGACTTTCTGCCGGTCAACGAGCTGCCGCCGCCCGGGCCAAAACCCTTCTTCTCCCTGCTGGACCAGGCGCTCTCGGAGGAGGTCCGCAACCGCGTCGCTCGGCCGTTCTGGGTGGACACTGTCGGACGCTCCGCATTGCTGGAAATCCGCATCCTGCTTGATGATGCGGTGATGCGCGTATTTGCTCCGCGCGGCGCCGCATACGTTTCGAACTCCCACATCTTCTTGGGATGGATGGTGGGCACCTCGCTCGTCCTGATGATCATCGCGGTGCTGTTTTTACGCAACCAGATCCGCCCGATCCTTCGTCTCGCCGATGCGGCGGAAAGCTTCGGCAAGGGGCGCGAGGTGCCGGATTTTCGCCCCCGTGGCGCGAGCGAGGTTCGTCGCGCGGCGCTGGCCTTCGGAGAGATGAAGCGACGGATAGAGCGGGCTTTGGAGCAGCGCACCGCCATGCTCGCGGGCGTTTCACACGATTTGCGGACTATTCTCACGCGCTTCAAGCTCGAGCTTGCAATGCTTGGCAACGCCGCCGAGCTCGATGCAATGAAGAAAGATGTCGATGAGATGGGCCGCATGCTGGAGGCCTACCTGGCGTTTGCACGCGGCGACCTGGGCGAGCAGTCCGCGCCAACCGACATGGCGGCTTTCCTGCAGGAGCTCAAGGCCGACGCCGAGCGCCACGGCCATGCCTCGAATGTGAGCTTCCACGGACATCCGATCGTCACCGTGCGACCGGCAGCGTTCAAGCGTTGTCTCGCCAATCTTGTGTCCAACGCCGCGCGCCATGCCCCCTCGATATCGATTACCGGCCACCGCGACCACCGCTGGCTCACCGTTACCGTCGATGACGACGGCCCCGGGATTGCCTCGCATTTGCGTGAAGAAGTGTTCAAGCCATTTCTGCGGCTCGACAACTCGCGCAATCAGGACGAAGGCGGCACTGGGCTGGGTCTGTCGATCGCGCGCGATATCGCGCGCTCTCACGGCGGAGACATCATGCTCTCCGACAGCCCGCTCGGAGGGCTGCGGGCCACGGTTCGAGTTCCGGTCTGATCTTGCCGAATGCTTGCGCAACCGTTCCAGATATTATCCGCAATCCAACGCTGACTAAACCGCAACCGCTCCCTCGTCGGCGCCCTCATCGCGATCGCGATCTCTGCGCCGGCGGCGGATGTGGCTCAGGCCTTGCGGAATGCGGCAGAGATCAGCGAGGAAGCCCGACCAGCGCTGGCCTCGCGCGAGCGCGCGATCGAGCGCCGCCATGGTACGCGCATTCCCGGGATCATCGTCATTCACCCAGACGCGCAGCACGGAGGCAAAAAAAAGCGCGAGTCCTTGCGCTCGCAGCGCGCCCTGGGGGCCATGCGCAGGGATGTCGGCCGCTGTGAGCATCCATTGTTGTGAGCGCACCGCGAGATTGTTGAGTGCCAGGGCCAACACCGGATCACGCCTGCATGAGCGCAGCAACGAGCGCACGGCTTTCTTGTGAGGCTCCAACAGGTCGATTCGGCGCATGAGCACGTCGAACAGTCGTTCGCGCGGCGACTCCTCCGCCGCGTCCGTGTCCTCGCCGGCCAGCACTTCTACGTCGATCTGCCTCACATGGGCGGCAAGAACCGCAAGGGTGGACCCGAAAGAGGTGCGCAGCTCCGCGAGCGAGACCCCGGCATCGCGCGCAATCTCGCCAAGCCCAATGTCCTCGATGGGCTTTTCGGCGAGCAGGCGCATAAAGGCGTCGATCACCCGCTCGCGCACGGATTTAGCGCTGGAGTTACTTGATCTGGGAGCGGAAGTGGAATGGCTCGCCGCCGATGAGCCGGCTCGCCTGCCTCCTCGTTTTCGAGCCATCGCTGCTCTCCTGAAGTAACGCTGCTACGTTCAGAATGAATGTATGCGCATGCGGGGAGTGGTTCCAGTTGCGATTGCAGATTCCCGTTATCCTGCAAGCTCCCGCGATCGCTCGGCTGCGGCAGCGATAGCGTTGGTCATGAGCTCCTGCAGGCCGTTTGCTGCCATGAGCACCTCGAGTGCGGCGGCGGTTGTGCCTCCGGGGGAGGTGACGTTCCGTCGCAAGATCGCAGGATCAAGCGGGGAGCGGTGCAGGAGCTCGCCCGAGCCCGCCACCGTAGCCCGGGCCAAGGACTGCGCGAGTCCGGGCGGAAGACCTGCCGCGTGGCCGGCCTGTGCCATCGCCTCGGCCAGCAGAAATACATAGGCGGGTCCTGAGCCGGACAAGGCTGTGACCGCATCCATCAGCCCTTCATCAGCGATCCACTCCACACTGCCGACCGCGGATAGAATGCCGTGGACCAGCTCGCGCTGCTCCGGGGTGACACGCGCATTCGGCACCGCCACTGTAATCCCGCGGCCGATCGCGGCAGGCGTGTTGGGCATGGCGCGAACGATTGCCGCGTTGCGGAGCCCGCTTTCAAGAAAGCGCAGTGTACGCCCCGCCATGATGGAAACGACGACTGTGTCGCTTCCGACAAACGACTGAAGCGAGGGTACGACGTCCGGCGCGACTTGCGGCTTGACCGCAAGCATGAGCGCAGCGATCTCCCGGTCAGGAGACTGTAGCGGATTGAGATGCAGACCTTGGCCCGTCAAAGCAGTGATTTCCGGAGAAGGCTGTGGCTCGATCACCGCGAGTTTCTCCGGCGAGATTCCGAGCGCAAGCCAGCCTTGCAGCAGGGCGCTCCCCATCTTGCCCGCCCCGACGAGCAATATGTGTCCCCGCAGCTCGCGCAATGCACTGGTTCCCGGCTGCGGATCCGTTCCAATGTTCATCTCTGGGTTCCTCCTGACGCTGTGGAGCTGTCGAGATCGGTTGCAGCCTAAGCGGTTTTAGACCAGATTGCCTTGCATGGGCAGGCGATGCCGTCGCTGAAAGATGAGCTGCACATGATTGGACGTAGGAAGCTTGGAGCTCTGGAGGTTTCGTCCATCGGTCTTGGCTGCATGAGCATGACGCCAATCTATGGTGTCCCCGACGCCGACGAAGCCATTGCCACACTGCATCGGGCACCGGAGCTCGGGATCGACCTCATCGACACGTCCGATGCTTATGGGGCCAATGGCGCGAACGAGGAGCTGGTGGGTCGTGCGTTGAAGGGGCGGCGCGACAGATATGTCCTCGCAACCAAGTTCGGCAACATTCGTCTGCCTGACGGCAAGCCGGGAGCCAAGGGCAATCCGGAATACGTAATGGAGGCGTGCGACAAGAGCCTGAAGCGGCTCGCCACCGACCATATCGACCTCTACTTCATCCATCGCGTGGATGAAACCGTGCCCATCGAGGATACCGTGGGCGCGATGGTCCGCCTCAAGACACAGGGAAAAATCCGGCATCTCGGGATTTCTGAGGCGGGACCGAACACCATTCGGCGCGCGCACAAGGTACATGCGTTGGCCGCGTTGCAGACCGAATATTCGCTGTGGACGCGGGATGTGGAGCCGGAGATCCTCCCGCTCTGCGACGAGCTGGGTATTGGTTTTGTTGCTTACGCTCCCCTGGGTCGCGGTTTTCTGACCGGCGCGGTGCCGTCCGGCGATGCGTTGCCCCAGAACGATCGTCGTCGCGACATGCCACGGTTTCAGAGCGCCAATGCGCATTCCAACCAGAAGCTCGTTGCCATGCTGAAAGAGCTCGCGGCCCAGGAGCGCTCCACTCCGGCACAGCTCGCGATCGCTTGGCTCTTGTCCCGCAAGTCGCAAGTGGTGCCGGTGGTTGGAACCAGCAAACGAAAATGGCTGGAGGAAGATGCCAAGGCGGCCGACGTGAAGCCGTCCGCGGCTACTCTTGCGGCTCTCGACAAGACCTTTGTGCCCGGCGTCGCCCAGGGCGACCGCTACCCTGCCGCCATGATGGGACGCTTGGGATTATAGCAGCCGTCACCTCGCGGGAATCACGGGCAGCAGCACATGTGCCGGCCGATTGGGCCCGGCGTGGAGGGTCACATTGCCTCCGAACACCGCAGGCGGACGGTCGCGGGGATCATTGTGGGTAAAGGGGCCGACCCCGGTCCATACCTTGCCGAGGGTTTCCAGACCGACGCTCGGCCCTCCCGGGTAGACGTAGTCGGTGCCGCGTATGGACACAGCCAACCGATATCCTTTCGGAAGCACGACACAGCTCGGCCAGATCTCGACATCGACCTCATAAACCTGACCAGGCGTTAGTTTTTGCTCCTCATCATGGGTGTGATAGGGGCGGTACGGCAGTGTCAGCGTTGGGTCGAGGTTTCGGTGTGAGCAGCGCAACCAGCCCTGCGCGATCGGCGTATGGGCATCGAGCGCTCCCTGAAACGTGACTTCCTTGAGATCGGGCGCGAAGGCGCGCACGATCACAAACAGATCCGCGTCTTCCGTCGACGAGGAAACCCAGAGCTTCGCCGCGATCGGGCCCGTGACCTCAAGCTCGTTTGCGAGCGGCTGAGTGAGGAACGTGACCCCATCGGTGAAGCCGCCATATGTGACTGCGGCATCCGACTTCTGGGGCACGATCGACATCGTCATGTCGGCTGCATGAAGATAGAATTTTGTCCAATCCGTGCGCGCGAGGGGCCACTCGTTTTCGTGCCGCGGCAGGAATTTCTCGCCGGGATGGCGCACCTGCAGCAGCACTTTCGGCTGCTTGCTCCAACCGGTATCCTCGCCCTTGAGGAAATGGCCGAAGAATCTCTTCTGCAGCTGAAGTCCGTAATCGGTATAGAAATGCGTCCAGTGTTCGCTGCCGTGGCATTCCAGCCATTTCTCATTCGAGGCAGCGCGAACAAAGCCCTCGAAATTGCCCCGGGGGTGCAGACCCTGGCCGCCCCAGTTGGCGGCCGACAAGAGTGGCGTCTTGACCTTGCTCCAGTCGGGCATCCGTGAGCGCCAGTACGGATCGCTGTCGAGCTTGCGCGAGATGCAGTCCTCGTAGAAATCCCGGCGATTGCCGCCAAGTTGCTCTTCCGACAAGGTCTCCGGACCGGATACCCAGTCGCCGTTCATGCGGCTCTTGAAGCCGCGTCGACCACGCCCGTGCTGCACGGTGTAGACTTGCGCTTTTGACCACTCCTGCACGAAGCCGCGGCAGAAGATACCGCCGTGATGCGCCATGTCCCGGTAGAAATCAGCGGCACCCTCCCAGATGCAGATTGCGGCCAGATGACTGGGCTGCAGCGCCGCCGTCTGCCACTGGTTCTGGCCGTAATACGAAATGCCGTTGAGACCGATCTTGCCGTTGGACCATGGCTGCACGCCGGCCCAATCCACGCATTGCGCCAGATCCTGCGCTTCTTGCAACGACCAGATATCGATCACGCCAGGAGAGCGGCCCGCGCCGCGGCTGTCGACGCGAATGCAAACGTAGCCATCGGGCACCCATTTCTCCGGATCAACCACCTCCCAGCACTGATATTTGTTGGTCGATCCGGTAGGGACCTCCGGGTGGTCGGTGCACATGCGCCGCCATTGATCGCCGTACAGGTCCTCGAAATGCAACCACTTGCCGTATGGCCCATAGGTCATGATCACGGGATATCTGCCGTCCGCGATCGGACGGTAAACGTCGCATCGCAGGACCAAGCCATCGTCCATCGTGATCGGCATGTCCCAATCGATGCGCATCCCGTCGCGGATTTCCCTTTGCTCGCGATACTCCATAGGCCCTCATTCAGTTCTCAGGAGCTCGGCCACCGCGGATCCGCATTCCATCGGTACCAAACAGGTAGAGCCGTTGCGGGTCGAGGGAAAGCGCGAGGCGAGTGCCTGTTCGCATGCCGGCAAGGTCCAGGCCTGCCGCCACCGCTACGAACGCCCGCTCGATCCCCGCGTCGAAATAGAGCAATGTATCCCGGCCCAGCGGCTCGACCAATCGCACCGGAAGCTCCGTCCTTCCGGCACCGGCGCGGGCAACCCCGACGTGCTCGGGTCGAATCCCGAGTGTGACCCGCCCCGCTTTGGTTTCATTGAGATGCTCGGGCAGGCCAACGTGCAGGCGCGCCGAGCGAAAATGCGCCTTCTCGTTCTCGTGCACGATCTCACCGGGAATCAGGTTCATTGACGGCGAGCCAAAGAAATCGGCGACGAAATAACTACCGGGATCGGAATAGATCTCCATGGGTGACCCGATCTGCACGATCTCGCCCGCCCGCATGACGATGATGCGATCGGCGAGCGTCATCGCTTCTTCCTGATCGTGGGTGACGTAGATGAAAGTGCGGTTCAGGCTCTGGTGCAGCCGATCGCACTCAGCACGCAGCTCACGCCGCAGCTTTGCGTCGAGGCTCGACAGCGGCTCGTCGAGGAGGAACGTCGATGGATTGGTCACGAGCGTGCGCGCAAGCGCGACGCGCTGCAACTCTCCTCCCGAGCATTGGTTCGGCATCTTGTCGAGCAGGTGCGAGACGCGCACCATCTCCGCGACCTCGCGCATGCGCTGCGCCCGTTCCGGCGCCGGCATTCGCTTCATGCGCAGCCCGAACTCGATGTTCTGACGCACTGTTTTGTGCGGAAACAATGCGTGCGTCTGGAACACCATGCCGAGCCCCCGGTCGCGCGGCTCGAGATCGTTCACCACCCGCCCATCAATGCGGATCTCGCCGGCGCTCGGATCCTCGAAGCCGGCGATCATGCGCAGCGCCGTTGTCTTGCCGCAGCCTGACGGGCCCACGAACACGACGAATTCGCCGTCTTCGACGGTGCAGCTCAGATTCTTGACTGCCTGCACGGGGCCGAAGGTCTTGCACAGACCAAGGAGCTCTATGCGCGCCAAGGTTATCTCCGCACCATTCCGAAACTGAATCCGCGGGCGAGATGCTTTCGGATGAGCAGCCCGACGATCATCAGCGGAATGGTGATGCCGACCGCGAGTGCCGCCTGACGGCCGTACACGCGACCTTCCGTCGTTCCCTGATATTTCGACAGTTCAATCGGCAGCGTGGTGACCTGGGTCTTGGTGATGATCAGCGCCAACAGGTACTCGCTCCACGTCAGGATCAGGATGAACAGAAAAGTGGCAACCAGGCCGGAACGAATGAGCGGCAGCAATATCTCGAACAGCGTGCGCCAGCGGCTTGCCCCGAGGATCTCCGCGGCATGCTCGATCTCGCGCGGTACCTCGTCAATGAAGCTTTTGGTCATCCAGACCGCGTAGGGCAGGGTGGTCAGAAAATAGACCAGAATGAGACCGGTTCTCGAATCGAGCAGGCCGAGCGCGGAGTAGTAGAGTGACAGAGGCGCAACGATGACTATGGGCGGGATCATGCGCAGAATCAGCAACTGGAACATGCGCGCTTCCGACAGTATGCCGTAACGCGAGACGCCGTAAGCGATGATTGATCCGAACAGGACCGAGAGCAGCGTCGAGATGCCGGCAATGACGGTCGAGTTGAACAGCGAAATGAGCGGCTTCTGCGAGGAGATCGCGTATTGTGTGGCGGCATATTCCTCGGCCCCGAACCATACATTAAGGTAGTTCGCCAACGTTGGCGGATGCGGAAAATACACCGGCGGCCAGGCGAACCATTGCGTATCGGGCTTGAACGAGGTTGCCACGATCCAATAGATCGGAAACACCGCAACCACTGCCCAGAGCGTGAGCGCGCAGTACCGCGCTACAGCGGATTTGAGTCGGCCGGGTGATTTTCTCCTCATGCGGGCGCCTCGTCCGTTGCCGCGGCATGGGCGTACATGCGGTCGAGCGAGCTCTTCTCCCGCCGCAACAGGCGGACCGCGAGCAGCACGATGGCGATCATCATCAGCATGACGATGTAGGACATCGCAGCTCCCTTGGAGATCTCGAAGTATTGCCATGTGGTCAGGAAAATGTAGACGGGAAGCGTTTCTGTGGAGGTGCCCGGGCCACCCTGGAACAAGGCCCAGGTCTTCGGAAACTCCGCCATGGCTTCAAGGAAGCGCAGCAGCAGGGCAAGAACGATTACCGGGCGCAGGAGGGGCAGCTCCACCTCCCAGAAGATTCGCCATCGCGAAGCGCCGAGAATTTCGGCGGCCTCGATCGGCTCCCTCGGAATTGCTGCAAAACCGGCGAGCATGATAATGAAAGAGAATGGTGTCCAGTTCCAAATCTCCAGAAGCGTCACTGTCGGGAGGGCAAGATCGGGATTGGTGAGCCACATCGGCTTGAACTCGATCCCGGTCAGCCGTGTAATGAGATCATTGACGGGCCCGCTCTGATACAGCAGCATTTCTGCGGTATAGGCGACGACCACCGGGACCGTGAGCATCGGCAGAATGAATATGGCATAGTACAGGGTGTGGCCGCGGAAAGGGCGGCGCATGAGATACGCCAGTGCGAATCCCACTACGAAGCAGCCGAGAGTGGATCCGATCGCAAAGACGAGGGAGCGCAGCACCGCCCAGCCGAAGCGCGGATCGCTCAAAACCTCGCCGAACAGGTCCAATCCGACGTATTCCGCATCCCACCAGCTTCCCAGATACACCGTCCATTGGTGAAACGAGAAATAGAGCTGCAGGAACAGGACGGGAAGCAGCACGAGGACGAAGAGGGCGATCAATGGCGAGAGGATCGCCCACCGGAAACGCCGAATAGCTTGCTGCCGCGACCGCTCCCGCTGCGAGCCCCGCGGGGGTGCGCAATCAAGTGAAGCGGTAACCACGCTCATGCAAGCTTCGGCTCAGCGCCGCGATTTTTCGCGCGCCGCCCGGTGCCGGTGCGATGAGCTCTCACGCCGGGAGATCGCGCTTGGGCATCACTGCTTTGTAGCTCGCGAGCTCTTCCTTGAGCTTGCCGTGACCTATACGGCGGACGATGCCGCTCCACTCGTCCTGGGTTTTCTTCAGCACATCCTTGGCCGCAAGCTGGCCGACATAGGCCTCGGACAGGTTCTTGCCCAGCGTGTCCTGAAATTCCAGGTAACCGGTGAGATATGTCGGCGGCGCCACCACCTGAAAATTGGTCTCGATGGCCTTGAGCGCGGGCGCGCTATACGCCTTGATCACCTCAGGAGCCGTCATGTGCTCCTTCGCCCACGCATCATTGAATGTATTGACGGGATCGGAAACGATGGGAATGCTGTTCTTGCCCGATCCGAGCCAGAGCGCGAGATAAGCTGCCTGCGCTTTGCGCGGGCTGTATTTGTTGATGAGCAGCGCGGCCAAGGGTGATGAAATGGAGCGGTGGACGCGCTTGCCGGAGAAATCGGACCCAGGCACCAGGCCATAGAGCCATTTGCCCGTGGTCTTCGATTTCTCGGGATTCTCGTTGAGCTTGGCGGTTCCGTCCCAATACTGACAGCTCACCACGTGGCCCTGAGCGATGCGTGGAATCATCTGCGGGGTGCCCCAGCCCGCAAATTCGGGATGTGCGACCCTCTTGTCCTGGAGGTAGATGTCGACGGCATACTGCCCGGCCGGGGTATCGAGCGTCGGGTTCATGTCATCGTCGAACGTGAACCCGCCGGCGCTGTAGAAAATCATGTACCACCAGGTCGGACCGTTGGCGCGATTGCGCAGGTTGCCGGAGCCATAGAGGTCCTTCGAGGGATCCATCAGGGTCTCCTGTATCCTGAGGTCGTCCTCCCAGGTGGCCGGAAACACGAGCGGCTTGCCGTGCTTGTCGGCAAACCTTTTCCCGTTGGAATCGTCCTCCAGCAGGTCCTTGCGCACGTACTGGATGTGCACGTTGCCGTCGGTCGGGATCCCGTAGGTTTGCCCCCTGTAGGTCATGAAGTTGGCATAGTCGGCGACCGCATCGATCTTGAAGTCCGCTTTCTTCATGTATTCATCGATCGGCTCAAGATAGCCGGCGGATGCGAGCGATGGGATCATGTTGGAATCGATGTGGATGAAATCGAATTGCGGCGAGCGCGACAATGCTTCCGCCATTGCCCGCTGCGGCGCGTCAAAGATGGAAATATCCTGCACCGCTCCAACACCAATTCCGGTCTGCCTCTTGAACTCGGAGATAACGGGCTGCATCGGCACAAGATAAGGCGACCAGATCATTCCACTGACGTCGGCAGGGCCGGCAGCTTTACCCGCAGCGATGGTGCGCTCCTCCATGGTGGCCGCAAAAGCCAAGGGGCTTGTGCCTGGTACGAAATTAACGAGCGTAAAGCCTATTCCGGCTTCTACGAATGCCCGGCGCGAAACGGTTGACTCGACCATGGCGCTCCTCCTTTTTTGTGCGGCGCTCGCACGGCACCGCTGTTTGACGCGCTCAGCGCCTCTTCGCGGCTCCTCGGACAACGGCCGCAGATTGAACGTCATCTTACCATGGTGACGATGGTCCGCCAGACGCCTTGCCCAGTATGCGGCGGGGTGCCTGCTCGCTCATAAAGGCTTGTGGCATCGGGGCAGGGGTCAACAACTGGCTCTCTTGTGCTAGCTTCAGCTAATGTCAAAAGGCGAGTGGGCCATACAGCTGATCAAGATCGCGCTCGGCGTAGCGATCGCGGCGTATTTCGTGTGGTGGAGCATCGAAGTGCTGCACCGACTGCCTCCCCATTAGGCACTTTCATGGCCGGGTATCGCCGCATGGGCGTTGTAGCGGCAGCTTTTAAGTAGTAGCCCGGTGCGGTTGAATTCCTGCCGATAAACCGTCATAAATCACTGCCGTTAATGGAACCGTGGGGCGGTTCGAGACGATGAGAGCCACGTTCCTCGCCGTCTTTTTTCTTGTGATCGGATTGTCCGCTCCAGCGTTTGCGAGCAAGTACTACGTCGTTCAAAACAGCAAGACACTCAAGTGCTCCGTTGCTCCCAAGAAGCCGAAGGGAAAAACAGTTGTGCTCGTGGGTAGCGGAACCGCCCATAAGACCAAGAACGATGCTCGAGCTGCGCTTCGGACCGCGGCAAAGTGCAAATGAGGAATCCAGGGCGGAGGTGCGTGGGGGCAAAGCCGCCACTCATTTCGACACTCCGCCTCCCGCTGTTTTTGCAAGGACCGGGGTTCCCGTCAGCAACAACATCGTTCGCGCCGGCCTGAACTATCGTTTTGGCGCCCGCCGGTAGAATAGATCGAATGAGAGCGTCGGGACTCGTTGTTTTGCTCTGCTCGCTTATTGCGCTGGGCTTGTTCTGATCCGCCACCATGATAAGGAACGCGTAGATGATGGGTCCATTGGCGGGACTGAAAGTGATCGATCTTACGCACGTCATGGCAGGGCCGACGTGCACGCTCATGCTCGCCGACATGGGTGCCGACGTGATCAAGGTGGAGAAGACCCCGCAGGGTGACGACAGCCGTCACATGATCCCTCCGAAGATCGGCGACCAAGCGGCGGCGTTCCTGATGATGAACCGCAACAAGCGCGGGATTGTCATCGACCTTAAGAGCGCGGTTGGCAGGAAAGTACTGCGGCGGCTCGTCGAGAGCGCGGACGTGCTGGTCGAGAACTTCGCCCCTGGTGTAATGGAACGCTTCGGCTTTGCCTATGACGACGTGCGTGCGTACAACCCGGCGCTGATCTATTGCTCGCTGTCCGGATTCGGTCGTTCCGGACCTTACAGGACCCGCCGCGGCCTCGATCTCATTGCACAGGCCATGAGCGGCCTGATGAGCATCACGGGCGAGAGCTCGGATCGTCCTCCGGTCAAATGCGGTGCGCCGCTTTCCGACATCACCGCCGGGATCATTGCCGCCATGGGTATCCTTGCTGCTTACACGCATCGTCTGCGAACCGGCGAGGGGCAGTGCGTGGATACATCCTTGTTCGAAGCCGCCCTGGTGCAGACCTACTGGCAATCGGCCATCGCGCTCGCGACCGGCGTTGCGCCGCGTGCAATGGGCTCTGCCCATCCGCTCAGCGCGCCGTATCAGGCGTTCCAGGCAGCGGATGGCTGGCTCGTCGTAGGCGGGGCCAATCAGCGGAACTGGTTGCGCCTGCTCGAAGCGCTGGACGCGGGCGACCTCGCAAATGACCCCCGCTTTGTTACCGCGAGCGAGCGCATGGCGCATCTTGCGGAGCTCGAGGCCGAGTTGGCCAAGCGTTTCCGCATGCGACCGGCTGCGTACTGGCTCGCCGCCCTGGAGGAGAAGGGCGTGCCCTGCGGGCCGGTCAACAACATGCTGCAAGCGCTTGCCGACCCGCAGGCGCGTGCCCGTGAGATGGTGGTGGAGGTCGAGCATTCGGCGCTGGGTCGCGTGCAAACTCTGGGGCTGCCGGTGAAGTTCTCGCGCACCCCGGGGGCGATACGCAAGGGTGCGCCGCTCTACGGCGAGCACACGCACGCTGTCCTGCGCGAGCATGGATTCGGAGATGAGGAGATCGCGTCACTGGAGCGGGAAGGCGTTATTGTCGCCGCTGCCGAAGCCGGCGTCCGATCTCAGAAGATTGCCTCATGAAGTGGCGGCTCGGTAGTGTCTCAGTTTGATTGTGGCGACCCCAGATCTTATTCCAAGGCGGGCGATGCTCAGCGCGCAATCGATATTCTTCTTTTTCCAAAACGGTCTTATCGGCCTGTTTCCAGCCATAGATATGAACCGTATGGCCTGCCAATAATTCAGTGATTGATCTTCTCTCTCAACCCGGTCGTCTGGCTGTTCGGAATATGTGAATAATGATCCATTCTGGTTCGCATAACTCGCGTTGTTAGGCCGATGTATTTTACCTCTCCTTCCACCACGAAGGCATAGAGCCACCCACCGTGATCTTCCACTTGTGGTTCCGCATACCAATCTTAGGCCCCTTCATGACCCACTCGGTGATCGGCTCAAATCCAAACTGAATTAGGCTTTCCGGCACCGTCATGGCCGTTACCCTTGCCACGCTTACCGCTAAGCATTTGGCTACACCAAGGTGCTTTGGCAGCCTATGTGCGGCGCCGTGAGGTCTTCACGCGCCCAAGGCCCGACACCTTCCGCTTGAAAACGTCGGCCTCGTGCTAAAGCAGGTTTGCAAGCCCATTATCGGTGTTGGGGCGGGTGCCATTGGCTTCCGCTGCCTGCAAATCCCTGTAAAGGGGGCGGGGCGACAGCCAAAACCTGCAAAAAAGCGAGTACCAGCAAGGACATCTGCCGAAATGGCAGGATCCGGAACAGGCAAGAACAGGAAATAACAGGGAAATGACCAGCAATTCATGACGCAAACGCCGCGATCACCACTCCCAGCGAAAGATGATGTAGTCGTCGTTCGCATCGGCGCGTCCCAGCTCGACCATCCGGCGAAAACGCTCCCGCACGTCCTCGAGACTTTCGCCTGCGTCCCTCCACAGGTAATGGGTGTGCGTTTCATTGCGCCGTTCTTCCTGCGCTCTCAAGCGCTTATGCCAGGCTGGCTCCATGGGGTCTCTCCCTGGGGATAATGCTGGGCGCTAAGCCGCTGGCTATCGCGTAGCGATTTAGTGCATTGGCACTCAACGGCGATTGGTTCGGCTTGTCTTTATGACCGGTATCATCCGCAGCTTTTGACCCGGAGCGGTCATCGAAATGCGAATTTGCTGTGATGCACCATGCACTTCTGGGTTGGTCTTTGCTCGGGTTCTGGAGAAGGGGATGTTGACCGCAAATTCGTCGAGCGGCATGGTCCAATTGTAAATTTTTTTGCAATCAGCAACTTAGGGTTAGCTACCAATCCATTGACCTGTCGGGCTGAGTTCGCCGCGCCGGTCGACGCTCGACCGCATACGGCCGCAATGACCATGCGGCGAGGCCAGGAAGGCGTGTGATCTATCTGCCCACACGCCCCCACTTGGCTGGAAACATGAGCTAAGGACTGGGGTCAGGTTCCGCGGCAATCAAATGCGTAACTTTGGGCGTGCCGGCCATATGGAAACGCGTGATCGCGTCTTGCAGCAAACGGTCCGCGTTGGTGACGCGCTCGTGCTGGCGCAGGTGTTCGAGCCATGACGCCACGAGAAATGTCTCGACAAAGCGCCCTTCCTCCGCAGCATCCTCGAATACTCTCCACCGGTAGGCGCCATCGCGACGGCGCTCGCGCGCCAGTTCATCCATGCAGGCAAGGAAGGCATTGCGGCCTTTTGGATCGATCCGGTATTCGACGGTCACCAGCACCGGTCCGCGGTCGTGCTCGATTTCGCGTGTCGTGATCGGTGCCGGCCAATGCATCGATGGTGTCAGATCAAGCCCGGCACCGGTTTGCAGCTTCCAGCGCCAGGTCAAGGGAATTACCGCAGCCGCGGCCGCAGCCGCGACGAAATGCGTCGTTTCGAGCCCGATCAGGCTCGCGAGCTTGCCCCAGATCACGCTGCCAAGCGTCAGCGCGCCGAAGAAGACCGTCATGTACGACGCAAGACCGCGACCGCGGACCCATTCCGGAAGCGCCACCTGCGCCGAGACGTTGAGGCTGGCAAGCACACAGATCCATGCGGCCCCCGCAATGAAGCTCGCGAGCAGTCCAGTGAGCGTGTCGCGAGCGAGGCCGAACAGCAGAAGCGCAATCGCGGTGCCGAGCGTTCCCGCTGCGACAAGGCGATTGGGGCCCAGCTTACTTTTGAGCCATGGCAAGCCGAATGCGCCAAGCACGGCCCCGGTCCCGATTGCGCCAAGCAGAATTCCGTAAAGGTCCGGTCCGCCCGCAATTTGTTGACGCGCAACGAGCGGAAGCAGTGCCCAATAGGCGCTTCCGACGAGGAAAAAACCGACCGCGCGTATCATCGTGGCCCGCAGGGGCCGGTTGTGCCTGGCATAGCGAACCCCGGCCACGATGGCATTGCTGAAGCCTTCGGCGGGCAGACGCTGACCGCGGGTTTGCGAGGGACGCCACCACCACAGAGCACCCACCACTCCCAGATTGCTGATGGCGTTGAGCCAGAAGGGCGCGGCGATGCCGAAACCGACAATAATCGCTCCCCCAAGCGCCGGACCGATGGCTCGGCTGATGTTGAAACCGACGCTGTTCGCCGAAACGGCAGGTGCGAGGTCCTCCTTCGGAACAAGCTGCGGCACAATTGCCTGCCAGGCGGGAGCGCTCAAAGCTCCCCCCATACCTATCAGGAAGGCGAACAGCAACAATATGGGCGGCGTGACCAGATCGAGCCAGACAAACACGGCGAATAGCGCGGAGACCGCGGTGACCACTACTTCCATTACCAGGAGAAATCGCCGCCGGTCGACGATATCGGCCAGCGCTCCCGCGGGAATTGCCAGCAGGAATATCGGCAGCGTGGTTGCAACCTGAACCAACGAGACGGTCAATGGATCGGGATCGAGGCTGGTCATCAGCCACCCGGATGCGGCGTTGTACATCCAGGTGCCGACGTTTGCGACGACGAGCGCGATCCATACGACCGTGAATGCCGTGTGGCGGAACGGAACCCATGCGGAATGCTCCTGCTCCGTCGGGCGCGCCGCCTGTCTCGTGCTCTCAGTCATTCTTCGGCGGTCGATCAGCGCGTCTGCTCGCCCGGCAACGTTATGCCCGATGGCCCCTGGGGACGGGCGCGACCGAGGCCTGGGTGCGGCGGCAGCTGCGTGATTGGGCGCTCCACCGCCATGTCCTTTGCAGGATCGAAGACGCAGCCAATGCGGGTGGCGACCGCCGTCGCAGACGCAGTTGCCCCACCGGTCACCGCGACGGCGGTCTCGACCGACATGCCCGGTCGCGCGAGATCCGCGTTGGGCTCACGCCCATTGAAACGGATGCGCACGGTGAACCGGCGCACGATCTTGGTGAAATTGCCGGTCGCGTTGTCCGGCGGAATCAGCGCAAACTCGGAGCCCGATGCCGGGGCGATCGCCTCGACGTAGCCGCACAGCGGTTTGCCGGGGTAGGTATCCAGGTGGACGCGCACCGGATCGCTGACCTTCATCTGTCCGACCTGCGTCTCGCGGTAATTCGCCTCGATCCAGAGATTAGTGGTGGGCACGACCGAGAGCATGCGCGTGCCTGCAGTGACATATTCGCCCACCCGCGTCTTGCGATTGGCGACGATGCCGTCGATTGAGGACCAAATCTCAGTGTCGTTGAGCGCGAACTTTGACGACAGCAAATTGGCTTCTGCCGAGGCGACTTGCGCTTTCGCTGTGGTCTCATTGGCATCGATCACGACATCCTGCTCGCGTTCGAAAGCGAGATTTGCCGTCGCCTGATCCACTGACGCATGTGCCGTGGCGGCCGATGCGGTAGCGGTGTCAACCGTGGCTTGGGGTCCGGCAGCCTTCTGCAAAAGCTCGGTAGCGCGACCGAGTGTTATGTCGGCGTTCTTGGCCTGCGCCTGTGCAGAGCGCAATGCTGCTTCCGCAACTGAGATCTTCGAAGACTGGAGCTCGCGTTGCGCCGCAATTTGCGACAACGAGGCCTTGGCCTGGTCCAATGCCGCCTGCGCTTTTTCCACCGCCACCCGAAAGTCGCGGGGATCGATGCGAGCGACAACCTGGCCAGCCCGCACCTGCATGTCGTCGTCCACCAGCACTTCCGTGGCGTAACCGGTCACACGCGGGCTGATGCCGGTAATCTCTCCGCGCACATAGGCATCGTTGGTAACTTGGACCGTGCGCGCTCTGTCATACCAACTCCAACCGTAATAAGCCGCTGCAGCGACCACGGCGAGCGCCGCGAGGGTCACCGCTACGCGTTTTAGACCCGCTATCATGCTCGCCTACTCGCTTCGAGAACTTCGTCCGTTGCAGCTGCTGGGGTCGCCAGCAGCGGAGATGCGCGCTGCGGCGGGGCTTCCCGCAAGGCCGGCAGCATGAGCACCATGACTGCTGATACGGCCAAGACGGCAAAAATGATCACGAATGCGTCTGCAAATGCCAGCACAAATGCCTGCTGCGAAAAGGTGGTCGAAAGAGATTGCCACGCCTGCAATTGCGCCAGGCTTTGATCTCCATGCTCGCCCAGAAACGTGGCGACGAGGTTATTGAAACGCTCAACGAAAGCGGGATTGGCATTGTTGAGGCTCTCGACCAGGAAAGCAGAGTGGAATTTCTCGCGCTCGGTGATCAAGGATCCGACAACAGCGATGCCGAAGGTCTGACCCACGACCCGACTGAGATTGAACAACGCCGCTGCTGTCGTTCCTTGTTCCGGTGCAACGTCGCGCGTGGCATAATACACGGTGGGTAAAAGAAAGAGTCCCTGGCCGAAGCCGATCACGATCATGGTCAAACGAAAGTCGGCGGCCTGCCAGGAGGGCGTGATCCTACTGGAAAGAAACGCCCCGACCGCAAACAGCGCCAGGCCAATCGACAGGGGCATGCGAGCTTCACCGCGTGAAGCCCACAACCATGCAAGCGGAACCGCGATACATTCGGCCCAGAACATCCAGATGTTTGCATCCGCGATTTGCTCAATTCGAAAGCCCTGCAGGCGCGTGAGCGCTTGCGGCACCACAAACGCCGCCATAACCAGGCCAACGCGGTAGCAGGTTGCGAGAAAAATCGCCCAGCCGAATGTAGGCTTGGCGAGCAGGGAGAGATCGAGTAGCGGATACTTGCGGATGAGCAAGACCAGGATGGCGACGGGGATGAATATCGCAGCGACAAGCCCCGCCCGTGTGATAATCGGGTTCTCAAGCCAAAAGAACCGGTCGCCCTGTTTCAAGAACAGGATGAAAGCAGCAAGTCCGATCGAGAGGAGGATGTAGCCGGGCCAGTCGATGTCCCAAATCCGCATGGCATGCGGAGTTGGGCGAATGAGCCACCAGGTGAGGCCGACAAACACGAGCGACCAGGCCAGGTCGAAATAATAGAGCCCCGCCCAACCGAAGTGCTCCGTCATGAACCCGCCAACCGAGGCATTGAGCGCCGCCGGCGCGGTGGAGGCGAAGGCGAAGACTGCCAGCCCGAGGTTGCGGGCTGCGCCGCGCGGCAGCGTTCCCATCACGGCAACGAACAGCAGGACCGACAGGATACCCGTGCAAAAGCTCTGCATCGCACGAAAGACAAGGAGGCTGTCCTCGCTCCAGGCATGAAGGCTGGCGAGGGCGCAGAGAGCGAAAATGGAACCGGTACAGAGCGCGACCGTGCGCAGCGACAACGCCCGCACCAAGGTTGCCGCAATGGGAATCCCCGCCACCTCGGCCATGGTGGCGACGCAAGCGATCCAGGAGGCCTCGTCTGCGGAGATGGAAAAGCCGCCGCCGACGTCCGCTATGGCGAGATCGACCAGCTGGGAAGAAATGGTGGAGCCAAGCATCGCAAGCGCAATAACGCCGATCGTCTCGATTGCCACGGGCAGCGGGGGCAGGGCAGGTGCTGAAACCGGAGGGCTACGATGCGATGCTTGTACAGATTGCGGCGCTGAAATCTCCCGAGCCATAGCCTGCACCAGGGTGTTTGGAACTCGCCCGCTGACCAATTGCCGATCCGAGATCGGACTGTCATTGCAGCAGATTGTCCAAACTCAGTCTACCGGGGCCATGGATCACGACAAACAGAAAGCCGCCCACGATCGCCAGATGCTCGAACGCCGTCGTCTCCTGTTGCTGACGCTTGTCGCCGGTCAATCCTCGGGTCCCATGCGCCAGCAGGGTCGCAATTACGGTGAAGCCGAGCAAGGCGAGCGCTCCCAGCCGGGCCCAGAAGCCTAACAATACCATCAAGCCTCCGGCGATCTGGCAAGCGACAGTGAGCCATAGGAACAACCCCGCATCCGGCAGGCCGAGTGCCGCGACTTCGGCCCTGCCGGCCGCAGGATGAAAGGCTTTCGAAACCCCGCTCCAGAGAAAGACGAAGCTCAGGCAAAAACGGGCGAGAAGATCGCCGTAATCGATTAGGTAGCTCGCGCCTTCCATGGGTTGTCCGCTTTGGTTTTGGTGCGGGCGTCTCTAGATTGCCCAGCAGGCGCAGCCGAGCGCGCCCCAGAACGATTTGAGATCGGAGATCGGCAGCTTGCCCGACCATGCACTTGCATGATCATGGCCATGGATGCTGCAGGCATTCGCGCAATCACAGCTCATGGCGAGCTTGCGCCGACTGCCAGGCTGCACGGCGCGGTCGACATCGGCCCAAGCCGCGTAGCCGCCGAACCGGCGCACCGGCGACCAGTCCGGCATCGCCGGCGGCGGCGCACCCTCGTCGTAGCGAGCAAACTCGCCGGCGCCGTAGACCACCTTGCCGCCGACCATGGTGAGGTCCGATGTAGTGTCGGCGATCTCGTCGTCTGGGCAGGAAAAGTAATCACGATCAGGGACGATGAGATCCGCCAACTGGCCGACCTGAATGCGTCCCTTCCTGCCTTCCTCGTTGGAGAACCAGGTCACGTTCTCCGTCCACATGCGCAGCGCCGTCTCGCGATCCAGGCAGTTCCGCTGGGGATAGAGCCGCAACCCGGCGACGGTCTTGCCGGTGACGAGCCAGGCAAGCGAGACCCACGGATTGTAGGAGGCAACGCGGGTCGCGTCCGTGCCTCCTGAGACCCGAATGTCCTTCTGCAGCATCTTGGCGATGGGCGGCGTCGCTTCCGCCGCAGCGGAGCCATAGCGCTCGACGAAATATTCGCCCTGATAGGCCATGCGGTGTTGCACGGCGATGCCGCCGCCAAGCGCCGCAATGCGGTCCATGGAGCGATCGGTGATCGTCTCGGCGTGGTCGAAGAACCAGTTCAGGCCTGCCAGCGGAATGTCCCGATTGACGCGTTCGAACACGTCGAGCGCGCGCGCAATGGTCTCGTCATAGGTGGCATGCATGCGCCATGGCCACCGGTTCTGCGCGAGAATGCGCACGACTTCCTCGAGCTCGCTCTCCATCTCCGGCGGCATGTCGGGACGCGGCTGGCGGAAGTCCTCGAAGTCGGCCGCCGAGAACACCAGCATCTCGCCACCGCCGTTGTGGCGGAAATAGTCGCTGCCCTGCTTGTATTTCGACGTCTTCGTCCAGTTCAGGAAATCGGCTTTCTCGCCTTTCGGCTTCTGGGTAAAGAGATTGTAGGCCAGCCGCACCGTGAGCTGACCCTCTTCGGAGAGCTTCTCGATGACCGCATAGTCTTCCGGATAGTTCTGGAAGCCGCCGCCGGCATCGATGGCACCGGTCACTCCGAGTCGGTTGAGCTCGCGCATGAAATGGCGGGTGGAGTTGAGCTGATAGTCGAAGGGGAGCTTCGGGCCCTTGGCGAGCGCCGCGTACAAAATGCCGGCATTGGGCTTGGCTACCAGCAGACCTGTGGGGTTGCCGGCGGCATCGCGGACGATCTCGCCAGCAGGAGGGTCAGGCGTGTCCTTGGTATACCCGACCGCCCGCAGCGCCGCGGCATTGAGCAGGGCGCGGTCATAGAGATGCAGCAGGAAGACCGGGGTATCGGGCGCAATGGCGTTAACCTCCTCGATGGTCGGCAGGCGCTTCTCCTCGAACTGATGCGCGGTGAAGCCGCCGACCACGCGCACCCATTGCGGTGGCGGGGTGATCGCGACCTGCCGTTTCAACAAAGCCATCGCGTCTGCGAGGCTGCGCACCCCGTCCCAGCGTAGTTCCATGTTGAAATTGAGCCCGCCCCGGATGATGTGCAGGTGGTTATCGATCAATCCAGGCAAAACGCGGCGCCCTTTGAGATCGATAACTCGCGTTTCGCCGCCCGCCAGCGGCATGATATGCCGCTCATGGCCGACCTGAACAAAGCGGCCGTCCTTGATGGCGACAGCACTCGCGGTTGGATTGCTGCGATCCAGTGTGGCAAACCGTCCCTGATGCAGGATCAGATCCGTGCCTTCGGTATTGCTCATGACGTTCTCCGGGATCACTCAGGTGGAAAAAACCGAACAGGCCAGTCGGCCGCGACCGCGGCCAGCTGCTATTTATGCGGAACGGTGACCGGAACGACGTACTCCGGCAGCCTTGTCGATGGAGCGCCATGCACCATTGTGTATGCGTACTCCACGCCGACACCGTAGGCGCCACAGTGGGTCTTCACGATGTCCATGACAGCGTCGTACGTATCGAGAAGCGCCCAGTCGCGCTGCCACTCAAGCATCACGGAGAGCGCGGTGACCGGCTTCGCGCCAGCCTGAACAACGCGCTTCATGGCATTCTCATGGGAAAGCTGGCTGACATCGCCGCAGCAGTCCTCGACTACATAGACTTCGTAGTTGTCGTGAATCGCCTGGATGGTGGGCAGCGCGACGCAAGTCTCCGTCCAGAGGCCGGACAGCACGATCTTCTTGCGCCGGATCTTCTCGATTGCGGCGACGAATTTCGGGTCGTCCCAGGAATTCATCGACGTGCGCTCGATCGGCTCCTGCTTCGGGAAAACCGCTAGTATCTGCGGCCACATATTGCCGCTGAAGGATTTTGTCTCGACCGTGGACAGCACCACCGGCACGTCAAAAACCTTCGCAGCTTTGGCGAGCACAAGATTGTTGTTGATGATCGACTGCCGATCAAAATTGCTTACGCCAAACAGCATCTGCGGCTGGAGATCAATGATAGCTACCACGCAATTGTCCGGGGTCAGTAGCCCCTTTTCACTGCGTTTCGCGCGACCAGTCTGTTGTAACATGGTTCTCTCCTTGGGTTTCGAAAGAATTTACGGATGAGCGGCTTACTCAAGTCGGCAACGACCTCGACGGGTTGCCATGAAGTTGAAGGCATTCGGCGGCGTACCGCTGGTAGTCCTCAGCTTTCGCCATTACGCCAGTCGCCCATTACGCCGCCCCCCCGGAGTGAGTGCGGGCTGAAACGCGTAAGTGCTGAAATGGTTCCATTTGCTAGACTGATTTGAACTACAGTAGCCTGCTGATCCCCGGCTGCGATCTCGATCTGCTCGCCAGTTGGCGCGATCACCGCTCGCCCCACCTCAGGCTAGCCGCGAGGATGTGGTCACCGACGCGGCCGGATCCGTGCCGAACCGGCAGGTACCGGCCTGATGCGCACACCCGGCCACCGGGATGTCGTTCTTCATGTGGGTGTCGGGGCAAGAGCGCTCGCGCAGGAGCCAGTCGCCGCAGCCCGAGCAGGACGATGCGCTTGCCCGAAAGGCGCGAACTGCCGAGCCATGGTGCCCCCGCCGGCGCCCGTCCCGATGATGATCACGTCGGACGCATCCATGGTCAGAAGACCCAAAGCGGCACTTCGCGAACGTCAATTGCCGCGTTGCAAAAGGAAAGGGTGGAACCTCCGCGGTACGGAAGAATTGACGGTGTGCGCAAGCGGATGGTTGCTCGGCATCAAGAGCGTGGGCGAGATTGGCTTGTCGGCGTCGCGCCGGCGATCGGACCCGGTCTGCCATGCGACCGGCAGCTGCCCAACTTGCGGACAGGCTGGATAATTGCAGCGGTGGAGCGGAACTCCGAGCCGGTTGAAAACTCCGAAACGAAGCAATCCAAGGAGAGTGCTATGCAAGCTGACTACTTCGGTGCCTATCGCACCATGAAGATGACGCGGGATGCCGAGGGCGTGTTGGTTGTCGAATTTCACAGCAATGGCGGGCCGTGCACTTTCTCGGCGCAACACCATACGGAGGTCGTGGGTGCCTTTCACCGGATTGCGCAAGATCGAGCAAACAAGATCGTCATACTGACGGGTGCAGATGGCGACTTCATTATTGGGGTCGATTGGAGCTCTTTTGGCGATGTTTCCGATCCCGGCGTTTGGAGCCAGATTCACGACGAAGGCGCTCAGGTTTTGGAAAACATAGCCAACATACGCGTGCCTGTCATCGCGGCTATCGAAGGACGTGCGCATATACATTCAGACTATGCGCTGCTTGCGAACGTGATCGTGGCAGCCGAGGGTGCGACGTTCCAGGATGTCGGGCATTTCGCCGTAGGTGTCGTGCCCGGCGACGGAATCTTTACGACGTGGAGTTATCGCGCTGGAGCAGGGCGAGCCGAGGCGTTCCTGCTCAACCCACGGCCGCTGCCAGCTAGTACCGCATATGAATGGGGAGTCGTGGCGGAAGTCGTGCCGAACGGCAAGGCGCTCAGTCGGGCGCGGGAACTGGCCGCGCTGTACTTGAAGGCTCCGGAAGTGACACGTCGCGACACGCGCATCCACTTCATTCAACCATTGAAGGAGCGCATTGTGCGGGAAGTTGGATATGGGCTGTCGCTCGAAGGAACATCGTCGGCCGCCCTAACGAGATCAAGGGTGAAGAATGAAGCTGCGTGATCGTCCGGCCTTGGCCGCATAGCCGCGGATTCACTTACGGAATTTGCTGCACTGCATGAGTCTCAAAGTGGCACACCGCGCCGAATTGCTGCGGTGTGAAGGGTCGGACGCGATCGGAAGTACTGCGGACAAGACTGGCCCCCGGCCCCGATCGCCTCCGACGAAAATGACCCCGAGCGGAAGAGGAGAATGCATCGCAGCAGCCGCGGATGATTGCCTGAAGTGCCTGGAGATAGCCTGCCTGCTGCATAGAATAGTTTATTGCGCTTTTTCTCGGCCTCTGACCCCGTTCCAAACCCCCACACCGCCGTGGCTGGGCGTGGTATCCTTCAACCCATTTAGAGTCATGAGCCTCGTGGGAAATGAGACGGCCTGTCTTCAGTTAAGCAGGATTGTAATCGCAGCGAGCTGGACTCCGGCAAGGAAATTTCTTGCGAGTTTGTCGTAGCGCGTGGCGATGGCGCGGAAGTGCTTGAGCTGATTGAAGAAGCGCTCGACGAGGTTGCGTTCGCAATAGAGCGCAAAGTCACACTCGCGTTCGATCTTGCGGTTGGTCTTGGGTGGAATGACCGGAGTGATCTCGCGTTCGCTAAGGGTATCGACGAACGGATCGGCGTCGTAGGCCTTATCGGCAATTAAGGCATCCGGGTTGGCATTCTCGATCAACGCTTCCGCGCAAGCACTTGAGCCCGACGGGTGGAAGGAGGGCAGCAGCGTCGGTATTGACTATCGCTTTCATATTCAATCCTAAGACTGCGCCCGGTGGTGGATCGTTTTTCCTGGAACCGTTCGAGCGTCTGGCGCCTTCATTCGCGATCACTCCAATCGCAGCCCGCGTCGAAAATGCTGACGAAATTGCGAGCGCGGTTGCTGAAGTGGCGCGCGAGCCCGGCGGGAGCCTGATCGTAATGCCAGACGCCTTCATGACGGTACATCGACAGCTGATCATTCTTCTCTCAGCGCGGCACGCGTTGCCCGCGATCTATCCTTATCGCTACCAGGTTGCGGAAGGAGGCTTGTTGTCCTACGGCGTCCGCGTCCAAGCAGCTTTGCTGCAATGCATTAGTCCGCTCCTGGCACTTAACGGCGGTGCAAGGGAGCGTTGCGGCTACCTCCGCACCTGAGGGAACTCCGGAAGCACCGGGAGCGGACTGCTCGGGGAGTCTCTGCATGAACGTGACGCACCGAGCCTTCCTAATGCAAATTGGGTATAACTCCAGGGGTAGGGGCGACTCAGCGCTGCAGCGCGCTCATCGCGCGGTTTGCGAAGCTTAGCCTCTCCGACATCACTTCGATTACAAACTTGAGCAGCGCCTGAGCCACGTTAGGATTTTGCCGGACTAAATCATGGTAAGCATTCCGCGGAAGCTCATAGAGCACACTATCGACTTCAGCGCGAATTGTGGCGCTACGCGGTCGACCGGTGATCAGTCCCATTTCGCCGATCATGGTATGACGGCCGAGACTGCGGACACGTACGATGGGGTTGCCCTCCGTGCCAACAAAAACGCCGACGCGACCTTGAAGGATGAAATGCATGGAGTCGGACGGTTCGCCCTGCCGGGCGATGTCATGACCCGCCTTTACTTCCTGGTGCGTGCAATGTTGCGCTAGCTGGCCCGCATACTCCGCGCTGCCCAGTGCGTTCGTCAGCCATTCTTCCAGCGATCGACCTTCGCTGTCGTCGGGCTGGTGCGCCTTGATGATCGCCTCCTCGCAGGACTCCAACGCGTGATCGAGGTCCGAGGCTACGATAACGTCTTCCGTATCGAGTTGGTTAGTACGGAACACCCGCCTTTGCTCAGGACTGAGGTTGACCAGCACAAGCCGGGCCCCGGTCTCCTTGGCCGCTTCCTTGATTTGCGAGAAGTTATGCGTAGCCGAGGAGTCAATCCCGGTGACCAGACGAAAATCGAAGAGCAGGAAGCGGCACTCCGACCGGCTCACGAGCAGCGCCTTAACCTGCTCATAGAGTTGGCTGGTCGAACCGAAGAACAGATAGCTCTGCAAGGCCATTCCCTGCAGCTCCCCGCCGTACGCTGTCAGAAGCGAAAGTTCGACGGGACTTCGATCGACCGAGCTGCGATATTCTGAACCGTCAAAGCTAAACTTGACTGCATTCACACGGCTTGCGCTGAGGGCAAATGTGGCGCACCCAATGACCACCCCGATCAGCACGCCAGCGATGAAACCCCATCTAAGGATGATCACTGCAATGACGACCAGCGACAGATAGTCGAGCGCTTGTAGCTGGAACGCGGACGTGACCAGCCATCTGTAGAACAGCCGGCCGCCCGCGAAGAACAAAAGTCCGCCGAGCGCGTATTTTGGTACATAGCCCAGGAACCCTGGATCAACAAAGAGCGCGGTCCCCGAGATGGCCGCAACCGTCAGGCCCGCCAGCCGGCCGGTGGCGCCGATGGAATGGGCAAGTGTGGTTCGGCTCAGCGATAGGCAGCTCACATAGCCGCCGCATGCAGAGCTGAGCAGAGTGGCTATCCCTAGTGCCCGGAGCTCGCGGTTTATATCGCCGTCGCGTCGGGTCGCCATCTCGACGCCGGTGATGTTGAGCAACAGGCTGATCGTGGTGACGAACATCACCGCCAACACGTCGCCAGTCAGCCACGGCAGCGACGTCCACGGAAAGCTGCGCAGCTCAGCCGGTTGCCACGGCGACACAACCGAAGCCGTCGGCTGCGGCTGGAACATCCAACCGGTCAGTTGTGCATCGGCCAGCGAAAGTCCAGCGATCGGCAGTGCGACGTGGATCGCCAATAAGGCGGCGACCAGGATAGCGGGCAGGACAAAGGCGTTCGTCCAATGAGACAAGAGCGCCTCCAACATGAAAGCAACGGCCAGCCCAGCGGCAAGCTTGGCAATAATCGGCCCATTCGCGAATGTCTCGATCGTAGCGGGCGTTAGGCGATGGTCCGTAATCAGCTGGACCGCGCCTGAAATCATGAACCAGCCAGTCGCGCCGAGAAAGCCGCCGATCACAGGGTAGGGTACAAACCGAATAGCCCGCCCGGCCTTGGCGTATCCGAGCGCGCAGAGCAGAATGCCGGTAGCTGCCGTGGCCAGGCCGACCACGATCAAAGTAGACGGCAGCAGATTGCCATTTCCTTCGGCCGCGAGCCGCGCCGCCATGCTCGCTGCGAGGGTTGCAGTCACTGCGGAGGTCGAAGTGTCCGGACCGGCGATCGCAAAAGGAAATGAGCTGCGTAAGGCAATGAGAGCTGCGGCAATGGTTGCCGACAGGAAGGTAGCCGCGATGCCGTACGACAGCCAATGTGTTAGCGGGCCCGAGAAGATGAGTGCGGCGTATGACAGGCAATAGGCGACCGAAAGAATGCTACAGATTGCGCCCGCCAGGACATCGCGTAGGATTGGGCGCAATCTTAATCCGGTCAGGTCGCGCCCTGCCGTGACTTCAACAGCCATTCTCTGCACCTTCGAGGCGCAGGAACGCCGACGCATTGCCCGCGCCACAAGCCAAAACCTGCGCCACAATCGCAACGACTGGCGCCAACTTCAAGACCGTTGCGTTTCGACTCACCGTGCCGCCGACACTGCTCGCTAACGCTGTGATTATTGTGACCGTTGCTATACCGCATTGCTTGCGCCCCGCGTACGCCTTCGCGGTCGCGGCCGAGTTACTCCTGGTAAATCATCCTGCGGGTCATGCCGCCATCGACCACGAAATTGGCTCCGGTGACGAAACCCGCCCGGTCGCGATCGAGGAGAAAGGCGACCATTTCCGCGATGTCCTCGGGCCGGCCGACGCGTCCCGCCGGATGCTGGAGATGGTCCTTGCGCCGCAGCTTCCATTCCTCCTCGCGCCGCACGACGATCCAGCCGGGGCTGATGCAGTTCACCCGCACAGCGGGAGCGAGGCTGACGGCCAGAGCGTGGGTCAGCGCGACAAGGCCGCCTTTGCTCGCCGAATAGGATTCGGTGTTCGGCTCCGACATCAGCGCGCGGGTCGAGGCAATCGTGACGATTGCCCCCCGGCTCTTGCGCAACGGCTTCTCGGCAGCGCGGGCAAAGAGGAATGCCGCAGTAAGATTGGTGTCGAGCACCTTGCGCCATTCGGCGAGCGTGAGTTGGCGCAGCGGCTTGCGCACCATGATTCCCGCATTGGAGACGAGCGCGTCCAAGCGGCCGAAGCGATCAAGGACGGCGCGTACGGCACGACGCGCGGTATCTTCGGCCGCAACATCGCCCTCGGTCAGCACGGTGGCGCGAGTGTGCCGGGCATAGGCGCGTTTGAGACCCGAGCCGGTCAGGTCGACCGTGTCCAAGCGCCAGCCGTCGCGCAGCAGCCGTTGCGCAACCGCAAGCCCGATCCCGTGCGCCGCGCCGGTCACGATCGCGACGGGAGCCTTCGGTGAAGCAGGCATGATCCTCCTCTTTCGTGCATCGATTCCATGAAACCAATCGGATCGAGGCTAATCCCGCGGACCTCATCCTGAGCAGCTCGGCGCGCCCGGTCATCCTGAGGCGTTCGCGTGCTTGCACGCGAGCCTCGAAGGATGCGCGCCGAGCGTCTCGAAGGATGGCCGATGGCGCGATCGTGCTTGTGGCCGTCCTTCGAGACGCGCGCAAGCGCGCTCCTCAGGACGAGGTTGATTGATGCGGGCGGGTGCCATTGGCTTCCCCTGCCTGCAAATCCCTGTAAAGGGGGGCGGGGCGACATCCAAAACCTGCAAAAAAGTGAGTACCAGCAAGGACATCCGCCGAAATGGCAGGATCCGGAACAGGCAAGAACAGGAAATAACAGGGAAAACAGGGAAATGACCAGCGATTCATGACGCAACGTCGCGACCACCACTCCCAGCGAAAGATGATGTAGTCGTCGTTCTCATCGGCGCGTCCCAGCTCGACCATCCAGCGAAAACGCTCCCGCACGTCCTCGAGAGTTTCGCCTGCGTCCCTCCACAGGTAATGGGTGTGCGTTTCATTGCGCCGTTCTTCCTGCGCTCTCGAGCGCTTATGCCGGGCCGGCTCCATCGGCTCAGCCTTTGGTTCAGCCTTTGCGCTCACTCTCGATGGCGCCCGCATTACTGGCGATGGGCGCGCCGTTTCTCACCGCTCCCATCCGCTTGAGGTCGGTGCGTTCCAGCAAAGCGAGCCGGTCCTCAAACTCATTTGCCTCAAGGGCTTTGACGTAAAGGGATATCACCTTGGTGAGCTTGGCAGCCTCGTCCGCCGTGACGTCGCCGGCGAACGCAGCGGATGCGATGCCGGCGATGGCAGCGACGGCGTCGGCGGCCTTTGCAAGCGGCGGCATCTCGCAAAACAGGGGCTCGTTCTTATGCGTGGGCAGGTTCTTATGCGTGGGCAGGAGTGGTTCCAGGCACAGCCGAAGGGCCGCGATATTGCCGGCCATGGCCATCTCGACGGCCTTGTTGAAGAGCGACTCCGCGCTTTGCTCGAGCATCTCGTGGAGTCGCATGGATGCCTTGTTTCGCGATCCTCGCGGTCGGCCCGCCAGGTTACCGCTTTGGCCTTTTTGGAACTGCATGCATTGTCCTCCTGTTGCGAAGCCGACGACAGCCGACGGACGATTGGCCAAACAAAAAGCCCGGCGCGGGAGTCCGGGCCGGGCTTCTCTCACAGCTTTCGAAGATTAGCAACTCATAGCAGAAGTTTGTTACAGTGTCAAGATATCAAAGCAAAATATCAAAGCAAAATATCAAGCAAAATATCAAGCAAAATTTGTGTCGGGAGCACACGAGTTGTCCGGTTTTCTGCCGCCTTGCAGCGATTTAGAGCGCGTTTCGATGAAGTTAAATCACGATCGCTGCGTAGGGTGGGTTAGCCGTCCAAAGTCGGCTGGCAACAGCCGACTTTGGACGGCGTAACCCACCGTCAACCGCAGGAGCAACGCCGGCGGGTATCGGTGGGCTACGCCATCGAGCCGGCTGGAGCCGGCTCGATGGCTAAACCCACCCTACGTATCCACTCGAGCGGAATGCGCTCTAAAAAGAAGCGGAAAGCAATGAACAAAAAGTCGTTGACATGTTACGGGACTCGTGTATAGTTGGTTATCCTCCAGAATTGCGAAGATGACGAGCGCGAGAAAGAATTTTCCCGCGCATAGGCTGTTTGGGCGCATGAGCCGGCATGAAATCCGGTCTATGCACATCACACCAGCCGTCATCAGGTTGGTATGACCGCCGCATTTCGTGCGGGGTACGAGACGCGATTCCTCAAAACCGCAGAGACGGATTGATCATGAAAAACCTAAAGCCGGAGAGCGCCGAAATCACCATCGCGTACAGGGCGCGCCCGCAGTTTTTGCCGTTTCATGCCCGCGCCGAGCGGTTCGCCTGCATCGTCACGCATCGCCGCGCGGGCAAGACCGTCGCCTGCATCCAGGACCTGCACCGTGCAGCTCTTAGCTGTGAAAGGATCAGGCCGCGCTTTGCCTACATGTCGCCGTTTCTGAAGCAGGCGAAATCGATCGCGTGGGATTATCTGCGCGCGGCCGCTGCGGCGGGCCGAGAAGCGGGAGCGAGCATCCATGAGAGCGAGCTTCGGGTCGATTATCCGAGCGGCGCGCAGGTGCGATTGTTCGGCGCCGACAACGCGGATGCGCTGCGCGGCCTTTATCTGGACGGCATCGTGCTCGATGAGCATGCCGACATGGACCCGCGGGTCTGGCCCGAGGTGATCCGCCCTGCTCTCGCCGACCGCGGGGGCTGGGCGGTCTTCATCGGGACTCCGAAGGGAAGGAACTCGTTCTTCGAGATGTGGCGGCGCGCGCAGAGCGATGCCGCATGGTTCGCGCTCATGCTCAAGGCAAGCGAAACCAAGCTGATCCCCGAGCAGGAGCTCAACGTCGCCCGGCGCGATCTCTCCGCAGAGCAGTACGCACAGGAATTCGAATGCTCGTTCGATGCTGCGGTGATCGGCGCCTATTACGGCAAGCTCATGAACCAGGCAAAGGAGCAAAACCGCATCAGCAATGTGCCGCACGAGCCGAGCCTGCCGGTGTGGACAGCATGGGATCTCGGAATAGCGGATGCAACGGCCATCTGGTTTGCGCAGGTGGTAGGGCGGGAGATCCGCATTGTCGACTATTACGAAAACTCGGGCGTGGGGCTCGCGCATTATGTGCGCGAGCTGCAAAGGCGCGATTACCTCTATGCCGGGCATATCGTGCCGGACGATGCGCAAGCGAGGGAGCTGGGCACGGGCAAGAGCCGGATCGAGCTGATGCAATCGCTCGGTTTGCGCAACGTCACGCTTGCGCCGAGCCATTTCGTGGCGGACGGGATCGAGGCGGTGCGGGTATTTTTGCCCAAATGCTGGTTCGATGCGCCGAACTGCGCGCGCGGTATCGATGCGCTGGGGCTCTATCGCGCCGAATACGATGAGAAGCGAGCAACGCTCAAACCGCGTCCGGTGCACGACTGGACCTCGCATGCGGCAGATGCCTTCCGCTATCTTGCCATGGCGCTCGATCACGCGGTGACGCGCAAGGCGTTCTCGCGTCCCCTGGTATATCCAGAGCTCGGGCTGGTTTGAGCGATAGCCTCGGCACTCAGCCGTAATGGTCGTGCGGTTTTGTCACGATCACGGTGGCCGCCAACGCAGCGCGAGCATGGTCACGTCGTCGGTTTTCGGCGCTGCCCCCCGAGAAGGCATCGACCTGGAGCTTCACTGCGCTCACCAGTTCTTGCGGGCTGGCGTTCGCCGCAACGCCCAGCTCGGCTTTCAGCCGCCCCTCGCCATAGATTTCCTGCGCAGCGTTCATGGCCTCTATCGCTCCGATCGCTGCATACGAATATCGCGTCGCCCGGCTGATCGACGACGCCGAAATGAGAGTGACTATTCAGCAACGGGTGGCCGCTCTTGCCTTGCCACAATCAAAGTGAGACACGGCCGGCGGCTCCGGCCGATTGACCGCCTCCGCCCCTGTGTTACGGTACCGCAAAGTGATCAGCGCACGAAATAGGAAGCTGGCCCCGGGAAGCTGGTAAGGAATCCTCCATGTTAGATAACAAAGGCAGCGCAGCGCGCGTGGCGCGGCGTCTACCCAATCGGGAAGCAGCTCTGGCGTCGCTCTACGACGAGATCTCCGCAAAAAGCATGTTTCCGTTCTGGGCGACCTCGACCGAGGTCGCGCACGACGAAATAAGGCAGCTGATGGGTACGCAAAGGGCCGTACCGCATGTGTGGAGCTACAAGAACGACATCGAGCCCATCCTGTTTCGCGCGGCAGAGCTGGTGACCATGGATGATTCCGAGCGTCGTTCACTCATTCTGGTCAACCCCGGACTTTCGCCCCGGCGCGCCACCGTGAGCACCATGTACACGGCTTACAGGCTTAACGACGCGAATGAGGTGATGCCGCCGCACCGACACTCTCCCAGCGCCATCAGATTCGGCTTGACCGGCAAGGGGAATTTCACCGGCGTCGGCGGAGAGGACATCACCTTCGGGCCCGGAGACATGGTGCTTACCCCGCTCGACACCTGGCACAACCACGGCAACGTAGGAAACGAGCCCGCCATCAATCTTTCAGTGCTTGACCTTCCCCTGGTCGAGACCCTCAACGCGGTCTATTTCGAGCACGACTATACGGAGCTGGTAGACGGCAAGCCGGTCCGTAAAGAGCAGCAGACCGCCACCGTGCCCCCTGATTACTCCGCGCGCGCCTACGATCACGGCGGCCTCAAGCCGCGCTTTCTCCAGCACCATCGGGGCGCTGGTACCTCCTCCCCGATGTACGTCTATCGTTGGGAGCACATGCAGGAGCTGATGGAACGGTTCAAGGATTGGGACGGTGATCCCTATGAAGCGCTGTCGATCGAGTACATCGACCCGCTGACCGGCGGACCCGTGTTCAAGACCATGACATTCTTTGTCCAGATGCTGCGACCCGGCGAGAGAACAAAGCCGGTGCGGCAGACCGCGAGCCTGTTGGTTGCCCCGTTCGAGGGAAGGGGACATTCCGTCATCGACGGCACGCGGTTCGACTGGCACAAGTTCGACAACCTGGCGGTGCCGGGCGGTTGCTGGTTCGAGCACAACAACGACGACCCCAGACAGCCGGCAATCCTCTTCGTGGCAACCGATGAGCCGGCCTTGAAATGTTTCCAACTATTCAAGAAATGGGGCCGCGACGACGCCGGCGACGTCGTCAAGCTTGCCTAGCAAGAGATTCGTGCCAAGCCAATCCAAGACCAAACTAGTCGCCCACTTTGACTGTCCCGGCGGCGGACAGGTCTGGGTCGACGGCACCACTCTCTACATCGGGCACATGCGGTGGCCGAGCGGCACGACCATCGTCGATGTGTCGGACCCGCGCCAGCCACGCACCCTTGCCGGCATAGAGCTGCCTGAGGGCTGGCATTCTCACAAGGTGCGCGCGAGCAACGAACTCATGATTGTCAATCACGAGAAGCTCGGAGCGAGCGGTCCGGCGGAATTCGGCGGCGGCATCGGCATCTACGACGTAAGGCGACCGGATAATCCGAAGCTGATCACCAAGTGGCGTACCGCCGGGAAGGGCGTGCACCGCTACGACTTCGATGGCCGGTATGCCTACCTCTCGTCGACCGCCGAAGGGTACGTCGGCAACATCATCGTCATCCTCGATCTCGCCGATCCAGCGCGCCCGACGGAAGTTGGGCACTGGTGGATTCCGGGCCAATGGAAAGCCGGCGGAGAGCCTTATCCGTGGGAAGATTGGGTGCCGCCGCGCTGCCATCATCCCCTACGCATGGGCGATCGCCTCTACGTCAGCTATTGGCATCACGGCTTGTTCATTCTCGACGTGTCCGATCTAACGAAGCCAAAGCTCGTAGCGCACGCCAATACCAGCCCCGCATTTTCGCACCCGACCCACACCTGCTTGCCAATTCCACAACCGCTCAAGGGCCGTCGCGTCATGGTCGTTGCCGATGAGGATGTCGCCAAGCTTCGCCCTGCAGCGCCTTCCTTTAGCTGGATCTATGACATCACCATCGAGCAAATGCCGGTGCCGATCGCGACGTTCCAGGTGCCCGGGCTTGACACCGACGGCAGCCCGCAACCGCCCATGACCGGTTGCCATCAGCCATCGGAGCGACTGCACGGGATCGTCATTCCATTTGCATGGTTCGCGCAGGGCATGCGGCTCGTGAGCATCGCAGACCCGTTCGCTCCCAAGGAGGTCGGTCACTTCCTGCCCGCGCCCGCGGACGGGGAGGAGCGCCCATCCTCCAACGATGTCACCATTGACGATCGGGGTCTCATATACCTCATCGATCGCGTCCGCGGTCTCGACATCATCGAGACGAACGCATGGAACTAAATGGAGGAAAGCGTGATCCGATTGCTGGGCCGACAGACATCGGGAAACGTGCAGAAGGTCGTCTTCTGCCTGGAGGAAATTCGCCTGCCTTACGTGCGTGAGGACTATGGCCGGCAGTTCGGCAATACGAGCACGCACGAATACCGCAAGCTCAACCCGAATGCGAAGGTTCCCACCCTGATCGACGGCGATCTGGCGATCTGGGAGTCTCACACGATTCTCCGCTATCTCGCTGCGGTGCATGCGCCGGCCTTGACCGGGGCGACCCCGGGCGAGCGCACGCTGGTGGAGCGCTGGATGGACTGGCTGCTCGCCTCCCTCAACACTCCCTATGTGGCCGTGTTCAAGGACGCCAAGAAACCGGCGGCTGAGCGGGCCACCGACTTCCCTGCCCAGGCCGCGGATCTGATCGCGCAGCTCGGAATCCTCAACGGCCACCTCGCCGGGCGCAAATGCTTTGCGCTGGAGCGGTTGACCGTTGCGGATATCGCGCTTGCCCCCATCATCAAACGTTGTCTTGAGTTTCCGATCGAGCGCCCGGACTTTGCCGAGCTCAAGCGCTGGCAAGCCGAAATGGACGCGCGTCCGGGATTTGCGGTGGCGATTGGAGCGAAGCCAGGCACGTCGTCGCCGGCAGCTCGGGCCGTCGCCAGTTAAAAGCGAATGCCAAACGCTGTGACAGATCGAATGAGAGGCCCGCACTGATGCACAGAGCGAGACCTGCGCTCGGCAGCTTGTCTCCAACCGGCACCACTGTGGCCGAGACCTTCTTGCCGGGCGTATATTGATCTCACCCGATCAAGCCCCGTAGATGGGGCAACGGGCCGGCCGGCCCGTTACCCCATCTACGGGCTCATGTAATTCGAGCGTCACTCGATCGGCGATTCGACGCGCGAGTTCGGCATCAGGAATGCAAGCGACTGGCTGCTCACCATGTGGGTTCTATGGGCGAAGAATCGGGTAAACTGCGTCTGCCGCACAAGCATCGTCAACGCGGCCAGCCACACGAGACACATGAGGGTGGCAGCCGTGAACATCTGCTGCGCCTCTACGCTACGCCCGTCCATTACAGTCTCCCTGCTTGCCGGCAAACCGGCATCACCATAGGGAACACTGGTTAAACGATCCCTGCCCGAGCGTGTGTGACGAGCATCACATTTTGAACGATTGTGAACTGTTCGCTTATTCGGGTCTCTATTCCGCGTTGAGTTGCCTGAACGCGGAGTTTTGGACAGAATAATCGCCAATCATGGCTTCTGCCGCTCGAAATGGCCTAAATGCGCGACTGGATAACCCGATCGGGACGCGATGACGGAAAAAGTTGACATAACGCTCAATATCAACGGGCGCGACTATGCCGTTCGGGTAGAACCGAGAAGGACGCTGGTGGACGTCATCCGGGACGATTGCGGGCAGACCGGGACCCACATCGGTTGCGAGCACGGCGTGTGCGGCGCCTGCACCATCATTCTCGATGACGAAGCGGTGCGCTCGTGCCTCATGTTCGCGGTGCAGGCACAAGGCAGGCGCATCCGCACCGTCGAGGGCCTCGCGGATGGGGACAAGCTGCATCCCCTGCAGACCGCGTTCATGACCCACCACGCGCTGCAGTGTGGTTTCTGTACCCCCGGGTTCCTGATGCTGGCGGTCAATGCGCTGGAGACCAATCCAGACATGTCCGATGACGAGGTGCTCGATCTTCTCGCCTCCAATCTCTGCCGCTGCACCGGATACCAGAACATCATCAAGGCGGTGCGCAGCACCGCCGCCGAGATGCGTCGCGCCCGCGCATGAGCTGGGTGGGGCGTTCGATCCGTCGCCTGGAAGATCCGGTTCTGGTGCGAGGCGATGGCCGCTTCACTGGCGACCTGAAGGCTGCCAACTGGGTGCGCTTTGTGCGCAGCCAGTTCGCCTCTGGCAGGATTGTGCAAGTCTCGCGTCCCGAGGGCGCCGATGTCTTTACCCGCGCTGAGCTTGTCGAGGTGAAGCCCATTCGGCCGCTTCTGCACAAGTTCAATTACGTCCCGATCAGCCAGCCAGTGCTGGCAAGAGATGTCGTGCGGTTTGTCGGAGAGCCGATCGCAGCCGCGTTCGCGGCCACCCAGGAGCAAGCCGAGGACCTGGCGGATCGGGTCGAGGTTGAGATTGAACCAATGCGAGCGGTGGTCGGCATGCAGGACGCCATCGCCGCAGGCGCCCCGCGCGTCCATGACGAGGCGGCGGACAATGTCGCTGTCGATGCAAGCTTCAAGACCCCAGGATTTGATGCGGCCATGGCGAGCGCGCATCGGCGCATCGCGATCGACGTGCGCTCCCATCGGCAGAACGCTCTGCCGCTCGAGCCGCGTGCGGCGCATGCGGTATGGGATCGCGGCAGCGGGCGTGTAACGCTCACCTGCACCACCCAGACGCCGCATGCCATGCGCACCGCTATTGCGGAGCTGATCGGGATGCGGGAGTGCGATCTGCGCGTCATCGCCCCGGATGTCGGCGGCGGCTTCGGGCAGAAGATGTCGCTTTGCCCGGAGTTCGTCGTGGTCACCTGGCTTGCGCGACGGCTGCGAAGCTCGGTCGCCTGGCTGGAGGATCGCCGCGAGAATCTGATCGCATGTTTTCACAGCCGCGATCAACGCATTGGGCTGG
Organism: uncultured Alphaproteobacteria bacterium; assembly: GCA_963841705.1. Classification (GTDB taxonomy): domain Bacteria; phylum Pseudomonadota; class Alphaproteobacteria; order Rhizobiales; family Xanthobacteraceae; genus VAZQ01. The sequence goes on from CAWJDY010000056.1 coordinate 58,264, forward strand.
AAGGCGCCTTTGATTGCGACGCGAAGCTGATCGCGCTTTCTGCGGACATTCTCGCCAATGTCGGGGCGTATTCGTGCTATCCAACGACCTGCGCGGTCGAGCCGCTGATGGCGATGGCGGAGATGCCGGGCCCCTACGATGTGCGCGAGTATGCCTGCGCGTCGCGTGCGGTCCTCACCCACACCTGCCCCATGGCGCCGTACCGTGGCGTTTCCCGCCCGGTCATTACGCTTGCAATCGAGCGGCTGATGGACAAGGCGGCGGCAGCTTTTGGTCTCGATCCGATCGACATTCGCCGCCGTAATCTGATCCGTTCCTTTCCCTACACGTCCGCCACCGGGCTCATGCTCGATCAGGCGAGCTACGTCGAGGCCATGGATGCCGCCGTGAAGGCGACCGGCGTTGCGGCGTTTCGCGACCGTCAGGCGCAAACGCGGGCGCAAGGACGTTACCTCGGCCTTGGCTTGGCGACCTTCTGCGAGCGCACCGGTTATGGCACGCCCGCTTTTGCGGCCCGCGGCATGGAAATCACTCCTGGCTGGGAGACGGTGGAGATGGCGATGGATCCCTCAGGATCCATCGAGGCGCGCATCGGCGCTTCCCCGCATGGGCAAGGGCTGCGAACCACGCTGGCACAGATCATCGCGGATGAGCTTGGAACATCTCCCGACCGGGTCAAGATTGTGCATGGCGATACCGATCGCACGCCGTACGGCTGGGGCACTTTCGCCAGTCGCTCACTGGTCATCGCCGGCGGCGCCGCGCTGCTGGCGGCGCGGAAGGTACGCGCAAAGCTCACGGCCATGGCCGGCCTCCTGCTGGAAGCCGCTGCCGAGGACATTGTGCTCGAGGCTGACGTTGCCCGCGTCGCCGGTACCGATCGGGCGATCCCGATCGAGACGCTGGCGCGTGCTGCCTACCACCAGGCTCACCGGTTCAAGGGCGAGGTCGGTCCGGGGATCGCGGAGAGCGCAACCTATGATCCCGCCGGCACTTTCTCCAACGCCTGTCATGTCGCTTTGGTGGAGGTCGATGTCGAGACCGGCCGAGTTATCCTGGAGAACTTTTTGGTGGCCGAGGACGCTGGACGCCTGATCAATCCCATGATCGCGGACGGACAAATCCACGGCGGCGTGGCCCAGGGCATTGCCAACGCGCTGCTGGAAGAGATCGTTTACGATGACGCCGGCAATATTCTCACGGCAACCCTTGCGGATTATCTGCCGCCCACGGCGTGCGAGATTCCCGCAATCGAGATTTGTCACCTGGAAACGCTCGCGGACGCCTCTGTGACCAGGGCGAAAGGTCTCGGCGAGGGCGGCGCGATCGGGGCGCCGGCGGCCATCCTCAACGCCATCAATGATGCGCTCTCGCCGCTGGGAGTCTCGATCGACGAATTCCCGGCAACTCCGCGGCGCATCCGCGAAGCGGTACGGGCTGCGGCGCAGAGATGAAAGCGTGCGTAGTCGGGCGCTCCGTGCCGCGCCTCGAGGATGGCCCGTTGGTAACGGGGCGCGGGCAGTTCGCGGCCGATGTCGCCTTTGCGCACATGCTGCACATGCGGCTTGCACGCTCCACATATGCGCATGGGCGCATCGTGTCGATCGATGCGCAGCCGGCGCGCGAGCTACGGGGGGTCGAGGCCGTCTGGACCTTTGCCGATGTGGCTCACATCCCGCCGATCGATTTCCGGCTGACCCGTATCGAGGGATTGGCGCCGTATCGCCAGCCGATCCTCGCGCGCAATCTTGTGCGATATGTCGGCGAGCCCGTCGCTGCCATATTCGCGGTCGATCCGTACGTCGCAGAAGACGCCGCCGATATGGTCGCGGTGGAGGTTGCGGAATTGGCGGCGGTCCTCGATGCTGCCGCGCCACCTGCAGAATTTGACCAAGGCCATTCAACCGAGGCCGCGGTGCTGGAGAAAGCCTACGGCGACCTCCCTGCTGCATTCCGGGAGGCGCATGCCGTGGTCGAGCTCGAGCTTACGGTGGGCCGCCAATCCGGTGTGCCGCTGGAGACGCGCGGGGCGATTGCGCGTCACGATCGCAGCCGCGACGTGCTGGAGCTCTATGGTGCGGCCAAGGTGCCGCACTGGAACCGGGACACGATCGCGCGGATGCTCGGCCGCGACCCCGCGACCGTACATCTCTATGAAGGCCATGTCGGCGGCGGCTTCGGCGTTCGTGGCGAGCTCTATCCCGAGGATGTTCTGGTCTGCCTCGCCGCGCTTCGCTTCGCCCGGCCGGTGAAATGGATCGAGGACAGGCGCGAGCACTTGATCGCGGCCAATCATTCGCGTGCGCAGCAGCACAAGGTACGCGCCGCGATCGATGCCGAGGGTCGTATCCTCGCCATCGATGACGAGTTCTTCCATGACCAGGGCGGTTATGTGCGCACCCACGCCGCGACAGTGCCCGACCTTGCCGCCGCCATGCTGCCGGGACCCTACCGCGTGCCCGCTTATCGTGCGATCGGGCATCTGCGGCTCACCAACAAGACGCCGGGGGGAACCTATCGCGCGCCCGGGCGATTCGAAAGCACGTTCGTGCGCGAACGGGTGATGGATGCGGCCGCTGCGCGGCTTGCGATCGATCCCGTCGAGCTGCGCCGGCGCAATCTCATTGCTCGCGAGGAGATGCCCTTTACCCGTCCGTTCTCGGCGCTGGGCACGCATCTCGTTCTTGATTCCGGAGATTATGCCGGGCTGCTGGACAAGGCGCTGCACGCGGTCAAATGGGAGGAGCTCAAACGGGAGCTTGAACGCAGGCGCTCGAGCGGGGAGCGCGTCGGCGTCGGGCTTGCGCTGTTCGTCGAGAAGAGCGGGCTTGGACCGTTCGAAACGGCACGGGTAGCCGTCGGCACCTCCGGCACGGTCGAAGTGGTCACCGGCGCAGCCTCGGTTGGACAAGGGCTTGAGACAGTGCTGGCGCAGATCTGCGCCGATGCTCTCGGGGTTGATTATCGCCGCATCCGCGTCATTCACGGCCGCACCGATCGGATCGCCTTCGGGGTGGGAGCATTCGCGTCGCGTGCGACCGTCATGGCGGGCGAGGCGGCGCGTCTGGCCGCGGTCGAGGTCCGCGCCAATGCCCTCGGAGTCGCTGCCGAGCTCATGCAGCAACCGGCCGACGCGCTCGACATCATCGACGGCACGGTGAGGCACAAGGAGATGACTGCCGGGCCTTCGATCGCGCTCGGGGAGATCGCCAAAGCATTGCAGCCGGGCTCGAATCCGCGCGGCGCGCGTGCCGGGCTCTCGGCAGAGGCCACGTTCTACAGCGACCACATGAACTATCCTTATGGCGTGCACATTGCGGTCGCGCGCGTCGATCGGGACACCGCCGGCGTGACGATCGAGCGTTATTTCATTGCCTACGATGTCGGCCGGGCGGTGAATCCCATGCTGGTGCAAGGGCAGCTCGCGGGTGGCATGGCCCAGGGCATTGGCGGCGCGCTGCTGGAAGAATTCCGCTACGACGAGCGCGGCGAGCCCCTGTCGGTCAACTTTGCCGATTATCTCATGCCCACGGCGCGCGAGGTACCGCAGCTCGATTTCCTGATCACGGAGGACGCGCCGAGCCCGCTCAATCCGCTCGGCGTGAAGGGGGCGGGGGAGGGCGGAATCAATGCCGTCGGCGCCGCGGTTGCTGCCGCCATCGATGATGCGATCGGAATTCCGGGGGCTATCAGAGAGCTGCCCGTCACGCCGCAGCGGCTGCACGCGATCCTTAAGGCCTGCTAGTCCCGGGGCTGGTAGGAGCAAGCATGCCTGCCAGAGATTTCCTGCGACACAATTGGCCCACGGTCACCATCAGCGTCACAGCCGCTGTGATCGCGTTCGCGGCACTCATGCTGCTGCGCAGCATGCCGCCGCGCTTGATCATCATGGCGACCGGCCCGGAGGGGGATGCGTATCACGAGATTGGCGAACGCTATCGCGCCGCGCTTGCGCGCGCCAATATCGAGCTGCGACTGGTGCCCACCGCAGGTTCGGTGGAAAATCTTGCCAAGCTGCTTGACGCGCATTCGAGAGTAAGCGCCGCCTTGATCGAAGGCGGTATTGTCCGGCCGCAGGATTCATCGACGCTCGAATCGCTTGGGGCGCTCTTCTACGAGCCGCTGTGGTGGTTTCACAGGCGCGAAATCACAGGGATCGGAATCGACGACCTGCTCGGCCGCAATGTATCGATCGGGCCGGAAGGCAGCGGGACTCGGGCGCTGTTGCTGCAACTTATGAAGCGGATCGGGACGGAGGGGCGGTTCAACCAGGTGGCGCTTGCGTCACGCCCTGCTGCCGACAGGCTCCTTGCGGGGGAGATCGACGTGGCGTTCATCATGACCTCCTGGGACTCGCCGGTAGTTCGGCAGCTTCTCTCCGACGAGCGCATCGGGCTTTCCGGCTTTCCGCATGCGGACGCGTTGGTCGCGCTCTACCCCTTTCTTTCGAAGGTAGTAGTGCCCCGGGGCGCCGGCGACATATTGCAGGACCGGCCACCCACGGACGTCACGTTGATCGCAACCAAGGCCAGCCTGGTGGTGCGCAAGGATCTGCACCCCGCGCTGCAGTATCTGCTCCTCAACGCGGCGGGCAAGATCCATTCGGGGCCAAGCATTTTCAACCGCGCCAACGCGTTTCCCACTGCGGAGGGAATCGACCTCCCGCTGAGCGACGAAGCCGTGCGGTTCTACAAATCCGGCCTTCCGTTTCTGCAGGACTATTTTCCGTTCTGGATGGCCTCGGCGATCGGCAAGCTGATCATTCTGCTCATTCCGATCCTGGGCGTGCTGTATCCGATGACGCGCTTTCTGCCTCGCCTATACGACTGGGTGATGCGATCGAAGGTCTTGCGAATGTACGGAGAACTGAGGCTGTTGGAGGATGAGCTGATGAGCGCTCATGGCGCTGAACTCGACATGCACGAGGCGATGGCTCGGCTTGACCAGCTGGAGGAACAAGCAAACCGTCTCAGAGTGCCGGCAGGCTATGCGAGCATGTTGTACATGTTGCGAAACCATATCGATTTCGTGCGCGAGGGCTTGAGAAAACGTGCCGACAAACCCGCGTGAAGCAGCTGGGTTATGGCGGGAGTGCCCCCTTCACCACCGCTCCGCTTCCGGCGTCCAGTTGTGTCTACGCCGCGCCAGCCGGTCCTCGGTCGTCTCGCCCTCAAAGCTCGTCGGCGTCTCGACGAGTTGCGAGCGGTCTACGCCTTCAAACGTGTTCACGTTGAACACGGCATAGCGCCTCCCCCCGATCGTGCAGGTTACGATGGGAATGGCGCCGCACGTCATGCAAACATGAAAATCCGCTGTCTTTGTTCCGAACCGATATTGCGTCACGCGCGTTTCGTCGGCGACTTTCAGATCAAACCGGCCTTCGGGATGTGAGGTCCAGGCCGCCCTGTGCTTGGTGCAGAGCCCGCATCCGCACGCGCGGCTCGCGATGGCGCCCGACCCCGGCCACTCGAGCGTTACGCGAATGTTGCCACAATGACAGCTGGCATGGATGCGTCGGGAGGAGGCCGGGTGGTGCATTTCAGTTGGCTCTGAAAGCGTGAGGTACTCGAGGCTCCTGGCGGCTGCAATTAGCCCTAAGAGCTCGGGTCTCTCCACTTGCCCCCGTTATGGACGGCTGCGAACGGCTTCCGTCCTCTGACCAATTCCTCTTGCCCAACGCATTGCGTGCCAGACTACGATGGCGATGCATACCGATACGGTAGCCGTGACCAGCGGCTCGGCCCATTGCGGCGGGAAATGGGAAGGGTGGGCGAAGATATCGCCGATGAAGGTTGCCACCGCACTGACCGTCGCCTGTCGACTGAGGCTGTCGAGGGTGCGGTCCATGTGCACGAGGAGGACAACGGTAACCACCGCGCCAACAGTCCCGCAGATCGAAGCGAGGTGAATGTGCTCCCAGCTGAAGGCAGCGAAAATGTTGCCGCGTGCCATCACCAGAAAGCAGGCGAGCCACGCGCCGGCGAATTTTTCAAGGGCAGGGCGGGCAAGGCCACCCGTTTTGGCATCGAATGTCTCGAGGACGCTCAATCTCAGGCTTGGCATGGATCGGCCCTCTACTTTGTTTGCTGTTGCTTTGCTTGGGTGCGCTGCAACTCCTGGCGAAAGGACAGTAACGAGTTTTCACCTCGCATGCGATCAATTAGCGGTGAAAGAGAGGATCGGCCCAGGCAAAATTCCGCGAGCAGCTTGAAAGGCAGCAAGGTTGCGGCTTGGGTGGCCAAGTTTGCATCAATCTGCGAGCGTTGAGTTTACTGGATCTAAGCACCTTTACCAGCGTGCAGACTGCTCTCAAGTAATCCGTCAAAGATCGTCCAGCCCGTATTCCGACCAGCGCCGCTCTACACGTCCTTCGTCCTGCGGCGCCGGTCGGACCGTGGGCGGAAACCGCTCGTTGCCCCACTGCGCCCGGCGTGGATTTTTCCACGAACGCGTGGCGTCGATCAGCATGCAATTCCACAGGCCGGTGCCTAATTGCGCCACGTCGCGGTCCTCCAGCGGTGTGCTTGGATCGATCGGAGATCCAAATATTCCAGGGAAGATCACGACCCCGCCTTCTCCCGCGTTGACGCGGTGTGCGTACGCCCATTCCACCTGCTCGTCGTCCGACGGGTCGATGTCCTCCTCGACCACGATCACGTGCTTGTAACGATATTGCGCTGCGCTGTTCCCCCACAGGGCTGCCGCGATCTGCTTCGGCTGGCCCTGATAATGTTTCTTGATCTGCACCCGAAGGTTGACGCCGTTGGTGATGGGAGGAGCGTAAACGTCGAGAATGCCGGGGATACCCGCGAGGTTGAGGATGTTCCAGGCGATGGCCGCGCGTTGCACTGAGGACATCACGCTGTTCTCGCTGTAGGAACCGGGAAGAGTGCCCTCCAGCGAGCCGCAGAAGATCGGGTCGCGCCGGTGGGTGATGCAGCTGATCTTCATGGTCGGGCGGGGTGTCGGGAGGTCGGACACATAGCCGGTGAATTCTCCGAATGGGCCTTCGGTCTCGAACGTAGCGGGGTCGTCGCTGATATGCCCCTCGATGACGATCTCGGCGTCGGCCGGGACTTCCAGGTCAACGGTTTCGCAGCGCACGAGCTTTACCGGCTTGCCCCGGTACGCGCCCATAACGTCCCACTCGCAAACCCCTGCCCCGACCGGTGAGCCCGCCAGGAACGGCATGATGGGATCCCAGCCGATGACGCAGGCCACCGGCATGGGCTCGTTGCGGTCCGACCACTTCACGAAATGCGCCCCCCAATGCTGGCCGCCCTTGATCAGCAGGAAGGGAGTGGTGTCCTTGCGGCCGATCATGCCCCGGTAGAGGCCTACATTCATCACGCGTGTTTCCGGATCGCGGGTGACGATCGCGGAGAAGGTGTGGATGTAGCGGCCGCCTTCGAGATAATTCCACTGGGGCACGGGAAACTCGGTCTGGTCGATCGCCTCGCCGCGGATGATGACGTCCTTCACCGGTCCGGTTTGCACGAGCACGGGAGGAAGCGTCTCGCGATTTTTCTTCATCACGTGCTCAATGAGCTCGCGATTGGCCACGTCGCGGGGAAATCCCAGGGCAAGCGCCAGGCGCGATCGAGCTCCAAGGCCGCTGACGAAAAGCTTGGTGCAGCGAGCGTTACGATACCCCTTGATGTTCTCGAAGAGCAGCGCCGGTCCCTTCTTTTCCAGAACGCGCCGGGCGATGGCGCCGATCTCGCGGTTCCAATCCACCTCGGCCGTGATCCGCCGTAATTCACCGTCCTTCTCCAGGAGCGCGATCCACTCGCGCGTATCCATGAAGCTCGTCGTGTTGTCGCCCGTGAATCGCTCTTGCATCATTGCATCCCAACTGTTCAGGCGGTGGGAGGAGGGTAGCCCGCATTGAGCGCAAGCGAAATGAGGGGATGAGCCCGCGCTCAGGGCTTGTCCTGACTTCTCCGGGGGCTGCGTCGTCCTCTTGCACCGCCAGGGAAGCGGATTGGGGGCGAGGCAATGTCTCGCCCCTACGGATCGATGACCATTTGTAGGGCGGGTTCCAGGCTCTGCACCCGACGCGCTTCGTAGGGGCGACGCACTGCGTCGCGTTCTTGCACCGCCACGGAAGCGGATTGAGGGCGAGGCAACGCCTCGCCCCTACGGATCGATGACCATTTGCAGGGGTGGGTTTCAGACCCGCCCCTGCAAAAACGTGAACGCCGCACCCAGCAGGGCGATTAGACCATCGTCATCTCGCGCCGCAGATCCGGGGCGAAAATTGTCTTCGGAATGAGGGCGTGAACACCGCGCACGATATCCACGACCTGGGTGACGCGGAAGCTCACTGCAATGCTGCAGAGCGCGTAGGCGTCGAGGTCGCTGATCTTTGCCTGTGCCGCCAGGAATTTGATCGCATTACGCGCGGCAAGCGTCATCGCGACGTTGAGGTCCTTGTCGAGGCCGAGGGTTATCCAGTGGGACTCGGTCTCGGCCACCGGCCAAGCCAGGTTCTTCTGCTTGTGCAGGATCACCTGCACGCGCACATCCTTCATGCGGGTTTCAAGCGCGGTAAGCGAGATCTCGCCGTCACCCTGCACCGCATGACTGTCACCGGTATAGATGAGCCCGCCGGGCTTCCACACCGGGAGGTAAAGCGTCGAGCCCTCGGACAGCTCGCTGAGGTCGAGGTTGCCGCCATGCGGGCCCGGCGGGACCGAGGTGGTCACACCGGGGCTCAAGGGCGGAAAATATCCGTCCGGCGGTGCCAACCCAAACGTCCCCTGGAACGGCTTCAGCGGGACAGTGATCTTGGGCATGAACTTGCCCTTCATGGCCCGGAGATCGAGGTCCACGTATTTGATCTGCCCCTGCGCAAAATCCTGCGGGAGGAGGCCGGTGCCGAGCGAGCCCGGATTGTTCAAAACGGCGCCCCACTCGTAAGGTCGGATCGTCCGGAAGCGGATCTCCAGCACGTCACCCGGCTCGGCCTTGTTCACGGCAATCGGTCCAATGATGGAATGTGGGCCCCGGCCGGGGTTGCTCACGCGCAGCTTCGCCAACGTGTCGACCGGCACGCCCGGTTGCATTTCGTTGAGGAAGTGCGACCAGGTATCCGGAAAGCTGATGATGTCGCCGGAGTCGATCGTGAGGACCGGCGGCAAGTTGGCGTCGAACACGCCGAGCCGCACTGTCTCCTTGGTCGAGGGAACGACGTGTACGCGGCCTGCGGCGCCGGAACCGGCCTTGCTCGGGCTAGCACCGCCTTGCGCCTGCGCCAGCTTGCCGAACCATGGCTCCACTGCAGCCAGCGCACCCATGAAGCCGCTCGCCTGCAGGAACTTGCGCCGCCAACGGCCGCGGGCCGAAAGATACCCGTCGACAGTCTCCTGATCGACCTCGTCCATATGGAGGAGGCGATCGGAGGTACGCTGGTTGAATACCGAGTCCTTGATATCCTCGCGTATGATACCCGTGCCCTTCTCGTCGCCGCAGCCGAAGAGGTTGGCACAGCAGCTATGGTCATGCTGGTGATGGTGGTGCTCGTGCGCGTGCTCTGACATGATGCTCCCTACGGCAAATGTATCGTTGCGGGTTGCAACGCCCGTGCCATTGCAGTGTCACCGCAAGAACCGGATGAAAGAAGTGGGCGGTTTGCCGCACCTCCTTGCATTGCGCAGAATCTAGGCTGTTAGCCTGTCTGCGAGGCAATTGCGCCCGCATTGCCCCGTATGCGCTACGGGCCTTTTGGGCGGAATTTCACTGGTGCGAGAGCGTCTCTTCCCGTCCAAGGGCGAAGGTGTGAGGCCACGCGGCGCAAGGGATCATCCCTCCTTGTGCGTCTTGGTCAGTCCTGTCGGCGGGCCATCGATGGCGGTCCATCCGCCGTCCACGACGAGCGCAGTGCCGGATTTCCGTGCCGGCCAGGGTTTGGATCTGCTGCCCACTATGGCGCATCGGTGCGATGGATAGGCTGAGCGCCGGACCGCTTCCAAGACTTTACATTGGCGCTGCCGGCGTCTCCGGGGCCCCGGGTGGCGAAAAAGCCGAGGAATGCGTCAAAGCCGCGCTTGACAAGGTGGCCGATCAACTCAAGTGATCGCGAGCGTTGCGGTAGGCCGGCATCGCCTTGCTCATCAAGCTCAAGGCGGCCAAGCAACGATCCCCAGGTGCCCGCCCGCGCTACGGCAACGCGCCGATGAGGTGATCGAATGACTCGACCAGGCCACAATGTGAAACAACTGATTGCCGTCGCGTTGACCGTTCTCTTGGCGATGGTCACGAGCGCGTGGGCCGAAAGCTATCCGTCGCGACCCATAACGATGGTCGTGCCATTCCCAGCCGGCGGGCCGACCGACACGCTCGGGCGCATTCTGGCCGAGCGGATGACGGCGACGCTCGGACAATCCGTCATCATCGAAAACCCAACCGGTGCAGCAGGTACCCTCGGAACCGGTCGTGTCGCGCGCTCGGCGCCTGATGGCTACACTACCATCCTCGGCCATTGGCAGACGCACGTCATCAACGGCGCGACTTACACCCTTTCGTTCGACTTGGTGAAGGACTTCGAGCCGATATCGCTGGTGGCGGATAACCCGGTGTGGTTCGTCGCAAGAGCCGCGCTGCCGCCTAAGGATCTGGCGGAGCTGATCGCCTGGCTGAAGGCCGATCCGGGCAAGGCGACGGTCGGAATCGGCGGTGTCGGCGGCGGTGCGGATGTGGTCGGGACCTATTTCCAGAAGAATACCGGCACGCGCTTTCAGTTCGTCCCTTACCGCGGCGCCGCACCCATGATTCAGGATCTAATTGCCGGCCAGATCGATCTGACCTTTACGCAAGTGGCAAGCGCGTTGGCTTACGTACGCGCCGGGCAGCTCAAGCCCTATGGGGTGATGGCCAAAGCCCGATGGCCGGCCGCGCCCGAGGTGCCGACATTTGACGAAGCAGGCGTGCCCGGGCTGCACGCCTCGTTCTGGCACGGGCTGTGGGCCCCCAAAGGCACGCCCAAGAGCATCATCGCCAAGCTCAACGCCGCGGTGGTCGAAGCTTTGGCCGACCCGGCCGTGCGCCGACGCCTCGCTGATGTCGGCCAGGGGACTTGGCCGAGCGAGCAGCAGACGCCGGAGGCGCTTGCCGCGTACCAAAAGGCGGAGATCGAGAAATGGTGGCCGATCGTCAAGGCGGCCAACATCAAAGCACAGTGAATTTACCGATCGCCTCGACGACCGCATCAGGAAACTCCTCGTGTACGGAGAGCTTGCCTCGAGGCAGTCGAGCACTGCGGATGCCGGGCAGTGCCGCAAGCGCCTCGATCTCCACCAGCGACCTGCGCGGCGTCTCGCTGCCGTAGATCACCAGAACGGGAGCCTTTACACCGCCCGCACACGCGAGAAACTCCTCGCGGCTGGCGAACGGATCGAGACGGCCACTGACAAACCGTACCGAGGCAAATCGCGCGCCACGCGCGCGTACGACCGCGAGCTTTTCGTGTAGTCGCTCTCCCGTCAGATAGTCAGGATCGGAATAAACATGGCCGGCGCCCATGCGGCGCACTACAAACGGGTTGACGTTGAGCCGGTAGATGAGCGGGCCGATCGTGGAGCGATCGACCAGCCGGCACAGTCGGTCGAAGAAGCTCCGATGCTCCCCCATCATGGTCGGCAAGGGTCCGCGCCAGGTCGGGGCGATCAGAACGAGTCGCGGCGTCACCTGTGGTGAGCTGGCAGCATGCCTGAGCACGTAACCCGCGGCATGCCCGGCCGCAATGATTGCGTGAGGTCGTGTCAGCACCGATGTCAGGAGGAATGACAGAAACGCAGCGTAGACCTCCGGCGCCCAATCGATTTGTGGGCGCGGCTCGTCGCCAAATCCCGGCCAGTCGATGGAGAACGTCGCGTAATCGCGCGCCAGGCGCTGTTGCAGAGGGCGCATCTCATGACGTGTCGAGATCGAGCTGAGCGCGGGAAGAAGGAGGATGATTCGCCCGTTTCCGCCTTCGGTCGCGTTCAGGCGGATGACTTGGTCGCGCCACCTCCAGTTCACGGTCCGTGTGTGCATCGTAAAGACCAGGATCCTCGTCTCCCGTCATTGCTCGCATCGATCTCGCTTGTGGCCGTCCTTCGAGACGCGCCGCCGAAGGCGGCGCTCCTCAGGACGAGGTTCATTGATGCGGCGATATGATTCCAAGCTCGAGAACGCGGTACCAGCTCGATCAGGCGCGAGAACAACGCGAGGACGCGTGCCTTGGGTTCGTTCGGCCAAAATGCTCTCCTACATCGCGTGCTGTCGGGTTCCTTGCCACATGAGTCGCAGCTCATTGTCGAGCAAAATTTCGTCGGGTCGAGCTTGAGCGCGCCACGGGATTGCCTGCCTTGCCAACACCCTCACTCCTTGCCACTGTGTTTGATGCGGCGCCGTCTGGCTGATGGAGTTTGGAGCGTGAGAACCTGATGGCATTCGACAAGGCCGCGGCGGCAAAAATCCTGGCACACATCGATCGCAATGAGCTGGCGCAGGTCGGTTGCGATCTCGCCTCCATTCCGAGTCCGACAGGTCAGGAAAAAGGAATTGCCGAATACATTCTGGCCTGGTTCGAGGCCACCGGAATCAAGGCCGTGCGTCAGGACGTCGCTCCTGATCGTCCCAATGCCGTTGGCGTCGTCAGGGGCGACGGCACGGGACTGAGTTCTCGGGTTCAACGGCCACACCGACACGAGCTTCACCGGTACCAGCGCGGATCTGCGCATGGTCGCCAACATGGAGCCGGATGCGGAGCTCAAAGGCCGGATCGTCGGGAACAAGGTTCAGGGTCTCGGCATCTCCAACATGAAGGGCGGGCTCGCATCCTTCATGGTCGCCGGCAAAGCCCTGAAGAAGAGCGGGATCAGGCTCAAGGGCGATGTAATCCTCGCCTGCGTGGTCGGAGAGATTTCACGCTCGCCCATCGGTCCTTGGCAGTCGCAGGAGTATCGTGGCGAAGGCGTCGGCACGCACCATCTCCTGACCCACGGCATGCACTCCGACTATGCCGTGTGCTGCGACGGCTCGGATCTCAATATCGTGTGGACGCAAACCGGTGTCGTGCAGATGAAAATCACGACCTTCGGTAAGGCGGAAGCTGCCTGGGGCAGCAGGCGCGCCGAGTTTCCGATGGAGAAGGTGAATGCCATCGTAAAAATGACCAGGATCATTGCTGCGCTTGAACAATGGGGAACGGCATTCGAGGAGAAATACGTCTACAATTCTCCCACCGGTCCGTTATGGCCCAAAGTCAATATCGGAGCGATCGAGGGCGGTGCGCCTTATCGGCCGAACTATTTTCCGGGCGTCTGCTCGATCTGTGTCGACGTGCGTATTCCGCCGCAGGTGCGGCCGCTCACGGTCCAGCGCGAAGCAGAGCACACGCTCAACAAGCTCGGACTCGATTACGAGCTCGACGTCTACAAGTCCCTGCTTGGGCACGAGGGCAAGAACGTCGAGCCGCTGGTGCAGTCGGCGGAAGAGGTTTTTCAGTACCTGTTCGGGCAAAAAATCAAGCCGGAGACTCCGGATCGCGCCAGCATCTGGACCGATACCAACATCTATAACGAGCTGGGCATTCCTGCGATCAAGATCGGTCCGCGTGGCCGGCGCATCAGCGCCCGCAACGAGGAGATCGATGTCGAGGAAATGCTGAAGGCGGCGCAAATCTACGCACTGATGGCGCTGGATATCTGCAATCGGGAAAGGCCGACTTAGCTCACGAGTTGAGCCGAAACGGGTTTTGGCTGCAGCAGACCCGGTTGTGGTTGCTTCGCGGACTTGTGGCGCAGCAAATCTGCAGCTTTTTCCGCCATCATCAGGATGCAGGCGTTGATGTGAGCGGACACGAGATCCGGCATTGCAGATCCGTCAACCACGCGTAACCGCTCTACACCGCGCACGCGAAATTCCGGGTCGAGGACGGCGTCCTCGTCCAGACCCATGGCGCACGTTCCTGCCGGATGATGCGCCGTGATTGCCGTGTTGCGTAGCCAGTCTTCCGCTTGCGCGCGCGTTGTTGGCAGTGTGCCGGGACTGGTGAGCTCTCCGCGGAAGGGATCGAGCGTCTTGCTCTGCGCAAGATCCATTGCACGCAGATAGGCTTCGTAGAGCACGTCCATGTCGGATGGTTCCGAGAAGAACTGATACGAGATGCGCGGCGGGGCCATGGGGTCTGCTGAACGCAAGCGTACTGTGCCGCAACTCTTGGGATGCAGCAGGGTCGGTCGTATCGCAAACTCGTCACGGAATGGCGCCCTGATTCCGGGGAACCAAAGATGGGCATTCGGCGCTACGGCGCGAAACATGAACTCTATATCAGGCACCTCGCTGCCCGATTGTGTCTTGAGAAACGCAAAGAGCGCGCCTGGGACGACAGTTCCGGGACCGGAGCCGAAGAGGTAGGCGCGCAGCGTGCCCAGCGCCATGCGGTCGGCCCGCATGGTCTCTCGAAAGGCACCTGGGCTCTTGCGCGCAAAGTTGATCCAGCTTGCGAGATGATCCTGGAGGTTGTTGCCGACGGGAAGATCGACGAGAGGATTGATGCCCATGGCGCGCAGATGTGCCGCGGGCCCGATTCCCGACAGCATTAACAGCTGCGGACTGTTGAAGGTGCCGCAGCAGAGGATGACCTCGCGTTCCGCGTAGGCGCTTTCCTTCGAGCTCCCGCGCACGTACTCGACTCCAACAGCCCTCCCGCCTTGCAGGACCAGCTTGGTGGCGTGCGTCATTATCGTGAGATGGAGGTTACGGCGAGCTCGAGCGGGCTTCAAATAGGCGGTTGCGGCCGAGGAGCGCCGCCCATTCCCGATGGTGTACTGGATCCGGGAGAACCCTTCCTGGTGCTCGCCGTTGGAGTCAGCGGTTACCGGATAGCCGGCCGTGCGGCCTGCATCGGTCCAGGCCTGGAAAATCGGATCGGGCGTCTTCGCGAACTGGACCTGGAGGGGGCCGCTTCCGCCGCGCCAGGTGTCCTCGCCGCCTTCCCAAGTCTCGCCGCGCTTGAAGTACCCAAGCACGTCCGCATCTGACCACCCTGACGCCCCGTTGCGCGCCCAGCGGTTGTAGTCATTGCGATGGCCGCGGGTATACGCCATCACATTGATGGACGACGAGCCCCCCAGCACCTTGCCCCGCATGGCCTCGATGCTGCGTCCGTTCAGCCCAGGCTCGGGCTCGGTGTCGTAGCCCCAATCGTGCAGCCGGTATTCGTGGATTTTGCCCAGGCCCACTGGCACGTGGATGAGCGGATCCCAATCCCGGCCGCCGGCTTCGAGCAGCAGCACGCGAACCGTGGGGTCCTCGCTCAGGCGGTTCGCGAGCACGCAGCCGGCCGACCCGGCCCCGACGATCACGTAGTCGTAAGACCTTCGCTCAGGCATCGTGGCTTACCACCTCGCACGTGCTGCACGGCTTGCGATCAGAGTAGTCCATCACCTTCAGCTCTGTTGCACAAGCGTCGGGAGGGGGTGGCCTCGCAACTAATATCTCACGCCTTTTACCTGCCACTCCGGATCTCCGTACCGATCAGGGAGCGTAGACCCAGGCCTCGATCAAAAGCGTCGCTCCCGGAACCGGCAGCGGTGAAGGCACCTCCACTGCCGAAAACGGCACCGCACGACCGTGAAGCGCCCGCTCCCACGCCTTATAGACCGGATAGAATTCCAGAATATCCGTGTGGAATTGCTGAACCAGCACGACGTTCGCGAGCGAAGTGCCGGCCGCTTCGCACAGCCGGGCGATATTGTCGATGATGAATTCGGCCTGCGCTTCCGGCGGCGAGGAGAACCATGGCTGACGCGGGTCTACGGCAGCCGATGCCACAAGCCCGTTTCGATCGGCAGCCATCAATGCGGAGATGAACAGCAGGTCGCCGGCCTTCACCGCCTGCGGCTGATGCTGGAACGCGGTCGCCACGCCGGCATCCACCTGGCGCTTTTTGGCGGCACTGCCCGGCTTTGCCGCAAGCACGTTTATCTCGATCTTGCCATGGTAGGGCGCAAGCCCATGCTCGCTGCACGGAATGACCGACCACGTCGGCTGCGATCTGCCGAAATGTCGCGTCCAGACCTCGCTGAAAGCCGAATAATCCTCAGGGTCGGTGAGATAGATCTGCGCGTGCACCACATCCTCCAGCCCCGCGCCGGCAAGCTTAAGCGAAGGCGCAATGCGCTCCCTGATGAGAAACTCCGTCTCGAGCTTGATCGGCTGGCCGCCCCATTGCATGCCCTCCGGCATCAGCGCCGCTGCGGCGATCCCGTTGCGCTGCGGCTCATCGCCAGCCGCCATGCTGGTGACGCCCGGGATAAAGATGAGATCTCCGACGGTGAGCGCAGGCGAGTAGCCGGAGGTCGGGCGTCCTCCGAGACGCTCATGCTTGAGATGCACAACCTCGAATCCCGTTTCCGGGACGACCGCCATGGCTTGAATATTCATGTCCGCATCGGGCAGCAGCAAACGCTTCTGCGCGATCGAGGTCGAGGGCGGAATGCGCCCCTGCAGGAACTCCCGCCTGACATGTTGATAGGGCGGCACCGCCTTCACCGTCGTGTAGTACTGGTCGGTGCGAACGAGGTTGGTTCGATCGGTGCCGGCGGCGCGCAAGACGCCGTCGAGATTGGCAAATATGCGCGCCGCTTCCTTCTCGCGCTTGGGCAGGCCTCCATGGGGCGTGCGCGGTGCGAGCACCTCCGGCGCAATGCCATTCCTGAAATCCTGCGCCATCAACCCGGTAGCGAAGACCCAGCGGCCGGCTTTCACGCCTTGCGCAAATTTGACCTTTCCGGAGCCGAGCTCCACAGGAAGCAGTGGCTCTGCGCTGCGCGATGCGGATTTGTCTGACATCAGTGGACTCCCTAGTTCTTCATACCGACAGCAGCCGGCGTTGCACGTTGACGTCGCCGGCGAGATCGGCCATGGGTCCGGTCCACTGGATCTGGCCTTTCTCGAGCACATAGACGCGGTCGCAGACGATCTCGGCGAAATGAATGTTCTGCTCGGAAACAAGAACCGACAGCCCCTCGTTTTTCAGCTCGATGATGGTGTCGGCCATCTCTTCCACGATCACCGGAGCCACGCCCTCCGATGGCTCGTCGAGGAGGACCAGGAGCGGGTTGCCCATCAGCGTGCGCGCCACGGTCAACATCTGCTGCTCGCCGCCGCTCATGTAAGCGCCCCGCCGATTCGGCATGGTGGCAAGGTTTGGAAAGATCTTGAACAATCGCTCCGGTGTCCAGGCGGGAGCCGCTCGCTGGGCACGATGCGGGCGTGGGGGCTGACGCCCGATGTCGAGATTCTCCATCACCGTGAGATCAGAGAAGATGCGGCGGTCCTCCGGCACGTAGCCCACGCCGCGCCGGGCGATCTCGAATGGCTTGAGCCGCGAAATATCCTCCCCCAGGAAGCGCACTGTGCCGCTGCGTTGCGGCATGAGGCCCATCAGCGCCCGCATGGTCGTGGTCTTGCCGGCGCCGTTACGCCCCATCAACGCGACCACCTCGCCGGAAGCAACCCGGAGCGACAGGTCGAACAGGATCTGCGCAGCGCCATACCAGGCCCTCAAGCCTTCGACTGCGAGCATCGGCTCGCTCACAGCCGTGCCTCCGCGCGAGCGGCGCGGCGCAGTCCGGTGCCGAGATAGACCTGTTGCACCTTGAGATTGTCGCGGATCGCGGCCGCGTTGCCCTCGGCAATGAGCGTGCCGCCGGCGAGCACCAGGATGCGGTCCGCGTAGGCGAAAACCACGTCCATGGAGTGCTCGGTGAAGAGCACCGAGATCCTCTTCTGAACCACCAGGCGCTTCACCAGCGCGATGAGATTGTCGCGCTCGCGCGGCGCCATCCCTGCGGTGGGCTCATCCATGAGCAGGAGACGCGGGTCGTTGGCGAGCGCGACCGCAAGCTCGACCCGCTTGACGTCGCCGTAGGCGAGCTCCTTGCAGGCTCGGTCGGCCGCATTTGCCATGCCGACGCGCTCAAGCAAAGCAAGCGCCTCTGGCTGGCGGCGCCGGCGCAAGGCCATGCCGAACCGGTAGATCTCGTCATGGTGGCTCGCGAGCGCGAGCTGAATATTTTCGGCCGCGGTCATCGAGCCGAACGTCGCCGCAATCTGGAAAGTGCGACCCACTCCGAGGCGCCAGATCTCGCGGGGGCGCAGTCCGACAAGATTGCGATCGGAAAACCGGACTTCTCCGCGGTCGGGCGCCAACTGTCCATTGATGATGTTGAAGCAGGTCGACTTTCCCGCGCCGTTCGGCCCGATCAGCGCCAGGAACTCGCCCTCCGCGATATCGAAGCTGACGTTCTCAATTGCGTGCACGCCGCCGAATGCCTTGGAGAGATGGCGCACGGAGAGAATGCTCATGCGAGCTTGCTTCTCACCGCAAACCGGCTGGCAAGCGCGCCGACGATGCCGCCGGGGAATGCCAGCACCAGGAGAAGGATCACGAGCCCAAGGAGCCCCCGCCAGAAGGAGGTCTGGCGCATGATCGTGTCCTGCAGCCATGTAAAGATTGCTGCGCCCACGATCGGACCGCTCAACGTCTGGAGTCCGCCGAGCAGCACCATGACCATGCCGTCGAGCGAGCGCGAGACCCAGGCGAGATCGGGCGAGATCGTGCCTTTGGCGAAGGCGAACAGCGTTCCGGCGGCGCCGCCGAACGTGCCCGCAATGGCAAACCCGATCCAATGCACGCGCTTGACGTTGATGCCGATCGCCTCGGCGCGCAGCGCTGAGTCCCGCCCGGCGCGCATGGCATAGCCGAACGGAGCAAACAGGAACCGGCGCAGCAACAGGACTCCCGCCGCCGCGGCAGCAAGGGTCAGCAGATAGAACGCGGAGCGGCTGTCGAATGGCGGTTGCGGCCAGATGCCGAGGATGCCGTTGGAGCCGCCGGTGACACCCTCCCATTGATAGAGGATCGACCAGACTATCTGAGCAAAGGCGAGCGTCAACATCGCGAGATAGACCCCGGAGAGCCGCACCGCAAACCAGCCGAACAGAAGCGCTCCCGCAGCCGCCGCAAGGAGGGCGCCCAGCAGCGCTGCCGGCATCGAGACCGTAAGGAATTTCACGATCACCCCTGCGCCATAGGCGCCGAGGCCGAAATAGGCGGCATGGCCGAACGAAGCCATGCCTCCGGGCCCCATGATGAAATGCAGCGAGGTCGCAAATAGAATCGCGATCAAGATATCGATGCTGAGCACCACCGTATAGGGCGAGATCTCAGCGGCGAGCGGGAGCATGAGAAGGCAAGCGAGCGTCGCGCCGCCAAGCAGCTTGAGCAGCAAGCTCGCCGGCCTGATCGGATCTCCTATCTCGGCGGGATTGCGCACTGCGCCTTGCGGACGGCCAAGGAGGCCATAAGGACGGACGATCAGCACGATTGCCATGACCAGAAACTCCGCCACCAAGGTGAGCTTGGAGAAATTCGCGGTGAAGGTGCCGAAATTCACCACGCCGATGCCGATGCACAGCGCTTTCACCTCAGCGATGATGAGCGCAGCGAGGAAGGCGCCGCCGATCGAGCCCATACCGCCGACCACGACAACGACGAAGGCGTCCCCGATGACGGTGAGATCAAGCCCAAGATTGGCCGGCTCGCGCGCGACCTGCAGCGCTCCGCCCAGGCCGGCGAGCAGGGAGCCTAGCGCGAATACGACCGTGAACAGCATCGCCTGATTGACGCCCAGCGCACCGACCATCTCGCGGTCCTGGGTGGCTGCCCGGATGAGCCGGCCGAAGCGCGTCCGTGCGACTATCAGGTAAAGGAGCAGCAGCACGAGCGGGCCGATCACGATGAGAAACAGGTCATAACTTGGGAACCTGCGCCCGAGGATTGCGATCGAGCCGCGCAATCCCGGGGCGCGCGGTCCCAGCAGATCCTCCGGTCCCCACAGATATTGCGTCACGTCGTTGATGACGAGGACGAGAGCGAAAGTGGCGAGCAGCTGGAACAGCTCCGGCGCCTGGTAAACGCGGCGCAACAGCACGATCTCGATCGCAGCCCCGATCGCCCCTACGACCAGCGCGGCGCCAACGATGCCGCCCCAGAACCCGAGCGCCCCGCCCACGGAGGTTGCGAAGGTATAAGCGAGATAAAGGCCCACCATGTAAAAAGAGCCGTGGGCGACGTTGATGATGCGAGTTACGCCGAAAATGAGCGAGAGCCCCGCGCCCACCAGGAACAGGCTCGACGCGGTAGCGAGCCCGTTGAGCGCCTGGAACAGAACCGCTTCAAGGCTCATGGGATGCAACGAGGAGAGCCGTCATGGCCGTGCTTGTCACGGCCATCCACATCTTTTCGGCCGCGGAGAAGTCGTGGATGGCCGGAACAAGCCTGCCCTCGGACTTGATCCGAGGGTCCAGCCATGACGACTCTTTTAATTCAATTCATTGCAGCAGCCGGTCGCAGCTTTCGCACTTCCTCATCGCTCGGCTGCACGCTCGCGCCGTCGACGTACCGGAAGTCGACCATCGTGCCCTTGCCGCCTTTGACCGCGGTCTTGCCCACATAGGCGCCCATGGTCGACTGGTGATCGATGCCGCGGAATTCGATCCCGCCGAACGGGGTGCCCAGCTTCAGCCCGCGAAATGCTGGAACCAGCTTCTCGGTGTCGGTGGTGCCCGCCTTGGCAATGCCGGCTGCAAGCGAATGCATGGTGACATAGCCGACGACGGAGCCGAGCCGCGGATAATCGTTCCAACGCTTTTGATACGCGTCGAGGAATGCCTTATGCGCGGGCGTCGTGATGGCGTCCCAGGGATAACCGGTGACGATCCAGCCCTCCGGCGCCTCGTCCTTGAGCGGATCGAGATATTCGGGCTCTCCCGAAAGGAGGCTCACGACAGGGCGGTCCTTGAACGTGCCGCGAGTCGTGCCTTCGCGCACGAACTTTGCGAGCTCGAGCGCGAACAGCGCACTGAAGATCGCGTCGGGCTTGGCGTCGTCGATCGCCTGCGCCACGGCTCCCGCATCGAGCTTGCCGAGCGGGGTCGCCTGCTCGGTGACGAATTCCACCCCGGGCTGTGCCTTGCTCATCATTTGCTTGAACCAGCTCGCTGACGATTGACCATACTCGAAATTGGGATACACGAGCGCCCAGCGTTTCTTCTTCGCCGCCAGCGCATCCGGCAGCAGCATGGCGACCTGCATGTAGGTCGAGGCCCGCAGGCGGAACGTGTATCTGTTGCCGTCCTGCCAAGTGATCTTGTCGGTCAAGGGCTCGGCGGCGAGAAAGAACACCTTCTCCTTGCCGGCGAACTCGGTGACGGCCAAACCGATGTTGGAGAGAAAGGTGCCGGCAAGGATGTGCGTTCCCTCGCGGGTGACGAGCTCGTTCGCAACGCGCACGGCATCGCCCGGCGTGCCGCCGTCGTCGCGCGAGATCACTTCGAGCTTCTTGCCGAGCACGCCGCCTTTACCGTTGATCTCCTCGACTGCCATCTCCCAGCCGCGCTTGTACGGCTCCAGGAACGCGGGCTGCGCCTTGTAGCTGTTGAGCTCGCCGATCTTGATGGTGTCCTGCGCGCTGGCGGGCGTGCCGAGGTGGGCGAAAGCCACGACAAGCGCGCCCGCGCACGAGAGCTCGAATTTGCCGATCATGTTGATGCTCCAGTTCAGTCGGTTTTGCCGATCTTAGCCATGGCCCCGCCGGAATGCCACTGAGGCGCCGCACTCTCAGCTGCCGAGGATGGCCTTGGCCGCGTTCCCGACCGCCTCCACATCGTCCCCCGCGTCGAGAAAGGCGACGATACGGCACGGACAGCCTTCCAGGCCTTCATAGCGCCACGGGAAGGCGCCGATCAGCGCACGGCGATTGAGCATGAGCTCGATGTCGCCGCCCAGATTCTCCGCATGCAGCAGCCCTTCCTGAAAGGCCCAGCTGTGGAAGGGGAACACGTCGGCCGCGACGCGGCGGCCTGATTTCTTATGCGTGTACTCGAACGTCCCGAAGAACTCGGCGGGCGTCTTGCCGTGCAGCTTGGTGAACTGTGCCGCGAGGTCGGGCCGCATGGTGCGGATGGAGGTGTTCATCGCGTGATCGCAGGAGCCAGTGTCCATGCCCCACCATCTGATCTTCTTGCGAAACATCCATTGCAGACAGTCGAGGTTGGGCCCGGGGTGAAAGCAGAAGTATTTCACCAGATCCTGCTGCGGGCGGCCTTCATAGTGGCGATGCCAGCCCGTGTGCAGGATGAGGATGTCGCCTTCGCGGATATCGGCGCCGGCGCTCTTGATGATCTCGGGGGTGATCACGGCCCAATCCGACATCTTGCGCGAGATGTCGACCACCACCCCGCGATTGACCAGATAATCGAGCGGGAGCGAGGCCATGTCGCCCTGGCGGTTGTCGGTTGCGTGCATGGCCCCGTCGAAATGGGTGCCGACGTGGAGCGCGGTGTCGATCCGCTGAGCGACGATCATCTGGGTCTGCAGGTTCTGCGCGTAGTACATCTTGTTGCCGGCATATCCGACCCATCCCGGAGTATGCACATTCATCACGTGGCTCATGTCGATGATCTTCATCGCTCCACCCTCTCAGCATGCAGCCCGTCATTCCGGGGCCGCGAGCGCTCGGATCGGCGCTTCGCGCCGTCCGAGTGCGAGCGGAGCCCGGAATCCATAACCACAGGCCGTGCAGTGATGAAAGTGGTTACGCTGCGGTGGCACACATTACTGCTTGGGGTTATGGATTCCGGGCCCGCAGGCAAATCGGCACGGCCGATTTTCCTGCGCCCCGGAATGACGTCGAGGGGCAACTTGTGACGCAGTACCACTAACCCGCCCTACGCCCCTAGGCCGCGGTCGCAGTCGCGGCGGCGGGTTGCTTGTACTCCGCAAGCCGCGGCAGCACCTCTTTTGCGAACAAAGTGAGATTGTCGAGCGTGTCGGCGTGCGACATGGGCCCGGCATGCCCCATCATCAGGAGATTGCCCATCCCCCCGCAGTATGCGCAGAACTCGACAAGTTGCGCGTAGACCTGATCGGGCGTGCCGCAGAACAGGATTCCGGCTTCGATCAGCTCCGGCACGCTCGCGGTGCGCATGTCGATGGCGCGGCCGTTCTTGGTGAAGCTTCGCGGCGGCGTCTCGCCGCGCAGCATCCGCGCATTATCCTCGACCGAGAGATATCCGGGAGGGTTGCGGAAGGGCGGATAGACGATGGAGCTCGTGCGCGGATAGCTCGCGAGCAGCTCGCCGCGGGCCAGTGCCTCGCGTTCGCTCGATGCAACCGCCACCAGAGCGAGATAGGCGAAGCGGTCTGCAGAAGGCGCCGGTCGCCCTTTCGACATGAAGCCTTCGCGATAGGCATCGAACAGCGGGCGCGTGTTGTAGCCGGTCCCGAGCGTCGCCATCACGTAGCCGCGCTCGCCCAGCACCCGCGCGTTGCTCCTCGTGCCGGTCGTGCTCCAGATCGGCGGATGTGGCTGCTGCCAGGGCCGTGGCCAGATATTTACCTGGCGATAATGGAAATGCTCGCTCTCCCAGTTGAACGGGCCGTCGTGGGTGGTCATCGCCTTGAGAATGAAGTCGTGCGCTTCCCAGAACCGGTCCATGACGCCAACCGGATTCTGGTTGGAGGCGGCGAACTCATACGGCACGCCCTTGATGAAGCCCATGTCGAGCCGCCCGCGGGAGATGACATCAATGTTGGAGAGCTCCTCGGCGATCCGCAGCGGATCAGGCCGGTGCCCTATCGGATAGCCGAGCACAAGGAGCCGCGCGCGCTTGGTCTGCCGCGCCAAAACCGAGAGAGCAACGATGACGGTTGACGACATGCAGGTCGCGGTCTGGTGATGCTCATTGAGCATGATGTCGTAGCCGATCTCGTCCGCGAGCAGCCATTCGTCGTAGTAGCGGTGCAGCAGATCCGCCGCGATCCTGGGATCGCACTTGTGGTTGGGCAGGTTTACGCGCATCGAGCCGCCGTGGTCCTTCCATGCGTCGGGATAGGGCTGCTCGGTGAAGTGGTACACTCTCATGGGCGGAACATTGTTTTTGCAGGGGCGGGTTTGAAACCCGCTTCTACGGGATCCAACGCATCAACGTTGCTATCACTTGCCCGCCACGAAGGCGAAGATTTTTTCCGCAAATTCGGCAGGCTGCTCGACGTGCGGGAAATGGCCCGCCCGCTCGATCCGCTCAAAACGCGCGCCGGGAATGGCCTGGCCATAGGCTTGGCCATAGTCCTCGCTCAGCACTCTGTC
Source organism: uncultured Alphaproteobacteria bacterium (assembly GCA_963841705.1). GTDB lineage: Bacteria > Pseudomonadota > Alphaproteobacteria > Rhizobiales > Xanthobacteraceae > VAZQ01. Next base: position 82,470 of record CAWJDY010000056.1, read on the forward strand.
GTGCGTTCCCCAGAGGAGCAGCGTGGGGACGCGAATGCGATGCAGCCGTCCCTTGAGCTTGGGGTCGTGCATGTAGGGTGACCAGCCGTAACGCGCGGTGGCTTCGCGGTTGCGGGCGGCATGGCGCACCGCCACGTCGGGCATGGTCTTGTAATCGCGCTTGCCCGCATCCGGGTCGCAGTAGGCGATCTCAAGAAAATCGGCCTCGTTCATGGCAAAGACGTCGGCGATGTCGCGGTGCTCGCGACTGCCCACCTTGATGCCGACCGGGTTGCCAAGGATGAGATGGGAGATGCGGGCCGTCGACTTGATCGCGATCTCGGTCGCGATCCAGCCGCCGAACGAGACGCCGACCAGCACGACATCCCCAAGATCGAGCTGGTCCAGAAAGTCGAGATAGAAATAGGCAAGATCGTCGATGTGGTCAAAGGACCTCGGTGCTTCCGAGGCGCCGAACCCGGGATGGGTCGGCGCAAGGACGCGCATGCGCGAGGATAGCCGCTCGACCACCGGCGCGTCGGGATCGATGCCGATGCCGGGATGCAGAAACAGCAACGGCCTGCCTTGCCCGCGCTCGATCAGCTCGATGCGGATCCCGTTCACGCCGATTGTGTGTGTCACGAAACTCCCCCGCCACTTCACCGACCCGTTACGGGCGGCGATCATCTGTCCCGGCATGCAAGCGCGGGACTATAGTAGCGCAAGGGCTTTCAAGTCAGCAGCTCGATCCCTCCCTCCGCTCCGGAATCAGGAGTTTCAGGGGTTGGAATCGCCGGCATCGATGCCGGTCTCCAGATCGCTTGCGAGGTACGGCCGGAGCTCTTTTTCGAGGGCGCGCAGAGTTTCGAGCAGACGCGGGCTATGCAGAATAGCCTTTTTGCCGTCGGGATCCTCATCGGGAAATTCGTTGAAATAGCGCTTCCCATCGAGCATCGATCGTCTCCTTGAAACTGTGTCCCCATGCGCACTCGAATCACTCTGCACAGTGAATCAATCCGCGGTTGTTCCCGCAACCACCTCGCTGAAAACAGAAAAATGACGTTGCCGTACTGCAACACATGCTGGCGCGCGGGTAATCGCAGCGCCGTATCGGGACGCCCCGCGCGCGAATGATTATCGAGAGGAAGCACTGGCTTAGCGGTGAATTATTTACCGCGCGCGAAGGGAAAGCGCGTCCCCAAACTTATGCACAGAGGTTGTGCATACTTTCCGTGAGAGCGCTCGAAGGCGTGGATGCCCGCGACAAGCGTCGACAAGCACGGGCATGACGACGGAGAGTCAAGCCGGCATGATGGTCCCGCGGCACTCGCCGAAGCCGATGCTGACGAAGCCTTCGCGGCGGCAGTGGGCGCGCAGAATCACGGTGTCGCCATCCTCCAGGAAGCGCCTCGCCTCGCCTGAGGGAAGGTCGACAGCGCGCCGGCCGGCGGAGGAGATCTCGAGCAGGCTGCCGAGGCCTTCCGGCTCGGGGCCCGACACGGTGCCGGTACCGAACAGGTCTCCGGGCCGCAGGTTGCAGCCGCCGCAACTGTGATGCGCGACGAGCTGCGCCACCGTCCAGTAGAGATGTCGTGCATTGCTGGCCGTGAGGCGATGCGGAGGAAGCTGCATTTTCTCCATGGCCGGGGTCGCGAGATACAGTTCGAGCGCGATGTCGAACGCTCCGGTCGTCTGGTCCGTGCGATCAAAGAGATAGGGGAGGGGTTGCGGATCGCCTTCGAGCCGGCTTGGCTGCGCGATGCGGAACGGCACCAGCGCCTCGGGTGTGACCACCCAGGAAGACACGGTGGTGGCGAAGCTCTTGCCCAGGAACGGGCCGAGCGGCTGATATTCCCAGGCCTGGATATCCCGCGCCGACCAGTCATTGAGCAGGCAAAAGCCGGCGATGTGCTCTGCCGCCGCGCTCACCGGGATGGGCGTGCCGAGCGCATTGCTCGGCCCGATCCACACTCCGAGCTCGAGCTCGAAATCGAGATTGCGCGAGGGGCCGAAGCTCGGTACCGGCTCGGCCGCTGGTTTGCGCTGACCGTGGGGACGGCGCACCGGCGTGCCCGAGACGACAACCGACGATGCACGCCCGTGGTAGCCAACGGGCACATATTTGTAGTTGGGCAAGAGCGGGTTGTCCGGGCGCAGCAGCTTGCCGGCATTGGTGGCGTGATGAATGCCGGCGAAGAAGTCGGTGTAGTCTCCGACCATGGCCGGCAGCGCGAGCTGACAGTCCGCAGCGCGGTAGAGGAGCTGCGCTTGCCGCCCTTCGATCGCACCGCTGTTCTTCGCGTCGAGAAGATCGCCCACGGCGTGTCGCAAGGCGTGGCGGCTCTCGCGGGGAAGCGCGAGCAACGCGTTGAGAGTCCCGCCGCTTGCGGCTTGCGCCGCGTCGGCCGCAAGGCCGCTGAACAACCCAAGCTTCAGCGCAGCCGGGAGATCGAAGATGCTCTCTCCGATGGCGATCCCGCCACGCGGTTTCCCGCCCGCAGGTGAGAACACCCCAAGCGGCAAATTCTGAATGGGAAATTCCGGGTGTCCATTCGCCGATGCGACGGAGCTCCGCCGCTCCGGCGCATGGGTGCGAT
>CAWJDY010000057.1:0-86163 GCA_963841705.1 uncultured Alphaproteobacteria bacterium
GGCAAGTCGGTGAAACCGACTTGCCGACGCCCCGGAATGACACCGTAGTTTTTCAACTTGCCGGCTGGCCGATGGTGACGGTGAGGGTGCCGACGCCCGCGATCCCGCATTCGAGCTTGTCGCCGGGCACGGTCGCGACGCCGGAGGGGGTTCCGGTCATCACCACGTCGCCCGCGGCAAGCTCGGTTTGGCTCACGCCGAGGAGACGATCGCCACCCGCGGCACCGGCTGCTGGTCGCGCAGCTGCAGGCGATAGAACGAGGCGTAGCGCCCGCTCTTGCGCAGCAGCTCCTCGTGCCGCCCCGCCTCGACCACGGAGCCTTCCTCGATCACGAAGATGCGGGCGGCATCGACCACCGTGTGCAGCCGGTGAGCGATGACGATGGTGGTTCGCCCGCGGCACAGATGCTCGATGGCGCCCTGCACCTGCCGCTCCAATTCCGAATCGAGCGAGGCGGTGGCCTCGTCGAGCAGGATGAGGTGCGCATCCTTGAGGAGCGCCCGCGCAACTGCAATCCGCTGGCGCTCGCCTCCGGCCAGCTGGGCCCCGTGCTCGCCGACCGGCGTATCGTAGCCGCGTGGAAATGCCGTGATGAAATCATGCGCATAGGCCGCGCGCGCCGCGCTCACGATGTCGGCTTCGCTCGCGCCTGGGCGGCCGACGGCAATATTGTCGCGGATCGAGCCGCGGAACAGGAACACGTCCTGTCCGACATAGGCAATCTGGCCGCGCAGCGAGCGGCGCGACACCGCTGCGATATTCTGGCCGTCGATGCTGATGCTGCCGCCGTCCGCCTCGTGGAATCGCAGCAGCAGATTGAAGATGGTGGACTTGCCTCCGCCGGAGGGGCCGACCAGCGCGGTGAGCTTTCCCGGCTCGGCGACGAACGAGAGATTCCTGATCACCTTCTCCCGCGGCCGATAGGCGAACGCAACGTTGGCGAACTCCACGCGTCCGGCGGCGAGCTTCAGCGCCGGCTTCTCCGCATCCGGCGTCTCGGTCGGGGGATGATCGATGATGTCGAACAGGATGCGCACCCCGACCAGTCCGCTGTTGAGGTCCAGATTGAGCCGGGCGAGCCGCTTGGCCGGCTCGTAGGCGAGCATGAACGCGGCCAGGAAGGAGAAGAACTGCCCCGGTGTTGCGCCGGTCGCGATCACCCGAAAGCCGCCGTAGACCAGCGCGATCGCCACGGCAAATCCGCCGAGTGTCTCCATCAGCGGCCCGGAGCGGAAGGCAACCGCCGCCCACTTGTTGGATTCCCGCTCGAGGTTGGCGACATGGGCATCGAACCGCGCCCGCATCGCGTCTTCGAGGGTGAACGCCTTGACCGTGCGGATCCCCTGCACTCCCTCCTGCATGGTCTCGAGAATGCGCGTGTTGCCGGTGAACTGCTGATGCGCGATGGTCTTGATCCGGTGCACCAGCTTGCGCAGGAACAGCATGGCCGGGGGCATGACGATGATGCTGAACAGCGACATGATCGGGTCCTGGATCGCCATCACGATGGTCAGGCCGATGAGCGAGAGGAGGTCGCGTCCGATCGCGGTGATGAGCAGGTTGAGCACCTGGGTTGCTGCCGCCCCGCCGGTGGTGAGCCGGGCGATGAACTCGGTGCTGTGGCGGTCGGAGAAGAAACCGATATTGTGCTGCAGCAGGCGCGCGAACAGCCGGCGCTGGTTGTCGGCAATGATCCCGTTGCCGATACGCGCCATGGTCACCGACTGCCCGTAGGTGGCCATCCCCTTGATCGCGAACAGGGTGGCGGTCACCAGGGCGAGGACGACGATCCCCGGCAGGTTCTTGTCGACATAGGCGGCGTTGATCACGTCGCCGATGAGATAGGTGCCGAGCGCGGTGCTCGCCGCGGCAATGAACATCATGACGAATGCGAGCGCGTAGCGCCGCCATTGCCCGGCCGCCTGCTCCACCAGCAGTCGGCGGACCATGGCGGGAGCGCCGTCGGGGTCTGCAAACAGCCGCTGCAAATAAGAGCTCAGCATTCAGGCTGCGACTCGCTCGTGCGCGTGCGAGGTAGGGGCGGGCTTGAAACCCGCCCCTGCCTGCATTCGGGATTGAAAGCGGCAGGGCAGGCAGGATGAGCCCACCTCTTGCCTAGCCCTTTGGGTTTTTTCAAGCGGAATCCATGCTTTGGACGGCGGCGCCGCCCGCTGCCTGCAGCCTGCGTTCCCAGGCCAGGGCATGGCGCACAATGGTGGCGAGGTCATCAAATTGCGGCTGCCAGCCGAGTATGCTCCGCGCCCGTTCGGCGCAAGCCACGATCTGCGCCGGGTCGCCGGCGCGCCTGGCGCCGAGTTGAACCGGGAAATCCACCCCCGCGGCGCGCTTTACGGTCTCGATCACTTCGAGCACGGAAAACCCGCGCCCATAGCCGCAATTGAGGGTGACGGATTGGCCGCCCCCGCGCAGATAGGCGAGCGCATCGCAATGCGCGCGCGCAAGATCCCAGACGTGGATGTAATCGCGGATGCAGGTGCCGTCCGGCGTCGGATAATCGGTTCCGAACACGTCAAGCCTGGGACGCAGCCCAAGGGCGGTCTCGACCGCAACCTTGATGAGGTGGGTCGCCCCCTTGGTCGATTGCCCGCTGCGCCCGAGCGGATCGGCTCCTGCCACGTTGAAATAGCGCAGAATGGCGTAGCGCAGCCCGTGCGCGGCGCCGGCATCGCGCAGCATGATCTCGGTCATCAGCTTCGACCAGCCGTAGGGCGACATCGGCACCGCCGGATCGTCTTCGCCTACCGGCACGTGCTCCGGATTGCCGTAGACGGCGGCGGTCGAGGAGAAGATGAAATACCGCACCCCGGAGCTCACCGCGGTCTCGATCAGGGCGCGCGAGTTCACGGTGTTGTTGCGGTAGTAGCCCAGGGGATCGCGCACCGAGTCCGGCACCACGATCGAGGCGGCGAAATGGATGATGGTATCGATCCCGTGCTCGGCAATGACCGCCGCCAGCTTCGGCTGGTCGCCGCTCTCGGCGATGATCAGCGGGGCGCCGTTCGCTACCGCCCAGGAAAAACCGGTGGTGAGATTGTCGACCACCACCACGCGCTCGCCGGTATCGCGCAGCGCGTAGACCATGTGGCTGCCGATATATCCGGCGCCGCCGGTGACCAAGACCGTCATTTGTTTCTTTCTGTCATTCCGGGGCCGCGACAATCTTTCTTCTGTCATTCCGGGGCCGCGAGCGTAAGCGAGCGGAGCCCGGAATCCATAACCTCAAGCAGTAACGTGTGCCACCGCAGCGTCACCACTTTCATCACAAGACGGCCTGTGGTTATGGATCCGGCGCTCCGCTCGCACTCGGACGGCGCGAAGCGCCGATCCGAGCGCTCGCGGGCCCCGGAATGACGGGCTGGAGTAGTTCGTGATGCAGTACGGGAACCCGCCCCTACAAATCGCCGGCGCTTCGCCCGTTGATCGTCTCAATGTTGCGCGTATAGGCCGCGCAGCGTTTCGGTCTCGCCCTCGTGTTGCCACCTGATATCCGCTATCCGCCAGCCTTCCCTGAGCTTCACGAGCTCCAGCACGATCACGGTCGGTTTCTCGTCATTGTCGAACTTCACGGTTGCGGTTGCCTTGCCCGGCTCCGTGTCGGCGATGGCGATATCGAAAGCAGTGATGTTCCAATCCCCTGCATCGACGAATGGGTCCCCGGTGAGCGCAGGGGCTTCGCCCCGACCGGCGGCGTCCTTGCGGTCCTTGCTGATGAGTGCCGCCAACCCCGGCTCGAAATAGCGCCGCAGTGCTGCATCGCTGTCGAGCGCGATCCCATTGCCGCCGGCACCTTTGTAAGCGTTGTAGATGGCGGCAACGAAAGTCTGTGCCGCGGCGTCGACCGCTTGCAGCGGCGAGATCGCGACGATTGCGCCGAACAGCGAAAGAAGTAACAGCAAACGGCGGCTCATGCTGGCGCTCGTTCTGATCTTTGCACTACCTGGATCAGTCGGGGCAGGGAACCCGGTGGGTTCGTGCTGATGGAGCACCTTGATGTTGAGACCATCGGGCATCCCAATCCTCCCGTCTTCATGGCATTCCGTAGCCCGGATGAGCGGAGCGCAAGCGAAGCGACATCCGGAAAGCGGTGTTGCCGCATCTCTCCCGCATATCGCGTGCGCTCATGCGGGCTACGGCTCGCCGTAGTTTGATCCACCGTCGCTGACATTTCCAGCCCAGTCTTGCGGCAGCAATCCGCGGCGAACGGAACAAGCACCGTGGCTGCCCAATCGCCTGTGCTCGCATGCCATGTTAGTGGTACTGCGTCACAAGTTGCCCCTCGACGTCATTCCGGGGCGCAGGAAAATCGGCCGTGCCGATTTGCCTGCGAGCCCGGAATCCATAACCCCAAGCGGTAATGTGTGCCACCGCAGCGTAACCACTTTCATCACTGCACGGCCTGTGGTTATGGATTCCGGTAGCGTCAGGAGAGCAGGAGAGGAGGACGATCGTGAAAACGAGCTGAAACCTTTCGTAGCGGTCCAGAGGGTTCGACTCCCTCCCGGCAAAGGCGCAGCCCGCCAGCCGGAAGCGAGCCTTGCACGTGTGCGGCAACGTCACGCGTGAAGCGTACGGTAGCAGGTGCTGAAGCTGCGGGTTAGCCCCGAAATCATTTTCGCTGAAGCCTTCGTAGTCCGGAATGCGGGGGCAGCATCGACGTGGCCGTCACTGGCGAGGGCACGTTGGTTCGACCGGGGTCCTGGAACGGAGCAGAGGCACGGGATGGATCGCCTGAAGACCTGAGAGATCCCATTCGCGTCCACGTGCGAGAACCGGAGCAGGGCAGCCGGCAACAAAAGCCCCGGCCTGGAGGAGACCTCCGCTCCTTCAGGAGCGCCACGGCGGGACACGAACCAGGAGGATCGCGTGGGCGGCGGGAGCGAACCAATAAGTGACCGTTGATACGCGGGTGGGAAGTCGTAGCGCCTTCATAGTACCGACGAGAGCGGGGAACTGGGCTCACTGGGACCCGATGGAGGAAAGGGAGGCGTCGTGAGAGAGAACCATTGCCGGGAAACACGGGAGGGGACATGAACCTCGCGAACCTGTACACGAAACGACAATGGATAGCCGAACTGGCGAGAGCGAAGCCGAAGAAGGTGCTGTTCTCGCTGCACCACGTTATCGATCTGGAATGGATGCTGAAAGCCTACCGGCTGACCCGCAAGGATGGAGCGACTGGCATCGACGGTGTTACCGCGAAGGAATATGAAGCGAAGCTGCAGGCCAATCTCTTGGACCTGCTCAATCGCATCAAGTCCGGAAGCTACAAAGCACCGCCGGTGCGCAGAACCTACATCCCGAAGGCAGACGGCTCAAAGCGGCCGCTCGGCATTCCGACCTTTGAAGACAAGGTGGCGCAGCGGGCGATTGTCATGGTTCTGGCGACCATCTACGAGCAGGACTTCATGCCTTGCTCGTATGGCTTCCGACCGCGACGCTCAGCCCATGAGGCGCTGCGCAAACTGCATGGCGCCATCTCGTGGCATGGACAGCACTGGGTGCTGGATGTCGATATACGCAAGTACTTCGACTCGATTCCGCACGCGCAACTTCGGGCGTTCCTCGACCAGCGAGTAACGGATGGCGTGATCCGACGGATGATCGACAAGTGGCTGAAAGCAGGGGTCCTGGAAGATGGAACCCTGCGCCTTGCGACTGAAGGTACCCCGCAAGGCGGCGTCATCTCACCGATGCTCTCGAACATCTTCCTGCACCACGTGCTGGACGAATGGTTCGAGGCAGAGGTGCGACCCCGCATGCTGGGAGAGTGTACGTTGGTGCGCTTTGCCGATGACTTCGTGATGACGTTCAAGAACCACCGCGACGCCAAACGGGTTCTGGAAGTGCTGGGGAAACGGCTTGCACGGTATGGGCTCACGCTGCATCCCGACAAGACCCGGTTCGTCGACTTCCGCCCCGAGCGCAAAGGTGGCACGCATCCGGACTGCGCCGAACCGCCGTTCGACTTTCTGGGCTTCACCCACACCTGGGCGAAGTCACTCAAGGGGCAGAACGTGGTACGGCAACGGACGGCCAAGAGCCGGCTCGCTCGCGCGCTGCTCGCGGCGAAGGAGTGGTGTCGGTTCAACCGCCACCTGCCGATCCTCGATCAGCGCAAGCGGCTGTCTGAGAAGCTGGTAGGTCACTATGCCTACTACGGTATCACGGGGAACAGCCGGCAACTCGCCACCTACGCTCATCAGATCACAAGGACGTGGAGGAAGTGGCTGGAACGGCGGACGCGCTCGGAGCCTCTCTCATGGGAGCGGTTCTCTGCCTTCCTCGCCCGCCATCCCCTCCCGCGACCTCGCATCGTCCATCAGTACGCCACCGCTAGCCAGGCTCTCTCATGAAGAACCGGAAGCGGTAATCCTGCACGTCCGGGTCCGTGGGGGGTGAGGGTGGTAACATCCTCACCTACCCGGCGCTCCGCTCGCACTCGGACGGCGCGAAGCGCCGATCCGAGCGCTCGCGGCCCCGGAATGACGGGATAGAGTAGTTTGTGATGCAGTACTGTTAGAAACCCCCAACCGTTCACGCGATCTCAGGGCGCAAAGCAGGATGACCACCGGGGTTACGGCAAGACCCAGCTCTCGACGCGCTGCGGGGATGCCGCGCTCTGCCATCCGGGAGATCATGGCGCTCGCTGCCGGCCGGTCGAACGTGATCCATCTGGAAGTCGGCGAGCCGGATTTTTCCACGCCGCCGCCCATCGTCGATGCTGCCTTTGCCGCCGCGCGGTCGGGCTTTACCAAATACAGCCCCAATGCCGGGCTTCCTTCGCTCCGCCGGCGTGTGGCGCAACGGGCGAGCGCGGCCTGGGCCAGGAGTGTTGCTGCGGAGCGGATCGTGATCACCACCGGCGCAATCGGCGCGCTCTATTCCGCAATCATGGCGGTGACGGACACGGGCGATGAAGTTCTCATTCCCGATCCGGGCTGGCCGAACTACGAGGCCATTGTTCATCTCGCCGGTGCCGTGCCGGTGCGCTTTTCGCTCTCGGCGCAACGCGGCTTCGTGCCCGACCCCTCCGAGCTATCCCGTCTGGTCACCCCACGGACCAAGGCCATCGTCATCAACACGCCGGGCAATCCCACGGGCGCCGTGTTCTCCGAGGATCTCATGGGTGAGATCTGCGCCGTCTCGCAGCGCACCGGCATCTACGTCATCAGTGACGAAGTCTATGAAGAGATCGTGTTCGAGGGGCGGCATGTCTCGGCCGGCGCGCTCGGGCCCGCCGACCGAACATTCGTGGTTTCAGGGTTCTCCAAGACCTACGCCATGACCGGCTGGCGGCTCGGCTGGCTGGTGTGCCCGCACGAGCTGGCACCTCTCGCAGCGAGCCTGCAGGAGCCCGTGACCTCGTGCGCATCCACCATTGCGCAGAAGGCCGCAGAAGCCGCCCTCGACGGCGATCAGGCGGTCGTAAAGACGTTTCGCGAGAGCTATAGACGGCGTCGAGACATTGTCGTCGAAGTATTCGGAAACACTGGGCTGTTGCCGTTGATTCCGGAAGGAGCGTTCTACGCGCTCATCGATATCGGTGCCACTGGGCGCCGCTCGCTCGACTTCGCCCGCGATCTGCTGGCGCGTTGCGACACCGCGGTCGTGCCTGGCATCACTTTCGGGCCGAGCTGCGATCGCTATGTGCGCATCGCCTTCACCATCGGCGACGAGGACCTGCGCACGGGTCTTGAGCGGTTGCGCTCGCATATCGAGACGCTGCGCGACAACCGGGCGATAGAGATCGGGAGGGAGTCCCATCCATGATCAGAGTGAACCGGGATCGTCTGCTCGCGGATCTGCGGGAGCTTGCGACCATCGGGCAGTTCAAGACCGGGGTCGACCGGGTGGCGCTGTCCCCCGCCGATCTCGAGGCGCGACGCTGGCTCATGCGCCGCATGCAGGACGCCGGGCTCGAGCCGCACATGGACGAAGTCGCGAATGTCTACGGTCGTGATCCCAATGCCGCGCGCAGCTTGCTGATCGGCTCGCATACCGACACCGTCCCCCAGGGCGGATGGCTCGACGGCGCCATGGGTGTCATCTATGCCCTCGAGATCGCGCGCGCGGCGAAGGAAAGCAGCGCATCATCGGCCGTCGGCATCGACGTGATGTCGTTCCAGGATGAGGAAGGCACCTATCTCGCCTTTCTCGGCGGCAGGACATTCTGCAACAACCTGACCGACCCGGAGATCGACGCCGCCAAGAGCGGCGCGGTGCGGCTGCGCTCGGTGCTGGCGAATGTCGCGCCGGTGGCAAATCCCCGGCGCCTCGATCCGGCGCGGCATCTCTGTTACCTGGAGGCGCATATCGAGCAGGGGCCGCGGCTCGAGCAGGCGGGCCGGCGCATAGGCGTCGTCACCGGGGTAGTGGGGATCCGGCAATTCCGTATCCACACCCGCGGCCAGGCCGATCATGCCGGCACGACCCCGATGTCCGTTCGCAGGGATGCAGGCGCCGCGCTGATGCGGCTCGCTGCCCAGGTGGCGCAGGAATTTCCCCGCTTGGGCAGCGCGGAAACGGTCTGGAACATCGGCAGCATCATGCTGCGCCCGGGCGCTCCCAACGTGGTGCCGAACGCGGGCGAGATGGTGATCGAGTTCCGCGATACCGATCCCGCCATTCTCGATGCGCTGGAGAGCCATCTGCGCCATTGGGTGGATCAATTGGGCAGCGGCGCTTACACCGCCGAGATGGAGCCCATGGCCTTGATAGCTCCAACTCCCCTGGCGAAGCAGCTCGCTTCCGTACTGGCCGCCTCGAGCAAGGCGCTGGGCGAGGAGCCGATGCACATCCCAAGCGGTGCCGGCCACGACGCCATGGTGGTCGGCCGCTACATTCCCGCAGCGATGCTGTTCGTCCCCAGCATCGGCGGTCGCAGTCATGACATTACGGAAGACACGGCGGAGGCGGACATCGTGCTCGGCTGCGAGGTGATGGCGCATGCCGTCGAGAAGCTGCTCGCCAACCCCGATCTGATCCAAAAGCAACCGGGGTGAGCGGCGCGCCGAGCGCGCCGCAATATCCGGGGCGGACCCGCATCTCGCCGGCGGGGCGCGCCCCGGTGGCTCATGCGCGCTACGACGCTATAGCCGCTGCGGCTGGACCGTTTCCCCTTGAGCAGGTACGACCCGCAGCATACTATATGGGCACCCATATCCTTATTCCCATCTGGAAGGGCCAATGAAGACGACCATCGAGATCTCGGACGCGCTCCTGCGCGAGGTGCGCAGGCTCGCCGCGCGTGAGGGTGTTACTCTGCGGACACTGGTGGAACGCGGGCTTCATTGCGTCCTCGCGGAGACCAAACACGCCGCTCCCTTCAAGTTGCGCCGCGCCAGCTTCAAGGGCAAAGGCCTGCAGCCTGCGCTGCGAGATGCTTCCTGGGAGAGGATCCGCGAGCTGGCCTACGGAGATCGCGGCGGGTGATTGCTGTCGATACCAACATTCTGGTGTACGCCCACCGCGCCGATTTACATTTTCACCCAGCGGCGTCGCCGCGTTTGCGGGAGCTTGCGGAAGGACGGGCCACCTGGGCCATTCCTTGGCCATGCCTGCATGAGTTTCTCGCTGTGGTGACGCACCCGCGTATCTACGCCCCACCCACACCGCTGCTCCGCGCCTTGGACCAGGTCGATGCCTGGCTACAATCGCCTTCGCTCACGCTTTTGGCGGAGACCGCGGGGCACTGGACCGCGTTGCGCCCGCTGCTCGTGGATGGGCGGATTGCGGGGCCCCAGGTACACGATGCGCGGGTCGCGGCGCTCTGCCGCGTACACGGCGTGCGCGAGCTTTGGTCGGCCGATCGCGACTTCAGCCGTTTCGCCGGGCTCTCCGTAGTAAACCCTCTGGTCCCGGTCCAGTAAGCAGCCGCCCCGATCGCGGGGGTTACGCTTCCGAGCGGGCGCGGCCCGCTCCGGGTAACCCGCCCTACACGTGGAACAGCTTGCCGAGCCCGCCAATCGGCTCAGTCACTCCGAGCGCCCGCAGGCTCGCCCAGAGCAAGGCCTGGTTGCTGCTCACGACCGGACGGCCGATCTCCCGCTCAAGACGGTCGATGATGGGGAAGGTCTGCACATCCGTCGCCAGCAGGCACACTGCATCCACCCCTCCTGCGGCGACCCCGCGCCCTGCGCCCAGGATCTGATCAGGGGAGAGCCCGCGCACCGCCGCAACATCACGGACGGGCGTGCCTGCGATCTTCGTGACCTCGAACCCGCCGGCGGAAAAAAACGCGGGCAGAAGCGCGTTGAGATCTTCAGGATAAGGCGTCACCAGCGCTAGCCTTCTGGCACCCAGTGCGGCCAAGGCGTCCCTGAGCGCTCCATTCGCGGAGGTCACTCCTTTGCGCGCGTTATTGGCGAACCGCGCCAGCAGACCGCGTTCCCAATCCCATCCTTTCACGATCGTGCTGGCCATGCAGCAATAGCAGATGAAGTCCACCCCGGTCTGGCGCAGCAGGTCCGCGGCAGCCTCGGCGTCGCCAACCATTTTGCGCAAGAGCTCCGGCGTCAGCTCGCCTTCGACGCGCATGCGCGTCTCGTATGCGGTTACACCATCGGGCAGCACGGAATAGAATTCCGGCAGGATGACCGTGTTGTTGGATGGCACGATCAGCCCGATCATGCCGCGCGCACCGAGCATCGCTCACCTCCTATGCAGGGGCGGGTTTGAAACCCGGCCCTACAGCTACGGCCGCGATGCTACAACGGCGCAGAAGGCGGCCACGCGGGGCGTCTTCGTCGATCATCCCGTCGGCGTAAACGGTGCGGCCGCGCACCATGGTCAGATCGACGCGGGCGGTCACCCGCCGTCCATGAAACGGCGAATACTTGGCTTTGGAGAGGAACGCTGCGGCGTCGATGACCTCGTCCACGTGATCGTCGACGATAACGAGATCGGCATCGAGCCCGGGCGCAAGCGCGCCTTTGCGGTCGCTTAATCCGAACAGGCGTGCGGGCGTTTCAGAAACGAGCTGAACGAAGGCCTGCTCAGCGAGCCCACGCCGCCGGAATTCAGAGAGAATGGCGGGCAGAAATGTCTCCAGGCCGGGGAAACCGGGCACTGCTTTGCGCAGGTCCTCGCGCCCCGCCTCCTTCTCGTCAGCGTGATGGGGAGCATGATCGCTCCCGATGGTCGCAATGTCTCCGTGCTCGATCGCTTTCCAGAGTGCGTCCACATCTGCGGCCGTGCGCAATGGCGGCATGATCAGCCCCTGCGGCCCCCAGCGCATGAAATCCTGCATCGTCAAGACGAGATGGTGCGGGGTGGCTTCCGCGGTCAGGAGCTCAGGCATGCGGCGGCGCAACTCGCCAATGACGAGGGCAGTGAGCGCGGTGGAAGCTTGCCGCACGTGCACCGGGCAGCGCCGCGCCGCAGCCAATGACAGCACGGAAATCAGCGATCCGGCTTCGACCTCGGCCGGGTGCGCCCGCGCGATCGCTTCGGCATCGCCCCCGCAATCGAGCGCGGCGCAGATCTCGGGATCGTCGGGGTAGACGCCCATGAGGCCGCCCGCTGCCGCGACGGCGCGAAACAGCGCATCCTGCATCGCGCGTTCGCGCGTGACCAGGAGAGGCGGCCCACCGCCCAGAAACAGCTCGAACGAGACCGCCCCGCGCTCCGCGAGCGCCGGGATGTTTTCCAGGCTCGACGCCTGGGCGAGCGCCTCGATGGCGAAATCGACGATGCTCTTTTGTCCCGCCGCGGCAGCAGCATCGAAGGCGCTCACGCTGTCGATCACCGGCACCGTGTTCGGCATCGCCATGATGGTGGTCACCCCTGCGCGCGCCGCCGCATGCGAGGCGGAGCGAAAATCCTCCTTGTAGGCCTGCCCGGGGTCGCGCGTATGTACGTGGGAATCGACGAGGCCGGGGATGACCAGCCGTTCCGCCGCATCAACCACCTCTGCGGCGGTTGCCGTGCCATGCGGCGCGATGGCGACGATCTGCTCGCCCGCAATGACGAGGTCTGCTGGCCGCGTGCCGGAGGGTGTAACAACGCGGCTGCCGCGCACGATCCGACGGCGCTTTGCATCACGGGACGGCATCCCGTGACATTAGCTCACGGTGTGAGCCCGCCTCCACTCCCGGGATGACAGCCCAAATACGATAACCGTGCCTGAAAGGCGAAGCACGCCGCGCTTGCGAGTTGACGCGCCGGGCGCGTTGGCGCGACCATGAGCGTCGGCATCACCAGGAAGAGGACAGCAATGCTGGGCAGCAGCAAAATCCGGGCTCTGAGCTCCGGTCTCGTGATCGCGGCACTGACCGCAGCTCCAGTTGAGGCGCAGCAGACCAAGAGCATCCGCCTGGTCCTGGATTGGGCATTTCAGGGCCAGCAGGGCATATTCACCGTTCCCGTAAGCGACGGCACCTTTGCGCGGTATCATCTCAACGTGACGGTGGACCGCGGGGTTGGCTCCGGCGACACGGTCAGCAAGGTCGCGAGCGGCGCCTACGATATCGGCCAGGCCGATCTCTATTCCATGGTCCGCTTCATGGGCGAGAATCCGGGCCGCCCGCTCATCGCCGTGTTCATGGTGAACGACAAGTCCGCGCTCGCGGTCGAGACCATGGCGAAGAGCAACATCGTGAAACCCCAGGATCTCAATGGCAGAAGCATCGCCGCCCCCGCCGGCGATGCAAGCCGTCAGCTCTTTCCGCTGTTTGCGACCGTCAATGGCATCGATCAGAGCTCGATCAAATGGCTCAATGTCTCGCCGGAGCTGCGCGAGCCCATGCTGATCAGGGGCGAGGCGGATGCGGTGAGCGGGAACGTGCCTACGGTGCTGATCAATATGCAGGCCGTCAACATCCCCAGCGATGCCGTGCGGGTCATGGCCTACGCCAACTATGGCGTCGGGCTCTACGGCCTTGCCCTCATCACCCGGCCGGAATTTGCCGAGCAGAATCCGGACGCGGTGCGCGACTTCATTCGCGGCACGGTGCACGGGCTCAATCGCATGATCCAGGACCCCGCTGCGGCCGTGGCGTCGGTCAAGACGCGCGATCCGCTCCTCAATGACAAGGTCGAGCGCGACCGTATCAAGATGACGCTCGACTACGGCATCATCACCCCCAACGTGCTCGAGCATGGCTACAGCAATGTCGACATGGCACGGCTCGCGAGCACGCTGGCGCAGGTCGCTCCCGCCTTCAACATGAAGACCACGCCTGCCGCATCACAGGTGTACACGGACAAATATCTGCCGGCGCGCGACGAGCTGAAGGTGGCGCGGTGACCAGGACCGGCATTTCGGTGAAGTGTGCTCGCGGCACGCCGCAGACTCACTCTGCTCCCTCCCCCCTTTGTGGTCAGGGCTATCGCATTTGACCCTAAGGACCGTGTGTCACGCCCCACAGCAAACATCCATGCCTGTCATTCCGGCCGAGCGAGCCGGGCTTCGCCCGGCAAGCGAGAGCCGGAATCCAGTAATCACAGCAGCTCGTTCATTCACGCCGGGCGTGGATTACTGGGTCCCGGCTCGCGCGAGCCCGGTTTAAGCCGGGCTCGCTTGGCCGGGACGACAGCCCATATGCGATAGCCCTGCCCACAAGGCCCACAAGGGGGGAGCGGATCGCGGGCGTTGCCGGTTTTCTGCGTCGACACCACCGCTCTAATCTCCCCCGATCTCCACCTGCGTCCCAAGCCCCAACTGCGCCGCGCGCTGGGCGATGCGTTGCGCCGTCACAAGATCCTGGATGGGCACGCCGATCGACTTGTAGACGGTGATCTCGTCATCGCGCTCGCGCGCGGGTCTCTCGCCCATGACGACCTCGGCAAGCTCGGCGACCTGCTCGCGCCCGATCACCCCCTCGGCCAAGGGAATGACAAAGTCGCCGGCCTGATCGAGGCAATCGGCGCGGCTGTCGATTACCCGCCTGGACGCACGCTGGATCGTCGCACTGTCCAGTTCCCGGGTCGTGGCCTGATGCGCACCGACTGCTGCTACGAAAGTGCCCGGCCGCAGCCACGTACCGTCAACCACCGGGGTCGACGAGGTCGTGGCGGCCACCACGATATCGGCGTGCCGCAGCGCTTGCTCGCACGATGAGACAACCCGGATGTCGCGTGGGATCCGGCCGCCTGCACCAGCCAGATCCGCAATAAACTGCTCCGCACGCGCGCTGCTGCGCGCCGAGAGGAACACCGTTTCAAGCGCGAAGGCCTCGGCTAGCGCGGCAAGCTGGTTGCGCGCAACACGCCCTGCGCCAATGAGGGCGAGAACCGTGCTGTTCGCACGCGCGAGGTAGCGCGCCGCGAGCGCAGTGCCAGCCCCGGTGCGCAGATCGGTCAGGTAGCCCGCTTCCAGCACCGCCTGCGGATGGCCGCTCGTCCCGTCGAACAGGCAGACGAGCCCGCTCATGCGGGCAAGCCCGCGCTTGTGGTTGTCGTAAAAATCGGAGATGACCTTGACACCGTAGCCGGCGCCATTGCGCAGGAAGCAGGGGTTGAAGATGGCGACACCCGGGGGCGCTTCCGACGATACGAAGCTGCGCAACCCCTGGACCGAGCGGCCCTGCGCGAGCAGCCTGAAGGCTTGCGCCTGAACCTCGATCGCGCCCGCCATGTCGAGAGCCGCGCGGCAATCGGCTTGCGCCAGGATGCGAAGCTTCATTGGTCTTTCACGGAGGTTGCCTCATGCCCAACCCTGGCGCCGCCGGCGTCATCCTCATCCGGAACGGACGCGTCTACGATCACGGCGGCGACGTGGATTTCCCGCCCATCGCCGATCTCCTCATCATCGATGGGATGATCGCCGCGGTTCGCAGCGGAATCGCTGCATCCGTCGAGCGCGGCGAGGCTGTGGCCGAGCTGGGCGCGCGCAGGATCGATCACACCATCGACGCGACCGAGAAGCTGTTGATGCCGGGCTTTGTCAACGCGCATTACCACTCCCACGACGTCCTGCTCAAAGGCTGCTTCGAGACAATCCCGCTCGAGCTCTGGATGCTCAACGCGCTGCCTCCGGCCTATCCCAAACGTAGCACAGCCGAGATTCGCGCCCGCACCCTGCTCGGCGCGCTGGAATGTCTGCGCAGCGGCATGACCACCGTTCAGGACCTCGCGACCATCTACCCCTTTGACGAGCAGCACCTCGATGCGATTCTCCAGGCCTACGAAGACATCGGCATCCGTTGCGTCTTTGCGCTGCAGTTTGCCGACACCCCGGGGGCGAAGGCGATGCCGTTCTGGGAGGAGGTCGCTCCCGCGGAACAACGAGCTGCGCTCTCAGGGTCAGTCGAGCCATTTCGGGGCATCGATCTCGCAGCGCTGCTCCAAGATATCCTGAAGGCCCAAAAATCCCGTCATCCCCGCATCACCCTGGCGCTGGGTCCCACCAGCCCGGAGCGCTGTACACCCGAGCTGTTGAGCAAGCTCGCCGAGCTCTCCAGCGCCGAGCAAGTCCCGGTCTACACCCACATCTATGAATCGCGGCCGATGACGCTGATCGCACGCCAAACTCACGCTTCGGACGGCGGTTCTCTGGTGAACTATCTCCGGCGCGTCGGGCTGCTGACGCCGAGGATGAATCTCGCCCACAGCGTGTGGATGTCGCGGCCGGAGATCGATGCCCTTGCCGAAGCGGGCACCAAGGTCGTGCTCAACCCGGTGGGCAATCTCAAGACCCGCAGCGGCGTTGCGCCGATCCGCACCTATTTGCGCAAGAACGTGGGAGTGGCGCTTGGCTGCGACAACTGCAGCTGCAGCGATGCCCAGAACATGTTCCAGTCCATGAAGCTGTTTGCCGGTCTCGCTGCGGTCACGCATCCCGATCCCGGTCCACCGACCGCGGCCGACGCGATCTGGTCGGCAACCGTCGGTGGCGCGCGCAGCGCGGGCCTCGAACGGAGGATCGGCGCATTACGGCCGGGCATGGCGGCGGACTTGTTCATTCTCGATCTCACCGACCCGTCGTTTGTGCCGCTCAACAGCGTGGCGCGCCAGGTCGTATTCACGGAGGGCGGCCGCGGCGTGGAAACCGTCATCGTCGATGGGCGCGTCGTGGTGAAGGACCGCAGGATCACCACCATCGACGAGCGCGCCTTGCGCGAGGAGATCGCCGGGCTGATGAAAGTACTGCGCAAGGATATCGCTGCGGTGGTCAAGCGCAACGATGCCATGCTGCCCTATCTGATGGAGGCACAGCGCCGGACGTGGCAGGTCGATATCGGCGTGTATCGGTATGTGGGCGATGCGGCAGATTGATGCGGGAACCTCCGGCATAATTCTTGCCTATTGCTGCACGATCTCAAGCTGCGCATCATGAACGCCAGGCGTGGTCGAGCAGTTGAAAGAAGGTGGAAATCACATGCGCTACACAATGCAGGCGTTGCTCGCTCTCTTCCTGGTCGCGGGATTTGCAGGCTCGGCCTCTAGCCAGGACGTGCACAACCTGAAGATCGCCTGCGTTCTCGACGCGCAGCATCCCGTCGTGATCGGGGCGCGACAGATGGCAGAGCTGGTGGATAAGGAAAGCGGCGGCCGGCTCAAGATCACCGTCTATCCGTCGAGCCAGCTCGGCGGGCAACGCGAGGTCTTGCAGAACGTGCAGGCCGGTATCGTCGACGGCGTCATCGACGCGACCGCGACGCTTACCAATTTCGTGCCGCAGCTGGTGGTCGTCGATCTGCCTTACCTGGCAAAGGACCAGGCGGCGGCTTTCCGCCTGTTCGACAGCCCGGTGTTCGAGCAGGAGCTTGGCCGCCCGGCAGCCGCTGCCGGCTTTCACATCGTCCAGGTCTGGGAGATCACGTTCCGCAACGTCTATACCCGCAGCCGGGCGATCAACAGCGTGGCGGATCTGAAAGGGCTCAAGATCCGGGTCATCCCGAGCCCCTCCTACATCGCGCTCTTCCGCGCCTTCGGCGCGGCGCCCACGCCCATGGCCTTCGGCGAGGTCTACACGGCGCTGCAACAAGGCGTCATCGACGGTGCCGAGAATGACAGCGTCACCTACCAGACGAGCAAGCACATCGAGGTCGCGCGCAATCTCGCCCTGACCAGCCACATGATGCTGGCGAACACGCTCTATATCAGCGAGCGCGTGTGGGAACGCCTGCCTGACGATCTCAAGGCGGTGATCAACAAAGCTTCCGGCGAGGCGCGCAAGACCGTTATCGCCGAGCGCACCAGCCGGGATGCCAAGGTGCTGGACCAGATTCGCGCCGCCGGAGCGAATGTCACGCAGCCTGATCTCGCACCTTTCACGGCGATCGGACAGCAGACCTACAAGGAGCTCGCCGATCGGCTTGGTCCCGACCTCGTCAACCATATCGTTGCGGCTGCGAAATGAGCGAGCTTCGCGCTCTCGCGCTCGGGCTGGATCGCTGGGTGGCCAGAGCCGAGGCGGCGGTCATCGTCATTCTGGTGACAATGCTCACCGCGGTGACGTTCGCGCAGGTTTGCGCCAGGTATGTGCTCGGCGATCCCCTGATATGGTCGGAGGAGGCCGCGCGCTATCTCTTCGTCTGGGTCTCCATGATCGGGGCCGCTCTCGCCTTGCGGGAGGGAGGCCATTTCGGCCTTGATCTTCTCATTCGCCGCGCGCCGGTGCTCAAACCGGCTTTGGGACCGTTGGTCACGCTCGTCATTGCGCTCTTTCTCCTCATCCTGCTGAAGACCGGAATCGACGAGACCAGCCTGGCATCCCGGCAATTTGCCATGACATTTCCGATGCACATGCAGTGGGCGTATCTCGCGCTGCCCACCGGTGCCGGCCTCATGCTGTTCCACCTCGCAATGCAGGTCGTCCGCTCCCCAAGCATGCACATTCTGGACATCCGCAGGGAGCCGGAGTGACCGCGGCACTCGCACTCTTTGCCGCCTTCATCACAGCAGGTGTTCCGATCGCGTTTGCCCTGGGGACGGCAGCGCTTGCAGGCCTGTGGCTCATGCAGGGCGAGCCGCTGCGCATCGTGGCGAGTCGGATCTTCGCCGGCATCGACAACTTTTCGCTGCTCGCCATCCCGTTCTTCATCCTCGCCGGCGACTTGATGGAGACGGGAGGGATCTCGCAGCGGCTGGTGACACTGGCACGCGTGCTGGTCGGCCACATCCGCGGCGGCCTCGGCAACGTGGTGCTGATCGCCATGCTGTTCTTTTCCGGCATTTCCGGGTCAACCAACGCCGACGCTGCCGCCATCGGCTCGGTGATGATCCCGGCGATGAAGCGACACGGATTCGCCGCGGGTCACGCGGGAGCGCTGGTCGCCGCCGCCGCAGGGATGGGCATTCTCGTGCCCGCATGCCTGACCATGGTGGTCTACGGGAGCATCACCAACACTTCGATCGCGACCCTGTTTGCGGCGGGATTCCTGCCGGCCTTGATCATGACTGCCGCGCTGATGTTTCACCTTCGCATCGATGCCGAACGGCTGGGGCTCAAACCGGAGCCCCGCATCTCGTGGCGCGAGCGGGCAAGGGCGCTGCGGCAGGCGTTCTGGGCATTGCTGCTGCCGGTCATCATTTTCGGCGGCATTCTGGGGGGAATATTCACGCCCACGGAAGCTGCGGTGGTCGCGGTGATCTACGCCATCATCGTCGGGATGCTCGTTTACGGGGAGGTCACCCCGTCCTTTCTAGTCCGTTCGTTCCTTCGCACCGGAGTAACCTCGGGCATCGTGATGTTGTTGATCGGCGGCGCAAACATCTTCGCCTGGCTCATGACGGTGAGCGGCGTGCCCGCCGCGATCGCTTCGGGGATCCAGTCCATCGGCGGCGGGAAGGCGATTTTTCTGCTCATGTCGATACTCGTGTTTCTGCCGTTGTTTGCCTTGCTCGATGGGCTGCCGGGCATGCTCATGATCATGCCGGTGTTCGTGCCCATTGCCCGGCACCTCGGCGTGGATCTCGTCCATTACGGGATCCTGATGACGGCAGTCATGGGCATCGCGCTATTCCTGCCGCCGGTCGGCGTCGGCCTCTACATCGTGCTGGGGCTCTCGGGGGCAACGCTTGGCGAGATCAGCCGGCGGCTCGTGCCGTATCTCGCCACCATGACCGGCGTTGCGGTCCTGATCGCGTTCGTGCCGTGGATCGTGTACCTCGTCCCTTATCTCTTCGGACTGTACGCACCGCGGTGAAAATCGCGGCCCGCCCCTAGGCCGCGAGGCAAGTGAGCACCGCGGAATAGTGACAGCTTGCCGCGATCAGCACGAAGCCATGCCAGATCACGTTCTGAAAACGCAGGCTCTCCCAGAGATGAAAGACCGTGCCCAAGGAATAGAAAGCGCCGCCGATCGCCAACAGCCAAATCGCCGTGCTCGGCAGGACGGCGAGGAAGTATTTGTAGGCTATCAGGCCGCTCCAACCCATCAACAGATAGAGCGCGATGGAAAGACGGTCGAAACGTCCCGGCAGTGCGAGCTTCAACACCATGCCGGCGAGCGCGCTCGACCAGATGGCTGCGGTGAGAACTGTCCAGGCAAAGCCGCTCTTCAGCAGGCCCAGGAACGGCGTATAGGTCGCCGCGATCAACAGATAGATGGCGGAGTGATCGAACCGCCGAAGCAGCCATTTCGTCGGCGACACCGGCCACATGTTGAAGGCGGCGGAAACCGCAAGCATGACGAGCAATCCAAGGCTGTAGATGAGGATCGGCGTCAGCTGGATCGGCTTGAGCTTGATGGCCACCGCAACGATGGCAACCGCGCCGATGAGCCCGAGAATGAGGCCGGTGGCATGCACAATGGCGTCGGCGAAAATCTCCGTGCGGTCATAATTCCAGGGGATCTGGCCGGACGAGAACGCGACCGGTGCAGGCGGACATTTGTTTACGACGGAATCGCGGCGGAACACGGGATCAATCCTTCTTTTACCCGTACTGCATCACAAACTACTCTAGCCCGTCATTCCGGGGCGGAGCCCGGAATCCATAACCACAGGCCGTGCAGTGATGAAAGTGGTTACGCTGCGGTGACACACATTACTGGTTGGGGTTATGGATTCCGGGCTCCGCTCGCTTACGCTCGCGGCCCCGGAATGACAAAGGAGAGAGGGGGCGGCACGGCCGATTTTCCTGCGCCCCGGAATGACGTCGAGGGGCAACTTGTGACGCAGTACCACTACTTTCCCTTGCAGTGAGAAGTAGGTAGAGAGTCTAGCTTTGTGTCGGGCACCCGTGCTTTATCTTTATTGGCATCGAAACACAGACGGGCATGGCCGGGACAGCCCGCCATCACGCGGAGAAATGATCACCCCGCATGACCATCCGTCCGCGCCGCAGCGTCCTTTACATGCCGGGATCAAACCCGCGCGCCATCGAGAAGGCGCGCACGCTCCCGGTCGATGCGGTCATTCTCGACCTCGAAGACTCGGTTGCGCCGGACGCCAAGGCAACGGCGCGCGAGCAGATCAGGCAAGCCGTCATTGCGGGCGGGTTCGGCGGACGCGAAGTGATCGTGCGGATCAATGCGCTGGATTCGGCCTGGTGGCTCGACGACCTCGACATGGTCGCGAAGGCCAAGCCCGACGCGGTGCTGGTGCCCAAAGTTTCGATCCCCGGTCATCTGGATGATGTGGCCGAGCGGCTTATCGACATCAGCGCGGAGCACAGGATCCGGGTATGGGCGATGATGGAGACGCCGCTCGCCATGCTCAATGCGCGCGAGATCGCAGCGGCGGCAGCCGACGTGGAGACGCGGCTTGCGGCCTTCGTGATGGGTACCAATGATCTCGCCAAGGAAACGCGGGCAAGGATCACTCCGGGCCGCGCAGCCATGCTGCCGTGGCTGATGAGCTGCATCGCCGCGGCGCGCGCCTATGGCCTCGACATCCTCGACGGGGTTTTCAACGAACTCGCAGACGCGGAGGGCTTCGCGCGCGAATGCGGGCAGGCGCGCGACATGGGCTTCGACGGCAAGACCCTCATTCATCCGCGCCAGATCGAGCCGTGCAATGCCGCTTTCTCGCCGAGCGAGGATGAAGTCGCCCAGGCAAAGCAGATCATCGCCGCCTTCGATCTGCCGGAGAACAGGGACAAGGGCGTCGTGCAACTCGACGGGCGCATGGTGGAGCGCCTGCATGCCGACATGGCGCGGCGCACGGTCGCCATCCACGCGGCGATCGAGGCGCGCCAGGCGGAAGCCGCCGCGTAAGGGGGAACGAAACCCAACGGCCGCGCATTGTATTTCCTTGCCGGAATCCACGTCAGGAGAATGCCATGCCCCAGATCCGCGCCAACAGCGACATCGTCACCCAGATTACCACGGTCAAGGTGCCTCCGGACAATCAAGCCGAGGTGCTGCGGCTAATGGAACAGCGCGCCAAGTTCATGGCCACGCAGCCAGGCTTCGTGTCGGTGAGCCTGCACAGGAGCGAGGACGGCACCCACGTGGTCAATTATGTGCAATGGAAGGACCGCGAGCAGCTCGCCGCGGCGCATCACTCACCCGAGTTCCGGCAGAAATGGCCGCGCTTCGGCGAACTGATCCGGGAGGCCGAGCCCTGCCTCTACAACGTCGCGCACGTCGAGGCAGCGTAACCGCGCTGCCTTCGCAGGGGCGACGCATCGCGTCGTCCAGCGCGCAACGGCCCCCTTTGGGTGTGCAGGCTGAAAGGGGAGGTCTTGCGGGGCTTTCTGCACCGCCGCCTCCATTTGCGATAGTTCCCTCGGGACGCGTTGTAGCACTCGCAACCGCCCTAGGTGATCATTATAACTCGGCGCTGAGGGCCCGAGCGATCGATCTGGTTCCTTTCGCTCGAGACCCCGGTGGGAAGCGGGCGAGCATGGACGAGTGCTCAGCCCAGTCACCCGACAGGGAGAGATAATGCCCGATCGGGCGCCACACATTCTTATCTGCTCGTGCGAAGACACCATGCCGCTCGACGCCGAGAGCGTGAAACGTGGCTGTCGCGCCGAGAGCGTCTCGACTGCGCGCCAGCTTTGCCGCGCCGAGCTCGACCGGTTTCGCGCCGCAGCGGCGAAAGAGGGCTCGCTGTTGGTTGGCTGTGTGCAAGAGGCGCCGCTGTTTTCCGAGCTGGTCGAAGACCGCAAGGACGGCGTTACCTTCGCCAACATCCGCGAAACGGCCGGCTGGTCGAAGGACGCGGCAGCGGCCGCTCCGAAGATGGCGGCGCTGCTTGCGGCCGCGGCGGAGCAAGCTCCCGCGGTTCCCTTCGTCAGCTTCGAGAGCGAAGGCGTGCTCCTTATCTACGGTCGGGACGAGCAGGCGTTCGAAGCGGGCAACCTGCTGAAGGATCATCTCGACGTCACCGTGTTGATCAAGCCTCCGGGCGCGGTGACTCCGGCGCGGGTCACCGAGTTTCCCGTGGTGCAAGGCACGATCCGCTCCGCCAAAGGCCATCTCGGCGCGTTCGAGCTCACGGTCGATGATTACGCCCAGCCTGCGCCATCATCGCGTGAGCAGCTGAGCTTCGATGCCCCCCGCAACGGCGCAGTCTCGCGCTGCGACCTCATTCTCGATCTCTCCGGCGGGCCGGCGCTTTTCAATGCGCCCGATCTGCGCGACGGTTATCTGCGCGCCGACCCCGGCGATCCCGCGGCTGTGCTGCGGGCCGTGCTCAAGGTACGCGATCTCACCGGCACCTTCGACAAGCCCCGGTATATCGACTTCACCGCCGACATCTGCGCCCATGCGCGCTCCAAGATCGTGGGCTGCCATCGCTGCCTCGACCTCTGCCCGGCGGGTGCCATCGCGCCCGCAGGCGATCATGTCGCCATTGATGCGCATATCTGTGGAGGTTGCGGCCAGTGTGCCGCCGCCTGCCCGACCGGTGCGGCGGCTTATGCGCTGCCGCCCGCAGACGCCCTCATCCGCAAGCTGCGTACGCTTCTTACGGCTTACCGCGAGGCCGGCGGCACCCAGCCCGTCGTCCTCGTTCACGATGGGGCACACGGCACGCCGCTCATCGATGTGCTGGCGCGCTTCGGCGACGGATTGCCCGCCAATGTGCTGCCGGTAGAGGTGAATGAAGTCACGCAGGTGGGGCTTGAAGCGATCGCGGCTGGTTTTGGCTATGGCGCAGCCGCCATGCGCTTCCTCATCCGCGCCAAGCCGCGCCACGATATCGCCGGCCTCGCCCAGACGCTGGCGCTCGCCGAGGCGATCCTCGCGGGCCTGGGTTTCGGCGATGGCCGCTTGGCTGCCTTGGCGGTGGATGATCCCGACGCGCTCGCGAGTCTCCTGTGGGTGCCCTACCCCGCGGCGGGAGCGGCCCAGTCCGCAACCTTCGTGGCGGCAGGAGGAAAGCGTGATGTGATGCGGCTTGCGCTGCGCGAGCTGCATCGCGTCGCGCCAGCGCCGGTCGACATAGTGCCGCTGCCGCAAGGAGCACCCTTCGGAGCGGTCGAGATCGACGCCGCGGGGTGCACGCTTTGCCTCGCCTGCGTATCCGCCTGCCCGACCGCAGCGCTGCGCGACAATCCGGACCAGCCCATGCTGCGGTTCGTCGAGGACGCCTGCGTGCAGTGCGGGTTATGCAAGGCGACCTGTCCGGAGAAGGTCATCACGCTGCGCCCGCAGCTTGATTTCCGCGCCGCAACGGCGACCCCGCAGCTCTTGAAAGAAGAAGAGCCGTTCCATTGCATCCGCTGCGGCAAGCCGTTCGGGGTCAAGAGCACGATCGAACGCGTGACTGCGAAGCTTGCGGGCAAACACTGGATGTTTGCGAATGCGGCACAGCGCGTGGATCTGATCAAGATGTGCGAGGATTGCCGCGTTGCCGCGATCACCGAGCAGGAGTTCGATCCGCACGGTGCTCCGCCGCGTCCACCGGCGCGCACCACCGAGGATTATTTGCGCGAGCGGGAAGCGAGCGACCGGGCGCGCAAGTCGGGCGAATGAGCGCTGTGACCTGAGCCTTCGCCTTGCAGGCACCGGCAGGGCGATCGCATATGGACCCAGCGGCGCAACAAACTCCGCAATACCTCTCCTTCCAGACCAGGGCTATCGCATTTGGACTCACCGGCGCAGCAAGCTCCGCAATACCTCCCCCTGAAAGGGGGAGGTCGGCGACCCCGACTTGTCGGGGGAGCCGGGTGGGGGTCACTCCGGGCCGCGATCCGCCGAGGGCAGGACCCCCACCCGACAGCATTTGTCCCGGCGCAAGGCCGGGCAAATGCTGTCGACCTCCCCCTTTTAGGGGGAGGTATGGAGAGCCCTGTCAGTGTCACACACCTGTCCTCGGCTTGAGGGAAAGTTGCTCAGGCGTTAATCGTTCGGTCCGCATGCCAATCCTCGTCATCCCATTTCCGGCGATCGATCCGATCGCAGTGAGCGTCGGGCCGTTTGCTGTCCGTTGGTATGCTCTGGCGTATCTTGTCGGCTTTCTCGGCTGCTGGGCCTATGCCTCTGCCCTGGCCCGCAACGACCGTCTCTGGGGGGACACTCCGCATCCGACGCCGCAAAGCCTCGTTGATCTCGCACTCTATGCCATGCTTGGGACCGTGATCGGCGGCCGGCTTGGCGAGGTCATTTTCTACGAGCCCAGCTATTACGCGGCGCACCCCCTGGAGATCTTCGCGATCTGGCAAGGCGGCATGTCGTTCCATGGAGGTCTGATCGGGGTGCTCCTTGCCATTGGGTACTTTGCCTACCGCTTCAAGATCTCGTTCCTGACGATCGGGGATATCGTTTCGACCGTCTGTCCCCTGTCGATTTTCCTGGTGCGCATCGGCAACTTCATCAATGCGGAGCTTTGGGGACGCCCGAGCAACGTGCCGTGGGCGATGGTGTTTCCCGATGCCGACGCTCAACCGCGCCATCCCAGCCAGCTGTATGAGGCAGGGGTGGAGGGCCTGCTGCTGCTGCTGGTGCTTGGGCTCGTGGCGCGCAACGGCGCGTTGAAGCGCCCTGGATTATCGAGCGGCCTGTTCCTGCTCGGTTACGGGCTCGCTCGGATTGCGATGGAATTCTTCCGCGAGCCCGATCCGCAGACCGAGCAGCTCGCCTACGGGCTCACCATGGGCATGGTGCTGTCCGTACCGATGCTGGCGGTCGGGATCGCCCTCATGCTCCACAGCGCGTGGGCGCCGCGGCGCTCAGGCCCAAGCCAGCGCGGCAACGCAACCCCAGCTATGTAGGGGCGGCGCGTCCCCAAAAAACGCCAAGCGTTTTTTGGGGTGCCCCGCAATGCCTCGCCCATACGCGATGCGCTGGTGCGCATACGCCGGCGACCCAATGGGTCGCCACCATAAAAGAATTGCCGCAGGTTTCGTAGAGAGCGGCTAGGATGCTCTCGCGCTGACCGCGATTGACTGCGCCGCCTTCTCGTACCACGGGGAGGATCTGAACTCCGCGCGTCGCATGGGACGTGGGGGTTTTGTCTTCATTGCAGTCTTGAGGGGGGAGCTGACCGTCTTGCGGCTGATTTTTTTTGACGCGTTGTGGTTCAAGTTCGTCTCCTAGAGGCGCAAGGACCCTGTTGCCTTATGTTTGAAATAAAACCAAGCGAAGACTGGTTCGTCAAGTGGGTTTGCGGTGCCACGACCGGCGCGCTCAGGCGCGCTTCACCTTGTCGCGGCTGAACGGGCCGAAACCCGGACGGTAGGACCTGTCATCCAGGAACTGCTTCATGCCCTGGGTGCGGCTGTCCTCCTTGTCCACAAAGCGCAAGGCGTCGCTCTTGGCGTTCAAGTAGTCCGCGGCCTGGGGCTCGTTCATGAACCGCACCGCGCGCAGAGCTTCCTTGGTGTAGCGCAACACCGCGGGAGACTTTTCCATGAGCTTGTGCGCCAGCTTGATCGTCTCGGCTTTGAGCTCATTGCGCGGGAAAGAGAAGTTGATGAACCCCATCTCTTTTGCTTTCTTGCCGTCGAAGGCGTCTCCCGTGAGCGCGTAGTACATGCCGTCGCGGAAGTTGAGCATCTGCGCAACATTCCATGACACGATGCCGCCCGGCAGGATGCCCCAGTTCACTTCCGAAAGCCCGAACAGCGCATCGTCCGCAGCGACCGCAAGATCGCAGGCGCAGACCTGGGTGAAGCCACCGCCGAAACAGTAGCCGTTGACCATGGCAATGGTCGGCTGCGGAAACGTCGAGAGCCGGTGCCAACGCCACTGATTGGATGCGTGTCGAGCCTTCGCGCGGGCGGCCGGGTCATCGTCGTTGGCGCGGAAATAGAGCTTGATGTCCTGGCCGGAGCAGAATGCATCGCCCGCGCCGGTCAGCACCAAGACCTGGGTTTCCGGATCGATCGCGAGCTCGGCGAGCGCATCATCCATTTCGATGTGCAGCTGCGGACTCATGGCGTTGCGCTTCTCCGGCCAATTCATGACCAGCCAGGTGATGCCGTCCGCCTTCTCGATCAGCACGGTTTCGTATTTCTTGGTCGGCATGTCGGTCCTCCTCGCACTCCCACAACTGCAAACGTCATGAGCCTGTTGCACCATTTGCGCAAGCGCGCCGGCGTGGCGAGCCTCGAAAGTTGCCCGCGCTTCGCAGGCGAGGCATTGCCTCGTCCTGCTTGGGCTACACTGGATCCACGGCGACGCAATGCGCCGCGCCTTCGTACCCCTCGCACGGTTGTGATTTTCTCGCTACAACCAGCGCGACGTAGCGTCTGCGAACCATCTGCACCGCAACTCGTTTGAATTCTCGTGAGCTCGCTCCCGATCGACCGCCGATTGCTTCTTGCGAGCGTCGCCGCGCTCGGTGGGACGCTCGCGCTTGGCTTCGAAATTCCCGGCGGGCTCCGGGCGGCAGAGGCGGAATCCGCCGGCGCAGAGGTCAATGCATGGATCCTCATCGCACCGGACGATTCCGTCACCATCCGCGTGGCCAAAGCGGAAATGGGGCAGGGCGTGTTGACGGCCTTGCCCATGCTGGTGGCGGAAGAGCTCGAATGCGACTGGAGCAAAGTGAAGACCGAATACGTCGCGCCGCAAGATAACATTCGGCGCCAACGTGCGTGGGGGGACATGTCGACCGGCGGCAGCCGCTCCGTGCGCAGCTCCCAGCAGGTACTGCGCAAGGCCGGCGCTGCCGCGCGCGAGATGCTGCTCGCCGCCGCTGCGGCACGCTGGGGGGTGCCGCCCGCGGAGTGCCGTGCGCATAACAGCGTCATCACCCACCTGCCGAGCAGACGCACGCTCAGGTTCGGCGAGATCGCTGCCGCCGCGGCGCAGAGCCCCGTTCCCACCGAGGTGAAGCTGAAAGAGCCCAGCGAGTGGAGGTTGCTCGGTACTCCGCAGCGCCGGCTGGACGTCACCGACAAGGTGCTAGGCCAGACCGTGTACGGCATCGACGTGCGCCTGGCCGACATGCTTTACGCCGCCGTGATCCAGGCCCCCGTTTTCGGCGCAAAGCTGAAGTCGGTCGACGACACGCGAACCAGGGGGATGAGCGGGCTGCGCAAGGTGGTCATGCTGGACGATGCGGTTGCGGTCATCGCCGAGGATTGGTGGCGGGCAAAGAAGGCGGTCGAAGCGCTCGAGCTGAGCTGGGACCTTGGCAAGAATGGCAGCGTCTCCACCGAGGACATCGCAACCTATCTGCGGCGCGGCCTTGCGGCGGAGGATGCCGGGGTAGGTCGCAGCGAAGGCGACTTCGCGGCGGCGTTTGCGCAGACCGATCGACGCATCGAGACGGATTATGAAGTGCCATTCCTGGCGCATGCCACCATGGAGCCGCAGAACACGACCGCGCACGTACGCGGCAATGAGGTCGAGGTGTGGGTGCCGACCCAGAACGGCGAAGCGGCGCTCTTCGCTGCCGCCCATGCCGCGGGAGTTCCGCGAGAGAACGTCATCGTTCACCGGACGATGCTGGGGGGCGGATTCGGAC
Organism: uncultured Alphaproteobacteria bacterium; assembly: GCA_963841705.1. Lineage (GTDB taxonomy): Bacteria > Pseudomonadota > Alphaproteobacteria > Rhizobiales > Xanthobacteraceae > VAZQ01. The sequence goes on from CAWJDY010000057.1 coordinate 27,776, forward strand.
GCCGCAATTTGATCCAGGATTTTGTCTCCCTTGCCGTTCAGATCGCCAAGCACGTGCCGCAGCCGGTCAAGGTGGTGTGGACGCGCGAGGAGGACATGCGCCACGATTTTTATCGTCCGACGGCCATGGCACGGATGCGGGCCGGCATCGGCGCTGCCGGCGAGCCGATCGCCTGGCACGTGCGGCTGGCGGGTCCATCGCTGCTTCCCATGCTGCTGCCGGGTCATGTGGACAAGCAGTTCCAGGAAGGCTTCGTCGAGGACATGCCCTATGACGTTGCAAACTATCTGGCGGACTATGCGATGCGCCCGACGCCCGTCCCCGTGGGCTTCTGGCGCTGCGTGAATTACACCCAGAACTGCTTCTTCAGGGAATGTTTCATCGACGAGCTCGCGCATGCCGCAGGCGACGATCCCTATCAGTATCGGCGCAAGCTCCTTGGCAGTCACCGCCTTGCCGGAAGGCTGCGCGCCGTGCTCGACGCGGTCGCAGATCGAGCGGACTGGGGGGCGCCGGCGCCGGACGGCTCGTACCGCGGCATCGCGCTCAACGAGGTGCAAGGCACCTGCACAGCGGCCGTGATCCAGGCCTCCGTCGGCGCGGACCTGCGGCTCCATCGCGTGGTCAGCGCGATCGATTGCGGCATGGTGGTCAATCCATTGACGGTCGAGCTGCAGGTTCAGAGCGCCACCGTGTTCGCGCTCACCGCTGCGCTCTACGGCGAGATCACGATCAGGAATGGCGGCGTGGAGCAGTCGAATTTCCACGACTACGGGATGCTGCGTCTTGCGGACATGCCGAGCGTGGAGACCATCATCGTGGCGAGCGGTGAGCCCTGGAGCGGGGTTGGCGAGCCCCCTGTTGCGGTCGTCGCACCCGCGTTATGCAATGCGATTTTTGCCGCCACGGGCAAACGCATCCGCTCGTTGCCGATCAAGAAGCACGATCTGAGGAGCGGATAACGATCGTAGGTCGTAGGGTGGGTTAGCCGCACAAGTCGGCTGGTGACAGCCGACTTGCGCAGCGTAACCTACCGCAATGCGGCGACACACCTGCGGGCTGACGGCGGCTTACGCCACGGAGCCGGCTCTGGCCCGCTCTGTTCACAACTTACCCGCCCTACGCAGCTGCGCAGCCCGGCGTAGGCGCGCCGTAAAGTAGCCGCCATTTTCGGCTCATCACAGCTGCACGGCACCAGGGGAGGCTGGCATGCGCAAGCAGGGCGTCGCCGCATTGGTTTTGGCAGCGTGGTCGTTCGCGGGCTGGGGAGCGCAGGCACAGGAGTTGATCGAGCACGGACGCTATCTGGTCGAGGGCATCCTCACGTGCGGCAACTGTCACTCGCCGCGCGGCCCCGGCGGCGTGGTCGACAGCGCGCGCCTTTATTCCGGCGGGCCGCAAACCTGGGACGAGCCGACCTTCACGGTGAAAGGGTCGAACATCACGCCCGATCTTGACACCGGGATCGGCCGCTGGAGCGCGGCGGACATGAAGCGTGTGATCCAGGAGGGTATCCGCCCAAACGGTTCGCGCATCGCGCCAATCATGCCAATACATTTCTACAAGGTCTTCACCACCGGCGATCTCGATGCGGCGGTGGCGTATCTGCGCTCAGTCCCGGCCGTGCACAATGCGGTGGCGCCGCCGATCTACAAGGCGGCGCTGCCGTCCGAAGTCGTTCCGGGCGCCGACAAGCCGCCGTCGCAAAGCGACCTGCGCGACCCCATCGAACGCGGCCGATATCTCGCCACCATCGGCCACTGCATGGAATGCCATACGCCCGGCGCGATAGGGCATCACGACTTTGCCGGCAGTCTCGGCAAGGGCGGACAGAAATTCCTCGGCCCATGGGGGGAATCGGTTTCGCGCAACATCACATCGCACAAGGAGAAGGGGATCGGCGCCTGGAGCGATGCCGAGATCAAGCGCGCCAGCACTCAGGGCATTCGCCCTGACGGCAGCCGGCTCAAGCCGCCCATGGGCTTTGCCTGGTATGCGCGCATGAACGACGAGGATCTCAGCGCCGTCGTCGCCTACCTGCGCACCGTGCCCGCGAAGGAATAACAAATCGAAATTTGTGTGATGCGCAGCACAGAAGCCGCAGGAGCGCTCCGCTAGGGTCGGCCTGCGACAACAGCAGTGGTGCGTGCGATGAAGAGCAAGCCGAGACGCAATGGCGCCATGACCGCGCCGGCGCAGTTCCGCTGCCAGGCCAAGGTTTGCCTGGGCATGGCGGAGAAGGCCACGGAGTATTGGGTGGCTGCCTCGCTCACCGAGCTCGCGAAGGATTATCTCAATCGCGCCAATCGCGCCGAAATCGTGCGCGCCAGGCCTCTCGCCTATGCCAGCTCGACCTCGACACGGGTGTCATTGTAGCAGGCGCCCTTCGCCAGATCGGCCTTGTCATCGGCTGACACCAGCGCGTTGATGGTGCTGCCGGTCTCGCTGGTTGCGAGCCACGCCCCCTTTTCCGAAGCCACGACCCCGCGCCTCACCGCATCGGTGATCCGCAGCGGCAGGAAGACGGAGCCAAGATCGTTCCAGACCCGCACATATTTTGCGCCCTCGAGCCCGCGGGCACGCGCATCCTCGGGATGCATAAGGAGCGGCGAGGGTTTGCCGTTATCAGCATCGGGTCCGAGCCAGGTCGAAGTGATCCGCTTGTCCGAGGCCGGTGAGACGAGGGCGAGAGGAAATCCGCAGACGCGGGGGCGGAAGCGAGGAAGCCGTGCGTCTCCTCCCCAGCGTTGCGCCAGCGCATCAGAAGCAAGCTCGATCTTCCCTGACGGGGTGGCCGGTGTGAGATTATCAAAAAGGGCAAGCGGCCGGCCGTCAGGCGCCTTCATCTGCAGGGCTGCGCTGGTCGAAATCTCGCTCGGCTTGACGCCCTGCATGTAGGGATGTGCGGCATCGACGGCGTCGTTCATCAGCTCGCGATCGCTCGCCTTGAAGCAGGCGTCTTCGAAGCCGAAGCGCGCCGCCAGCCTCCGGAAGATCTCCGTATTGGGGAGCGATTCGCCCACCGGTGGGATCACCGGCTCGGCGCGCTGGAGCCAATGGTGGCCGTAGGAGGGATAAAGATCGTCGCATTCAAAGTGGGTCGCCGCCGGCAGAACCACATCGCAAAGCTGCATGCTCTCGGTCATGGCAACATCGATGCCGACGAGGAAGAGGTCCTCGCGCAGCAGTCCCTTGCGCATCCGGTTCTGGTCGGGATGCACGACGATCGGGTTGTGGTTGTAGATGAAGATCGCGCGCAGCGGCGGATCGATGTCGTCCCGCTCGAGGTGACGTCCGATATCCAGAATGTTCAGCGTCCGCGTGGAAGGAGGGATGAGATCGGTGCGGGTCAGCTTGTCCGGGGTCTTGGGGAACGCGAATCGGGCGCACAGTACGACGCCGCTCGTCGCGCTGAGCTTGCCGAGGAGCGCCGGCAAGGCGACCGCGGCCCGAACCCCGCTGCCGCCGTTGCGGCTGCGTTCGAGCCCATTCCCCGGCGCGATCACGAGCGGGTCGGCTTCGGCCAGCCAGCGCGCAAAGGTACAAACGTCGACCGCCGCTATGCCGCAGGCTTCCGCCGCCTTCTCCGGCGGCCAGTCGCGGGCCAGCTGCATGAACTCGTCGTAGCCGCTCACATGCTCGGCGATGAACGCGGCGTTGTGGGCGCCGAGCCGCTCCAGCTCAAGGGCGAGCGCGAAGCCTAAAAGCACGTCGGTGCTGGGCCTGACCGCGAGATGCAGGTCCGCCTGCTCGGCGATCTTGCTGCGCAGAGGATCGACCACCACCAGCCGCCCGCCGCAGCGCTTGGAGGCGTGAACGTTGCGCACAAGGTGGACATTAGTGACGGTGGCATTGTTGCCCCACACGACGTTGAGCTTGGCTTGCGCCGCCGCTTCCGGCCCGATGCCGGGAACAGAGCCGTAGGTTCCCAGCCAGGCTTCGTTGCGCACCGCCCCGCACATGGAGCCGCGAAACAGCTGGCTCGCCCCGAGCTTGTGGAAGAACCGCAGCGACATGCTGTCATAGGCGAGCATGCCGTGCGGGCCGGCATAGTTGAGCGGCATTACCGCTTGGCGCCCCCAGCGCTTGATGACGTCCATCACCCGCTGATGGACGATGTCGAGGGCGCCCTCCCAGCTGATGCGCGCGAACCGGTCCGATCCGCGCGGGCCGAGGCGCTGGAGCGGCGTGCGCAGGCGGCGCGATCCGTGCACGAACTCTCCGCTGTGATGCGCCACCTTGTTGCAGATCACGCCCTCGGTGTAGGGCAGCGCATCCGAGCCGCGCACCTTGACGATGCGGTCCGCGTCGACCGTGACCGTGAGGCTGCAGGTGTCGGGACAATCAAGAGTGCATACCCCCGCACGCTCAAAGCTCATGCGCATCGCTCCTCGAACAACCGTGGTAGTGTAGCACGGGAAGCAGGGGCAGGGGCAGGGTCGGCAAAGGCAGGCGTGCTCGTGCCTCCCGGAGGGAGCTATGGAAGCGTTCATCTGCACCGCCTGCGGTACCCAGTATCCGCCGAGCGATGCGCCGCCCCAGCACTGCATGATCTGCGAAGAGGAGCGGCAATACATTCCCCCGCGCGGACAAACCTGGGTGACGTTGAAAGCGCTCGCCGCGGGGCATTTCAATTCCTATCGGCAGCACGAACCAGGAGTGATCGGGATCGGAACCCAGCCCGCCTTTGCCATCGGCCAGCGTGCGCTCCTGGTGTGCACTCCGAACGGAAACATCCTCTGGGACTGCATTGCCATGCTGGATGCTGCGACGATTGCCCTGATCAACGGGCTTGGCGGGCTCCAGGGCATCGGCATTTCGCATCCGCATTTCTACACGACCATGGTGGAATGGAGCCTCGCATTCGGCGCCGTGCCGATCCATCTGCATGCCGCCGACAAGCGCTGGATCATGCGTCCCGGTTCCTCGGTCAAGTTATGGGACGGCGACACCCTCGATGTGCTGCCCGATGTGACGCTGATCCGCTGCGGAGGTCATTTCCCTGGAGGCACCGTGCTGCATTGGGCCCGGGGTGCGGGCGGCCGCGGCGTGGTCTGCTCCTCGGATATTGCAACGGTGACGACCGACCGCAAATTTTTGAGCTTCATGCGCAGCTATCCCAATCTCATCCCGCTCTCGGCAAGACAGGTGGAGGAGATTGGCGCTGCGCTCGCGCCGTTTGCGTTCGATACGATCTACGGCCACTATTTCGACCGCCTGATCGCGACCGACGCAAAACGCATTCTTGACGTTTCGGTCAAGCGCTACGTCGCCGCCCTCAACGGCGCGTACGAGAACGAATGAATATCACACCTGGGTGCGGTGGAACTCGGGGGTGGGCGGCGGGCCCCAGATGCTGGTGTGGCCCGGGGTCCAGCGCTTCGGCCGCTGCGGCGTGTCGTGGTGCCATGGCCGCGGCTCGAAATAGCCAAGCTCCTCGTCCTTCATCTGATCGAGCTCGCAGTAGAATTCGACCACGTGCTCGTCCGGGTTGCGATGGTAGGTGGCGACGTTGTGCCCGGGACCATGCCGCAGCGGTCCCCATATGATGGGCACTTTCTTCTGCCCCATCAGCTCGCAGGAATTCTGCAGATGGATGAAGTCTTTCAGCTCGAACGCGATGTGGTGCAGCTGCGCGTTCGGTCCGGTAAAGAAATTCACAGTGTGATGGTCGGGATTGCAACGCATGAAACAGAAGAAATCGCCGATCCAGTCGGACACGCGAAAGCCGAGAACCTTCTCGTAGAAAACGACAGTGCGCTGGATATCCGGAGTGAAGAAGGCGACATGACCGAGCTTGAGCGGGCCGATGCCGGCGACCTGCTCATGCTTGCACAGATAGCTCCAGTCCTTGAACAACTCGATGGTCGTGCCCTTGTCGTCGGCAAACGAGATCACCTGCCCCACGCCGGGAGTGGAATCGTTGCGCAGCTCGCTGCGGATCCCGTCATTTGCCAGCTCCTTGGCGATATCGCCGAAGTCGGAACTGGGCGCAACTTCGAACGCCAGCTTGACGCAGTGCGCCCGATCCGACTTGTTGAGCGCGATCGCGAGCTGGCCGATCTTGCTGGCGAGGAAGGCGCGATCCTTCTCGCGCTCGGCCAGGACCAGGCCCATGAACTTCTCGTAGTAGGCTATCGCCTTGTCGAGATCGGGGGTCTCGAAGGTGGCGTGTCCGATGCGTCTTGCCTTGATCATGGCGTGCTCCTGCTGCTGCCGGCGCAGATCTCCGGTTTCAATATAGCTCATCCCAGCAAAGCTGAAACGAGATCGCAGCTCTCGACAAATCGCCGGGGTTGCGCGAAAGGTCCCGCAGTGCGGGATTGCGCAGGAGAGGGAGCTCAAAGCGATGGTCGGCTACAAGCTTGTGACCTATCGATCCACCGAAGGACCGCGCGCCGGCCTCCTGGTCGAAGACAAGGTGCTCGATGCGGCCAAGCTCACGGGGAAGGCAGCCTACGCAACCGTGCTCGGGATCCTGGAGGACTGGCGTGCGGCGCAAGGTATCCTGAAGAAGGCAGCGGCCAATGCGGGCAAGAGCCGAATCAAGGGCCTGCCGCTCGGGCGCACCAAGCTCCTTGCCCCGGTGCGCTGGCCGTCCGCGATCTATTGCGCCGGAGCCAACTATGCCGATCACGCGGCGGAGATGGCGCGTCACCTGAACCGGCCGCTGGAGCCTGACCCGCATACGCTCGGGCTCAAGGCGTGGCACTTCCTCAAGGCCGGGCGTGCGCTCGCCGATCCCGGGACCACGGTGAAGATCTCCGGCGTCTCGGAGGAGGTCGACTGGGAGGTCGAGCTGGCGGCCGTGATCGGACGCCCCGCCAAGAACGTGGCTCAGGAAAAGGCACTCTCGTACGTCGCCGGGTATACGGCCGCCAACGACCTCTCGGCGCGCGACCGCGGCCGGCGTGCCAAGGTTAGCGATACTTCCCCGTTCAAGGCGGATTGGACCAAGCACAAGACATTTGAGGGCTCCTGTCCGCTTGGACCGTGGATCGTGCCGGCAGCCGATATCGGCGACCCGCAGAATCTCAGCCTCAAACTGTGGGTGAACGACGTCCTCAAGCAGGATTCCAATACCAAGGACATGATCTTCACTTTGGCCGAGCAGATCGAGCGGCTCTCGGACGCCATGACGCTCTACCCCGGCGACCTGATCCTTACGGGGACCCCGGCCGGGGTCGGCTCGGCGCGGGGGGAATTTCTCAAGCCCGGCGACGTCGTGAAGATCTGGGTCGAGAAAATCGGGACGCTGACCACCGAGCTCGGGTGATCCACGGTCATGGCGGGCCACGCCCGGCCATGACATGCGAGGCATGTGTTTTGGGGGTGCCGGCCCAAACAACTTGCCACTGGTTGCTGCCCGGCACTTGTAATATACAGACACAGCGAAATGCGCCTTCGGGCAGCAATCAGGCATTTCGCTTGCAGAACGGGCAAATCGAGGAGGCACGGCGGTATGGCCGAGCAGTTTGTCGGTAAGAAAGCCGAGTTCAAGGACGGGGACCGCCGCATCATTTTCGCCGGCGACAACGAGATCGGCGTATTCCGGCATGAAGGACAGTTCTACGCCTACAGCAATTTCTGCCTGCATCAGGGCGGCCCCGCCTGCGAGGGGCTCACCATCGCCAAGGTCGAAGAGCGCATCCTCCCCGACAAGACCTCCCAGGGCCTCTATTTCTCAGAAAACGAGATGCATTTCGTCTGCCCGTGGCATGGCTACGAGTACGATATGAAAACCGGGGAATGCGTCTCCGATCGCAAGCTCAAGCTGCGCAAATACAAGGTGGTGGAGAAGGGCGATGAGGTCTATGTCCTCACCTAGGAGCACCGCGGCGAAGTCCTCGCGCCACTCTCCGGCCCCCTCCGGGCCGGCTGCGCCGCAGAGGAAGGCAAAACTCCACGCGATTGCAGCCAAAGGCGCGAACGGGAGCTCGGCCGAGGCCAAGCGGCTGGCTTCCGAGATGGAGCACGCTCTTGCCAAGGGGCGGCGGGATCTCATCAGCCCCGAGGCGCTGCAGGCGCTGATGGCGGCGGTGTGCAAGACCTACGCGGCGCAGGTGGAAGCGGGCGAGCAGCTGTTGCCCCTGCCGCCGCGCGGCGGCGCTACCGCAACCGAGGTGATGGTCACCGCGAGCGGGCTTCTCAAGGCGGCAAATCTCGCGGTGTTCGAGCTCGGCATGTGGCAGAGCTGGACCGGTCGTTGACAATCGCGTGAGTGCGTCGATGAATTTCGGAAACGTCAGGAGATGAACCATGGAGCTCCTTGCTGAGCGCGGCCGACGCATATCGGTCGATGAGCTGAATACGACAAGGCTGCTCGCGCATGCCCGCAAGCAGGCCGTGCAACGCAAGCTCGATGACATCATCGTCGTCGATGTGGATGCGCATCACTATGAGAACGAGCACTACAACGACATCCTGCCGTTCATGGAGAACGAGGTCCTCAAGCAATACACCATGGGCGGGCGTGGCCAGACCGAGCGCGGCTCGATCGTGCCGACCAATGCGGGCTTCATCCAGGACATGGGCGGACGGGTGACGCGCTATCCGCTGCGCCGCTCGGAGAAGACGGCCGACGGCAAGCATCGCGACGTGCAGTTGGGCGAGCGCTGGATGGACGCGATGAGCGTCGACTATTCCTGCCTGTTCCCGACCGGCATGCTCAACATCGGCATGCACCCGCAGAAGGAGATGGAGGTCGATCTCTGCTGGGCCTACAACCGCTGGGTCACCGAGAAGGTGCTGCCCGAGGCGGGGGGCCGCATGTATTCCATGCTGTGCCTGCCGTTCTCCGATCCGGCCGCCTGCGTGCGGCATGTGGAGACGTTCGGGCCCCGCAAGGGCGTGACCGGCTTCATGGTCACGACCGTGCGCCACCTCCAGGTCAACGACAACGCCTACATGCGGCTCTACCGCATGCTGGAAGAGCGCGGGCTTGCGCTCGCCTTCCACTCCGGGCCGAACTGGAACGAGCCGGTGTTCCGCGCCTGCAACCGCTTCCTGTCCGTGCACGCGCTCGGATTTACGTTCTACAACATCCTCCACTGCACCAACTGGGTGATCAACGGCATGGGCGAGCGCTTCCCCAAGCTGCCGGTGATCTGGATCGAGTCCGGGCTCGCCTGGGTGCCGTTCCTGATGCAGCGACTGGACCACGAGTTCATGATGCGGCCGTCGGAAGCTCCGCTCCTCAAGAAGAAGCCGAGCGAGTACATGCGCGACATGTATTATTCCTCGCAACCCATGGAAATTCAGGATCGCGAGGCGATTGAATGCACCCTCCGCATGATGAACGCCGAGACCCAGCTGCTGTATGCATCGGACTATCCGCACTGGGACTTCGACCTGCCGTCGACCATCTACGACCTGCCGTTCCTCTCGGAAAAGGCCAAGCACAATATTCTCGGCGGCACCGCGGCGCGGCTGTTCAAGCTGCCGCCACGCAACGAGAAGCAGAGGGAAAACCTCAAGCGCTTCGGCAACCTGACCGCCGCCGCCGCCTGAGCGGACGTCGGGTGGGCGTGTAGGGGGCGGATTTGAAATCCGCCCCACTATTGCGGGCGCCCCGGAATAACGGCAAAGCTAGGTCGTCATCGTCCGCGTATGCGGACGATCCAGTAATCACCAAACATCGGATTTGGGACGCCTTCGGCTCAAACCGCCGATCGGGATTACTGGATGCCCCGCTTGAAGCGTGGCATGACAACGGAAAGATTGGCAATTCCAGCTGAATTTTGCGCGGCGTCAGCGGAGCGTAATCCGCCGTGCGGCGCGGCCGGTTACGCAAACCGATCTCGCTCAGGGGAGCTCGGCCGCCAACCCGCCCTACCAGCTGCTCTGTCGCTGGATGCGCGACTCAAACAGGCGCAGCGCAGCGACGATGAGGACTAGCGGGATGACCTGGATCACGCCGAGTGCCGCGACCGCACCGTAGCTGCCGCCTTCCTCCCACATGGTGAGCGTGATGGTCCCGAGCACGTGCGTCCCGGGCCCTACCAGGAAGATCGAGGCGCCGAGCTCGCGCACCGCCAGCACGAACACGTAGATCCAGCCGGTGAGCAGGACCGGCGCCATGAGCGGCAGCAGGATGCGCCGGAAAGTCTGTACGAGGCCGGCGCCGGAGGCGGCCGCCATCTCCTCAAGCTCGCGATGGATCTGTGCGATCCCGCCCGATGCGAAGCGCATGCCGTAAGGCAGGTACAACGTCACGTAAGCCACCAGCAGGATCCAGATGGTGTTGTAGATCGGCAGGATCGGCAGCATGAGGTAGGCGGTGAGAATGCCGGCGCCCACGATCACACCCGGAATCGCAATGGGCGCGAAGGCGAGCGCATCGAGCATGAAACCGTAGCGCGGCAATCCGCGCTGGGCGAGCCAGGCCATGGCGAATGTGAGCGCGCTGACCGCAGTAGCGGCCATCGCTGCCAGAAGGACGCTGGTTTTGACGGCCGCGAGAAATATCGGATAGCTCAGGATGAAACGATAATTGTCGAGCGTCGCGTCCGCAACCGACGATGCGAAGGGCTGCGTGAGATTGCGGAAGAAGGATTGCCAGATCAGCGTCAACACGGGCAGGCCGAGCGCCAGGGCAAACATGACGCCGGTGGCGAGCGCCACCGGCCAGCGCCAGCGCCCCAGCCTCATTCGCGCCGGCCGATAACCCTTGCCGGTGATGGTCGCAAAGGAATCCACGTCGGCGGTGCCGCGCCGGTAGCAATAGACCGCAAGGATGCAGATCGAAAGAAGCGCGAGACTGAGCGCGCTCGCCACGCCGAATGCCGGCGGCGTCGCGATGATCGCGCCCTGGATCTCGGTGGTGAGGACGTCGATGCGCGCCGGCCGGCCGATCAGACGCGGCACCTCATAAGATGCCATGCCCATGACGAACAACAGCAACAGCGCGGAGAGGATCGCCGGACGCAACAGCGGCAAGGTCACCTTGCCGAGGACCCGGGCGTAGCTTGCGCCCAGCATCAGCCCGGCCTCCTCCATGCGCACGTCGAGGGCGCGCAATGCCGGACCGAGAGTAAGATAGGCAACAGGGAAATAATGACTGGACAGCGCCCAGGCCATGCCCGGCATGGAATAGATATTCGCCGGCGCTTCCTTGGTCCCGAGCAGCGAGGCGAGCAAGGCATTGCCCCAACCGATATTGGGGCTGAGCACGAAGATCCATGCCATCGCCATGAGCAAGCCGGGAACGGCGAAGGACAAAAGCGCGAGGGTGTGAAAGACCGATGCGCCGGGAGCGTCCGTGCGCTCGACCACCCAGGCGACCGCGGCGCCTATCAGCAATGTCAGGACGGCGCTCGCGCCGGCAAAGATCAGCGAATTGCGCAGCAGGCGGGCGATATGCCAGCCGGAATAGGCCTCGATGAAATTCTCAAACGACAGAGCTCCTGGCCCGAAGCCGGTATCCTCGGTAAAGGCATTGTAGATGAGCGCCGCCACGGGCACGAATACCAGCCACACGACGACCACCACGCATGCGACGAGGAGGAGATTTGCTCCGCTGAGATGCGATTGAAGCCGGCTGATAGCGGAGGAGGAGGCCTCATTCACTTGATCCGGCGCGAGGCTCACGTTGCGCCCTAGCGCCCCTTGAACAGCTGGTCGAAGCGCCGCTGCCATTGGCGCTCCTCGTCGGGGCTCATCAGCACGGTGATCACCTTCTTCTCCGTGAGCCTGTCGACGATCCCAGGCGGATTCACGGCCACGTCGTTGCGCGTGGGGAGGCGTCCGAACCTGGCGAGAAACTCCTGGCATTCCTGACTGAGCATGAAATTGGCGGCAAGCCGGGCGGCATTTGGATGCGGCGCCTTCGCATTCACGCCGACCTGCCCGAAAATCAAGGTGACGGGATCGAGCGGCCATACATCGATGGGATTGCCGGCGAGCTTCACGTTCATGGACAGATTGACGTAGTTGTTCAGCGCAACCCAGTATTCGCCGGCGCCGACCGAGCGGGCCATGGCGAGGTGCCCGTCGGTGATGACCGGCCGCAGCGCGACTGCGATGCTGCGCACGAGATCGGTGCCCTTCTGCTCGCCGTAGAATTCCAGCATCGCCTTGAGCCATTCGTTGTCGGTTCCGTCGATCGCGACCTTCCCCGCCCATTCCCGGTGCTGCGGGAATTCCTCGTAGCTCCTGGGCAACTCGGACGCTTTCACCTTCTCAGTGTTATAGGCGGGAGTATTGTAGTTGGCGTACACGCCCCACCAGCGCTTATTCGGATCTCGCCCCTGCGGCGCGATGCTCTTCGCCTCGGGCGGCTCGTAGGCCGCCAGCATCCGCGGCGGCATCTTGTTGATGGTCGCGGTTTGCACGATGTCGTACGAGCTCTGACCGGCGCGAAACTCGATGCCCATGCGCGACATCAGGACGGCATCCGACGCGCGCACGTATTCGACGGCAATCCCGGTTGCGTCGGTGAAGCGCTTGAACAGCGGCAGCCCTTCCTGCTCATTGGTGGAGGAATAGACAATGAGGGAGCCCTCGCCCTTTGCCGCGGCAAGGAGCGTTGCATCGAGCCAAGGGCGTTCGCGAGGAGCAGCTCCGCTCTGCGCGCGCGCAGGGGCGATGCTGAGAATGAACGCGACCAGGATCGCCGTGCCTGTTGGATTGCGCATCGGAGCAACTTATCTCATGCCTGATATTTGACAAACCGCGCCCGCCAGCAGATGCCTGACCGGGTGGAAGGAGAAGCGCGAGGCGCGATCGTGAATACCGTCATGGTCACCCCTGCGGCGGTCGCGCCTGCCAAGGGCGAAGCGGCGGATTCCCTCATAGAGGTACGCGTGGACGCGATCCGCTATGCCGCGCGCGATACCAGCATCTACGAGCTCACTCCAATCGACGGGACGGCGTTGCCGCCTTATGAGCCGGGCGCCCATATCGATGTGCACCTGCCGAACGGCATCGTGCGGCAATATTCGCTCATCCAGGCGGTGCCCGATCCCACCCGCTACACCATCGCGGTGAAGCGCGATCCGGCGAGTTGCGGCGGCTCGCGTTACGTGCACGACGAGCTGCGCGTCGGCCGGACGCTCGGCATAAGCGCGCCGCGAAACAATTTTCCGCTGGTGGACGATGCGCCGCACGTCATTCTCTTTGCCGGCGGCATCGGCATCACTCCGATCTGGTGCATGGTGCAACGCCTCGCGCAGCTCGGCCGCTCCTGGCAGCTCTATTACGCCTGCCGCTCGCGCGCGGACATGGCGTTTCTGCAAGCGCTGGAGAAGATGACCGCGTCGCAGTTCCACTTCGATGACGAGAGCGGAGGCAAGTTTCTTGATGTTGCCGGGATCATCGCCGGCGCGCCCAGGGACACGCATCTCTATTGCTGCGGGCCGACGCCGATGCTCAAGGCGTTCGAGGCCGCCACTGCGAGCTGGCCGCGCGAGCAGGTCCATGTGGAATATTTCACGCCCAAAGAGGAGCCGGCCAAGACCGGAGGATTCGTGGTCGAGCTTGCCCGCTCGGGGCAGGAGTTCGTCATCCCCGAGGGAAAGAGCATCCTGCAGGTGCTGCTCGATGCCGGGGTTGACGTGGACTATTCCTGCGAGCTCGGCATCTGCGGCGCTTGCGAGCAGCGGGTGATCTCCGGGATCCCCGAGCACCGCGACGCGATTCTCACCGAGGAGGAGCAGGCTTCGAATACCAAGGTGATGATCTGCTGCGCCGGCTGCAAGAGCGAGCGATTGGTGCTGGATCTGTGAGTTTGTAGATCCGTAGGCCGTCCTTGGGGAGGCTCGTATAAGACGGCTCAGTTTCGGTGGGTCACGCCGTACTGCGTCACAAAATACGTATTCTGTCCTTCCGGGGCCGCGAGCGTAGCGAGCGGAGCCCGGAATCCATAACCACAGACCGTCCGGTTGCGACCGGCGAGCGAGCAACTGCCGGCTGGGGTTATAGTTTCCGGGCTCGTCGGCAAGTCGGTGAAACCGACTTGCCGACGCCCCGGAATGACAGCGTAGTTTGTGACGCAGTACCGCTAACCCACCCATCTACTTCAGCAGTCATGGTGAGCAACGCGATGCCAGGCTGCCAACGCTCAAACAAAAAGCGGCGCCTGTAGCGCCGCCAAAACAAAAATACCTCACCGCCGCAGACAGCAGTTGCGGCGCCGGTTACCTGCTCCTGCCCCCGACCGGCATCGCATGCCGGCCGGATGGCGAGGCCTCGTCTCTACATCGTCGCGGCGTCTAGTGGACAGATGTGTCCAACTGCAAACGCGCGATTTCGTCCTTCACTCTCAGCTTGCGACGCTTCAATGCCACGATCTGCAAATCATCGATCGATGGATGGGCCTGAGCTTCGTTGATCTCCGCTTCGAGGGCCCGGTGACGTCTTTCCAATTCGGCAAGATGAGCTTCGATGGACATGTGCTTGGGTTCTCCTCTGTCAGTTACGACTGACCGCAACCATAATACACCCTTTCCGGGCGGATTCGAAGCGGCATTTTAACGATGCAGGGCAGCAATCCCCGCTTTGCTTAACTCCCTCAATCCGGACCGACTTGAATGAACAGGGGTAAAAAGCGATACTTTTTACGGTCCGCGGGCGCGACGGATTGCTATCTCTGGTAGTTCATGACCAAGGATGAAGAGCGTGAGTTGCAGGAGCAGCTGGCGCGATTGCAGCAGGAGCATCGCGACCTCGATGCCGCCATTACCGCATTGCAGCACACGACGGGCTTCGACCAGCTGCAGGTCCAGCGCCTGAAGAAGCGCAAGCTGCATCTGCGAGACCGTATCTCCTACATCGAGGACCAGCTCACCCCCGACATCATTGCGTAGGGCCTATTGCGGCTCGATGCCGGCGTCCCGGATCACCCTGGTCCAGCGCTCCGTTTCTTCCTTCTTCAGCTTGGCCATATCGGCAGGACTGCCGCCTCCGGCCAGAAGATGCAGTTGCCGGTAGCGCGCCTTGATCTCCGGCGCCTCGAGCACCGCGTTGATGGCCCGGTTGAGCTTGGAGATGATCGCGGCCGGCGTTTTCGGCGGCGCGCTGATGGCGTTCCAGGTGTCGGAGGTGAAACCCGTAACCCCCGATTCGATCACCGTGGGAATGTCGGGCAAGTCGTCGAGCCTGCGCTCGGTTGCGACCGCGAGGATCCTGGCCCTTCCCCCGGTATGCAGCTTGTAGGCCGTCGCAAGCTCGGTGAACATGCAGTCGACCTGCCCGCCGATGAGGTCGTTGAGCGCCGGGCCGGTGCCACGATAGGGGACGTGCACCATGTTGCCGCCGATGAGCTGCGAGAATTGGGCGCCGCTGAGATGCGATGTGGTGCCCGGACCCTGGGACGCGTAGGTGATCCGGCCAGGACTGGCCTTGGCATAGGCAATGAATTCCGCCGCGGTCTTTGCTGGGAAGTCCTGGCGCACCAGCAGCAGGTTGGGAATTTTCGACATGAGCGCCACGGATTCCAGCGCGACGGGGTCGTAATTGAGCTTCTTGTAGAGGGCGATGTTGCTGGTGATCGGCGAGGGCTGGGACGCCAGCAGGGTATAACCGTCAGGCGCGGCGGTGTAGACCGCCTCGGCTCCGATATTGCCGCCCCCGCCGCCGCGATCCTCGATGACGAACGGCCGGCCGAGCTTGTCCTGGAGCTGCGCGGCGATGATGCGCGTGACGGTATCCACCCCGCCGCCTGCCGATGTGCTCACGATAATTCGCACGGGGTGATTGGGGTAATCGGCCGCCGCATCCGGCTGCGCCAGCGCGGGTGAGGCGAGCAGGGAGATGGCGGCGGCGATCAGAGCGCGGCGATGTATCGGCATTGCGCCGATGTACGCTGCATCACCCCGGCAGGCAACGCGGCACAGTGGACCGTCATGCGCCGGCTTGTCCCAGGGCTTGTCCCGCGCATCCACGTCTTGTGCGGCAGCCAAGGCGGGGATGGCCGGGCCAGAGCCCGGCCCATGAGGAACAGACTCTATGCGCGAGCCGGACGAGCGAGGCGTGCGCGCAGCGCAGCCGACCAGCGCAGCCGCGTCTGGCGCAGATTGTCAATCGCCATCAGCGCGGCCGGCGTGACGATCAAGGTGAGCACGGTGGCAAAACCGAGCCCGAAGACGATCGCCGTGGACAGATTGATCCACCACTGCGTCGCCGGCGCGCCGACCGTGATCTCGCGCGAGAGAAATTCGACGTTCACCCCGAAGGCAATCGGCAGCACGCCCAGAATGGCGGTCGTGGCGGTGAGCACCACGGGACGCGCCCGCTCGCGGCAGGTCTCGATGATGGCCTCGTAGGCCGCCACACCTTCCCGGCGCAGGCGATCGTAGGTGTCGATGAGCACGATGTTGTTGTTCACGATGACGCCCGCATTCGCGATCACGCCGATGCCCGCCATGACCACCCCGAACGCCTGGCCCATGATGAGAAGGCCGAGCATCACCCCGAACGTGGAGAGCAAGACAGCTGTGAGCACGAGGCCGACCGAGGTGAGCTTGTTGAACTGCGCCAGCAGGATCGCGAAGATGAGAAAGATCGCCGTCCCGAACGCCTTGAGCAGAAAGGCCGAGGCTTTGGAGCGCTCCTCGTCCTCGCCCTTGAGCCGAAACGTCACCCCCGGTCCAAGATCGGCGGCTTTGAGCTCGCGCGTGATGTCCTCCTGCACCTTCGCGGACGGCACGCCCGCGGCGACATTGGCGGAGACCGTGGTTACGCGGTTGCTGTTGACACGGTTGATGTAACCCACGCGCGGCGCCGGCACGCGGTGCACGAAGTTGCCTATGGGCACATGCCCCATGGGCGTCTGCAGGCGCAGATCATCGATCTGATCGAGGCTGCGCCGCTCCGGCGGAAACCGCACCAGGATATCGACCGACTTGTCGCTGTCTACCGGGCGGTATTCCGTCGCCTTGAGCCCATTGGTGACGAGCTGGATCGCGCTGCCGACCGCGCCGACGCTGGCATTGTATTTGGCCGCCTCCGACTTGTTGAACTCGATGCGCCAGTCGATGCCGGGGAGCGGCTGGCCGTCGTCGAGATCGCGGATGTCGCTGTTGCGGGAAAGTGTGGCCGCGACCTTCTGCGCCGCGGCCGGCAGCACCGCCGGATCGACCGCACTGAGCTGCACCTGGATGGGCTTGCCGGTGGGCGGGCCTGCGCGCGGCGCCGTCACCTCAATGAGGATGCCCGGGATGTCCGCGGTCTTGTCGCGAATGGCATCCATGATCTGGTGCGCGGGCGGCCGTGTGAGCCAATGGGCGAACTCGAACTGGATCACCCCGATGGTGTCTTCGGTAAGCTCGCTCATGCCGCGCGGCTGCTCGCCGATGCGGGCGTAGACGGTCTTGAGGCCATCGAACGCGAGCACGCGGCGCTCGACCTCGCCAACCAGGCGGTTTTTCTCCTCGAGTGCCAGATTGCCGCGCGCATGCACGATCACCTGGCCGTAGTCGGGCTCCACGTTGGGGAAGAACTCGACCCCGCGGCCGAGCTTGCCGTAGGCAAGCTGCACGACCACGAGCAGGCCCGCGGCTATCGCCAGGGTCATGCCGGGATGGCGCAGCGCAAGCCGAACCGTGCGCATGTAGGGCCCGCGCTCTGTTATACCTCCCCCGGCAAGGGGGAGGTCGGCGACCCCCGATTTTGTCGGGGGGAGCCGGGTGGGGGTCTGCACCGTGTCGCTGCCACCCCCACCCGAAAGTATTTGCTTCGCAACCGAAGCAAATACTTTCGACCTCCCCCTTGCAGGGGGAGGTACGGTGCGCCCCGCCTTGCCCAGGAGCGCGCCGAGAGTCGGAGTGAAGAACAGCGCCACCGCGAGCGAGGCCGAGAGCGTCGCGATGAGCGTGATCGGCAGATATTTCATGAACTGCCCGACCACGCCCGGCCAGAACAGGAGCGGCGAGAACGCGGCCACGCGGGTGGCGGTTGCTGCGATCACCGGGCCCGCCATGCGCTTGGCCGCGAGCGCGTACGCTTCCCGCGGCGCCATGCCTTCCGCCATGCGGCGCTCCGCGAATTCGGAGACGATGATGGCATCGTCGACCAGCATGCCGACCGCAAGGATGAGCGAGAACAGCACCACGATGTTGATGGTCAAGCCGGCAAGCTGCAGCCCGAGGACGCCAGCGAGGAAGGAGGCCGGTATGGCGATCCCGATGAACACCGAGGCGCGAAAGCCGAGCGCAAACAGAATGACGATGGCGACGAGAAGGACGCCGGTCGCCACCGAGTTCTGCAGATCGCCCAGCATCTGGCGGATGATCTTCGATTTGTCCTGGGTGAAGGTGACATGGACGGCGCCGGGCCAGGTCTTCTGCAGCTCTGCGACCACGTATTTCACCGCGTCGACGGTCTCGATGAGGTTGGCACCGGTCCGCTTGGAGACCTCGACGGTCATGGCCGGACGGCCGTTCACCCGCGTGATCGAAGTCGCGTCCTTGAAGGTCGGCTTGACTTCCGCGATGTCGCGCAGGGTGACCGAGGCACCCGACGAGGCCACGACGGGAATGTTGAGAATGTCCTGCGGCTTCTCGAACAGCGACGGCACCTTGACCGCAAACCGGCCGGTCTCGCCTTCGAGCGCACCCGCGGCAATCAGCGTGTTGAAGGACTGGGTGATGGTGCCGAGCTGATCGATGGAGAGGCCGTAGCTGCTGATCAGGGTCGGATCGAGGATGATCTCGACCGCCTCATCGCGCGCCCCGCGCAGCTCGGCCGAGAGCACTCCCGGCGCCTGCTCGATGGCATTCTTCGCGGCGCGCGCAATGCGCAGCAGCGTGCGCTCGGGGACGTCGCCCGACAGTCCCACCACCAGCACGGGATAGAGCGAGAGGTTGACCTCGAGCACCTGCGGCTCGTCGACGTCGCGCGGCAAATCGTGCTTGGCCTGATCCACCTTGGCGCGCACATCCGCAAGTGCAGAATTGGAATCGAAGCCGGCCTCGAACTCGAGCAGGACGAAGCCGCCGCCCTCGAAAGCGGTGGAGCGCATCTCCTTCACGTTGCCGACCGACTTGAGCTGGGTCTCGACCGGGCGCAGCAGCAGGCGCTCGGAATCTTCCGGGCTGATGCCGCGTTGCGAGAGCTGGACGTAGATCACCGGGATCTTGACGTCGGGCTCCGCCTCCTTGGCGATGGTGACGTAGGCGACAAGTCCGGCGCACAGCAGAAAGATGAGCGCGGCGACGGTGAGTCGCGCGTGGTCGATGGCGTAGTCGATCAACCCTGACATGGCATCCCCCGAGCCGTCATCCTTCGAGGCTCGCTCGCCATGCTCGCTCGCGGCTCAAGGATGACGCCGTGTTTGCGGCACTTGTGCCAAGCCCTACTTCGCCACGGCGGTCAGCTCATGCGCCCCGACCGCTTCGACCACTTGCCCTTCGCGCACGAAATCCTGTCCCTGCACGATCACCCGGCTGCCGCTGGCAAGCCCGGCGACCCACATCGCCGCCTGCTCGTCCTCGACCACGCTGATCGGCGCAAATGCGACCATGCCGTCCGCATCGACCGTGCGCACGCCGAGGTCGCCGTTGGATGCAAAGGTGAGCGCGGAGCGCGGCACCCGCGCCGCCATCACCGCGGACTGCGGCACCATCACCTCGGCGGTGATGCCGTCGGGGATCTTTCCGTCCGTGTTCGGCAGCTCGATCTCGACCCGATAGGTGCGCGTATTCGTGCTTGCGGTCTTGGCGACGAAGCGGACCTTGCCGCTTACGGTCTCGCCGGTGACGAGGCGCACGTCGGCGCGCTCGCCCACCTTGATGCCGGCCAGCTTCCGCTCGGCC
Organism: uncultured Alphaproteobacteria bacterium; assembly: GCA_963841705.1. Lineage (GTDB taxonomy): Bacteria > Pseudomonadota > Alphaproteobacteria > Rhizobiales > Xanthobacteraceae > VAZQ01. Next base: position 47,527 of record CAWJDY010000057.1, read on the forward strand.
ACCTCGGCCACGGCGAGCATGGGATCGAGCGAAACCAGCACGGCGAGCTCCTTGCCGGCGAAGGAGAAGGCGGCCTGCCCCACTTCCACGCCAACGTCCTGAATGACTCCCGACCATGGGGCACGCACGACCCCGCGCTCGTGCTCCGCCTCGGCGGCCGCAAGCGCTGCTTCCGCCGAGCGCAGCTGCGCTTCGAGATCGACGAGCTGCAGGCGGGGCAGCGTGCCCGACATGATCAGACCGCGCTTGGCCTCGAGCTCGGTGCGCTTCTGCGTGACCACGGCTTGCGCCTGCACCACCTGCGCCTCGCGCGCCTCGTCGGAGAGGATGGCAATGACCTCGTCCTTCTGCACCTGGCTGCCGCGCTTGACCCGCAGATCCGTGAGCACGCCGGAGCCGCGCGCCATGACCATGACCCGCTTCTCCGCCTCGGTCCGACCGGAGATGGTGAGGGTGCGGCTATGGGGGACGAGCGTGGCGCGCTCGACCGCGACGCGGAAGAGTTTTTTTGCCGCCTCGGCCGCGGTATGCAGGGCGGTCTCGGGCTGCGCCGCCTCGTGCGGCTGCAATTGCCCGGAGGCAATCCACATTCCGGCCGCCGCCACGATGCCGAGCGCGGTAAAATGTCGTGCTTTCATCGTCTGTTAGCCCCCACCCGACCGCCTCGCCACGGCAATCGCACGTCCCCGCGAGCCCGTACCTCACATCCACGCCGAAGGCGGCGGAAATACGGTAGCGATCCTGCGGCCCGGATGGCTTTTACGGTCGTCGAAGTGACTATCGCGCCCAGAATACGGGGCCACGCCAACCCGATATTCGGAGTCAGGACTCGTCCGCTGCCCAGGGGTTGATGATGGCCCCGAGCGACGCCTCAAAATCCGAGGTGTTGCGGGTGACGAGGGTGATGCCGTGCGCCTGCGCCGTCGCGGCGAGGAATGCATCCATTGCGCCGATGGGCCGCCTGGCTGCCTCGCGTCGCGCCACCACGCTTCCCCACGCATCGGCGACCGCGCGGTCGATCGACAGAACACGCCCGTCGAAGCGCAGCGGCAGCTCGTTGCGCAGCCATGTATCCAGGCGCTTGCGCCTGGCACCGGCCGCCATGCGCTCGATCCCATAACGCAGCTCGGCCAAGGTGACGACGCTCAGGAACAAGCGATCCTCATCGGCGTCCGCCAGCCATCTGACCACCCCCCGATTTGGACGCAGCTTCACCCACTCGGATACAACGGTCGTATCGAGCAGAAAGCTCATAGATCGATCTTGCGCGCGCGGTCTTTGCGACGCCGGACCTCGAGTCCCGATGCCCGGAGCGGGGAGTGAGCGAAAAATTCCGCAAGGTTTCCGGTCCGCCTGGTTTTGCGCTCCCACTCCTCGGCGGCAACAATGACAGCGGCCGTGCGGCCGTGGCGGGTAATGGTCTGCGGACCGCGCGAGCGCGCCAGCTCAATGACTTCGCTGAGTTTCGCTTTGGCAGCGGCTAAGGTCCAGGTGCTGGCGCTCACAGCCAATCTCCTTGCTTATTATGGTCAATCTGGTCATTTTAGTTATAAGCTGGATCAGCTGAAGAAACAATCGGCCGCGGGCGGCGGGTTACGCGGGTGATCTCGCCAGAGGCAAATCGCCGCTAACCCGGCTACCCGTGTCGTTGCTATAATTGCAGCTTGAGCAGGGAGCGGGGCGGATGGCGGGTAAGCCGGTCGCTATCATCATGGGAAGCCAGTCGGACTGGGCGACCATGAAGCATGCGGCCGATACCCTCGGCGAGCTCGCGGTCGGCTACGAGGCCTTGATCGTGTCCGCTCACCGCACCCCGGACCGGCTCTACAAGTTCGCCAAGGCGGCGCGGCGCAAAGGGTTCAAGCTCATCATCGCGGGCGCGGGCGGCGCCGCGCATCTTCCCGGGATGACTGCGGCGCTCACCCCGCTGCCGGTGCTCGGCGTGCCGATGAGCACGCATGCGCTCGAGGGCAAGGACAGCCTCCTCTCCATCATGCAGATGCCGGCGGGGATCCCGGTCGGCACGCTGGCGATTGGCAAGCCGGGGGCGATCAACGCGGCGCTGCTCGCGGCCGCGGTCCTCGCGCTTTCCGATCCGCGGCTCGCCAAGCGCCTCCAGCTGTGGCGCTCGCGCCAGACGGAAGCCGTCGGCAAGCGCCCGAAGGGTTAGCGCTTGTTCCGGTCAGATGGAGCAGTGGTTAGCCGCGAGACTCGGTTCTGCTCCCTCTTCCTGCCCCAACAGCGGCGAGTGCGCGCCGAGCTGCGCGCGCGACCGTGCATAAATCCCCGTCGCAAACCGGCGCTAGAAGATCGAATGGCGATCAGCTTGCGGGGAGAAGGGGAATGGTCAAAGCTCGGGAGCTTTTTCTTCCCATCGTGTGCAGCGTGCTGGTTGCAATGGCGGTTCAGGCCGAGAACGTCGCGACGCCGGTTGCGCCTGCGCTTGCCGGCGCATTGCCGCTCGTCATCGGCCATCGCGGCGCTGCCGGGCACCGCCCGGAGCATACGCTCGGCTCCTATGAGCTCGCCATCGACTACGGCGTCGATTTCATCGAGCCTGACCTGGTTGCGACCAGGGATGGCGTGCTGATTGCGCGGCACGAGAACGACATCTCCGGCACGAGCGATGTGGCAGAGAAATTTCCGGAGCGCAGGACTACCAAAACCATCGACGGCAAGAAAATCACGGGCTGGTTCACCGAGGACTTCACCTTGGCCGAGATCAAGACTCTGCGCGCCAAGGAGCGGCTCTCTTTCCGCAACCAGGGTTGGAACGGGGTTTACGAGATCCCCACATTCCTGGAAGTGATCGATCTCGCCAACCGCAGAGGCGCAGCGGATGGTCGCGTAATCGGCGTCTACCCCGAGACCAAGCATCCCAGCTATTTCCGCTCCATCGGCCTTGCGCTCGAGCCGCTCTTGCTCGCGGCGCTTGAGGCCAATGGCTACACCGATGCCGGCGCGCCGGTGTTTGTGCAGTCCTTCGAGGTGCAGAATCTCAAAGACCTGAGCAGGCTCACGAAGGTGCGGCTCATCCAGCTGATGGAGGATGCGCGATTGCAGCCCTACGACTTCATCGCTGCCGGCGACCGGCGCAGCTATGGCGATCTCATGACGCCGCAGGCGCTGGCCGAGATCGCGACCTACGCGCACGGCATCGGCCCGTGGAGGCGCAGCATCGTGCCGCAGCGCGCCGATGGGACGCTTCTCCCGCCGACCGACCTGGTCGCGGCCGCCCACAAGGCCGGCCTCATGGTACACCCCTACACCTTTCGCGACGAGCCCGAGTTCCTGGCGCCCGACTACCGATTGGATCCGATCCGGGAATATCTGCAGTTCTATCAACTCGGCGTTGACGGTGTGTTCTCGGATTTCGGCGACACCGCCGTGCGTGCGCGCGCCATGCTCGGGCGGTGACGCGCTTCTGGTTCACGGGGTTTGGCCCGAAGGGCAGGCCGGACGAGGAACTTAAGCCTCCATCGACAATCTCTCGTGTGTCATGCCCTGCTTCAAGCGGGGCATCCAGTAATCCCGATCGGCGGTTTGAGCCGAAGGCGTCCCAAATCCGACGTTCGGTGATTACTGGATCGTCCGCATACGCGGACGATGACGACCGACGGGCTGCGCGAAAAGTAGGGGCGGGTTTCAAACCCGCCCCTACGCCCGCGAACGCCGGCCGGCGGGCGCCATTGCCCGTGCGAGGGTTCGATTATATCTCTTGCGACGCGCGCGCGCTGATCCCGCCCGCGAGCGCATTCCTGGAGAAGCGCGCGATGGCGCTCAATCACGTCACCCTCGAAGACAAATACGATCTCGGCAAGAGCCGCATCTTCGTCACCGGGTTCCAGGCGCTGGTCCGCCTCTGCCTGATGCAGAAGGAGCGCGACCGCCGCGCAGGTCTTAACACCGCGGGCTATGTGACGGGTTATCGCGGCTCGCCGCTCGGCACCCTCGACCAGCAGTTCACCCGGGCGCAGCGCCACCTCGAGCGCTACGACATCCGCTTTCAGGCCGGCATCAACGAGGATATCGCCGCGACCGCCCTGTGGGGTTCGCAGCAGGCCGAGCTGCGCGGGGAGGGCAAGTTCGATGGCGTGTTCGGCCTCTGGTACGGCAAGGGCCCGGGGGTCGACCGCACCGGCGACGTCTTCCGTCACGCCAATTTCGCCGGCACCTCGAGGCATGGCGGCGTGCTGGCGCTGATGGGCGACGATCACACCGCCGAATCCTCCACCACGGCGCATCAGTCCGAGTATCACTTCATCGATGTGATGATCCCGATCCTGAACCCCGCCGGCGTGCAGGAGATCGTGGATTACGGCCTCTACGGCTGGGCCATGTCGCGTTTCTGCGGCACCTGGGTTGCGCTCAAGTCAATGCATGAGACGGTCGAATCGACCGCCGTGATCGACGGCAGCCCGGAGCGCGTTAACATCGTCATTCCGCAGGATTTCGCGATGCCGGAAGGCGGGCTTAACATCCGCCTGCGCGACACCATCCTGGGGCAGGAGGCACGCCTGCACGACTACAAGCGCGATGCCATGCTCGCCTTCGTGCGCGCCAACAAGCTCAACAAATACATCACCACGGGGGGACGCAACCCGCGGATCGGCATCATCACCGTCGGCAAGAGCTACCTCGACGTGCGCCAGGCGCTCGACGAGCTCGGCATCGATGAGGTGCGGTGCAACGATCTGGGCATCCGGCTCTACAAGATCGCGTGCCCTTGGCCGATCAGCAAATCCGACCTGCAGCACTTCGCCGACGGGCTCGAGCTCATCATCGTGGTCGAGGAGAAGCGCTCGCTCATCGAAGTACAGGTGCGCGAGGAGCTTTACGGCACGACCAAGCAGCCGGTCTGCATCGGCAAGATGGACGAGCAGGGCAACTGGCTGTTCCCGGTCAAAGGCGCGCTCGATCCCAACGAGATTGCCATCTGCATCGGCGAGCGTATCCTGCAACGCGTTGGCGCAAACGAGGAAACCGCCGCCCGCGTCGCGCAATTGAAGGAAGCCCAATCCATCCTGGCGCAGACCCAGGAGATCGCGGTGCGCACCCCCTATTTCTGCTCCGGCTGCCCGCACAATTCATCGACGGTGGTCCCCGAAGGCATGCGCGCCTATGCCGGGATCGGCTGCCATTACATGGCGCAGTGGATGGACCGCTCGACGCTGGGCTACACCCAGATGGGCGGGGAGGGCGCGAACTGGATCGGGGAGGCGCCGTTCAGCAAGCGACCGCATGTTTTTCAGAATCTCGGCGACGGCACCTACAACCATTCCGGCTACATGGCGATTCGCGCCGCGATCGCAGCGGGCGTCAACATTACCTACAAGATCCTGTTCAACGATGCGGTCGCCATGACCGGCGGCCAAGCCAATGACGGCGGGCTCACCGTCCCGCAGATCGCCCGCCAAGTCGCGGCAGAGGGCGCCAAGCGGGTGGTGGTCGTCACTGACGAGCCCTGGAAATACGCCAAGGACGAGGAGTGGCCGCGCGGGCTCACCATCCATCATCGCGACGATGTGATTGCCGTGCAGCAGGAGCTCGCGGCGATTCCCGGCGTCAGCGTGCTGATCTATGACCAGACCTGCGCGGCGGAGAAGCGCCGGCGGAGGAAGCGCGGGCGTTTTCCCGATCCCGACAAGCGCGTGATCATCAACGAGCTGGTGTGCGAGGGCTGCGGCGACTGCGGGGTGAAATCGAATTGCGTTTCGGTGCAGCCGCTGGAGACGGAATGGGGGCGCAAACGCACCATCGATCAGTCGAGCTGCAACAAGGATTTCTCCTGCGTCAAAGGCTTCTGCCCGTCCTTCGTCACCGTGAGGGGCGCAAAGCTCAAGGGCAGGGTTGCATTGGTCCCGGCGCTTGATCTTGCCGCGCTGCCGCAACCGAAGCTGCCGCGGATCGACAAGACCTACGACATCATCGTCACCGGGGTGGGCGGCACCGGCATTGTCACCATCGGCGGCATTCTCGGCATGGCCGCGCATATCGAGGGCAAAGGCGTCGGGGTGCTCGACATGGCCGGGCTCGCCCAGAAGGGCGGCGCGGTCTACAGCCACATGCGCATCGCGCAGCGGCCCGAGGACATCCATGCCATCCGCATCGCCGCCGGCGCCGCCGATCTGGTGCTCGGCGGCGACATCGTCGTTGCCGGCAACAAGAAGGTGCTCGCCGCGGTGAAACACGGATCGACCGAGATGGTGGTCAACCTCGCCGAGTTCCTGCCCGGGGACTTCACGCGCAATCCTGATTTTTCCCTCCCGACGGAGCGGCTCAAGCGCGCGATCATCGCCGATGCCGGCCGCGAGAAGACGCATTTCATCGATGCCTCGCGCGCGGCAACCGCGCTGTTCGGCAACACGGTCGGCGCCAACATCTTTCTGGTGGGCTACGCCTATCAGCTCGGCGCGCTGCCGCTTGCGGCAGAGTTGATCGAGCAGGCGATCGAGCTCAATGGCGAGGCCGTTGAGATGAACAAGCAAGCTTTCCACTGGGGGCGGCGCGCCGCCGTCGACCCGGCTGCGGTTGCGGCCTTGCTCAAGCCTGCCGAAGCCGCAGCCGATACCCGCAAGCTTTCCCAATCGTTGGATGAGATGATTGACCGCCGCGAAGCCTTTCTCACGGACTATCAGAACGCGGCCTATGCCGAGCGCTATCGCGACCGGGTCGAGCGGGTCAGAGCCGTCGAGACCGCGCGAGCTCCCGGCAAGAGCGGCCTTGCCGAAGCGGTCGCGCGCTATCTTTTCAAGCTGATGGCCTACAAGGACGAGTACGAGGTGGCCCGGCTCTATTCCGACGGCGCGTTCATCAGGCAGGTGCAGAGCGAGCTCGGCGGCGAGCATCTGCGCTTTGACGTGCATCTCGCGCCGCCGCTGCTCGCGCCGGTGAACAAGGCAACCGGAGAGCCGAGAAAGCTCACCTTCGGGCCCTGGATCTTTCCGGCCTTCAAGTGGCTCGCACGCTTCAAATTCCTGCGCGGAACCGGGTTGGATCCCTTCGGCTACTCGCAGGAGCGCAGGACCGAACGCCGGCTCGTGCGCGAGTATGAGAGCATGATCGAGGAAGTGCTGGCGAAGCTCGACCCCGGCAATCATCACATCGCGGTTGGTCTCGCGGCGATCCCGGAGAAAATTCGCGGCTTCGGGCACGTCAAGATGCGCCACCTCGCGGCGGCCAAGGCGGACGAAGCCGCGCTGCTCGAGCAGTTCCGCGCCGGCCCGGCACCGCTCCTGCGCGCCGCGGAGTAGTCACGAGCATCGAGGCGACGGAGCCAGCATGGCCGGTAACGATTATGACCGCGCGAGCGAAGATCTCGGCAACATCGTCAATCTCGGGCACGTCAACGTCTGCATCAGCGATCAGCATCTCGCGACCAGCTACTACATCACCGGGCTGGGGCTAACGCGCGATCCCTTCCTCAATACCGGGACACGGAATATGTGGGTCAACGTCGGCGTGAGCCAGTTTCATCTGCCTACCGGCACACCCGATATCCTGCGCGGCGTCACCGGTCTCGTCGTGCCCGACCGCGCCGCGCTGCTCGATCGTCTTGCGCAAATGCGCAAGCCGCTCGAAGGCACGCGGTTCGACTTCCACGAGAGCAACGACTGTGTCGAGACCGTCTGTCCCTGGGGCAACCGCATCAACGTGCATGCGCCCGAAGCGGCGCGCTTCGGCCGCATCGTGCTCGGCATGCCCTACATCCGCTTCGATGTGCGTCCGGACACGGCGCAGCGCATCGCCCGCTTCTATCGCGAGGTCATGGGGGCGCTCGTCAGCGTTACCGAGAACGGCAGCGGCAGAAGCGCCCGCGTGCAGGTCGGCGAGAAGCAGTACTGGGAGTTCTGCGAAACCGATGCGCCCGAGCAGCCCTACGACCGCCATCACGTGCAGATCTACATCGCGAACTTCTCCCCACCCCACCGCAAGCTCAAGGCGCTGGGCCTCCTTACGCTCGAGGTGAACCAGCACGAATACCGCTTCAAGGACGTTATCGATCTCGACACCCGCGAGGTGCTGTTCACGGTCGAGCACGAGGTGCGCAGCCAGACTCATCCGCTCTACGGCCGCCCCCTGGTCAACCGCAACGCCGCGCAGACCAACCGCAACTACAGGCCGGGTCACGACAGCATGTCCTGGGCGATGTGACCTGGTCGCGGGCGGGTTGCAAACCCGCCCCTACATTGTGGTGCGCGTCCCGGAATCCATAAGGATCTTCATATCTGCCTCCCCATCCCCTATGGTTAGAGTGAAGCATGCCCACATCCACCCGACGCGCGCTGGTGATCGGCGGCTCGCTCGGCGGCCTCCTGGCGGCGCATCTCCTGCGCAGGGAAGGCTGGGACACGACCGTCTTTGAGCGCAACCCGGAGGACCTTACCGGCCGCGGCGCGGGGCTGAGCACCCATCCCCAGCTTCTCGAGATCCTCGGGCGCATCGGGATCGACTTCGACGCAACCATGGGCGTTCCGCTCGACCGCATCATCGTGTTTGATGCGCGCGGGCGGGTGCTGGTCGAACAGTACACCGCGCGGCTGATGAGCTCATGGGGCCGGCTCTACCGCGCGTTGCGCGATCCCCTCCCGGCTACAAGCTATCGGCTCGGCATGTCGCTCGTGCGCGTCGAGCAGGATGCGCGCGCGGTCACCGCGGTATTCGCCAACGGCGACGCGGCGCAAGGCGAGCTGCTCGTCGGCGCCGACGGGGGGCGCTCCACCGTGCGCGAGCAGTTCCTCCCCGACCTGGCGCCGCAATATGCCGGCTATCTCGCCTGGCGCGCCATGCTGGACGAGAGCGACGTGCCTCCTGCCATCCGGGCGCAGATTTTCGAGCGCTACACCTTCTGCCTGCCCGAAGGCGAGCTGTTCCTCGCCTATCCCGTGCCCGGCCGCAACAACGAGACCGAGGTCGGCCGGCGCGCTTACAACATCGTCTGGTATCGGCCGACCGATCCCGACACCCTCGTCGATCTCTGCACCGACGCCAGCGGAAAATATCACGGCCCCGCCATTCCCCCGCCGCTCATCCGTCCCGACGTCATCGCCGCAATCAAGGCGGCCGCGAGGGCGCTGGTCGCTCCGCAGCTCGCCGAAATCTTCGCCCGTGCGCAGCCGTTCTTCCAGCCCATCTTCGATCTCGAAAGCCCGAGCACCGTGTTCGGGCGCGTCGCGCTTCTGGGCGACGCTGCGTTCGTAGCTCGACCGCATGTGGGCGCAGGCGTCACCAAGGCGGCGCTCGAGGCGGCAAGCCTCGCCGAGGCGGTGCGAGGCGATGACGTAGCCGGCGGGCTCCTGCGCTTTGCGCGCGAGCAGCAGCCGTTCGGGCGCGGGCTTGTCGCGGCGGGCAGGCGCGAAGGCGCCTACCTCTCCGCCCAGCTCAAGCCGCCGGCGCAACGCAGCGCGGCCGAGCGCAACCCCACGCTCGCGGAAGTGCTCCACGCCCACAATACCCGCAGCGAAAGCCTGCGGGCCGTGCTCGTGGCCGCGCGCCGCGAGGCGCAGGATGGGGCTATTGCCGCGCTGCAGCATTGAAGATTTTATTTGCTACCCGCTGAACTTTCTTGCGAAAACCGAAATCCGGGTTAGGTCAAGGCCAATGGCACGTCTGCTCGAGCTGACGCTAAACGGCCGCCCGCGCGCGGATGCAGTGGCGGATAACCTGTTGCTGCTCGACTACCTGCGCGAGATCGTCGGCCTCACCGGAACAAAGACCGGCTGCGACGGCGGCGAATGCGGTGCCTGCACCGTCCTGGTCGATGATCGCCCGCGCCTCTCCTGCCTCACGCTCGCCGCGACCATGGGGGGCCGGCGCGTCGACACTATCGAATCTCTTGCGCGCGAGGGCCGGCTTTCGGCAGTGCAGCGCGGCTTTCACGAAAAGCTCGGCTCTCAGTGCGGGTACTGCACGCCGGGCTTTATCATGGCTTCGGCCGGCCTGTTGCGCCGCAATCCCTTTCCCAACGAGGATGAGATTCGCGCGGCCCTGGGCAGCAACATCTGCCGCTGCACCGGCTATGTAAAAATCATCGAAGCGGTCAAATACGCCGCCGACCTGCACGCGGCCGGAGCATCGCCGTGAACGAGATCTTGCCCACGCGCAACATCGGCTCTTACGTGCCGATGATCGATGGGCCGGAAAAGGTCTCGGGCCGAGCAAAATACACCGCCGATCTGATCGCACCCGGCATGCTCGCGGGGCACATCTATCGCAGCCCCTATTCCCACGCCGAGATTCTCGAAGTGGATATCGCCGAGGCTCTGCGCGTTCCGGGGGTGAAGGCGATCGTTACCGGGGCGGATTGCGACAGACCCTTCGGCGTGCTTCCCATCGCGCGCAGCGAGCACCCGCTGGCGCGGGACAAGGTGCGCTATCGCGGCGAGCCGGTCGCCGCCGTCGCCGCCATCGATGATGCCACGGCCAAGCGCGCCATTGCGCTGATCAGGCTCAAGGTGCGCGAATTACCTGCCTACTACACCGCCCAGACAGCTTTGGCCCCGGGCGCGGGCAACATCCATGCGCACCGTCCAGGCAATGTGGAGCGCGACGTCCTGTTCGAGCTCGGCAACGTCGAGCAGGGCCTGCGCGAAGCCGATCTCGTGCGCGAGGCGAGCTACAACTGCGCCGAGGTGTGCCAGAACCAGATGGAAATGCACGCCGCCGTCGCCGAGTATGACCGCGAGCGCGACCGCATGACTGTGCATGCCAGCACCCAGGTCCCCTATTACGTCCACCTCATGCTGGCGCAGGTCCTCGACATGGACATGTCGCGCATCCGCGTGATCAAGCCCCATGTCGGCGGCGGGTTCGGGTGCCGCACCGAGGCGCTCAATGTGGAGCTGATAGCAGCGCTGCTGGCAAAGCGCGCCGGCGGATGCGTGCGCATGATGATCAACCGCGAGGAGACGTTCATCACCCATCGCGGCCGGCCGGAAACCGACATCCGGCTCAAGCTCGGAATGCGCAGGGATGGGCGCATCACCGCGGTCGAATGCGAATGCTACCAGCGCGGCGGCGCCCATTCCGGCTATGGCGTGGTCACCATCCTCTATGCGGGCTCGATGCTCTACGCCATCTACGACCTGCACAACGTCAAATACATCGGCAAGCGCGTGCTCACCAACACGCCGCCCTGCGGCGCTTTCCGCGGCCACGGCACCGTCGATATCCGCTTCGCCTTCGAGAGCCTGCTCGACCAGATGGCACATGAGATGGCGCTCGATCCCATCGCGGTGCGGCGCACGAATTATCTCACTGCGCCCACGTTCACCGACAACGATCTGATGGTGAACAGCTATGGCCTGCCGGAATGCGTCGACTGGGTGGAGAAGGCGAGCGGCTGGAAAGCGCGCAAAGGCAGATTGAGCAAGGGCAAGGGCCTGGGCTTTGCATGCTCCCACTATATCAGCGGCGCCTCCAAGCCGGTGAACTGGACCGGCGAGCCGCACGCGACGGTGAAGATCAAGCTCGATTTCGACGGCTCGATCGTCGTGCTTTCGGGCGCCGCCGATATCGGCCAGGGCTCGACCACCCTCCTGGCGCAGACCGTGGGCGAGATCCTCGGCCTCGATCTCGGGAGAATCCGGGTCGTGACCGGCGACAGCGAAGTGGTACCGAAGGACAACGGCTCCTACTCCTCGCGGGTGACTTTCATGGTGGGCAACGCCGCCCTCGACGCGGCGCACAATCTCAAGCGCGTGCTGGTAGCAGCGGCGGCGCGCAAGCTCGATGCCAAGCCGGAGGAGGTCGAATGCCTCGGCGAGGTCTATCGCGCCGGCGCCCAGGACAAGGGCCTGACCTTCAACGAAGTGGTCACCGAAGCGCTGCGGGACAGCGGTACCATCACCGTGACCGGCACCTATTCCACCACCCCGGAATCCCACGGCGGCAAGAAATACCGCGGCGCCGCCATCGGCGGCACCATGGGCTACAGCTATTCCGCGCAGGTGGTCGAGGTCAGCGTCGATGCGGACACCGGCGTGGTGAGCGTCGACAAGGTCTGGGTGGCGCATGACTGCGGCAAGGCGCTCAACCGCCTCACCGTGGAAGGCCAGGTGCAGGGTTCGGTGTGGATGGGGATGGGCCAGGCCATGAGCGAGGAGACCGCCTATCACGACGGCCTGCTCATCACCGGCAATATGCTCGACTACCGCGTTCCGACCATCGCGGATTCGCCTCCCATCGAGGTCGGCATCGTCGAGAGCAACGACCCGCATGGGCCGTTCGGAGCGAAGGAGGCGGGCGAGGGCTCGCTCGCTGCATTCCTGCCGGCGCTCACCAATGCGATCGCCGACGCGATCGACGTGCGCTTCAACGACCTCCCGGTTACGCCGGACCGCGTGTTCGCGGCGATCGAGAAACATCGCCGCGCCCACACCGGGCGTAGCCGGGCGGCTTGATGGACGCGCTGGCCCCTTTCCAGCTCCTTCGCCCGACCACGCTGGATGAAGCTCTCAAAGCGCGCAGGGATCATCCCGACGGCCGGCTTCTCGGCGGCGGCACTGACCTCCTCGTCAACATCCGGCGCGGCATCGTCGCCCCGGAAAGCCTCATCGACATCACCGGCGTAAACGAGCTGCGGGGCATCCATGTAGACGCCCAGGGGGTCGAGATCGGCGCCGCCGCCACCCTCGCCGAGGTCGCCGTGCATCCCGAGATCGTGCGATACTATCCCGTGCTCGCGCAGGCCGCTGCCTGCATTGCCGGCCCCACGCATCGCAACATGGGCACGGTCGGAGGCAATCTGTGCCTCGACACCCGCTGCCTGTTCTATAATCAGAGCGAGTGGTGGCGCTCTGCCAACAATCATTGCCTCAAGACAACGGGCGACATCTGTCACGTTGCTCCGAAGAGTTGCGGCATATGCTTTGCGACCTTCAGCGGCGATCTTGCGCCGGCCCTGATGACCCTTGGCGCGGAAGTGGAGCTTGCCGGACCGAGCGGAACGCGCAGGCTCCCGCTGTCCTCGCTCTACATCGGTTATGCCCGGCAGGACGAGCCGATGACCGAGACGAGGGGCGACGGCAAATATTATCTCGCACTGCGTCCGGGCGAGCTGATCGCGCGGGTGCGCGCAGGAAACACGCCCGGCCTGCGCTCGGCGTATGACAAGATCCGCATTCGCCGCTCCATCGAATACCCCGTCACCGGCGTTGCGGTGGCGTTGCGCCGCCACGGCGATGCGCTCATCGATCTGCGTGTGGCCTTCACCGGCACCAATCCGCGTCCGGTCCTGCTCGAAGGCACCGATGCGCTCTGCGGCGGGCCGCTCGACGAGCGCGTGCTCGACGAACTCGATCGGCTCGTGCGCGATCAGATCATGTCGATGAAGACCACGTTCACGCCGGGTCACTATCGCCGCCGGGTCGCCGGCGTGCTGGCGCGCCGCCTGGTGACACGGCTGTTCGCAGGTGAGGGCAATACCTCCTCCTGAAAGGCAGGACAATCGCATATGGACGCAACGGTGCAGCAAGCCACGCTTGTCATTCCGGCCGAGCGAGCCGGGCTTCGCCCGGCGAGGGAGAGCCGGAATCCAGTAACCGAAGCAGCTCGCGCTTTCACGCCGGCCGTGGATTACTGGGTCCCGCCCCCGCGTACGCGGGGGCCGGAGCCGGGCTCGCTTGGCCGGGACGACAGCCCATATGCGATAGGCCCTGCCCTGAAAGGGGGAGGTATAAACCGCATCACTCCCGCAGCTTGAATCTCTGAATCTTTCCCGTGGCCGTGCGCGGCAGATCGGGGCGGACATCGATCCAGCGCGGATATTTCCACGCCCCGGCGCGTTCCTTCACCTGCGCGCGCAACGCCTCGAACAGCTGCTCGTCGGCGCTGTATCCGTTCTTGAGCACGATGAAGGCCTTGGGCTTGATCAAACCGTCGCCATCCGGCTTGCCGATCACCGCCGCCTCCAGCACGGCTTCATGCGCAACGAGCGCGGCCTCGACCTCGAATGGCGACACCCACATGCCGTTCACCTTGAACATGTCGTCGCTGCGTCCGCAGTAGTGATAGTAGCCGTCATGGTCGCGGACATATTTGTCGCCGGTGTAGGTCCACTCGCCGACGAAGGTGCGGCGGCTTTTCGCCCGCTGGTTCCAGTAGCCTTCCCCGGCGGTGGGGCCGCGCACGACGAGCTCCCCGATCTCTCCTGCGGGAAGCTCCTGTCCGCTCTCGCCGACGATCTTGAGCTCGTATCCCGGCACCGGCTTTCCGGTCGAGCCGTAGCGGATGTCGCGGGGCTGGTTGCTCAGAAAAGTCTGCAGCATCTCCGTCGAGCCCAGGCCATCGAGAATGTCCACTCCCACGACGGAGCGCCATTGCTCGCCGAGCTTTGCGGGCAGCGCCTCGCCGGCCGAGATGCACAGCCGCAACCGGTCGGATCCGGCCCCGCGACCGATGTCGGGATGCGCCAGCAGCGCGGCATAAAGCGACGGCACCGCGTAAAAGATCGTGGGACGATGCCGGCGCAGGGTTGCCATCACCGCCTGGGGTGTCGGCCGCTCCGGCAGGAGCACGGCGCTTGCGCCGACAGACGAAGGAAACAGCACGCCGTTGCCCAGGCCGTAGGAGAAGGAGAGCTTCGCTGCCGAGAATGCGACGTCATTCTCGGCAATCCCGATCACCCCCTGACCCATGAGCCGCGACGCCGCCATGGGGCTCGTATGCACGTGCCTGACCGCCTTGGGATCTCCGGTCGAGCCCGAGGTGTAAATCCAGAACGCGACCTCGTCGGACAACGTAGCCGCGGTGAACCGTTGCCGCGGAGCCTCGCGCAACAGGTCCTCCAGGAACAGCGCCTCGGGCCATTGCGCCCGCTGCTGCGAGCTTGCTCCCGCCACGATCACTGCGGAGAGCTGCGGGAGATCGGCGCGAATTGCCAGCATCGTCGGCGCAAGCGGGGCTGCGACCACGACTGCCGCGGCGCGGCTGTCGGCCAGCAGATATTTGTATTGCTCGGCCGCGAGCAGCGTGTTCACGGGTATGGGGATGATGCCGGCGCGAATGGCGCCCCAGAACGCAACGGGATGATCGACGGTGTCGTGCAAAATGACCACCAACCGATCCTCCCGGCGCAACCCCAGGGTCCGCAGCGCTGCGGCGAATTGAAAGGTGGCCTCCTGCAGCTCGCCATAGGTGATGGATCGCTCGCCGTCGGTGAATGCGACCTTGCCGGCGAGGCCGCGATCGACATTGGCGTCCACAAAGTCGCCGACGGCGTTGTATGGCCGCCGTTGCAGGAACGCTTCGAGCGTACCTGGCATGGCTAGGGTTACTCCCTGAACAGCCAGGCTCCTTGCCCGATTTCCGCAGGAAATTCGGCGATCAACATTTCCTCCCTCCGATGTGTTTGTAGCCCCGCCTTTTTCAACATAGCGGCGAGCGCGGGAAGCGACCGCACCCGGATCTCGCAAGCGCCCATGAATGGCAGGGACGGTACGGATATTTCGGGCAGCATACGCCGAAACCCGTCGGCGGTGACGAGATCGACCTGGCCGCGATCAAGCGCGAACGCCTCTCCGAATTCGGCAGCGCGCGGCTTGCGGCCGGTAAATCTCGCATAGCGTTGCGCCGCTTCCGCCACGTCGGCGACTGCGATCGTAACCCGCGTCAGTGCCAGCGCGCCGTTTGGATGCGAGAGCCAGCGCGGCTGCCAAACCATGCTCTCGGTATGATGCGCGAGCATCTGGATGCGGCCCTCCGGCATCTCCCCAGGCTCGACGCGCGCCACCGTGAAAGCGGCCGTTCCCGGCGCGCCGTTATTGTCCACCGGCCGCTCCATCTCGGCGAGCGGACGCACGCGAAAGCCGTGTTGCGCCAGGCGGCGATGCGCCGCGACCGCATCAGCGACCGCAAAGGCCGCGAGATGCAGGCCGGGATAGTGCGCGGTTGCTGCTTCGAGCTCGCCGGCAAGCGGCGTGTCGGCGGTCTTGAACAACACTTCCATATAGCCCTGCGACAGCATGGCGGTGATATTGCCGGTGCCGGTAAGGCGGGCCGCACCACCGCCCGGATCCGGATTGACCTGGAGGGAGGGCGGCGTTGGGGCGAAGCCCGTGCGCCGCAGCGCGCGGTTGGCTTCTTCCACGTCGCGCACAAAGAACCCGACATGGTCGAGAAAGATTTCCTCGCCCAGCGGAAGCTGTCGTCCGGCTTGCGCGCGCACCGGTGAGACAGCCTGAGCTGATCTCTCAGTTTCGTCCGCCATCTGCGCCGTCATACCCACCGCGTTACCCTCGCCGTTCTGTAGGGGCGGGTTTCAAACCCGCCCCTACATATCCTTTTCGTGCGTGGTTCGTAGGGTCCAAAAAACGCAAAGCGTTTCTTGAGGCGCCTCCATTGGCGCGCCCCTACGGAACGCTGTCGCCTTGCGCGGCACGCTCCTGCGCCAGCCGGCGCAGCGCCGAGCGGTCGAGCTTGTTGGTCGCTGCAAGCGGCAACTCGTCCACAAACCACACGAACCGAGGATGGGCATAAGCGGGCGCATTGGCCAGGGCAAAGCCCTTGATCTCGTCAGCGGTCGGGGTGAGGCCGAGCTTGCGCACCACGAAAGCGACCGGCTTTTGCCCTTTGATGTCGTCGTCGAGAGGCACCACCGCCGCCTGGGCGACTCCGGGGTGGCGCTCCAGCATGCGCTCGACGTCGGTCGGGTAGATGTTCTCGCCGCCCGATACGAACATGTCGTCCGCCCGTCCGATGAAATAGTGGAAACCCTGATCGTCGCGCCGGAAAACGTCGCCGGTCACGTAAAACCCGTCCGCGGTGAACGGCGCCGCGAGCTGCGGCCGGTTGTGATATCCGTTCATGAGGGCGGGACATCGCATCTCGAGCACGCCCTGCTCTGCGCCGGCGCTGTCACTCGCGACCAGGCGCAGCTCGACTTGCGGATGCGGATAGCCGACCGACATCTCGGGTTGCGCAAGCCCGTTGGGATGCGGGCCGAAGACGACCGGCCCGGCTTCGGTCGTCCCATACGCGTTGGTGACCGAAGCCCGGGGCAGTGCCGCGCGAATACCCTGCATCAGCGCCGGGCTGACCGGCGCGGAGCCCATGCGTACGGCCTCGACGCTGGAAAGGTCGGTCGCAGCAAGTCGCGCTTTTTCCCGCAGCATCATCGCCATCATCGGCGGCACCGCGGTAAGCGAGCTGCAACGATAGCGGCCGATGGCGTCGATATAGGACCGCGCCAAGAATTGCGGCAGCAGCACCATGCTGGCATGGGCCGCGCAGGCCAGCTTGCTCAGGGCAAGCGCATTCATGTGATAGAGCGGCGCGGCAATGAGATACCGATGCCGATCGAGGCCCGGTGCCAGTCGGGTCTCGACCACCCAGATATGACTCTGGTGGGAAAGCACCACGCCTTTGGGCCGTCCGGTGGAGCCGGAAGTGTAAAGAAACATGGCAGGCTCCCTCGCCTGCGGCACGACGAGCTCGAACGCACCGAGATCAAGGAAATCATCAAAGCCGCCGTTTCCCTCACGCCCGAATTGCACCCGCGCAAGATCGTCGGGGACATCGCCGCAGCGCGCCTCATCGCAGAAGACAAGCTGTGCTCCGGCATCCTGCAGAATGAAATGGATGTCGCGGCGGGGAAACCTGAAGCTGACAGGGACCGCAACCAGACCGGCACGCATGATCCCGAAATACGCCGCGAGATATTCCGCGCGATTGGCGGAGAGGATTGCAACGCGCTCGCCCCGGGCAAAGCCGCGCCGCGCCAGCGCGCGGGCAACCCCGTTCGCCAGGGCATCGAGCCCAGCATAGGTAAACTCGCGCGCGACCTGCTCGCCCCCGAGGTCGATGATCGCGACCTTCTCCGGGTCGCGGTCGCGTTGAATGAGATCGCCTAAATTTATGAAGCGGCGCATTTGTAATGCATCACCGAGTAATGGCTGTCGTCCCGGCCAAGCGCGCCCGGCTGGGTCGGCCGGAATGACAAGGCAGGGATGTTTGCGGGGTCTCCCTTGAACGCGTGCAGGCTGCGGCAGTAGTGTTTGTCGCCCGCAAGGGGCGAGTATGTAAAATTTGGAGGGATGCCATGCCGATCTACATCTCACGTGGTCGCTTCACTTCAGACGCTATCAAAGGCATGCTGGCCACACCGGAAAACCGTGAGGATGCGGTTGCCAAGCTGTTCAAGAGCGTAGGCGGCAAGCTCATCGGGTGGTACTTGACGTTCGGCCATCATGACTGGATGGTCATCGGTGAATTCCCCGATGAGAAGGCTGCCGCGTGCGCAATCCTTGCCGCCGCCGCAGGAGGCAGCCTGTCCGACATTGAAACGACCGTCGCCATGACGGCAAAGGAGGCTTTCGGCACCTTCAAATCTGCGGGAAAGGCCGCCAAGGATTTTCGCAGCGCCGGCCGCTCCTAGCTTCAAGTCATCGCATCGACGGAGTGGGTGTATTCGCCCGCCGGCGAATAGCTCACATGCATGCCACCATACGGCCGGGCAAGCCCGACTGCCTGCGCGGCCGCTTTCTTGCCGGCATCGGCTCCCTTGCGCTTGTCAAAGAAAACGAACCACACCGGCATGTCGGGCTTGCCCGCACGCCGGCGCAGCGCTTCCATCTCCTGCGGATTGCCCGCGCCTTTTTCCACGATGATGCCATAGACGTTGCGGTGCGCCACGTAGGGCAAAGCGTCGCCCTCCATCAGCCCCGGGTTCTTGGCGATCACCTTGAGGCCGTAGCTCTCGGCGAGCTCCACCGCTCCGACCACGTCCGCGACCGAGTAGGCGTCGGGATTGTCCAGCTCGATGTACGCGAATCCCTGCTCTCTCCTGCGCTCGAGCTGCTCAACCAGATTGCGCTTCCAGCCTTCGCCGCGGGGGTCGATCTGCCCCTCGCCATAGTCCTCGGCAGTATCTGATGTCTTGAGGTACGGCGCGTACCGCGCCCGCTCCTGCCTGCTCTGCTCGGAATATTTCTCGTTGAACAGGTTGCAGTAGGCGATGCTGGCACAGCCCGGCACCTGCTTCTCCCAGTCGTAGCCTACCTCGACGACCTCGTCTGCATTGCCCTTGCCGGGATTATCCGTCCCGATCATGTAACGCAGCTTCTTGCCCGCCAACGGATTGGACTGCACGATGCCTTCTCCTTAACTTGCGACGAGCACGTCGGCCTCGAACAGCGCCGCGCGGGGCAGCGCACCGGCAAAGGCCGTACCCTCCTCGAACCACGAGCGTGGCGCGGGCTGGCCCCACAACGTCTGCCGGCGCGGATCGCGCAGCGACCAGCGTATGGGCTCGTGGTCGGGATCCATGGTCTGATAATCGCAGGTGTAGAGCTCGACGCGGTGTCCATCCGGGCAGCGCACATAGAGAAAGAAGGCGTTGGAGATGCCGTGACGGCCCGGTCCACGCTCCATGCTGGCGAGATAGCCGGTCGTGGCCAAGAGGTCGCAGAGATGGATGATGTGCATCGCGGTCGGCACCCAATAAGCGAGGTGATGCAGGCGCGGTCCTTCGCCGTTGGTGAAAGCGAGGTCGTGCACGTTGCCTTTACGGTGCATCCAGGCTGCAGCGATGCGCGCCTTGGGCGGTTCCTCCTCGGCGTACTCGGTGAGACGAAAACCGATCGAGGCGTAGAAATCGACGGCGCCCTGCACGTCGGGAGCAAAGACATTGAAATGGTCGAGCCGCTGCGGGTGCACGCCCTTGTAATACCCGTACTGTTGCAGGAGCCGCTCGCGTTTTTCCATGCGGAAATAAAGCTCGATCGGCATCCCGGAAGGATCGGTAGCAAGCAGCGTGCGGCCCTGGAATGGCCGCTCGACGAAGGCATGCGCGATGCCCTTCGATCGGAAATAGCGGGCAGCTTTGTCGAGCTCCTCCTCGGAGGCGACCTTGAACCCGACGTGGTGCGCGCTCGGCTGCGACTCCCGGCCGAGCACGAGGGAGTGATGCTGCCGCTCTTCGACGCCGCGCAGATAGATCGCGTCCTTGGTTGCGTCCTCGACATGCAGCCCGAGCGCGCCCTCGTAGAAGGCGCGACTGCGCGCCAGGTCCGTGACCCCGAGCGCGATATGGCTCGCGCGCACGATGTCAAAGGGCGGATCGTAAACGTGCTTGGGAACGGGCATGGGGGATGCACCTGTCTGCACCGGAGCGTGCCGCCGTAGGGGCGGGTTTCAAACCCGCCCCTACCCGGCTGTCCCCTAGTGTATCAGTTTTGTAGCCCGGATGAGCGAAGCGATATCCGGAACTCGGACGCGGTGCGCGAACCCGCATATCGCTGCGCTCATGCGGGCTACGCAGACGCTACGCAGACGCAAGCCCCACCAGCCCGCGGATATCCGCAGGCGTGGCGCCGCCCGCGCGCAGCGCACGCAAAGATGTCGCCTGCGTCGATTTCGAGAGCTTGCGGGCGTGCTCGTCGAGGATGAGACGATGGTGGTGATAGGCCGGCACCGGCAACCCCAGCAGCGCCTGGATTAGCCGGTGCACGCTGGTTGCCCAGAACAGGTCCTGGCCGCGCACGATGTGGCTGACTCCCTGCTTTGCATCGTCCATGACCACGCAGAGATGATAGCTCGCGGGGATCTCCTTGCGCGCCAGCACGACATCGCCCCAGACCTGCGGAGCCGCCGCGATGCTACCGCTTTGCCCCTGCGGGCCGGCGCCGGTCTCGGTGAACGTCAACGGCCCTGCATGCGCCATCGCCGCGGTCATGTCGAGACGCAGGGCGTAGGGTTCGCCCGAGGCCATGCGGGCGCGGCGTGCTGCCGGCGAAAGCGCACGCGCATGCCCGGGATAGAGCGGGGCGCCGTCAGGATCGCGCGGCCAATCGCTGCGCTGCGCGAGCATGCGCGCGATCTCGCCGCGGCTTTCGAAGCTGGGATAAAGGACACCCACTGCGTCGAGTTTCGCCAGCGCGGCGCGGTAGTCATCGAAATGCGCGCTCTGGCGCCACACCGGCTCCTCCCAGCGCAAGCCGAGCCAGCTCAGATCCTCGCAGATCGCATCTTCGTATTGCGGACGGCAACGCGCGGCATCGATATCCTCGATGCGCAGCAGGAAGCGTCCGTCGATCGCACGCGCCATGTCGAAATTGATGAGCGCGGAGAGCCCATGCCCGAGGTGCAGATAGCCGTTGGGACTGGGCGCGAAACGAAAGACGGGCACAGACATGCGCGAGAGGGTATTGTGTTCTCAGCTTCGCAGGAGGGTGGGAGCGGATCAGGCGCGCTCTCGGCCGAGCATGGTAGCCTGGCGGGTTACGCCAGCAAGCCAGCTGGAGCGGGCGACTAACATCTAACCCACCCTCGGCGAGCTCACGCCGCGAGGTCGGGCGGAAGGGGCGGCTTGCCGCGGATCATGTCTGAGGCCTTCTCCGCCATCATCAGCACGCAGGCATTGATGTGGGCGGAGACGAGGTCGGGCATGGCGGACGCATCGACCACGCGCAGATGCTCGACGCCGCGCACGCGCAGCTCGGGATCGGTGACCGTGTCCGGCGTGATCCCCATGGCGCAGGTGCCGCAGGGGTGATGCGCCGTGATCGCGGTCCGCCGGATGAAGTCGTCGATCTCGGCGTCGGTCTTCACCTGCGCTCCTGGGCTGACTTCCGCGCCGCGGAAACGGCTCATCGGCTGCTGAGAGGCAACGATGCGGGCGCGTTTGAAGCCTTCGCGCAGCCGCGGCAGATCGTCTGATGCGGAGAAGAAATTGTAGACGATGCGCGGGGGCGCATGCGGATCGCTCGAGCGCAGCAGGATCTCGCCGCGGCTGTCGGGATGGAGCAGGGTCGGGCGGATGCCGTAGCCGTCGGGATAGGCGGGCCGAATGAGCGGGAACCAGAGGTGCGTCTGCGCCGGCGCGCCGCGGAACATGAACTCGACGTCCGGTACCGCAAGCTCGGGGCAAGTCTTGATGAAGGCGTGCAGCCCGCCGGGCACGACCGTGCCGGGGCCGGTGCCGAAGAGATAGGCACGGATCATCGCCACGGCCATGCGGTCGAAGCGCATGTCGTGGCGGAAGGTGCTTTCGTCATCGCGGGCGAAAAAGATGATGACGGCGAGATGGTCCTGCAGGTTCTTGCCCACGGGGAGATCGACCACCGGCTTGATCCCCATCTGCTTGAGATGCCCCGCCGGGCCTATGCCTGAGAGCATCAGCAGGGGCGGCGTGTTGAACGTGCCGGCCGAGAGGATCACTTCCTTATCGGCCTGCACCTCGATGCTGCCATTGCGTCGATCGGCGTACTCCACTGCGGCCGCGCGCGTTCCGCGCAGGATGACGCGCCGCGCATGGGCGCCGGTGACGACCGTCAGATTGCTGCGGTTGCGCGCCGGCTTGAGATAAGCGGCCGAAGCCGACGAGCGGTAGCCGTTGCGGATGGTGTACTGGCCGCGGCCGAACCCTTCCTGGTCCTTGCCGTTGTAATCATCGGTCACCGGGACGCCGGCGAGCTTGGCGGACTCGATCCAGGCGTCGTAGAGGGGATCGCGCGTCTTTGCGAGCTGCGTGCCGATCGGGCCTGATCCGCCGCGCCAGGTATTCTCCCCGCCCTCCCATGTCTCGCAGCGTTTGAAATAGGGAAGCACGTCGGCATAGGACCAGCCGCGCGCGCCCTTCTGCGCCCAGCGGTCATAGTCGCCGCGATGGCCGCGGGTATAGGCCATCACGTTGATGGAGGAGGATCCGCCAAGCACCTTGCCGCGCATCGCCTCGATGCGCCGCCCGTTGAGGCTCGGCTCGGGCTCGGTGTGATAGCCCCAGTTGAACATGTCGTATTCGTGCATCTTGCCCATGCCGAGGGGGATGTGGATGAAGGGGTGCACATCCCTGCCCCCGGCCTCGAGCAGCAACACGCTGGCGCTGCCGTCTTCGCTCAGCCGATTGGCCAGCACGCATCCGGCGGAGCCCCCGCCGACAATGACGTAGTCGTATCCTTTATTCACTGTCAGGTGTTGGGAAGCGTCACGTAGACGCGACTGTCCTCGACCCGGATATTCACAGGCCGCAGCCGATATTTCGGATCGCCGCAGTGGCGGCCGGTCTCGATGTCGAACTCCCAGCCGTGCCACGGACAGACGATGTTGCGCCGGTCGGAGAAGCGAAGCCCGCGGCTTGTCTGGTCGGGCGCGATCTCCTCCTCGACCCGCGGGATCACCTTGCCCTGACACACCGGGCCGCCGTCATGGGGGCAGAAGTTCTCGTATGCGGTGAGCCGGCCGCCTTGGCGGAAGATCCCGAACTCGAAATCATCGACCCGCAGCACGCGATAGCCGCCCTCCGCGAATTCGCGCAATTCGCCCACCATGACCTCGTTCATCGCTTCACCCCTGTTAGTTTTCATCGCGTTCTACACCGTCATGCCCGCGCTTGTCGCGGGCATCCACGTCTTATACCGCCGCCGAGACGTGGATGGCCGGAACAAGTCCGGCCATGACGGAGAGTGTTACTCATTCGGCGCGCGGCGATACCACATCTGCAGATCGAAGAAATTGAGGTTGGCCGCGCGCATGATCGCGCAGATGGCGGTGACCGCCTCGGTGGCATTCACCGGCCGCTCGCCAAAGGGCGCAAGCTCCCGCGCCCTGCCCTCGGACTTGGCAGTGTAGAGCCGCACCGCAGCGGACAACACCCGCTGCAGGACCTCGTCAGGGACGAGGTCGAGGGCGGCGTTGCGCATCGCCTCCTCGGCGAGCGAGCAGAACTCGCCCGCAGGTGCTGCGATATCGGCCTTTACCGCGGTGGAGCTCATTCCGCCGGCACGGGCACCGGCTGCGCCGGCATCTTCTTGCCGGATTTCGCCGCAGGCACTTCGAGGTCGAAGAGTCGCGCGGCGTTGAGCCCGAGGATGTTGCGCTTGGCCTGCTCGTTGAGGAACGGCAGCTTGGTTATCGAGCTCGGCGCATCGAAGTCCCAATGCGGCCAGTCGGAGGCATAGAGGAGCTGCGTCTCCGCGTTCATCGCCTCGAAGGTCGCCTGGGTGAGCTTCATGTTGCTGCGCTCAAGCGGCTGGCTGGTGTAGTACATCTCCTGCATGTACTCGCTTGGCCGGCGCTTGAGCAGCGGGCATTCCGATGTGCGCATCATGTATTCGGAATCGAGCCGCTGCATCAGGAACGGAACCCAGGCAAGCCCGCTCTCGATCCAGATCACCTTGAGGCCGGGGAAGCGCTCAGGCAGGCCGTTGAGCACCCAATTGGTCATGTGGAGCATGTTGAAATGCGCAAACGAGAGCGAGTGCATCCCGATGAACCGATTGAGCTGCTGGAACGAGGGGTCGCCCCAGGTGAAGCCGGCGTGGAAGCCGAGCGGCTTGCCTGTCTCCTGCAGCGCCGCATAAAGGCGCATGTAGGAATTGTGCCAGACCGGCTTGTGGCGCGTGGAGGTGACCGAGAAGCCGACCACGCCCGGCGCATCGGCAAAGCGTTCCACCGTCTCGACCGAGGCTACGGGATCGTTGAACGGCAGGTAAAGCAGCGCCTTCTGGCGCTTGTCCTGGGGCAGGATCTGCTCGATCAGCCAACGGTTATAGGCGTTGCCCAGCGCGACTTCCGCATCCGCCTGGGGATGCATGCCGAGCGAGAGCATGGGGGTGGGAAACACCACCATGTAGTCGATGCCCATGGCGTCCATGGCGCGCTGGCAGAGCTGCACCTGACGGTGCAGGCCAGGCGGGGTCTGCTCCGCGAGCGCCTGCTGGTGCATGATGCGGCCGGCGACATCCTGGAACAGCGGACCATTGACGTTGATGAGGCCGGGCGGGGCACCGGTGCGTTCACGGAAAGCTTGGGCGATATAGCGCAGCACATCATTGTCGATGCGCTCGGTCACTTCCGACCAGAACGAGGTCTCGTTGACGTGGGCATCCACATCGACCACCAGCCAGTCCTTGAGCTTGTCGGTGACCGGCCCCGTCTTGGCGAGGTAATCGCGCGTGTCGGTGCGGGTGGAAATCTTCTCGAGCTCGCTGATGCGAGGCGCGGTCTCGCGGATGTTCATGGGAGTCGCCCTGCCTTGCTGATCCGGACCGCCGAAGCGGTAGCTCCGGCCGCCGACGGCAAGTGTATTGCCAAGACGACTTAATTGCCAAGCCCTGTTAATTGCCAAGCCCTGTTAATTACCAAGCCCTGGCGGTGCGCAACAACGGCGGATGGGAGTATTTCCGCGCGACAAAGCCGCCCTGCAGCCCGCAATCGCCGCTCGGCTTTCGGCGACTTTTCGCTCTTCCAACCGGAGAAAACAGCCGTTTCAATAGGGCGCGAAGGGCGGCGCGATAACGCCATCCACAACCCCCGACCAGGGAGGGGACCATGAGCGCGATAACAAGCCAGGCCGAATCGGCCCTTAAAGTCAGCGGCGCCAGCAACATCCGTTGGACCCATATCGCGCCGACGCTGCTGGTCGTCTGGATCGTCTCCATGTTCGACAAGAGCAACATGGCAATCGTGATGAACGATCAGAATTTCCTCAATGAGCTCGGCCTTACGGGCCAGCAGGGGAAGCTCGGCTGGCTGTCGAGCGGTCTCTTCCTCGCCTATGGGCTGTTCGCGCCGCTTTGGGGATGGCTGGTCGAGCGCGTGGGCCCGCGCAAGACCTGCGCCTTGAGTTTCGTGGCATGGGCGCTGAGCTGCTTCTGGTCGGGTGTGGCTGCGAGCTATGACCAGCTGCTGTGGTCGCGCATCGTGCTGGGCGCCGGCGAGGCGGCGCTCTATCCGCTCACCCTTGCGCTCGTGGCCAACTGGTTCGCGCTCAAGGAGCGCGGACGCGCCACCTCCTTCTGGTGGATCGGTACCATGATTGGACCGATGCTCGTTGGACTGGTGATTACCGGTCTTATCTTGGTCGTGGGATGGCGCTGGCAGTTCCATGCGATGGGTATCCTCGCGCTCATCCTGCCGCTGCCGATGGTGTGGTTCCTCGTTGCCGACCGTCCGCAGGAGCATGGCAGCGCCAATGCCGCGGAGATTGAGCTCGTTGTGCGCGGCGCGATCGAGCACAACGAGGACGCGCCCGGGCAGGTGTTGAAATCGGTTGGCAATGTCTGGAGGAACTACCGGTTCTGGCTGGCGACCATCGCCATCTCCTGCAATGCGATCTTCTTCTGGGGCTGGTCGATCTGGCTGCCGACCTACTTGCGCACCGCAAGGCAATTCTCTTTCAGCATGTCGGGCTACCTGACCTTCGTGATCTTCGGCTTTGCCGTCGCTACGATCCTCATCGTGGGATATCTGTCCGACCGGATCTTTCGCCGCGCGCCCCTTGCCGGCACCGGCTGGATCCTCGCCGCCATCTTTCTGATGGCTGCCGCGCTCGCGCCCAGCCCGGCAGCAAGTGTCGTCCTGATGATATGCGCGCTCTGTGCCCAGCAGGTGGGCATCTCCTGCGCCGAGATGCTCATGCACAGCATCGTGAGTGCAGCCGGCATGGGCAAAACGCAGGGGGTGCGCGCCCTGATAACGCAGATCGTCGGCGCGATTTCGCCTGCCATGATCGGCTATATCCTGCAGGCGACGGGCGGGTTCATCGGCGCCTTCGCCGTGCTGGCTCTGGCTGTCGTAATTTCCGCGAGCTGCATGATTACGCTGGCGCGGGAGGGTTTCTGATCGTCGAGCCGGCATGGGATGCGGAGCTGCCGATCATGCGAGAATTTCGCTGCGGTGATATCGAGCTGAAGGGCTTCAGCGACGGCATGCTGAAGACTTCGCTCGAGCTCGTGCTCGGCATGGAACGGGCACAGTCCGAGGAGCTCGTCGGCGGAACGGCCGACGGCTCGCTGTTCATTGCGGTCAACAATTTCCTGCTCCGGCGCAATGGCGCGACGGTGCTTATCGATGCCGGCGCCGGCAACACCATGCAGCCCACCCTCGGCAAGCTGCCTGCCAATCTGAAAGCGGCCGGGATCGATCCCGTCGATGTCACTCACATCGTCCTCACCCATATCCACCCCGATCACGCCAACGGGCTGGTGAACGACGCGGGGGAGGCGGTCTACCCCAACGCCGAGATCCTGGTACACGCCCAGGAGCTCGACTTCTGGATGGCCGAGAACGACGGCTCGGAATCCGATGCGGTGAAGCGGACCCGCGCGCGCAACAAGCTCAACATGAAGCCTTATCTGGAGCGCATCCGGCGCATGCATGACGCAGAGGAAGTCGTCGGCTGCGTGCCGCTGCTGGCGCCGGGCCATTCGCCGGGCCACACCTGCTGGCGCATCGGCGCGGGGCGCGACGCGTTCATCGCCTGGGGCGATCTGGTGCATTTCTCCGCGATCCAGATCGCGCACCCGAATACCGCGGTCAAATATGATCTTGATCCCGACCTGGCGCGGCGTTCGCGGCTGCGCGTGCTCGACATGATCGCCGCCGAGCGCGTGGCCATCGCCGGCGCGCACGTGAATGCACCGGGCTTCGGCTATCTCACACGCAAGGGCGCCGGCTACGCCTTCGAGCCGGCGTGAGGTTCAACCGCATGCATATCAGATCGCGCAGAAGATGGTATTTCGCCGCAGTGCTTAGCGTCGCCGCCGTTCTTATCGCCGCACACGCAGGAGCCCAGCCGTATCCCGATTTTCCCAATCGGCCGATGCGGATCATCGTCGCCGTGCCCGCGGGCGGCGGCGTCGACCTCTCTACCCGCGTCGTTGCCGACGCCCTGCACAAGGCGTGGGGCCAGCCGGTGGCGGTGGAAAACCGCACCGGCGGGGGCAACAACATCGCGGGAGAGATGGTCGCGAACGCGGAGCCCGATGGCTACACGCTGCTTGCCACGCCGCCGAACATCGTCATTGCCAACGCCGCTCTCTATAAGCAGCTCAACTACGATCCCGCGGCGCTCGAGCCGGTGGCGATCATGGCGGTAGGCCCGAATGTGCTCGCGGTGAAGAACGACTTGCCCGCGCATACGGTTGCGGATCTGATCGCGCTGGCCAAAGCCAATCCGGGCAAGATGAGCTATGCCTCCCAGGGCAACGGCTCGACCACGCATCTCACCATGGAGCTGTTCTTGAGCCGCACCGGCGTGAAGCTCGTGCACGTGCCCTATCGCGGCGCCGCGCCAGCAGCGAACGATCTCGCCGGCGGGCACGTGGACACGATGTTCTGCGACCTCGGCACCATCCTGCCGCTGCATCAGGGCGGCAGAGTGAGGATCATCGCCGTGGCAACGCTGGCGCGGCTCTCCCAAATCCCCGAGGTGCCGACGATCGACGAGAGCGGTGTTGCGGGGTTCAGCTCGACGACTTTCTATGCCCTGATGGCGCCGCCGAGGACACCGTCGGCAGTGCGCGAGAAGCTCAACAAGGCCATCGTCACTGCCATGCGCTCGCCCGAGGCAGAGGCGAGGCTCAAGACGATCTTCGTGGGTGCAAGCCCGCTCGACGTGCACGAGACTGGCGATTTCATCAAGGCCCAGGCAAAACTCTGGGGCGACGTCATCCGCGCCGCCCGCATCACAATCGAGCAGTAGCCGCTCGCCGAGCGGTCCGGGTGCAAGCAAAGCTTTGCGGTGCTGTGCGCGTCGCCGCACTATCCGTTGTCTAGGATGGTCCAGGTATGAGGACGGCGAGCACCTATGGGCAGGTTATGGTCCGAATTGCGAGTGCCGCCACATCCGCTATGCCGGCTGCTCTCGAATAAACAGCGAAACCCACGTCGGAACGTGCCTTCGGGCAGCTCATGACTCGAACCGGACCTGCGTCCCTATTTCGAGCGCTGGATATCGAGAATGTCCAACACCGGGCAATCAGGTGCCGTTTTGCCCGAACATCGGGCCACGGTCTTGGCCAGCAGGCGTTCGAGTTTTCTTAAGTCACTGAGCTTTGCTCGGATGTCGTCGAGATGATGCGCAGCTATCTCACGGACCTCGCGACAGGAGGCTTTTTCAGGCCCCCCGAGCCGAAGCAGGGCTCGGATTTCATCTAGCGAAAACCCCAACTCGCGCGCTCGCCGTATGAAGACCAGGATACGGAGGCCCGTTGAGTCGTAGACACGACGGCCGCTGGCCGTGCGCGGCGGTGGGGCCAGCATCTTGACCCGCTCATAGTAGCGGATTGTCTCGATGTTCACGCCGCTCTGCTTCGACAGCTCGCCAATGGGCAGGTTTTCGGCTCGCGAAGACGTGATGGTACGCATGAAATAGCCCTTGATCCTGTAGTCACTACAGGATGCATCCTATAGCCGATGACGGTGAACCAAGAAACTAATCTTGCCGATGTGCGGCACAGGCAAAGGCTGATGGCAGCGGGCGGCCTCATCGGGGCGCTCGCGGCCTCGTCATGCTGCATCTTGCCGCTTGTTTTGTTCAGCCTCGGTGTGAGCGGGGCGTGGATCGGCAACTTCACGCAGCTCGCACCCTATCAGCCCTACTTTATCGCGGCGACGATATGCTTTCTCGGCTACGGCTATTGGCTCGTTTATCGATCCTCGAAGCTCGCCTGCGCTGACGGCGAAGTTTGCGCGCGCCCGCTGCCGAACCGGCTTGCTAAGACCGGGCTCGTTCTCGCAACAATCCTTGTCGTTGCCGCGCTCGGATTCGATTTCCTTGCACCCCTGTTCCTCGAGTTGTGAACGGAGAATCCTTATGACCAAGCTTCTCGTCTCTGCCGCGATTGCTATCAGCGTTCTTGTCTCATCCACGGCTTTGGCCGCTGAGAGGACTATTACGTTGGCCGTGAAGAATATGTATTGCGCCGACTGCCCGTTAATCGTTCGGAAGAGCCTTGAAGCCGTGCCAGGAGTGAGCAAGGCAGTTGTCTCGTACAAGGACAAGACGGCCATTGTGACATACGACGACGGCAGGACCGACGTGTCTGCCCTCACTCGCGCGACCACGGACGCGGGATATCCCTCTGCGCCCGGAAGTTGATGCCGTGCGTGACCGCGGCCTCATCACGACCGGCGTCATTGGCGGCGCGCTCGCCGCGATCTGCTGTGCAACGCCGTTGCTCGCTATCGTGTTCGGAGCGGTCGGACTCACCGCTTGGCTGGCCAAAGCCGATTATGTGCTGATCCCGGCTCTGATCATTTGTCTTGGATTGATCGGAGTCGGCCTGTACCGCAGGCGCGTGCGGCAAGACGCGGCCCATGGATAGCCATGACCTCATCGTTATAGGTCAAAATGCTTTAGGAAAACGCCATGATTCTCTAAATCGATCATCACCTGCCCGCACTGCACCGGCGCAAAATCGGAAACCATGCCGATCGACGCCTGCCGGGTTTTCTATCTGTGCACCTGCTGCGGCGCGACACTGCGGCCCAAGCAGGGCGATTGTTGTGTGTTCTGTTCCTATGGCTCGATACCGTGTCCCCCTATTCAGGCAGAGCGCTCGGGCGAGATCGGCCCGGCTTCCTGCTGTGCGGGGTGATCCCGAATGGCAAGCGCGGTCCAAAGCTCACGCGACTGGCTGCGCAGCCCGGGCACC
Source organism: uncultured Alphaproteobacteria bacterium (assembly GCA_963841705.1). Classification (GTDB taxonomy): domain Bacteria; phylum Pseudomonadota; class Alphaproteobacteria; order Rhizobiales; family Xanthobacteraceae; genus VAZQ01. The sequence continues at coordinate 77,901 of CAWJDY010000057.1, forward strand.
AACCTATTGGCGTGGTGGATTCCTCAGACCGCGATGCTTGCTGGTCTGTTCATCCCGGTGCCGGTTCGAACCGTCATGTGGATCATCGCACTCATTTGGATGGGGACGGCGTGCATTCTAAACACAAGGCGGTGCGGACGCACCCACTGCCGCTATACGGGGCCTTATTATCTCGCCATGATCGCACCGGTAATCGTACTTGCTTCGGGTATGCTCCCTGCTGATTGGTACGGATGGCTCGTCTTGGGAGTACTCATTCTCGGCGGAAGCAAAATCATTTGGTGGACCACGGAGCTGGCGTGGGGCAAATTTTCCTAGTCACCCGATATGTCTCCTTCTGGCACTCGGCTGCTGTGCCGGAATGTCGGCAATCAAGGAGACTCTTGGGGGCAGTCAGCGCGATTTTCTCCATCGAAGCGGTGCCGCCATCGCTGCTTGCCCGCGCCGACGAGGTGATCGAATGAGTGCGCCAGCACAAAGCTGGTGCGATCCAGCCGGTGAAAGTCCGGCCCAAGTAGGGAGTAGCGTCCGCTTGGTAGCGAGTGTTGCGTGGCCACTGGCGACAGTGGTTGCGAAGCGTACACAGCGATTGCATGGGGTGTGGGATTGAGCCACGAAAGATCAGATATCGCAGGGGCCGAGAGTTTTTATTCGCTCGAAGGCAACATGTGCGGCACCGCTACGCGAGGTGCTGTCGCCCTGCCGGGGTCTAAGGCCACATCACGTGCAAAGGGATCGCATCGGAAGCTGGGAGGTCTCGCGTCCGGCCGTCAGAGTTGTGTGAGAGGGACGGTCCGCATCGGGAAGGTGAGGAGCCGAAGCCGATGATGCACGGGCACGAGAAGTCTGACCTTGCCATAGTAGCTGGGAAGCCGACGAACAAAGCGGAGCGATCCGCAGCGGAGTTGGTGGAGCGAAGGGCAGGGACCAAGGGGGATGCGCTCTGGTAAAGCACGCACTGGACTCAGCGCCAGGCTCGCGTGGCACACGCACCGGAACGCATGCGGCAACTAACTTTGCCGTTCGGACCCGAGGTGGGAGCCGTATGCGGGAAAGCCGCACGTACGGATCTGGGCGGGGGGCGCGAGGTAACTCGCGTCCCTACCGCGAAATTTCCGCAACCCGCGTGCTGCGCTGCATGAGTCGGCTGCCGAGAAAAAAGGCCGCTCGTTGTGAGCGGCCCAGTTTAGAGGAAACGCCCAAGGAGGGCAGCGGCAACGCACGAGCGCTGCCGCACCGCAGTGTTAGCGCAACTTGGTGACGCTCGTGTGTCGCGGACGGCACGCATTACCAAGCTCGCATTTTGAGGCTGAGTGGGCGCGCTATCAGGCTCGCTCGTGCTTCTCGTTTGGCCGCACTAAACAAGGCGAAGGGCCATCGAGGTATACTCGATGGCCCCGGCCGAGTTCTCCCCGGCTTCGCCGGTTTGCCGCCTTTGAGGAAAACAGGCTGGTCGCATTGGGCCGCTGCGTCAACTCGCTCACCTGGGGGGCTCCACAACAATTTCTCGCTCACCTTCCTCTTTGTCTTGAACGGCCTACTCAGACTTTCGATCCGCGGAGCGCTGAACGCTGCAGCTACTCGGGCAGTGGCTGTGGATAACGGTGCACAAGTCATGCATTTCATCAGAACGTCACATAAGGCGGCTCGATTCGGCAGAACTCGCAACGGTTGAAAGGTCGAGGCGCATATTTATCGCCGTGCGCGGATGTAGGAGAATGTTGTTTCGGACTTCGGTGGAAAGCGAGCCTAGCGCGTTCCGGCCAGACACGATCGCACTGCTGGCTGCTGCGCTCGAGGATACGTTGCACCAGTTAGGCTTGCTCGATCGCAATGATCCTAACGTTACCAAGATAGCCAAAAAGATCATCGAGCTTGCGCGTCTAGGAGAACGCGATCCCCTCCGGCTGCGGGACAGGGCTATTGAGTTGTTACAATCTCAGGAGTGCGAACGCGCTCCGGCTCGCTATGCCGCCGAGGAAGGCTGGCGGCACGCCGACGAGGCGCTCGGCCTTGAGGAGCCCAACTCTGATGCAATTACTCGCCGACGAGATGATCGATTGAGCTAAACCTATGCTCCTCTTTTGCTGCGGTGCATGAGTTCGGAATTGACACGGAAGAGCATCCTCAATGCCGGCCCGTTAGGTCTGCTTTCAGGGGTGCTGCGGATACGAGATCCGCGCGCGATGAAAGCCGAACCAGCAGCCTCTTCCAAACGTGGCGATGAAGGGCGTGCCGGTCGAGATCGTTAGGCTGCGGTCGTCCACTGCTAATAGGCCGATCCCGCATGGGTGTCGGCGCGTTCAGGCTCGCGCGCAGGGCAAATTCAACTGAGATCCTGTCGTTAGGGGATGCAGGCAGTCCGCCGTGTTATCGCGCCGCGACGCCTCCGGCTCTCGTCGCACCGGCGCCCGCGCCGTAGAACACGGCGACCGCCTGCATTTCATCCGGCGAGAGCTGCCTGGCGATAATTCGCATCTGCTCGAAGATATCGTTCTGGCGCAGGCCCTGCGCGAAGGCCACAAGCTGCGTTTCGATGTAGTTCGCTTGCTGCCCTCGCAGAGTAGGCGCTCCGAGCTTGTAGCCGCCGGGACCGTGGCAGGCCGAGCAGGGCGGGATGCCGCGCTGCGGATCGCCGGCAAATACCAGGCGCTTCGCGGGATCGGACTCCCTCAGGCTGCGGCCCGACTCCGGCACACGATCGCCGCTCGGCGGCGGCAGCCCGCCAGGCTGGGTCGCGACATAGGCCGCCACATCGGCAGAATCCTCAAGCGAGAGCGCTTGACCGATCGCGTTCATGGCGCCCCACGACCGCTTTCCGGAACGAAAATCGTCGAGTTGCTTGTAGATGACCGCCGCGTCCATCCCGGCAAGCGTGGGATAGAGCCCGGATTGGCTCACCCCGTGGTCACCGTGACAAGCCGTGCAATTGAGGGCGACAAATGCGCCGTGCTTGGGATCACCGGCGGCAATCTGGTCGAGCGTGGTGCTGGTCCAGGCGATGCGTGTGGGCGCAACCAGGGCCGGCTTTGGCTCGGCCGCGGGGCCGGTGTCGGCGGTGATGCCAAGGCCGCGACAAATTGCGCTCCAGAGGTCGAGGGTGGGGCCGCCCTGCTGATAACGGGCGAGAACGCCGAAGCCGAGCACGGCCGCAACGATAATGATGGCCGCCACCGTGCCCCAGCCGATTTTTGGCCAGGGATTGTAAGCTTGGAGGGTGCCCTGCTCGTGCGCCACTATTTTAGCTCCGCACTGATACCCTGAAGCGTCACGTCGTAGGCAGGCACCGAGGATTTCAGAAACAGGAACTGTCCAATCGGATAGCCGTAGGCGAACACCATCAGCACCAGCAGGATGGCGTTCCACAGTGCGAAGCCGTTCAAGGACGCGGGAACGGTTCTGGGCGGGTTGACCGCAAGCGCATAGCGCAGCGGTTCCGAGAGCCGTCTTTCGCCGAGCTGCGAGCGCACCAGGATGGTAATCAGCAAGATTGCAGACACGAGCAGGATCAATCCGCCGATGACCGATATGATGACCAGCGGACCCATTGGGGCGACGAACGGATCGTTGTAGTCGAAGGCAGCGACGCGCCGCGGCATTCCCATCACCCCGGTGATGTGCCAGGGGATGGTGAGGATCAACATGCCCGCGAACCACAGCCAGAGCTGCCAGCCCGCCAGCGCCTTGGACCGCAGCGGCCGGCCGGTGATGCGCGGCCACATCTCGTAGGCAATTGCGAAATACATGATGACGACGGCGCCTCCCCAGATCAGATGGAAATGCGCTGTCACCCACGCCGTATTGTGAATCATGTTGTTCATGGCGTAGCTCATGTTGATGAGCCCGCCGAACCCGCCGAGACCGAGCATCACCAGCGAGAAGGCCACCGCCAGAACCATCGGCTCCTGCCACGGCAGCGCCCAGATCCAACCCAGCAGCCCGCGCCCGCCGCGCGCCCGTCCGGCGATTTCCAGGCTAGCGCAGATCGAGAATACCGTCAGCAGCGTCGGCAGCGCAACAAAGAAGGTCAGGAACGATTGCAGGAACTTGAATCCTGCACCAATATCCGGATCTTGGAAGAGGTGGTGCAATCCGACCGGAACCGAGAACACGATAAACATAATGAAAGTGAGCCGCCCCGCCGTGTCGCTGTAGAGGCGTCCGCCGGCGGCTTGCGGGACCAACGTATAGAAGGCGATGTAGGCCGGCATCAGCCAGAAATAGACGATGGCGTGCAGCGTCACGGTGAAGAGCGTGCGGCCAAGCGCGGCATTGATCTGCGTGGTAATGCCGAGCGCCTGCGGGATCAGGACAAAAAGAAGTTCGATGATGACGCCGCTCGCCGCCCACGCCCATAGAATTGCCGTCGCGGTGATCGCGAACATGGCGAGCGGCACCGGTTGGCCTGGATTGTCGCGCTTCCAGGCCGACATGTTGTAGATCATCAGCACGACCCAGATCATCGAGCCGCCGATCAGGAGGAGGGCGCCAAAGTAGTACCAGGGACTCGCCAGCAGCGGCGGGTAGAAGGTGTAGAGCACCGTTGCGCGGCCCAAGAGGACGATGACCGCCGCCATCACGGCGCCGACCACGCAGATCGCGAACCCGATCCACGCCGCGATGACGCCGCGCACGGGACGGCCCAGGCTGGTCGCGGTCACCGCATAGCCAAAGCCCATCGCGAAGAACGTGGTGACGGCATAGGCCATCACCGTGCCGTGCAGCGTGACCGACGTGTAATAGGCGTTGGTGTCGTCAAGCGGCGCCGGCAACGGGCTGCGCATCAGCATCTGCCAGGCGCCAAGCACGATCGCTGGCAAGAACACGGCAAACGCGACCCAGAAGTGATAGAGCGCGAGGCGGCTACTGTTTTGCACAGCTGGTCCTTTCAACTGGGCTCAAGTCCGGGAATTGGTCCCTCGGCACCGCCTTGACCCGCGCCCACATGCCATGGTGGCCGTAGCCGCAGAATTCATTGCACGGCATATCGTAGACACCGGGCCGGCTGAAGGCGGTACGAACTTCTGCGATGTAACCCGGCACGACCATTGTGTTCACGTTGGTGGCGGGAAGCAAAAAGCCGTGAATCACATCGGTGCTGGTGATGCGGAATTTCACCGGCGTATCGACCGGAACCTGCGCGCAATCCGGCACGAAGGAATATTGCTCGCCGATCAGCCTGACAGTGACGGATCCGTCGGGCTCGGGGGCGGTACCAAGATTGCTTTCGGCAAACTCGCCGCCGAGGTGCAGGGTGGTGGGAACGATGGTCTCCACATTGCTGGGCGGATGCAGTGCATGGGTGGCGCCCGTCACCACCATGATCACCATCATTACCGTCAGCATTCCAAGCATGACCGTGAGCCACCGGTCCTCCGTCCGGCTGACCTCATCCTCCGGAACGATTCCGTCCGGGAGTGGCCGCTTCAGCGGATCGGTGACATTGTCAGCCAACAGGTCCTCTCGGGATGAACAGGACGAAATAGAACAGGAGCCAGCCGACGAAGAGCAGGCCCGCCGAAATGCCAGCAAGGAGGAGCGCGCCGCGCGGGCCATGTTCCAGCATTTGGACGGCCGTATCCGGATCGATCGGCGCGGCGAGGTGGTCTATTGTGCCGGCGGCGGACATATGACGTTCTGTCGTGCCGTTGACGGGCGCATGCGGCCCACTCGGATCGGTCGACATGATTCCTCCTATTGCGATCCCGCGACCGCGCCGGCCTCCCTGACCTGCTGGTAGTAGGCCGCGACCGCCGCAAGGTCTTGATCGTCGAGCTTCTTGGCGATCACTGCCATGGCGTCGGGACTGTTCGTGCGGAAACCTTTCCGCCACATCTGCAAGGTGAAGGCGATGTAGTGGGCGTATTGTCCGGCCAGGTATGGAATCACCGGCGGCTCGCCCGAGCCGCCGGGCCCGTGGCAATTGTCGCAATGCAGCCCATCCGGTCCCCCTGCCTTGGCGAGCTCCTCGCCGCGCTTGACGAGGGCGGGGGCGGCGGGCTTGAGCGGCAGGAATGGCGCGTTTTGGCTGGCGTAATAGGCTGCGGCGTCGGCAATACTGTCCGGCGTGAGCGAGAGTGCCTTGGCGATCGGGGTCATCAGCGCGCTGGTCCGGACCCCGGAGGCGAAGTCGCGCAACTGTTGGGCAAGATAGTAGGCCGGCTGTCCGGCGATGCGCGGAAAAGCGCCGCTCGCATCCGAGACTCCGTTGAAAGCGTGACACTGGGAGCAGGGCGGCGCACCGGTCGGCGTCCCTTGCGCCGCGATCACGGCGCCGTGCTTGGCGTCGGGTTGGCGGCCTGCGCTCAGAGACATTACGTTTTTCAGGTTCGCGAGGTAGTCGACGATTGCCGGAACGTCCTCCGCGGCGAAAGGGGCCTTGAAGAACTCGCGCATCTTGTTGACTTCATCCTGCCATTGGGCTCGTGAGAGTTTGGCCTGGTCCAGCACCATGCCGGCCGAGTGGCAGATAAGGCAGTCGTTGTTGATAGCGTCTGCCGCGCGACCGCCGGGAAAGGTGCCGTCGCTGCGGGGGAGCTTGACGCTAACCGAATGCAGGGTCACGCCGCCGCCGGCAACGATTGAGGGAGCGGGCGCGACTTGGGGACCCTCCTCGGCGAACGCCGACTGGCCGGCCCACCCAGCTTGCATCGCGATCGCCAGCAGGATCACGCCGACCGCGGCGACGGTGCCGCCGGTAATGCGATCGGCTGATATGGTCACGGATTTCCTCCTATTGTTTTGGTGGAATGTCAGGCGACCGTGAGCTGCACCCGCTCGATCACGTTGCGCATAAAGCCACCGCCGTTCCAGTTCGGCTCGGCCGGCTGGACCTCCCCCTTCGTATTGGTGCAGCGCACCAGCAGGGTCAGCGGTCCGGGTTGTGGCGCCGTTATCTGCATACTCCATTGGCGAAAGCTGTACGCCCCCTCGTCGCGGCCCAGGGCGGTCGTCTGCCAACTTTGTCCGCCGTCGGCCGACAGCTCCACCTGCGACACGCCGCAATCGCCGCCGAACGCAATCCCTCTGACCGGCATAGCCGCTCCGGACTGGACGGTCGTCGCGTTGGTGACATTGGTGAAAAAGGAGCGCGGCACCAGCCGACTGACCGGCACGGTCTTGAACCCCGTTTCCCCCGGCTTCACGCTCGCGTGGTGCGTGTCGGGAACGCGATACCCGATCTTCTCAAAGTAGTTCTGATCCGGCGCATCGAGCACCTCGATGTTGCTCAACATCTTGACCCAGTAGTCTGCATACCATCCCGGCACGATCAAACGCACTGGGAAGCCGTTCAGCAGCGGCAACTGCTCGCCGTTCATCTGGAAGGCCAGTATCACCTCGCCGTCACGCGCGTGGTCGATGTCGAGCGGTTTCATGAATTTGGGTGCTGCCTGCACGACCGGATCGTCCAAACCGCTGGATCGAACGGCGACAGCCCCGGCCTTGACACCCGCGCGATCGAGCACGTCGCGCAAGCGCACGCCGGTCCACCGCGCATTTCCCATCGCCCCGTTTTGCCATTGAGCACCGGACACCCGCGGCTGGAACAGACCGCGGGAATTGCCCGAGCATTGACAGACCGCCGCGACCTCGACCCGCGGCATCGCCAGCAGATCGGCAAGCGACAGCGAAAGCGCCTGATTGACGTGACCACGAACGTTAACCCCGAATGCGGCCACGTCCACGTTTTCCGGGATCACCGCCCAATGCCAGCGCACAAAAAATTGGTCGTTTGGGGTGAATACGCCGCGATCGAATACCTCGAACGGCGTCTCGAGCAGGGGTGGCCGGGTGCGCTGCAAAATCATCCGCGCCTTCTGCGGGAAGGCGGTCGTCAACTCGCGCCGGTCCGGGCCGCCGGGCAGATCAAGATCGATAAAGGCGTCGGCCCAGGCTGGAAACGTCGCGACCATCCCGCCAAGGATGCCCGCGCTCTGAAGGAAACGACGACGACTTGGGGTGCAGATGAAGTGCTTGGAGACCTTCATGGCATCACCCGCCCTTCGATCGCCATCATAAGCCCTCTTACGCGATCGTCGCAACTGGATCATGATCGTCCCGGCTGCGGCGGCGACGTGAGGCTTCACCGTCTTGGCAGCTAGAGAGTTGAAGCTGGTTGTCTGCAGGATCTCGCGCGCCAGCGCTTGGCACCGATTGTTCTCGTTTGCGATTTCTTGCTCGAAAGAGAACGGGAGGTTTGGCTTGTGCCATCGGGTCGTGGAAACGTCGAAACCGTCCTCTAGTAATCGCCCACCTACGATCT
>CAWJDY010000058.1:0-83571 GCA_963841705.1 uncultured Alphaproteobacteria bacterium
CCATCCGGAGATCCGACGCCCTCGCGCGCGGACATCCAGATGACGCAGGCCATCATCGACGTCGCGGGGCCCCTCGGCATAGCCGTGCACGACCACATCATCGTCGGAAAGGACGGCCACGCCAGCCTGAAGGCGCTGAAGCTGATCTGATGGCGTGAAGCTCCCGCGCCAGTCACGTTGAAGAAGATGCCGGCATAAGTCCATTCCTTGAGCCGCGGTAACCGCGGCGCGAGAATGACGAACGGAAATGTCTGATTCCGTGGATTAGCTTTGAGCTGTGGACTTATTCAGGGTCACGGCGGCGCGAACAAGAGCTTTCAACGCCTCCTCGTCTATCTTCTCGCCCTCGTGGAAGTCGATGGCACGCCTTGTGTTCCCGTCAAGACTGGAGTTGAAGAGGCGCGAAGGATCCTTCAGAGCCGCCCCTTTGGCGAAGGTCATCTTCACGACGTTCTTGTAAGTCTCGCCTGTGCAGATCAATCCGTCGTGCGACCACACCGGAACCCCTCTCCACTTCCACTCCTCGACGACTTCGGGATCGGCTTCCTTGACTAAGGTACGGAGCCGGCTGAGCATCTTGCCCCGCCAGTCGCCTAGCTCCTTGATTCTCGCGTCTATCAGCTGAGAAGGCAACTTGCTTTTCTGCGACCCGCTCTTCTTCATGCCCGTTTCTCCTCCTTAGTCCCGAGGTTTTGATAAATGGGGTCATCGCCACCGTGCCGATTCTATCTGGAGCTGCGGTCATGCGACAAGTCATCTTGGCTATCTCCGCTATAAGCGGCCGCGGCCAGGCATGACACGAAGCGTGCCGCCAAAGCGCGAGCTCTAAACCTGCGACACAGAGCCAGGTTTGAATTGTGCCGGCAGACTTCAGTCTATCCGCGCCAAGACCTGCTCCAGGTTGGCAAAGAACTGCTGCCACCCGCCCTTGGCGCCCTGGTAGGCCTGCTGCTGATTCGGCCGGAAGCCCGACTGCTCCGCGGCCGCAGGCATGCCGCGCTCGCCTGAGGCATTTGCAATTCGCCAAATGAGCAGCTGCTTATAAAACAGTCGCCTGCTTAATCTTTCGCGCCCGTCGCTGTTGACAGTCATCGGGGCGCACGCGATCCTTGATCCATCAGCCCTGGCAGCCGGGCATGCCGGGTTAACAAACCAAATCATACACAACGCCAACGGTGCAGCTTGTTCAGAGGGGTGAAACCATGCCGATAACCCGCACTTCGTATGCTGCCGCCTTCGCAGTTGCATTGGGGCTCGCTCATTCGGCGATGGCGGAAGAGGTCGTCAATTTCGGAGTGCAGCCTTCCACGCAGCCGATCCTGGTCGCCCACGGGGATGGCTATCTCAAGCCGATCGAGGAAAAATACAAAATCCGGATCAATCTTCGGTCCTTCTCCTACGGCGCGCCGGAAAATCAAGCGCTCGCAGCCGGCGAGCTGCAGATTGCTTCCGCCGGCATGGGCCCGGCCATGCTCGCGGCTGCGCGCCTGCCTGCGACCCTGGTGGCGATCGACATTCTCGACCAGACGGCGATCCTGGTCCCGAACGATTCCAAGATCACCTCGGTCGCGGGTCTGAAAGGAGCCAAAATCGCCTTCCCGGGCGAAGGCTCGCAACAGTATCCGTTGCTCATCAAGGCGCTCGCCGACGCCAAGCTCGACTTGAAAGATGTGCAACTGTTTAAGACCGACGGCTCGCAGGTGGCGACGCTGCTTGCCAACAAAAGCGTCGATGCCGGCATCACCTGGGACCCGCACGTCTCGCGCGCGCTCGCCGACGGCGTTGGCCGCGTGCTGGCCAGCTCAGCTCAGATCATGCCGATCAAGAACGGGCATTATGTTGGCGACGGCACCTATGTGCGCGATGATTTCATGCAGGCGCATCCCGATATCGTTCAGGACCTGATCACGGTGCAGGTCAAGGCGATCGACCTGATCCTCAAGGATCCGGATAAGGCAATCGATATCTGGACCAAGGAGAATGGCTTTCCGCGTTCCGTCATCGAATACGCCGTGAAGCAGAAGATCTCGGTGTTCGATCGCAATATCGTTCCGGACAAGAGCACTGTCGATGCCTACACCGCCTTCCTCAAGAAGGCCGGGTTGCTCAATGAGACCGACAGTCCGAAGTCCGAAACCAGGTTCGCGGAGCAGGCGTTGCAGGACGTCAAATGATGTTGCCGCCAGCGCGATGACTCAGGCCTCCGCGCCCGCCGACGGCAAGTGGGGCGGGCCGGCGGCGCGGCGGCTGCGTTTGACTGCGCGATTGTTGCCTTACCTCTACGCTGCCGTCGCAGTTGTGGCGGTGTGGTGGGCGGTAGTGCTGATCGCCAAGCCGCACATGTCGCTGCTGCCGTCGCCGCTGCTGACGGCGCAGACCTTCGTCCAATTGATGGCAAGCGGCGAATTGCCGCGCGATGCGGCCTACAGCGTCTGCCGCGTGCTCGCTGCCTGGTCGCTCGCGGCCGTGGCAGCGGTGCCGCTTGGCTTCGCCATGGGCCGCTGGCAAAGGCTCGAACGCGTGCTTGACCCGGTGGTCGAGTTGTTTCGGCCGATTTCGCCGCTGGCCTGGATTCCGCTGGCCATTCTCTGGTTTGGCATCGACGAAGGCGGCAAGATTTTTGTCATCTTCATCGGCACCTTCTTTCCGATCCTGCTCAACACCGTGGCCGGCGCAAAGAATATCGATCCGGTGTTCATCCGGGCCGGGCGGGTTCTCGGATGCGCGGACGACACCTCGCTGTTCCGCAAGGTCGTGCTGCCGGCGGCGCTGCCGCAAGTGATCGTAGGCTTGCGCATCGCCTTTGGCACCGGCTGGGCTGCGATCATCGCTGCCGAGCTGGTCGCCGCTCGCTCGGGTCTCGGTTATCTCATCTCCAACGGCATGGAAGTGCTGCGCTCGGATTTCGTTTTGGTCGGCATGGTCACCATCGGGGTGCTCGGAGTGCTGTTCGACGCGATCTTCCGCTGGGTAGACCGGCGCTACAACTGGATGAGTGAATGACCGGCCCTGGCCCCAATGCTGCCAAGCCCAATGCGGCCAAACCATTGTCGCTGCGCGGCCTTGCCAAGCACTACGAGACTGCCGACGGCCGCACGATCGAGGCGCTTTCGCCGGTTGACCTTGAAATCAGTCCCGGCGAGTTCCTGGTGGTGGTTGGTCCGTCCGGCTGCGGCAAGTCAACGCTGCTCAACATCCTGGCCGGCCTTACCCCTCCGTCGGCGGGCGAGGCATGGGTCGGCGACATTCAGGTGAAAGGGCCGGACATCGATCGCGGCATGGTATTCCAGGACTACGCGCTGTTTCCATGGCTGGATGCCGTCGGTAATGTGGAATTCGGCCTGGAGCGCAAACGCATCCCGCGCCACGCCCGGCGCGAGATCGCAATGCGTTATCTGGAGATGGTCGGGCTTGCGGACTTCGCCGAGAAGCGCCCACGCGAGCTGTCCGGCGGCATGAGGCAGCGGGTGGCCATCGCGCGAACCTTCGCAACCGAGCCTTCGATCATCTTCATGGACGAGCCCTTCGGCGCCCTCGATGCGCTCACGCGGAGCCATCTGCAGCATCAGCTGCTGCGCATCTGGCAGCAGCACCGCAAGACTGTGGTGTTCATCACGCATTCGGTGGTGGAGGCGATCTATCTCGCTGACCGCATCGTGCTGATGACGGCACGGCCGGGCCGCATCAAGTCGGCGCTCAAGGTGGAGCTGGCGCATCCGCGCGATCCAACCTCGGACGACTTTCGCTCAATCGAGCGCCGGGTCTACGCCGATCTGGACGAAGAGCTGGCCAAAAGCTTCCGCATGGAAGACACGGTGATCGAATGAAAGCCTTATGCCGGCTCACACGGTCGAGACATCCGCGCATTCCTCGCTAAGTGCCGCTGTTGAGCTGAGAGGGCGCTCAAGCTGCCTGGATCGGCTACCGTGCGATGGAGCAGCGCTTGATCGGATTGAGCCCGCGCCCCAACAGACCAAACCACTTGCGCATGCGAATATGGTCTTTCGCCGTTCTCACAAGAAAAGCGTGCTTGCAGGCTTTACGGCAAAAGCGCAGACCCCAGTGGTGATGACTGATAAGGCCGAACTTCCCGCCACAGTTGGCACAACGGTTCTCCGACCTGCGCATGCAAGTCCTCCCTCGGCTGGAGTCGACAGCTCGACAACCGATGTTGGCTGTAGTGTCTGCTTCGGCGCATTCGGGAGCGGCGCTGAAGCGCAAGCCGGAATGGCGTTGCGGCTAATACATAGGCAAAGACGCGTTGCCGCGAGATTTCGGCCGAATTAATCTTTGGCAATGGTCAGAGCTTCAGGAAAGGGTCCGGCATGATCGTCGATTCGCAAGTGCATCTGTGGAAGGCGGAGACGCCGGATTGGCCCTGGGTCCCCGGGCGCGTAGCGCAACTGCCGGAGCCATTCACCATCGAGAAGCTGGTGCCCCTGATGGACGAGGCCGGCGTCGACCGCGCGGTGATCGTGCCGCCGTCATGGCCGGGCGACCGCAACGATTATGCGCTGGCAGCGGTCAAGCGTTATCCCGGCCGCTTGGCGGTGATGGGCCGTATCCCGCTGGAGAAACCGGAGACGGCTGCGCTCCTGCCGAGATGGAGAGAGCAACCCGGGATGCTCGGCGTGCGGCTCACGCTGCACCGCGCGCAGGCCGCACTCCTGGAAAGCGGCGCGGCCGACTGGTTCTGGCCGGCGGCGGAGAAGGCCGGCCTCCCCGTCATGTTCCTGGCGCCGGGGAATGCGCCGAGGTTCCACCCGATCGCGCAACGCCATCCGCAGTTGCCGCTGATCATCGACCACATGAATCTCACGCTTGAGATCGCGAAAGCCGGGACAATCAAGAATGCGATCGACGAGGTTGCGGCACTCGCCAAATATCCCAACGTCTCGGTCAAGCTGTCCTCGGCGCCCACGTACTCGCTCGAGCCATATCCGTGGCGCGACATGACCGAGCATCTCAAGCGCTGTTTCGATGCCTTCGGCCCGCAGCGCTGCTATTGGGGAACCGACCTCACCAACGCGTTCGCCAAGTCGACCTACCGGCAGCGGATCACGCATTTCACCGAGGAGCTCAAATTCCTCTCGGAGAAGGACAAGGAGTGGGTGATGGGCCGCGCGATCCTGACGCGGCTGGGATGGAAATAGACCCTGGTGCGGCTACGCTGACAGCCGCTCCGGCGCGGCCCCCATGCCGGTTCGCTGCGCGAGCCAGTCCCAGAGTGCGGCAACTTCCGCCGCCGCCTTCCCCGCGGGCTCGACCTCCTGCGCGCACCTGCTTCTGGCCAGTGCGTGGCCAAAGACGGCGCGCTGGTGAATGATCACCGGGCAGACCTCCACCCCGTACCTCGCGCCGGCGTCTTGCCCCGCCGCGAGGCCCTGGGTCCCGCTCGCCGGTGCGGCATTGATGACGAGGGCAACCGGTTTGCCGGCAAGCTTGGCAATCTGGACATTGATTCCGATCGAGCGCAGATCGAGGATGCCGGGCCGCGACACGATCAGGCAAAAGTCGGCCGCGCGTACTGCGGCCAGCGCCGGGCTCTCGACCGCCGGCGCGGTGTCGATGAAAGCGATATGAGCGCCACCCTGCCTCGCCGCATGCAGCGATACCGACAGCCTGGACGCCGGAGACGTGACCACCGCAGGCAGTGGCGCCTGCCGGTCGTCTGCCCACTGGGCGGCGCTCGCTTGCGGGTCGGTGTCGATGACGACGACCCGGCCGCTCTTTGCGGCCTCGACGGCAAGATGCAGTGCCAAGGTCGTCTTACCAACGCCGCCCTTTTGGGCAATGACTGCGACGGTCAACATGTCGCGTCTCCACGGTGGTCAGGCGTTGGCATGTGCTGTTAAATGATTCGCGCCTCCGCGGCTACTGCCCATCGCTACACTTGAGTGGCAGGATGGCCATCGAGGAGCGTTACCAGCTCTATTATCGCGCCTCCAAGCGTTGCGAGTAAAAAATCCGATGGAATGGCGAGATCGGCGCGCGATGAACGTAGGGCTCGAGCGGGAAGCGCTGCGGCGGAAATCTGCGCCGCTGCTATTGTGCGAGCGTGCCCGCGGCACCCCGGGCGCAATTGCATTTCGATCAAAGCGCCTCGGCCTCTACACCGAGCGAAGCTGGAGCGATTACGCCGCATTGGTTGCGCGCGCCGCCCGCGCCTTCCTCGATCTAGGCCTCGGCCGCGGCGAGCGCGTCGCCATCATGGCGGACGCATGCGAGGAGTGGCTGATCTGCGATCTCGCGGCCCAGTCCATCGGCGCCATTGTGTACGGCATCTACCCGACGGCCTCGGTGTCCGAGCTCGAATATCAGCTGCGCGATGGCGCAGCCGTCATGTTCGTCGCCGAAAATCAGGAATACGTCGACAAGATCCTGATGCTGGCCGACCGCTTGCCCGCGCTCGCGTGGATCGTCGTGCTCGACGAATCCGCCATCTATCATTACCAACATCCGAAGCTGCGCAGCTTCGGACGATTGTTGGCGCAGGCGTCAGAGCCAGGTCGCGACTGGCTGGAGGAGCAGGCGGCGGCGGTTTCTCCCGAGGCGCCTGCCTTCATCGTCTATACTTCCGGCACGACCGGCCATCCCAAGGGCGCATTGATCGCGCACGGAAAGCACCTGGCGGCGACGGCAAACATCGTCGAGCACTATCCGACGCTGGTGCAAAGGAAACACCGCACCGTCGCTTACCTGCCTCTGTGCCATGTGCTCGGCCGCGACGTCGCCATCACCTTACCGCTGATCTCGCAGCTCGTTCCGCATTTTGGCGACGACCCGGAGGATCTCGCAACGATCCTGTTCGAGACGGCGCCCACATTCCTGTTCACCGTCCCGCGCTATCTGCAGAAGTTCGCCGCCCAGGTTCTCCTCGGCATCCGCAACTCAAGTCCGCTGAAGCGGAGCGTCGCGGAGCTTGCAATTCGTTTCGCACGCGAGCACGCGCGTCGGCGCTGGAGCCGGGAGGTGAGCTGGACCCGGGAGGCGATGTACCGGCTCTGCCGCGCGGCTGTCTTCGTTCCGATCCTCAACAAGCTCGGATTCGACCGGCTGGAGCTTGCGATCTGCGCCGGTGCGCCGCTGCCGGGAGAGACGATGGCATTCTGGCAGATGCTCGGCGTCAACCTCGTCGAGGCGTACGGGCAGACCGAAACCGCCGGCGGCATCATCACCGGGCAATGCGGGCCGTTCCCACGTCCGGGCAATGTTGGCAGCGTGCCGCCAGGCTGGGAGGTCAAGCTCAGTGAGGCCGGCGAAATCCTGGTGCGGAGCTCCGATCTGTTCGAGCGCTACTGGAACAATGAGGAGGCAACGCTGGCTGTCAGATCCGAAGACGGCTGGCTGCGCACCGGCGACATCGGCGAATGGGGTCATGGAGGTCTGCGCCTGATCGACCGCGCGCGCGACTTCATCGTGACCTCCGGCGGCAAGACTATCTCTCCTTCGTTCGTGGAGAATATCCTGCGCGCCAGCCCCTATGTCGCGGAAGCGGCGGTGTTCGGGCAAGGTCGAAAATATCTCACCGCCCTCATCGAGATCGATCCTGATACTGTCTCCGACTGGGCACGCACGCACAACGTTCCCTATACCGGGTTTAACTCTCTTGTGCGCAGTCCCGACGTGATCGCCGTCATCAAGGCGGCGATCGAGCGTGCGAACCACGAGCTCTCGCGGGTGGAGCAGATAAAGGACTTCCGTATCCTGCCTAAGATGCTCGACCCATCCGAGGAGAACGAACCGGTGACCCCGACGCGAAAGGTCAAGCGCGCGCTCATGTATGAGCGCTTCAAGACGCTGGTCGAGGAGATGTATGATGACCGCGAGCAGCGGCTCATTGCGGAAGGTGCGGGCACGATGCAGCCGGCATGATCACAAGCGGAGGAAACAAATGTTGCAACGGATGCTTGCAGGAGCAGGGGCTGCAGTGTTGGCGATCACGGCACACATTGCCGCGGCGCATGCACAGGATGCGTATGTCATCGGTGTCACGGGCGCGCTGACCGGCCCGTCCTCCGGTACCAACGGTCCGCCGGTCGAAGGTCTCCGCCTCTACGTGGACAGGCTCAACGCGGCTGGCGGTATCAACGGCAAGAAGATCCAGCTGAACATCCTCGACGATCAAGCCGAGCCGTCCAAGGCGGCGACCAACGCGAAGCGGCTTCTGACTCAGGACAACGTGAGCCTGCTCATTCTCTCGAGCCTGTCCTCGACCTACGCCCCGGTTGTCGCGGAAAGCAAGCGCGCCAACGTGCCGCTGATGTTCATGGGGGCGGTGTGCCCCAAGGAGGTGTACCCGCCGGCGCAAGCGCTTCAGTTCTGCACCACCGCTTATGCCGGCGGCTATGACAGCCGCGCGACGCTGGATTTCATAAAGGGCGCGGCGGCGGGCGCGGTAAAGCTGGGGCTTGTCGCCATGGCGATTCCGCTCTCCCGCGGCGAGATCGATTACGCCGAGGAACGCGCGAAGACCATGGGGATGAGCACGGTGGACAAGGAGGTCATTCCGCCGCCCACTGCCGACTATACCCCGTTCGCCACCAAGCTGAAGGACGCTGATGCGAACTGGGTGTTCTCCTGGGCGCCGTGGGTGACCGAGGTGAAGACGTTTGAAGCCCTGCGGCGGCTTGCCTGGCCGGACAATTACATCGGGTGGTCGCATATCGAGGCCGAGGGGGAGTTGGCTCGGCTAAAGGATCCCAAGCTCTACGTCATCGGCGCCAACTCCTTTTTCCAGGACCGTCTGCCGGTCCACAAGGAGATCGCGGATGCCGTGAAGCAGGCGAGCGTCCGCTACCCTGCCGAGCAGATGACGGAAGGCTGGATCGGCGGGCTCGTCCTGGAAGCGGCGCTCAAGAAAGCGGGCTGGCCCGTGGACGCGGGGAAGGTGCGCACTGCGCTCGAAGGCGTGAGCGTCGACACCAAGGGCTTGCGCGGCGGACCGCTCGAATGGAGCAAGGAAAATCACTTCCGCGCGCGCCAGTACTATCGAGTCTATCGCTGGGATGAGGCCAAGGCAGCCATCGTTCAGGCGAAGGACTGGACGGCATATGAAGTCCAGTGATCAGGCATCAGGAGATCAGGAATCAGACAGAGATCGTGACATCTGATACCTGATACCTGATACCTGACATCTGATACCTGGAACGTGCAGCTCGTCGTCAACATCATCGTGCTTGCCGCGATCTACGCGCTGCTCGCGTGCGGATACGTGCTGATCTATCGCGTGAGCCGCGTCATGAACATGGCGCATGGCGAGTTGAGCATGCTGGGGGCCTATCTCCTGTTCGCGACCGCAACGCTGTTCGCGCATCATCCCATAGCCGCCCTCATCATCGCCGTCCTGATGAGCATCGCGGTAGGCGTTCTGGTCTATGTCGTGCTGATGCGGCGAATGACCGGCGAAATGGTGCTGGCGGCAATCCTGACCACCATCGCGATAGGCATTCTGCTTCGCGGCCTAATCGTGCTCGTCTGGTCGGCGTCGGAGCAGCACCCGCTGCAAGCTCTGGGTTTCACCAATCCATCGCTTCCCGTTTTCGGCGGAGCGCGCATTTCCACCTGTGCGGCGCTGATCGTCGTCATGACCGCCCTGGTCTACGGATCCCTGTTCGCGTTTCTGCGCTTCGGCCGCTGGGGGGTGCGCATGCGCGCAGCCGGCCAGAATCCGCTGCTGGCGGCGCAGCGCGGGATCAATCTGCATGCCATCTACGCCCTTGCCTGGAGCCTCTCCACCCTGACCGGATCGATCGCCGGCATGCTGATCGCGCTCGATTCCGGGCTGGATCAGAATATGGTCGTGATCGGTCTCAAGGCGTTTGCCCCGGCGCTGGTCGGCGGTCTCGACAGCCTCCTCGGCGCGCTCTGCGGCGCGCTCATCGTGGGGAGCTCGGAGGTGCTGGCCATCCACTATGTCGACCCGCTGCTGTCCGACGTGGTCCCGTTCGTGGTGCTCATTGCCATGCTGACCGTGCGGCCCTGGGGTCTGTTCGGCACGCGCGAGGAGCTTGACCGTGTCTAGCCCGCCGCGCGCGAGCGGCTATTTCCGCACGGACTACGCAGACGACTATGCGTTGCTGGCAACGCGTGGCGCGCGCATAGGGGTGGCGCTGCTCGTGCTCGCGCTGCTTGCATTTCCGCTGATCGCGTCGCCTTTTCAGCTCGACATCGCCTGCCAGGTCTTTCTTGCAGGCGTAGGCTCGCTCTCGCTCATGCTGCTCACGGGCTATGCCGGGCAAATCTCGCTGGGACATGCAGGGCTGATCGCGGCCGGCGCGTTCACTGTCGGAATTCTTTTCCGTGAAACCAACGCGTCGTTCTGGATCACCTTGCCCATGGCAGCCCTGGTCGGCGCCTTGCTGGGAGTCATTTTCGGTCTGCCATCGCTGCGGCTGCGCGGCCTTTATCTCGCTGTGAGCACGCTCGCGCTGCATTTCGTCGTGATCTACATCGGCGGAGAATACGAGACGCGGCGCGGTTTCTCTACCGGGATCATGATTGATCCGCCGCGGGTCGGCAGCCTTGAAATCACCGATGGGCGCGCCTGGTATTTCATCCTGCTGGTCGCAGCTGCGTCGACGCTGCTCATCTGCCTCAATCTGCTGCGCACGCGCAGCGGGCGAGCCTGGCGGGCGATCCGCGCGCATGAGACCGTTGCCGAGACGCTCGGCATCGGGATCGCCGCCTACAAGCTGCTCGCGTTCGTTATCAGCTCGAGCATTACAGCCGTTGCCGGCGCGCTGTTCGCCTATTATCGCGGGTTTGTCTCGGTCGAGGCCTTCTCGCTGTTTCTCACCATTCAATACGTCGCCATGGTGATCGTCGGCGGCATAGGCTCGCTGCTCGGGGCGCTGCTGGGAGCCGCCTTCGTTACGATCTTTCCTTATGTCATCGAAGGTGCATTGCTGGCGCTGCCGGGCGCCCAGGGCTTTGCAAGTCTGCTGTTTGCGGTCAACTATGCCGCCTTCGGGGTGGTCATGATCTTTTTTCTTCTGCTCGAGCCGCTTGGGCTCGTGGGAATGTGGCACCGCATCCAGAATTACTTCCTGCTCTGGCCGTACAAGCATCGGCCCGCCGCAGGAGCGCACCAGTGACGCTGCTCGAGGTGCAAAAGCTCGAAGTGGTCTATCACCGCAGCATCACCGCGGTGCAGGGAATCTCCTTGGCGATACAACCTGCCCAGATCGTCGCTCTGCTCGGAACCAATGGCGCCGGCAAGACGACGACGCTGCGGGCGATCTCGGGCTTCCTCGGGCTTGACGACGCGCGCGTCAGCGAAGGCGCCATCCTGTTCAAGGGCGAGCACATCGAGAACAAGCTGCCGCACCGCAACACCGCGCGCGGCATTGTGCTCGTGCCCGAGCGCGACAAGGTATTCCCCAATCTCACCGTGTCCGAGAATCTTATTGCGCCCATTCCGCACGGGGTTGGCGCCGGCGAGCAGCGCCGGCGCGAGACACTGGTCTACCAGTTCTTTCCGCAGCTCCGAGATCTCAGGCATCGCATCGGCGGGCTCCTCTCCGGCGGCGAGCGGCAGATGCTGGCGTTGGCCGGCGCCATCATGTGCGCGCCGGAATTGTTGCTGGTCGATGAGCTTTCGCTCGGATTGGCTCCGGTGGTGGTCAGCGAATTGTTGCAGCGGCTGCGTGAAATCCGCCACGAGCTCGGTCTCACCATCCTGATGGTGGAGCAGAGCGCTCCCGTCGCGCTGGAGATCGCCGATTACGCCTATGTGATGGAGAACGGACGCATCGTGCTCGATGGCACGGCAGAGCGGCTGCGCAGCCATCCCGACATTCAGGAATTCTATCTCGGCCGCGAGAGCGGGGAACGTCGCAGCTATCGCGAGGTCAAGCAATATCGCCGGCGGCGGAGATGGTATGGCTGAGGTCGAGGTGGAGCGCCTGTCGTTGCGCTTCGGCGGCCTTAGCGTGCTCGACCAGGTCTCTTTCAGTATTCACAAAGGTGAATTGTTCGCGCTGATCGGCCCGAACGGCGCCGGCAAGACCAGCGTGCTGAATTGCATGAATGGAATTTACCGGGGTGACGGCACTATCCGTTTCCGCGGCACGAATATCGCCGGACGCGAGCCGCACGAGATTGCGCGCATAGGCATTGCGCGCACCTTTCAGCACGGCGAGCTCTTCCCCCAGATGTCTGTGCTCGACAACCTCATGACCGGCCGGCACGCTCGCATACGGACGAACCCGTTCTCCGAAATGCTGTTCCTGCCGTCGGTGCGGCGTGAGGAGGCGCGCAACCGCGAAGCGGTCGAGCACATCATCGAGCTGGTCGAGCTCGAGCGATTCCGCCATGCGCCGGTCGCCGGGCTTCCTTTCGGCATTCAGAAGCTCGTCGGTTTTGCGCGCGCGCTCGCGCTCGAGCCGGCGCTGCTCATGCTGGACGAGCCATCGGCCGGACTCAATCGGGACGAGCGCGAGGATCTGGCCCAATTCATCCTGCGCATGAAGCATCAACTCGGCACGACCATGATCTGGATCGAGCACGATCTGCAGATGGTCGCTGATCTCGCCGACCGCATCCATGTGCTCGACTACGGCCGCACCCTGGCCGAAGGGCCGCCCAGCCAGGTTCTGCGCGACCCGCGTGTGGTCGCGGCCTATGTCGGTACCGTGGAGCGGCAGGAGTAACGGCCCAACCAAATGTTAACGGTTCCTTGCTACGGCTCTGCTCGCTGCGCCGCCTTGCAAATAGCCAGGGTCGGCCGGGACTTCGCCCGGCACCAATGAGCAGATAGAACTCCGCCATCGCTGATTTCTTTCTGGAGCTCCTGCTGATGGAACCCCTGCCAAGAGGCGCGAACTTTGTTCGCGCCAAGACCCTTTGGGAAATTGGACTGCATATCGCCGGCAATCCCGCGACGCCCTACGGCGGCAATCGCGACATGGTCATCACCGTCGGCAGCGGCTCCGGCGCTCGCTTTCGGCCATGGTTGAGACTGGCCACGGGTTCGGCGATCCTCGCGGAGGAAGTCGCACGCGGCGATATTGAGGCCGCGTTCGTCAATCCATCGGCCCTGCTCACCCAAGCCTATCGTGGCGTGGGTCTCTTCAGGACAGCTCTGCCGGTGCGCATCCTTGCCATGTATCCGAGCTGGGATCAATTCGTGTTCATGGTCCATCCGAGAACGGGGATCCGCTCACTCGCGGATATCAAGGCGAAGAAATATCCCCTGCGCGTGTCGGTCCGCGAGGATTCCACGCATTCAACCCTGGTCCTGATCGATCAGGCGCTCTCGCTCCACGGATTTGCCCTCAAGGACATCGAAAGCTGGGGCGGGCGGCTCGTCCTCTGTGGCTCACCCTTCGACGTTCGCCGCATGGAGCCGCTGCGGCGCGGCGAGATCGATGCCGTGTTCGACGAGGGCATCAAAACCTGGCTCGACGCGGCTTTGTCCTGCGGCCTTGTACCCGTTGCGCTCGATACGGCGGAATTCGAGCACTTGCAGCAGCTTGGATGGCGCCGCGTCTCTCTTCCAAAATCCCGCTTTTCCGGCTTGAGCCGCGATATGGAGGCTCTCGATTTCAGCGGCTGGCCTATTTACGCCTCGGCGTCGCTTCCAGAGCAAGTTGCCTACGACATCTGCGGCGCGTTGACGGCGCGCACCAGCGAGGTGCCTTGGGAGGCGGGCACTCAAGGCGCTGCGCAGATGGAGCGGGAAACCGATGCCACACCCATGGACGTTCCGCTGCACCCGGGCGCCGAGCGGTGGTATCGGGAACATCCGGCTAAGCAGAGTTGGACGGCTTGACCAACGGATGCTTGCGCGGACTAATGTCCGCTGCCGGCGGAAGGAGACATGGTGCGGCTGGCTAGGGCGTGGCTTTTGACCCCGAGCCGACATGAGTGGCCGTTTTTTGCTGCAATGCACGGCCCTGAACCCGCTCCCAGACGTGCTATACTTGGTCCGTGATCTTTGACCTTGGGGAAAGCCCATGCGACGGCGCCAATTCATCACGCTGATCGGCGGTGCGGCGTGGCCGCTCGCGGCGCGCGCGCAGCAGCCGGACCGGTTGCGGCGTATCGGACTGGTGATGAACCTGCCTGAAAACGATCCTGATGCGCGGCGTCGGCTTGCAGCGTTTAGGAGCGCGCTGGCCGAACTCGGCTGGGCTGAAGGTCGCAACGCGACAATCGATGCCCGCTTGACGGGGGGCGATGCGGCAAGTGTCCGGTCCGCAATTTCTGAACTGGTTGGACTTCGGCCAGACCTGATTTTGGCCACAGCAACGAACGTCCTCACTGCCCTCAGACCGATGGTGCCCGACATTCCAATCGTGTTCGTGCTCGTATCCGATCCTGTGGGACAGGGCTTCGTCGATAGTCTGGCCCATCCGGGTGGCAGGATTACTGGGTTCACGAGTTTCGAATTTTCGATGGCGGGAAAGTGGCTACAAACGCTGAAGGAAGCCGCGCCCCAACTCACGAGGGCCATGCTCCTTTTCAATCCGGACACGGCACCATATGGCGAGAAGTACATCGCCCCACTGCAATCGGCGGCTCAGTCAATGGCAGTAGAGCCGCTTACTTTGCGCGCTCACAATCTGGCAGATGTCGAAAATGCACTGACCAATCTCAGTCATACTCCAGGTGGCGGAATCATCGTGTTACCTGACGCCTTCACAGCGGCACATCGCGCGTCATTGATCCAATTAGCGGCTGTCAGTCGTTTGCCGGCCATTTACAGTTTCCGGTTTTTCGCAATCGATGGCGGACTGATATCCTATGGCATCGACGACAGCGACCTCTACCGCCGCGCGGCGTCCTATGTCGATCGAATTCTGAAGGGCGCAAAGCCAGCCGAACTGCCAGTTCAACAGCCCATCAAATTCGAACTGGTAATCAATCTAAAATGTGCCAAAGCGCTTGGCCTTACTATTCCGCTCACGCTGCTTGCACGCGCCGACGAGGTGATTGAATGAAGGTGCTTTTTGCTGCAATGCATTAGTCCGGTTGTGGCACTTAGCTACCACAGCCGGTCAGACGCTATGTCCGCTGCTGGTGAAAGCTGACGCCGCATCCCCGACGCATCTGTTGGCCAATCGATAAAACCCTAAGCGGGAGCGACGGGCCTTAAGCCTGCTTCCGCAGCAGGCGCCGAATGACCTTCCCGGTCGTTGTCATCGGCATCTGATCGATGAAGGCAACTTCGCGCGGGTATTCGTGCGCGGAGAGCCGCGTCTTGACGAATGCCTGGATGTCGGCGGCGAGCGCGGCCGAGGGTGCGTGTCCGGCCTTGGGCACAATGAAAGCCTTGACGATCTCGGTGCGCAAAGGATCGGGCTTGCCCACCACTGCGGCGAGCGCCACGGCCGGATGCTTGATGAGACAATCCTCGATCTCGGTCGGCCCGATGCGATATCCCGACGATGTGATGACATCATCATTGCGGCCGATGAACTGGACATAGCCATCCGAGTCGGTGACGCCCTGGTCTCCGGTCGTCATCCAATCGCCAATGAACTTGTCGCGGGTCGCGTCCGGCTTGCCCCAGTATTCCAGAAACATCACTGGATCGGGCCGCCTGACGGCGATCTCTCCCGATTCGCCCGGTGCGCAGCGCGTACCATCCGGACGGATGACGGCGACGGTATGCCCCGGGACCGGCTTGCCGATGCTCCCCGGCCGCGACACGTCGATCTGCGCACAGGAGGCGAGCACCAGGTTGCATTCGGTCTGTCCATAAAACTCATTTATCCTCAGTCCCAGTGCGGATTTCCCCCACTCGTAAGTCTCGGTGCCCAGCGCCTCGCCGCCGGATCCGACGGAGCGCAGCCGCACCTCGGGCGTCGGCTGACCCGCCGAGCGCATCATGCGCAGCGCCGTCGGCGGGATGAAGGCATTGCGCACGCGCGCCCGCGCCATCAGCGTAAACGCTTCCTGCGGGTCGAACTTCTCGAATTTGCAGGCAACGACGGGAACGCCGTAATGCAGTCCCGGCAACAGCACATTGAGGAGGCCGCCCGCCCAGGCCCAATCGGCCGGGGTCCAGAATCGATCGCCCGGCTGCGGCAGAAACTCATGCGGGAACTCAATGCCGGGCAGGTGGCCCAGCAACACCCGGTGTGCATGCAGTGCTCCTTTGGGCGGACCGGTCGTCCCCGAAGTGTAGATCATCAGCGCGGGATCGTCGCTCGTGGTAGCAACGGAGGTGAACTCGGGAGAGGCGCGCGCCTGCAGGGTTTCGAAATCCTGCGCGCCGTCGGCGGCACCGTCCACCGCCAACACCAGCGCAAGATCGTGCAGACGCTCGCGGATCGGGTGGAGTTTCGCCAAGCCTTGTCCATTGGTGATCAGAGCGCGCGCGCCGGAATCTGCAAGCCGATACGAGATCGCTTCGAGCCCGAACAGCATGGCGAGCGGCAGGGCAACGGCGCCAAGCTTGTAAATCGCGATGTGACTGGCGGCGACCACCGGTATCTGCGGCAGCAGAATTGCCACCCGGTCGCCGCGACCAAGACCATGGGCAGCGAGCACATTGGCGAGGCGATTGGAGGTCTCGCGCAACGCGCCATAGCTGATCTCGTCCGTAGCGCCGTTCGAGCGCACGTTGAGCAGCGCGGTTCGGCCCGGCTCGCGCGCTGCCCAGCTGTCGCACACGTCAACGCCGATGTTGTAGAGCTTGGGTATGCTCCATCGGAAGGATTGATAGAGCGCGTCGTACTCGCGCGCGGCAGGCAGAACATGCTCAGCGAACATCGCGCTAAAAATATTAGGCTTGCGCCGGAGAAACCAGCCGGTAAACAGGGCGACGCAAGCGGCTTTGATGGGAGTCGGGACGGGAAACAGTCGGTCCATGATGAAGGAGCCGAGCGCGCTCCCCGCCGCGCAGAAGAACGTCGATTACAGGCTGCTCGTCCCTTTTCTGCTGCACGTGATCCTTGCCCAGACGCTGGTTCTGGTCATCCGGATCGCTACGTCATACCGCACGATCGAGCTTGAGCTTCCCCTTCTCTGGCTGGGCATCATCGCGACCGGATTTGCCATCGTCCCGGCGTTCACCGCGCTTTACGTGGGACGATGGATCGATCGCGGCAACGACGCGCGGGCGTGCTGGATCGGGTCAGCGCTGATCTCTCTCGCGTGCCTCGGTTTCTGGGCATGGCCGGATTCGGCCATGCAACTCCTCTCCTTCAGCGTACTCCTGGGCTTCGGCCACATGTTCTGCATGGCCGGTCACCAGATGCTGGCGGTGCGGGCAGGAGGGCCGCTCACGCGAGAGAGCGTGCTGGGCTATTACATGGTGGCTGCATCCGCCGGGCAGGGATTTGGGCCATTCGTGGTCGGCTGGCTGGGAGGATCAGCAGCCCTGCCGCCCACACAGAAGCTGTTTGGAATAAGCCTGCTTGCGGCGGGCACGAGCGTCATGGTCGCGCTCTTGATCAGGCCCGAACGCAAACCTGCAGAGCATCAGGATCGCGCAGAGCTCGTGTCCATCAGCCAGCTCTTGAAGCTGCGAGGCTTTTCCGCGGTCATGGTTTCGAGCATCGTTTCCATAACGGCGCTCGATCTCCTGGTGATCTATCTGCCCGTTTTGGGCACAGAACGTCAGATCGACGCAAATCATATCGGCCTTCTGCTGACCGTGCGCTCCATCGCTGCGCTCATCTCGCGCGTGTTTTATGCCAGAATGATTTTCGGCATTGGCCGCGCGCCCCTTACGCTCGCAAGCATGCTCGCAAGCGCTGGCGCCTTCCTGCTGCTGGGGCTGCCACTGTCACTGCCCGCGATGTATGGGACCCTGATTGCTTTGGGCTTTGCCATGGGCATTGCCTCAACGCTCACCATCTCTGGTGTCGTGCACCTCGCGCCGCCGCATGCCTACGGTACGGCGCTCACGCTGCGCATGACCGGCAACCGCGTCGGTCAGATCGTCTTTCCCGCGCTGGCGGGCCTGCTTGCGGCCGCAACCGGCGTCGCCGGCATTCTCGTTGCGATCGGCCTTGGGCTTGCCGCCTCGGGCATTGCGGTTGCCATCCGACAACCTCCGACCGCTGCGGTCTGAGGGAGTGGGACCAGCTTGTTCACGGTCGCACTGGCGGCATTCGTCTACCTGAGCGCGGCAGCGTTGCTGGCGGGAGCTGAACCGAGCTGAGCCCATCGCGGGCTCAGCCGCGCGAACTCGTCGGGCGCTGCAAGGATAAGCGCCCAGAAGACCTTGTATTTCGATTTTGGCGCATAGACCGCTGCAATGCCCATGCGGGTTGCGCCTGCGAGCAGCATGTTCGCTCGATGCGGCGGGGAGTCCCGCCACCCGGAGAAGGCTTCGGCGAGGGTGTAGTAGCCAGCGCTGATGTTTTCCGCTGCCACCTTTGCGCGGTAGCCGTGCGCCCGGAGCCGCTCATCGAAGCTGCGGACGACGTTATGATCAAGCTTGTCCCGGCTCGCCATGGCCTGCGCCTGCGCCTGCGCCAATTGCATCAAGTCGGGGTCGACCGTCACTGAGGTGAGGCCGTTGTTCGCACGGTAGCCGGAAATCATGGATGCGGCAGTGGCACTGTCGAGCTGCGCGCCCGGTTCGGTCAGCTTGCGGTAGAAGCTCGGCTCGGCCGTAGACGAATCGCGGTCCCCGGCGCACGCCATCAGCAGCACAGGCATCGCCAGCGGCATGAGGCGCGCGCAGCGCCGCAGGAGCCGGAGAGGAGCGATCATCCTAATGGTTTGAGCTTCCCGCGAAGCCAAGCAACCAGCGGGAGATGGGCTCGGAATACTCTTCGCGAGACCAGTCGGTCAGCATCTCATGCAGGATGTCTGGCGGAACGCGACTGAGAACCCCTCAGATCTCATCTGCGGCTCGCACAGCCGGCAGCCCATATCGATGCAGATCAGGTCCATGCACATCGAGCCACACCTTGGCACGCTCGTACTGGGGATAAATGCGCGTCACCAGCCGCCAGAAACGAGGGGAATGATTGAGCTCGAGAAGGTGGCAGACCTCGTGAGCGGCAAGATACTCAAGCACGAACGATGGCGCGAGAATAAGACGCCAAGAGAAGGAAAGCACGCCCGTGTTCGAGCAGGAGCCCCAGCGGCTTGATTGGTCGCGCACCGAGATGCGCTTTATGCTGACGCCGAGCTCGCCTGCGTAGCGCCGGCTCGCTGCTTGCAAGTCGTGCATGGCCTCCCGCTTGAGAAAGTCGTAGACCCGGCGATTGAGATGCGCCGGCTCCCCGGCAACGCAAAGCAGGCGATCCCCATCGACCGATCTCTCGATCCAGACCGTGCCGCGTTCCCCGCCGCGGTGCACGATCCGATGCGGTGCCCCGCGCAGCGGTACATCGGTGCCGTGGGCGAACGGCGCTGCCTTCGGCAGCCGCTTTAATCGGGCCGCGATCCAAGCCCCATGCTTCTGCGCAAACTCTCTCGCCTCCATGAGGCTGCCGCGTGGAGGCATGGTGAGAACCACCTCTCGCGACGCTGCATCAATGCGCAGGGTGTACCTTCGGGCCTGCCGGTGCCGGCGCAGCCGCACCAGATAGATGGCCTTGTCAAAAACCACTTGGAGGACCGAGGGCTCGCTCGGTCGGCGGTAGAGCAATGCACGCAGCGACATGGGGCACCAGTTCATCGCCGGCGGGAGCGGCGGCAGGAAATACTGCCACAGGGCAAGGCGCCTACGGAGCATCGGAAAGAAAAAAGGTTTTGCCCCAAGATGCAGGAGATACCCCCCTCAAACCACCCTACATCTAGCGGGAAGCCCCTTCGCACAGGATAGGTTCAGGGGCGGTCCAGGGCTGGCTGCCTTTCCACCCCAAAGCTGTGCTTGGCGCAGCCTGAATCCGTAAGCTATTTCAGGGCGTTAGCGGGACGATGCCGCCGGGCGGATCTGCCGAATCAGCAAAAAGTCCGCGGAAATTGCGCCTTAAGGCCTCGTGGGGCGGGACTAGGAGCTACTATAGCTGCGAGGCTCGCTGCTCACATGCGGTGCGGTGCTCACCCGGCTCAACGGCTGGGACCCGTTGGTCGTGCCTACCGCCGCTGCTTTCGTGCCGGCAGTGGACCTGCTCGTGCTGCGTGCCCCTCTGCCGTTGTTGGAGAGCACAAAGTCGGAGATACGAGGTACGATTTCGGCCCTAAACCGAGTCCCATTGAAGACGCCATAATGGCCCACGGCCGGTTGCAGCCAATGCGCCTTGCGGTCCGCAGGTATATTGACGCATAGGCGGTGTGCCGCCTCGGTCTGGCCCACTCCGGAGATGTCGTCGTTCTCGCCCTCGATTGTGAGCAAGGCCACGCGACGTATCGCTCCCGGATCAACTCGCGCCCCACGATGAGTCATCTCGCCCTTGGGCAGCGCGTGGCGCACGAATACCGTCTCAACGGTTTGCAGGTAGAACTCGGCAGCGAGGTCCATCACCGCAAGATATTCGTCGTAGAACTCGCGATGCTTTTGCGCGGAGTCGCCGTCACTTCGCACGAGGTGGAGGAAAAGCTTGCGGTGAGCCTCGATGTGCCGCTCGAGATTCATGCTCATGAACCCGTGCAGCTGCAAGAATCCGGGATAAACATCCCGCATGAACCCAGGATTGGGAAATGGCACCTTGGTGATCACATGCCGGCGAAACCAATCGGTGCCACGCCTCTCTGCCAGCGCATTAACCGCGGTAGGGTTCACGCGCGTGTCGATCGGACCTCCCATCAGGACCATGGAATAGGGCACGTACGGATCATCCGTCGCTTCCATACGCGCCACTGCTGCAAGCACGGGTACCGAAGGTTGGCAGACGGCGAGCACGTGAAGGTCGCCCCCGAGGAAATGCAGCATCGAGATGACGTAATCGATGTAATCGTCGAGATCGAAACGGCCCTCGGTCACCGGAACCATGCGCGCGTCGATCCATTCGGTGATGTAGACGTCGTGATTGGGGAGGAAGCCCTCGACCGTCCCTCGCAGCAATGTGGGGTAATGGCCCGACATGGGTGCGACGATGAGCAGACGCGGCTGCGGGCGTCGCGGCGCGTGGTCAAAGATGCGCTCAAAATGTAGCAATCGGCAAAACGGCCGGGCCCAAACCGCGGAGACGCGAACCGGAACGTGCTCGCCTCCAATTACCGTAGAGTTGATGTTCCACTCCGGCTTGCCGTAGCGCCGGGTGGAACGCTCGAACAGCTCCATTCCCGCGGATATGCTCCTGCCATAAACTGTGTAGGAGAGCGGATTCGCCGGATTCTTGAAAAACAGCCGCGCTGCGTCGGCCCAGGCGCGGGCAGGGTTGAGAGCTGCCTGGCTCATTTCATAGAGCCAATAAGCCGGTGCCGCGTACATCGGGGTGGTTGCCACCGCCGCGGCCGGCACGCCGCCAAACTCGCCGATCGCCATGGAGCCCCCTGCCTCGCCAAGCTTGCTGCGCCGCAGCACAGTGTCCGGTTCCCGACCTCTAGTCAACATAGCTGTCATCATTTTGTCATTCGTTACTACCCATAGATAAGGTGTTTTCCGCGGTATTGTAGCTTTTGCGCCGCAGCAGACCGTTCTCTGCGAGCTGGTGAGGAAGGGGATCTACTCGCCGGTTTGCAGGAGCGAGCCGGCGCGTCTTGCGCTGTTGAGCAGCCCAACAAACGCCAGCGCGGAGATGCCGATATAAACCGCATTCAGCGCGAAGGCCTCGACCATCAGGTCGGCGCGAAAGGCATGCTCCATCACGAGCGCGCGCATCCCCTCAAAAACGTAGGTGGGGGGCAGTGCCCAGGCGATGAGCTGCAGCCAATGCGGCAGAACGCTGACCGGGTAGTACACGCAGGTGAGCGGCATCAGCACAAACATCAACGTCCAGGCAAGGCTTTCTGCGCCCATGCCGTTACGCAACAGGACGCCCGCGATCACGATCCCCACCGCCCAGCTTGTCAGGATGAGATTGACGAAGAATGCGACGAGCGCCAATCCAAGGGCGTACAAGTTGAATCCAAAGAACGCAATTGCGAGCAAGGTCACCGGAATGACTCCAATCGCGAGCCGAATGAGACTCATCGTCATCAGCGCGACGACGAACTCGACAGGCCGCAACGGTGTGATCATCACATTGCTTAGATTGCGAGACCACATTTCCTCCAGGAATGAAACGGAGAAGCCGAGCTGACCGCGAAACAGGATGTCCCACATGAGCACGGCGGCGATGAAGACTCCGCTCGCCCGCGCGAAAAATCCGGAGTTTTGAGAAATGTAGAACTGCAGGAACCCCCACACGAACAGCTGGACCGCCGGCCAATAGATCAGCTCCAAGAGACGCGTCCAGGACGAGCGCAGGAGATAGAGATAGCGCAGGACCATTGCGGCCACACGATGCGGCGCCAGCACCATCGCGTCTGCGGAAGCAAAAATCATTCGAGCCACGCTCTATTGTGCTGCCTCGCGAGCCGGACCGCGTCCGCGGGCAACGTCAAGAAACACCTGCTCCAGGGTGTCCCGGCCGTAACGGATCAGCAGCCGTCCGGGTGTGTCATCGTCCTCGATCAGGCCGCGTTTCATGATGATGACCCGCTCGCACAGCCGTTCCACTTCCGCCATGTTGTGGGATGCGAGCAGCACCGTTGCATCCCGCTCCTTGCGAAAATCTTCGAGCCGGCTGCGCACCCAATCGGCCGTATCAGGGTCAAGCGAGGCAGTTGGCTCGTCCAGCAGCAGCACCTGCGGGGAGTTGATCAGCGCCTTTGCGAGCGCGACGCGGGTTTTCTGTCCGGCCGAAAGCTTTCCGACCGGCCGTTCCAGCAGATCCGTCAGGTCCAGCTGCTCGGCCAGTGATGCAATGCGGTGCGCGAGGTCCGGGACGGCGTAGAGGCGTCCGAACACTTTCAGATTTTGCCGCACGCTCAGACGATGCGGTAAGTCAACATATGGGCTTTCGAAATTCATCTTGTGAAGCACACGATAGCGTTCGCGCGGCATCGCAGCTCCGAGCACTTTTATCGAGCCTGATGTCGGTGTCACCAGCCCGAGAATCATGGCGAGAGTGGTGGTCTTACCCGCGCCATTGCCGCCGAGAAGCCCGGTGATTGAGCCGGGCTCGAGCGCAAACGAAATGCCGTCGACCGCGGGGGTCGCGTTGTAGATCTTTACTAGCTGATCAACGGCGATGGCGGGCTCGGAACGCATGTGCATTCGGGGTTGCGAAATTTGACATTTGGCAAGCCGCGCCCATGGAGACAAGGGGTGGGCCGCATCGTTCCGGTCCAATGCCATGACAACGCATCGGGCTGCTGAGCTGCGCCACCATCGCCACTCCCGCCAGCAGCGGTGGCGATGTAAATGGAGGGGATGACGAGCCGCCAGGCAATCCCTTCTCAGACTGGGCGCAGCGTGCGCCTCGAGACTCTTGTCCGCCTTCGCTGGCTCGCCGTGGTTGGACAGGCGACAGCCGTGCTGGTGGTCTACTGGGGGCTCGATTTCGAGCTGCCGGTGTGGGCTTGTCTCTCGATGATCGCGCTCGCGGCATGGCTCAACATCGCCATGCGTGCGCGGTTTCCATTGCGGCAGCGCCTTGAGCCCGAGCGCGCGGGGTGGTTGCTTGCTTTCGATACAACAGAGCTGGCCGTCCTGCTCTTCTTTACCGGTGGGCTGCAAAACCCGTTTTCGCTCCTGTTCCTCGGACCGGTGCTGATTTCGGCAGCCGCATTGCCTCCCCGGCTCACGTTGCTGTTGGGAGCCTTCGCGATTGCCTGCGCGACCGCCCTCATGTTCCTTCATTACCCGTTGCCGTGGGACAGCGAGCCCCCGCTTGAGTTGCCATCGGTGTATGTAACCGGGATTTGGTTTTCAATTTTGCTGGCTATTGCATTTATTGGATTGCATGCTTGGCAAGTAACGGAGGAGTCCCGTCAGCTCGCGGATGCGCTCGCTGCCACCGAGCTGGTTCTCGCGCGCGAACAGCACCTGTCGCAGCTCGACGGTCTTGCAGCGGCCGCCGCCCACGAGCTGGGGACTCCGCTTGCTACAATCACGCTCATTGCCAAGGAGCTGCAGCTGGCGGCCAAGCCCGGTTCCGAGCAAGCCGATGACGTGCGCCTGTTGAACGAGCAGGCCCGGCGCTGCCGGGCGATTCTCGGCAAGCTCACCGAGCTTTCCAGTGGCCATCCCTTCGACCGGATGAACCTGTCCACTCTCATAGAGGAAGTGGTCGCGCCGCATCGGGACTTCGGCATCGCGATCAAAGTCGCTGTCGAGCCAGGCGAGGCGGCCGAACCGGTCGGAGGCCGCAATCCGGCCGTTCTTTACGGCCTCGGTAATCTCGTTGAGAACGCGGTTGATTTCGCCCGCGAGCGGGTGGATGTGATCGCCTCCTGGAGCGAGCAAACAGTTTCCGTGATGATCGCCGACGACGGGCCAGGCTTTGCCGCCGAGATCGTGGACCGGATAGGCGAGCCATATGTGACTACCCAGAGGCAAAAGCGCCGCAATATGGATTCCGCGCAGAGCGAGGTGGCCAGTGGCCTCGGGCTGGGGTGCTTTATCGCCAAGACCCTTCTCGAGCGGTCCGGCGCCACGCTGGAGTTCGAGAACCGTCCATTGCCCGCCCATGGCGCGATCGTCCGCGTGCAATGGGCTCGCCCGGACTTTGAGCGCACCGCAGCATTCCCGAGATGAGCAGCATTGTTGCCCAGACCCGCGGCCGAGGTCGGAATATGGACACTTTTTAAGTTGCAGTCGGCGGATATGCTTCCTATGCTAGATATACAAAGAATTTATGCCAGATGTAGGTGTCCTCACAGTCGGCGCATGTTCCGATTGGGTTTTGGGCCGCCGGAGTGGAGGCGTAAATGGCGATGGCCGAGTTGCGTTCGGCGGCAATGCCCAACGACAGATCGCTTCTGATCGTAGAGGACGACAAATCCTTGCTCTACAGACTTTCCCGAGCCATGGAGAGCCGCGGCTTTGCGGTCACCATGGCTGAAACGGTCGCCGACGGGCTCAACAAGCTCCAATCCAGCTCTCCGGCGTTCGCCGTAGTCGATATGCGGCTCGAAGACGGCAACGGTCTCGACGTGATTTCGGCTCTGAAGCGGCGGCGGCCGGACGCTCGTGCGATCGTTCTCACGGGCTACGGCAATATCGCCACCGCGGTTACCGCGGTAAAGCTCGGCGCCGTTGATTATCTCTCAAAGCCGGTGGATGCCGACGACGTTGCGGCCGCCTTGCTCAATGGCGACGGCTGCAAGGTGGAACCTCCCGTGAACCCGATGTCGGCTGATCGGGTGCGCTGGGAGCACATCCAGCGGATTTACGAGCTGTGCGGCCGCAACGTTTCCGAGACCGCGCGGCGCCTTCACATGCACCGCCGTACCCTCCAGAGAATTCTCGCGAAGCGGGCGCCTAAATAGCCTGCAACTCCGGCCTCTGTGCGGCGACTCTCCGAGCTCCTCCGGGTTGATTCCGCGTTGCAACCAAATCGTCGCGAGCGCGTTGCTGTCCCGGAACATCGGAGGTTCTCGGCATGTATCCAAATCAGGATGCTATTCTCGAGCGTCTGGAGACGACCAAACGGTTTGGCCTCCTGTCCGATTACCTCGTGAGCTGGACCGGACGCTCGGGAAGGCTTCGCGCGAAAGTAACGGTGTGGGGCAGGCACGGCACCCCCACCGATGTGGTCCAGGGCTATATCGCCCGCCTGCTGAAGGGACTCGTGAGCGCTCGGCAGATTGTAATAGCCGCCGATTAGAGCATGTCCAGCAAAAGTGGGAACCGTTTTGCGAAAAGGACATGCTAAAAAGAGGATAGAGCGGGATGACGATTCGAAGATAAAGTCATCCCGCTTTAAGTGCCGCGGATCTGCATCCGCATTCCCGTCGCCGGCACGGATTTGCCTCAACGCTCGCGTCGCTCGCCCGCAAGAAACGTCGCATAGGTACGCTCAAGCCCCCGCCGCAACGGCGTCTGCGTGCGCCAGCCCATCGCGATGAGACGGCTGCTATCCAGGAGCTTGCGCGGTACCCCGTCCGCCCGGGAGGAATCGAACACGAGCTTGCCCCGATAGTCGACGATCTGCGCCACCAGGCCGGCAAATTCGGCAATGCTCACCTCCTCACCGCTGCCGACATTGACATGCGCCTCGTCCGAATAGTGCTCGATCACGAATGCGCAGGCGTCCGCGAGATCATCCACGAACAGGAATTCACGCAGCGGCGTACCTGTCCCCCACACCGTCACCGAGGGGGCGCGATGGTGCTTGGCCTCATGAAAGCGCCGGATCAGTGCCGCCACGACGTGGCTGTTCTCGAGATGATAATTGTCGCCGGGCCCGTATAGATTCGTCGGCATCACCGAGATGAAGTCGGCGCCATATTGGCGCCGATAAGCCTGACACAATTTGATGCCGGCGATCTTTGCGATGGCGTACCATTCATTGGTCTCCTCCAGCGGCCCGGTGAGCAGCTCGTCCTCGCGCATGGGCTGGCGCGCAAGCTTCGGATAGATGCAGGAGGAACCGAGGAAAAGGAGCTTGCTTACCCCCGCGAGATAGCTGGCATGAATGGTGTTGCGTGCAATCGCGATATTTTCGGAGATGAACTCCGCCGGGTATGCGTTGTTGGCGTGAATGCCGCCGACTTTCGCGGCGGCAACGATCACCACCTCCGGCCTGCGCGCGGCGAGAAAAGCCTCCGCCTGGTCCTGGCGTTCGAGATCGACCTCGTCGCGGCCTGCCGTTATCAGCTCGCAGGGCACAGCCTTGAGTCGCCGCACGATGGCCGAGCCGACCATCCCATTGTGACCGGCGACGTAGACGCGTTTTCCCGCAAGCTCGAACAGCTTGGGCGCCATCAGCTGCTCGCTTTCTCCACTGTCAGCATCATGCGGAACCCGATCCAGCGGCCGAGCACCGGTTCGATTGCCCGTTCGATATCGAGCAACCGGCGCGCTGCCGCTGGACTGATGAGGCTCCAAGGCTTGAAGCCGCCGCTGAGCGGATAAGCCGCGAGCGCAAACCATTCAACCCGCCGGATACGAAGCTCCGGGAGGAGCAAATGGAAACGCGCGCGTTCGCGGGTGGCGAGAAGGGTGGGAATCGCCTGGTTTGCCTCGTAAGGGTCCCGCCCGGAGAGCAGCATTTCCTCGGCCAGCGGATCAATGGAGGTCCGTACCGGCTCGTGATGCAAAAACCGATAAAACAGCGTACTGCCCCAGGTGATCGCCGGCTCGATCATCAGCACGCAGCCGCCGTTCTCGAGCACCCGCGCTGCTTCGCGAAAAAACAAGAGGGGAGACTGGAGGTGATGCAGGACATCGACCATGACGATGTTCGCAATTCTGCCGGAGGCGAAAGGAAGGCGCTGGGCGTCGGCCGCGCAGTCGAGCCATGGCGCAGGCTGGATGTCGGTCGCAACGACATCCTTGAGCCGTTCCTTGAGATTGCCAACGCCGCCTCCGATCTCGATTGTCAGCCCGGGCCGACAGGCCGCAGCGATGCGGTCATAAAAACCATCATACACGGTCCGCAGCGTCGGCTTG
The DNA here is from genome assembly GCA_963841705.1 of uncultured Alphaproteobacteria bacterium. Lineage (GTDB taxonomy): Bacteria > Pseudomonadota > Alphaproteobacteria > Rhizobiales > Xanthobacteraceae > VAZQ01. The sequence continues at coordinate 27,461 of CAWJDY010000058.1, forward strand.
CGAGCCCAGATCGCACGGTAGCCGTCAAGCGGATCCGGCGCCATCGCATCCATCACATCGCCTTGATGCGCATGAAAGCAAAGAGCACCATCCGCAGCAGCATCACCCCATGTCTGAAGCGGGAGATCTGGGTTTCGCCGTAGCTGCGGCTTGCATACCGGATCGGCACTTCGACTGCTTTCAAACCGAGCTTCGAGGCCCCAAAGATGAGATCAAAGTCACCGAACGGATCGAACTCACCGAAATAGCCGCGGCCCCGCTTGAGGCGGAGATAATCGGTACGTCGCAGCGCCTTGGTCCCGCACAGCGTGTCGGTAAAGCGCTGGGAAAGGAGCCAGCTGAACAACAGCGAGAACACCCTGTTGGCTATCATGTTGAGAAACCGCATGGCCTGCTGTTCCATCGGGTAGACGAGCCGGGTGCCGTTGACGAACTCACCCTTACCTGACGCGATCGCGTCCCAGAACTTCGGCAGTTGCTCGGGCGGGGCGGTCAAATCTGCATCCAGAATGATCAGGACATCCCCGCGCGCGGAATCGAAGCCCGCGAACACGGCATCCGCCTTGCCCTTGTTCGGTTGCCGGCGCGCCTTGATGTCGCGGTCCGGATAAGCCGCAACGACGCGCTGGATCTCCTCCCACGTGCCGTCGCTCGAATGGCCTTCGACGAAGATGATCTCCAGGTCGCCGACAAAGCGCGGGATGCGCCGGACCGCCGGCTCGATGTTGCCGCGCTCGTTCCGGGCAGGAATTACGACGCTCGCCGAGGCGGGCTCGGGCGCCTTTTGCCGCAACGATCGGCACACCGTGTAATGGCGCAGGCACAGAGTATTGATGAGGGGCAAGGGAGCGAAAAAACGATTGATAAACCGGCCCAGCCCGAACAGGCGTTCCGGAACCAGCATCCGTCTTTCGCCCTTAACGGCTTCGAAATCGGCGAGCGCAGCGAGCGCGCGCACGTCGCTGCGAGAGAGAATGTTCTGCGGCGGCTGCGGCATCTTGAGACCAATCGCTTCGGCGAGCTTCAGGGCGGGGTACCAAAGATGCGAGAAATAACCGATCACGAGTTGGGTTGAATGCGTGCACAAACCGTGCAGATGCTCGAACATGGCCTGGCAGTCATCAAGCTCACCGAGGGTATCGACGAGAACAATGAAATCGAATGGGCCCGGCAGTTGCCGGACGAAGGCCTCGTCCTCGATATCGCCTGTGAAGAACGTAAGAAGCGGGTGGGCCTCGCGTGCTTCGGCGATCATGCCCTCGCTGATATCAACTCCCACCCCGAACGATGGCTTCAGGGCGGCAAGAAGATGTCCGGTTCCGCATCCAAGCTCCAGCACACGAGCTCCTTCCCCGATGAGGAATTTGAGATAGAGGAGGTCCTCGGAATGAAAGAAAGCGGCGCGCGCAAGCCAGCTGCGGCGCTCGCGCGCGCTCGCGTCCGCGAGCCGGCAAATCTGCTGCTTGCGGGCGGACGCTGTGAACGGAGGAGGCGAACTGACGTTGAGCATGTGCCTTTGTCATTCCACGATCCGTAGTGTGATTCCAGGATCATGTAGGGAGCGATTTCAAACCTGTCCCTCCGGAGGTCGGCTGCTAGGGGCGGGCGAAGGTGTTGTCGGCAATCGTTTCCTGGGATAGGCCTCGATTTTAGAGCATGTCTGAGCGAGGTGCTATCAAACCGAGGTCGTGACGCCGCTCGGTCTCGACGTCACGGCAACTCGCGTTAGACCCATCGACGAGCAAACCCGTCTGCAAGGAGCCCTCATGTCCTCCACCGCAATTACCTGGATCATCATCGGCGTGATCGTCCTGTTCGCGCTTTGGATGGTGATGGTTTACAATGGGCTCGTTGCGCTGCGCCAGCGAGTGAACCAGGCCTTCTCCGATATCGACGTGCAGACCAAGCAACGCCACGATCTCGTTCCGAACCTGGTCGAGACGGTGAAGGGCTATGCCGCGCATGAGCGGGGCACCTTGGAAGCCGTGGTGCGGGCGCGCAATGCGGCAGTGGCTGCCCCGACGGGAAATGTCGCCGCGCAGGCCGCTGCCGAGAATGCGCTCACAGGGGCGCTCCGACAGCTCTTCGCGCTGAGCGAGTCCTATCCTGATCTCAAAGCCAATCAAAACTTTCAGCAGCTGCAGGGCGAGCTCTCGGATCTCGAGAACAAGATTGCGGCCGCCCGGCGCTTCTTCAACAATGCGGTTCAGGAATACAATACCGGGATTCAGCAATTCCCCGCCGTCCTTCTGGCCGGCTCCCTCGGCTTCACCCAGAAGGAATTCTTCGATGTCGGCGCGGAGCAGCGCAAGGAGCTCGATCAGGCTCCACAGGTGAAGTTCTGACCTCCCGCTCGCGTTCTCATGGCTGCTTTCGGGCTCTACACGCACATTCAGGCGAACAAGCGCCGGTCGATTGCGCTTCTCATCGGCCTGTTCTTCCTGGTGTATCTCATGGTCTATGCCGGTGCCCTCCTCGGTGAGGCGCTGAGCTCGGATGCACCTCCAGACGTGCTCCTGCGGCGCGCGTTTCTGGATGCGCTCCAGGCGGCGCCGTTCGCCACTCTTGGAACCGCGCTGTGGATTTGGATCGCCTACAAATTCCACCAGAGCATGATTGATGCCGTCACGGGCGGACGCATCGTTACCCGACAGGAGGCTCCGAGACTTTACAACCTGCTGGAAAATCTCTGCATCTCCCGCGGCATCACGATGCCCAAGCTCAAGCTGATCGATGACGGTGGCCTCAATGCCTTCGCCGCTGGAATGAACGACAGGCAATATTCCATCACCGTGACATCCGGCGTCCTCGAGAACCTCGACGATGCGGAGATCGAATCCGTTCTCGGGCATGAGCTGACGCATATTCGCAATGGCGATGTCCGGTTGCTGGTCATCGCGGTCATTATCGCGGGCGCGATCTCTTTCTTTGCGGAACTTGTCTACCGCCTGCTCTTTCAGGGGGGATGGCGCTGGGGCGGCGGACGCAACAGCAGCGATCGCAGAAGTTCCGGGCTTGCGCTGCTCATTGCGCTCGCGATGATCGCAGTCGCCTGGCTGCTCTCGATTGTCATTCGCTTCGCGCTGTCGCGTAGACGCGAGTATCTCGCCGATGCGGGCTCGGTCGAGCTGACCAAGAACCCGGACGCCATGATCTCCGCCCTGCGCAAGATCGAGGGCCGTGGCGAGCTTACGGGCGCGACTTCTGCCGTCATGGAAATGTGCATCGACAATCCGCGCGAGGGCTTCTCGAACATCTTCGACACCCATCCCCCAATTTCTGATCGGGTCGCGGCGCTGGTTCGCTTTGCCGGTGGGCACGATCCGGGCCCCCTGGCGCTGCCGCAGCCGGACACGTCGCTGCTTCCCGAGAGCGAGACGCCGGGCGAGGCCGCGCCGACCGGCCCATGGGGGCCGAAGCCGGAAGCGACGGGCAATTCCAAGCCTTTCCTGCCGTCTCGCCCGCCCGTTGAGCTCGGCCGCTCCGAGCCGGAAGAGCCTGGCCCTTGGGGACCTCACCGCGGCTGAGAGCGCGCTTCCCGATCAGGTGCGCGGCATGGCCGCGCTTCTCCCGCTTCCCCTCGCGTCCCCGGCCATCCACGTTCTGGTGCCGTTGCGGAATGCGCTCACCATATGCGTTGCATCGGTTAGCGACGCGCTGCGAAGGAAGCCGACTACCGGCATTCCCGCTTGCTCGCTTTGCTGTGCGCGGGCCGCGAGCGGCCACGCTGCCGCGCCGCCGAGCAGAATGATAAGTTCGCGTCGTCGCATTGCCTTGTCCAAGGCTCAGAACCACCACGTCAGCTTGCAAGTATGCTAATTACAGCAGGGAAATGCGATCGGTGAAATAGGGGCTCAACGTCTATTTTGCGCAGCAGCAATTCTTAACCACCCATGTCTGTTCGGGGTCACTCTGCGACCTGACGGCAAGGCACGCCTCGGTGGCCCAACGGCCGGATTGGCCAGGAAGCTGACGCGATCCACCCGCGCTTTCCGGAGAGTCAGAAAGCTCCAGCGCGTTATGCTTGCAATTGCAGTTCTATTGGTGAGGTCTTTTCCAATTGGGAGGTCGTTATGAGCAACACCGCCGGCTCAATCGTGCCGTCGCCGATAGCGCGTATTTTTATCCGCCTGCTGCCCGCGCCGGCTGTTCAGCGAGGCGGCGGTAAGCGGCGAGACGTTGGCGCCCGGATTCCGTCAGGTCGTATTTCCCGAGTGCTCTGTTCCAGGCCACCAGACCCTGCTGGCTCAGGGCATTCATCAGTCCCACTCGTCGGGCGCGATCTGGTGTGCATTGAAGAAGACTTCCCCGCTCCTCGATGTGATCGAGCGCGCCGAGCAGTAGCTCCCCCGCCCCGTTCTGCGCCACGACGTTCTCGTGCAGGGTCATGGCCGCTCCCCCCATGCCGATCACAACCTGTCGGCAGTAGAGAGCAGCAATGCGCGCAATCGAAGCCGGCACGGGCGCACGAAGGCGCGTTGTCCCCGTCATTCACAGGGAGCGATTTAATCGCTGTTGGACGAATGCGTTCTCAGGGGAGGAGCATTATGCTCGGCGTGGTTTGCACCGACTCGCCGCGGTGCCGTTCTCTCGCAACCGGTCAAGTGCCGGTGGGGCGCTAGAGCTATCGCCCCTCTGCGGTCCCACACCTCGGCACAACCGGGAGCTCCGGCCACACATGGACATCGGCCGCCGCGCTCGCGGCCCTTGGGCACGAGCGGCGACGGCCGAGCATTCAAGTAATCGACTTCAGGCTTGCTGGGTCGGCGCGGTGCGATTGCGCCGCTCGGCCATGAACTGGTCGAACTCTTCCTTGTCCTTGGCCATGCGCAGTCGACGCAGGAATTCGCGAAATTCGCGTTGCTCCTCTTCCAGGCGCTCCAGCGTTTCCGACCGGTATTCGTCGAAGGCACGATTGCCGCTCGACGGCCTCGCCCATTCGCCTTGGCCGAAACGTTCGAATTTGGCGCGCACCTGCTCCATCTTGTCCTGCCAGTGCTCGTGGCTATCTCTGCTGCAGAACCCTAGCTTTCTGTTCCAGAGGGTGAACGCGAGGATCGCAAGCCCCACCGGCCACCAGAAAATGAACCCAAGGATGGTCAGCACGATCCATCCCGGATGCAGAGACCAGACAGCTGGTCTGTAGCCACGGTAGTCCAGTTCTTCGCCTCTTGCAGCCGCGTAGTTCATCGCGAGCTCTCCACGTGAATGTTAATTACATTTACATCAATAGTACTGGTAGAGGCCGCTGTCAATAGGGGGCCTAAATCTTGGCTTGCCGGATGGGGGTGTCATGGCGGCTCGGGCAGACCAAGACCGCGCAGATAAACCAGAACCCCTGCCTCGAGCAGCTCTTCCGGCGACATTGGCAAGGTCCGCCGTCCGGCATCAGCCCTGCCAAACAGGGAGGCGACCCCGTGCGACAACGCCCAGATGTGCAGCGCCATCATCAGCGCCGGCGGCCGCCTTTGCGGCGGCATCTCGGCGATCAGCGTCTCCGCCGCGCTGCGCAGAACAGCGAAGGCGCGCTCGCTGGCCTCGCGCAATTCGGCGTTGGCGTCGAATGGAACACCGGCCTCGAACATCGCGGAATAGTAGGCGGGCTCGGAGCGCGCGAATTGCAGATACGCTCGGCCGATCTGCTCGAAGGCGGTGGACGGATTGGGACGGCCCTCGGCCCAGGCGCGCTCAAGCACCTGTGCGAACTGCTCGAAGCCCCGGCGGGCAATGTCGATGAGCAGATCGTCGCGATCGCGAAAATGCCGGTACGGTGCCGCGGGACTCACCCCTGCCCAGCGCGCCGCCTCCGCAAAGGTGAACCCCGCCGGTCCCTTCTGGGCGATGAGTTCAAGCGCGGCGCGGATCAGCGCCTCCTTCAGGTTCCCATGGTGGTACCCGCGCGGGCCATCCCGGTTATCCCTCGACCACCTCATGTGAATAGTCTTTACATCCATGCCTCGCCCACGTCGAGCCCAGGGCTCCGAAAAAGGAGCCAAGCGTTGCCGAAGCGAGAAGCAGGGGGCGAGCCGGCACGGTCGATGACCGAAGCGGGTCGTGCAGCGACAACCAGGACGGCAAAAGCCGTAGCAGACCTTCAGCTGGTCGTGTTAATTCGCGGTTTGGCGAGCGCGCACGGAAACGGGAGCATTGAATGAAGACCAGGGCTGCTTTGATGGCATCAATAGGAGTGATCATGTCGACCGCTCCGCTCCATGCCGAGGCCACCATGAGCGTCCAGATTACGGGGACTGAGGTTGAGAACTACTGCTATTTCGACGGCGCGGCCTATTCTCCGGGAGCGACCATTTGTGATCCGCTCTATGCCGGTCGGGTGCTGACCTGCCAGCCCAAGACCAGCAAATTAGCCGTACCCCCCGGCGCGGCAGCCAATACTGCCACGCTCACCACCACGGTCGCGGGTTGGTGGGGAGCCGATGACCCGAAGTGCACGCGCAAATAGCGACGCATTCCGGTGACGGCAGAATCACGTGGTGGTTCTCCGTAGGGGCGACGCATGCGTCGCCCAGCAGCGACATCGGCGCATGTGAAAGAGGGGCGAGACGGGGTCCCCAAAAAATGCAAGGCATTTTTTGGGGTGCCTCGCATGCCTCGCCCCTACGAATGGGAGCGCGGGCGCGATTCTCTCAAACGACATTTGATCTAGCGCAAAGTCTTCGATTCGCTGCTGGATAAACTCCGAGCGTTCGGGCCGCGGCCCCCGCCGAACGTTACGCCTTTGGATGCTACGACGAGGGCTGCGCGCCCGACATCATGCGGGAGCGGTCGCCAATGATCGTATGCTCATGCAACGTGTTCAACGAAATCGATGTGCGGGGTGCGCTGTCCGCGACAGACGGGCCGCGGACAATGTCACAGGTCTACCGACATCTTGGACATGAACCGGAGTGCGGGCGCTGCGCGTTCACAATTCGAGAGATCATGAGCGATGATAAACGGCAACATCGAATGAGCGGCGCATGAGCCAAACATGCACATCATGGGCTCGGGGAGAAGCGGTCGATATGCCCATGCGCTTCACTTATGTGAATGCCGGCATAAGCGCCAGTCGTGCTAATTGCGCACCCGATCGGCGCAAAGCACCAGTGTTGCTTTGCCGGAAGGGGAGGGAGCGTCCATGCCACGATATTTTTTTCATACTGAAGGAAAATATGCACGCCTCGATGAAGAAGGCACAGAGCTCCCGGATCTGAAAGCAGTGCGCACCGAGGCGGTACAAACGACTGGCGAGATGCTGCGCGATGCCGGGCTTCGTTTGTGCTCGGATGATCTGCACAACGGCGAACCGTGGCGCTTGTGGGTCACGGACCAACCCGGCGGTTCCGGCATCACCCACATCAGCATTCAGGTGCTGGTGCACGGTAGCGGTGATTTAGGATAGCAAGTCCGCCCAAGTGCAACTTGCGACTTCTGGAGTGAAAACAGGGACTCATGTACAAACGGGTACCATTCAGGGGTGTGCTCAAACCCGGCCGGATCACCGTACTGGGCTTGGGGTTTGGTGTGTGAGAGACGGACGTAGGCCATGGCAGCGCTTTCAAGCATAGCGCCTCGGAGCGAAAAGGATTTCCGTAGGAGCAGATGGACGCATCCCGACATATTCACCGTTTCAACCCTTGGGTGAAAAATCATTGTAGAATTATTGTTGTTTACAATGGAGGGTCGATCTGCTCTCCCAACGGTTGTACCTCGCCGTGGCTAGTTAAGCTGGAAGATAGCATCACTCAACCTCGTCCTGAGGAGCGCGCTTGCGCGCGTCTCGAAGGACGGCCACAAGCGAGATCGTGCCATCCTTCGAGACGGTCGGCGCGCCAAGAGGCGCGCCGACCTCCTCAGGATGAGGTCTGTGGGGTTAATTAAGCCCGATCCGATTGCTTTCAAACTGCTAGTTAGACCGATTGCATGCGGCAGCTCACAGGCTCCAGCGAAGACCACAGTTCTTGCACGCGGACGGCGGTTGGTCTGATAACAACTGCGTTCGAAAATCGCGGTACGCAGGACCGGTCCAGATTTCCCGCAGCGTCTGCTGGGTGGCATCGCCCAACGTGTAGTTCTCATACCCTCGCTGCGAGAAAGGAGCGATGCAGCATGGGAGCGCCCTGCCGTTTGCCGTGAAATACATCACGGTCCAGGGCCGCCGGCACATCGACCAGGGTGAGCCGCTGTCGCTGCGCTTGAGGCTCATGCCCGGTTCGGATGTCGCGCCTGATGCGCTGAAGGTTATTCCCAGGGACTGCGCGAGCGAGGCCGCGCGCTCGATGTCCGCGGATTGCTCGCTGGTGAGTTGCTCGTAGAGGGCCTGGTCCGGCCTGGCGTGGCCGATGGCGTCTTCCTCGAAGAACACGAGACGCTGCAGGTATATCTCTTTCACGCCGGTTTCGGCGGCGACGCGGACGAAATCGGGTAGCTCCGCGATGGTCTCGCGCAGCCCCGTCAGCCAGGCCGAAACGCGCGGCTTCTCGTGCCCTTCCCGCTCCTGCAGGTCACGGAAGGCACGCACATTCCTCAGGATGCGATGAAAGCAATCCTTGCCCCGGATCGCCCGGTACGATTTGGCATTGGACGCATCAAAGGAAACGCGCAGCTCGTCGAGCCCCGCCTCGATCAGCGCGCGGCCGTTGCGGAGGTTCAGCACCGTGCCATTCGTGTTGAACAGCACGTAAGTGCCGCGCTGTTTGAGATGCCGCACCATGCGCGGGAGATCCTTGACCAGCATCGGTTCTCCCACGCCGTGCAACACCGCGCGCGCAAGGTTTGGAATCTGCTCGACGATCGCGGTGAACAGCTCCCAGCTCATATCCGCCGGGGGCTCGAGCTCCGCGTAGGTGCGCGGACACGTGGTGCAGAGCAGATTGCACCGGTTGGTGGTCTCCAGATAAAGACACACCGGCGCGTGCTCGGGCACCTCGTCGCGCGTGTGCACGCTCTCAAAATAACGGCGCGGATCAAAGCCGGTCTTTGTTGAGGACGCTTGCATGCCGTCACGCCCGCGCGTTGATCATATTGCGGCTCCCGCCAGAGCGGGTGTGCCGAGCCAGTCGACCAAACCGGGCCTGCGAGCCAGTGAATTCATCAGCTCCGCCGTATAGGCGGCGTGGTAAGGCTCGAGCGCGGGATTAAATGCTCGCGCGCCCGCAAGCTCTCCGTGCAACATGCTCAGCGTGTCGGCATCGTCGACGTCGTACCACGGCGCAAGCACGTGCACGTGCAGCGAGATCTCGCGGGCGCGATCGATCGTCTGCGCCGCGACACGGCTGGTGCTCCACGCGATGTCCTCGAACAGGCGGGGATGCGCCTGCTTGACGCCGAGCAGATAGTATCCCCCGTCGATGGCGGGTCCGAGCACGGCGTGATCGCCTGGCTGCGCCAAGGCTTCCGCCGCCTCGACGAGCAGGGCGGTCGGCAAGGTGGGGCTGTCGGAATTGAGAACAATGGCACCCCGATGCTGGCGATTGAGCAACTCGCGTAGGGCGAGCTGCAGGCAGTCCCCGAAATTGGGCAGCCACGCCTCGAACAGCGCTATGTCGGGATCGATACAGTCGTGAAAGAACGCGGTGCTGGCTGGCGGTCCGAAGGCCAGATATCCGGCGATCGAGGTCTCGCGTGCCGCCGCCCGCATATTCTGCGCGATATCCTTGAGAAATGCGGTGTTGAGGTTGGCCGCTTCCTCAAAATTCAGTGGCGGCACCAGCCGTGTCTTGGTGCTGCCGGCAGCCGAGGCCTTGGCCATTACGGCGATACCGCACGCTGCTGGCCATCTTGCGCTGCGCGAACTGCTTGCGGCCAGCTTGCCGCGCCGATCGGACCTCCTTGCGGCGTCCTCCACGCGTCCCTCCTGCGGTTCGCAGAGCTTTGCCAAGTCCTGGCGCCAAGTCCTGGCGCCAAGTCCTGGCGCCAAGTCCTGGCGGCAGCCACCGCGATCCTCGTTTCAAACCGGCTCTACCGTTGCTTGCAACTCGTTTCGAGCAAGAAAGATTGCGCTTGCAGTCGTCAAGCACTGCTCTTCACGCAGTCGTGATCAATCAGCGCCGGGCTAGGACGCCGGTATGGGCAACAATCAGCAGAATCTTTCCCTCTGGCGTGCGCACGACTTGCGGAGCAATACCGATTGTCCCGTCATTGTCATCAAGCACACGCAGGCCGCTGAGATTTCTGCTTCCGAAGCTGCAGCCGAGGGCTGCTGCTACGGGACGATCATCGGTGCCGCTAGGCCGGGCACGTCGGACAGTCTCATGGCGGGGGGTGGCTCAGCTTCCAGGACAACGCTCCGCAATATCTGTGTAATCATCTGATCCTTCACCGGAGCTTCACAGCAACGACACGGGGATGTGTTACAGGGCGGCATGTACGGCTCTGAGGTGCTTGGCTATTCTCCTCGTTGCTCTTAAGGGCTGAAGTCGCCCGCACGGGAAGCATTTGCGATGGCTCCCATTCACGTCAGATCAAATGCTCGGCATGGGATACGATTGCACCCGCTGCCGGTGCGCATCATGCATTGGATCAATGCCGCCGCCATGATCATCATGATCATGAGCGGCTGGAAGATCTACAACGACTCGGTGATCTTCGGCCGGCTGTATTTCTCCGATGCGATCACGCTGGGAACCTGGGCGCAGAACGCCCTGCAATGGCACTTTTTCGGCATGTGGATCATTGCAATCAATGGGCTGGCTTATCTGTCCTATGGTCTAGCCTCGGGGCGCTTCTGGAGCAAGCTTTTGCCCCTCTCCTTGGGCGAGCTGATCGCCACCATCCGCGACGCGCTGACGTTCCGCCTCAGCCATGACGACCTCACGCACTACAACGCCGTCCAGAAGCTGCTCTACGTTGGGATCATCCTGGTCGGCATTGTCGTCGTTCTCTCCGGGCTCTCGCTCTGGAAGCCGGTGCAGTTCTCCGAGCTGGCCTCGCTGTTCTACGACTTTCAGACTGCGCGGCTCGTGCATTTTTTCTGCATGGTCGCGATCGTGCTGTTCCTGGTTGTTCACGTCTCTCTCGCGCTGCTGGTCCCGCGGTCCCTGCTGGCGATGGTGACCGGCGGGCCTATCGTCAAGGACAGCGAAGCGCAGCTTGAGCGGCGCCCGTCAGCGGCCGGGGCAAACTGAAGGAGAGTGCGATGTCCATACGCGCGCCCTCGCCATCGATCTTTCGCCCGAGCAGCGGTGTGCCGCAGACCGCCCTGGAGGAAAACGAAGCGCTGGTCCACGATATCAATCGGCGCAACCTGCTGCGCGGCAGCGTCAGCCTCGGCGCGCTGTCCCTGCTGACCGGCTGCGACGTGAAGGATTCCTCGGCGATACGTTCGATGTTGCTGGCCGTTTCCGCCTGGAACGATCGGGTGCAGGAGTTCATCTTTCGTCCCAATCATCTGGCGCCGACATTCTCCGAGTCGCAGGTGGTGAAGCCGCCCCGCTTCAACGCCTACTATCCGATCGAGGACGTGAGACCGGTCGATGCGGCGACCTGGCGGTTGGAGCTGGCAGGCCGCATTGCGGACAAGCGACCCTGGCGTGCCGATGAGTTCAATGCGCTTCCGCAACAGGAGCTCATTATCCGGCATATTTGCGTGGAAGGATGGGACTATATTGGCCAGTGGTCCGGCGTGAATTTCCGGACTTTTCTCGAGCGCGTCGGTGCCGATCTCAATGCAAAATACATCGCCTTCAAATGCGCCGACGACTACACCGAGAGCCTGGACATGGCCACCGCGCTGCATCCGCAGACGATCCTGGCCACCAAATATGCAAGGGAGCCCATCACCGATCCCTTTGGTTTCCCGCTGCGCCTGCGCACCACGACCAAGCTCGGTTTCAAGAACCCGAAATGGATCACGGCAATCGAGGTCACCAACACCTTCCCGAGCACGTACTGGTCGGAGCGGGGGTTCAACTGGTTCAGCGGGATCTAGCCGCAAACGATTCTGTGGTGCTCGTTGCTGCGTAGGGGCGCCTTTCAAACCCGCCTCTACGCTCGAATGAAAAGCTGTCAAAGGGCGGCGGGTGCCTCTGCGGGCGAGATGGAGCGATAGATGCGCCATCGGTCCGGTGAGCTTTCAACCAGACGATAGAGCTCGCTCGCCGCGAAGGGATCGCGCTGCCAGGCGCCATCCTCGGCTGTCAGCACGATCACGCGGCAGCCAAAGCGGAGCGCCAATTCGCGAACGTCGGTCGTGCTGCCATTGCCGGCGAAGACGCGGACGAACAACGCATTGATCGCCTCGCGTTGTTGGGGAGGCAGCGGCGCATAAGCGAGCGTCAGCTCGTGCCCGGCAAAACAGGAGCTGCGGTTCGACAACAGCGCCCATGACAGGTTGACGGGCCACGGTGTCATATCCGCCAGAAACAGCGGATTGTTGACGACCCGCTCGCGCGGCCCGGAGTGGCGGCGCACCGCCTCCCATAGCGCGGGTGTTTGCGCAAATGCTCGGCCGGGCTGGGGAGGCCGGTCGATCACATTGCCGTAGATGATGTGCGCCGCCTCCGGAAAACCAAGCAGCAGACCGCACAGCGTCGCCCCGGCGGCAATGCGGGCGCCGCTTGCGATCCATACGGACAGCCCTGCCGCAGCAAAGATGATGAGGATCACCGCTGCCGGAAGCACTGCGCGCAAAGCGAGGTCGTTGTTGTCGGCGACGGTGCTGACCAGGAGCCACGAGACGACCAGTCCGGCACCCGTCAGTACCGCCAGCAGTGCAGCGTCCCGTTGCCGCTGTGGGTCGAGCTTGCGCGAGGCGAGCACGGTCGCGAGCGCTATAACCCCCGCGACATAGGTGGCGGGCATCTCCACGGGGAGAAGCACCAGCCAATACGCGGGGTAATCGAGCAGCGACCGCGCCGGATCGGCGAGCCACTCGCCCAGCACCGGGAAGTGTCTGATCACGATTGGTGGACCGGTCATGCGTGTTTCCACATCCGCAATCTGGTCAAGCACGAACGGAGCAGCCAGAACGACGCTCAGGGAGGCGGCGCCCGCAAGGCTCAATGCGAGGCGCCGGCGCTCGGCCGGGGCGAGCCGGAGGGACATCACGACGGCAGCAAGCAAGGCGGCGAGCAGGAATGTGATGCCCCCGATCCAGGTCGAGCTCTCAAACCCGGCAACAACGACCAGCACCAATGTGATGAATACCAACGTGCTTCTCTGCACCGCCGAGCGGGACATCAGCAATACCGCTATGACGACGCACGAGGCGGACATGATATGCTGCGGCACCCAAGCCGACTGAAACAGCCACCCGGCGAACCCGGTCGGATAGGCGAGCAGGCCGTCGAGCCGCTGAGTGCCCAAAACGGAACCGAGGAGGAAGCGCAGAGATCCTGTGGCGGCAAAAAGCAGCGCCAATACCGGCGCGGCTTTCCGGCCGAACCACAGTGCCAAGCCCATCATCAGGCTCAACGACGAGAGCGCCGAGAACCAGGTCAGCGCGATATCTGCTTCCCACCCCGTCAAATCCAGCAGGGCAGCCAGCTGCGCCGCGCTAAAATACCACAGATAATAGTAGGCCAATCGGCCCGACTCGTTAAACTTTCCAAAAAACGGGTTTGCCGGCGGCAGTCCCAGCCTGGCTATGGCATCGATGATGGCGACCTTCGCGTGGTCGTAGATGGGCGATGCAACGACCACGCTTTCTCCCAGACGCTCGGGAACAACTGCCGCGGCAACAGCAAGGGAGAGAGCCGCGGCGGCCAGATATGCCCATATCGGAACGCTTGCCTCGGAAGCTGGTCCATCAATTCTCTGGAGGAGGCTGACAACACTGGCGATCGCCGCGACAATCGCAACACCCGCTGCTGCAACCGCGGAGAACCCAAACCACAGAAAAAGCGCGAGGCTCGCCGCGCTGTGTACTGCCCAGCCGAGCGCAGGTGCGAGCGGGAATGCGAGCACGCGGGGAAGAATGCGGCGGTTGATCGATAATCCCAATACCGTCCAGAACAGCAGCGCCAAAATGGCGGCAGCCGCCGCGCTAAGCATCGAGGGCATGGGACCTTGCACAAACGTGCCTCATGCACGCAGCCCATCGCGCAGGAGGCGCCCGTAACCAGGGATGCTGTCGCGTCGCTTGAGCAGGCGCAAAGCCGCCCAAAGGCTCACCGCGTTGTTTGCCAGTACCGGCTTGCCGAGCTCACGTTCCAATCGCTCGACCACGCTCATCGCGGGCCAGTTGCCGCCGGGCATGACAATAACATCCGCCTCCGACCGGTCCGTGCGGCGGCCGAGCGCGTAGGCTTGCTCCGGACCGACCCGGCCGAGCTCGACCGACGCCACGAATCCCGCCACCTCGCTGTGAACAACCTTGAAACCGCTCGCCTGCATGAACTCCACCATGGGCTTGTCCATCATCTTGCTCCACGGCGCGCCGATCGCGATGGTCCTGGCACCGAGCTGCGTGAGGGCATCGACAAATGCGGTTGCCGCCGTGGTCGCCGGCCTGCCTGAAGCATCCTCCATGCGCTTGATCAGCTCGCGGTCGTAGCCTTTCCCTTTGGCGAGAGTGGGAGCGGTCGCTGCGAACACGACGGCGTCGACTTCGGCATCGGCGAGCTTGCGGCTCTCCGCCTCGAGCTCGAGCACGCAGCGCATCTGCTCTTGCGGAGTGATGTCGCGATAGGCGACGCGCCCCGTGTGCAGCGAGATGCTCGGCGGCAATGCCGCCGAGAGCTCGGGCTCCTGCGTCGTGTTGGAGGAGGGTGTCAACAACCCGAGCCGATGCGTCGTTCCGACCCGGTTCACGTCGAGCGGCCTGTCACTGCGAGCCTTCAAGCCCCGCCGCCTTGATGACGGCGTGGAATTTTTCTGTCTCTGCTTTGATGTAGCGCGCGAATTCCTCCGGGCTGGCGCTGCTTACCGCCTTCGAGCCCTGGCGCGAGATTGCATCCTTGACGTCGGGCATGGCCAGCGCGCGCACCATGCCGCTGTGCAGTTTCCAGATGATCTGAGGCGGCACCCCCGCCGGGGCGAGCAATCCGCTCCAGCCGACCACGACCACGCTGGGATAGCCGAGCTCCACCACGGTCGGGGTGTTGGGAAACTGCTCGTCGCGCTGCTCGCCGAAGGTGGCAAGCAGATCGAGCTTTCCCGTTTCCACCAGATCCGTCACGCCGGCAGTGGTCGTGAATGCAAGCGCAATCTGTCCGGCCAACAGGTCGGTGATTGACGGGGTCTGTCCTTTGTAGGGAATGTGCGTCATCCTGATGCCGGCCGCGCTCTGCAACAACTCGCCCATGAGATGGGTTAGGTTGCCGATGCCGAATGACCCATAGTTGAGCTCGCCGGGACGCGCCTTCGCTCGCTCGACGAGATCCTTGATCGACTTGATCCCGAACGCGGGATTGACGACGGCACCTAGAGGGTTGGCGGCAGTCTGGGTGATGGGGGCGAAGTCTCGGAAAGTATCGTAGGGCAGCTTTTTGTAGATGAATGCGTTGGTAGTGACCGCGCTCACCGGAGCATAGACCAGCGTATATCCGTCGGGTTGCGCCTTGGCGGCAGCTTCCATCCCGACAATGGCGTTGGCGCCTGGGCGATTCTCCACGATGCCCTGCTGTCCCCACAGCTCGCCCATCTTCTGAGCGAGAACACGAGCTTGAAGATCCACCCCGGATCCCGCAGCTTGCGGCACGATGATGCGAATCGGACGGCTGGGATAATCGTCGGACGTCTGTGCCACTCCCGGACCGGCGAGCGCGAGCACCGCCAGTCCGGTGAACGCAACAAGCAACGCAACAGACAAGGTGCGGCTGTGCATGAGCGCTCCTTGCGCGACTCCTCAGCCGCGGACTGCGGTCAGCGGGACGCGGTCGGTCTGAGCGCGCGACGGCGGTGCGCGGAGCATGTCCATGAGCTTCCGCACCGAGGCGAGGCTTTCCAGATGGGCGACCGCCTCGACCGTCCCTGCGATCGCAGATGCGCTCAGCACGCCCTCTGCATAGGTGCGGAATTTGCTCTCGATCTCGCCATAGGAGAGCGGGTTCTCAGCAGAACCGCGCGGATGCTCGCATCGGGCGGCAAGCGTTGAGCCCTCGCTCTCGATCTCGACCGCCGCCTGCACCCCGGTAAGCGCGGGATCGGGAGATATCTCGACCTGCTCGGCGGCCGCACGGCGCATTTTCGGATCGTCGTAGCGGGTGGGCTCGAATTGCGCGAGCGTGAGCTCCTGGTCGTGCAGGATGACCGCGGCGGTGTAATGGCCGGAGATCAGGGCGTCGAACTTGCCCTTGTACTGCGCGAGCTTGCCGTGCAGGTCGAATGCCGGCTGGCTCAATGCCACGCGGACCTTTTTCACCCTGGCGGGGTCAATCTGGCGTTGCTCGACGAGATCGAACATCGCCGTGTTCATTCCCTGAATCGACGAGGCGGACGGCCACAAGCGCAACGCAATCTGCTCGAGCTCCCAGCGGTTTCCCAGGTCGGCCGTAACGGCCTCCGGACGCCCGCCATTGCTGTATACGTTAAAAAGGCCACCGTCCCTGGCAGTCAAGAACTCGCCGGTCGCGAGAAATTTCTGCTGCGCCAGCAGGGCCGCCATCAAGCCCGAGAGAGCGCCGCGGCACTGGTGGAATTTCACCGTCGGCGTTCCCCATGCTGCAAACGTGCCGGCGGACTGGCTGCCGGCAAGACCGAAAGCCTTGGCCATGGTCTCCGTGTCGAAATGGCGAAGCCGTCCCACTGCGGCCGCGGCACCGAAGGGACCCAGGACTCCAGGGCCGTGCCAGCCCTTGGCGCGGAAAGCGGGGTAGTCGATGCCGAGCCCAACCCGTGTCGTCACTTCGCATCCGGCCGCGATGGCAACCAAGAGGTCGCGGCCCGACAAGCCGTCGTGCTCGGCGATGCCCAAAGCGGGCGGGATCACTTCCGGCGTGACATGGGTCAGCGACGGCCGGTGCACGTCGCACATGGTCACCGCGGTGATGAGATAGCCATTGAGAAGGGTCGCGCCGGCCAGCGACAGCCGGTCGCCGCCGATGACGCTGCTCTCGTCGGATTGCGCCAGCGCCGATGCCAGCGCAGCAACCTGCTGTGTCTCCTCGCCCCGGTGCCCGGCAACCGCGCATGCCAATGCATCGAGCAGGACCTTCTTGCAATGATCTCGGACTTCTCCGGGCAGGTCCTCATATTGCAGCGAGGCTGCAAAGCCGGCCAGCACTTCGGTGACGTTTTCCGACATCCAAATCTCCCTTGCGACGGGCGAGATCATGCTCGCCGGATCCATGACCGGTCATGGTAGTTGGAATTCCGACGCCCGGGCAACCGCCAGCGAGGCGCTGAAAGACATGGAGTGCTTTCGCTGAGAGGCCGCGCAGGCCTGGGGCTCAGGTCAGAGTTCCCAGCATCACTCCGCCTTGATGCCGGCGTCCTCGACCATCTTTTCCCACGTGCCAAGCTGCACCTTGATGAAAGTCCCCAGCTCCTCGGGCGTGCTGGAGAAGCCCTCAAAGCCCACGTTCTTGAACTTCGCCTGGACGTCCGGGCTTTCGATGACCTTGCGCAGCGCGACGTTGAGCTTCGTCACTACCGCCGGCGGCGTTCCGGCGGGCGCGACGAGGCCGGCCCAAGTGTCGAGATTGAAGCCCTTTATTCCGGCCTCGTCCATGGTCGGCAGATCAGGATAAAGCGAGCTGCGGTGAATGCGCGATATTGCCAATGGGCGCACGGTGCCTGCCTGGATATGCGGCATCGCGGTGGTGAAATCGGCGAACATCATCGACACGCGGCCGGAGATGATGTCTTGCAGCGCGGGCCCTGTCGTCTTGTACGGCACGTGCAGCATGTTGATTTCAGCCCATTTCGTCAGCGTATAGCCGCCGACTATGCCGGCGGTGTTGCCGCTGGCGAACGACAGCTGGCCGGGATGAGCCTTGGCATAGTCGACGAGCTCCTTGACCGAATGGATGGGCAGTTGCGAATTCACCACCAGCATCAGCGTGAAGCTTCCCACCCGCGTGATCGGCACAAAGTCCTTGATTGGATCGTAGTTCAGGTTCCTGTGTATGAACGGATCCGCAGACAGTGGCGAGTTAGTTCCCAACAGGAGCGCATATCCGTCCGCCGGTTGATGATGGACGTATGAAGCAGCCACCGCTCCATCCGCGCCGGGGCGATCTTCGACCAGGACCGGTTGGCCGAGTGCGGGGCTGAGCTTGTCGGCGATGATGCGGCAAATCGTATCGCTGGCGCTGCCCGCGCCAAACACGGCTACCAGGGTGATCGGTCGCGACGGATAATCGTCGGCGTAAAGCACGCCGCTGAATAACGCAGCTAGCGCGGCCACAAGCATGAAGGTAAGCTTTTTCATCGCGTCGTTCCTCCTTGGCAGTCGCAAATTTATGTATCGGCGCCCCGCCCCTTTTTGAGGGGCAGTTTAGCACATTTGCAGACCCTTGCGCCGTTGGCATTCAAAAGAGCGCGGCGTTAGCTGTCAGCCGCCCAAGCCCGCTCAACGGGTACCAAGGAATGTTTGGTTAATTCCGAGCACCGCGCGGCCCTCTTCCGCTGTGACTGCGGCGCTTTTCCGCCAAAATTCTAGTGCACAGTTTGGGCGGAAGCGTGCGGTGAATAGCCTCGCCGGGGTCAACGATCCGGCGGGAGCTGGGGGGATTTCCAGGTTTGAAACGCGGCGACCGCTCGGCACTCGCTGTTGCACTCACCTGCGCGAGCGTGCTCGCGGCAGTCCACTATGCGGCCGCCCAGGCCCCGGCAACTCAGGACGGAACCGCCGTTCTACGGGTTGCCGCTGCAGACGGGTCTGAGAAGACGGGCAAGAAGGCGGGGAAGAAGGCGGGATCCCACAGGTCCCGGGATAAGAAGTCCAAGGAGACCAAGACCCGGGAAAAGCGTTCGAAGTCCCGCAAAACCGCCAAGTCGGCGGGCCGACACGACGCCCGTAAGGAAGAGTCCGTCCAGCCTCCGTCGGAGCCGCTGGAGCAAGCGTCGCCGCAGGAGAGCGCCGACCCGGACATCGCGCTGGTCAGGAAGGCGATCGACACTCTGCGCAGAGGCGGCGCCAGCAAGGCGACCGAGATCGAGGCCAGCATCTCCGATCCTGCTGCGCGCAAGCTGGTCGAATGGATAATCTTGCGCAGCTATAACAGCGGCGCGGGAAGCAGCCGTTATCTTTCCTTCATTGCCGCCAACCCTAGCTGGCCGAGCCTCACGATCTTCCGCCGCTACGCCGAGGAGATGCTCTGGCACGAGGACGTCAAACCGGCACAGATCCTGCGTTTCTTCAAGGACTCCCCACCGCAATCGGCCAAAGGACGCCTGCTTCTCGCCCGCGCGCTCCTGGCGCAAGGCGATACCGAAGCTGCGAGCGCGCAGGTGCGCGAGGCGTGGCGCAACGATTCAATGTCTGCCGACGTGGAAAGCCAGGTGCTGAAGAACTATTCCGAGTTCCTGAGCCGCGCCGACCACAAGGCCCGGATGGAGAAAAGGCTGCTCGTCGCCGATCACGAAGCCGCGATGCGTGCGGCGCACCGGCTCGGAAGCGCGGACGTGGCCATCGCCAGAGCGCGCATGGCACTGAATGGCAAGGGCGGCAACGCGGCCAAGCTGCTCGAAGCCGTCCCCGCCGAAGCCCACCAGGATCCCGGCTACCTCTTCGCGCGCGCACACCTTCTGCGCCACCAGAACAAGATCGCTGAAGCCGCGCAGGTGATGTTGTCTGCCCCCCACGATCCTGCGCACGTCTACGATCCGGAGGAATGGTGGGTCGAGCGCCGTTTGCTTTCCCGCAAGCTCCTCGATAGCGGCGATGCCCGCTCCGCGTATCTGGTCGTCCGCGACGCTGCCGAGCCGACAAAGGAGAACTCCCGTGTCGAGCGTCACTTCATGGCGGGATGGATCGCGCTGCGTTTTCTCAATGACCCCGGCACGGCGGCAACGCATTTTGCCCGCATCCAGGAGGTGAGCATCCATCCCACCTCGCTTGCGCGCTCTCATTACTGGCTTGGGCGGGCGATGGAAGCTTTGCACCGGTCGCATGAGGCGCGTGCCGAGTATCAGGCCGCCGCGCGTTGCTCGGCGTCCTATTACGGACAGCTTGCGCGCGCTCGCATCGGATTGGGAGCGCTCGCGCTGGCGCCTCCGCCACCGGTGCCCGCCAGTCGGGAACGCAGAGAGCTCGTGCGCGCGCTGGAGATCCTCTATGCGCTCAACGAGCGCTCGCTGGTCATCTCGCTGATGGCTGATATCGGTGAAAGGGTCGACGACGTCGGCGTGCTCTCGGCTCTCGGTGAACTGTCCGAGCGTTACCATGATGCGCGGGGCATGCTGCAGCTTGGCAAGGCTGCCCTGGCCCGCGGTCTGCCGCTCGACCATTACGCCTTTCCGACTGTGGGGGTGCCTCAGTATTCGCCGATCGGACCAGGCATCGACCGCGCGCTGCTGTTTGCGATCATCCGCCAGGAAAGCGCGTTCAACCCGGCCGACTTGTCGAGCGCGCAGGCGATGGGGCTGATGCAGGTCACGCCGTCCGCCGGACGGGATACCTGCAAGCGCTTCGGCTGCAAGTACGACGTCAAACGCCTGAAGAACGACAGCCCGTACAACCTTCAACTCGGCGCTGCCGAGCTGGGCGCTGTCATCCAGGAGTATGGCGGCAACTACATCCTGGCGTTCGCCGCCTACAATGCCGGGCGCGGGCGTGTGCAGGAGTGGATCGAAAGCCACGGCGACCCCCGCGACCCCAAGGTCGATCCCGTCGATTGGGTCGAGCGCATCCCGTTCATGGAGACGCGCAACTACGTGCAGCGGGTCATGGAAAACGTGCAGGTCTATCGCACGCGGTTCGGCACCAACGCGCCGCTGACCATTCAGACCGACCTGCGGGGCTACGCTGCAGCGAACTGAGCAATCCATATAGTTGTAGCTTCATCGCCCTTGCATTGCTTTATTCGGCGGTCTGAGAAACCGATGAACCCCGGTCGCCGTTGGCTCGATCGCGAGAGCTCTTCTTCAAGAGCTTGGAATCATCGCACCAGCATGAAAAGTCGGCTCCATCGCACGGAGCTGGGCCAATTCCATATTTCCCAGACCGGCGCTCGCCCGCGAATGGAGAAGAATATGATTTGAGCCCGGCCGATGAGGTTCTCCAGCGGCACGTAACCCACATCCGGGAAACGGCTATCCTCCGAATTTTCCCGGTTGTCCCCCATCATAAAGAAGTGACCGGGCGGGACGGTATAAACGCCCGTGTTGTCGGCGAAGCCGGCGCGGCCGCATTGGAGCGTATCGTAGGAGACGCCATTGGGGAGAGTTTCCCGCCATTGCACCACTCGAACCGGCGCAGCATTGGCCGGTGCCGGCCGGCACGGGTCGTGCCCGACGAAATCATCGACGCGATGGCGTTCGACCGGTTTTCCGTTGATGGACACGACCCCGCCAATCACCTGAATGCGGTCGGTCGGCAGCCCGATGACGCGCTTGATGAAGTCGTCTTCGCCGTGCCGAAACACGAGGACATCGCCGCGCGACGGCTCGGAGGCGATTATTCGGCCGGAGAATATCGGTGGCGAGAACGGGAACGAGTAGCGGCTGTAGCCGTAGCTGAACTTCGATACGAACAGATAATCTCCAACGAGGAGGGTGGGCTCCATCGATCCGGACGGAATGTTGAACGGCTGAAACAAGAAGCTGCGAATAACCAACGCAATCAGAATGGCTTCGAGCACAGCGCTCGCCGTCCCCGAAAAGCGACGGACGGTATCTCGCTCCCGTTTCTGATCAGTCATGCGTGAAACACAGCCGACCTGAACGCGCTGTCAGTGTCTGGCGCCCGACAAGCGTTCTCTCATGACCTGGAGCGTGGCGCCTCATTTCCCTCTCGCCCGCTCCATTCCCTCAGCGACCATCCGCTTCGCCTGCGCCGCGTCGGCCCAGCGCTTGATCTTCACCCACTTGCCCGGCTCCAGATCTTTGTAGTGTGAAAAGAAGTGCTCGATCTGCTTGAGAGTGATTTCGGGCAAATCGGTGTGGTTCTCGATGCGGTCGTACCGCTGCGTGATGTGGCGAGAAGGCACCGCGACAATCTTTTCGTCCTCGCCGGCATCGTCCTCCATCACCAGCACGCCGACCGGACGCACGCTCATGACAGCGCCGGGAACGATCACACGTGTGTTCGCGATGAGCACGTCGCACGGGTCGCCGTCGCCGGAAAGTGTGTGGGGGATGAACCCGTAGTTCCCGGGATAGCGCATCGAGGTGTAAAGGAAACGATCGACTACGAGCGTGCCTGCCGCCTTGTCCATCTCGTATTTGATCGGCTCACCGCCGATCGGGACCTCGATCACCACGTTGACATCGTGTGGTGGGTTCCTGCCGACCGGGATCGCGTCAATGCGCATCGCTCGCCTCCAGTTTACCAGCATGGGAATTAGACTGTTATTGTGCGCGTAACGCAAATTTTGTTGCCGATTGAGCACCGAGTTACCGCTCTGAGGCCCTGACTCTGTTCGAGCGGAACGGGCGGTAGCGCGAGAACTTCCGGCATCACAGGACGTTGGCAAAGCAAAACAATTCGCCGGTTGCCGCACCGACCTGCCGGGATCTCGGGCCGCTGGTTCTATGCGGATCGTGCCAGGATCAGTACCACGAGCTCAGCGGCCCCGATGCGCCCCCCAAGCGATAGTTCACGCCGAACTTGAGCGTCCCGACGGTCTGCGTGGTGTTGAGGGTGAAGGCAGGCGTTGGACAGTAAGTGCGAGACTCACCGCTCCCCCAAGTCATCATTTCGCGGCTCGCGCACAGGCGGCGAAAATTATTCGATCACCTCGTCGGCGATGGCGAGCAGCGTGGGCGGCACGATCAGGCCGATGGCATTGGCGGTCTTGAGATTGAAATCACGCCGTCGCATGCGCGATCAATCCGCCAATCCGCCGAACATGAAGACGGCGCCAAGCCAAACCGATGGGCGAAAACCCACATCGCTGAAATATTTGCTGTAGATCTGGAGGATTTCGCCGCTTCGAAAGATTTTTGCCAAACCAGTGTTAACGGCGAGCCGGAATGCCCAGTCTCCCTGCGGCAGGACAATTGCAAACGGCTCGAATGACAGGTCATCGGGCAACAGATTGAATTCCTGCCGATTGGGTCCCTGCATCAGCGCGAGCAGTACCAGCTTGTCGGTTGCGAAGCCATCGACCGCGCCGCGAGTCAGGCCGGTGAACCCCGCCTCGCGGTCGCTGTACTCGATCAATGTGGCGTCCAGCCCCCGTCGCTTCAACTGATCGCGAATGGCCTGCAGGTTGGTCGAGCCCGGCACGACGCCGATCCTCCTTCCAGCCATGGATTCGAAATTAACGATGCCCGTACGCGCCTTGACCAGTACGCCGGTGCTGTCCGCGAAGACGATGTTGGAAAAGTCGACGATCCGCATGCGCGACAAGGAAACCGAGCTCGACCCGCACTCCATATCGGCCGAGCCTTGGATGATCGCATCGAAACGGGAGCGCGCATCGACCGCCACCCATTCAATCGCAAGCGACGGAAGAGCCAGCCCGCGTTCTATGGATTTGCCGATGCGCTCGCACAGCTCGATGGTGTATCCGGTCGGCTGCCCCTGCGCGTCAAGAAATGAGAATGGCCGCGAGTCGGTCCGATAGGCGATGCGAAGCGTCGCCGTATCGTAAATCCTCTTTAAGCGGCCATCAAGCGGCGACTGAGCGACGGCGCTGAACGCAGTCAACAAAATGAAGAACGAGATTACCAGGAATTGTCGCATCAAGCCGCTCCTGGGTAAGCCTGCTGCTTCTTGTACCAGATACCCATCGATTTTTTGCAATGACACCCGACCCACATATTACAGCGGGTGGTCGGTTATGCTCCAGTACTTTCCTGAATGCGGGCATTGTCGATGGCAGCCAGTGCAGATCGCTGCCATCCAACCCTCCCGTCACATCTTACCAGAGCTCACAAGCTCGGGGCAGGGGCATTCTTCGGGTCGCTGTCCGGCTTCACCTGCACCCCCTGGCGCAAGGCGAACACAATAAATGCAATCAAAGCAATTACCGCGACAAGCCTAAGCCACTGCGAGCCTGTCATTGCTGCCGACCTTATGAGCGTTCCACGACCCCTCTCCCCCACCGCAAGTCGGGCCTGCCCGAACTGCGCATCATAATGCGCAACCGGGGCAAGCCCCGATTGCGTGGGGGAGGGAGCAGGCCGAGTTTGCCGCACCTCCTGCTCTCAAATGACCGGAACGCGCTCAAGTTCACGATTACCTTTGGTCGCCTATGGTCGCTATGCTTCAATGCCGCGTCTCGTTTTTGGGGGCACGGCAAGGCGCCTCAACTCAACGCGGCCTGCGCGCTTATCTCAAGATGCCTTCTGACACCGCATCGCAATTGCTTCGTGCTCGCCCTCCAAAGGTTGCCGTCCTTAGACGGAACGGCGCGCGAAAAGGTTCAGGGCTTCGAATGCTCAACGAAAGAAGCTTGCTCTCGGGTGCTGTAGCTAGTAGTGCGGTTTCGAGGTTCCGCATCAATCAACCTCGTCCTGAGGAGCGCGCTTGCGCGCGTCTCGAAGGACGGCCACAAGCGAGATCGTGCCGGCGGCTATCCTTCGAGACGCTCGGCGCGCATCCTTCGAGGCTCGCGTGCAAGCACGCGAGCGCCTCAGGATGACGGGGCGCGCCGAGCTCCTCAGGACGAGGTCTGTGGGATTAACCTCGATCCGATTGGTTTCACGGAATCGATGTAGCTAGAACGTCAGCGCGTCGGTCAGATCGCCCATGGCGGGATGGCCGTTCGCCCGAAGCAGCGCATCGCGCGCAGCGAGCCCCGGCAGGATCGGCAGATCAAAGCGCCGGGTAATGAAGCGCAGGAACGACGTGGTATCGTACTGGGTGTGATCGACGTAGCCCTTCTTGGCAAAGGGCGACACGATCAGCGCCGGAATGCGTGAGCCCGGCCCCCAGCGGTCGCCCTTGGGTGGGGCAACGTGGTCCCAGAAACCGCCATTCTCGTCGTAGGTGATGAGCACGAGCATATGCGGCCACTGCGGGCTCTTCTCCAGGTGGGCGATGACATCGGCGATGTGCCGGTCGCCCGACAATGCGTCGGCATAGCCGGGGTGCTCGTTCAAGTTACCCTGCGGCTTGTAGAAGGTGACCTGCGGCAGCTGGCCGGCATCGATTGCCTTGATGAGCTCGGCGCCATTCATGCCGCCGTCCTTCAGATGCTCCGCGCGTGCTTGCGTGCCTGGCGCGAACTGGACGAAATAGTTGAACGGCTGGTGGTGAAACTGGAAATTCGGCACCGGCGTGGCATTCTTGCCGTCGAGCGCAACCTGCCAGGCGCCGGCATACCAAGCCCAGGTCACGCCCTTGAGACTTAACAAGTCGCCAATGTTCACCTCCTTCTGCGGCACCAGCGTGGTTGGCGCATTCGGATTGGCGTAGCGGGAATCGCCGCCTTCGGCCGGCTTGTTCATGCTTGGCTGATAGGGCGGCTGCATGGTGTTGACGGCATAGAAGTCCGGAGTGATGTCGCCGTCCCTGACGAATTTCGGAATCCCTTCGAGTGCCGATTTTGGCGAGTTGGCGGCGAGCTTTAGGCTGACGCCGTCGGCTTCGACGGCGGCGATCTGCTTGTGGGCCGGGCTTTGGTCCGCGTTCGGATAAGTGGGCACGCAGGCGCAGGCAAGCAGGAAGTGATTGACGAACGAGCCGCCAAAGGCGGCCTGGAAGAAATTGTCGGCGAGAACGTATTTCCCGGCGATGTCCCACAGCGGCAGCTTGGAGCCGTCGTCGTAATGCCCCATGACCAGGCCGCCGGAGTCGGCGTAGGCGGCAAAGCGGTCGTTCTTGCCGCCGTTGATCTGCATCTGGTTCTGGTAGAACCGGTGCCAGAGGTCGCGGGTGATAACGCCGAGCGGCGTGTTGAAGCCGTGCGGGTCATCGATGGCGAAGGGCTGGTTGGGGAGATGCTCGGTCTGCGCCTGGGTAATCGGCGGCGTGACGCCCGCGGTGGTCAATCCATCCCACACCGGCGGCAGCTCCTTGAGCACGGAGCCGTCGCGGTCGAGCTGCGTGGAATTGGCCGCCGTGACATTCTGCAGGCCGTTGGCGCCGGGAAAGTGACCGTAGAGATTGTCGAAGCTGCGGTTCTCCGCATAGATGATCACCACCGTCTCGATGGTGTCGATGCCGGAGCGCGCGCTTTGCGCAAAAGCCTCGCTCATCCCGACCAGGCCCGCCGCCAGGATCGCCGACAGCAGAATGAAACGCTGCATGGTCATTGCTCGCACGGTTCGCGGAAGCGAGGTTACTATTACGCGCCTTGTGACAGTTGCATGACCGGCACCTTGACCGATGGAGATCTGCCGAACCGCTGATCGTTCCGACCAGCCTCTGCGGTGCCATGTCCGGGGTGTCAAAAAACTGCAAAAGCCTTGGTGTAATACCGCTTCCATAGCTGATTGAATCGAAGATTTCGCGGGTTTTGGTCGTGGACCGAGGGGGGATTCTGCTTGGCCGTGAGGTGTGATTCGCTAGGGCCATCTGATTCGGAGCGAGCAGATGGTCAAATGCACCAAGAGCCAGGTTCGACGGTTGAAGACGGCGCTGTACTGGAAAGGCGACCCGGCACGGCGTCAGCGCATTCAGATGGTGCTGCTGCGTGAAGGCGGAATGACACAGCCCTCCATTGCCGCGGCGATGGGCGTGTCGCTGAGCACGGTAAACCGTGCCCATATGGCCTACGACGGGGGTGGGCTTGCAGCGCTCAAATCCAAGCCGAGTGGCGGCCGCAAACGCCAGAATATGACCTTGGCGGAGGAGAAGGCCTTGCTGGCGCGCTTTGCCAAGGCGGCCGGAGCGGGGGAGCTGCTGAACATCCACGACATCAAGGCGGCGTATGAAAAGACCATTGGCCACGAAACCAGCAACAGCACAGTCTATAATCTTTTGGTCCGGCACGGCTGGCGCAAACTGATGCCACGCCCGTTCCATCCCAAGCGCAACCTCGCGGCGCAGAACGCTTTTAAAAAAACGGCTTTTCTGATGCTGTGAGGAAAGCCAGACGGGTGGCGGCCAAGCGCGGCCGTCGTTTGCGCGTGATGTTCGCAGATGAAGCCCGTTTTGGGCGCATGAACCGCCCGCGGCCATGCTGGGCGCCGACCGGCATCAGACCCGAGGTCGCCGCGCAACTCATTCGCGAATACATCTACCTATATGGCGCGGTCTGCCCCAAGGATGGAAGATGTGTCTATCTGATCATGCCGGCCTCGGACACCGGGTGCTTTCAGATCTACCTCGACGTTCTGTCCAAGAAATTCCGCACCCAGCACATTCTGTTGGTTCTCGACGGCGCCCCCAACCATCAGTGCGGCATTCTCGCGATTCCCGATAATATCTCGCTTCTGTTCCTGCCGCCCTATTCGCCGGAGTTGAACCCGAAGGAGAACCTGTGGGACGAAATCCGCGAGAAAATCTTCAAGAACTTCGCCCTCAAGTCCATGAACGCAGTGCGCGCGAAGCTCCAGCAGGCCGTCCTCTACATCGAACGCAACCCAAAAATCGTCAAATCCATCACATCCTTCCCTTACATTGCAAAGTCAATCTGATATGGAACCGGTATAAGGTGAGTTTTGTCCCTGCCGGAGGTTGAGCCATGGTAGGAACGGAGTTCAAGAATGCGTCCGAAAAACGCAATTTTTCAGACGAGGCTTGGAGCAGGCACTTGCCCGAGCAGGTGTTCATGGCGGTCCAGGCTTGGGCGGAGAAGCAGCCCGACAGGCCGAGCTTGTCGGAGGCTATCGAGCGCCTGGTCGAAAATGGCGTGACGGATTGATCAGCCGGCGGGCGGCTCGTGGCTGGCGCCGCTAGCTCCGACCGAGCCGCGGCATACGCTCTGTGCTGCCGTCGTGGGTCCAGCACCGGCGGCAATGACTGCGTTCGCATGAGGTCTGCTTGCTCGACGGTACGCTCGGCAGCGTCTACAGGTTGGTGCCTTTGCGGATTTTACCGATGTAGCCGGCGGCGTGACGGTGAAGCTCAATAATGAAAGCCCCGGCACTGCCGGGGCTATGTACGCAGGACGCTACCGACCAACGCAACAACGCTTACACCGATGCAACCTAACATGCTTCTATTAACAACTCATGACGTGCGCCGATCGGTGCCATCCCTGCGCCATGCTGACCCTTAACGGGCAGCTAGAACGGCTTCTCGCCGAGGATCGCGACGCGGCGCAGCAGGCGCCGCTCACCCGGATCGAAATCCGTGCGCGCGTGCAGGGAACAGCGATTGTCCCACATAATGAGGTCGCCAGGCCTCCAGACATGCTCGTAGACAAAGCGCCTCTGCTCCTGATGATCGAACAGCAACCCGAGCAGCCGATCGCTCTCGGCGCGGGGCATGTCCAGGATGTGGTCAGTCATGAGCCGGTTCACGAACAGTGCCTTGCGTCCGGTATCCGGGTGCGTGCGCACGATCGGATGCGCATAATGCGGCACGCCCTCGCGGATAGTTGAGCCGCGCACGGTGGGATTGTTGTCGTAGTCGTAGACGTTCATGGCCTTGAGACCCGCGATCTGCCGCTGCACTTCGGCGGGCAAGGTTTCGTAGGCCGAGTACATGTTCGCAAACAGGGTATTTCCGCCCTGGCGCGGAAGCTCGATCGCAAACAATGTGGTCGCCTTGATTGGCCGCTCCACGTAGCATTGGTCGGAATGGAAATACATTTCGCCGTCAGGCAGCCCGCCAATGAGCTGTCCGTCCTTGCGGATGTTGGAGACCAGCATCACCGAGGGGTGCCCGGAGTTTTTGCTGTGATTATTGATGACCTTGCTGAGCTCGCCGAACCGTCCGGCAAACCGAAGCTGATCCTCCATCTCGAGATGCTGGTTGCGAAACAGCAGGACGCAGCAGCGGTGCCAGGCGTCGAGGATCACCGCAAACTGCGCATCGTCGAAAGGCGTGCGCAGATCCAGGCCGACGATCTCGGCACCGATCGCCGGCGAGATCGGGACCGCGGTTAAGGTCTCGGCGTGGACGTGGGCCGGCGTTGCCTGCGAAATGTTGGTTTCCATGTCATTCGCCTTCGGTGGGTCTTGGCTGTGAAGCAGCGAGGAGGCGATGCTAGCGCAACGCCGTCCGGCCAACAACATGCGAACCAGAGAGGGCAAAGGACCGAGGGCCATTGGTTGTCGACCGACCGCCTCGTTATCCAAAGTGGCGACGACGTCAATTGAAGCTCACGGCCTTCGTTTTGCTACCCCCGCGGCTTACGGACAGGTCGCGGCTTTCTCAACTAGGTCAAAAATGAAATCCATTTCGAACGTCTGTATCAGCAATTTTCTTGTGCCGGCGAAACTCGTCTGCGCCTTCCTCCTGGTCTGGCGCGAGCGAGCGCGCCGTAGAGCCTCGCGCGGACGTCCTCGGAAGCCTCGAGCGAGCTCAGGAGATCCTCGGCGCTCAAAGCAGCAAGAAGCACCGTCCGGCTTTTGCGCTCTGCCGTGCAGCAGGCCAACCAGCATACGGCGGCTCGACTGAGAACATCGCGAAACTTCTGCATCCTACGGTCCCGTAGCCACGCTGTCCGGTTCATTGCCCCGCTCCGGTGCGGGGCTAAAAAGCGGACAACCCGTGTGCTACCTAAGTAAAGTTAGAGTATGGCTGCAGAAGGCTGCTGCCACTGGCGCCGGGCAACCCGCTCCTGAGCTCTGGAGACGCATGATGAAGGTTACGCGATCGGTTCTGCACCTCCTCACGGCTACTGCCGCGCTGGTTTCGACCCTTGTCCCCCTGGGCAGCGGGATGGCGCAAGTCTGGCCGACGCGGCCCATCACCATGGTGGTCCCCTACGCCGCTGGCGGTCCTGTCGACACGATCGGCCGTATCACCGCGGCGGGCTTGAGCGAAGTGCTGGGTCAACAGATACTCATCGAGAATGTCGGCGGAGCCGGCGGCATGACCGGATCGAGCCGGGCCGCCAAAGCCGCGCCTGACGGCTATACCTTCCTGTTGGGCGGGCTCGCGGTGCTTGGCCTCGTCCCCAATCTCTACAAGAGGCCGCTCTATGATCCGCTCCGTGATTTTGCTCCGATCTCTCTCTTCGCCAACTCCGCCCGCATCCTGATTGTGCGCAAGGACCTGCCTGTAAATACGTTTACGGATTTCATCTCCTACGCAAAAGCCAACCAGGCGCAGATGCAGTTCGGCTCTTCTGGCGCCGGCTCCGGGATGCATGTCTGTGCCGTGCTGCTCGACAGAATCATGGGGACTACCATTGCCCATGTTCCGTACCGCGGGGCTGCCCCCGCCATGCAGGACCTGCTCGCTGGTCGGATCGATTTCATGTGCGAGCAGATCTCCACCGCTTTCCCGCAAATAAAGGCCGGCGCGGTGAAGGCCATCGCGACGCTCGGGCCGGCGCGGGTCCCGCTACTGCCCGACTTGCCGACCGCGAAGGAACAGGGTTTGGCGGATCTCGACTGCAGCACCTGGAGTGCTTTCGTGGCACCCAAGGGGACACCGGAGGCGGTCATTCGCCGCATCGCCCAGGCGACCAGCGAGGTGGTCGAGCGCCCGGCAGTGCGCGAGCGGTTGGAAACTCTCGGAGTGAGCGTTGCACCGCGGGAACGCCGCAGCCCGGAATATCTCGCCCAGTTCATGCGGCGTGAGCTTGAGAAGTGGGCAGGACCGATCAAGGCGAGCGGCGTGTCAATGGACTGAAGCGATTCCGCATCGAGTGGCGTACGCGTCGCCCGGCAGTGTTTCACGTTTGGCTTTATCGAGCCCTCGCAATCCCGTGAGAAGGGTTTCAACACGCACCGGATGACTTGCCGCGCGCGCTCCCGGCCGGTCCCGGGCATGCCCGTTGCCACTCCCTTGCGTGGTTTGGCGCCAAGCGCCGCGGCCTCGTTGTTGCTCGCCTTGCCATCTAGTACCATTTTTGGTACGACCCCCCGGGGACCCACGTGTGAAACGACTGCCAGCCGCCTTTTATGGAAGATGCCTGATGCCGATCTGGACATAGCAACGAAGCGAAAGAAGGAGATCACCGCATGAAAAAGATCGGGAGCAGAAAGGGGCGCATCGGATCGTCATTCGATGACTTCCTGAAGGAGGATGGCATCCATGCAGAAGTGACCGCACGCGCGATCAAACGCGTCATTGCTCGTCAGCTCGATGCTCTGATGGCGGACGAGGGGATCACGAAGGCTGAGCTTGCCAAACGCATGAAAACGAGCCGCACACAGCTTGACCAACTCCTGGACCCCGAGAACGAATCCATGACACTCGGCACGCTCACGCGTGCTGCTGAGGCCGTCGGCCGCCAGCTGCGGATGGAGTTGGTCTGAAATCCCGTGTCGAGCCAATGGGCCGCGAATAGGTTGCCTGGCTAGCGGCCTCGTCTTGCTCTCGTCTCACCGGGCCAAGCTCGCCCGGACGGTTGACGGTGGGTTACGCCGTACAAGTCGGCTGTTGCCAGCCGACTTGCACGGCTAACCCCACCCTACGCACCTTCTCGGCGCAATGGCAGCGGGAGGGGTGAGCAATATATGATGCACTTGGCCGGCAGCGGGCGTGCTCATTGAAGCGCGAGGCATGAAGGATTTCTGGCTTTCCTGCGGGCATCACCTGCTCGACCGCGATGAGGGCGGTTGGCTCCTCGTCAGCCACGAGTTCGTCAAGGCCTATCTGGCACGGCCCGAGCTCGCGCCACCGGCGGATGCCTGCACTGCCGAGCGCTCGCTCCACGCCGCCCTGCTCGAAAATCCCGGTTTGCCCGTCGCTGCCGCGGACATCGCCGCCATCCGTGATCACGATGCCCGCGAGAACTGGAGATTGATGCTTGGCTTCCGCGATCGGCTCCTTTGCCACCGCACCGTGGAGGCGGCCTACCTCGATCTGATCCGGCGCGGAGTAGGCGATACGCCGCCCATTTTCATCAACCAGCTTGTGCACGTGATCCTGCGCAACCTGCTCGACCGCTGCGAGGACCCGTTCGTGCTGCGGGCCGCCGAGCTGTTTTTTCGCCCCCAGCGGCTGGGCCTGCATGCGGGCTCGCTGATCGCGGCCGACGAGGAGACGGTCGCCGGCGCGCATCTCAACCCGGTCTCTCCTCTCGTTGCCATGCTGGGATTGCCCATGGCAGGGGAGATCGAGGTGCTCAATGACGACACTGCCGAAACCTATTGGAACCGCAGCGACCGGTTCGATATGGCGCTCGATCTCACGGCGGGGCGTCGCGCCCTGGCGGCGCTCGCCGAGGTGATCGAGCGCTGGCTTGCGCATCTCTTGGCGCTGGAAGCCGAGGTCGAGCCGCTGGTCGCCGCGGAGAATGTGAATCTCGGTTGGTACGTGGGCCTTGATGCCGAGGCGACCGCGATCGGCAACGCTCTGTGGGACGGGCAGGAGCTCGATGAGCGGGCGCGCGAGCGCATCGTCGGCCTCTATCGCCTGCTGCTGCGGCCGGACGTAATGCTCCTTGAAAAGATGAAGAGCAATGACATGTTTCTGATACTGGCGATGACGCCGGAGCGGACCCTGCGCATGAAGCCGCAAAATCTCATCACCGGACTCCCGCTCGCGCAGCGCGAGTCTGCGTCGTGATCGACGCGCTCGCGCGCATTCCTGTCGGCGTCGTCGTCGAGCGGCGCAAAGCAAAAAGTCCGTGGATCGATTTCACCTGGAGGCCGGTTACGGTGCTTGCCGGGGCGCCGGACGCGCTGCCATGGACCAGGCTCAGCGAGGATACCGACGCGGCTACGTTCTATGCAGGCGCGGCGCAAATCGAGCTCCACCGCACCGAGACCGGCAATTATCGCGCCAATATTGCCTCCGGCACGCCGTTGCTTTGGGTCGCGCTGCGTCCGACCGGCAGCGATCCCCCCTACGCGCTGTTTGCGGTCACGGCCGATCCCGCCGAGGGCGAGGCGTGGACGGTGACCGACAGCAATCTCGTGGAGGCACTGCCGATGCCCGATCCGGTGCGCGCGCAACTCGCCGCATTCGTCGCCGCGCATCACGTGGAGCGGCCGTTCTACAAGCGTGAACGCGACCGACCCGACCCCGAGGCGCTCGCACGCAGAGGTCCCATGCGAAAGGGATCGGAATGAGCGAGCGCGAGACGTTCATGGCGCGTTGGTCGCGGCGCAAGCGCGCGAGCGCGCAAGAAAGCGAAGCCGCGGAGCCCTCCGCGCCGGCGGATGCAACGGCCGAAGCCGCGCAGGAGGGCGAAGATGCGCTCGCCTCCGCCGTTGGACCGGGTCCTGATGCAGCTGAGAGTCCGCTCCCGCAGCTTCCGCCGATCGAATCGATTGTCGCGGAGAGCGATGTACGCGCCTTTCTCGCGCCGGGTGTCCCCCCTGAATTGACCCGTGCGGCGCTTCGCCGCGCATGGTCGGCCGATCCCAAGATACGCGACTTCATCGGGCTTTCCGAAAATTCGTGGGACTTCAACGACCCGAGCGCCATTCCCGGATTCGGGCCGCTGGAGCTCACGGACGAGCTTCGCCGGGAAATCGCGCGCATGATCGGCCGCAGCCTGGGGGAGAATGCACCGGATACGCCGAGCCCCTCTGCGCCCGATCTACGCCAGCCCCAACCGCAGCCTCTGCCGGAGCAAGCGACATCTGCGATGCCCCCTCCGCAGGCGAATAGCGCGCTGCCGCCCGCACAGCAGGACGCACCAGTGCAGCTGAACGAGTGTGACGCTCCGGTTGCCTCCGCCCCGGACGGGGACCGCCGCGAGCCCATTTCGAAACGGCGCCATGGCCGCGCTCTGCCGCAGTGATCCCACTCGCTGTAACTATTGACCGCACGCTTTACCGGTGTAACCTGCACCTCGAACTGTAATAAAAACAAAAGCGCCCGATGAGGAACCCTGGTCTCGAAGCAGCGACAGCTGTCGCGGGGCATACCTATGCGCCCGCAGGCTCGATCGACACACAAGCCGCAGACGCGGTGCACTCCCCTCCTGCTTGCGGGGAGGGATCAGGGCGCAACCCTCCCGACAGCGTCTTAGGCGAAACCGAGA
Organism: uncultured Alphaproteobacteria bacterium; assembly: GCA_963841705.1. Classification (GTDB taxonomy): domain Bacteria; phylum Pseudomonadota; class Alphaproteobacteria; order Rhizobiales; family Xanthobacteraceae; genus VAZQ01. Next base: position 61,456 of record CAWJDY010000058.1, read on the forward strand.
TGTCTCAGTCCACTCCCGAGGGCGCGAGGACGATCGATGAGATCGATCTGGCGCGCGCGCAGGAATATGCGCTCCTCTCCGTCCTGCTCGCGCAGGCGCCGGATGCGACCCGTCTTGCGCGGCTCGCGCAATTGCGCGGCGACGCCAGCCCGCTCGGATTGGCGCATGCCGCGCTTGCCGAGGCGGCAAGCCGCGCCAGCGTCGAGCGCCTGGAGCGGGAATATTTTGATCTCTTCATCGGGCTCGGCCGCGGCGAGCTGCTGCCCTATGGCTCCTACTACCTGAGCGGCTTCCTGCACGAGCGCCCGCTCGCGCGGTTGCGCGCATATCTGAGCGAGCTGCGGATCGAGCGCGCCGCGAGCGAGCATGAGCCGGAGGATCACGCGGCAATCCTCTGCGAGATCATGGCGGGGATCGTCGGCGGGCGCCTGTCCGCTCCCGCAGGCGCGGACCGCGAGCTGTTCGAGCACCATCTCGCTCCGTGGTTGGGCCGCTTTTTCGCCGACCTCGAACGTGCCGAAGCCGCCGACTTCTACCGTCGCGTAGGCGCGCTCGGCCGGGTGTTCGTGGAGATCGAGACGCAAGCCTTCGCGCTGCCATCCTGAAAAGCTGCTGAAATTCTCCGAGGAGATGACGCCCCATGCCAAGACAATCCAAGGCCAGTGCCGGCCGCCGTGACTTTCTTCGCACTCTCGGCCTGGGCGCGACGGCAGCGGCTGCCGCGCCGCTGGCGAAGAGCGCGCATGCAGATACCGAGAGCAATGAAGAAAAGCGCAAGGCTCGTTACCGCGAGACCGAGCACGTGAAGGCCTACTACCGCGTCAACCGCTATCCGCGCTGAGGAGGCACCCATGCTCGTCAGAAGATCGGAACGTCAGGGCCGGCGCGGCATGCTCGCGGGCGCGCTGCAAGGCGTGCCGGATCGCGGTCTCGACCGCAGGTCGTTCCTGCGGCGCTCGGGGCTCGTTGCCGGGAGTCTCGCCACCATGGGCGCGCTGCCGCTCACAAGCGTGCGGCAAGCGCAAGCCGGCCCGCCGCCCGCTCCGGGCGCGCAGGTTACTATCCGCAAGAGCATCTGTACCCACTGCGCCGTCGGCTGCACGGTGACTGCTGAAGTCTCCGACGGCGTGTGGATCGGCCAGGAGCCGAGCTGGGATTCTCCGATCAACCGCGGCTCGCACTGCGCCAAGGGCGCCGCGGTGCGCGAGCTCGTGCATGGGGATCGGCGCCTGCGCTACCCGATGAAGCTCATGAATGGGCAGTGGACGCGCACCTCCTGGGATCAGGCCATCAACGAGATCGGCGACAAGCTCACCGCCATTCGCGGGAGCTCGGGTCCCGATTCGGTCTATTGGCTTGGCTCGGCGAAATTCACCAACGAGGGCGCGTATCTCTTCCGCAAGCTCGGCGCCTTCTGGGGGACCAACAACACCGACCACCAGGCGCGCATCTGTCATTCGACCACGGTCACCGGCGTAGCCAACACCTGGGGCTACGGCGCGATGACCAACAGCTTCAACGATATCCGCAACGCCAAGACGCTGTTCTTTCTCGGCGGCAATCCGGCGGAGGCTCACCCGGTCTCGCTGCAGCATCTGCTTGAAGGCAAGGAGCTCAACCGCGCGAATTTCATTGTCGGCGACCCGCGGCTGACGCGCACTGCCGCGCATGCCACCGAATACATGCGGATTCGGCCAGGCACCGATATCCCAGTGATCTATGGCATGCTCTGGCACATCTTCAAGAACGGCTGGGAGGACAAGGAATTCATTGCGCAACGCGTCTACGGCATGGACGATGTGCGCAAGGAGGTGGAGAAGTGGACGCCCGACGAGGTCGAGCGGGTGAGCGGCGTGCCGGAGGCGCAGCTCAAGCGCATCGCCGAGATGTTTGCCAAGGACCGACCTTCGACCCTCATCTGGGCGATGGGGCAGACGCAGCATACGGTGGGCACCGCGAACGTGCGGGCGAGCTGCATCCTGCTGCTCGCAACCGGCAATGTCGGGCGGCCCGGAGCCGGCGCCAATATTTTCCGCGGCCATGACAATGTGCAGGGCGCCACCGACGTCGGGCTCGATATCGTTACGCTGCCCTTCTACTACGGCCTGGTCGAAGGCGCTTGGCGTCACTGGGGCCGGGTCTGGGAAGTCGATTACGATTGGCTTTTGTCGCGCTTCAACTCCAAGAAAATGATGGAGGGCCCGGGCATTCCGCTGACCCGCTGGTTCGACGCGGTGCTGCTGCCGAAGGAACAGGTCGACCAGAAAGACAACGTTCGCGCCATGTTCGTGCAGGGCCACGCCAGCAACAGCATCGTGCGCATCCCCAAATCGGTCAAAGGCATGGAGAAGATCGAGCTGCTGGTGGTGGCGGATCCGCATCCCACCACGTGGGCCTCGCTGGCGGTGAGCGGCGGGAGGCGAGACAACACCTACCTTCTGCCGGTTTGCAGCCAGTTCGAAAGCTCCGGGTCGCGCGTTGCATCAAACCGTTCGATCCAATGGGGCGAGCAGATCGTCAAGCCGATATTCGAGTCGAAAGACGATCTCGAGGTGATCTATCTGATTGCCAACAAGCTCGGCTTCGCCGACAAGATGTTCAAGAACATCAAGGTCGAGAACAACCGTCCTCTGCCGGAGGACGTGCTCCGCGAGATGAATCGCGGCAGCTGGTCCACGGGCTACTGCGGGCAATCGCCGGAGCGGCTGAAGCTGCACATGGCGAACCAGAAGGACTTCGACTTGGTGACGATGCGGGCGAAGGACGGCCCGGCCAAGGGCGACTACTACGGCCTGCCCTGGCCGTGCTGGGGCAAGCCCGAGTTCAAGCATCCCGGCACACCGCTCCTCTACAATACCAATCTCTCCATCATGGACGGAGGTGGCACCTTCCGCGCGCAATTCGGCGTGGAGCGCGTGGTCAAGACCAAGGTGATGGAGAACGGCCAGGAGGTCGAGAAGGAGCAGAAGTTCAATCTGCTGGCGGAAGGCTCCTATTCCAAGGACTCGGAGATCAAGGATGGTTATCCCGAGTTCACCTTGGCCGTGCTGAAGAAGCTGGGCTGGGACAAGGATCTCACGCCGGAGGAGCTGGCCGTAATCCAGAAGGTGAATCCGGCCAATCCCGACGCGGTTTCATGGTCGCTCGATCTCTCCGGCGGCATTCAGCGCGTGGCCATCACTCACGGCTGCATTCCGTATGGGAACGGCAAGGCGCGCGCAAATGCATTCGGTTTGCCCGACCCCATACCGGTGCACCGGGAGCCGATCTACACGCCGCGCGTCGATCTCGTTGCCAAATACCCGACCCTGCCCAATGCGAAACAATTCCGGCTGCCGAACGTGGGCTTCGACGTGCAGAAGGCCGCGGTGGACAAAGGCATCGCCAAGGAGTTCCCGCTCATTCTCAGCTCCGGGCGTCTGGTCGAATATGAAGGCGGAGGCGAGGAGACGCGCTCAAACAAATGGCTGGCCGAGCTTCAGCAGGACATGTTCATCGAGATCAATCCTGGCGATGCCGGCGAGCGCGGGATCAAGGACGGCGCCTGGGTGTGGGTGACCGGCGCCGAGAACAGCTCGCGCGCCAAGGTCAAGGCGCTGGTGACGGAGCGGGTCGGTAAGGGCGTGGCATGGATGCCCTTCCACTTCGGCGGCTGGTTCCAGGGCGCCGATTTGCGCGACAGCTATCCCAAGGGGGCAGACCCCATCGTGCTCGGCGAGAGCGCGAACACAATCATGACCTACGGCTACGATCCGGCTACCGGCATGCAGGAGCCGAAGGTCACTCTCTGTCAGATCAGAGCGGCCTAGGGAGCGGATCATGGCTCGGATGAAATTCCTCTGCGACGCCGACCGCTGCATCGAGTGCAATGCCTGCGTCACGGCCTGCAAGAACGAGAACGAGGTGCCGTGGGGCATCAACCGGCGGCGCGTGGTGACCATCAATGACGGCAAGCCCGGAGAGCGCTCGGTCTCCATGGCCTGCATGCATTGCACCGACGCGCCGTGCCAGGCCGTTTGCCCGGTGAACTGCCTCTACACCACGGCCGACGGCGTCGTGCTGCATTCGAAGGATCTCTGCATCGGCTGCGGCTACTGCTTCTACGCTTGTCCGTTCGGCGCGCCGCAATATCCGAAGGTCGGCAACTTCGGCTCACGCGGCAAGATGGACAAGTGCACCTATTGCGCCGGCGGGCCGGAGGCCGACGGCTCCAGGGAGGAGTACGAGAAGTACGGCGCCAATCGGCTGGCGGAAGGCAAGCTGCCGCTGTGCGCCGAGATGTGCTCGACCAAGTCGCTGCTGGCCGGCGACGGCGACATCATCGCTCAGATCTACAAGGAGCGAGTGAGCAGGCGCGGCTACGGCTCCGGCGCCTGGGGTTGGCAGACTGCATACCGCGAGACGATCGCATCCTGAAGGAGACATTGACATGGCGATGCTCGTTTCCCGTCTGCGTCCTCTGCTCGGCGCCGTGCTCTTGCTCACCACGCTCGCGGTTGCACCTCCCGCGAGCGCCCAGCAGCGCAATCCCGACGCCTCGGTCAATCCCACCGCGAGCTCGGTCAAGGAGAACCAGCTCCTGCAGGAGCTCAAGCGGATCCAGGGGCGCGGCACCATCCCGGATACCAGGTCGTATACCATCGAGCAGCCCGCCGGTCGGGACTGGCGCCATTTCCACGAGGTGACGCTGCGCTGGATCGGAGCCATATCCATTCTGGGCATGCTCGCGGTGCTGATTGTGTTCTATCTCGGCCGCGGCATGGTGCGGCTTGAACAGGGTCGATCGGGTCGCGTGCTGGTGCGTTTTTCCGCACTCGAGCGCCTGCTGCATTGGATGACAGCCACCTGTTTCATTGTGCTCGCCGTCTCGGGCCTCAACATCACGTTCGGCAAGCCGCTGCTGCTGCCGCTGATCGGACCTGAGGCGTTCGCCGCCTGGTCGCAATGGGCAAAATATGCCCATAACTATCTGAGCTTTCCATTCACGCTCGGCGTGGCCATCATTTTCCTGATGTGGCTTCCATTTAACATGCCGAGCAAAGTAGACGTGCAGTGGCTCAGGGAAGGCGGCGGCATCGTCGGCCATAGGCACCCGCCGGCGGACCAATTCAACGTCGGCCAGAAGCTTGTCTATTGGATTCAGGTATTCGCCGGCGGTGCTTTGGCGGTGACCGGTTATCTTCTCATGTTCCCCTTCTACGGCACCAACATCGCCGACATGCAGGTGGCCGAGATCGTCCACGGCATCACCGCGGTCCTGTTCATCGCCATCATGATCGGCCACATCTATATCGGCACGATCGGGATGGAGGGCGCTTTCGAAGGCATGTGGGACGGGACGGTCGACGTGAACTGGGCGAAGGAGCACCACAGCCTCTGGCTGGAGAAGGAAGCCTCCCGAGGAAATCTCGCTACGCCGCCTGCAGCCCGAGGCACGATGCAAGCCGCGGAGTAGCTCTTCCAATTCGTAGGGGCAAGTCGGGGTCCCCAAAAAATGCATGGCATTTTTTGGGTGCCCCCTCATGCCTCGCCCCTACAGCTGCGGCATGTGTCCGATGCTATAGTACCGCATGCGCATCATTGGGCTTGCCGGCTGGAGCGGCTCGGGCAAAACCACGCTCCTCACCAAAGTGATTCCGCACATCGTCGCGCGCGGTCTCAAGGTGTCGACCGTCAAGCACGCTCACCACAGCTTCGATATGGATCGACCGGGCAAGGACTCGCACACCCATCGGATGGCAGGCGCGACCGAGGTGCTGGTGGGATCCGCGGGCCGCTGGGCGATCGTGCACGAGCTGCGGGGTGAAGGCGAGCCCACGCTGCCGGAACTGCTGCGCAAGGCGAGTCGCGTCGATCTCGTTCTGGTCGAGGGCTACAAGGGCGAAAGCCATCCCAAGCTCGAAGTGTACCGCGCCGCCAACGGCAAACCGCTCCTGCACCCCGGCGATCCCGCCATCGTCGCCGTCGCCTCGGACACCCCCCTTTCCGGCGTCCGCATACCGGTGCTCGACCTCAACGATATCGAGGGCATCACCGATATTCTCCTGCGCCATGCCGTCCCGCTGCAATCGATTGCGGGGCTCGCGACAGCGGGGGCGTGATGGCGCAGCTCACCGACGACTGCTTCGCGTTTTCAGGTCCGTTGCTCCCGGTCGACGAAGCGGAACGCATCATCGATGAGCGGATCACCCCCGTACCCGAGACCGAGATCGTCCCCCTGAGGGCGGCGGCCGGCCGGGTCCTGGCGGCTGATCTCATCGCTCCCATGGACCTGCCGCCCTTCGATAATGCCGCGGTCGATGGCTACGCGGTGCGACACGCCGATCTCGACAGCGCGGGCGAGACTTGCCTCTCGATCGTGGATCGAGTGACCGCAGGCCATGCGGCGCGCCGCGCGCTTTCGAGCGGCCAGGCTATCCGCATCTTCACCGGGGCGCCGATGCCGGCGGGAGCCGACACGGTCTTCATGCAGGAGGATGTGCGGGTCGAAGGTGATGCGGTGATCGTGCCGGCCGGGCTCAAGCACGGCGCCAACCGCAGGCTCGCCGGCGAGGACGTGCGCGCCGGCTCCATCCTCTTGCCTGCGGGCCGTCGGCTTGCCGCGCAGGACGTGGCGCTCGCGGCAGCAGTGGGTCTGCAACAGCTCGCCGTGCGGCGGCGGGTTCGCGTTGCGGTATTCTCGACCGGCGACGAGATCGTCGAGCCGGGGTCGTCGCGGCCTGGCCCAGCCTTGTTCGATGCCAACCGCTATCTGCTCGCGGGGCTGGTGGAACGGCTGGGCGCAACCCCAACCGACCTGGGCATTTTGCCCGATGATCCTGAACGACTGGCGCTTGCCATTGCCACCGCCGCGCGCTCGCATGATCTGGTCCTGACCTCAGGTGGTGTTTCGACCGGCGAGGCCGACCATGTCCGCCATGCGCTCGAGCGGATCGGGCGGCTGGTGTTCTGGCGGGTGGCGATCAAGCCCGGCCGGCCGGTCGCCATGGGCGTTATTCCCGGCGGAGCGAGCGCCGGCGATGCCGCCTTCGTTGGTCTTCCCGGCAATCCGGCGGCTGTCTATGTCACTTTCGCCCGCGTGGTGCGACCGCTTCTGCTGCGGCTTGCCGGGGCGATCGGCACGGGGCTCGTGCCGATGCCGGTGCGCGCGGCTTTCAGCTACAAGAAAAAAGCGGGCCGGCGCGAGTATGTGCGGGTGAAGCTTGCCCGCTCGGCCGATGGGGCAGTTGAAGCATTCAAGCATCCGCAGGAGGGCGCGGGAATCATCACGTCCCTCACCGAGACCGACGGTCTCATCGAGTTGCCGGAAGCGGCCACCCGGATCGAGCCCGGCACGACCGTGGGCTTTCTCTCCTACGCGGCATTAGCGGGATAACTTGCAGGGTGGGTTAGCCGTACTGCATCACAAACTACGCTGTCGTTCCGGGGCCGCGAGCGCTCGGATCGGCGCTTCGCGCCGTCCGAGTGCGAGCGGAGCGCCGGGTAGGTGAGGATGTTACCACCCTCACCCCCCACGGACCCGGACGTGCAGGATTACCGCTTCCGGTTCTTCATGAGAGAGCCTGGCTAGCGGTGGCGTACTGATGGACGATGCGAGGTCGCGGGAGGGGATGGCGGGCGAGGAAGGCAGAGAACCGCTCCCATGAGAGAGGCTCCGAGCGCGTCCGCCGTTCCAGCCACTTCCTCCACGTCCTTGTGATCTGATGAGCGTAGGTGGCGAGTTGCCGGCTGTTCCCCGTGATACCGTAGTAGGCATAGTGACCTACCAGCTTCTCAGACAGCCGCTTGCGCTGATCGAGGATCGGCAGGTGGCGGTTGAACCGACACCACTCCTTCGCCGCGAGCAGCGCGCGAGCGAGCCGGCTCTTGGCCGTCCGTTGCCGTACCACGTTCTGCCCCTTGAGTGACTTCGCCCAGGTGTGGGTGAAGCCCAGAAAGTCGAACGGCGGTTCGGCGCAGTCCGGATGCGTGCCACCTTTGCGCTCGGGGCGGAAGTCGACGAACCGGGTCTTGTCGGGATGCAGCGTGAGCCCATACCGTGCAAGCCGTTTCCCCAGCACTTCCAGAACCCGTTTGGCGTCGCGGTGGTTCTTGAACGTCATCACGAAGTCATCGGCAAAGCGCACCAACGTACACTCTCCCAGCATGCGGGGTCGCACCTCTGCCTCGAACCATTCGTCCAGCACGTGGTGCAGGAAGATGTTCGAGAGCATCGGTGAGATGACGCCGCCTTGCGGGGTACCTTCAGTCGCAAGGCGCAGGGTTCCATCTTCCAGGACCCCTGCTTTCAGCCACTTGTCGATCATCCGTCGGATCACGCCATCCGTTACTCGCTGGTCGAGGAACGCCCGAAGTTGCGCGTGCGGAATCGAGTCGAAGTACTTGCGTATATCGACATCCAGCACCCAGTGCTGTCCATGCCACGAGATGGCGCCATGCAGTTTGCGCAGCGCCTCATGGGCTGAGCGTCGCGGTCGGAAGCCATACGAGCAAGGCATGAAGTCCTGCTCGTAGATGGTCGCCAGAACCATGACAATCGCCCGCTGCGCCACCTTGTCTTCAAAGGTCGGAATGCCGAGCGGCCGCTTTGAGCCGTCTGCCTTCGGGATGTAGGTTCTGCGCACCGGCGGTGCTTTGTAGCTTCCGGACTTGATGCGATTGAGCAGGTCCAAGAGATTGGCCTGCAGCTTCGCTTCATATTCCTTCGCGGTAACACCGTCGATGCCAGTCGCTCCATCCTTGCGGGTCAGCCGGTAGGCTTTCAGCATCCATTCCAGATCGATAACGTGGTGCAGCGAGAACAGCACCTTCTTCGGCTTCGCTCTCGCCAGTTCGGCTATCCATTGTCGTTTCGTGTACAGGTTCGCGAGGTTCATGTCCCCTCCCGTGTTTCCCGGCAATGGTTCTCTCTCACGACGCCTCCCTTCCCTCCATCGGGTCCCAGTGAGCCCAGTTCCCCGCTCTCGTCGGTACTATGAAGGCGCTACGACTTCCCACCCGCGTATCAACGGTCACTTATTGGTTCGCTCCCGCCGCCCACGCGATCCTCCTGGTTCGTGTCCCGCCGTGGCGCTCCTGAAGGAGCGGAGGTCTCCTCCAGGCCGGGGCTTTTGTTGCCGGCTGCCCTGCTCCGGTTCTCGCACGTGGACGCGAATGGGATCTCTCAGGTCTTCAGGCGATCCATCCCATGCCTCTGCTCCGTTCCAGGACCCCGGTCGAACCAACGTGCCCTCGCCAGTGACGGCCACGTCGATGCTGCCCCCGCATTCCGGACTACGAAGGCTTCAGCGAAAATGATTTCGGGGCTAACCCGCAGCTTCAGCACCTGCTACCGTACGCTTCACGCGTGACGTTGCCGCACACGTGCAAGGCTCGCTTCCGGCTGGCGGGCTGCGCCTTTGCCGGGAGGGAGTTGAACCCTCTGGACCGCTACGAAAGGTTTCAGCTCGTTTTCACGATCGTCCTCCTCTCCTGCTCTCCTGACGTACCGGAATCCATAACCACAGGTCGTCCGGTTGCGACCGGCGAGCGAGGAACTGCCGGCTGGGGTTATGGTTTCCGGGCTCGTCGGCAAGTCGGTGAAACCGACTTGCCGACGCCCCGGAATGACAGCGTAGTTTGTGACGCAGTAGAGTTAGCAAGCCGAGTCGGCGACGCCGACTTGGTTTGCGTAACCCACCAAGACGTTGGATCAATCAGATCCGCACCGCCGAGGTGGAGAACGCGGCCTGGACCGGTTCCTGCAACTGGTTGAGCACGACTACCGCGCAAATCGCGATCACTGCGGCGGCAAGACAGGCGACCAGAAAAGTGCGCATGACAACATCCTCGCCGTTCTGTTTGCGGCAAGTATCAGCCTGTCACGTTGAAGATCAAGTCCTCAAACGTCGCAATGCCGCGCCGCGATCCGCTCGGCCTCGGCGGCATCCTCGGGGGTGTTGACGTTGAAGAAGGGATCGACCGGCACGGCCGGCCAGTCCGCGACCGCCACGCCATGGCGCGCGGTCCAGGCCTCGATCTTGCGCAGCCCCTCAGCGACGAGCGCCTGGCGCAGATCGCAACGCAAAGCGACCGGCCACAGCCCGACGACGGGGTGGCGCCTTTCGCCGGATCGCGCGCAGGCAAGCTGCGCGCCTTGCCGTGATCGGGCTGCGGAGAGGCGCTCCACGAGATCCTCCGGCAGGAAGGGGCAGTCGCCGGGCACGCTGACGATGTCAGCGATATCGGGCGCGTGCGCCGCCACCCAATCGAGACCGGCGAGGATGCCGGCGAGCGGGCCCGCGAAACCGGGAACACCGTCAGGAACGACGGCGAGCCCTGTGTCGGCGAAACGCGCGGGATCACCATTGGCGTTGAGGATGATGGCGGCGCACTGCGGTTGGAGCCGCGCCAGCACGCGCGCGAGGATGGTTCGACCGCCGATGCGCAGCCGCGCCTTGTCGCCGCCCCCCATGCGACGCGCGAGCCCTCCCGCCAGCACCATGCCCAGCGGCTTTCCAGTCATCTACTCATCAGGCACCGCGGCCTTGCGTCGATGCCTGGCGCTCTCCTCTTCGACATAGCGCAGGTCCTGGTCGAAGACGATGCGATCCTCGCCGGCGAGCGCAACAAAGCGTTTGCCGCGGGCGCGCCCGACAAGCGTGAGGTTGGCCTTGCGCGCGAGCTCGACGCCCCAGGCAGTGAAACCCGAACGCGAGATCAGGATCGGGATCCCCATCCGCACCGTCTTGATCACCATCTCCGAGGTGAGCCGGCCGGTGGTGTAGAAGATCTTGTCGTGCGCCGGCACGCGGTGCTTGAACATGAAGCCCGCGATCTTGTCGACCGCATTGTGGCGTCCGACATCCTCCATATAGAGGAGTGGCCTGTCCTCCCGGGCAAGCACGCAGCCGTGGATGGCGCCGGCTTCCAGGTAGAGCGAAGGCGTGGTGTTGATCTTATTCGTCAGCGCATAGAGCCACGAGGTGCGCAGCTCCGCTTGCGGCAGCGTGACCTGCTCGAGCGCCTCCATCAGATCGCCGAAGACCGTGCCCTGCGCGCAGCCTGAAGTCTGCACCTTCTTCTTGAGCTTCTTCTCATAATTTGTCTTGCGCGCGGTGCGCACCACCACCGCTGCGAGCTCCTCGTCGTAATCGACCGCGGTGACGACATCGTCCGCCAGCAGCATGTGCTGATTGAGCAGATAGCCGAGCGCAAGATATTCGGGATAGTCATTGATGGTCATCGCGGTCACGATCTCCTGGCCGTTGAGAAAGATCGTGAGCGCGCGTTCGACCGTCACGCGGGTGGCGATGCGCGAGCCGGTCTGATCGACCCCTTCGACGGGCTCCGTCAATCGCGGGTCGGATGGGTCGGGGCGAACGAGATAATCGTCCTGCGGCATGCGGCTAATGTAGGAGAGCCTCGCTCAGGCGGAAAGCTCGCCACGACGGATTGCCGGGCCATGCCTGTGCATGGTGCGGCACTGTTCTTGCTTTACAGCATGCAAAACGGCTCCTTAATTAGTGGTACTGCGTCACAAGTTGCCCCTCGACGTCATTCCGGGGCGCAGGAAAATCGGCCGTGCCGATTTGCCTGCGAGCCCGGAATCCGTAACCCCAAGCAGTAATGTGTGCCACCGCAGCGTAACCACTTTCATCACTGCACGGCCTGTGGTTATGGATTCCGGGCTCCGCTCGCACTCGGACGGCGCGAAGCGCCGATCCGAGCGCTCGCGGCCCCGGAATGACGGGCTAGAGTAGTTTGTGACACAGTCCGGTTATGGGCCTCCGCAAGGTGATGCCAGTCGTGGACTATCTCGTCATCGACCAACTCAGCAAGCAATTCAGCTCCCACGGACAGGCCGCCTGCAAGGACATCTCGTTTGCGGTCGGCGAGCGGGAGTTCGTGGCGCTGATCGGGCCGTCAGGATGCGGCAAGTCGACCCTTCTGCACATCGCCTCGGGGCTGTCCGGCGCAAGCTCCGGCAGCGTGCTGTTCAAGGGCAAGCCGGTAACCGCACCGCACCCCGACATGATGTATATCTTTCAGCAGTACAACAAGTCGATCTTCCCCTGGAAATCGGTCATCGACAATGTCTGCCTCGGGGTGAAATACCGCTTGAAGCTGCCGCGCCAGGAGATCGAAAAGCTCGGCCGCGAGCAGCTCAAGCTTGTCGGTCTCGATCGCTACGCTGCTTATCTTCCGTACCAGCTCTCCGGCGGAATGCAGCAGCGCGTCGCCATAGCGCGCGCGCTCGCGCGCCGTCCGGAGATGCTGCTGATGGACGAGCCGTTCAGCGCCATTGACGCCATGATGCGGGTCGAGCTGCAGGATCTGCTGTTGTGGCTCTGGCAGCAGGTCGGGCTCACCATCCTGTTCGTCACCCATGACCTCGACGAGGCGCTCTATCTTGCACAACGCGTCGTGGTGCTGAGCGCCTCGCCCGGCACGGTCGCGAAAGTCGTCGAGGTGCCGCTTCCCTATCCGCGCAGCCAGGTGGGCACCCGTCGCGAGCCGGTCTATCTCGAATTGCGCGCGCAGCTCTATCGGTTGATGGTGGAGCAGGTCGTCGCCGGGCGCGCGGAAGCATCATGAGCAATCGTATCGTGCAGTGGCTGGAAAGCTCGCGCGCATCGGGCGTGCTGCTCATCGTGCTGCTGCTTTGCTTCTGGCAGCTCTCGGCGCTCTACATGCTCGATACGCCGACCTGGCCGCCGGTCACCCGCATCTTTGCCGCGTGGTACGACAACATCGCGAACGGCACCCTCATCCGGCATCTCCTGGCAACCTTGTGGCGGCAGATGCTCGGCTATTCCCTGGCGGTGCTCTTGGGCGTCACGCTCGGCGTGCTGATGGGCTACTACCGGATCCTCAACAATCTGCTCGAGCCGCTGGTCGAGATCTTCCGGCCGATTCCCGGTCCGGCCTACCTGCCGGTTCTGATACTGTTCGTCGGCATCGGACACGAGATGAAGGTGGTGTTGATCATGATTGCATCCCTCTTCCCCGTCCTGCTCAACACCTATGGCGGCGTGCGCGCCATCGACCCGGTGCAGCTCGACACGGCGCGCACCCTCGGGCTGACCACCCCGCAGGCGATGCGCGAGGTCGTGCTCCCGGCTGCCAGCCCGCAAATCCTCACCGGGATGCGCATCAGCCTGGCCATCTCGCTCATTCTGGCGATCCTGTCGGAGATGATCGTGTCCACCGATGGTTTGGGCTATTTCACGCTGCTGGCGGAGCGCACTTTCAAGGTCCCGGAGATGTACGCGGGCATCTTCACGCTCGCGATTTTCGGCTACGCGCTCAATCGCGTGTTTCTGCTTGGCGAATCGAAACTCATCCGCTGGCACCAGGAGAGCAGCGGGAGGCGGTAGGGCCAGCCATGATAATCGTAGAAGGGTGGGTTACGCCAGCGGGGCCGGCTGAAGAAGCCGGATCCGCTGGCTAATGGTACTGCGTCACAAGTTGCCCCTCGACGTCATTCCGGGGCGCAGGAAAATCGGCCGTGCCGATTTGCCTGCGAGCCCGGAATCCATAACCCCAAGCAGTAATGTGTGCCACCGCAGCGTAACCACTTTCATCACTGCACGGCCTGTGGTTATGGATTCCGGGCTCCGCTCGCACTCGGACGGCGCGAAGCGCCGATCCGAGCGCTCGCGTCCCCGGAATGACGGGCTAGAGTAGTTTGTGACGCAGTACCGCTAACCCACCCTACGACAGAACACATCAAGGAGAAACACATGTCCCGTTTGTTAAACGTCTGCTGCGTCATGCTCATTGCGGCACTCGCCCCCTGGCTCGTGCCGCAGGCGAGCGCGCAGCAAAAGCCTCCGCCTGCCGTCCTGCGCGTGGCCTATATTCCCATTGCGAACTATGCGGCGCTCCTGGTCGCACGCGATAAAGGCTATTTCGCCGGAGAAAACCTGTCGGTCACCTGGTCGCCGGTGGCGCAAGGGGCGGTAGCGGTCGAGGCGGTCTTCGGCGGCAGCGCCGAGATCGGCGGCAGCGCCATTTTTGAGACGATGGTGGCGCGGGGAAACGGGCTTGATGTGATGTTTCTGGCCGGGGCCACGCATATCAGGTCGGAGCCCCCGGACAACAACGCCTTGCTGGTGCGCACCGAGGACGCCATTCGCTCACCGGGCGATCTTGCCGGCAAGAAGATCTCCGCCGGGCTGATCAACAGCGTGAACTACGTCCACATGGTGGAGTGGCTGCGCAAGAAAGGCGTCGATCCCGACAAGGTCGAATTCCTGGAAGTTCCATTCCCGCAAATGGCCGACGCGCTGTTCCAGAAGCGGCTCGATGCCGTCTGGAACGTCGAGCCGTTCGTCACCTTCATGACCAAGTCCGGCAAGGCGCGCGTGCTCGCGTACCCCTTCCTCGACAATATCCCCGGAATGGACATCGCCAACTACATGGCCAAGGAAAGCTGGATCAAGGCCAATCCCGATGTCGCACGCCGTTTCAGGGGTGCCATCGACCACGCCACCAACGACCTTGCGACCATGTCGAAGCAAGAACGCGATGACTGGGTCGCGAAATTCACCGGCATGAATCTCGATGTGGTGAAGGACGTGACGCTGCCCGTGTACTCGACCGAGTTCAACGTGCCCAGCCTGCAAGCCAATCTCGACCTGGGAGTGAAATACAAGATGATGAAGCCGTTCGACGCGAAGTCGATGATCTGGAATCCATGAGGAGCGATGCCATGCTGAGAACGACGGCCGAGAAGGTCAACCCGGAGCACTGCGCCATCCTGATCGTCGACGTGCAAAACGACTTTTGTGCCGAAGGCGGCGCCATGCATCGCGAAGGCCGCGATCTGTCTTTGGTCAAGGCGATGGTGCCGCGCCTTGCCAACTTGATCGACGCAGCGCGGCGCGCAAAGGTGCGCTGCATCTGGATCCGCAACGTCTACAACACCGCACCGAACTGGTACCTGTCCGAGGTGTGGCTGGAGCATGCGCAGCGGCGGCGCCGGGGGGCCTATCTGAGCATCCCGGTCTGCGAGCCGAACGCCTGGAATGGCGACTTTTTTCAGATCAAGCCGTTGCCGGACGAGGTGATCGTCACCAAGCACCGTTACGGCGCGTTCGAAAGCAGCGACCTCGACCTTGTCTTGCGCTCGCAGGGGATCCGCACCGTTGTGATGACCGGGGTCGCGACCAATGTCTGCGTGGAGACCACCGCGAGGCAGGCCTTCCTGCGGGACTATTACGTCGTCTTCACCAGCGATTGCACCGCGACCTACGATCAGGCCGATCACGAGGCGACCTTGCGCAACATCGACGCGTATTTCGGCGAAGTCGTTACTGCCGAAGCGGTGCAGGCCTGCTGGCAGGCGGCGCCCGCGCGCCTGCGCGCGGTCACCTGACATGGCCGCCGTGCGGTAGGGGCCGGTTTGAAACCGGCCCCTACGCCGCCATCGGGAGCTTGCGCGCGAAGGCGAGCAGCATCTCGTCGCCGCCGGGTCGCGCGATGAGCGAAAGTCCGACCGGAAGGCCCTCGGCGAGTGCGAGCGGCAGCGTGAGCTGCGGCGCGCCAAGGGTGCCCGCAATGCAAGTGAGCGTGCTGATGGCGGTACGTTTCGCCCACATGGTCGAGCGCGGCTGGCGCAGGGGCGGCGCTGGAAACGGCGCGGTCGGCAGGCAGACGATCGTGTCGGGCGCGACCATGTCCAGAAGCTCGCGCCGCCGCGCCGCCTGGAATTCGCGTGCGGCAGCGAGCGCCGTGTTCTCTACGCGCATGCCGCGGAGGAAATTGTCGGCGATCTCGAAGGCGAAGCGCGGGTTGTTGCGATCGATCCAGTCGCCGAAGGTGTCCCAGGCTTCGCGGCCCTGGATCGCGCGCTGATGCGCGAACCAATCCGCGAGCGGCACGCTTGCCGAGACCGGACGCTCCTCGCAGCTGCCAACGAGCGCGGCAATCCGTTCGACCGCCGGACGCAGTGCCGTGGCGGTCGCCGGCTCGGCAATGGCGAAGGCATCGGTCGCAACAATCGCGTGGCGTGGCCGTTGCGCGCCGGAAAGCTTCGCGCCGAGAAGGATCTCCCCCACGCGCGCGAGGAGGTCCGCCTCGCGCGCGAACCAGCCCACGGTGTCGAAGCTCGGCGCCTGTCCGACCACGCCCGCGAGCGACAAGCGTCCATGGCTCGGGCGGAAGCCGAAGATGCCGCAGAAGCTTGCCGGTATGCGCACGGAGCCGCCGGTATCGGTGCCCAGCGCGAAGTCGACGAGGGCCCCCGCCACTGCCGCAGCCGATCCGCTCGACGAGCCGCCGGGCACCCGCCCCGGAGCCTTGGGATTGGTCGGAGCGCCGTAATGGGCGTTCTCACCGAGAATGCCGCGGGAGAGCTCGTCGGTGTGGGTCTTGCCGACCATGTCGGCGCCCGCGTCCACAAGCGCCTGCACCGCGGAGGCGGTTCGCGATGCAGGCGGATGCAGCGCCAGCCAATCCGGATTGCCTGCCCCGGTGACATGGCCTGCGATGTCGAACAGATCCTTGGCCGCGAATGTAAGCCCGGAGAGCGGCCGCCCTGGCGCGCCCCGCAGCTGTGCGGTCGAGTGTACGCAGAACGCGTTGAGCGGATCAGATAAGGCCATATCAGGGCTATTCGCGCGCGACCGCGTTCACCGCCGCCTCCGTGGTGGGAAGGCCGGCGAGCTCGGCAAGCGTAATCGGTTTCACCGGCGGGCGCAGGCGATAGTAGC
Organism: uncultured Alphaproteobacteria bacterium; assembly: GCA_963841705.1. Taxonomy (GTDB): domain Bacteria; phylum Pseudomonadota; class Alphaproteobacteria; order Rhizobiales; family Xanthobacteraceae; genus VAZQ01. The sequence goes on from CAWJDY010000058.1 coordinate 78,153, forward strand.
CGATCTCCTCCGGCGAAACGCCGCGTGCCTGCGCCATCAGCTCGGTCACGGTAAGCCCGCACAGCCTGCCCTGGCAGGGACCCATGCCGCAGCGGAGAAATGCTTTCATCTGATTGGGGCCGGGGCAGTCGAGCGCAACCGTGTCGAGGACCTGGTTTGCGGTCACTTCCTCGCAGCGGCAGACCAGGGTCTCCCCGCGGGGCAACCGGAACTGCGGCGGCGGCCGGAAGAGGAGATCGAGAAAAGCCCGTCCGCGCTCGAAGCGGCGCAGGGTTGCGCGCGCCGCCTTCTCTTCCGCCGCGAGGGAAAGCTGCGGCTTGATGGCGCGGATGGCGGCGATTGCGGCGAGGCGGCCGCGCGCCTCCGCCGCTTCCGCTCCCGCAATGCCGGCGCCATCGCCTGCAATCGACAGCCCCGGCACGTTGCTCGATCCGAAGACGTCGAGCACCGGAAGGAAGCACAGCTGCGCATCGCTCCAGCGGTGGGTCACGCCGGCAGCGGCTGCGAGATTGATGTTGGGTACAACGCCCTGGTGAAGGATCAGCAAATCAACCGGCAAGCGCTGTTGATCTCCGCGCGAGGTGCGGTAGACCACCTCCTCCACTTGTTCACCGCCCTGTGCTTCCAATTCCACGACGTTGGCGATAACCCGCAGCTTGCGGCGAACCGCCAGCATCAGGCGCAGGCCCTTCATCAGATAAGGCGAAAAGGCGAAGCTCATGGCGTGGCGCACGGCGCCCTGCCAGTTTGCGCGCGGCGTCGTGTCGAGCACCGCGTCGAGCCGCACGCCGGCGTTGAGATACTGCCAGGCGAGGAGCCACAGGAGCGGTCCGCAGCCCGCGAGCACGGTGCGTCCCTGCGGAATGAGGCCGGATGATTTGAGCAGGATCTGTGCGCCGCCGGCGGTCATCACTCCCGGCAGCGTCCAGCCAGGTATCGGGAACGGCCGCTCCATGGCGCCGGTCGCGAGAATGATGCGCGTCGCCTGCATCAGGCGCGAGCCGCCGGCGAGCGAGACCGCGATCTCGCCTTCGCGCAGCAGCCCCCACACATTTGCGTCGGGTACATAGTGCAGCTCGCTCGCCAGCGCCTCACGCACCAGCGCTGCGCCCTGCCAGTAGTCGCGGCCGAGCACGCTATTCATCGGGAGCGGAGAGGCGGCTACGGCGCGGTAGATCTGTCCCCCGGGCGCCGCCTGCTCGTCGAGCAGAACGGTAGTCAGTCCGGCGCGGGCGCACAGGCCCGCGGCCGCAAGCCCTGCGGGACCCGCGCCGACGACTGCGACGTCATAGCGCGCGCGCAGATCACCGCTCGCGTTCATGCGCCGTATTCCCGCTTGCCCTGTTGCGTGTCGATGCGCATGCCCTCGCGCACAACAAGCATGCAGCCCTGGCGGTTGCCGACACCGTCGACGGTGACAAGGCAATCGAAGCACACGCCCATCAGGCAGAAGGGAGCACGCGGCGCGCCGGAGACCGGAGTCTTGCGTACAATCACGTGCCCCGCGGCGAGCATTGCCGCGGCGACGCTGTCGCCCTCGCGCGCCTCGGTGGCGACCCCATCAATGAGGATGGTAAGCGCCGGACGGCGCGCTTCAGCGTGCCGGCGAAACATTGAAGCGTCGGGCGCGAAACGCGTCGAGGTTCTCCCCCGACAAGGCGCCGGTATCGATCAGCGGCGGCAGCACGAGAGCGTGATTGGCGGCAAGCGTCACGCCGCTGTGGCAGGTCGCAACGAACGCGCCGGGATACCTCTCCGACTGATCGTAGATGGGAAAACCGTCCGGCGGCATCACCCGCAATGCCGCCCAGCAGCGCACGACATTGAGCCGCCCGAGCAGCGGAAACATCCGCACCGCGCGATCCGCCATCACCGACAGGATCTCGCTCCCGACGGAGGCATCGTAACCGGCCTCTTCCACCGAGTCGCTGATCATGACGCCGCCCTCATCCGTCTGCCGCACTGTATGCACGACGTAGGGCAGGAAGGGTGCGACCTTCTCGGTCACCATGATCTGCCCGCGCTGCGGGCGCACCGGAGCATGCAGCGCCAGCATAGGGGCGAGGCGCGCATTGCCGAGCCCTGCGGCGAGCACGACGCGTGCAGCTGTGATCTCGCTCTTTGCGGTGTGCAAGCGAAACTCGTCTCTGCCCGGCTCGATCCGGGTGACGGCGTGGTTGGCGCGATAGGTGCCGCCCAGCCGTTGGAATCCGACGTGAAGGGCATAGAGCAGGCGCAGCGCATTGACGTGGCCGTCCTCGGGACAGAAGCTTGCGCCAACCACATCGGCGCCGATTTGCGGCAACAGCTTTGCGACCTTGGCGTGGTCCAGGATCTCATAAGGGAAGCGCTGCATTCCGGGCTGGTTGTCCAGACGCTTGAGCGCATTGGCGCGATTATCCAGCTCGCGGTCGGAGAGAACGAGATGCAGCCCGCCGGGTTTGCGGAAGCAGACGTCGATCCCCGTCTCGTCCTGGATCGCCTCCGCGAGTTGCGGCCACAGGCGCGACGACTGCATGGTCCACAGCGCGTAATCGGAAAGTCCGGCGCCTTTGCTCTGCACCCACACCAGCGCGAAATTTCCGCGCGAGGCGCGAAAAGCGAGGTCGCCCTCGTCCAGCACCACCACCGAACGGCCGAGCCGCGCCAAGCCCCACGCGATCGCCATTCCGACGAGCCCGCCCCCGACCACGGCGAGCTCGAATTCTCTGCCGGCGTGCACAGGCGCTGCGCTTGCCATGATGCACGGTATTAGCGGTTGATGTCTCGGTTGTCATTTAGCTGACGTGTAGATGGTGTAACGGGCCGGCCGGCCAGGTCGCCAGCCGCTAGCTCGCTACGGCGCTATGGATGGCGCGCTCGCTCGCGGCTTGCGACTTGGAGTTGCGGCAGGCTGGTCGTCCCTCAAACTGATGGTGTCAGTGATTCGGAGTCCGGCAATCCCGCCTGCTCCAAGCATCATCGAGGGACGACCATGGACTATTATGCAGGAATCGACGTGTCATTGGAACAGTCAAGCGTATGCGTGTTGGACGCTGGCGGCAAGATCGTTCGCGAGGCGAAGGTCGCGAGTGAGCCGGAGGCGCTGATTGCGTGGTTTGGCAATCTCGGTCTTGCGATGACGCGGATCGGGCTGGAGGCGGGGCCTCTGTCGCAATGGCTGTTTGCGGCGATGAAGCAAGCCGGTCTGGCGGTCGAGCTGTTGGAGACCCGGCACGTGCGCAATGCGTTCAAGACGATGCCGGTGAAGACCGACCGCAAGGACGCGCGCGGGATTGCCGAGCTGATGCGGATGGGCTGGTTCCGGCCGGTACATTGCAAATCGATATCTGCGCAAGAGACGCGTGCGATCCTGACCACGCGCAGCCTGATCGAAGCGAAGCTGCGTGACGTTGAGATGAGCCTGCGCGGGGTGCTGCGCGGGTTCGGTCTGAAGGTCGGAAAGACCACGCCGACCAATTTTGCCGAACGGATCAAGCAGCTGGTCAGCGAGCATGCGAATTTGCAAGTCATCGCTGATGCGTTGTTAGCTGTACGCGAAGTGCTGTTGCGTGAGTTCAGGAGTTTTGAGAAGCGTGTACGGACGATGGCGCGACACGACGAGCGGACCAGGCTGCTGATGACCACGACCGGCGTAGGGGCGGTCATCTCACTGACATATGCGGCTGCAATCGACGATCCCGCACGTTTCAAGAACTCGAAAAAGGTCGGCGCCCATTATGGGATCACGCCGAAGAGATATCAGTCGGGCGAAATCGATTACGCCGGCAGGATCTCGAAGATCGGCGACAAGAGCGTGCGCACCGCGCTCTATCAGGCCGCGCACATCATTCTCACGCGCCCGGTGAAGGCCTCGGCACTCAAGACCTGGGCCATGCAGCTGGCCAAGCGCATCGGCATGGCGAAGGCGAAAGTGGCGCTCGCACGCAAGCTTGCGGTGATCATGCATCGGATGCTGGTCGACGGAAAACCGTTCGACCACAAACTGGCTAACCAGGCCGCGGCGGCATGAGCGCGATCGCCCCAATCGGAGCTGAGTTCGAGCAACTTAATGCAGACAAGCTGAGAAGGAGAGATTAAGAGTTTCGGGCGGGTTCGATACCAGCCTTCCCGAAGCGAAGTCCCCTCGCCGGGGACGAGGATAAGGTCAGTCCGCACCCACCCATGTGGCTCTATGACCACGCATCTGTAGATCGGACGACCTATCCTTTGCGAATTCCATCTGGTGGCGGCCTTGCGCCGACCCCGTACAGAAGCGAGTGCCCGGCGAGAAGGACGTCGCAAAACGAGGGTTGACCCCGACCGGCCCGTTACAGAAGGGTGGGTTAGTTGTACAAGTCGGCTGCATGCAGCCGACTTTCTCTGCCTAACTCTACTGCGTCACAAAATAGGTATTCTGTCATTCCGGGGCCGCGAGCGTAGCGAGCGGAGCGCCGGGTAGGTGAGGATGTTACCACCCTCACCCCCCACGGACCCGGACGTGCAGGATTACCGCTTCCGGTTCTTCATGAGAGAGCCTGGCTAGCGGTGGCGTACTGATGGACGATGCGAGGTCGCGGGAGGGGATGGCGGGCGAGGAAGGCAGAGAACCGCTCCCATGAGAGAGGCTCCGAGCGCGTCCGCCGTTCCAGCCACTTCCTCCACGTCCTTGTGATCTGATGAGCGTAGGTGGCGAGTTGCCGGCTGTTCCCCGTGATACCGTAGTAGGCATAGTGACCTACCAGCTTCTCAGACAGCCGCTTGCGCTGATCGAGGATCGGCAGGTGGCGGTTGAACCGACACCACTCCTTCGCCGCGAGCAGCGCGCGAGCGAGCCGGCTCTTGGCCGTCCGTTGCCGTACCACGTTCTGCCCCTTGAGTGACTTCGCCCAGGTGTGGGTGAAGCCCAGAAAGTCGAACGGCGGTTCGGCGCAGTCCGGATGCGTGCCACCTTTGCGCTCGGGGCGGAAGTCGACGAACCGGGTCTTGTCGGGATGCAGCGTGAGCCCATACCGTGCAAGCCGTTTCCCCAGCACTTCCAGAACCCGTTTGGCGTCGCGGTGGTTCTTGAACGTCATCACGAAGTCATCGGCAAAGCGCACCAACGTACACTCTCCCAGCATGCGGGGTCGCACCTCTGCCTCGAACCATTCGTCCAGCACGTGGTGCAGGAAGATGTTCGAGAGCATCGGTGAGATGACGCCGCCTTGCGGGGTACCTTCAGTCGCAAGGCGCAGGGTTCCATCTTCCAGGACCCCTGCTTTCAGCCACTTGTCGATCATCCGTCGGATCACGCCATCCGTTACTCGCTGGTCGAGGAACGCCCGAAGTTGCGCGTGCGGAATCGAGTCGAAGTACTTGCGTATATCGACATCCAGCACCCAGTGCTGTCCATGCCACGAGATGGCGCCATGCAGTTTGCGCAGCGCCTCATGGGCTG
>CAWJDY010000059.1:0-44513 GCA_963841705.1 uncultured Alphaproteobacteria bacterium
GGGGCGGACTGCCCCGTAGTAGTGTTGAAGCGGGGTAATGCCCGTGGAGCGAAGGGGGTGGGTCATCGCCGTTGAGATCGGGTCAACCGGCAACGGGAGGAACCCGATATTCAATGGAAGGCGGCAGCCTTCGTGCGGTGGCACGAGCCGGATGACGCGAGAGTGTCAAGTCCGGATCTGTGAGAGGCTCGGGGTGAAATTCCCCGGGCCTACTCGGCCAAAGCTGCCCAAGCCAATCCGGCAGGCATGTCCGCAGGTGGCGAAAGCTGACGTTGCATCCCTGCTGCATCCGAAGGTCAACCGATCCAAAGTTGCGTAGATTGCTCCCATTGCGAATGGTGCTTGCTCGCCGGATCAGACACATCAAATAAAAAATCCCGCCTCTAGACATCTATAACGGGACTCATGTATAAAGAGCTATCCTTCAGGGGTGTCTCCAATCCCGGCTGGATTACCGCGCCGGGTGTTTGCTTGTGCGTTGAGGGAGGAACAGGGCAGCTGCGCAAGCCGCCTTTCCGGCCAGACGGCAGCTGGGGAGCCCATGGTCAGGGCGCCGCTATTTTGAGCACTCAACTCGCGGCTGAAAAATCCCCTGTAAATTTCCTGTTGTTTACAGGGAGCAGCGATTTCGCTCTCTCGGAAGTTGTGCTTCCGGATCGGGGGTGCCTGCCGGACCCAGCGTGATGCCAAAAGAACATTGCTGCCGTCGTCTACTGGCTGCTGTTTGGTTCGGTTGCGAAACCATCTTTGTCATTTTCCGCAAACGAAGCCAACTTCCGCAAACGAAGCCAACGGGAAAAGCCGAGTGAAAACAACGTTTGAACATGAACAGCGCGACGCTCGGCCAAACGAGCCCGAGCAGACGCAGCCAAGTGGAGAGCTCCGCAGGGGCGAGGCGGCGGCCTTTTAGGAGGCAGGGTCAGCCCGAGCGGGCGATGCGCCGCGGGCGTTCGCGATGGCTTGCCACACGCGACCCGGCGTTGCCGGCATGTCGATCTGCTCGACGCCGAGCGGCTTGAGCGCATCGATAAGCGCGTTGATCACTGTCGGCGGCGCGCCGATGGTGCCGGACTCCCCGATGCCCTTCACCCCAAGGGGGTTGGTCCTGCAGGCGACCTCTTCCAGCTGCAATTCGATGTCCGGCATGGTGTCGGCGCGCGGCATGCCGTAATCCATGAAGCTGCCGGACAACAGCTGCCCGGACTGGCGATCATAGACCTGATGCTCCATGAGGGCCTGGCCGAGCCCTTGCACCACGCCGCCGTGGATCTGCCCGCGCACGATGAGGGGATTGAGCACGCGTCCGAGATCGTCGACCACGAAATAGCGGTCGACCACCACCTCGCCGGTTTCCGGGTCCACCTCCAGCTCGCAGACGTGCGATCCGTTGGGATAACTCGGCGGATTGGGACTGAAGCTGCCCGCTGATTGCAGCCCGACACCGAACTTGTCCGTCAGGGGACCCGCCGGAGCGTACGCTGCCTTGGCGACATCGATGATGCCGATCGTCTTGTCGGTGCCGACCACGCGGAATTGTCCGTCCTTGAACTCGACATCCACCGGGTCGGCTTCCATCAGGGTTGCCGCCATTGATTTGGCTCTCTCGATGATGGCCTCGGCGGCGGCTTTGAGCGCATTACCCCCGACGACCGCGCTGCGGGCGCCGTAGGTACCGCGCCCGATCGGCACCTGCGCGGTGTCGCCCTGCACATAGCGGATGGATTCGAGCGGCAGGTCGAGCCACTCGTTGACGAGCTGCGGGAACACCGTGGCATGGCCCTGCCCATGGGAATGGGTGCCCCCGAGGATCGTCAATGTGCCGTCCGGGTTGAACCGCAGGTCCATGCGGTCGTTGAAGATGCCGCCAAACTCGATGTAGTAGCTTACCGCGCGGCCACGCAGCTTGCCGTTCTTCTCCGTGGCGCGCCTGCGCGCCGCAAATCCCTTCCAGTCGCTCGCTTCAACGCATTGATCCATGAGGCGCTCGAACTCGCCGCTGTCGTAGTTCCAGAACGTGGGCGTCGCATAGGGCAGCTTGGCAGGCGGAATGAGATTGCGGCGCCGGATCTCCGCAGGATCCATATCGAGCGTTCGCGCGGCATGCTCGATCAGCCGCTCGGTGAAATATGCCGCCTCGGGACGGCCGGCGCCGCGGTAGGGACCGCATTGCGAGGTGTTCGTGAACAGGCCCTGCGACGTGATGTGCATGGTCTGAATATCGTACGCCCCCGGGATGAAGCGCACGGCAAACCCGCCCGGCGCCAGCGCCGCGCCGACGAAATAGGCGCCGAGCTGGAACAGACATTGCGCGCGCAGCGCCAGTATCTTGCCGTGCTCGTCGAGGGCGAGCTCGCCGTAGTAGACCGTCTCGCGACCGCAATGGTCGGTCAGCATGCTTTCAGAGCGCGTCGCCACCCATTTGACCGGACGTTGGATGCGGCGCGACGCCCACAGCACGAGCGCATCATCGGGAAACGGATTGCCCTTCAATCCAAATCCGCCGCCGACGTCGGGCGAGACGACGCGTATCTGATTCTCGGGAACATGAAAGATGTGCGACATCTCCATGCGCACCCCGTGGGGGTTCTGCGAGGCCGTGTACAGCGTGTACTGATCATCGGCCGCATTGTAGTCGCCGATGGCGACCCGCGGCTCCATGGCAACGGGCGACACGCGGTTGCCCTCGACGCGCAGCTTTACGACATGTCTGGCACCGGCGAAGGCAGCATCAGTCGTTTCCTTGTTGCCGAACATGAGGCGAAACCCGACATTGCCTTGCGCGCAGTCTTCCCAGACCTTCGGGGCGCCTTCCCTCGCCGCGTCCTCGAGATCGATCACGGCCGGCAGCTCCTCATATTCGACGTGCACCAGCTCGGCCGCATCGCGAGCCTGCGCGAGCGTCTCCGCAACCACGAAGGCAACACGATCGCCGACAAACCGCGCCTTGTCGCCGGTGAGCACGCCCTGGAAGGTGCGGTGCCCTTTGGGCGCGCCGATATCCTCGGGCATGAGATGGGCGGTGAAGCTGCCGAGCTTCTCCGACGCAGCATCGGCGCCCGTGAGGACGCAGAGCACCCCGGGGGCGGCGCTGGCCTTGGACACGTCGATGCGCTTGATGCGCGCATGCGCGTGCGGTGACAGGACGGTCACGCCGTAGCATTCGCCAGGCAAGCTGATGTCATCGACATAGCGGGCTCTGCCCAGCAGAAAGCGCTGATCTTCCAATCGCCGCACTGCTTGCCCAATTCCGAACTTGGCCATCCCTGCGCCTCCGGATCCCGGGTTTGCTGAATGCGGCGAATGCTAATGGAGAGCCGCGCGCGGCGCTACAGCGGGTTTCGACGAAATCGAATTGTATCAGCGCGTGTAGGGTGGGTTAGCCGTACAAGTCGGCTGGCAACAGCCGACTTGCACGGCGTAACCCACCGTCGGCCGTGTGGCCAAGCTCGACCAGGTAGCGGTGGGTTACGCCATCAAGCCGGCTGGAGCCGCCTCGCTGGCTAACTAACCCACCCTACGGCTTATCGAGCGAAACCTACGCGAGCGCTATTGATTGAGCCGGCGACGCATGAAGCCCAGCAAGCCCTGGGGCATGAAGATGATCATGGCGATGAAGATGATACCGACGGGAATGAGGTAGTACTCGGTCAGGAAACGCGAGAATGCTTCGCGCAAAAGCAGGTAGAATGCAGCTCCGGCAATCGGCCCAACCAGGGTGCCGATCCCGCCCATCACATTGAAGATGACCGTCTCGCCGGAAACCAGAAAGTAGACGAAATCGGGCGCGGCGAATCGATTTTAAATCGCATAAAGGACGCCGGCCAGGCCTGCAAACAGGCCGGAGAGCATTACCGCAACGATCTTGTAGCGCTCGACGGCGTAGCCGATCGCGCGGGTGCGCGCCTCGTTCTCGCGGATCGACTGCAGCACCATTCCAAACGGTGATTGGGTGATGCGGCGCAGCGTCAGATAAGAGACCGTGACCACGGCGAGCACGAACCAGTGCAGCGTGTAGCTCGTGAACGGCAGCGAGAACAGCCCGGGAATCGCGAGGGCCGGCCGGCTGAACGTGAGCCCGTTCTCGCCGCCTGTGACTGCGGTCCAGGTGAAGATGATGACATAGAAGATCTGGGAGAAAATGAGCGTGCTGATCGCGAAATAGATGTCGCGCAGCCTGGTCGAGAAATAGGCGACGAACAGCGCAGCAGCCGCGGAGGCAATGAGGCCGTAAGCGAACGCCAGCCAGAGGTTGGGCGGCCTGACCGAAAGCAGAGCCGCTGCCGCGCCATATATCCCCAGACCGAAAAAAGCGGAGTGCCCGAACGACACCATCCCGGTGTATCCGATCAGGATGTCCGAGGACATCGCAAGCAAGCCCCAGATCAAAATCTCGGTCACGAAGCGCTGCCAGAACTCCGGCAGCACCAGCGGCGCCACGATCAGGAGCGCCAGGATGAGCGAAAATCCTGTCCAGTAGAGCCAGTCGGCGCGCTTGCTCATTTTGGTGTTGGAACGAACAGGCCGGTGGGCCGGAACAGCAGGGTCAGGATAAGGACAACGAAGGAGACAATGACGGCTTGCGCCGGGTCGAGCCAGATCGAGGCATAGGATTCGATCAGGCTGATGAAGATGGAGGCGGCAATCGAGCCGCCGAGATTGCCCATGCCGCCCACGACGACCACGATGAAGGCCTTGAGCACCCAGTCAAGCCCCATGGCATGGGTGACGCCGACCAGCGGAGCAAACAGCACGCCGCTTGCCGCCGCCATCCCGGCGCCGATCGCGAACACCGCGGTATGCACCCAGGGCACCGGAATGCCCATGGCCTGCGCCATGACGCGATCCTGCGTCGTGGCGCGGATCCAGATCCCATAGGTGCCGTATTTGAGAAACAGCCAGAAGCCGCCGATGATGGCGGCGGAGAGCACGGCGATCAGCACCCGATACCAGGGGTACTGCAGATAAAAGATGGAAAAGCTGCCCGTGAACGGCTCCTGGATCTTGCGTGCCACCGGACCAAACTGCCAGAGCGCATAATTCTGCAGCACCAGAGAGAGGCCGAAAGTCGCAAGAATAGTGGTCAAGGGATCGCGGCCGAGCAACGGACGCAGGGTCGTGATCTGCAGCGCGGCCCCGAGTGCTGCAACAACGACGGTAGCGACGATGAGAGCGAGCCAGAAATTGCCGGTGGCCGCAATGATGACGACCCCCACATAGGCGCCCAGCATGAACAGCTCGCCGTGAGCGAAGTTCACGACGTCCATGATCCCGAAGATGAAAGTCAGACCCGAGGCAACGAGTGCCAGGATCATCCCGGCTACGATGCCGTTGAGGGTCTGGATCAAAATCTGGTCATAGGGAATGGCGTGGAGAACCTCGGTCACGAGCTCCATCCCTACACTCCGAGGTACTGGTGGATGACGGCGTCGTTCACCTTGAGCTCGGAGGAAGGGCAGTGATGCCGCACAGTGCCCTTCTCCATGATATAGACCCGCTGGCTGGCGGCGAGAGTAAGCGGGACGTTCTGCTCCACCAGCAGGATGGCGACCCCTTCCCGGTGCAGCAACTCGATGATCTCATGAATTTGCGAGATCATCCGCGGCATCAGCCCTTCCGTTGGCTCATCCAGGAGAATGATCTTCGGCTCGAGCATCATGGCTCGGGCGATTGCAAGCATCTGCTGTTCCCCGCCTGAGAGCGTTCCTCCGGCCTGATTGCGGCGTTCCGCCAGTACCGGGAAATAGGCAAAGACCTTGGCGAGGAGCTCCTGCTTGCGAGCTTCGGTCACGCCGTGGCGATCGAGCCCGGTGCGCAGGTTCTCCATCACGGTGAGAAGCCGGAAAATACGCCGGTCCTCCGGAACGTAAGCGACGCCGATCCGTGCCAGCCGGTGCGGCGGCAGCCCGGTAACGTTGCGGCCCTCGTAGCGGACATTGCCGTGCCTCGGATCAACGAGGCCCATGATGGTCTTGAGCGTGGTGCTCTTGCCGACGCCGTTGCGCCCCAGCAGACCAACAACTTCTCCCCGCCCTACGTCCAGCGAGACGCCATGCAGAATATGGCTCTTGCCGTAGTAGGTATCGATGTTCTCGACCTGGACGAGGGGAGCAGTGTTGCCGTCGGCCGGGGTCATGTCTTCAGGTACACCTCTTGAACTCTCGGGTTGGCCTGGATGTCCGCCGGGCTCCCCTCCGCGAGCACCCGGCCGTAGTGAAACACCGTGATCCGTTGTGCCAGCTCCATGACGACCTGCATGTCGTGCTCGACAATCAGGATGCTGAGATTGCTTGCGATCCGGCGCACCAGTGCCATGGTCTCGTGGGTCTCCGCCGCGCTCATGCCGGCGGTTGGCTCGTCCAGGCACAGGAGCTGCGGCTCGGTCGCGAGCGCTATCCCGATCTCGAGGTTGCGCTGCTCGCCATGGGAAAGATTGCCGGCAAGCTCCTCGGCCTTGCTGCGCAGCCCGATCGAGGCCAGCACAGCTTCGGCTCTTCCCATGATGTCGGGAAAGCCACTGTGATGACGGAGCATGTTCCAGCCGTGTCCGCGCGATTGACAGGCAATTCGAACGTTCTCGAAAGTCGTCGCGTTGGGGAGAATGTTGGTGATCTGATAGGAGCGTGCAATTCCTTTGTGTGAGATGCGGTTGGGGAGAAGGCCGGTAATGTCGTCTCCGTCAAACAAAATGCGCCCCGAGGAGGGGCGCAGCACGCCGGTGAGACAATTGAAGAAGGTGCTTTTACCAGCCCCGTTCGGGCCGATGATGGCCCGGATCTCCCCGCGCTGAATTTCGAAATTGATGTTGTCCAGAGCGACCAGGCCGCCGAAGCGGATGGTCAGGTGCTCCGTGCGCAGGATTGCTGTCGCGGCGCCCTCCCCTGCGGCCGGGTTCGGGGAAGGCGCATCGACCGACAGCGCAGCGGCCACTTAGGCCGTGAACTTGCATTCCGGCGGGAACAGCGTCTTTTCCTTCGGCACCACCTCGAGGATGTGGTGCTTGCCGTCCTTGATATCGAACAGGAATTCGCGAACGAAAGCCTGGTGGTCCTCCTTGCGAAGCGTCTTGTCCCCCTGCGGGAAGTCATCGCTCTCCTTCATCTCCAGGCCTTCCAGGGCCTCGATGAGCTTCAAGCTGTCCTCGCGGCCACGGAAGCCTGATCTTTCCATGCCGATCTTCAGGGCATTCATGGCCTCGTAGTTCGACTGCACATAGCGGTCCGGCAGCGGACCGGAGGGATCGATCGCTTTAAGTCGGATCACGGCATCGTTGATGAATTTCTTGTTGTACGGGGTATCGAGTACGCCCTGCAGCACCGGGATATAACGGTTGATGCCGATGAAACCCTCGATCTTGCTGCCCAGAGCCGGAAGGTTGGTGGATTCTGCGATGGCCCCGTCTCCGGCCCATTTGTATTTCTTGGTCAGACCGAGATCGAACGCCTGGTTGCCGATGGTTACCCCATCCTGACCGAAGAAGATGGCGAACAGACCATCGAAATTGCCGGTGATCTTGGAAAGGAACGGAGTCATGTCGGCGCGGCCGAGCGGAATACCCGTGGTGCCGACGACCTCGCCGCCCGCCTTCTTGATCTGGTCCGCATAAGCATCGCGCGTCGACTGTCCCCAGGCATAATCGATGTAGGCGAGATGCCATTTCTTGCCGAGCTTGTTCACGAGGTAAGGTGCAAACGCGACCGCCTGCGCAGGGGCGTAATCGAATGTACGAAATGTGTAGCGGCTGCACTTGGTCGTGGTGAGCGTCGTGTCGAGGCAAACGCCGATCATGTTGACGATCTTGTTCTCGCTGAACACCGGCTCGCAGGCGAGGCATACATTGGAGAGAAATCCGCCTTGATGGGCGTCGATCTTGTCCTCCTCGACGAGTTTCTCGGCCTTGCGCCGCCCTACGTCGGGTTTGAACTCGTAGTCGGCCACGATGAGCTCGATCGGCCGTCCGTTGACTCCACCGGATTTATTGATCCGATCGACGGCCATCTGGCTGCCGACCAGCGCCGTCTTGCCGCCTGCGGCAGCGGCGCCCGACAGCGGCTGCAGCGCGCCGATCTTGTAGGGCTTTGCCTGCCCAAACGCGCTCCGCCAGGAAGCGGGCACCAGCATGAGCGCGCCGAGAGCTCCGGCAGCTGCGCTCGTGTATCCGACGAAGCGGCGTCGGGTGACCTTGCCGCTGTACCAGAGTTCTTCCTCCCAATCCTGCGTGGTGTTTTTGTCGACCATGGCGTTGATCCTCTGTGGAGATGGTGGCAGCGAGCGGTGAGTGGGCTTGCCGACCAAGCTGCGGCCTGCGGGCACCCGCCGTCAAGCCTCGGGGAGCAAAGTTTGAGAATAGCTGAAGCTTTTCGCATCTACAACGAGCGCGATTGTCGCGCGGGGATGGCTCGCGTAGCCCGGATGAGCGAAGCGATATCCGGGGAGTGATGGACCCGCATGTCGCTGCGCTCATGCGGGCTACACAAGCGGCAAAGCAGCAGCGGGTTTCCCCGGACCCGAATGCTGATAAAGTAGGCAGGACGAGAGAGTCCGGTTGGGAAGGAGCGCCCGTGACAGTCCTGAGCATAAGTCGTCCGATGTCCACAATTCCGCAAACCGGTCGCGATGCGCGCCTTGCGATCCGAACCGATCAGTTCACTGGGCAGACCGGGGGGGTCGCGCCTGGCTATGTGCAGGGGAATCTCGCCATCTTGCCGATCCAGCTGGCCGGGGATTTTCTGCGCTTTTGCCAGCTCAATCCGAAACCATGTCCGGTGCTTGGGGTCTCAAGCCCTGGCGATTTTCGCCTCCCCACTCTTGCGGATGATCTTGATATCCGTACCGACCTCTCGCGTTACCGCGTATTCCGGCGCGGCGAGGTGATCGACGAGCCGACCGACATCCGCAGCTATTGGCGCGACGATCTCGTCGCGTTCGTGCTGGGGTGCTCGTTTTCCTTTGAGGAAGCGCTGATCGAGGACGGGATTGAGCTGCGCCATATCACTTGCGGCGCAACTGTTCCGATGTTCCGCACCTGCGTTCAGACCGCCCCGGTGGGTCCGTTCCATGGGCCGCTGGTCGTTTCCATGCGCCCGATGACCCCGGCAAAAGCGATCCGCGCCATCCAGATCACGACCCGGTTCCCGGCGGTGCATGGGGCCCCGGTGCATATCGGCAAGCCCGAATTGATCGGCATCTCCGATCTGATGCAGCCGGACTGGGGGGATGCGGTCCCGATCAAGGAGGATGAGATCCCGGTTTTCTGGGCCTGCGGTGTCACCCCGCAGTCGGTGGTGGCAACCGCGAAGCCCGATTTCTGCATCACCCATTACCCCGGCTGCATGCTGGTCACGGACCGCCGCAACGCGGAGTATGCGATCATGTAGGAGAGCCGCTGAACGCAGTTCTCACTTGCTTGAGCAGGCGCTCCTCCTCCCCGGGATAACGGGACGAGAAATGGAAAGGCTCGACCCGCCGCACTCCGGCCCGGCGTGCGATTTCCCCTGCCGCGGCGGTCGTGAGGTGTCCACGTTCGCGCGCCAGCTCCTCGTCCTCCTGCGCGAAGGCAGCTTCGATGAACAACAGATCTGCGTTGCACGAAAGCGCGGCGACAGCGGCCCTATTGGCCGGCGTGTCGGCGATATCGGTGACATAAGCGATCTTTTGTCCCGGAGTGACCGTGACGAGGTCGCGCAGATCCGCCAGCCGCCTCGCGCCCTCACCGGATGAGTCCGGTCGCGACCGGATGGTGATGAAGTGATCGTCCGGCAGGTTCTCCATGACCGCGTTTTTGAGCTCTCGCAGCCAAGGCCCAACGGGCAAATGCCGCTCCGCAAGCCGATTTTTCCAGACGTTGACATGCATGGGCTCCTCGATCGCGAAGCCAAGACATGGAGTTCGATGATCGAGGACCGCCGCTTTGATCCGGAAGCTCGGCTCCTGATGGAGCACGCCATCCCTGATGCGACCGTTGCCGATCTCTTCTCTTGCGAAGGCGTCCTTGAGCCGGAACCGGGCAGTTTTGGTCGCCAGCGAGGAAGCGACCTGGGTGACCGTGAACACGAGGTCGCAGGAATACCGGTCCGCCAGATTCCAGAGATACGCATGCAGCTTGTGCTGCACGTGCTCGACAAACCCCTCCGGCCCAAAGAGGCGTACGCTTTTTTCTCGTCCGACCAGCAGTCGCAGCAGCCGATCGAAGCCGATGAAGTGATCGACATGGGCATGCGAGACAAAGACATGTTCGATCCGCTGTACCTTGCGCGGCGGCAACGCAGAGATGTCGCCCAGGTCAAACAGGATCGCATGGCGCTCGAACAGCGTCTCGATATAGAGCGCCGGGTCTCCGGCTCGCCCATTGACCAGAGTGGGATGCAGAAGCGGCCGCATGCCGGTTCTAATGCGCTACGCCGCGCCGCTTCTGCGAGGCAGCGCCTCAGGTTTTAGGGTCGGCGTCGAGGCGCACCACCCAACCTTCGAGGCCCGGTTTCGCCGCGGGATAATGCGCGAGCACAAGCGGATCGTGACCGGGCACCACGTGGTTGCGCGAGGTCGCAAGCTTCCTGAGCGTTTCATAGCCTTCAACCACTTCGGCGACATTGTAGGTGAGGGGAAACACGCGACCGCTGTCCAGGTGGGCGTAGAGGTGGGCGGCATCGGCGGCGAGCACGACGTAGCCGCGCCGCGTCTTGACGCGCACGCTTTGCAGCCCCTTCGAGTGTCCGCCGATACGGTGGACCGTGATCCCGGGCACGATCTCGTCCGCACCGTCATGGAAGGCGACGCGGCCGGCGAAGACCTTGCGCACCATCGCGACCACATCCTCGATCTCGAACGGCAGGCGCAGCGCCGTGTGGCACATGCAGCGGCCGGTCGCGTAAGCCATCTCGTCGTCCTGCAGGTGATAGCGTGCACGCGGAAACAGGTCGTAGTTGCCGACGTGATCGTAATGCATGTGGCTGATGATGACGGTCTGCACGGCACCGGGATCGATGCCGAGCGCGCGCAATCCGTCCCCGGCCGGCTTGACCATCTCGCGCTGGCGCTTCGCTCCCATCGCGGTGTCGAAGCCGGTATCGACAATGATGGTGCCCCTCGCTCCTACGACAGCCCAGACGTAGTAGTCGAGCGGCTGCAGCACGTCGTGCGGATCGCCGAGGA
Source organism: uncultured Alphaproteobacteria bacterium (assembly GCA_963841705.1). Classification (GTDB taxonomy): domain Bacteria; phylum Pseudomonadota; class Alphaproteobacteria; order Rhizobiales; family Xanthobacteraceae; genus VAZQ01. Next base: position 11,149 of record CAWJDY010000059.1, read on the forward strand.
TGAAATTCTCTGCAGCCTTTCGCTTGTGATGCGCATAACGGACCGCATAAATCTCGTGCTCGTCGTGATCGCTCATGTGGCACCTTGAGTCGCTTCCGAGCGCGCGCGCACTTCGATGCCGGCACGGCGCTCGACCGTCTGAACCACGGTCGTGAGGTCCGCCTCCGGGCCGATCTCGTCGCAGGCGAGCTGCAGCATGCGGGCAACCGTCTGCGCCACCTCCATTGGCACACCCAGCGCGCTTGCTTCCTCCAGGCACAGCTTGACGTCCTTCGTCATCAGTCCGGTGGTGAAGCCGAGATTGAACAGACGCGGCAGGACGACGCGGCCGAACTTGTCTTCCGTCGCGGTATTGCGCCCGCTGCCGGAATTGATCACGTCGAGCATCACGCGGGGATCGAGCCCCGCCTTCACGCCCAGCACCATGGCTTCGGAAGTTGCGGTCATGGCGGTCGCGGACAAGAAGTTGTTGCAAAGCTTCATCGTCTGGCCGGCTCCGGGGCGTTCGCCGATGAAGAATACCTTGCCGAACACCGAGAGCATGGGCTCGACCTGAGCAACCTCCGCACGCGGGCCCGACACCATAACCGCGAGCGTGCCCTTGGCGGCGCCGTTGACGCCGCCGCTTACGGGGCTGTCGATCTGGACGATGTTGCGCGCCTTGAGCAGATCGAAAACGCGCTTGGCCATTGCCGAGCCCGTGGTGGAGAGATCGATGAAGCGGCGCACGCGCTTTCCCTCGATCACGCCGGCTTTGCCGGTCGCGACGGCCAGCACCACGTCCGGGGTCGGCAGGCTCGCAACGACCGTCTCGACCTCGTCAGCGATGGCGCGTGCGAACTCGCGCGCACTCGCTCCTATGGCGGCGAGACGATCGACCGCCTCGCGCCGAGTGTCGCAGACCAGAACGCAATGTCCCGCCTCGAGCAAACGACGCGCCATATGGAACCCCATCTGGCCCGCTCCGATAAATCCAATATCCATGCGCGTTCCTTTCCTGCCTGTTCGAACCTGATGCTGACCACAATCGGCCAACCCGATCAGCCAGGTTAGCACGGGCAAGCCCGCCTCTCGCGTCCGGCTCGGAACGCTGAAGCCGGGAAGGCCGTTGCACGATCATCTTCTCAGGGCGAGAGCCGCAGCGCTTTGTGCGACATGGATCTGCGGGCATGGGTGTTCGACGAGATCTGTTGCCCGCTTTCTGCTGACACCGTTCCGCCTGGTCTCGCGGGATCTGCGCAGGCGGTCTATGGGACGGTCGGAATCGGCGGGGCAACGGCGTTGCTGACAGTGGTTTCCGACTGGCTGTTCGCGCGTTTTGGACCTGCCGGGTTCTGGGGAATGGCTTTGCTTTCCTGCTTGGCGCTTCCGGTCATCTGGAGCCTGCAGCGGTCGCTGTCAGGCGCGAAAGCGCCTTCGCAGCATCCGCAATAAATCCCGCAAAACACTTGAAGGTCGGCGCTTGTGTCTGGTTTCGGACATATGAACGCCGCAATTCTGCCCCGATAACCCCTTGAATTGCTGGTGGTATCAGCACACGATGCAGGGGCTGGGGCCGCTAGGAGCGGATCGGCACGAGGGGATGATCGGCGTGTCGTATGCTTGCTTGCGCGGGAGCCCCCGAAGCGGCGAGTGTAATGTCTGTAAAAGTCGACGCGAGTGTTATGCCGAGTCTCGATGCCTTCGACGAGGAATTCGGACACGACGAGTCGGAAGCCGAGGCCCCTTCTCCTCGGCTTAACCGTGGATTCCGGTTTTCCACCCTGATCGGATTGGCGGTGGCAGCGGGACTGGTCACCGCAATTGCCCTCGCTTGGCCGAACATATCGGGTGTATCCGGCCCGGCTTATGAAAAACCGGAAGCCACCATCGAACAACTCACCCGCGAGCTGGAGGCGCTCAAGCAGGAAAACACGGAGTTGTCCGCAGCGCGCCAGCAGGCTGTCGAGACCATCAGCTCATTGCAGGCGGCTCAGCAGGAACAGCGCGCCCCGATGACGTCGTGGTATTCCGACGTTGCCGCTCTGACCTTCGGCATCCCCACCCAAGACGGTGCAACGAATGGGCGCCGATCCGCCACTGTGCGCCCGCGGCCGCGCGAAGTCCCCAGGCACGATGACGGCGGACCGATCTCCCTCGATCCGCAATAGCGAGTCGCTTGTTTGCGCGGGGGAAACATGCCCGCCCAGCTAATTTGAACGACCTCACTCCTCCTTGTACCCGTATTCCGGGATGTTGCCTGAATTGCCGTAGTACTTGTACGGCAAGAACTTGCCGGACATGGTGATCTTGACGCGATCGCCCTTCGGGTTGGGCAGCCGCTCGATCTGTATGTCGAAATCGATCGCGGACATGATGCCGTCGCCGAATTCCTCCTCGATGAGCGCCTTCCAAGCCGGCCCGTTCACCATCACGAGCTCGTAGAACCGGTAGATGAGCGGATCGGTCGGCGGTATCGGCACGTCGGCACCGCGCATCGGCACCTCGTTGAGGAATGCCGTTTCAGCCTTTGTCAGTCCGAAGAGATCAGCAGCCTTGGCAGCCTGCGGCTTGGTCAGCTTCTGCTGCCCCAGCAGCGCTCCCACCAGCAGAACAGGGGAATATCCACCGATCTGCTCGTGAATGTATTTCCAGCTCCATCCCTTCTCGCGCTTGATGTCGAGGATCTTCTCCGTGACCTCGCTGCGTAGCATGGTGCTCTCCCTTGAGCTTCGGTTTCGATCCTTATCCGCGGGACGCGGTCAGCTTTGCATGCGCCGGTAAGCCCTGCCGCGTGCGCGCTGCAGCGGCGAAATCAGCAGCCACGATGGGCTCCGGCGCGCCCGGCCGCACGGTCGGGATGCGACGGGGGTCGTGATTGGTTGCACCGAGCTCCTCGTTGAAGCTCTTGCTGCGGGTTACGAGAAAGTCGATGACGTGATTGCGGATGCCGTAATACAGCGGGTGCCGATGCACATCGCTGCGCTGGCGTTCTTTGGGCAGCGGATTCTCCACGATTTCCGCCAGGACGGCATTCGGCCCATTGGTCATCAGCATAATGCGATCGCCGAGGTAGATCGCTTCGTCGACGTCGTGGGTTATCATGAACACGGTCTGGCCCGTTTCCTGGCAGATGCGCCGAACCTCATCCTGCAGCGTACCGCGCGTGAGCGCGTCCAGCGCGGAGAACGGCTCGTCCATGAGCAGGATCTTCGGCTCGATGGAGAGCGCGCGCGCAATCCCGACGCGCTGCTTCATGCCGCCGGACAATTCCGCCGGCCGCTTGCGCTCCGCTCCCGTGAGGCCGACGAGATCGACGAATTTTTGCGCATGCGCGTCGATCTCGGCACGGCGCCATCGCCGCCATTTCGAGGTTACCGCATAGGCGACATTCCCTTTGACGCTGAGCCAGGGAAGGAGCGCGTGGCTTTGGAAGATCACGGCGCGATCGAGGCTCGGCCCCTCGATGGATTGATTATCGACGATGATGGTTCCCTCGGAGGGCTCGTCCAGACCGGCGAGAAGATTGAGCACGGTCGTCTTGCCGCAACCGGAGTGTCCGATGATGCAGGTAAACTCGCCGCGGCCCATGGAGAGCCACAAATTCTCGAACACCGTGGTCATACCGCCGCCGGGTGCGGGAAAACGCTTGGTTATGCCTTCGATCGAGATGAACTTGTCGCTCATCGCTGGACACGGCCCACCACCGCTGTCACTCCGGAAAGCTCACCAGCCGGGTGGCGCAGGCCAGCACCTGATCGAGCAGCATGCCGACGACGCCTATGACCACGATGGCCGTTATGACACTGCTGATGGAAAGATTGTTCCACTCGTTCCAGACGAAATAGCCGATACCCGTGCCGCCGACGAGCATCTCCGCGGCCACGATGACCAGCCACGCTATGCCGATGGAGATGCGCATGCCGGTGAGAATCGTGGGCGCGGCCGCAGGCAGGATGATAGTGAAAGCGCGCCGGAAAACTCCGACTTCGAGAGTGCGAGCAACATTGAGCCATTCGCGCCGGACGGAGGTCACGCCGAAAGCCGTATTGATCAGCATCGGCCAGAGCGAGCAAATGAAGATCACGAAAATCGAGGACAGGCTCGAATCCTTGATGGTGTAGAGCGCGAGCGGCATCCAGGCGAGCGGCGAGATCGGTCGCAGCACCTGGATGAATGGGTCGAGCGCCCGGCTCATGAGCGGCGACATGCCGATCAGGAATCCGATCGGCACCGCGATCGCGACCGCGATGAGGTATCCCACCCCCACGCGCGCAATCGAGAATGCGAGCTGAATTCCCAGCCCCTTGTCGTTCGAGCCGCGATCATAGAACGGGTTCTTCAGGTTCTCCCAGATCTTGGCGCCGACCTCTGCCGGGCCGGGCATGGCCGATTTGCCCTGGCTGGCGGTCGCGCCGACGAGCTTGGCGTATTCCGGGTCCATGCTCACCGTGGTGCCGGTGCCGCTGGTGGCGAGATGCCACGCGCCGACGAAGAGCCCGAACAGCAGCAGCGAGAGCACGGCCGCTCGCAAGCCAAGCAGGGAAATCATGCCGTGTTCTCGCGAGCCGACCACGCCTCACACGCGCTTGATCGCGAAGCTCTGGACATATTCGTCCGGCTTGGCGGGATCGAACTCCTTGCCCATCACCTTGAAGCGTTTGGTGCTGCTTGCCGGCGGCGCGAGCCCGACCTCCTTCATCAGCTTGGCGGTGTCGGTGGCGAGATAAACCTGCTCGGCGACGGATCTGTAATCGACATCGCCCTTCAGCTGTCCCCAGCGCTTCATCTGGGTGAGAATCCAGATCGCGAAGGACTGCCAAGGAAATGGATCGAAATCGATGCGGTCCGGTTCATGCTTCACGTTGCCCAGGCCGTCCGCATAGGTGCCGGTGAGGATTTGCTCGAGCACGGTCAGGGGCTGATTGAGATAGTTCGCCGGGGCGATCGCCGCGGCGATCTGCTTTCGGTTCTCCGGCTTGTGCGCGAACGCGGTGGCATCGATGATCGCCTTGAGCAACGCCGCATAGCTGTTCGGCAGTGCCGTGACGAACTCCTTGGACGCCGCAAAGGCGCAACAGGGGTGACCATCCCAGAGCTGCTTGGAAAGGACGTGAATAAATCCGACCCCGTCATAGACGGCGCGCTGGTTGAAGGGGTCGGGGCCGAGATAACCGTCGATGTTGTCGGCACGCAGATTCGCGACCATTTCCGGCGGCGGCACGGCGCGGATCTGGATGTCGGTATCGGGATCGATCCCGTGCTCGGCGACGTAATAGCGCAGCAGGTAGTTGTGCATGGAGTAGTCGAACGGCACAGCGAACTTGAACCCCTTCCACAGCTTCGGGTCGTTCTTGTCCTTGTGCTTGACCGAAAGCGTGATCGCCTGGCCGTTGATGTTCTCGACCGCCGGCATCGTGTACGGGATCGGGTTCGAGCCTGCGCCCAGCGTGATGGCGAGCGGCATCGGCGAGAGCATGTGAGCTGCGTCGTACTCCTTGTTGAGCGTCTTGTCGCGAACGACCGCCCAGCCGGCGGTCTTGATCACCTCCACGTTAAGTCCGTGCTTGCTGTAGAAGCCCATGGGATGCGCCATGATGATGGGGGTGGCGCACGTGATCGGGATAAAGCCGACCTTGAGGTCCTTTTTCTCTATGGTGCCGGTATCCGCGAACGCCTCGGTCGCGGTTTTGAGCGGGAAGAGCTGAGATAATGCGGCCAGGGCAGTGGACGCGCCGACTGCTTTGAGGAATGCACGGCGGGCGGATTCCCGCGGAAAAACCGCGCGCATTACCGCCGAGGCGACTACGCCTTCATACCGGGCTTGCTCGCTCTCGACGCTCGCGCACTGCAATTGCCGCTGCGCTTCCCTGTCATGCTCTGCCTGGCTTCGGTGCCGCCGACAGCTGCATCCCGATCGGTTGAGCCGCAGCTTTGGATCGAACGGATTGTCGAAGGTTGACATGCCGGGCAAGCTCCAACGCTCACGCCGGCAGATCCGGCCGAGTTCGGCATGTGAGTTAGCAACGCTCGTGCCAGCGAGGTGCGGGCGACAACTCTCGGCGCGCTTTATTGCCGGCTCAGGGCATGCGCGGCGCCGGCTGTGCGCGGTCGCCTATTACTTGGGCAGTCGATTAGTTTTTCACCGTTCATGTTCGCAACCGCAGTCAAGGTTGCGCAGACTGTGTTCGCTCTCGGCGCTGGCCGGGCATCCCTGCTTTTTGCGTCAACCAGGCGTAGATGGCTGGACCAAGTCAAGCCCCGGCGTGATGACCTCAACCTGACTGTAAGAATGCTCTTTGCCCGCGGAGTGTGCGGCCGGCGGCAGAGCCTATGCACGATGGCCAGCATCGATTTCCAGCGGTATTGCAGGCCCTTAGTACAGATCGACGCGGCATCAAGTTTTGGCACGAGGTTTGCGGCGAGCCTGGAGTGGTTTCCAGGGAGATTGCCGATGAAGCGTCGTGAATTCCTGAAGGGTGTGACCGCCGTGACAGCGGGTAGTGTGCTGCCGGCGGCACCTGCGGTCTGGTCGCCGGCCAAGGCGCAGTCACGCCAGGAGACGCTCCTCATCGTTTCCGAGAGCGGGCCCAACAACGTCGACATTCACGGAGTGGGCACCAACGTGCCGGGGTATGAGGTCTCGTGGAACTGCTACGACCGCCTCATCAGCCACGAGATGAAGACGCTGCCCAACGGGGTGCAATACTACGAACGCGACAAGTTCAAGATGGAGCTCGCCGACGACATGAATGTCGGCGACATGTCCGTCACCTTCAAGCTGAAGAAGAACGCCACCTTCCAGGACGGAACGCCGGTCACTGCCAAGGACGTCAAATGGTCGCTCGACCGCGCAGTGACGGTCGGCGGGTTCCCGACATTCCAGATGGGCGCAGGCTCGTTGACCAAGCCCGAGCAATTCGTCGTGCTCGACGATCACACCATGCGGATCGATTTCCTGCGCAAGGATCGCCTCACGCTTCCCGATCTCGCCGTTGTCGTCCCCTGCGTGCTCAATTCGGAGCTGGTGAAGAAGCACGCCACCGACAAAGACCCCTGGGGGCTCGAATATACCAAGCAGAACACCGCAGGCAGCGGAGCGTACCGGGTCGTGAGCTGGAATGCCGGCAGCGAGGTCGTTTTCGAGCGTAACGACAAGTGGGTCGGCGGGCCGATGCCCAAGATCAAGCGCGTCATCTGGCGCATCGTGCCTTCCGCCGGGAACAGGCGTGCGCTGCTCGAGCGCGGCGACGCCGACGTCTCCTACGACCTGCCGAACAAGGACTTCGTCGAGCTCAAGAACATCGGCAAGCTCACCATCGTCTCGACCCCGTATTCGAACGGCATCCAATACATCGGCATGAATGTGAAGCAGCCGCCGTTCGACAATCTCAAAGTGCGTCAGGCTGTCGCCTGCGCGATCCCGTACCAGAAGATCATGGATGCTGCCCTGTTCGGCCTAGCCAAGCCCATGTTCGGCGCGCCACCGGGCACTCCGACCGAAGTCGCCTGGCCGCAGCCGCACGGCTACAGCACCGACCTGGGGAAAGCGAAGAAGCTGCTGGCCGAAGCCGGCTACGCCGACGGCTTCGAGACCACGCTTTCGTTCGATCTCGGCTTTGCCGGTGTGAACGAGCCGATTTGCGTGCTCACCCAGGAGAGCCTCGCTCAGATCGGGATCAAATGCACGATCAACAAGATTCCCGGCGCGACCTGGCGCACGGAGCTCAACAAGAAGGTGTTGCCGCTCTATACCAACGTATTCTCGGGTTGGCTCGATTATCCCGAATATTTCTTCATCTGGTGTTATCACGGCAAGAACTCGATCTTCAACACGATGAGCTATCAGTCGAAGGAGATGGACGGCTTCATCGAAGCGGCCGTCGCCGCTGCGGCGGTAGGGGACAAGCCGGCCTATGAGAAATCGGTGAAGGCATTTGTCGAGCTCGCTTTTGCCGACATGCCGCGCATCCCGCTGTATCAGCCCTATGTCAATGTCGCCATGCAGAAGAACGTCTCGGGCTATCAGTACTGGTTTCACCGGCGGCTCGATTACCGCGCGATGGCGAAGGGCTGATTACAATGCTGACGATGGTCGGCAAGCGGCTATTGGCCGCCGTACCGAGCCTTATCGGCGTCATCATCGTCACCTTTCTGCTCACCCGCGCGCTGCCCGGAGATCCTGCCGCCTATTTTGCCGGCCCCGCTGCAACCAAAGAGGCCATCGAGCAGATCCGGGTACAGCTCGGCCTGGACAAACCGCTTTATGTGCAATTCGCCCGCTACGTCGCTGACCTCGGCCGCGGCAATCTGGGGACTTCGCTGACCACTGGCCAGCCGGTTGCCGAGGAGCTCAAGACGCGACTGCCCGCCTCGGCGGAGCTGACGCTGCTCGGCCTCATCGTGTCGATTGCAATCGCAGTGCCTCTGGGCATTGTCGCGGCGACCCGGCCGAACACCATCGTCGATCACTGCTGCCGCGTGATCTCAACCGCCGGGGTGTCCCTGCCGGTGTTCTTCACCGGGCTGATCCTGGTCTATGTCTTCTACTACCTTCTGGGCTGGGCGCCGGCACCGCTCGGCCGGCTCGATGTTTTCTTCAGCCCGCCGCCGCAAGTGACCGGCTTTTATCTCATTGACAGCCTTATCGCCGGCAATGGCGAGCTGTTCGTCGCTGCCCTCAAGCAATTGATTCTGCCGGCGCTCACCCTCGGGATCTTCTCTCTTGCGCCAATCGCGCGCATGACGCGCGCCTCCATGCTGGCGGCGCTCGCCTCCGATTTCGTCCGGACCGCACGAGCGAGCGGGCTCACTCCGTTCACCATCGTTGTCACCTATGCTTTTCGCAATGCCATGCTGCCGGTCATCACCACCCTCGGCATGGTCTTCTCATTCCTTCTGGGCGCGAACGTGCTGGTGGAAAAGGTGTTCGCATGGCCCGGCATCGGCTCGTTTGCGGTCGAGGCGCTGATCGCGTCCGATTTCGCGCCGCTGCAGGGGTTCGTGCTCACCATGGCAGTGATGTACGTGGGATTGAATCTGCTGATCGACATCCTCTACGGGGTGATCGATCCGCGCGTGAGGATCGAAGTCATGACCAACATCGCTCTCGCCGGCGAGGGCACACCGCCCCGCGACAGCGGGATCTTCGCCGTGCTTCGCCATGCCCGCTACATCCTCGGCGAGAACGGCATCACCGCCTTTGCCTTCGGGCTGTTTCTTCTGATCGTAGTCGCGGCGCTGCTGGGCCCGCACATCGTCCCGTATGATCCGCTCGCGAGCGATACCACCGCCGCGCTCAAGCCGCCGTCGCTGGCCCATTGGGGCGGCACGGATCAGCTCGGGCGCGACGTGTTCAGCCGCGTGGTGGTTGCCACGCGGCTCGACTTCTTCATCGCGCTTGCTTCGGTCGCGCTGGTGTTTGTGATGGGCGGGCTCGCCGGCGTTGCCGCCGGGTTCTTCGGCGGCTGGACCGACCGCGTCGTGAGCCGCATTGCCGATACGATCATGGCCTTCCCGCTGTTCGTGCTTGCCATGGGCATCGTTGCCGCCCTCGGCAACACCGTGCAGAACATCGTGCTGGCGACCGCGATCGTCAATTTTCCGCTGTATGCGCGCATCGCCCGCACCGAGTCGAACGTGTTGCGGGAGGCCGGTTTTGTGCACGCGGCGCGGCTCTGCGGAAATGGCGAGCTCCGCATCCTGCTTGGCCAGGTGTTGCCTAACATCATGCCCATCATGGTGGTGCAGATGTCGCTCACCATGGGCTACGCCATCCTCAATGCCGCCGGACTCTCGTTCATCGGGCTCGGCGTGCGCCCGCCTACCGCGGAATGGGGGATCATGGTGGCGGAAGGCGCCGCGTTCATGGTGTCCGGCGAATGGTGGATCGCGTTCTTTCCCGGCGCCGCGCTGATGATCGCGGTGTTCTGCTTCAATCTTCTCGGCGACGGCTTGCGCGACATCGTCGATCCGCGGCGGCGGACCTGAGCGTAGGGATGCCGGGCGCCCTTCCCATCCTCGATGTCTCCGACCTTACCGTCGAGTTCTCAACTCGACGCGGGACCGTGCGCGCGGTTCAACACATGGATCTGAGCATCGCCAAAGGCGAGACCGTCGGCATTGTCGGGGAGTCCGGCTCCGGCAAGTCGGTGACGTCGTTTGCGGTGATGCGCATCCTCGATCACGCCGGCCGCATCGCGCAAGGCGCGGTGCATTTCAGCGGGCTGGATCTCACAGCAGCGAGCGAGGATCAGATGCGCGAGCTGCGCGGGCGCGAGATATCGATGGTGTTCCAGAATCCGCGGGCAGCGCTCAATCCGATCCGCAAGGTCGGTCACCAGATCGAGGATGTGCTGCGGCAGCACTCCCAGGTGAATTCCGCCGAGCTCGCGGACAAGGCCGTCGAGATGCTCGATCAGGTGCGCATTGCGCGGCCGCGCGAGCGCTACCACGCTTATCCCTTCGAGCTCTCGGGCGGCATGTGCCAGCGGGTGGTGATCGCGCTGGCGCTGGCCTGCCGCCCGCGACTGCTCATCGCCGATGAGCCTACGACCGGCCTCGACGTGACGACGCAGAAGACGGTGATGGATCTGATCGTCGAGCTCACGCGCCAGCAGAGCATGTCGACGATCCTCATCACCCACGATCTCGGCCTCGCTGCGACCTACTGCGACCGCGTCGTGGTGATGGAGCGGGGGAGCGTGGTGGAAAGCGCCGCGTCAGCGGCGATTTTCACCGCGCCTGCGCATCCCTATACCCGCAAGCTCATGCGAGCGACCCCGCGCCCCGGCGTCAGCCTGCGCGACCTGCTGCCCGAGGATGAACCGGCGCAGACGCCATACCTCCCCCTGAAAGGGGGAGGTTGGCTCGCCCCGACTACGTCAGGGGGAGCCGGGTGGGGGTCAAGTCGCGACCGCGACGATCAGCAAAGGCACGCGCTGCCCGCCGCACCCCCGCCCGACCCCTTGCAGGGGGAGGCAAGGGGCGCACCTCTGCTGGTCGTGGAGAAGCTCGTGAAAGAGTATCCGCGCAAAGGCCTGGCCGGCAGCGTGAGAAAACTGCTTGCGCGCAAGCCCGCGCCCGCGCCCGAAATTTTTCGCGCCGTTGACGGCATCAGCTTCGCCGTGAACCGGGGCGAGAGCGTAGGTCTCGTCGGCAAATCCGGCTGCGGAAAGTCGACCACCTCCTCCATGGTGATGCGTCTCATAGAGAAGAGCGACGGGGTCATCATGTTCGGCGGCGAGGACATCGGCGCGATCCCGCCCAAACAGTTTGCCAAGCTGCCATTGCGCAAGCGCATCCAGATGGTGTTCCAGGACCCGACCGACAGCCTCAATCCGCGCTTCACCGCGGCGCGCGCGATTGCCGATCCGATCCTGCGCCTTGGCGACGTAAAAGGACGCGGCGCGGTGCGCGCGCGCTGCGAGCAGCTTGCGCGGCAGGTGGGCCTGCCGCTCGACCTGCTCGACCGCTTTCCCCATCAACTCTCGGGCGGACAGAAGGCGCGCGTCGGCATTGCGCGGGCGATTGCGCTCAACCCCGACCTCGTCATTCTGGACGAGCCGACGGCCGCCCTCGACGTCTCAGTGCAGGCGGTCGTCCTCAATTTGCTCCAGGACCTCAAGGACTCGCTCGGCATGAGCTACCTGTTCGTCTCCCATGACCTCAATGTGGTGCGGCTCCTGTGCGACCGCGTCATCGTCATGCAGTCCGGACGCATTGTGGAGCAGGGCCCGACCGGGCAGGTGTTGTTCGCACCGCAGGCGCAATATACTCGCGACCTGCTCGCCGCCATCCCCCATCCAAGCTTCGAGCAGCGGGCTGTAACTGTCGCATGAAGACGCCTCGCACCAAGACCCAACCCCGAAAGCCCAGCGCAAGCAAAGCAGCGCGGAAAGCGCGGCGCGGGCGAGCCGATGTCAACTCACGCGATTACATCGAGACGGCCGTGCAGGTGCTCGGTCTTCGGATTGAGCCGAGCTGGAAGCCCGCCATCGAAGCCAACTTCACGACCACGTTGCGGCTCGCCGCCGCCTTCATGGAATTCCCGTTGCCGGACGAGGCCGAGCAGGCACCGGTCTTCACCGCCTAGGCCGCACAGGCATGGACAGTGCCTGGGCAGAGGCGAGCGAGATCGCGGCTGCCGTCCGCGATGGCCGCGTTGGCGCCAGCGAGATCGTTACCGCGGCTTTGGCCAGGATCGGCGAGCTCAATCCGGCGCTGAACGCATTCACGGCGGTGCTCGGCGAGCGCGCCCTTGCCAAGGCCGCAGCGATCGACAAGGCGCCCGCAAGCGCCCGTACGGCTTTGCCGTTAGCCGGCGTACCGTTTGCGGTGAAGAATTTGTTCGACATCGCCGGGCTGCCCACGCTCGCCGGCTCGAAGATCAATCGTGAGCACGCGCCGGCAACCCGCGACGCCACCTTGATCTCGCGCCTGGAAGCGGCGGGTGCCTTGCTGGTCGGCGCGTTGAACATGGGCGAATACGCCTATGACTTCACCGGCGAGAACGTCCACGACGGCGCTTGCCGCAACCCGCATGATCTGAGCCGGATGAGCGGCGGATCTTCCAGCGGGTCGGGCGCAGCGGTGGCGGCCGGCCTTGTGGCGCTCGCGCTCGGCTCCGATACCAATGGCTCGATCCGAGTGCCCTCGTCCTTCTGTGGCATCTTCGGTCTCAAGCCGACCTATGGCCGCCTCTCGCGCGCCCGCTCGTTCCCCTTTGTCGGGAGCCTCGATCACGTCGGACCGATGGCGCGCTCGGCACGCGATCTCGCCCTCGCCTATGACGCCATGCAGGGCTACGATCCCGATGATCCCGTCTGTGCCGACCGCCCAGTCGATCCAGTGATGCCCCGTATCGATCACGGGATCGAGGGAGTCGGGATTGCGGTGGCCGGCGGCTATTTTCGTGCCGGCGCATATCCAGAGACGCAGACTGCGCTCGCACGCGTTGCGGCGGCGGTCGGGGCTGAGGCCGAGATCGAGTTTCCCGAAGCGCAGCGAGCGCGCGCGGCGGCCTATATCATCACCGCGAGCGAGGGCGCCGCGCTCCACCTCGAGCGTCTGCGCACACGCGCGCACGACTTCGACCCCGCCGTGCGCGATCGCCTCATTGCAGGCGCCATGATCCCCGCGCCGCTGGTGGCCAAGGCGCAGAAATTCCGCCGCTGGTATCGCGCCCGCGTGGTCGAGCTGTTCACGAGGGTGGATGCGGTGCTGGCGCCGGTCACGCCATGCACCGCCCCTCGCATCGGGCAGCAGATGTTTCGCTTCGACGGCGTCGAGATCCCGCTGCGTGCCAACATCGGCGTCTACACCCAGCCGATCTCATTCATCGGGCTGCCGGTGGCCGCGGTCCCGGTGCCGCTTGAGCCCCTGCCCATCGGCGTGCAGATCATCGCCGCGCCCTGGCGCGAGGACATCACGCTGCGGGTCGCGCGCACGCTGGAGCAGATGGGAATTGCCGCCGCGCCGCGGCCGGCGCTCAAGCCGCAGGATTGAGCCAGGCCGCACGAGCTACTGTCTGGAGAAAACCTATGGAGATCGATCGGCCCGACGTGGTCGCCGAAGTGACCGCGATGTTCGAGCGCTACGAGCACGCGTTGGCCATCAACGATGTGAGCACTCTCAATGCCATGTTTCACGCCGATGCGCGGACGATCCGCTACGGCGGCGCCGAGAATCTTTACGGCCATGATGCAATCGCGGCCTTTCGCACCGCGCGCTCCCCGATCGGCTTGGAGCGGAGCCTCTCGCGGACTATGATCACGACCTACGGACCGGACTTCGCGGTTGCGTCTACCCTCTTTCACCGCACCAGCGCGCCGGAAAAGGTCGGCCGCCAAATGCAGACCTGGGTTCGCCTCGATGGCCGCTGGCAGATCGTCGCCGCTCATGTGAGCATGATCGACGCACCGGCAACCGGCGCATAGAGAGGCGCATCGGCAATACGCCGAACCGGAATAGTGCTGGGGTCTACGGCTTTTGCCCGTTCACCCAGTCGGCCAGGGTCTTCCAGTTCGCATCGTCCTTGGACGCAAACTGCCGCCCCCCGGAGTGGAAGACGTTGCCCCCTCCCTCAGGCGCGAGCGGCTGCATCAGCAGCCGGCTCGTATCGGGATCGCCGGGATTGACCAAGCGCGAGGCCATCTCGAAATTGCGGCGCGACTGCTCCTCCGTCCAGAAGCTTGCTCCCGGAGGGAGCCGCTCCAGGCGGAAGCCGTTGTTGCTCTCGGCATGACAGACGTAGCAGCGCACGTGACCGGGGTGTTTTTCCAAGAAGATCGGCTCGACCCGCGTCTTGAAGTAATCGTAGTCGAGCATCGGCGCCGCGTGCGGTGCGAGATTCACGATCGTTGCAAGCAGAACTGCAATTGTACCCATCTTCGCCGCCTGCGCCGTTGCGATCCCTCCAACCTTTAGTCCGGATGAGCGAAGCGACATCCGGGCGCTATGCCCCGCCATTGCCGCTCTCATGCCGCCGACGCACGCGCGGGCTCTATTTTCCGCAATTCCCTTGAAAGCGCGTCTTCGGCCTGCTCAAGGTCATGTTGCGCCTGCAGGCCCATCCAGAACCCAGCCGTGGTGCCAAAATCTTTTGCGAGCCGCAGCCCCGTGTCGGCCGTGACCCGCGTTTCTTCGCGCGCCAGACGCTCGATACGTGTCCGCGGGACGCCGATGGCGCGAGCCACCGCACAAGGCGAAAGATTCATCGGCACCAGGAATTCCTCGCGAAGAATTTCTCCAGGGTGAACAGGTGCAAGTTTTTTGGCCATTATCGCTAGTCCTAATGATAATCCGTTATTTCCACTTCGCTGCGCATTGCCTATTACCGGTTGGTCAGCCGCACCCCACCGCGGCGGCCCAAGCCGGCACAGTCCTCGTCGGTCTTGAGACCGATGGCGCGAATGCCGTGCGCCGCAAGCTCCTCATCGCGCTCCTCGGTGTCCCCGGTGACCCCGACCGCGCCAATCACCTCGCCCTCGGCATTGCAAATCTGCAGCCCGCCACCTTCGGGAAAGATCTGCTCACCGCTCGCGCTGATGAGATAGCGCATGAAGATCGGCTTTTCCTCCGCGCGCACCTTCACCAGCCGCGAGGAGCGGCCCATGGCGAGTGCGGCATAGGCCTTGCCGTAAGCCATCTCGAAGCGGATCATGGAGCTGCCGTCCTCCTTCTTGAATGCCTTCACCTTGCAGCCCGGCTCGACCACGATGACCGACAGCGGCCTGCAGTCGAATTCGGCACCGCGCCGCAGGACGGCGTCAATCAGACGGTCGGCCTGCTCAAGCGTAATAGCGGTCATTGGTCGCGTCTCCATGGAACGGGCTGACCGGCCCTACGGAACCACGCTGGCATGTGGACTACCACCCGACAAAGCCCCATATGGGCCGGCATGAACAAGGCAAATATCTCCCCTACCGCAACCGACAACCCTCTGCTTGAGACCTGGACCGGCCCGTTTGGCGTGCCGCCCTTCGCGCGCATCAGACCCGAGCATTTCCTCCCCGCTTTCACGGCTGCATTTGCCGAGCATGCGGCGGAGATCGCCGCCGTCGCGTCCGATCCGGCAGAGCCCAGCTTCGCCAACACCATCGAGACGATGGAGCGCTCCGGTGAGACGCTCAGCCGCGTCTCCAACGCCTTCCACGTGCTCGCCGAAGCGCACACGAACCCTGCGCTGCTCGCAGCCGAACGCGAGCTCGCCCCGCTGCGCGCTCAGCATTGGAACAAGATCCTGCTTGATCAGAACCTGTTTCAGCGCGTGGATGCGCTCTATCGCCGGCGCGACGAGCTCGGATTGACGCCCGAGCAGGCGCGGGTGCTCGAGCGCTACCATGCCATGTTCAGGCGCGCGGGCGCTGCGCTCGATGTTCCCAACAAGGCGCGGCTCGCCAACATCAACGAACGGCTTGCAACGCTTGGTACCGCTTTCGCCCAGAACGTGCTGGCCGACGAGCAGAACTATGTGTTCGAGCTCGAAGGCGAGGAGGACCTCGCAGGCCTGCCGGATTTCGTGCGCGCAGCGGCGCGGGCTGCGGCGCAGGAGCACGGCCGCGCCGGCAAATATGTGATCACGACTTCCCGCTCGAGTGTCGAGCCGTTCCTGCAGTTTTCCGAGCGGCGCGATTTGCGCGAGAAGATCTTTCGCGCCTGGATCGCCCGCGGCGATGGCGGCGGCGCCACCGACAACAAGGCCATCATCGCCGAGACCGTCGGGTTGCGCGAGGAACGGGCGCATCTTCTGGGATACAAGACCTACGCGCATTACCGTCTCGACGACGCCATGGCGAAGACGCCCCAGGCGGTGCGCGCGCTGCTTGACCGGGTGTGGGAGCCAGCGCGGCGCCATGCCGTCGCCGACCGCGATGCGCTGCAGGAGCTGGTGCAGGCGGAGGGAAAGAACTTCGAGCTCGCCCCTTGGGATTGGCGCTTCTACGCCGAGAAGCTGCGCAAGCTGCGCTGCGATGTGGACGAGGCGACGATCAAGCCGTATTTCCAGCTCGAGCGGATCATAGAGGCGGCGTTCTACACCGCGAACCGGCTGTTCGGCCTGAGCTTCCAGCGGCGCGACGACATTCCGGTGTGGCACGAGGATGTGCGGGTCTGGGCAGTGCGGGATACGCAAGGACGGGAGCGCGGCCTTTTCTTTGGTGATTATTTCGCGCGCAGCTCCAAACATAGTGGCGCCTGGATGACCAGCCTGCGCGAGCAGGAAAAGCTCGCCGGCAACATCCGTCCGGCGATCGTCAATGTCATGAATTTCTCAAAAGCGAACGAAGGCGAGCCGGTGCTGCTTTCCTTCGAGGACGCGAGGACCCTGTTCCATGAGTTCGGCCATGCGCTCCATGGCCTCCTCTCCGACGTCACCTATCCGATGGTGGCAGGCACGAGCGTGCTGCAGGACTGGGTCGAGCTCCCGTCACAACTCTACGAGCATTGGCTGGAACGCCCGGAGGTTTTGAGTCGCTTTGCCGTTCATTCCCGCACCGGCGAGCCGATGCCGCAGGATCTGCTGCAGCGTCTCATCGCCGCGCGCACTTTCAACCAGGGCTGCGCAACGGTGGAATATGTGTCGTCCGCCCTCCTCGATCTGGAGCTGCATGAGCGTACGCCGCACGATGGGCCGCAGCGCTCCGACGGGCTCGATATCGACGCATTCGAACGGGAGACGCTCGCGCATATCGGCATGCCGCGCGAGATCGTGATGCGCCACCGGCCGACCCACTTCCAGCATGTCTTCGGCGGAGGCTATGCGGCGGCATATTACAGCTACATGTGGTCGGAAGTGCTGGATGCGGACGCGTTTGCTGCGTTCGAGGAAACCGGGGACATTTTCGACGCCGGCACGGCCAGGAAGTTGCACGATCACGTCTACGCCGCCGGCGGCTCGCGCGATCCGACCGAGCTCTACCTCGCATTTCGCGGCCGGTTGCCGAGTGCCGAGGGGCTGCTCAAGCGCCGCGGCCTGCTCGACACCGCAACGAACGCCGAGGCTTGATCGGTTTGGATCTGCATACCGCCGGGCACCGCCAGGGGGTGGTTTGCGCGCCCCATCATGCCGCGGTCGAGGCCGGCCGCATGGTCCTCGCCAATGGCGGCAACGCGATCGAAGCGATGGTCGCCATGGCCGCCACCATCGCTGCCGTCTATCCGCACATGACTCAGGTTGGTGGCGACGGTTTTTGGCTTATGCGCGAGCCGTCCGGACGCGTGCGTGCCTTCATGGCGGCGGGGCGCGCAGGCGCGCAGGCGACGCGCGATCTCTATCGCCAGCACGAGACGATACCGCCGCGCGGGCCGCTCGCCGCTCTCACCGTTCCCGGCGCGATTGCGGGTTGGATATTGGCGCTCGAGGCGGCGCGCGCACACGGCGGACGCATGCCGCTGCGCGAGCTGCTTGCGGAAGCGATCCGCTATGCGAAGGAGGGCTGCCTCGTCACGCGCGGCCAAGCCCGCCTCACCCAGGAGAAGCTCGCCGAGCTTAAGGACGTTCCGGGCTTCGCGCCGACCTTTCTGCGCGACGGCAAACCGCCCGAGCCAGGGAGCACGCTCGCTCAGCCGGCGCTCGCCGCGATGCTCGATCATCTTGGCCACGCCGGGCTCGATGATTTCTACCGCGGCGATGTCGGCCGCGAGATCGCGATCGAGCTCGAGCGCGTCGGCAGCCCGCTTATGCGCGCGGATCTCCAACGCTGCCGTGCAACCCTGACCGAACCGCTCTCGGTTGAGCTCGAGCCCGGTACCGTCTTCAACACGCCGCCGCCCAGCCAGGGCCTCGCCTCTTTGCTGCTGCTGGCTCTATTCGAACGGCTCGCGGTGAAAGAGGGCGAAAGCTTCCATCACATCCACGGGCTCATCGAGGCAACCAAGCGTGCGTTCCGCGTGCGCGACCGCGTCATCACCGATCCCGATCGTCTGCCCGGCTCCGTCGAGCGCTATCTGGAAGCCCCGTTTCTCCAGGCGGAAGCCGCCAAGATCGATCAGCGCAAGGCCGCGAGTTGGCAGCCGGAGCCTGCACCCGCTGGTGGCCAAGGTGGTACCGTGTGGATGGGCAGCGCGGATACCTCCGGGCTTGTCGTCTCCTACATCCAGTCGCTCTATTGGGAGTTTGGATCGGGGGTGGTACTGCCGATGACGGGCGTGCTGCTGCAAAACCGCGGTGCGAGCTTTTCGCTGGACAGCGGCGCATTGAATGCGCTCGAACCTGGCAGGCTGCCCTTTCACACGCTCAATCCCGCGCTGGCGGCGCTCGCCGATGGCCGGGTGATGGCGTACGGCGCGATGGGAGGCGATGGCCAGCCGCAAACGCAGGCCGCGCTGTTCACGCGCTATGTGCAGTTCCGCCAGCCCTTGGACCGCGCGATTGATGCGGCGCGCTGGCTGCTCGGTCGCACCTGGGGCGCCGCGCAGATGAACGTGCGCATGGAAGCTCGGTTCGACGGCAATCTCATCGATCGCCTGGTATCGGCCGGTCACAACATAGAAGTGCTGCCCGAGCCGTATTCCGACGTCATGGGACACGCGGGAGCTGTGGTGCTGCATCCCGACGGGACCATGGAGGCGGGCCACGACCCGCGCGCCGATGGCGGAGCGGCAGGGATATGAATTCCGCAATAGCTCGCTTGCAGGGCCCCTGCAGGGCCTTGTAGGGCAAGCTATGCGGTACAGCCGCTCGCGCGACGCGCCTCCATTCCGCCCCAGTCCGGGATATGGTGCGCAAAGCCGAGAGCCGCGGGCGGAGTGGGCGAGAATTTGCATGTTGCAACGATTATTGCCTTTCCTCGCCGCGTTCGCAGGCGTTGTTGCCGCTTGCTCCGCGGTCTCCGCCCATCCCCATGTCTGGGTCACCGTCAAGAGCGAGCTGGTCTACGCGCCGGACGGTTCGGTCACCGGCGTGCGGCACGCGTGGACCTTCGACGACATGTTCTCGACCTTCGCCGTGCAGGGCCTCGAATCGAAGAAGAAAGACGAGTTCACGCGCGCGGAGCTTGCGCCTCTGGCGAAGGTCAATGTCGACTCGCTCAAGGAATATGACTTCTTCACCTATGCCAAGGCGAACGGCAAGGCGCTCGAGTTCAAGGATCCCGCCGACGGGTATTATCTCGAGTATGATCCCAAAGACACGGTGCTGACCCTCTACTTCACCCTCCCGCTCAAAGCCGCGGTGAAGGCGAAGGAGTTCACCGTCGAAGTCTATGATCGCGAATTCTTCGTGGATTTCAGTTTTGCCGAGAAGGACCCGGCAAAGCTCGTCGGGGCGCCCGCGCACTGCAAGCTCAACGTCATCAATCCGGAGGAGATGGGTTCCGACCTGACGACGCGGTTGAGCGCGCTCGCCGCCGACCAGAGAGATCCGACCCTCACCATCGGCTCTGAATTCGCCAACAAAATCGTGGTAAAATGTCCATGAAACCTGGCCGTCACTGGCGTCTCATTGTTTGCTTCGCATCGCTTGCCGCCGTTGTTGCCGGCGCGTTGCTTCTCGCCGGCGTTCATGACGGAGCGCTCGCCCAAAGTGGGCCCTTCGGCATGTCGCGGTCGCAAGCACCGGCACCGATGATAGGCGGCGTGCTCGGCTGGATCTTCGCCAAGCAGGCTGAATTCTATCGCCAGTTTTCCGGCTTGATCCGCGCGGCAAAGGCGGACGGGAGCGCCGCGTGGAGCCTGATGGGACTGTCGTTTCTCTACGGCATCTTTCATGCCGCGGGGCCGGGTCACGGCAAGGCAGTGATATCGTCCTATCTCGTCGCAAACGAGGAGACCTGGAAGCGCGGCGTGGTGCTGTCCTTCGCCTCCGCGCTGGTGCAGGCGCTGGTAGCGGTCGTGGTGGTGGGCATCGCGGCGGCGCTGTTGAATGCGACCGCCGCCACTATGGGCCGTGCCGTCAACGTGATCGAAATTCTGAGCTACTCGCTCATCATTCTCATCGGCCTGAGGCTCTTATGGGTGAAAGGAGGCGCGTTCATTGCAGCTGCGCAGACGCTCCATCGCCCCGCTCCCCTCGGCGCCGCGGCGACGCCGCCCGACCATGGGCACTGCATGCACCACGGCCACGGCCATCATCACCATCATCATGATTGTGAGACGCATGGCCACCATCATCACGATTGTGAAGACGAGGCATCCGCGTGGGGGCACGCCCATGCCCCTGAGCCGGAGGAGCTTGCCGGCCCGGGCGGATGGAAGCGCGGCCTCTCGGCGGTCGTGGCGGTGGGGCTGCGACCCTGCTCGGGTGCAATATTGGTGCTGGTGTTCGCGCTGGCGCAGGGCCTGTTCTGGGCCGGCATCGCATCGACCCTCGTAATGGGAATGGGGACCGCCGTAACGGTCGCGCTGATCGCCTGCATTGCAGTTGGCGCCAAGGGTTGGGCGAGGCGCTTTGCCGACAGTCGTTCGGGCTACGGGCTGCTCGCAATGCGCGGGATCGAGGCTTGTGCTGCCGTGGTGATCATCGCCTTCGGCGCCCTGCTGCTCACCGGCTACATCGTCGCTGAACGCATGGTGGGGATCTAGCGTACTGCGGCACAAATGCTCGTTTCGGGCGTTATCTCGTTTCACTTGGCGATGTAGGGGCGGGTTTGAAACCCGCCCCTACGTGCCAGCGAACACGGACAGGAGTTTGGGTCCAGTAACCACCAGCGATTAGGTCGCGTGACATGAGCGACGAGCGGCTCTCCACCCGATGCTGTGTGGTCGGCGGCGGTCCGTGCGGGCTGATGCTCGGGTTCCTGCTGGCGCGCGCCGGCGTGGACGTGGTGGTACTGGAAAAACACGCCGACTTCCTGCGCGACTTCCGCGGCGACACCATTCATCCTTCGACCCTGGAATTGATGGGAGAGCTCGGGCTGCTCGCCGACTTCCTCAAGCTGCCGCACCAGGAAGCAGCGAGCATCGGCGCATTCTTCGGAAACCAGGAATACGCATTTGCCGACTTCACCCATCTGCCGACGCGCTGCAAATTCATCGCGTTCATGCCGCAATGGGACTTTCTCAATTTCCTTGCCGATCGCGGAAAGCGCTATCCCGCGTTCCATCTGCACATGCGAACGGACGCGGTCGATCTCGTCAACGAGAACGGTCGCATCAGAGGCGTGCGTGCCACTACGCCGGATGGCACGATGGAGGTGCGCGCCGATCTCACCGTTGGCTGCGACGGCCGCCACTCGACCGTGCGCGAGCGCGCCGGATTGCGCGCCCAGGATCTCGGCGCCCCGATGGACGTGCTCTGGTTCCGGCTGCACAAGCGGGCAGGTGATCTCGGAGAGACCATGGGCCGCTTCGCCGCCGGGCACATCGTCGTTCTGATCGACCGGGGGGATTATTGGCAGTGCGCGTTCGTAATCCCGAAGGGGGCGTTCGAGGAAACGCGCCGCGCCGGCCTGCCGGCGTTCCGGCAGAAAGTCGCGCAGCTGGTGCCGCCGCTGGCCGACCGGGTCGATGAGCTTGCGGACTGGGATCAGGTCAAGCTCCTCACCGTCGCCGTCGATCGGCTTCACGAATGGCATCGGCCAGGCCTCCTCTGCATCGGCGATGCGGCGCATGCCATGTCCCCCATCGGCGGCGTCGGCATCAATCTGGCGGTGCAGGATGCGGTCGCAGCAGCCAATATTCTTTGGCAGCCGCTCGCGAGCGGGACCCTGCAGGAGGCCGATCTCGCTCGCGTGCAGAAACGCCGCACGTTTCCAACTCGCGTGACCCAGCGCATCCAGCTCATCATCCAGAACAACGTGGTGGGTCACGTGCTGGGGGAGACCCAGGCACTTCGCGCGCCGCTCCTCCTGCGGCTTATGTCACGATATGCAGTGCTGCGCCGTCTTCCCGCCCGCTTCCTCGGGCTCGGCGTTCGTCCCGAGCACGTGCACACGCCGGAGCGCGTGCCGGCGTAAACTACGCGAAATCTTCCGGCTTGAGCTCGATCGGGGTGCCGTGTGGCGTGCGGTCTGCGGCATGGTCCCAGGCGTCGCGATAGCGTGCAAGCGTCTGCGCGTCGATGAGGCCCTTCTCCGCAACCAGACGCTCCAGCGCATTGAGCCAATGCCGGTAATAGGTCTCACCAGTGTCGGGATCTCCCGCCGCCTGCGCCCGCTTGATCTCGCTGCCCAGCGTTTGCGCCCATTCCGGCCAGCTGAACAGTCCGCGTTCATGGAGCGATAGGGTCATGGCAAAGGCCTGAGCTTCCCAGGGCTCGCGAAACACAGGCCCTTCGTCATCCCGTAGAAGGCCGGGCACGGATTGAGCGGCCTGCCGTGCGGTCGGGATGTCCATCTAATTCACAGAGCCGGAGTGTTGTTTGCAAGCTTCGCGGCGCGGGTCCGTTGCGGGCTGCATCACGCCGGTTCGAGGTAAGGCTCGAAGGCGTCGATCGAGACCTTCAGGGTCGGGTCGGCATCCGGCCCCCAGAGCTCGCGCCCCTCGAACACGACCGTGTACAGCCACTGCGGATTATCGCCTTTGTCGGTTGCGACAGCGTCGGGAAAGGCGTGGCAGCCGTGCACCAGCTCGACCGCTCCGAGCCGCCCGCGCGCATAGCGCGGCAGCCGCGTGTGGGTCGCGGGATGAATGTTCCGGGCACGCACGCGATCACCGGGCTTGAAGCGGGCGGGCGCCTGCGCCTGCCGGTAGAACGAGCCGCGGGTCATCGAGTCCGTGAAATTATCCGTGGTGAGCTTGCGCTTGAGCGGCTTGCCCGCATGTTTTGCATGCCCGGCCGCGACCTCGTCGGCATCCGCCAGGCCCCGCTCGATCACGTTGCGCTCCATCGCCAGCTCCCAGCGCTGGTAGTAGGACGCGGTGAGGTAGACTTGCGGCGGCAGCCGTTCCTGCGCCGAGCGGGACATGTCGATCTGCCACGCTCCGGCATAGGACATGGCGCGTTGCAACGCGAGGACACGCCCTTCCCACGCCGCATGGAACGGCGGCTCATTGGGCTCGGCGACGACCTTGCCGAAGCCGTCCATGCCACCCATGTCGTGAATTCCGTCCATCAGGCGATCTCCGCGGGCTTCTTCGGCAGCCCTGTCCCGATCATGCAATCGCGCGTGACCAACTGCGCGAGGCGTTCCTCGCTCCAGCCCTCCGTTCCTTGCGAACGCATAGGCAAGACCAGAAAGCGCGTCTCCGCCGTTAAATCCCACACCCGGATCTGGGTCTCCTTCGGCAGCTTGACCCCGAAATCCGCGAGTACGCCGCGTGGGTCCTTGACCGCGCGCGAGCGGTAGGGCGCGGACTTGTACCAGACCGGCGGCAGCCCGAGCACCTCCCAGGGATAGCAGGAGCACAGCGTGCACACGACCATGTTATGGACCTGCGGCGTGTTCTCGACAGCGACCAGGTGGTCGCCGACCCAACTCTCGTGGCCCATGCCGCGCACGGCCTTGGATGCATCGTCGAGCAGCGCCTGCTTGAACACGGGATTGCTCCAGGCTCTCGCCACCACGCGCGCGCCGTTGTGAGGGCCGACCTTGGTCTCATAGGCCTCGATGATGCGGTCGAGCGCTGCGGGATCGATGTAGCCTTTTTCCGTGAGCACAGTCTCGAGCGCGCGGACGCGCAATTGCATCTCGGAGAGTTCCGAGCCGTGCTCGTGCTGATGCTGGTATGTGGCCATGGACCTGACTGCCTTCGCTGCATTGTGCGGCGACCCCGTCTCGGATAGGGGATTCGTCCGAGGCCGGGGGCGAGCGGACGCTTCTAATACTAGTATTGTCCGCGGCGGGAGCAAGTCGAGGATGCTACGCCACAACGTTCGCACCCCCCTCACGCGGATGGCTGAGGGCATCGACCGCCTGATTGCAGTGATCGGCCGGGCGGTGATCTGGCTTAGCCTGTTGCTCGTTCTGCTCCAGTTCGCCGTGGTGCTCCTGCGCTACCTCTTCGCGATCGGCTCCATCTGGTTGTCCGAATCCATCATCTACACCCATGCCGCGCTGTTCCTGCTGGCGGCGGCGTGGACGCTGCAGCAGAACGGCCATGCGCGGGTGGATGTGTTTTATGCCGATGGTTCCGCGCGCACGAAGGCGGTTGTCGATCTCCTCGGTTCGCTCCTTTTGTTGCTGCCGTTCATGGGCGCGATCCTCTGGTATGCGCTGCCTTACGTCACACGCTCCTGGTCGATCCTGGAGCATTCGCGAGAGACGAGCGGGCTGCCCTTGGTCTACTTGTTGAAGACGCTCATCCCGCTGTTCGCGGTGCTCATGGTGCTGCAAGGCCTTTCCCAGGCTATCCGCGCAGCCCTGGTGCTCGCCACAGCGCCCGCGTCATCGGCCCGGCCAAGCGATGCAGCAATCCGAGGCGCTGATGGTCTGTGAAATCCATCGCGTCTCGCTCAACACCCACATGGCGCTGTTCGAGCAAGTGAACCTCCGGGATCCAGGGGCCATACGATCAGCCGAACTTGCTTGGCGTGCGTCACTGCGTGCCCTCGTCGCCGACCCCTCGCCGCGGACATGAGTGGCGCCGAAATCCTGGCGGTGGCGATGATCATCGCCGTTTGCTGCGTGCTGTTTGCCGGCTATCCCGTGGCGCTCACGCTGGGTGGCGTATCATTCGCCTTCGCAATCCTCGGACGGCTTGCAGGCGTGATGGACCTCGCGCTCCTCGGCGCGCTCCCGCAACGCATCTTCGGGGTGATGACCAACGAGGTGCTGGTCGCAATCCCTCTCTTCATCTTCATGGGCGTAATGCTGGAACGCTCCCAGATCGCGGAGGAGCTGTTGGAGACCATGGGCCGGCTGTTCGGCGCTCTGCCGGGCGGGCTCGGCATCTCGGTCCTCCTCGTCGGCGTGCTCCTCGCCGCGGCAAAGGGCGTGGTCGGAGCAACCACGGTGACCATCGGCCTCATCATGCTGCCGACCATGCTCCGCCACGGCTATGACCCGCGGCTTGCGTCAGGGACCGTGGCTGCGACCGCTACCCTTGCCCAGATCTTCCCGCCGGCAACCGTGCTGGTGTTGCTCGGGGACCAGATGAGCAATGCCTATCAGGCCGCACAGCTCGCTCAGGGCATTTTCGCGCCCCAGTCGGTGACGGTGAGCGATCTCTTTGCTGGCGCCATCATTCCAGCACTGGGTCTTGTGGCGCTCTATCTCGTTTATCTCGTCGTCGTTGCCGGGTTTTTCCCGAAAGCATCGCCCGCGCTGCCAGCCGCTCAAGCCGGACGGGGCAGACTGCCGATGGCATTGCGTCTGCTGAAAGTGTTGATCGCGCCGATCCTGCTCGTCTTTGCAGTGATCGGGTCGATCCTCGCCGGGATTGCTACCCCCACGGAGGCCGCGTCCGTCGGCGCCGTCGGTGCAATAGCGCTTGCCGCCCTGAAGCTCGGCCCCAACGGATTCTTGCGTGTTCTGGTTCCGGTCATGACGCGCACCACCCAGGTGACCAGCATGATCTTCCTGATACTGATCGGGGCCACCCTGTTCAGCCTGGTATTTCGCGCGCTCGGCGGCGACGACATGGTGCAACGGGGGCTGACCAATCTGCCGGGCGGTGCGGCGGGAGCAATGCTGGCCGTGATGATCGCGGTCTTCTTCCTCGGTTTTGTCATGGACGCCTTCGAGATCATCTTCGTGGTGGTGCCGATCGTCGCGCCGGCGTTGCTGAAAATGCCGACCATCGATCCTGTCTGGCTTGCCATCATGCTCGCGCTGAACTTGCAGACCTCCTACATGCATCCCCCGCTCGGGCCTACCCTGTTCTTCCTGCGCGGTGTCGCCCCGCCCGAGATCACCACCAGGCATATCTATGTCGGGATCATTCCCTTCGTGCTCATCCAGCTCTGCGCGCTCGCGGTGCTGTGGTTCGTGCCGGGGCTCGCAACCTGGCTGCCGCACAGGCTTTATGGGAGATGAGAATCAATTCCGGTTGCTTTCCACCATTCGGAGCGGAAGCGAGCCCGCCAGCCATATTCCCGTGCCCGTAAACAGGGCGACCACAACAAACGCGGCACGGAACGCAGTGCCGATCGCATCTCGAGCGACTGCCTGCTGATGCGGTGAAAGCGTTGTGATCACATCGGGACCTTGCTCGACAATCCGACCAAACCGGCTTGCAGTTTCCGGATCCATTGCGGCGAGAATGGAGAACAGCACAGCGGCTACGATCGCAGTGCCGACCGCAGCGCCCACCGACCGCGAGAACTGCACCGTGGCTGCGCCAGCGCCCAGCATCTGCGGGCCGGAGACGGTCTGGACGGTAACCTGCACCACTCCCATGACCGTGCCCATGAACAGCGCATTCACGCCAAAAATCCACGGGAGCTCCCGGGTGCTGAGATGCGTCGCCCAAAATCCCAGAAAGAGGAGGCACGCGGTCACCACCATCAGCCCATAGAAAGGGATCACCGCTGTGTATCCGGTCTTGCTGATAAGTCGCCCCGTGATCATCGACCCCACTCCAATTCCGATCGTAAGCGGCAGAAGCAGGAGACCGGTCTCCGCCGGCGAGGCGCCCAGGACCGCGCGAAAATAGATGGGCAGGAAGGTGATCAGCGAGACCAAGGCGGCCCCATGGCAGGCTGCAAGGGCGTCGCTTCGCCAAACAGCGGGATGGCGCAACAGCGAAACCGGCAGCAAGGGAGATTTGCTCCGCTGCTCGCGCCGCCACAGGAACGCGGCTGAAGCAATCGCAATAGCTGCAAGCGCAATGGTGAACGGCACTGCATGCACACTGAAAGCCTGGAACTGTTCCAGCGCCAGCACGGTCGTTCCGATGAAGACCGCAAACAGCACCAGTCCTGGAATGTCGAATGACTGTGCTCCCGCTTTGCCGGGCTGCGCTTGCAGCCGAAGGACAAGCAAGACGGCGCCGAGACCGAGCGGCAGGTTGACAAGGAAGATCGACTGCCAGCCACAATACTCGGTGAGATAGCCACCGGCGAACGGACCAAACGTGTTCGCACTGACCGCAACGGCAGCCAGATAACCCTGATAGCGTCCGCGTTCCCGCGGCGGCACGCTCTCTCCAATCAAGGCCTGCGAGAGCGTCATCAGCCCGCCGCCACCCAATCCCTGCAACACCCGCATGCCCACGAGCATCAGGATATTGAAGGAGACGGCGCATAACGCCGAGGCCGCGATGAAAACGGCGAGCGCGACCAGCATCATGCGCTTGCGTCCGAGCATGTCGCCGACCCGGCCATATACCGGCGCAGCTATCGTTGATGCGATCAAATAAGAGAGCACGATCCAGGGTACTCGCTGGATCTCCCCCAGCTCTGCCGCAATGGCGGGCAAGGCGGTCGCAACAATCGTTTGATCGGCGACCGCCAGGAACATCGGCAGCATGATCGAGGGAAAAACCATCAAGAACAGCGAGCGAGCGGACCGAGCTTTGTCGTGGGTGGGCACGGCATCGGCTCGACCCACGGAGCGCGCGCTTTCTGTCGGGCGGTGCACGGAAGTCCTCACATCCATGCGTATGCAACGCGCATGCCAGCGGAAAGGGTTCCATTTTGCAGACGGAGACGCGGCATGCGGTGGCTGGTTCGGTTAGGCTGGCTGCGTTGTCGTAGGGTAGGCAAAATCGCTTGCGCTGCGTTGAATTATCCGCTCGGTATTCGAGCGAGTTGAGAAAGCATTTCCCATGAGCACAGGCGAGCTGTTCGACCTCACCGGCCGGGTGGCGCTGGTTACTGGCGCTTCGAGCGGACTTGGCGTGCGCTTTGCGCAAGTACTGGCAGCGGGCGGCGCGGCCGTCGTCCTGGTGGCGCGCCGCGGGGAGCGGCTCGCGGCGGTGAAAGGGCAAATCGAGAAGGCGGGGGGCCGAGCGATGGCGGTCGCGGCCGACGTGCTCGACCATCGCGCCATGATGCAGGCCTTCGATGCAGCCGAGGCGGCATTCGGCTGCGTCACCATTCTCGTCAACAATGCCGGCGTTGCGCACACCCATCGCGCGATCGATCTGCCGGAAGCGGAGTGGCGACGCGTCATCGCCACCAATCTCGATGCCGTCTTCTTCTGGGCGCAGGAAGCAGCACGGCGGATGCTCGCCGCCGGCAAAGGCGGAGCCATTATCAATATTGCGTCGGTGCTGGGCTTGGGCGTCGCCAAGGGCACGGTCGCCTATGCGGCAGCAAAATCGGCCGTGATCCAGCTCACCAAGGCGCTCGGGCTCGAGCTCGCGTTCCAGGGCATCCGGGTCAATGCGATTGCGCCGGGTTGGATCGTCACCGACATCAACCGCGAGTACCTCACCAGCGACGCGGGCGCGGCGATCAAGCGTGAGATCCCGGTGGGACGCTTCGGCGAGGAGCGCGACCTCGATGGCGCGCTGCTGCTGCTCGCTTCCGACGCCGGCCGCTTCATAGCGGGGGCCACAATCGTGGTCGATGGCGGTCAGATGGTGGCGTTGCGCGGCTGATGCGGGCGATCGCCCGCGCCAAGACGAAGGAGGGGAGTAATGGATTTCACGCTGCCGCCCGAGATCGAGAAGGTGCGCCTGGCCACGCGTGGCTTTGTCGAGGAGCACGTGATGCCGCTCGAGGCGGATCGCGCCAACTACGACGACCATGAGAACATCCGCCTCGACGTGTTGCGCAGCCTGCAGGCAAAAGCGAAGGCGCAAGGCCTGTGGGCGCCGCAGGCGCCGACGGAATATGGCGGGATGGGGCTGCCGATCGTCGGCTGGGCAGCGATGTATGAGGAAGCAAACCGCTCCATCTTCGGACCCCTGGCACTCAATTGCGCAGCACCGGACGACGGCAACATGAACCTGCTGGCGCGTGCCGGCACGTCAGCGCAAAAAGAGAAGTGGCTGCGGCCGATCGTCGAAGGTCGGGTGCGCTCGGCCTTCGCGATGACCGAGCCCGCCCCCGGCAGCGGCTCCGACCCGGCCATGATGCTCACCCGCGCCGAGCGCAAGGGCAACGGCTGGACGATCCACGGCCACAAATGGTTCATTACCGGCGCGGGAATTGCCGAGCATTTCATTCTGATCGCGCGCACCTCCGATGACGCGCGCCGCGGGCTTACCGCCTTTCTCTTTCATCGCGACCAGCCCGGCTGGCACATCGCCCGCCGCATTCCCATCATGGGGCCGGAAGAGCACGGCGGCCACTGCGAGCTCATGTTCGAACGGCTCGAAGTGCCCGACGAGAACGTGCTGATGCAGGTGGGCGACGGCCTGCGCGCCACCCAGATCCGGCTGGGGCCCGCCCGCCTCACCCATTGCATGCGCTGGCTCGGTCTCGCCAAGCGCTGCATGGAGATTGCACAGAGCTACGTGAGCGAGCGGGAAGGTTTCGGCATCAAGCTTGCGGACCGTGAAAGCGTGCAGATCAAGCTCGGTGAGACGGCGCACCGCATTGCGATCGGGCGGCTCCTCGTCATGCACGCCGCCTGGAAGCTCGATCAGGGCGACCGCGCCCGCAAGGAGGTGTCGATGGCCAAGGTCCATGTCGCCGATACCTTGCACCAGGCGGCGGACGTGGCGATCCAGCTCAATGGCGCGCGCGGCTACTCGAAGGACACCATTCTCGAATGGATCTACCGCTACGCCCGTCAAGCGCGCCTCGTCGACGGCGCCTCCGAGGTGCACAACATGGTGCTCGCCCGCTTCATGCAGGACGAGGGTCGCGATTTCTGGAGCTGGAGCGCCGGCAACCGCGTATGAGGATGCGGCACGCGAAGCGGTCGCCCGCGACTAGAGGCGCGTTTCAAATTGCTCCTTTAAATTTTTCTTCGCAGAGGCAAGGCAGCTAACCCTCACCCCTCTATTTCACTCCCCAGCGCGCCAAATCTACGAAGTTATCGCAATTCTTGGTTTTGTCGGCGCAGAGTTGAGTTGCAGTTAAGCCACACTGAGAAAACAAACTTAGTTTATCAAATACAAAATGAAGCGCAGTCTATAAGTTGCCCTACCATACTCGTGCTCAGACTGATTCGGGCGAGCGCGCTCAGAAGCGCGGACCTGCAACGCTCACGGCTGGGAGGGTTTGATGACCGTACATCGTCCGCATTGGCTCGATTACGATATTGTATCATTCTCGGTCCTGATGATAGCAATGAGCATTCTCGAAGTGCTGGTATTGGGTATTTGAAGTCTGCGCTCGTAAGGAGTTGCCAAGGTTTGGCGTGGTTTTCTCTGGAGCGTCACCTCGAAAGTCAGAGGGTTTTACCGCCATGGAACTCGCAGCATCGCAATACCGGCAATTCGCGGAGGAATGTCGCGAGCTGATTAGGTCGGCCATAACAGCCGACGAAAAACAGTTCCTGCAAGAAAGGGAAGCGAGCTGGAGAACGCTTGCGGAAGAGGCCGACAGGACCAGGGCGAGCACCAAGAGGAAACTGGTCCAGCGCAGCTAATGCACCAGCGGGCCGTCCGCCTTTCTCCAGGCGTCGATGCCGCCCGCGATGTGGCAGGCTGAGGCAATGCCGAAATCCTGGGCCGCCTGCACCGCCATGGCCGAGCGTTCCCCGAAGGCGCATAGAACACGATGCGCTTGCCGGCGGCGCAGGCAAGCTCGTGCAGCATGCCGCCCGCTGCGACATTCTCGGGGAGATCAGGGTAGGGCGCATGCGGCCGGGTTACTCCTGGTAAATCATCCATTATCGGTGTTGGGGCGGGTGCCATTGGCTTCCCCTGCCTGCAAATCCCTGTAAAGGGGGGCGGGGCAACATCCAAAACCTGCAAAAAAGCGAGTACCAGCAAGGACATCTGCCGAAACGGCAGGATCCGGAACAGGCAAGAACAGGAAATAACAGGGAAATACCAGTGGGGTGCACCTGCAATTCATGACGCAAGATCGCGATCACCACTCCCAGCGAAAGATGATGTAGTCGTCGTTCTCATCGGCGCGTCCCAGCTCGGCCATCCGGCGAAAACGTTCCCGCACGTCCTCGAGAGTTTCGCCTGCGTCCCTCCACAGGTAATGGGTGTGCGTTTCATTGCGCCGTTCTTCCTGCGCTCTCAAGCGCTTACGCCAGGCTGGCTCCATCGGTTCAGCCTTTGCGCTCACGCTCGATGGAGCCCGCATTACTGTTGATGGGCGCGCCGTTTCTCAGCTCTCCCATCCGCTTGAGGTCCGTGCGTTCCAGCAAAGCGAGCCGGTCCTCAAACTCATTGGCCTCAAGGGCTTTGACGTAAACGGACATCACCTTGGTGAGCTTGGCAGCCTCGTCCGCCGTGACGTCGCCGGCGAGCGCAGCGGATGCGATGCCGGCGATGGCAGCGACGGCGTCGGCGGCCTTTGCAAGCGGCGGCATCTCGCAAAACAGGGGCTCGTTCCTGTGCGTGGGCGGAGTGGCTCCAGGCCGCCGAAGGGCCGCGATGTTGCCGGCCATGGCCATCGCGACGGCCTTGTTGAAGAGCAACTCCTCGCTTTGTTCGAGCATCTCCTGCAGTCGAATGGATGCCTGGTTTCGCGATCCTCGCGATCGGCCCGCCGGGTTGCCGCTTTGGCCTTTTTGGAACTGCATGCATTGTCCTCCTTTTGCGAAGCCGACGACAGCCGACGGACGATTGGCCAAACAAAAAGCCCGGCGCGGGAGTCCGAGCCGGGCTTCTATCACAGCTTTCGAAGATTCGCAACTCATAGCAGAAGTTTGTTACAGTGTCAAGATATCAAGCAAAATTTTCAAGCAAAATTTCTGCCGGGAGGACACGCGTTGTCTTCCTTCCTTGCAGCGATTTAGAGCGCGTTTCGATGAAGTTAAATCACGATCGCTGCGTCGGGTGGGTTAGCGTCGAGCCGGCTGAGCCGGCAATAAACAAAAAGTCGTTAACAGGTTACTGGGACTCGTGTATAGTTGGTTATCCTCCAGGATTCCGAAGATGACGAGCGCGAGAAAAGAATTGTCCCGCGCAATGGGCTGTTCTGGGCGAAGGAGACCGGCATGAAATCCGGCATGAAAAACCCAAAGCCAAAAACGTCGAAATCACCATCGCGTATCGGGCGCGCCCCCAGTTTTTACCGTTTCATGCCCGCGCCCGGCGGTTCGCCTGCATCGTCACGCATCGCCGCGCGAGCAAGACCGTCGCCTGCATTCAGGACCTGCACCGTGCACGAGTCCCACTTCGGCGGAGGCAGTTTTTGCGCAATTGACCAGAATTTTGCGCGTCTCGGCGTCCTATGTCCCACGGGGGATATGGCGCGGGGCTTCGCTCAGGTACCACGCGGCAATCTCTTCGCGCGTCGGAAACCAGATGTGCGACTTTGTCTTCACGTAGGCGATGAACTCCCGCAGCGCCGCGATCCGGTGCGGTTGGCCGATGACATGGGGATGCAGGCCGACGTTCATGATCCGCGCAGTTGCGGCGCCCTCGGCGTAGAGCTGATCGAAGCAGAGCCTGAGCATGTCGATGCCGTCGCGAATGGACAGCCCGCCGCGCGCAAACATGTTGAAATCGTTGATGTCGTTGGAATACGGCACGCAGACGATCGGGCCGTGAATGGTGTCGATGAGATAGGGCTGATCATCGTTGAGATAGTCGCAGTAGGCGATCAAGCCGAACTCCTTGAGGAATGCCGGCGTGTACGCGATGCCGCGGATCGCGGAGGAGAGCCAGGCCTTCGCCGGCCGGCCGACCACACTTTCGTATGCGTCGAGGGTGCGGCGGATCACGGCGCGCTCCTGCTCGGGGTTGTGCGCGTAATCCGTGAGCAGGTCGTTCTGCGCCCAGTTGTGCGGGACGATCTCCCAACCGCGTTCCTTGACCGCATCGATGATGCGCCGGCGCACGGTGAGGATCATGCCGTTGCAGGTGCAGGACGGCGCCACTCCGGTGGCGTCGAACACGTCCATGAGCCGCCAGATTCCAATGCGCTGGCCGTATTCGCGCCAAGTCCAGTTCGCGGTGTCGAGCACGTCCCCGGGCAGGGCATGCGGGATGGTGGCCGGCCCACCGGGAAACAAAGGCGCCTTCTGGCCCGGCCGGAATGGCTC
>CAWJDY010000060.1:0-18445 GCA_963841705.1 uncultured Alphaproteobacteria bacterium
ACAAATCGGCTTATATGTTCCACTCCAACAGGAGTGGCCCAAATGACTTTGCCGATTGACATGGTCTCCGACGTCGTCTGTCCGTGGTGCTTCATCGGCAAGCGTCGGCTGGAAAAGGCAATCGCGCTGCGGCCCGATATTCCGGTCGAGATGCACTTCCAACCGTACTTTCTCAATCCCTGGGTGCCTCGCGAAGGCATGAGCCGCGACGCCTATCTCACCGCCAAGTTCGGCTCTCCCGAGCGCTACCGCGCGATTGCGCAACGGGTTTCCGATGCGGCAGCCGCCGAGGGATTGATCTATGCCCCTGATAAAATCACACGACAGCCAAACACGCTCGATTGCCACCGCCTCATTCTCTGGGCTGGCGAAACCGGCAATGCCGGCGGCATGAAGCAGCGGCTCATGGATCTTTATTTCACGGAGGGCGGAGACCTTTCCGACCGCGATGTGCTGGTCGAAGCCGCCAGCGCGAGCGGCCTTGACGGCGCGGAGGTGCGCAGACGCCTTGCCAGCGATCGGGATGTCGAGCGGGTCGAGAAGGAAGCCGAGTTTGCCAAGGCGGCGGGCATCGACGGCGTCCCCTGCTTTATTCTGGGTGGAGCGCTCGCGGTGCAGGGGGCGCAGACGCCGGACCATCTCGCTCAGGCGATTGACCGTGCTGCCCATGAATACGCCAACCGGCAAGCTGCCGAATAGGCGAGGCGGTAAGCATCAAGCGGCTGCAGCTGGCTGCGCAAGCGCGGCCAAGTCGCGCAGGATCGCCGCCGTTCCCCGCAGCCGCTGCTCTGGCTTCTCCCAGTCGTGGAAGAACACGACTTTCATGTCTGGCCGGACGCGAGCCGCCCGCCCCTGGTCGCGGATAAAGGCAACCAGGCGGTCGGGATTGGCGAACGTGTTTTCGCGAAAGGAGATGACCGCGCCTTTGGGACCGGCGTCGATCTTCTCGACATTGGCCTCGCGGCACAGCAGCTTGATTCGCACCACCTCGAGCAGGTGCTCGACTTCGCGAGGCAACGGCCCGAAACGGTCCACCATCTCAGCACCGAAGGCCTCGATCTCACGTTCCGCATCGATCTCGGCCAGCCGCCGGTACAGCGCAAGCCGCACCGGCAGGTCCGCGACATAATCCTCGGGGATCATTACCGGAGCGCCGATGGTGATCTGCGGTGACCATTTGTCCGAGGCAGGGGCGCTGAGCCCCGCTTTGAGACCGGCAACTGCCTCCTCCAGCATTTGCTGATAGAGCTCGAACCCGACCTCCTTGATGTGACCGGACTGCTCCTCGCCCAGGAGGTTGCCGGCCCCGCGAATGTCGAGATCGTGCGACGCGAGCTGGAATCCGGCCCCGAGCGTGTCGAGCGACTGCAAGACCTGCAATCTCCGCTCCGCCTGCGGCGTGACCTTGCGGCCGGCAGGAAGCGTGAACAGGAATAGGCGCGCACCTTCGCGCGCCCTACCCGCCCCCGCAGCTGATAGAGCTGGGACAGGCCGAAACGGTCGGCGTGATGCACAATCAGCGTGTTCGCGTTTGGAATGTCGAGGCCGAACTCGACGATCGTCGTCGACAGGAGGAGGTCGTATTTGCCGTCGTAGAAGGCGGACATGATATCGTCGAGCACGGTTGACGCCATCTGCCCGTGCGCAACCGCAACCCGCAATTCCGGGACATGTTTGTCCAAAAGATCCTTGGCCGCTGCTAGGTCCTCGATCCGGGGGCATACATAAAATGCCTGCCCACCGCGATACCGTTCCCGCAGCAGCGCTTCGCGCACGATCACCAAATCGAAGGGGGATACGAAGGTGCGCACCGCGAGCCGATCGACAGGAGGCGAGGCGATGATGGACAGCTCGCGCACTCCCGAGAGCGCGAGCTGCAAGGTCCGCGGGATCGGGGTCGCAGTCAGGGTGAGCACGTGCACCTCGGCGCGGATCTGCTTGAGCCGCTCCTTGTGCGCGACACCGAAATGCTGTTCCTCATCGACGACGAGAAGCCCGAGATCACGGAACTTGATCGACTTGCCCAGAAGCACATGGGTACCCACGACGATGTCGATCGTACCGTCGGCGATGCCCTTCTTCGCGCGGGTTAGCTCCTTGCCGGAAACGAGGCGGGAGGCCTGCGCGATCTTCACCGGGAAGCCGCGAAAACGCTCGGCAAACGTGCTGGTGTGCTGACGGGCAAGCAGCGTCGTCGGCACCACGACCGCCACCTGCTTGCCTTGCATGACCGTGACAAAAGCAGCGCGCAGCGCGACCTCGGTCTTGCCGAACCCGACATCTCCGCAGATGAGCCGGTCCATGGGGCGGCCGGACCCAAGCTCGGAGAGAACGACGTCGATGGCGGCCTGCTGATCCTCAGTCTCCTCGTATGGAAAACCGGCGCAAAATTCCTGATATGGGCCGTCCTCGGCGACGAGCCGCGGCGCCTCACGCAGTTGCCGCTCCGCCGCGATCTTGATTAGCTCATTCGCAATCTCCCGGATGCGATTCTTCATGCGCGCCTTGCGCGCCTGCCAAGCACCCCCACCGAGCCGATCCAGATCGACATGCGTCTCCTCCGAACCGTAACGGGAGAGGAGCTCGATGTTTTCCACCGGCAGGAACAGCTTGTCGCCGCCGGCGTAGTGCAGCTCAAGGCAGTCATGCGGTGCGCCCGCTGCCTCGATGGCGCGCAGCTGAATGAAGCGACCAATCCCGTGATCGACGTGAACGACGAGATCGCCGGCAGCGAGGCTCGTCGCCTCGGCTATGAAATTTTCGGCACGCCGTGTGATCCGTCGCGGGCGGACCAGCCGGTCGCCGAGGATGTCCTGCTCGCTGATGACGGCTGCATCGGCAGTCTCGAATCCGCTTTCCAGTCCCAGGACTGCGAGCGCGACGCGCCCGCTGGGCAGTCGCATAGCCTCGTTCCAGGAGGCGACGGGGGAGAGATCATGAATGCCATGGTCGCCCAGCACGTGCGACATGCGATCGCGTGCGCCTTCGCTCCACAGCGCGATGGTGACGCGCTTGCCGCTTCCTTGCAGCGCCGCGACGTGCCTGGCTACCGCCTCGAACACGTTGCGCCCCGGCTCGGCGCGCTCCGCGGCAAAATTGTGCCCCTGCTTGGCCGCGACATCGATCACCGTCCCCTGGCTCTGCGGCACGGAGAACGGCGTGAGCCGCACAAGCGGTACCTGATCTATCCGCTCGCGCCATTCTCCTTCGCGCAGATACAGCCTCTCGGGCGGTAGCGGCTTGTAAGGCGGTCCCGAGCCGCGCTGTGACAGCGCCTGCTGGCGTGCATCGTAATAGTCCTGGATCTGTCCTAACCGCTCCCGGGCGGCATCCTCTGCTAGCGGCTCCAGCGCGACGCATGAGCCCGGCAGATAATCAAACAGCGTCTCGAGTTGCGCGTGGAACAGAGGAAGCCAGTGCTCCATCCCCGGATGTCGCCGGCCTTCGCTAACCGCCTGATAAAGCAGATCGTCCGGAGCGGGCGCGCCAAATGCCTCGATATAGCCCAGCCTGAAGCGCTTGATCGCATCAGTCGAGAGCTGAAATTCGGCGACGGGAACGAGATCGAGACCATGCAATTGGCCGGTCGTGCGTTGAATCTCGGGATCGAAGGTGCGGATGCTCTCCAAGGTGTCGCCGAAATAGTCGAGCCGCACCGGCTCGGCCGTCCCGGGCGCATAGAGATCGATGATCCCGCCGCGCACCGCGTAATCGCCGGGCTCGCGCACCGTTGAGGCACGCGTGAAGCCATTGAGCTCGAGCCACGCGGTAATGCCCTCCATCGCCAATACATTGCCGGGCGCAACCGATAGTGACTGATGCCGCACAAACTCCCGGCCGGGCACGCGCTGCACCGCGGCGTTGACGGTGGTGAGCAAAATGGTCGGGTGCTCGCGGCCTTTCGTGCGGCGCGCCAACCGCGACAGCGCAGTCATCCGCTGGGCGACGGACGCGGAATGCGGCGACACCCGGTCATAGGGCAGGCAATCCCATGCAGGGAATTCAGCCACGCCCAGATCAGGTGCAAAGAACCCGAGAGCGCGGCTCAATGCTGCCAAGCGCGGCCCGTCGCGACACACGACTGCGAGCGGCACCGCCGGGGCCTCGCGGCGTGCGGCCAAGGCGCGCGCGAGATCGGCGATGACAAGCCCTTCCGCCCCGTCGGCCACCCCCGCCAGTGTGAGCGGACGATCGGGTGCGATGCGATCAATCGGATTGCGCGCCAGGCTCATCGGGCACCGCGGCCTTGGCGGTTGAAATCACGCAACCGGCGGAACAGTGCAGTGTCGAGGCTGCGCGGCACATCGGCTTCGCCGGTCACCCACGCGAGCAGCTCGCGGTCCGCCATCTCCAACAGTTGCTCGAACTCTCCGAGTTCCTCGGCTCCCAATTCCGAAATCTCGTGATCGGCAAATCGTCCCATGATGAGATCCACCTCGCGCATGCCGCGATGCCAAGCGCGAAACAGAAGCCTGCGTCGGCGGACTTCAAGGTCGGCATTCGAATCGGCGCTGTCCGCCATCTTTTGCTTGTCTCTGCCCAACGCCAAAAGCCCGGACGGTGCCGGGCCAGCATGATATAGCGAGCCTTGCAGAGAATGTCAGCCGAAGAGGTTCGGCAGAGCTAGCCTCCGACGGTCAGGATGTCCGATTTAGCAAGGCCTTGCTTCATCCCGCCGCAGAACTGGAAGTCTCGCATTCGAAGGGTATGACAGCGCTATGCGGCCAAGCCTGCTCAACCCGCTGTTTGCTGCCGTCACCACGCTGCCCGGCGTAGGACCGAAGCTGGAAACGCTCTACGCACGGCTGCTCGACCGGGACGACAAGCCTCGCATCATCGATCTCCTCTTTCACTTGCCCACCGGCGTGATCGACCGCCGTTCTCGACCGAAATTGCGCGATGCGACACTCGATACCGTGGTGACCGTCGCCGTTACTGTGGATCGTCACCGAGCCCCGCCGCCGCACCGGCCCCGCGCTCCTTATCAGGTGTATACGAGCGACGAGACCGGCGATCTCATTCTCACGTTTTTCAACGCCCGCAAGGAGTACCTGCAGAAGCTTCTGCCCGTGGGCGAGCGGCGCTACGCGTCGGGCATCATCAGGCTCTACGATGGGATGCGACAGATGGTGCATCCGGATCGCATCATCGCCGAAGCCGACGTAGCGAAACTTCCGCTGGTCGAGCCGGTCTATCCGCTGACCGAAGGCCTGAGCCTCAATGCCGTGAGCAAGGCGGTAGATGCCGCGCTCACGCGCATACCCATGCTGCCTGAGTGGCAGGAGCCGAGCTGGGTGGCCCGGGAGCGATACCCGACCTTCGCCGAGGCGCTGCGGGTATTGCACCGCCCGGCTGAGCCGGCGGAGGTCCTGCCCGAGGGTTTGGCGTGGTCACGTCTGGCCTATGACGAGTTTCTCGCCGGCCAGCTTGCGCTAGCCCTGGTGCGGCAACACGTGCGACGCCCCGCCGGACGGGCAACGCTCGGCAGCGGCCAACTCAGGAAGAAGCTGATAGAGGCACTGCCCTACTCGCTGACCCCCTCACAGTCCCGCGCGGTAGCCGACATTGTCGCCGATCTGGCCAAGCCGCAACGCATGCTGCGGCTGCTCCAGGGCGACGTCGGAGCCGGCAAGACGGTGGTAGCGCTGCTGGCCGGCGCTGCCGTGATCGAAGGCGGGCGCCAAGCTGCGCTCATGGCGCCGACGGAGGTTCTGGCGCGCCAGCACTTCAACACGATCACGCCGCTGGCTGCTCTCGCCAAAATCAACGTCGCCATTCTGACCGGGCGTGAACGCGGTCGCGAGCGCGGCACCATCCTCGAGCAGCTCGCGCTTGGCGAGATCCACATCCTGGTCGGGACGCACGCGTTGTTCCAGGAGCAGGTCGAGTTTCGCGATCTTGGACTTGCAGTGGTCGATGAGCAGCACCGGTTCGGGGTGCACCAGCGCCTTGCGCTTGCCCGCAAAGGCGAGGCTGTCGATGTCTTGGTGATGACCGCAACTCCCATTCCGCGCACGCTGGTGCTGTCCTATTTCGGCGACATGGATGTTTCCGAGTTGCGCGAGAAACCAGCCGGACGCCAGCCTATCGATACCCGCACTGTTCCGCTCAATCGGACCGAGGATGTAGTCGAAGCCGTGGGCCGGGCACTGAGTGCCGGGCACCGGGTCTACTGGGTTTGTCCGCTGGTGGAAGAGTCGGAGAGCGTCGATCTCGCGGCGGCGCAGGAGCGTTCCCTTGCCTTGCGACAGCGCTTCGGCGCCATGGTCGATCTCATTCACGGCCGTATGAAGGGCGCCGAGAAGGATCTCGCAATGGCGCGATTTGCGAGCGGTGAGACCCGGCTCCTGGTGGCTACCACGGTCATCGAGGTCGGCGTCGATGTGCCGGAAGCAACAGTGATGGTGATCGAGCATGCCGAGCGCTTCGGACTGGCGCAGCTGCATCAATTGCGCGGGCGCATCGGACGCGGCGCCGAGCGCTCCACGTGCCTTCTCCTCTACAAGCCGCCCCTGGGCGAGACCGCAAAAGCGCGCCTTCGCATCATGCGCGAAAGCGAGGACGGCTTTCGCATCGCGGAGGAGGATCTCAAGCTGCGCGGGGAAGGAGACGTCCTGGGGACGCGGCAATCGGGAATGCCGGGGTTCCGTATTGCCCGGATCGGAACACACGCCAAGCTCGTCGGCCCGGCGCGCGACGATGCCGCGCTGTTGCTGGCGCGCGATCCAGCGCTGGCGTCGGAGCGCGGACAGGCATTGCGCCACCTCCTCTATATCTTCGAGCGCGACGAAGCGATCCGGCTGCTGCGCGCGGGATAACGGCACCAGTTCTCGCGGTAATTACTTCGCCGGCACCGTAGGTGCGGAAGAAGGCGCGCCCGCGATGCGGGCCGTTTCGGCCATGGCGGCAAGCCGTTGCTGATCGTTTCCACCGGACTGGGCCATGCCTGCCGACATGACCAGGGTCATTGCTGCCTCCACGGTGATGTCGAGCTCAATGATGTCGCGGCGCGGCACGTAGAAGAAGAATCCCGTCGTCGGGTTGGGCGTGCAGGGCATGAAGGCGGCAACGTGCTCGCCATCGGGAAGTCGAGACCCGACATCGAAGCCCGGAGGATTGGACAGAAAGACCAAGGACCACATCCCAGGCGAAGGAAATTCAACCAGACCGACGCGGCGGAACGACGTTCCGCTCTTGGCGAACAGGGTCTCGAAAATCTGTTTCAGGCTTTTGTAGAGCGGCCGCACGACCGGCATGCGGTGAAGGATGTTTTCACTCGCCTCCACCAGCTTGCGCCCGACGAAATTTGCGGTGAGGAACCCGAGCAGCGTCAGGCTCACGAGTGCCAGGATAAGCCCGAGACCGGGGATCTTGACCGGCAGATACGTCTCCGGCCGGTAGGCAACAGGAATGAAAGGCCGAACCAGATCGTCCACCCAGTTGATAAACCACCAGGTGAGGCCAACGGTGATGTAGAGCGGTCCGACCAGAATGAGGCCGGTCAGAAAGTAATTGCGCAGCCGACCGACCAGCCCATGGTGGAACGGCTTGCCAGCATCGGCCGAGACATCGGCGGTTACGAGCCGCGGTCGGCTGCCCGCAGTTCGATCAGGCTCGGTCATCCTGGCACATTCACGCTACACACATGAAAACGTGCGGGCTTGCTCATTCCACGGTCACTGACTTCGCGAGATTACGCGGCTGGTCGACGTCGGTGCCCATCACGACGGCTGTGTGATAGGCGATGAGCTGCACGGGTATCGCATAGACCAATGGCGTCACCATCGCCGGCATAGCTGGAAGCGTCAGCGTGCGCAATGCGTCTTGGTGGACCTCATGGGCGCCGTTGGGATCAGTGATCAGAATGATCTTGCCGCGACGCGCTGCGACCTCCTGCACATTGGAGAGCGTCTTCTCGAAAATGCGATCGAACGGCGCGATGACAATCACCGGCATCTGCTCGTCGATGAGGGCTATGGGCCCGTGCTTGAGCTCACCCGCCGCATAGCCTTCGGCGTGGATGTAGGAGATTTCCTTGAGCTTGAGCGCGCCTTCGAGCGCAAGCGGAAAACTCGTGCCGCGGCCGAGATAAAGAACGTTGTGGCTTTTGGCGAGGTCGATCGCGAGCAGAGCGATCTGCGGTTCAAGGGCGAGCGCCTCGGTCATCAGCCGCGGCACTTCGATCAACGCGCGCACCAGCGCACGCTCATCTTCTGGCGAGAGCACACCGCGCGCCCGACCCGCCGCGATCGCCAGGCACGCCAGCACCGCAAGCTGGCAGGTGAACGCCTTGCTGGAAGCGACGCAGATTTCGGGGCCTGCGAGCGTCGGCATGACCGCCTCGCTTTCGCGCGCAATCGTCGAGCTGATCACGTTGACGATCGCAAGGGTGTGCTGCCGGTGCTCCCTGGCATAACGGAGTGTGGCGAGGGTATCGGCGGTCTCGCCCGACTGCGATACGAAAATCGCCAGTCCGCCCGGCTCCAGCGGCGCCTCGCGGTAACGAAACTCGGACGCCACATCGATCTCGACCGGCAGGCGGGCAAACCGCTCGAACCAATACCTCGCAACCAGTCCGGCGTAATAGGAGGTGCCGCAAGCCGAGATCGAGACCCGCTGCAGCTGGCGAAAGTCAAATGGGAGCTCAGTGGGCAGCAGCACGCGCTCGGCCGCCATGTCGAGATAATGGGCAAGGGTGTGGCCGACCACTTCGGGCTGCTCATGGATCTCCTTCGCCATGAAGTGACGGTAATTGCCCTTGTCGACCAGGAACGCCGATGCTGAGGTGCGCAGAACCGCGCGCTCGACCTTGCTGCCCTTTGCATCACGGATCTCTGCACCCTTGCGCGTGAGCACGGCGGAGTCGCCATCCTCAAGATACGAGATCGCATCGGTGAAGGGCGCGAGCGCAATGGCGTCGGAGCCGAGAAACATCTCGCCTTCGCCGTAGCCTATGGCGAGCGGTGAGCCCTTGCGCGCCCCGATCAGAAGGTCTTCCTCGCCCTTGAACAGGAAGGCGAGCGCAAATGCGCCCCGCAGCCGGGGCAGAGCGGCCGCGACCGCATCCGCCGGAGAGTGGCCCTTGCTCATCTCCTGCGTGACGAGATGCGCGACAACCTCGGTGTCTGTCTCCGAGCCGAACTGTGCCCCCTTCTTCTCCAGCTCCTCGCGCAGCTCGCGAAAGTTCTCGATGATACCATTGTGCACGACCGCGAGGCGATCCGTGGCATGGGGGTGAGCGTTGCTCTCGGTCGGCCGTCCATGCGTCGCCCAACGGGTGTGCCCGATTCCGATCGTCCCTTCGAGCGGCTCCTTGGCAAGCCGCGCCTCGAGATTGCGCAGCTTGCCCTCGGCGCGACGGCGCACAAGGTCGCCGCCCTCCAGGGTGGCAACACCGGCGAAGTCATAGCCGCGGTATTCGAGCCGCTTGAGCGCGTCCACAAGCGCTCCGGCCACCGGCTCGCGTCCGATAATGCCCACAATTCCGCACATGCGAGCAGTACCCCCACTTGTGTTTGCGCGATGTTAGCCCGGCGAGTTTATATCCGGGTCAATGTGGGACCAGAAACCCAAAATGCCTTTTAAA
The DNA here is from genome assembly GCA_963841705.1 of uncultured Alphaproteobacteria bacterium. Taxonomy (GTDB): domain Bacteria; phylum Pseudomonadota; class Alphaproteobacteria; order Rhizobiales; family Xanthobacteraceae; genus VAZQ01. The sequence continues at coordinate 9,587 of CAWJDY010000060.1, forward strand.
TTGTGACAATCAGCATTAACACTACGACCAAGGTCACGGGATCGAATGGTCCTGATCCTCGTTGTAGGTGCGAGGTATTTGCCTCACTACACCCGAAAAGTATCGTTTCTCCAATAGTTATTTCGCTTTCCTCAGCATTGACTTCATCTCCATTAACCGCTGGGTCCAGCCCTCCTTGATCACTTGGCGCCCGCGGGCGACCGCAAGCGCCTTGGGCGGGACGTCTTGGGTGATCACCGAGCCCGAGCCGATGTAGGCCCCTTCCCCGACTTTCACTGGCGCGACCAGGGCTGAATTCGAGCCAATGAACGCTCCCTTCCCGATCTCGGTGCGGTGCTTGGCAACGCCATCATAATTGCAGGTAATGGTGCCGGCGCCGATATTGGCTCCCGCGCCGACCATGGCATCGCCGATATAGCTGAGATGATTGGCTTTCGCGCCGGTCTCGAACACCGCCTCTTTAATCTCCACGAAATTGCCGATGTGCACGTCCGCTTCGAGCCGCGCCCCGGGGCGCAGCCTGGCATAGGGTCCAACCGAGGCGCCCTTGCCAACATGCGCCTGGACGAGATGCGAGAACGATCTGATCACCGCGTTGTCTTCGACCGTCACGCCCGGTCCAAACACCACAAACGGCTCGACCACCACGTCACGCCCGAAGCTGGTATCCGACGACAGAAAGACAGTCTCGGGCGCAACCAGGGTGACGCCCGCCTCCAATGCCGCCTTGCGCAAACGCTGCTGCAAGGTGGCTTCCGCTGCTGCCAGCTGAGCCTTGGTGTTGACGCCCTGCACCTCTTCCTCCTCGGTCTCGATCACGACCGCGCGGCCGCCCATGGCGCGAACGATTGCGACCGCATCGGTCAAATAGAACTCGCCCTTGCGGTTGTCGCTGCCGATCCGGTCGAGAGCCGCAAGCGCCGTTGCACCTGCAAAGGCCATCAATCCGGCATTGCACAGATCGATCTTGCGCTCCTCGCTGCCGGCGTCGAGCTCCTCGCGAATGGCAACAGCCTCGCCGCCCGCCATCACGATACGGCCGTAGCCCTGCGGCTCGGCGGGCCGGAACCCGAGCACCACCAGCGCAGCACCCTGCGCAAGCGCCGCCCGCATCCGACGCAGCGTGTGCGGCGTAACCAGCGGCGTATCGGCGAACATCACCAGGATGTCGTCCGGGCCGCGCGCAATGGCGCTCCTTGCAGCCAATACCGCGTGCGCCGTGCCGCGCCGCTCCGTTTGCACGAAGAATTCCGCACCTGGCAAAATCCGCTTTGCTTCGGCGATCACGCCTTCCGCCGCCGGCCCGACCACGACCGCCGTGGTCGTTCCGCCGGCCTCGCGGACGGCGGCAAGGGTGTGGGCGAGCAAGGACTGTCCGGCGATGGCATGCATCACCTTGGGTCGACTGGAGTGCATGCGCGTGCCCTCGCCGGCCGCGAGCACGACGGCGAGGCAGGTCCGCTCAGCAGTCAAGCGCGAATCTCATCGTAGGCCCGCCCATTCTCATAATGAACCGCAAGGACTGGAAAAAGGCCGGCGCGAGCGCGCCTGTCTTGGGCCTGTCTTGCCGGCGCTCTGCTTTAGCGAGAAAAACTGCGACAATGCCCACTATGCTGTTCCTTCCCACCGCGCGCCAGACCGACTGGCTGCTGATCATCGGCTTTGCCGCATTCGGGGCGGCCCTCTACGTGCGCTACTTCGAAATCGAGAACTCGCAGGTCGGCCTCGCATGCCAAGACGGCTTTCATACTTGGATGTGCTCGAGCAGAGATCTGGCGATTTGGCTGTTCACCTACGGCGTTTTCGGTTGGACCGCTCTCATCGTCGCGATACTCAATCTGCTGCGCCCTTCAATGGTCCTTATGTCCTTCGCGCTCATTCCGACGTCATTCGGCCTCGTGTTGCACAATACCAATCTCTGCGGCTTCGCGGCTGCCTTGTTGCTGCTCAGCCTGGCGCGGCCGGCGCCCGCACCAGAATGAGCGCGAGCGCGCAAAGCCCGGCAGCAAACCAGCAGGCCTGCCAATTCGCAAAGCCCTCGTTCAAGACGATGTAGATGGCGGCGCCCGCGAGAAGGACCGCCATGACCAGCTCCGCTGCCGGCACCCGCGGCCGCGCTTTCCAGTTCGAGAGAAAGAGGAACGGTATGACCGCGCCCGTGAGCGGGGCGAACGGAAAGTCGCGATAGCGCGGGTCAAAGACAAGGCCGAGCGCCGCTTGGACGGAGAGCACTCCGAGCGCGATAAGCAGAATTCCCATCGTGAGCTCCAGCCCTGACTTCGGCCGGACCGGCGCGACCCAAGCCATAAACACGGCTTGCTCCCTCTCCCCATTCTTCATCGGCAGAGGGGTGGGGTGAGGGGCGCTGTGCGGCATCGCGCAGGTTTGCCCCTCACCCCACCCCTCTCCCGGCGAGAGCGGGGAGAGGAAGGCGCCTCCGGCATCGCCGCGTATTGTCGGCATTCGGACGGACTCTGGACCGTCAGTACGCGACCGATCCCCGAGCATTTGACTGAAGCTTGGCATGGCGCGTCCCGATGCGAGCGCGGCAGCTGCAAAAATCGGTGCAAAGACCGCCGCTCCTGCCCAGCCGAATGAGCGCAGCCAGTCGCCCAAGGTCAGGCTTTCCAGCGGCACGTTCTCGATCGTCCAACCGATGAGACCGCCTGATGTGATCGCGATGGCCGTGACCTGCGGCCAGAGCTGAGGCACCGCAGGAGTTTTAGTCGGGCGCCATACATAAGCTGCACCAAAGATGATGACAGCGAGCCCTACCCCGCCGACAGCCTGCCACGGCCAGAGCGGATGGTCGGATACCGTCTCGCCCCAAGTGAATTTGGGCATGCGACGATACGCGTCGAACAGGCCCCAGTGACCACCCACGGTGCCTTCGAGCTCGCGCTTCCATGGCTGGTCATAGGCCTCGATCAGATTGACCCGGTAGTTTTCGCGTTTTGCCACCCGAAGCACTTCGTGCATGGTGCGCGCTTGGTTGACCGGCGACGGCAGCGCGCCCTCCCGCATGCGGCCAGCACTCGGCCAGCCAAACTCGCCCACCAGGATCTCCTTGCCGGGGAACGCTGCCGCTACACGGCGCCTGATGAAATCGACGTGCTCGGCGGCGTGCTCGGCGGAGATGGGAAAGTCTTCCCAATATGGCAGGATGTGGATGGTGATGAAATCGACCTCGGGGGAGATTTCGCGGTACCGCAGCCAGAACTCCCACACGTCCGCGTAGGTGACGGGCATGGAGACATTCGCCTTGACGTCGCGGATCGTGCCGGCGAGGTCGAGTGGCGACATCTCGCCGCGCAACAGGACCTCGTTCCCCACGATTACCGCCGCGATCACATCGGGATATCGCCTCGCGAGCTCTATCGTGGTCGCGATCTGCCTGCGATTGCGATCCGGAAAGCTCGACAGCCACAAGCCTTGGAGTACTTTCAGCCCGTGCTGCCTTGCGATCTCGGCAATCCGATCAAGCCCGTGATCGACGGAATAAGTCCGCACGCAATCGGTGATCGCCTTGAGCTGCGCCAAGTCCTGCTCGATCTGCGCGGGGTCGATCGCAATATCCGGCCCGAAGGGCGTCTGGTCGCCCCGAAAGGGAGCGTAGGAGATACAGTGGACCTTCTCGTTTGGCGCCAGCGGCGAGGCCGGCATCTGGACCGGGTTTCCCAGCCACGCCCAGCCCGCGACAATCACCGCTGCGGCCGCGGCCATGAGCGCGCCCGCCATCCCCGTGGGCGAAATCATTCGGCAAATCCCTTGGCGAGTGGCCACGCCCCTGCTTTAATCGCCTGCCACACGCTGCCGCAATGCTGACCAATCCGGCCAGTATCGCGATACAAGAACCCGGCGAAGCCGAGACGCGCAGCTCGAACAGCCACAACGCAAGAGCAGACATGCCCCCGATTGGTATGCGTATTCTCGCCGTGAGCGTCGCCGCGGCAATGGTGCTCCTTACCTCAGCGCCGATATTGGCCGAAAACGGGGAGCAGAAGCCGCCGGAGAAGCCGCCCGCCGAGGCGAAGGAGACCCCAAAGAAGGTCGACGAGTTCGCCGAAGCTGAGAAGGCTCTCACCGGCCCCGCCGGCAACGCCGAATGCGTGTGGCTCGGCCGCCGGGTGGTGAACCTCCTGTGGCGGGATGACCTCGATACCGCCTTTCGCCATCTCGACCTCTACGACCGATTTGGCTGCCCGTCCGACCACATCCAGGCGACATTCCGCTGCGTTGTCCGCCAGGGAAATATCGATCCGAAGGCGACCGACACGCTGAACGGCCGCGTGCATGCCTGCTGGCTCAATCCGACCCAGGAGGCGCAGGGGACGGCCGCCGCTCCCAGCACCACGTCGAGCCGCTAATACCCTGCTCGTCATGGCCGGGCTTGTCCCGGCCATCCACGCCCTAGGCTGCCGAACGAGACGTGGATGCGCGGGACAAGCCCGCGCATGACGGAGAAAATCTTGACACACTCGAACGCGCCAAGCTGTACGAACATTCAGAAATGAAAGTTTAGATCGTCGCGGAACGATTTTATTAGTTGCGCTCTTTCTTTCCTTGAAACGGCCATAAGTCATGGCTACTTGCCAATTGGCTTTCAACTGAGGTACTTTCCTCTGACTTCGGTTGACCGTTGGGGACGGGTTCGGTCCCCGTTTTTCGGGGCTGGTTACCCTTCGATGCGCACCGTTGCGGCTGTGGTGGCGCTTGTTGTGTGCGTGCATGCCGGCTTGTGGGCTCTGCTCCAGCGGCATCAGGCGGTAGCCGATATCGACTATCCCCTCGCCAGCATCTCCTATTCTCCTTACAGCCGCTCGCAGCATCCCGATCTCGGCGATCGGCCCACCGAGGCGCAGATCCGCGCCGACCTCAAGGTGCTCAGCCCGTACACCCAGGCGATCCGGACCTACAGCAGCACCGGAGGCGGTGAGCTGATACCGGCGATTGCCGAGGAGTTCGGGCTGAAGGTCACGGTCGGGATCTGGATCGACAAGAACGAAGCGCGCAACGAGCGCGAGATCCGGTCAGCGATTGCGCTTGCGCGCCGTTACAGAAACGTGAACGCGATCGTGGTCGGCAACGAGACGATCTACCGCGCCGAGAAGACGATCCCCGAGCTCATCAAGATCATCCAGCGGGTGAAGCGGCAAAGCCCCGCCCCGGTCACCACGGGTGAGATCTGGTCGGTCTGGGTCGAGCATCCCGAGCTCGCCTCGGCCGTCGATTTCATCGCCGCCCACATCCTTCCGTACTGGGAGGGCGTGCCGACCGACAGGGTGGTCGCTCAGACCATCGAATTCTACGACAAGCTTCGCCGCGTGCATCCGGGCAAGCGCATCGTGATCGCGGAGTTCGGATGGCCGAGCGCCGGTTACAACATGCAGCGTGCCTATCCCGGACGCATCGAGCAGGCAACGATACTGCGGGACTTCATCTCGCGTGCCGACGCCTACGGCATCGACTACAACATCATCGAGGCCTTCGATCAGCCGTGGAAAACCAACGAAGGCAGCGTCGGCATGTACTGGGGCGTGTTCGATGCCGCGCGCCAGGCCAAATTCGGCTGGGTCGGATTGGCACATGATCCCGAGCACTGGAAAACCGCCGGGCTTGCGCTTGCGCTCGGGCTGTTGCTGTCGCTGCCGATCCTGGCGCGCAGCCGCATCACCGGACGCGAGGCGTTCACGCTTGCTGTTGCCGCGAACACGGCCGCCGCCTGGTTCGCGACCGTCTTCGCGTTCTGGGAGACGCACTATTTCGTGCCCGGCTCGGCATTCGCGCTTGCGCTTGGCATCGCGCTGCTCGCCCCGCTGATGGCAATTGCGCTCAAACGTATCGAGGAGATTGCCGCAGTCGCCTTCGGGTACGAGCCGCGCCGCCTGCTCGCTGGCCCGGTGGTCGCTGCGGACGGCTTTGCGCCGAAGGTCTCAATTCATGTTCCGGCCTATCGCGAGCCGCCGGAAATGCTCAAGACAACGCTCGATGCGCTCGCGCGGCTCGACTATCCCAGCTTCGAATGCATCATCGTCATCAACAACACTCCCGATCCGGCGTTCTGGCGCCCGATCGAGGAGCACTGCCGCACGCTGGGCGATCGTTTCAAGTTCATCCGCGACGACAACGTTGCAGGCTTCAAGGCCGGAGCCTTGCGGCTTGCGCTCGAGCGCACCGCTGCCGACGCCGAGATCGTCGCCGTCATCGATGCCGATTACGTGGTGCGGCCCGATTGGCTCAACGACCTGGTGCCGGTCTTCAGCGATCCCAAGGTCGGGATGATCCAGGCGCCTCAGGATCATCGCGATGGCGAGCGCAGCCTGATGCATTACGCCATGAACGGCGAATATGCGGGCTTCTTCGATATCGGAATGGTCCAGCGCAACGAGGTGAACGCCGTGATCGTGCATGGCACCATGTGCCTCATTCGCCACGCGGCACTGGTTTCCGCCGGCGGCTGGTCGAGCGACACCATCGTCGAGGATTCCGACCTCGGCCTCGCCGTGCTCGAGCACGGCTGGCAAATTCATTACACCAATCGCCGCTACGGGCACGGTCTCCTCCCCGACACGTTCGATGCCTACAAGAAGCAGCGTCATCGCTGGGCCTATGGCGGCCTGCAAATTCTGAAAAAGCACTGGCGGTCGCTGCTGCCGCGCGTCGGCAGCCTCACCCCGCAGCAGAAGCGCGAGTTCGCGTTCGGTTGGCTCAATTGGCTCGGTGCCGAAGCGCTCGGAGTGCTGGTCGCCATCCTGAACATCGCATGGGTGCCGGTGGTCGCTTTCGCCGGCATCGCCATTCCCGACCAGATCCTCACGATCCCGATTCTCGCGGCGTTCGCCGTCACGCTTGCGCATTTCGTGGCGCTCTATCGGCTGCGGGTCGCGGTGCGCCCCGCGCAGATGCTGGGCGCCGTGCTCGCCGCCATGGCGGTGCAGTGGACGGTCGCACGCGCCGTCGGCCGCGGCCTATGGAGCGAAGGCCTTCCCTTCATGCGCACCGCCAAGGGAGGCGCGACGCGCAAGGGCCCGGACTTCCCCGCCTTCTGGGAAGCCGTGCTCGCCATGCTGCTCATCGCCGGGGCAGCGACCGTCGTCGCGACCAACTACAAGCAGATCGACGAGCTCGACATTTTCGCGCTGGTGCTCGTCGTGCAGAGCCTGCCGTTCCTCGCGGCAGTGGCGCTCGCCGTCATCGAAGGCACGCGCTTCAACCAGTTCGCTTACTGGCGGCGCGTGCAGACAAGGGTTGCGGCGGTGCTTTCCCGGTCCGCCGCACCGGTGCAGTCCAGTGTCGGAGAGGCCCTCACCCCGGACGCCTGACGCTTGGCTTCGAGACGCGCCTTCGGCGCTCCTCAGGTCGAGGCTTCGAGAGGTTGATTGAGCGGCGATATGATCCGAACCTCGAAAACGCAGTACTACGCCGCGAGCGCTGTCTCGACCAGCTTCACCCAATAGGATGTCCCGAACGGGATCACCTCGTCGTTGAAATCGTAGGCGGGATGGTGCAAGCCGGCGCTGTCGCCGTTGCCGGTAAAAATGAAAGCACCGGGGCGGGCTTCCAGCATGAAGGAGAAGTCTTCCGCACCCATCACCGGCGCGACCTGCTCGTTGACACGCTCGCGGCCGGCGATTTGCGCCGCCACCGAAGCCGCGAACGCGGCCTGGCGCGCGTGATTGGAGGTGACCGGATAGTCGCGGCGATAGTTGAGCTTCGCGGTCGCGCCGTAGAGCGCGGCAGTTCCCGTCACCACCTGCTGGAGCCGTGCCTCGAGCAGGTCGCGGACCTGCGGGCGCAGCGCCCGCGCGGTGCCGCGCAGCTGCGCGGTCTGCGGAATGACGTTGTCGGTCGAGCCCGCCTGGAACACGCAGATGGAGACCACCGCGGCGTCCAGCGGATCGACATTGCGGGCGACGATCGACTGGATCGCATTGATGATCTGCGCGCCCACCAGGACCGTATCGATCGTGGCATGGGGACGCGCAGCGTGCCCGCCCTTGCCTTCGATCGCGATGACGAGGCGGTCGGCGGACGCCATCATGGGTCCCGTCCGCAGCGCAAACTGCCCGACCGGCAGGCCGGGATAATTGTGCATGCCGTAGACTTCCTCGATGTGGAAGCGCTCCATCAGCCCGTCCTGCACCATGGCCTTGCCGCCGGCGCCGCCCTCCTCGGCCGGCTGGAAGATGATGACGGCGGTGCCGGCAAAATTGCGCGTCTCCGCAAGGTAGCGCGCAGCGCCCAGCAGCATCGCGGTATGGCCGTCATGGCCGCAGGCATGCATCTTGCCCGGCACCGTCGACTTGTAGGGAACGTCGTTGGCTTCCTCGATCGGGAGCGCGTCCATGTCGGCGCGCAGCCCGATTACCCGACCGCCCTCTCCTGCCGCACCCCCGCGAATGACGCCGACCACTCCGGTGCGGCCAATGCCGGCCACCACCTCATCGCAGCCGAAGCTGCGCAGCTTTTCGGCCACCGCGCCCGCGGTGCGATGCACGTCGTAGAGGAGCTCCGGATGGGCGTGCAGGTCGCGCCGCCACGCGGTGATGTCGCCGTGTAAATCGGCAATACGGTTGACGATGGGCATGGGTGCGATCCTTTGCGTGGCGCGGCGCGACGATAGCCGTCGGCAAGCGAGGATAAATCCCCGGCACCAGCTTGAACAGGCGCAATCCAGCACAATCCAGGACCCAGTTCTTGACCCTGCCGAGCGCCCCACCTACACACGGCGCGCGCCTTCGCGCGCTGCCGAGGCGAATTGCCCCTGGCGCAAGAGCCCGTAGCTCAGCCGGTAGAGCACGTGACTTTTAATCACGGGGTAGTGGGTTCGAGTCCCACCGGGCTCACCAATGAAATCAA
>CAWJDY010000061.1:0-133517 GCA_963841705.1 uncultured Alphaproteobacteria bacterium
ACGGAGCTGCCAAGTCGGCGCTAATCCAGCGATCTGGACAGGATAGCCATACGTCCTCGGCCACGAGCCGTATTGGCTTAGTAAGCGGCATGATCGGGCGCCACAACCGGTAACCCCATCGCGCGGTCCTCACGATCGGGGCGCTCACCGACAATGCTGTGCACGTGATGGACAACGCAAGAGCGTCGTCCAAAGGCCACTTCGTTAAGTTCTGGCTGGACAATTCACACATAATACTGAGAAAAAAATTCCCCGGTGGCCATGGCCGGCCGGATGGCAGTTAGAACCTCCTCATCCCGGGCTGGCGCTGCCTTCGCTGGCCCAAAACGCAATCTTTATCGCATAGTGCGGCAATCCGGCAATCCAGGAATTTTAGTCATTACAACTCTTCGCCGTATCCTCGAAATGTTTTTGCGCCTCTTCCCTCTGTATTCGGCCCACCGTCTCCAGGCATAGGAAATGCTCAGGATGCTTAACTCCTTTTGAGCCTTGTAATAGTCGATGCGACGGAGCGCGTAGCAGCGAAATGCATTTGCCTTCGAGTGAAGCGTTTCGAGATTGGATTTGATTTCGGATTCGATAAATTCATTATAAACGGGCAAAGTCACCGATATCGCTTCAGTCAATAGCTGATCTAAACCTTTACTTGTGTTCATGAAACACATGTTTATTCCTGCAAACCTAAGTTTTAAACTGTCTGAATTGAACTGTAGCCGTTCGAGCTCTTTCGTGAGCGAATTCGAACAATGTATCTGACTAAGCTTTCCATAGGACGTTTTTTGAGTTTCTTTTTCGACTTGCCTAAAGACTGGTCTGTCGAGGGCGTAATCGATATCAGTCAGAAGGTGATCGTAATTCTCGTTCCATAGCTTGAGTTGTTTATAATATGATGCGAAACGCTGCTGCTTATTTTCCAGATCGGATTTGTGCAGCGGAATCTCGAATGGGGCGATCGCAACTGCGCTTAGCGGCGAACTTTTAGCGTCCTTTCGGCTTTTGAGACCGACCTTCCCGTTTTCTTCGGTACTTGCCTTCGTGTTAGTTTCGACACCGGTCTTCGCGTCTCTAACAAGATCTCTTAGAGAAGGCAGGAATACGAACGTCGCATATTGGCGTTTGCCAATCGCTTCTGCCGCCTTCTCATACGCGCGCTCCGCATTGACAGCCACATCGGTTGCGTTCTGCAGGTTCACCGAGTTGTACCAGCTGACATACTGGAAGAGCGAGGTGAAAATGAGTGTGGCAACAGTGACGATGATAGGTAAGATAATAGACTGGAAAATCGAGAAGTGTCGCGGCCCACGTAGTCGCGCGCCGATTTGTTCGAGCTGATCACTTTGTATTTTGAATTTGTTCGTTTCCTCCTGCTCGATGTAAACGGAAGGTTCGCGAAAGGGTAACTCGTGGACTTCATGACGTATCCTCCCAGCAACACTGCCCGACGTTCCCGGAAGTTACGAACCAAGTTAACGGCGCGGTCGCCCGCCGAATGTGACGGCCTTCACACATATGTAATTTTTCTTTCGGCTATGGTAGCGCCTCAAGGTATACTGTGCGATGGCCCGCACTAGCACGCCGGAGCCAGGCGCAAAACGGTGCCTGCGGTGAGAGATCCGGCGCTGGGAATGGGTGAAATTCTGCCGCAAAAAGCGCCGATCTCGTATGGCCTCATCTTCGTAGCAATGCCGGACCTCGGCCGTGGTTTGGCCCTGGGCGATTTTCGGTGCTCCTAAACTCGCGGGTGCGCACCCCAAGCACTCTGGGGAGCATGCCCTGATGGAGCACCCGCCCGCTGACCTGCTCCTGATGCGCCTGCAATGGCAGGGGCGCTGAGGGACCGTGCATTGCTAGGGATCCTTACTCCCCCTCAGCAATCTGCCGCACCCGCTCCTTCGAGATCCCGAGCACATCGCCAATCGCCTGCAACGTCGCACCCGCTTTCCGCGCGTTCGCAATCGCCTGATTGCGATCGATCCCGCGCGCAATCTGCTCCCGCAATTTGGCGATCACCGTGCTCTCGATCCGCTTACGCTCTTTCATGCGTGCCGCGCAATGATGTCGTTCCCGCCGCCAGGCGCGAACGGCACGACCCAGCGGATCGGCCGGCTCGGCCAATCCTCGGTGTCTGCTCGAGTTGGCGCCAGCGTAAGAAGCGCCAACAACATCCCGCAGCCGATGACCAGACAGCGGCGAGTTGCGAATAGAATTCGTGTAACCTTCAAGCCGGCCTCCAATCGACCGCCTTCCAGCTTGAAGCGTGTGCCTCAGTCGCCGTTAGCGCTACCGATATTGCGGGCATTGTGCCACGTTGCCGGATTATCCCAGAACGCAATGGGGGCTTCTTTCCATTTGATGACAAGTCTGGGCCTCTGATCGTGCCCCTGAACAGAACTCGAGTTCAGTCGCTTGCCGGTTTTGGTTGCTCGATAAGACCCGCTGGTGCAGCAATCTCGTCTCGCCAGAGCTGCGATATTTGTTCCAGAGATAGCTTAGCGAGTTCTTCTCTGGTATATTTGACGTCGACATGCTGCGTAGCTTCGATCTTCACCTCAACCGGTGCACGGCCCCAACCGCGGTCAAGGATCATCTTCCAGACCGCGAGACGCAACCACGGATCCCTCGTGATCAATTTCCTGTCTGCGGGCTTATGAGGATTATCGGTGCCGAAGGCCAGCAGACAGGCATCACGGAATACGCGAGCGGTCCATGGTCGCGCTAGCACCGCCACGTGCACATCGTTGAACTTGAGCGTCTTAATCCTGTTCTTCGAGCCTTTGGGACGACCCGCACCAAGCCTGCGTCCGCCGTTAGGCCCTCTGAGAACGGATCGCTTTACCTCAGCTCGGATACTGCCGGGACTGCTTAATCTCAAGCGTTCCATAAAAGAATGCGATTGATTAATCAGTTATTTCGTCATCCGTCAATTACTTGACAGCCTTGTCACCTGCTCCATTTTACAAAACAGCTCTTTCGCCTCTGATCCCAGGATCAGCTCGCACCCGGTTTGCTTGATCCTTTCGAGAGCAGTAGCAAAATCAGCTTGGGCGAGAGCAACGATCTCGGAGACGAACAACTCACCGGCGGTATTGCGCCGGCCTATTACGCCAACCGGGTAGCGGTCTGCCGAGAGGGCAATAAAGACATGTCCTTCTTCGTCGTCCAATTCGAAAGACGAGCGCAGCCCCACTTGCCGCAGCTTGGCCTGATGCTCCGGATCCCAATTCTCGATACGGTCAGCAAGGTTCAGGGTCCCTTTGACCTGAGAACCCAGTTGCATGTACATGTTCATGAAAGCTCCGAAGATCACGGGAGGGGTATGCCCCACCTTTCGCTTCTCGCAGTCGAAACGTCGCAGCGTCGCCTTACAACGATGAAGGTCCTGCGTTGAAGGCAACTGATCCTGTACCGTGGGGAACATCGGGAACTTATCCGGGTGATCCCTGAGAAACCGAGCGAATTCGCCAATGCCCTTCGGCGCTCCCATGCCCTTGACGATACTAAGCAGGACGCTTTCCAAGGCCATAAACATAGCTGTTGGCTCGCCGTTAGCATGCTTGTGCACTTGATTCGCTATCAACTCGCTTAACTCGGAATGGATCTCGAACAAGTCCCGAAATTTGGCTGCGTGTTCGGGTTGCTGGCCCAGCAGATCTTGGAAATCAGAACTCCGAAATTTTTCCCAATGGAGGTGGTTCCGCCTTAAGCGATTGGTCGGAATAGCCATCGTCCAGCAACTCAAGTAGCCAACCTGGTGGAACCTCGCCGCTTACTTGCCACGGCCCGAGCGTTGCCATCTGTCCGTTGCGCGTGATCTCAGCGAAAGCGTGTCTTCGGGGACCGTTACGTTCGACCGCGATCACTTGAACGCATTCACCGCGCTGGGGATCATCAGCGGGGCGCGGGCCAGGGGTTTTGCCGACCCAAGCTTCGCGGGTGAATACGTATCGGTTCACCCCGCGGCGACGAAAGCTATCCCTCAGTGCCGTCCATGCCGCACCCTTTGCTCTACGATCGGGCCAATTCGCAGAAACATGAAAAATTTCATCGCCGGTCATACACTCAAATACATGCTGGATTTCTCCGGCGTGCTCAAACTCGGCGCGGACGCGGCGCAGCGTGTCCTCGAAGTGCTGGTCAAGGGTGGTGGTCTTTAACTTCCTAAACTGTTTCCTTTGATTTGCCACTGCCTTTCGGCGCTCGTAACGGTTGGACATGATCTCGTGTCTCCTTTTAACGCATTCGCTTGCGTGCGGTTTGCAGGCTCACCGTCTCGGATAGGCGTCGCCGCTCATGTGTCGCGTGCCCGCATTGCCGCGCGCTCTTGTGCTTCGAGCTCGTCCAGATCCCACATCGGAACGACACCAATGCGCACCGGCTTTGGCACGCTTCCCGCTTTCCGCCCATCGATCGAGCGTTCGCGTGCTGACCTGATAGCGTTCCGCCACTTGTGTTTTGCGCAGGTAGCGTTTTTGGCTTTCGGCCCGTGCCATGCTTTTCCTCCGTGTCACGTCTGTGTCGCCTCAAAATCGTTGCAACTGGATGATCTTTTTTGGTTGTGTCGCCGTGTCGGCCGTCGTGCAGTAGGTGCGCCATGCGGCCTCGAAGTCTGCTCGCATGTAGCCTCGCGCACTCTTGTCGCTGGGTTGACGGTGCATTGGCCAGATCGTGCGCGAGCGGATGCCAAACGGGCGCAGCATTGCCGCCAGCTCGCTCTGCGTCAGTTTGTGTGGGGGGCGATCGTCACGAGGGCCTCGCCAATCATGCCAAAGCCCATCGTCCAATTTGAGCAGCCCCTCGACGAGCGCCGCACTCGCTACGCGGTCGGTTCCCCGTGCCAGGAACACAGTCTGGATATCGCCGAGCAGCACGACCGCAAGGTCTTCGTCAGGGCGATTTGCACAAAGCTCGATAGCGGCCGATCGTGCTTCTTCTCCGTGCCCGAGGTCGTCGGCAATGGCAAACAACACGCGCCAATTATCCGCTGCGCGGTTCCGCAATGAGGGAGGCATGTCAGGATCGCGCGCAAGCGAGCATCCTGCAGTCCATCTTCTGATCTGCTCACGCGCGGCGGGAAAACAGGGATCAGTCTCGTCGGGTCGCTGGATTTCGGCTTCGCCGGGTGCATGACGTTGCATATTGATTACAGCGGCAGCCCGGTGCATGAGCGGCAGTGGCAACATGCCAATCGCCGCCACGGCAAGCGGAGCGTATGTCGATAATCGCTGTGACCATCCGCCGATAAATCGGCCCACGCTTCCTCCGCGCCTATGCCCGGAATTGAAGACCGCACGCAGCACACGGTTCTGGAGCAAACCAAGATTATCGCCTTCGTCAATCAGCAGTATGGTGCGAGGTCGATGACGGAGTTGGTGATAGATCGTGGCAGCGGTTATCTCGTCGACGCGATATGGCTCGGCCGTCAACAGCTCGATCACGACGAGAAGTGTTGTCTTCCCGCACCCACGCACAGGGCTGCACAGTACCAAACGTGGTGTGATGGGGTACCGATCAAACACCCAGCAATGCAGGATCCACAACGCCACCGCCATGCGCTCCGCCGGCGTAACTCCAACGTGAAGCTCGATAAGACGCAGCAGGAGGTCGAGTACATTGACGTTGGTCTTCGGTGGTGCGGATGTAGGAGGTTGGGGCGGCGCAGGGTAGTTGGTGCTCGCTGCCGGAGTGATGGCAGTGATGATCGCCGTAAGGTCGTTCCACGTGAGCCCGTGCTTTGCCAGCAATGTATTGAGTCGTTCACGCGCGATGTTGGCTTCATTCGCATTGGGGGAACCAAGCATGCGGAACAGGTGGAGAATGCGCTGACATGCTTTGGGCGGAGGCAAATTCATTACGCCGTCCTCCTCAAAGACGACACGGTGACACACACCAGCAGAATCAAATGGTTATGTTCTGTGCTGACTGACACATCTGGCGTCACACATGGTCGTCCCACCTGTCCGCGCGTGAGCGGACATCATGCGACAGTAATGCAGGCGCACAGCCTGTTACTGTCTCACGGTCAAATTGTTGGAAGCATTAGACAGCGAGCAACGCCGTCTTTACCGGTGCGAGGGTGGGATCAATCTTCGACGGACAATCTCTGTCTTGCGATCAAACTTGCGTAGCACGTGCATTAGATCGCGGTCCTCGCCAGTTGCTATCCGGTAGAATAACACTGCCAGCCGGTGCCATGGTCCATTCGCAGTCAATTTCCGCTGCTCGGGGCTGAAATACTCGGCGGCACGCTCGGTTGCCGCGCGCGCAACCTGGTCAAGCGGCCTGTGGCCTTTGCCGACTGAAATATCGTCGTGCTTATCTTTGACGCGGTCGATCTCGCGATCCAGTGACGCAAGAAACCGCTTGCGTTCTTGCTCTTCTGTCCACGACGGCCAACGAACGAATGTCCGCTTTGTAGCACGCAGATTCTTGAGATAGTCGGCCGATTGCTGCTTGAACCTGCCCGACGATGGTGAAGGAAGGCCGCGCGCTTTCCGAGTATACGCTTTCAGCCAACCAATATCCTTGAGCACCTTGATGCGGGTTGCTTCACGTCGATCAGCTGGCGGCTTGAGCAACGTCAGGATCTCGGCGACGATCTCGGCGTCGTCATTGCGCTGGTGTTCGGGTGCGCGCATGGGACTAGGCGTGTAGCGGTAACATGTTTTTCTGTGGGCAAAAGGATAACCACCACAAACTGACGATTGTTACAATCCGACCATTGGGCTTGACGAATGGCGCTTCAAGGCTCCCGGGACGCGTGTGGTGCTCGTCAGTGAGTTCTTTCGCTCCGGGGGGCTTATCCGCGGCTCCCCACCCCGAAAAGCGCACCCACAACCAAACCCACCGCGATGGTCGTTGGCTTGCAAATGGAGCCCTGCGACATTGGCCTTCATCATTCGACCCCGAGGCTCAGCTACAAGATTGGGCGATTCTGTCGGCCCACTACCTGCTTTCCCGTACGACCAACCAAGTCAGGCCGTCGCCAAGCTCGCGTGCGAGCCGCATCGGCAGGACCAGGGTGGCACTGCCGGTTGAGGTGACAAAAGAGCAGACAATCTTGTCCCGCTCAGGGAAGACATGCACGGTTTCCACCTCGAGGTCGGTAGCAGCTGCCTGGAAGCTTAGCGGACGGAAGCAATCAATGCGACCTTCACGGCGTGCAATGTGGCGTCGTGGATGCTTGCGTGGTTTCAGGTTCACCGTGACCCGTTCCATTGCTGTCAGTCCCTTCTGCTTTCAGCTCCGAATGGTTGATTTCAGTCGACTTCCGGTTTCAGTCAACGAATGGTTTCAGTCAAACCGGTCATTTGCGTTCAGCGGCGGTCGTCAGCCGTCGTCGTTTCAGTCCTGGGTCATGGTTGTCATGCTTACTGTTACTAGACTGCCCCGCCACTACCACCCGACCACCCGCCCTACATGCAACTATAGAAGGTAGTATCAGTTTCTGGACTGATGCTGTAGTATTAGTTTCTGATACCGGTGACTTTTGTGTTTCGGTATTCGTTTCTGATACCGGCACCGGTCGTTGTTTCTGATACCGGTTTCTGTTGTTACCACGCTGGCCGTACATGACGGCGCGAGCGTCCTTGTTGTCACGTGCAGCACGGGCAATCCTCTCGGCCTGTTCGATGGTCTTCACTCGACGCCACTCATGGCTCGGCGGATTAGTGCCGCTGTTGCGGTCATGCTGATATGTGATCCGCCACAAGCTTGCACGGCGGTTGTCCGCATTGCCGCCCCGGCCTTGTCGCGTGCATTCGGCAAAGCCCAGCGCGATTGCTTCGCGCATAGCGGCTGCGATCTGGTTGCGGCTCATGCCGTACTCGATCAGGTCTTGATAGGTCAGCGGCAGCCGGCCGTTGTTGTTGCCGCCGTGATGCGCCAGCTCGATTTCCAGCCGAGCCAGGAACTGGTGAGCGCCGCGCGAGAGGACGCGGAATGCCGGGCTCTCCAGCATGCTTATGTAGCGGGCGCTGAACTGCTCACTGATCCGATTGCGGCGTTGCAACCTTGCCATTCTGAAAAACCTCATTCGCTTCGTGATCGAGGGACTGACCGCCGCGCGTTGTCTCGTTCAATCTTATTTACTGGTCGCTGCTTCGCACGCCACCAATGCTGCGATCAAGTCCGGTGCGACCTCGCTTGCGTCCGAGTCCGCTTCGACGCGATCAGCAAACGGGCCTCTGACCAGTTTGCAATCCTTCGCGCGCCACCACCAACGTTTGTCGGTTCCTTGAACAAGATCAACAACAATGGTCATGGATATCCTCCTGCTAGAGCCTCTTTTGGGGAAACATGGTTTCCCCAAGTACCATACCAACGGCTCGACGCACGTAAATAAGGTATGCTACTTGTAAACACTGTGTTACCAAGTCACAGAAGGGAGATAATCGTTGCTCAGTCTTCCCATGGCGGCTTCGACCGGTCTCCTTCATTCAAGATGGCCATCACAATATCATCTTCCGCGCTCAGCTCCGGCTCCAGCTGCGGCCGCCGACGAACCCGCCGCACGATATAGCGTGCGGGCATTATCAGCGTCGTCCTGCAACGGGGGTTGGTGCAATAGAACCAGCGTGAGTAGTACCAAGGTTGTCTCAGGTGCTTCTCGGTGATTGCCGTGTGAACGCGCACCTCGGTCCTGCCGCCGCAGCGCGGGCAGGAATCGCCCGCCTCACCGGACAGCACGCGGTATTTCTTCTTCTTCATGCTCAATCCTCGCTGCTGCTCGCTTTGCAGTGCCCTTGTCGATCTCGAACGTAACCCATGGGCGTCCGAGCTTTTTCGCGGCAACGGCTGTCGTGCCGGAACCGCAAAAGAAATCCACGACGAGGCCGGTTGGCGAGGTCAGGTGTTTGATAAAATGCTCGGCCGTGGCCAGTGGCTGCTGCCACTCGTGTACGTCCTTCTCGCGCGTAGTCCGTATTGTGTCGTGGATTATCGTTTGCTTGTCGCCGCGCTGTCCCTTCACGAGCCAAAGCAACAATCTACAACCATTGAAGATGCCGTGACTTTTCATGGGCTGGCGTGGATACGGCCCGCCGTCATGCACTTGCACGCAGGTCCAGTAATATTTGAGATGTTCCGTCAGCAGCGGCAGCACGTCCGGCAGGAACATTTGTCCTGCATAAATGATCAGGGAGCCGCCCGGTTTGAGAATGCGCGCGGCTTTCATCGCTGCATCACCGTAGAGCGCAATCGATTCCTCATTCCACGGCGGGTCGCAAAACACCAGTTCGGTGCTGCTGTCTGCAATCACCTTCGCCAGTTTCTGGAACGGCCCAACATGCAAGCCGCGGGGGATTTTAGCGTTGATAGGTGCGTGCAAGGCGGCTTTTCTCAGGTCGTCCTTCAGCTGCTTGTAGGCGCGGTCTACGTTGCCGTGCTCGTCCATCTGCTCGACCAGATAGGTGTAACCGGGGTCGCGTTCGGCTTCGGCCACTACCTTCTGCGCGTGCTCCAACGACTTTCCTGACAGCCCGAGACATGCGGCAATCCTGTCGCGCGTCCGGCCGCGCTCCGACCCTGGGGAAAGTTTCCCTAGGGTCATCCGCCGGCGCGCCAACTCGCGCTCGCGCGCTTCCACCGTCCTTGCGATGGCCACGGCCTCGCTGGGGGTGAAATCCTTGCGCTGGCCGTTTTCTGCCATTTCGCCGTCCACGATTTCGTCAATGTCGACGACGGTGACCGGCACCTTTTCCCAGCCCAGGGACTTGCAGGCCTCAAGCCTGCGCTCACCCGCAATCAAAGTGCCGTCTGAGGAGCGCACAACAACGGGGTGCAGCAGGCCGACGGCGTTGATGCTGTCAGCAAGGCTGCTGATATCGCCCAGGACTTTGCGGTGACGATTGCCGATTTGGATATCGTCAATGGCGCGGGTCGTCCGGTCGACGGGGTTCGGCAGCAATAGTTCTGGCGGCGTGCGGTTAAGCATTTACAGCCCCTTCCACCTGTCGAGCACGTGCCGCAACGTTGCGGGATATCGACCTCCGACATGTACATCCCGGACGGGTCGAAATCGCCGACGTAGAGAATGATCAGCGGTTGCTTATCGTCCTGGGCGGCGACATCGTGGACCGCGGTCGCGCTGCCGAAGCCGTGCATGACGCGAAAGCCGACGCCACACTCGTCCAGGATCGGCGCGAGCACGCCGCGCACTGTGCCCTTCTCGCTCCACACCTCGACGCGCACCGGCTGCTGGTTCCAAAAGTCGCGGCGATAGGCTCGGCTCACAGTGCGAACATAAGCGGCGGGATCGTCCCAGCTGGCGCGACGCTCAAGCTCTCGCGTCTCATCAACGATCCACTCCCACGGGATCATGTCCCGCTCACGGGCCTCCTTGAGCAACCGATACACGCGCTGCATAGGTGCCCGATCCATCGACAGAATCATGCCGTCAGTGAACAACTTGTATCCGACGCCTCGCCCGGTGATCGGCTGCGCGGACTCCGCTGCGGTATACATCGCTTTGATCAGGTCGAAGGACGCCTGCGCCATGCCCCGGACCTTTCTGATAAGTATCGATTTGGGTCACGGGCCGCACAGTGAGTGGACGACGTTCAAGTGTGCTGGTGCTGGTAGTAACCGTCAGGCGTCGCCGTTCAAGCATCTCGCCCCCGCATTGCCGCGCGCTCCTGCGCTTCGATCTTCTCCTCCGACCACATCGGGAGCTTGCCGATGTAGAAGTCGGGCTCCGGCAACCGGCCGTCTTCCACCATGCGGTCAATCGTCCGGGTGCAGGTTGAATAGCGGGCGGCCAGCTGCTTCCTTCGCAGAAACCGTTTCGCTTTGTTCTCTTGTGTCGCCATCACACTGTTCCTTTTCAGAACGTGAACGGCGGGCAAACAGGCCCGCCGTTTTCACTCAGGTTGTTATTCAGCCGTTTCCAGCGCGCTCAGCTGCTCGTCATAGGCCTCCTTGAAGGCTTCGTCGTAAGCCTCGTTGAAGGCTTCGTCGTAAGCCTCTTTGTAGGCCTCGTCGTAGGCCTCCTGAACGGCTTCGTGCGCCTCTTCCTTGGCGACTTCGTCGGCCGTTTCCCGGGCGATTTCGTCCGCCGCGTCCCGTGCGACTTCGTCTGCCTGTTCTGTCTTATTACCCACGGTCTTTCTCCTCGGTTTGTGCTCGGAAGCGTCAGGCTTCCCACTTTGACCATACTTCCTATAGGTGTCGCTTCCTGTCGCGATGCGGACAGGCAGCTAACAGACTGAAATCAGGGCATAAAAAAGCGGGGCCGCAACCGCGACCCCGCCGAGCAGGTCAGAGTTGTTCGGGCTGGCTAAGCGTGCAGCGGAATCACGTTCGGCTGCGGGTTCACGATGCTCTCGAACAGCACTGCCAACTTCTCGTAAGCCGCCAGCATCTCGACCTGATATTTATGCTGGTCGTACACGGCTTTGACGCCACCTATAACGTGGCCCAGGCAGCGCTCAGCGTGCTGGTCAGGCACTCCCGCCCGGGACAGCAGCGTGCGTGCGGACCTTCTCAAATCATGAAGCCGCCAGCCGGTCACGCCACTGGACTTATCTAAAGCTCGCTTGCCGCTGGCAAATTTGTTGATCGGCTTGCGGCCATCGAGCGTGAACACAAGATCGCTGTCCGCGATCCTGGGCAGGCTGGACAGCACGGCCTGAGCCGCTTTGCTCAATGGGCGCGAGAGCGCGACTTTCACTTTGTTGCGGCTGGCGGGCAGCAGCCAAACCTGATCGGCGGATATCTCGCTGCGACGCATTGCGCTCGCTTCCGTGCGCCGCGCACAGGTCAACAGCAAAAACCTGACCAAAGCTGCAAACGGATCCTGGCTCTCACCGGTTGTGTTCCACAGCGCTTTGAGTTCCGCGTCGGTCAGAACGCGATCACGCGCACGCTCCTTCTGGCTGCTGCGGCGCATGCCCGCGACCAAAGGCACGGAAAAATCTTCGTCACGGATTGCCCACCAGCGCATAACCTTGCTCAGGGCAGCCAGCACCGAGTTGGCCATCACCGGCCCTTGGTTGTCCTCGATCTTGTCGAGCAGGCGCACCAGCTCGCCTCTGCGAATGCTGCCTATCGGCCTACTGCCCAGATCGGGGAAGACCAGCCGGCGCAGGTCGTTCAACTGCCGCTGTGCCGAGCGCAGCCGCTTCGCCTCGCGGGTGAAACAATCTTCGGCCACGCTGGCCAGTGATTTAGGCGTCGACGGCTTGGCCAATGCCTTCTCGCCTGCGGGATCGACGCCTTGTGCGAGCTTGTGCAGCGCTTCGGTGCAGCGCTTGCGCGCCAGCGCGAGCGTCAAGGCGTGCTCAGGGACAGGCTCGCCCTTGTTGGCAACGAACACGGCTCCCAACGTGAGCTTTCGCGTCCGCTTGCCAAAGCGATAGCGCACGCCCCAGCTCTTGCCGCCGGACGGCTGGACTACGAGATACAGCCCCCTGCATCCTGCATCGGGAATCTCGCTGCACACCAGCTCGCCCTTGTGCTTTCCTTCGGTCGCCCGCTTCGGTTTTGCATTGCGGACGCCTAGGTCGGTGAGTATCCTTGCCATGTTTGTGGTCCCTGTAATCGCTGTTACCTAGGTAACGAAATCAGCCTGTCTGTGGCTGTTACTTGGTGTCCTAGACATAACATGACAAAGTGCAACAAATCAAGATACAATCGGCATAACTTATGTGTGCTGCTGTCGCCTGCTGTCATACAGTGTCACCCCCCATGGGGTATATTGCATTGACAGCATTGGCCGGCGGCCACAGCATCGGTCGCAACCCAATTGCTCGAACCAGCATCCCCGGAAGGCAGTACCCATGAATCCCAGCATCACCCAGTACAGCATGACCCGCCGCCGCTTCGGGCTGGCCTGCGGGGCGGGCATCTACGCTTTCGCAGTGCCGACCGCCGGCAACGCCGCGCTCAAGAAGGTCCCGACGTCGACCGGAATCGACGCGCTGTTCGCACCGTTCGTGGTCGCCGCAGAGCGCAAGATCTTCGAAAAATACGACCTCGAAACGAGCTTCAAGCCGTTCGATGACGGCAACGTCGCGCTCGATGCCATCCTAACGGGAAGCTCCGATATTGGCGCCACGACGGAGCTTGGAGGCCTCTCGCGCTGGGACAAGGGCGGCAAGCTCTACGTCACGTCGTACTCGTCGACCAGCCGGCAACAGATCGGCGCCGTGGCGCGCGAAGAGATCAAGAAGCCGGAAGACCTGATCGGCCGCACCGTCGGATATCCGCGAGCGACCGGAGGCCACCTCTATTTCATAAACTATATCAGGAAGTACAAGCTGCCCGCGGACAAGATCAAGGTGAAGACGATGCAGGCGCCGGAGATGGTCGCGGCGCTGGAACGCCGCGATATCGATGCCTTCTTCCTGTGGGAGCCTTGGCTTGCCAAGGCAGCGGAGCTGGTCCAGGGAGCACACGTGCTCGCGCGCTCGGGCGACGACAACGTCTATATTCTCACCTCCTACAACTATTACTCCCAGGGGCTCATCGATGATCCGTCGCGTGCCGTCGGCGCGACCAAGGCGCTGGTGGAAGCGACCGATTTCTGCGCCACCAATCTCGATGAGGCGGCCCGACTGACCGGCAAGGCTTTCCGCATCCCTGAGGCGGACATGAAGCTCTATATGAGCCGCATGGTCTACCGCACCGAGATGCCCAAGGATATCGTGCTGGGGAATTTCACCAATGCGGCGGAGCTTGCCCTGGCAGAGGGGATCATCAAGAAGATGCCGGACTGGAACGACTTCATTCGTCCCCAGATCATGAAACAGGCTGCCCCGGATCGCACCAGCGGGTGGTAGCGGTCCGCTCTCCGTCCATGCGAGGGCAAAGGAAGGCGCGCCGTGCCTGCGGAATTCCTGGTCGCCCGCGACGTGAGCTATCAGTATCCCGGCCGGCGCGGCATCCAGCCGGCTCCGGTGCTGTCGCATCTGGAGCTCGCTCTGTTCGAAGGCGAGCTCTTCTGTCTCTTGGGACCGAGCGGATGCGGAAAAACCACTGTGCTCAATCTGCTGGCCGGCTTCCTGCAGCCCACCGCGGGCATGCTGACGCTGGCCGGGCGGCCGATCGAGCGGCCCGGGGCGGACCGCACCGTGGTCTTTCAAGGCGAGGATGCGCTCTTCACCTGGCTGCGCACCATCGACAACGTGGCTTTTGGGCTGCGCATGCGCGGAGTCACGCAGCAGAAGCGGCATGCGATTGCGCGCGAGTATCTGCATCTCGTGCATCTCGACGGGCAGGAGAGCAAATATCCCGGCGAGCTCTCGGGCGGCATGAAGCAGCGGGTGCAGATCGCGCGCGTGCTTGCGACCGATCCGCAGATCCTGCTGATGGACGAGCCGTTCGGCGCGCTTGACGCGCAAACCCGCGGGAGGCTGCAGGATGAGCTGGTGGAGATCTGGCGCAAGACCGGAAAGACCATCGTCTTCATCACCCACGACATCGCCGAGGCCGTGCTCCTGGCCGATCGCGTCGGGGTGATGACGAGCGGCCCGGGCGCGCGGATCGGCGCGATCGTGCCGGTCGAGCTGCCGCGGCCTCGCCGCCGCGGCAGTCCCGGATTCGGCGAGATGTGGGAGCGCATCAACGCCATGATCGAGAGCGAACAGGCGGACGTATCATGACCGAGCTGAGCCCAACACGGCACCATCACCCGGGAGCGCTGGCATGGCTGCGCTTGCCGGACCTCCTGGGCAAGATCAAGGGCGATCACCTCATCTACATCGCCTCGATCATGGGCATGATCCTGCTGTGGCATCTCATCGCGACGCATCTCTTCAAGCCGCAGTTCTTTCCGGGGCCGCTGCTGGTGCTTGCAACCGGAGAGGAGATGGTGGCGAGCGGCGAGCTGTTCGAGCACGTCAGCATCAGCCTGCAACGTATCCTCACCGGCTTTCTGATCGGCAGCGCGATTGCCGCTCCTGCCGGCCTCGTCATGGGCTCCGTGCCGGTGGTACGCGCGATTTTCGACCCCTACGCGCAATTCTTCCGCTTCGTACCGTCACTCGCCTGGCTCACCCCGGTGGTGCTGTGGTTCGGCATCGGCGAGATCTCCAAGATCCTGATCATCGTCTACACCACGGTGTTCATCGTCTTGATCAACACCATGGTCGGAGTGGCGCACATCGCGCCCAACAAGCTGCGCGCCGCCGCCTGCCTCGGTGCCACGCCATTGAAGACATTCCTGCACGTCACGCTGCCGGCAACCCTGCCATTCATCCTGACCGGCATGCGCCTTGCGATGGGCAACTCGTTTGCGACCGTGGTCGCGGCGGAGATGATCGCAGCCAATTCGGGGCTCGGTTATCTGATCTTCAACTCACGCCTGTGGATGGCGACCGACAAGATCTTCATCGGCATCGTCTGTCTGGGTGCGCTCGGGCTCATCACCGACCGCTTCTTTCGCTACCTCGTGGTGCGCTTCGCCCACCAATACGGCCCGATCGAATAAAGAGCTTCGCTCCGGCACAGGGCTATCGCCCCGCGCTCGCCGGGCCTGTCATTCCGGCCGAGTGAGCCGGGCTTCGCCCGGCAAGCGAGAGCCGGAATCCAGTAACCAAAGCGGTTTGGGCATTCACGCCGGCCGTGGATTACTGGGTCCCGCCCCCGCGTACGCGGGGGCCGGAACCGGGCTCGCTTGGCCGGGACGACAGCGCATATGCGATGGCGCTGCTTGCAAGTGCCCTCTGGCAGGGGCTGGCTTGCGCACCTACATCAGCGCCAACTCAAGGCAATCAAGCCTGTGGAGGACTACCGTGTCTGTGCTCTCGTTGTTGCTCAATGTCGCATGGATCCTGTTCGGCGGCGCGTGGATGGCAGCCGGCTGGCTGCTTGCCGCCGTCATCATGGCCATCACCATCGTCGGAATCCCATGGGCGCGCGCCGCTTTCAACATCGCGGTCTATACGCTGCTGCCCTTCGGTCAGAAGGCGGTGTCGCGCGCCGAGTATTCCGGACAGGAGGATACGGGCACCGGCCCGCTCGGTTTTCTCGGCAACATCGTGTGGCTGATACTTGCGGGATGGTGGCTGGCGCTTGGACATCTGATCACCGCCGTTCTCCTCGCGGTGACGATCATCGGTATCCCGTTCGCCTGGGCGCATCTGAAGCTTGCGGGCATAGCGCTCTGGCCGATCGGCAAGATCATCGTGCTCGCCGACGAGGCCCCGCTGCAATACGCGCGGCGATAATCCTCTCTTAGGGTCTTTGAGCATTTTCGATTAGGTTGAAGTCGTCATGGCCGGCTTGACGCGGCTATCCACCTCTTGGCAGCGGACAAAGACGTGGAGATGTGCGGGACAAGGCCGCGCATGACGGTGTCAGTAGATCTCCAGACACGCAGCCGCCGCGTCCAGTTCGAAGTCTGCAATCGCGGTAGCGTGACTTCGAAGCAGCTTCTCCATGAAGGTGGTTGCCTGATTACCGCAGCGTAGCCAGACGACCTTTGGCGGCGATCCAAGCAAGGCTGCCATATCGGCGAAATCCGAATCGAGAGTTACCAGCGCAAACCCATTCTCTTTGGCGTAATCCCATACTCGGCGGTCGCTCGCATTGGCCAATCCCACAAGCCGTATCTGGGTGGTGCCAGGGAAGAGATCCGTCAATGCGCCGCAAAGCTTGAAACTTAGGTTTTGGTCCAACAGGAGCTTCATTTCGCGGCGGTGATGAGCCGTCGTTCTCGATCAGCCGCATAGGCAAGACAAGCGCGGATATGAGCTTCCGTAAGCTCGGGATAATCGTCAAGAATCTGCGCGTAGGTCATGCCGGCCGCGAGCCAACCGAGGACATCCGCAACGGCGATACGCGTCCCACGAACGATCGGCCTAGCGCCGCGTTTCCCCGGCTCGATGGTGATGATGTCCTGGTAGGTCACTATTCCCGGTCCTTTTCGATCCCTTATCGTCTGCCATAGCAATCGAATGATAGCGAAGGCGCGCCGATGAGGCGACATAGGTTTCCCGACCATCGCTGACGTGCTGCACCGAACATGGGCGCTCGATGAGGCTCCGCGGCAATCGCGGCCGCGCGTTTTACTCCGCGGTCCAGCCGCCGTCGAGGACGAGCGCTGAGCCGGTCATCAGCGACGACGCGTCGGAGGCGAGGAAAACAATTGCGCCGGTCAGCTCATCGAGCTGACCAAGCCGTCCGAGCTTGATTTTTGCCAGCACCTCATCGCGAAACGCCTTGTTCTCGAAGAACGGCCGCGTCATCGGCGTCTCGAGGAAAGTCGGGCCCAGGCTGTTCACGCGAATGCGCTGCGGCGCAAGCTCGATCGCCATCGCCTTGGTGAACCCTTCCATGGCGTGCTTGCTGGCGCAGTAGACGCTGCGGCGCGCGGCGCCCACATGGCCCATCTGCGAGGACACGTTGACGATGGAGCCGGGGCGGCCGGCGGCGATCAGCCGGCGCGCCACCGCCTGCGCCATGAAATAGGCTGCCCGCACGTTGAGCGCAAAGATGGCGTCGAAGTCCTCGAGTTTGACATCCACAAGCATGGCCGGGCGATTGGTTCCGGCATTGTTGATGAGAATGTCGAACGGCTCCGCCGCAGCCACCGCGGCGCTCGCGGCCGCAACGTCGGTAACATCGAGGGTCATGGCTTCGGCACGCTCACCGCGGTCGCGGATCGCCGCCGCCGCCGCCTCGATCTCGGCGGCGGTACGCGCCGCGAGCGTTACATGCGCGCCGGCTTGCGCCAGCGCGGATCCCGCTGCCAGGCCGATGCCGCGCCCGCCCCCGGTCACCAGCGCACGCTTGCCGTCGAGCCGGAACGACGGCGTGCTTGTGAGCTCGATCTTCACTCCGCTGCCTGGGCATAGGCGACGTTGCGGCCGCCGTAGCGGCGCACGCGCACATTCGCCTGCTCGGCGTGGGCGAGGAATCCTTCGAGCACGCACAGGCGCGAGCAATATTCGCCGATCAGCGCCGAAGCCTCGTCGGTGAGCACCTTCTGATAGGTGCACGTCTTGAGGAATTTGCCCACCCAAAGCCCGCCGGTGTAGCGCGCGGCTTTCTTCGTCGGCAGCGTATGGTTGGTCCCAATCACCTTGTCGCCGTAGGCGACGTTGGTGCGCGCGCCGAGAAAGAGCGAGCCGTAGTTGCGCATATTAGCCAGAAAATAATCGGGATCGCGCGTCATCACCTGCACATGCTCGGAGGCGATGCGGTCGGCCTCGCGCACCATCTCGTCGAGACCGTCGCACACGATCACCTCGCCGAAATCCGCCCATGCCTTGCCGGCGATCTCCGCAGTGGGAAGGATGGTGAGCAGCCGCTCGACTTCGCCCATGGTGTCGTGCGCAAGCTTCTCCGAGTTGGTGATGAGGATTGCAGGCGAGGTCGGGCCGTGCTCGGCCTGGCCGAGGAGATCGGTAGCGCAGAGCTCCCCGTCCGCGCTGTCGTCCGCAATGATAAGCGTCTCGGTCGGCCCCGCCAGGAGGTCGATGCCGACGCGGCCGAACAGCTGCCGTTTGGCTTCCGCCACAAAGGCGTTGCCGGGCCCGACGATCATGTCAACCGCGCCGATCGTCTCGGTGCCCAGCGCCATGGCCGCAACCGCCTGCACGCCGCCGAGCGCATAGATCTCATCCGCGCCTCCGAAATGCATGGCCGCGACAATCGCCGGGTGCGGCGCGCCCTGGAATGGCGGCGCGCAGGCGATAATGCGGTTGACGCCGGCAACCCGCGCGGTGACGATCGACATGTGCGCGGAGGCCACCATGGGATAGCGGCCGCCCGGCACGTAGCACCCGATCGAACTCACCGGGATGTGGCGGTGCCCGAGCACGACCCCGGAAAGCGTCTCGACTTCGAGATCGCGCAAGGTCTCCTTCTGCTTCTGCGCGAAATTGCGTACCTGCGCCTGGGCGAACTTGATGTCGTCGAGGTCGCGCTTGGGCAGCTTGGCGATGGCGCGCTCGACGTCGGTTGCGCTCAGCCGGAAGCTTTCCGGCGACCAGTTGTCGAACTTCTCCGATAAGGCGCGCACCGCCTGGTCGCGCCCGGCCTCGACTTCGGCGAGGATGCTCTCCACGGTGGAACGCACCTTGGCGTCGGCGGCCTTGATTGCGCTCGCGTCCATACCGCGCTTGAGATAACGGGCCATGATCTTCCTCCGCTGTTTGCCGCGATGCAGCTGGATGCGCGAGCCGCACGTGCAGGGTTCAGAGTGCCGTCGCCGCCACCACGCGGCTCAGCTTTTGCCCACCCATTGTATTATCGCGGCGCTCCCACGCGCAAAAGACATGCTCGCCTTCTGGACCAGGGAACCAACGCGTGTTTTGCTAGTGACAAACGTCGCGGGCCCGAGCCGATCGCGCGAAAGCAAGCCGAGGTGATCTCGTGAAGATCTGCATGTTCCATCTGATGCCCTATCGCGACCTGCCGGCCGACTTCGCCCAGCGCTACAAGTCCGCCTATATCGATCCGCTCTGGTTCGATGTCGCCGATCCGCAGAAGGTGAGCCAATACTACAACTGGACCCTGGACGAGTTCGTCCATGCTGCGCGCGCCGGAATGCATGGGCTGTGCACCAACCAGCACCATCAGAACGTGTACGGGTTCATGGCCAATCCCAGCCTGATGGGCTCGGTGCTGGCCAAGCTGACCAACGGTCAGAACGTCGCGATCGTCCAGCTCGGCTCCACGCTCCCCTCGACCAGCCCGCCGACGCGGATTGCGGAAGAATACGCGATGATCGACTGCATCAGCGGCGGGCGCCTGGTCGCCGGCTTTCCCACCGGGCTACCGACCGACGCCACCATCTCCAACGCGGTGGTGCCCGTAGAGCAGCGCGAGCGCTACCGGGAAGCGCTCGATCTCGTGCTCAAGGCCTGGTCTGCCAAGGAGATCTTCGCCTGGAACGGCAAGCACTACCAGCTGCCCATGGTCAACCTGTGGCCGCGGCCGATGCAGCAGCCGCATCCGCCGATCTGGATCCCGGGCTCCGGCAGCGCCACGACGGTGGAGTTCGTCGTCGACCGCGACGACTGCTTCTGTCACCTGAGCTATTACGGCGCCAGGAACGCCCACAGCCTGGGCGACTATTTCTGGGAGACGGTCGAGAAGCGGGGGCGCGACGCCAACCCCTATCGGCTGGGATTTCTGCAGCTGATCGGGGTGTCGGAGACCGACGCAAAGGCGCAGGAATACGCGCCGCATGTGGAATACTTCTTTCACAAGCTGCTGTATACGCCCTCCTACTACCAGGCGATCCCGGGTTATCAGGACTATCCCAGCATGCTGCGCGCAATGCGAGCGCCTTTGCGGGAGCGCTTCGACGTGCGTGACCTGCGGTACAAGGACTTCATCGAGCGCGGTTTCCTGATCGCGGGAAGCCCGCGCACCGTTCGCGATCAGCTGCTGGAAGGCGTGAAGCGGCTGCGCATCGGCCATCTCCTTGCGCTCCTGCATTTCGGCTCCATGCCGCACGAGCTGTGTCTCAAGAACATCGACCTGTTCTGCCGCGAAGTGCTCCCCGATCTGCAAGATCTGTGGGACGACCAATGGGAGGACCGCTGGTGGCCCGAGCGCCTGCGGGCAACACGGCCTGCGGCGGCGGTCGCGGCGAATGCGTTGACGTAGCCGGCGGCTGGAGGGAGGGGTTATGGCCGAGGTGCGCCGCGTACGGCTGTGGCAGGGCAAGATCGAGACCGAGGTCGAGATAACGGGGAGCGGACCGCCGCTCGTGTTCCTGCATGGCCCGTGGGGACTTCCGCCCAACCGCGGTTTTCTCGATCTGCTGGCACGCACACACACTGTGCTCGCCCCCAAGCATCCCGGTACCAGCCGCGGAGACCCGGATGCCGTCCATGAGATCGACGACTGGTCGGACCTGCTCGTTTATTACGGCGAGCTATGGGACGCGCTTGATCTTCCTGCCCCGGCCGTGATCGGCCACTCCTTCGGCGGCATGCTCGCGTGCGAGCTCGCCGCAAGCCGCGCGGCGCCCGTGAGTTGGCTCGTGCTCATCGATCCGGTCGGACTCTGGCGCGACGATCTTCCGGTGAAAAATTGGATGATCCTGCCCGAGGACGAGCGTCGCCGCGCGCTCTTCGCCGATCCTGCGGGAGAAGAGGCGAAACGATTCTTCAGCGTCCCGGCCGACCCCGACGCGCGGGTCGAGGCGCAGGCCGGCCTCATCTGGGCGCAGGCGTGCACCGGCAAGTTCGTGTGGCCAATCCCCGACAAGGGTCTCAAGAAGCGCATTCACCGCCTCGCTGCCCCGACGCTCATCGTCTGGGGCCGCGCCGATGGCGTGATCCCGCCAGCCTACGCGCAGGAGTTCGCGCGCCGCATTGCGCATTCCCGCGTCGAGCTGATCGATGCGGCCGGCCACGTTCCGCATCTGGAACAGGCGGAGCAGGTCGCACGCCTCGTGCGCGACTTCCTCGCGGCGTGAACGCTAAACCACCCGGGGCAAAGAACCTTCCGTAGGTGCGACGCATTGCGTCGCCCTCGTCGAGGCAGAGGCGAGGCAATGGGGGCACCCCAAAAACGCTTTGCGTTTTTGGGGACCCGCCCCTACGAGCACATGGAAGCTACGCGCTCGATCAACTCGACGCGCGCGTCACGCAACAGCCTCCACGGGGCCGCGGATGCGGCCAGCGGCGAGCACCGCAACTGCCGTCAGCAGCAGCAGAAACGTCACGTAGAGCGACGGCATCCAGCTTGTCTGATACTGGCGCAGAAGCGCAGTAAGGATGGCCGGTGTGGCGCCCGCAACAAACCCGGCGAATGTGTAAGCAAGCGAGGAGCCGGTGTAGCGCAGGCGCGCCGGAAACTGCTCGGTAATGAAAGAGCTTTGCGGTCCCCACATCGACGCGTGAATAATGAGCCCGACAATCACCGCAAGCACGATGAAGATTGCAAGCCTGGTGTCGAGCAATTGGAAGAAGACGAAGGCCCAGACGATCGCGAAGCCCACTCCGACCATGTAGATCGAGCGGCGCCCCCATCGGTCGGACAATGCGCCGAATAGCGGGATCGCAAGCAGGTTCGCAAGCGAGCCGAGGCTGACGGCGGTCAATGCGATCGAGCGTTCAAGCAACAGGACTTGCGTCATGTAAGTCAGGCTGAATGTCACGACGAGGTTGTAGAACGCATCGGGACCGAATTTGATGCTGCAGCCTACCAGCACGCGCGGCCAGAAGCGCCGCAGGACCTCGCTGACGGGAGCTTTGGAAGTCTCCTGCTTTGCCTCCAGTGCGAGGAACTGCGGCGTCTCGGGCACGCTCCGGCGCAGCCACAACCCGAAACCCATGAGCGCGACGCTGATCAGGAAGGGAATCCGCCACCCCCAAGCTATGAACTCCGCGCTCGTGGTTACATACGTCGTCACTCCAAGCGCGGCGGTCGCCAGCAGCGTCCCCGCCGGCGTGCCGCATTGCGACCACGAGGCGTTGATCCCGCGCCGATCGCTGCGTCCATGCTCGACGGACAGCAGCACGGCGCCGGCCCATTCGCCGCCGAGCGCAACCCCCTGCAGGAAACGAAGAAGCACAAGCAGCGTCGGGCTCAACACCCCGATCGCATCGTAGCCGGGCAACAGCCCTATCAGCGTGGTTGTCGCACCCATCAGCGACACCGTCGCGATCAGCAGCGGTCGGCGACCGATAATGTCGCCCAGCCGGCCGCAAACAATGCCGCCAAGCGGCCGCGCCAGGTAGCCCACCGCATAGGTCGAGAAGGCGAGCAGGGTGCCGGCAAGCGGATCGAACGACGGGAAGAAGATCTTGTTGAATACGAGACCCGCCATGGCATTGTAGAGGGCAAAGTCGTACCACTCCAAAGTCGTGCCGACCGCACTTGCAGCGGCGATTTGGCGCATCGACGCGGGCTGCATCACACGCCTCCTTGTGCAGGCATCGCCGCGATCGTCCCGCCTCGGTGGTGCGGCGCGGCCGCTCGCGGCGCGTTGAATTACCGGGACGACAGGAGCGCGGCTTTATGCATGAGAATGGATCGCTCGGGAACCCCGCTATTGGGAGCTGGTTTATCCGCAGCGACTTGATCGAGGTCAAATGCATGCTGCTCCCGAGCGGGCACTTGT
The DNA here is from genome assembly GCA_963841705.1 of uncultured Alphaproteobacteria bacterium. Classification (GTDB taxonomy): domain Bacteria; phylum Pseudomonadota; class Alphaproteobacteria; order Rhizobiales; family Xanthobacteraceae; genus VAZQ01. The sequence goes on from CAWJDY010000061.1 coordinate 23,024, forward strand.
GCTCGTGGAAAACGACATCAGAGACACGGAGCCCCCCATGAGCAAGCTTCGCATCCCCCATGACGCGTTCGTATTCGTGGGCGATGGCCGCAAGGCGCTGTTTCTTCGCAACGCGGGCGACGAGAAATTTCCCAACCTGAAGACCGAGCGGGTCTTCGAGGACGAGAACCCTCCGACCCATGAGCAGGGCAGCGATCGGCCCGGCCGCACCTTCCAACGCGCCGGCACCAACCGGCGCAGCGGAGTGGAAGACACGGACTGGCACGATCTCGAGGAGCATCGGTTCGTGCACCGGGTCGCAGGCGCCTTGGAGCGGCTCGTGCGCGAGCGCAAAGCGAAGGCCCTCGTTGTCGTCGCCCCGCCGCGCGCGCTGGCGGATCTGCGGGCGGCGTTCCATGACGACGTCAAGAGCCAAATCATCGCCGAGATCGACAAGGACCTCACCCGCCATCCCGTCGGCGAGATCGAGAGGCATCTGGTGGGGTGACGCACACCCCCGCGTTCACTCGATCACCTTGTCCGCGCGCAGGACGAGGCTTGCCGGACTGCTAGCTCTACTGCGTCACAAACTACGCTGTCATTCCGGGGCGCAGGAAAATCGGCTGTGCCGATTTGCCTGCGAGCCCGGAATCCATAACCCCAAGCAGTAATGTGTGCCACCGCAGCGTGACCACTTTCATCACAACTGCACGGCCTGTGGTTATGGATTCCGGGCTCCGCTCGCACTCGGACGGCGCGAAGCGCCGATCCGAGCGCTCGCGGCCCCGGAATGACAGCGTAGTTTGTGACGCAGTACCGTTAGCCATCGAGCCGACTCCAGCCGACTTGAGGCTAACTAGTCGCGCGTCATCTGCCGTCGTATCGGTTTCAAGACAAAAAGGGCCATAAGAGCGGCTAGGATGTTGAGGATTGCTGCGACGTAGAACACGGCATGCCAACCCCCGGTCGCCGATTTGAGAACGTTGGCAAGAGGCACCAACAGCGCGGCCGTGCCTTTGGCCGTATAGAGCATGCCGTAGTTCGTGGTTGCGAATGTCTTCCCGTAGACGTCCGTGCAGGTCGCCGGAAACAAGGAAAAGATTTCGCCCCAGGCAAAGAATACCACGCCGGACAGGATGACGAACCAGATCGGATTGCCGGCGAGCAGCAGCAATGCGTAGATGCTCAGGCCTTCCACCAGGAAGGCGATGAACATGGTGTTTTCGCGCCCGATATAATCGGACACCCAGCCGAAGAAGGGCCGGCAAACTCCGTTCAACACCCGGTCGATGGAAAGCGCGAAGGTCAAAGCAGGCAGGGTTATCCCCAGGATCGTGACCGGGATGGCATCGACCTTGTAGTCCGTGGCGATCAGCGCCAGTTGAGCAACCGCCATCAGCCCGCCGGCGGCCACCATCACGAACATGAGATACATGATGAAGAACGGCGACTTATAGAACTGCAAGGTCCACAACGGCGCGAGCACCTCTCCGGGACTATAGTCGCGCCGCGTTTGCTGCACTACCGGTTGAGCCGGCACTGGCACCTCGCCGCGCCCCGGAGCACGCAGGAAAAACGCAAAGAAAATTACCACTAGGCCCTGCGCAAGCCCGAACCAGAAGAATGCAGCTTCGTAGCCGCTGTGGTGGATCATGTTGGCGATGGGCACGACCGTGAGCGCGGAGCCGGCACCGAAACCCGCGGCAGTCAGACCGGCCGCGAGCCCCCGCCGATCCGGAAACCACTTGAGCGCATTGCCGACTGAGCCGCCATAAATCACGCCTGCACCGATACCGCCAATTGCAGCCCCGACATACAGCAGGAACAGGGAATCTGCGACCGAGTTGATCACCCATGCAACCGCAACCAGGACGCCGCTGATGCCGATCAACAGACGAGGCCCGTACTTGTCGACCAGATAGCCCTCGAACGGAACGAGCCACGTCTCGGTAAGCACGAAAATGGTGAAGGCAACCTGGATCGCGGTTTTGCCCCAATGATATTTCTGATCGATGGGATTGACGAACAGGGTCCAGCCATACTGGAGATTGGCAATCATCACCATGCAAACGATGCCGGCTGCCAGCTGCCCCCAACGAGTACCCTCCGAAGCTATGGCCGGCGATTTGATTGTGGTGGTGGTCGCCATCACTTAGCCCTCCCTGGGACAACGCAGTGTTTAAACGCTCGGCTTTCATTCCTGTGTCGTGGTGTGCCACAGGCGATCCAATTCATTGCTTCAAACATATTTTGGCTGCATGCCAATTGTGCGATGCAAAATGTGCCGCTGCCAAGTTTGATTAGCCTGTTTTCGAGAGTGATGCGGTGCACAAATCCATGAAGGCACTGATTAAATGGTGTGGCCTCAATGCAAAAACCAGGAATGCCGCTGATGCAATCCTCTCGCGACCGTTGGTTGAAAACGACGAACGCGGTCCTGCTGATCATCTGCCTGATGTATTTCATCACTTACATCGATCGGGTGAACATCGCGACCGCGGCGCCACCGATGCAAAGGGAGCTTGGACTCTCGAGCACGGAGCTCGGGGTCGCCATTTCGGCCTTCGCCTACCCCTATGCCTTCTTCCAGATCGCCGGCGGCTGGCTGGGCGACCGGCTCGGGCCGCGCGTGACCCTGCTGCGGCCGGACATTCCATTCCAGGACCCGCAGAAGGCGTAGGTAAAGCGGGTCCCGACGAAATCGAATCCCGTTCGCGTTACAGAAGGGTGGGTTAGTGGTACTGCGTCACAAACTACGCTGTCATTCCGGGGCGTCGGCAAGTCGGTTTCACCGACTTGCCGACGAGCCCGGAAACCATAACCCCAGCCGGCGGTTGCTCGCTCGCCGATCGCAACCGGACGGTCTGTGGTTATGGATTCCGGGCTCCGCTCGCACTCGGACGGCGCAAGCGCCGATCCGAGCGCTCGCGGCCCCGGAATGACGGGCTAGAGTAGTTTGTGACGCAGTACAATTAGCCAGCCCAAGTCGGCTATAGCCGACTTGGGCAATCGTTGGTTTGCCGATCTCGGGTAAACCCGAGATCGGTTGCCGGCCCCAGCCGGCTCGACGGCTAACCCACCCTTCTACTACTACGCAGCGACCGCGATTCAACTTCATAGAAACGCGCGCTAGCCCGCACGCACATCCGGCCGCGACAGGCCCAAGTGGGAACGCAGGGTGGCGCCCTCATACTCGGTGCGGAACAGCCCGCGCCCCTGCAACAGCGGCACGACCTCGGCAATGAACACGTCGAGCATCTCGGGCAGCACCGGCGGCATCAGGTTGAAGCCGTCGGCGACGCCGTCGTTGACCCAATCCTGCATGAGATCGGCGACCTGCTCCGGCGTTCCCTCGAACGTGAAATGCCCCCGCGCGCCCGCGAGCTTGGCCAGCAACTGCTGCAGGGTCGGCTGGTGCTCGCGGACGAAGCCAACGATCACCTCGGTGCGGCTGCGCGAAGCCTCCACCGTGCGCGTGTCGGGAAAATCAGCCGGGGTCAGCTCCTTGTCGAGCGGCAGGTGCGAAAAGTCGTGCCCGCCGAACCGCAGCGACAGGCGGTTGCGGCCCACCTCGGGGTCCGACAGCGCGTTGAGCTCCTCGGAGAAGCGGCGCGCCTCGGCTTCGGTCGAGCCGATGATCGGGCTCAAGCCGGGCAGCACAATGACGTCCGCAGGATTGCGACCGACCTTCGCGACGAGCGCTTTCAGGTCGTCATAGAACGCTTTCGCCGTCGATTTCTCCAGGTGCGCCGTGAACACGGCCTCGGCGTGGCGGGCGGCAAACTGCTTGCCGCTGTCGGAGGAGCCGGCCTGAACGAACACCGGCCGGCCCTGCGGCGACCGCGGCAGGTTCAACGGCCCCTTCACCTTGTAGTAGGAGCCGGCGTGATCGATGGGTCGCACCCTGCGCCGGTCGGCGTACCGACCGCTGCCGCGGTCGTCGAGCACGGCGTCATCGGCCCAGCTGTCCCACAAGCCCTTGACCACGGTCATGTACTCTTCAGCGCGCGCGTAGCGCTCGGCATGGCTGACCTCGCCGATGCCGCCGAAGTTCTCGCCGGCCTGCGGCGACCAGGTGGTGACGATGTTCCAGCCGATGCGTCCGCGGCTGATGTGATCCAGCGAGCAGAACTGCCGCGCCAGGTTGTAGGGCTCGGTATAGGTGGTCGAGGCGGTCGCGATCAGGCCGATGCGCCGGGTCGCCATGGCGAGCGCCGCCAAGGTCGTGATCGGTTCGAGCCAATTGAAGGGGGTGGTCTGAACGTCGTTCCACAGGCCCAGAACGTCGGCGAGAAAGATCGAGTCAAAGAGTCCAGCCTCGGCCTTTTGCGCCATCTCCACCGTGTAATCGATGTCGGTGAGCGGCAGCGGCGATGATTTCGGATGCCGCCATGCCGCCTCGTGATGGCCACGACTCTGAATGAAGAGATTGATGTGCATGCGCCGCGTCATGGCGACGGTTATAGCACGCTCCGATCAGGTGAGATCAGCGCGATCTCTCACGAGGATCTGGCGCTACGCCTGTCCATGGGTCTCGAACAAGGCAGCCTGCAACGCCTCGGCGGCGGGCTTGCCCGCCCAGACCACGAACTGGAAAGCCGGGAAGTGCCGTTCACAGGCATCGAGCGCGGTACCGAGCAGCGCTTCACATTGCCGGGCGCTTGCCTCAACGCCGCCGGCAAGAACGAGCGCATGCCGGTACATGACGAGACCTTCCTGGGGCCAGAGATCGAAATGCCCCACCCACATCTGCTCGTTGATGAGGGAAATGAGCTGCTGCACTTCCGGACGACACCGGTCCGCCACCTTCAGCTCGAAGGCACAGGCGAGATGCAGCGCCTCGATGTCGAACATCCAGGTATAGGAGAGCTGGTAGTCCGACCATTTCCCGGTGACCAGGAGCGTGATCTCCTCGTCGCTTGCGCGCTCGAACGACCAGCCGTTGCTCGACGCCACCCGCTCCACGACCTCGAGCGGGTTGGGCCGTTGGCCTTCGGTAATCTCGATAAGTGTCATCGCGTATCCACCCTGCCGCTGTGATGTGAGTCCGGATCTCGACCGCACGCGTGACAGTTTCGACGCCGTGCCCACCAGAGACATTGGCTGCCCCGGAGCGAATCACTTGCCGAGTCGAATATAACCCCTTGATTCCAGCGGCTAAAGCGAATTAGGCCGGGGTCGAGGTTAAGGATTCGTGGATATCTCCCCGGGCGGAGTCGTTCTCCACAGTTTCGGAGGTCGGATGTCAGAGATCAGGCTTGAGTTTCTGCCCTCAGACATCTGAGGTCTGACATCAGGCATCCGACATCCGACCTCCGAGCCTAATCGAACAGGCTGGAGACCAATTCCTCCGCCGCGGTGCGCCCGATCGCTTCGCCGATCAGGGTCGCGACCGAGAGCACGCGGATATTGTGGGCAACCCGCACTGCCTGGGTTGGCTGGATCGAATCGGTAATGACGAGCTCCCTGAGACGGGACGCGGTGATGCGTGCCACAGCGCCGCCGGAGAGCACCCCATGGGTGATATAGCCGTAGACCGCGCTAGCCCCCTTATCGAGCAGCGCATCGGCCGCATTGATCACGGTTCCTCCGGAATCGATGATGTCGTCCACCAGGATGCAGGTATAGCCTTCGACTTCGCCGATCACGTTCATGACCTCGGACTCACCCGCCCGCTCGCGGCGCTTGTCCACGATGGCAAGGGGAGCGTTGATGCGCTTGGCAAGCCCGCGGGCGCGACCGACGCCGCCCACGTCGGGAGAAACCACCATCACCTTGGCGGCCTCGAAGCGCTCCCTGATGTCGCGCACCATCATCGGCGCGGCGTAGAGGTTGTCGGTCGGGATGTCGAAGAAGCCCTGAATCTGGCCGGCGTGCAGATCAAGCGTCATGACCCGGTCGGCCCCGGCGCGGGTGATGAGGTTGGCAACGAGCTTGGCCGAGATCGGCGTGCGCGGCCCTGGTTTGCGGTCCTGGCGGGCATAGCCGAAATACGGGATCACAGCCGTCACCCGCCGCCCCGACGCGCGGCGCAGGGCATCGATGATGATGAGCAGCTCCATCAGGTGGTCGTTGGCGGGATAGGACGTCGACTGCAGGACGAAAACATCGGTGCCACGGACGTTCTCCTGGATCTCGACGAAGATCTCCATGTCCGCAAAGCGGCGCACCACGGCCTTGGTAAGCGGGGTGGCAAGGTAGGCGGCGATCGCATCGGCCAGCGCGGGATTGGAGTTGCCGGCGACGAGCTTGATCGCCCCATTGTTTGGCCGCATCGCGGTCTCCCAGCGCGTTACGCGTCCTGATACAAGCCGTTGGCGCGGCTGGCAATATTAGGCTGTGGAGCAGCGCCCCAATCAGCACGCGAGCGCGATGGCGCTGATATGGCGCCCGTAGTCGCTCTCCTTGCGGTGCGTCGAGCGGCGGTAGCTGAAGAAACGCGCCGGATCCGAGTAGGTGCAGTGGCCAGTGTCCTCGATGTGGCGAATGCCGGCTGCAGCAAGGCGCGCCGCGACATAGGCCGCGAGGTCGAAGAGCGCGTGATCGTCGCGTGCTGCGGTCGCAAAGAAGCGGGCATTGGCCGGGTCTTGCCGGGTAAAATCCGCAACGAATTCCGGGCCCACCTCGTAGCTTTGCTGCCGGATCATAGGTCCGAGCGCCGCGATGATGCGCTCACGGTCGGCACCGCAGCGCTCCATCGCCGCAAGGGTTGCCTCGATCACGCCGGCGGCAGCACCACGCCAACCGGCATGCGCCGCCGCGACCACCCCTGCCGTTTCGTCGGCGAGCAGTATTGGTCCGCAATCGGCAGTGGTCACAGCAATCGCAAGGCCCGGCTGTTTGGTCACGAGAGCATCCGCGCGAGGCCGCTGGTCCGGTGCCCATGCAGCGTCAACCACCACCACATCCGGCGAATGGACCTGGTAGGGGGTCAGCAGGCGGTCCGGGCACACCCCCAAAGATCTTGCCATTCGGGCGCGGTTCTCGGCCACGCGGTCGGGGTGATCGTCGGAGCCGATGCCGGCGTTGAGGCTCGCATAGATCCCATCGGAGACACCCCCCTCACGGGTAAAGAAGCCATGGTTCACACGGCGCAGCGCGGTGAGAGATTCGGCCTGAAGCTTGGGAGTCACGGCGCGAGCCCCGGCAGCACGCCGACTTTCGGGCTGGAGAATGCGATCACCTTTATCAGGCTGCCCATCCCGGTGCGATCCTCGCCGGTGAGCCGCTCCAGCGCCGCATCGATGGTGGCGGCATAGTGGGCGGGCGCACTTGCTTTGAGCACGGCCCCGCGTTGTCGGATGCCGAGCCGGCGCAGGAATGTGGCCTGGGTGACCGGTCCGTGCACGCGCGCGCCCATGGCCTCAGCTCCTTGCGCCAACGCGTGAAAATCGACATGGGCGGTAAGATCCGCAAGACCGGGCGCTTCCAGCGGATCGGCGTAATCATGTCCTCTCACCGCCTGCAGCGTTTCCCCGATCGCCGGCTTGACGTGACCATAATCCAGAATGAGGGCGACGCCTCCCGATTTCACCACCCGGCGCCCGATCTCGAGCGCGACCTTGTCGCTGCGCCATTCAAAGATCTGGTCGATCTTTGCAGCCCCCAAAGCGGCGTGAAGAAACTGCTCGAACAGCGGCATGGGATCGCGGTCGATGCTGAAATGCAGCCTGCCGTCGTCGCGCTGCTTCACCACCCGCTCATGCCAACCGTCGGCGCACATGACCGCCTGATGGATCGGAAGCGCATCCACGAATTCGTTGGCCACAATGATGAGCGGCCCGTCCGGCACGTCTTCCAAGGACTGATGCCATGTCACCGGCACGTCGGTTGCGATAAGGGTTTGCTGTTGCAGGCGCTGCAAAGCGGCGCTGATTTCAACCATGTGCAGCACGATGGCGGCGTGGAACGCGGGCACCACCTTGCTCGCCCGCAGCACGTCGAGCATCATGGTGCCGCGCCCCGGTCCAAGCTCCACCAGCCGGACGTTCTCCGGCGATCCCATGGCGCGCCACGCAGTGGTCGCCCATAGCCCGAGGAGCTCGCCGAACATCTGGCTGATCTCCGGCGCGGTAATGAAATCGCCGCCGCTGCCGATTGGGGCGCGAGTCACATAGTAGCCGTGCTCGGGATGGGTGAGGCAGAGCGTCATGTATTGGGCGACCGACAAGGATCCCACACTCTCGATGCGCCGCCGGATCTCCGCTTGGAGCGGCGCCGCGTCGGGCGCCCTCACGGCTGCCCCGCGGGTTTGCGCCGTGCCGCAACAAGCATGAGGATTGCCCCGGCGAGTATGAGCGGCAGCGACAACAGCATTCCCATCGTCAGCCCGCCCCAGAGAAAGCCGATCTGCACATCCGGCTCGCGGAAGAACTCGCCGACGGAGCGGGCAATGCCGTAGCCGAACGCGAAGGCGCCGATGATGAAGCCGGGGCGCTGGAGCGCGCCGCGGCCGATCAAGATTGTGAGCACGACGAACAGCAGCAATCCCTCGAGCAGGGCTTCATAGAGTTGACTGGGGTGGCGCGGCAGTGGCCCCCCGTTCGGAAACACCATGGCCCAAGGCACGTCGGTGGGCCTGCCCCACAGCTCGCCGTTGATGAAATTGGCTAGCCGCCCAAGAAAGATGCCGATCGTGCCGGCTGCACAGGTCACATCGCCAAGCGAGAGGACGGATATGCCGCGACGGCGCGCGAACCACACGACGGCAATGACGCAGCCGGCAAAGCCGCCATGGAAGGACATGCCGCCCTTCCACAGCTCGATAATCTCTACGGGGTGCTGCGCGAAGTAACCCGGATTGTAGAACAGCACATAGCCGGTACGCCCGCCCAGGATGATGCCGAGCGTGACCCAGAGCACGAAATCGTCGAACTCGGCGGTGGTCATGGGCGGCACGCCGCCCCAAAGCCTCTCATGCTTGATCACGTTGCGGGCATACAGCCAACCCAGCAGGATGCCGACGATGTAGGCGAGCGCGTACCAGCGAATGGCAAACGGCCCGAAGCTGATGAGCACCGGGTCGAACGCGGGAAAGGGAATGACATAAAGAGGCATCGGCAATTCCCGGCCAAGCGCAAGCGTGATGCGGGCAGCCCCGCGCAGAAGTCAAGCTGAGGAAGTGTGCCTATTTTCCGCAGTATGTGTGGCCCCTGGGTCCCGGCTCTCATTTCATACGCAGTCAAGCCGCCTGCACTTGTGATGCCCAATAATGATCCCCATTATCCCTTGCGCAGCCCGGTCGAGCAGGAGCGTGAAGATGCCCCAGACCACCAATCGCTTCTTGGACGAGATCGCACGGCTCATGAACGACGCAGCGGGCGTCGCCTCGGGCGTGCGGCGGGAGGTAGACACGCTCTTCCGCACCCAGGCCGACCGCGTGCTGCGCGAGCTCGATGTGGTCAAGCGCGAGGAGTTCGAGGCGGTGAAGGACATGGCGCGGATGGCACGCGAGGAGAACGAGGCCTTGAAGGCGCGCATCGCCGCGCTCGAAGCGAGATTGGGACCGGCGGGTACGCCATAGACCATCGGCTCAAGGTCTCCTCGGATATCCGGGCCGACCCGCGTTTCTTGAACCTCGGCGTTTCCGTCGTTATAACCCGCGCCCGACAATCAAGGGATTTGCGTCATGACGACCATCGGGCAAATGAAGGCGACCGCGCGCGCGCGCGCCGGCAAGGGCGCGGCGCGGGCAGAGCGGCGCGCGGGACGGGTGCCGGGCGTGATCTACGGGGGCGCCGAGCCGCCGCTCAACGTGTCGGTCGATCATGCCGAGCTCAAGCAGCGCATCTATGCGGGGCGTTTTCTCACCACCCTGTGCGAGCTTGAAGTCGATGGAGTCAGGCAGCGCGTAATCCCGCGCGACTTTCAGCTCGACCCGGTTCACGATGCCCCCGTCCATGTGGATTTCCTGCGCCTGGGCGAAGGGGCACAGCTGCGCGTGCGCATCCCGGTGCATGTGATGAATGCGGAGCAGGCGCCCGGGGTCAAACGCGGCGGCACGGTCAACATCGTGACTCACACGGTCGAGGTCGTCTGCCCGGCCGATGCCATTCCCGCCGCGATCGACGTCGACATTTCCGGCTTGGAGATCAACTACTCCAAGCACCTCGACGAGATCACGCTGCCGCCGAGCGTGCGCGTGGTGGGCCGCTTGGACCAGACACTCGTAACCATTGTGCCTCCGTCGGGCTACGCCGAAGAGATGAAGGCAGCTGCGGAAGCGGCGGCGGCCGCCGCAGCGGCTGCTGCAACCGCGGCGGCCGCGGGCACCCCCGCCGAAGGTGCGGCTCCCGGCGCCGCGCCGGCTGCGGCTCCGGCTGCAGGCGCTGCTGCCGCGCAGCCTGAGAAAAAGTGAGTATTTTTCGTCCAAGTCGCTTTGGCCCCAGCTCTTTTTCGAGGCTGTGCGGCGCGGGAGAATAGGCGCCGCCCATGCTGCTCCTGGTTGGGCTCGGCAATCCCGGTTCGCGGTATGCCGGCAACCGGCACAATATCGGCTTCATGGTGGTGGATGCCATTGCCAAGCGCCACGGCGTCGGGCCGTGGCGTCGGCGCTTTCAGGGCGTAGCCGCAGAGGGGCCGCTGGGGGGCGCGCGGGCGCTGCTGCTTCTGCCCGGGACCTATATGAATGACTCCGGCCGCGCCGTCGCCGAAGCCGCGCATTTCTACAAGCTCGGAGTTTCGGACATCGTGGTGTTCCATGATGAGATCGATCTCGCGCCCGGCAAGGTGCGGGTAAAGACCGGCGGAGGAGTAGCGGGTCACAACGGGTTGCGCTCGATCTCGGCGCACGTCGGCAACGACTACCGCCGCGTGCGCATCGGGGTCGGCCATCCCGGGGTGAAGGATCTCGTGTACGGTTACGTGCTCAGCGACTTTGGCAAGGACGAGCGAGCATGGGTCGAGGCTCTCTGCGCGGTCGTCGCGGACAGCGTCGATCTCCTGGCCAAAGGACAGGACGCAAGCTTTCAGAACAAGGTGCATCTCGCCATGCAGGCCAAGGGCTTTTTCAATGCGAAGGAGACGGATGCATCGGACGAGCAACCTTCTGCATGAGCGCTGATCGGCAAGAGACGTTTCATGGGTTTCAAGTGCGGCATTCTCGGCCTGTCCAATGTGGGCAAATCGACGCTGTTCAACGCGCTGACGGCTACCGCGGCGGCGCAGGCCTCGAGCTATCCGTTCAGCACCATCGAGCCGAATATCGGAGAGGTGATGGTGCCCGATCCCCGGCTGGAGGTGCTCGCCAAGCTCGCGAAGTCGGCCAAGATCAAGCCGACGCGGCTCACCTTCGTCGACATTGCGGGCCTGGTCAGCGGGGCGTCGCGAGGCGAGGGCCTTGGCAATCAGTTCCTGGCGCATGTGCGCGAGGTGGATGCGATTGCCCACGTCGTGCGCTGTTTCGAGGACATGGACGTCGCGCACGTGTCCGGCGCGATTGATCCGATCGCCGACATCGAAACGATCGAGACCGAGCTGATGCTCGCCGACCTCGACAGCCTCGAGCGCCGCCTCGACGGCTTGGCCAAGAAAGCGAAGGGCAGCGATCGTGACGCCGCCGAGGCCAAGCAGATACTCGATCTGGTGCAACGCGCTCTGGCGCTGTTGCGTGAGGGCAAACCTGCCCGGCTGGTCGAGCGCAAGCCGGAGGAGGAAAAAACGTTCCACATGCTCGGGCTGCTGACCTCGATCCCGGTGCTTTATGTCTGCAACGTGGACGAGGGCTCGGCGGCGAGCGGAAACGACTTCTCCCGCAGGGTGGAGGCGCGCGCGCGGCAGGAAGGAGCCGCATGCGTCATCATCTCAGCCAAGATCGAGGCTGAGATCGCCGTGTTGCCGGCGCAAGAGCGCGGCGAATATCTGGCCGCGCTCGGTCTCGAGGAGCCCGGGCTCAACCGTCTCATTCGCGCCGGTTACGAGCTTCTCGATCTGATCACCTATTTCACCGCCGGGCCGAAGGAGGCGGCGGCATGGACAATCACGCGCGGGACCAGGGCGCCGCAGGCGGCAGCAGTCATCCACTCCGATTTCGAGCGGGGCTTCATTCGCGCCGAGACCATCAGCTACGCGGACTACGTCGCCTTCGGCGGCGAGACCGGGGCACGCGATGCAGGCAAGATGCGGCTCGAAGGAAAATTGTACGTGGTCGCCGACGGCGACGTCATGCATTTCAAATTCGCGACCTAAGCCGGATGTCAGAGATCGGATGTCAGATGTCCGGGCACCGTCATCTGACCTCCGATCTCTGATCTCCGACATCTGTTATCCGGCATCCGGCTTCTGCCGAATGGCGCCGAGGTGCTCATTGATGCGGAACATGATCAAAAAGTATTCGGAGAGGATGCGGGAGAAGATGACTCCGATCACCAGGCCAATGAGGCTGCCGAGGATCCAGAACACGCCGGCGAGCGGATGCAGCGACATGAGCGTCAAGCCCGATACAATCCCGGAAAGCGCGAACAAAGCCGACATCCCGATCGCAAGCCAATAAAAGATCTTGATGATGGAAGGGGTAATGAACCGATCCCACTGCAGCAGTTCCTGATAATCAAGCATCAGATCCTCCTCGCGAAAAATACGTTATCAATTCAGCGGCGCCCGTGCATGGGGGCGGAGCGGGGTTGTTCTCCTGGAGGTCGGTGGACACTGCACTGGGCCCGATGCCTGGTCAATCGAGCACGCGAGCCCTTTCGCTACCGCTTGCACCGCGGTTGGCCGTTGCGTCGGATAGCCGGTTCGGCTGATTGGAACCATTTGCTTCGAGCGCTCGTTGTCGGCAGGCGGGCTGCCGTCGGACCCATTTACCATCGTGGTTCGGCAGAGGAGGGAGGACAGTCATGAGAGCGAGCGTTCTTGCGGCGGTTGCGGCGGCGGCGATGCTGGCACTGGCGTCCCCAGGCGCGAGCGTCGCAGGTCAGGTCGATTTCCACCTACGCCGGACGCCTGAGCCGACGCCAAAGGTCATTATCGAGGAGCCGCGCCCACCAAACGTGACGATCGAGACAGAAGGGCGGGCCGGTGATTTGGATTGCCGTTCCACAATTGCATCGGACAGGCACGATCAGGCCAAAGTCACGGATCCGGGCCCGGTCTGCGATCCTGAATGATCATTCATTGTCCGCCCCATTGCTACTCGCCAAGCGATTTCGGACGGCGCTGATTCCCTGCGCGCCTGTATGCGGATACCGCATTCTCGTTTTTCCGCGTCGCGATGTTGTACTGCTGGCAGCTGGACGCAAATCGAGTGTTGCGTGCGGGTGACAAGATTGAGCTAGACATAATCAGTAGCTGCTGGCTTCTTTGTCTTGAATGTTGGACGCGGACGCTTACTATCGACATCGGCACCGAGGGAACGCTGACGCCGTACCTGGCGTTTGGTTTTCCGCGTATCCCACGGCCAAAGGAGCACACCATGATTATGCTACTGCGTCCTGCATGTCTCGCACTGGCTCTGGCCGTCACGGCCGGACCGGCTTGTGCGCAGACATGGGTCTATGAGCCCGACGTCGGCGCGCCGGTGGTTTACCACCCGCGAGTCTACACGGAGCGCTATGTCGCTCCGGTGTATAGGGCCTACGCCTATCAGCCGGTGGTGACCGCGCCCACGGTTGCGGTCGGACTCACCCGGCGCATGGTGGTGAGCCGAACCATCATTCCACGGCGCGGTCGGGCCCCGATCGTGAAGGAGCGCATTGTCAGCGAGACATATGGGCCGGTGGCGCGCCGGTCCGCCATCGTCGAGGCACCCGCGACCGCGGCTTATGCATATGCCCCGACAGCCGACGTGAGATCGGCCTATGCGTTGGCGCCGCTGCCGCGCGCGGTAGTGAGGCGGCCCGCGGTGGTTGAGTACGCGCCCAGCGTGACCTCGGCTTACGCGCTGGCACCCATCGCTGCCCCGGTCGTTACGACCGTCCCTGCCATCGTGCCGGCCTACCGTTACTACGATCGTTCGTTGCTGGTGGATCCGGTGACCGGAGTCTTCCTGGAAGACCGGCTACCATAACTCCTTATCAACGCCTGCGGCGGCCGTGCCTGGCGCGGTCGCCGCTGTTTTTCTGACGGGGTAGACGAGAGCCGCCAACAATTTGCTCGATTGGTTAACGGCGCGCTCCCCACCAATTCATTGAATCTGCTGCGTCCGGGCAGCAACGCGCATCGCTCGATGCGGCTTCTCGGCAACACGCGAGAACCAAAGCGCAGAGAACGCGTTCCCCGTTAACGCGATGGAACGGGGACGGACTTTAGCCTGGAACTGCGCGTTGCCAGGAGCTCGAGCGATGTGGTCTTTCTCTCGCGATGCCATTGCGGCTGTCGGGATTGTGGGATGCTTCGTCCTGGTCGCGGCCATTGGGGGCGGTGGCAATGTCAGTCGCGAGGACAGCGACGACGGCCGGTATGAAACCACGGGGAGCATTGGCAGCGTCAATCGAGCCATTCTGCCCCTCAGCGACCAGCAGCGCGAGCGCATCCATCAAGGTCTGATGCGCTTCCCGGATGCCACCCGCAGCAGCGTGCCGGCGCCCGTCGTTGCCGACAGGGTACCCCGGGAGCAACCGCTCCAGGATCTGCCGGCGAATCTGACGGAAGAGATTCCACGCCTGCAGGGCCACAAGTTCTTGAAGCTGAGCGATCGCCTATTGGTCGTCGATCCGAGCAGCCGCGAGGTGGTGGCAATGATCCCGCGCTACCACCTGCTCCCGTAATCACTCCTGGCGCATGCTGGGAGCGTCCGGCACCTTCTTCCAGTGCGTCAAGCTTTCCGTGATGATCCTGGTCGACTGCATCGCCGCCTGGCTCAGGCTTGCATATTCCACGATCTCGCGATGCACGCGCGCGCCTTCACTCTGCAGCCTGTCGCGCAGGGTCTGCAGCTCGGCGATGAGCTTGTCGATCTCTCTCACCGAGGTTCCTGCGACCCGCTGCAGCAGTGAGCCAATGTTGTTCGCCACCATCTCGCTCTCGCTCTCTGGGTTGCGCCGGAAAGTCGCGACATCGCGACGAACAAACTCACGGATCTCGCCTTCGACCTGCGCATCAGCCACCCTGGGCATCTCAGCAGAATCGCTCGTCTTGGTATTGGTCATGTTGACTACCCCCATTGCGCGCTGTTGAGCGCTCTCGCCGGAGTTAATTGCCGCATGACAATGTGACGGCTTCGCGGCCACCACCGTTGTTTTTCGCGGGTTCGTTCACCAAACAGAATCAGAAATCTTGTAAGTGGTATTGAGGTATTCGGGTGAGGTGGTCAAAAAACGAACACCGAAAAGTCACCGCATACCGGCGATGCGGTAACACCGTCCGGCGAAATCACGCTCCAACGAGGATCTGCCGGCAGATGCCTTCACGCGAGCAACAAGTCGCGGCGCCGCGTTCGCAAACCGGGCAATCGACTTGCAGGACCTCATCCTGAGGAGGGCGCATGCTTGCATGCGCCCGTCTCGAAGGATGGACGCTGGCCCGATCTCGCTTGTCGCAGTCCTTCGAGACGCGCCGCCGAAGGCGGCGCTCCTCAGGACGAGGTCGATTGATGAGGCGATATGATCGAAGCCTGAAAACGCAATACTAGCTCTTCTTTGCCAGGATCTCCGATCTGCTCTGAGCTTGCGCCGAGGGAGGAGGGCCACCCTTCTTCTTCTTGTTCCACTCCGCCTTCGGCTTCTTCTTTTCTTTGCTGCTTCGCTGCTGACCCTTGGCCATGAGCTCCTCCTGTGCCGCTGATCAGCCAACAGACTACACGATCAAGGTTGCAATTCCAGCACCCGACCTCCGTAGGGGCGACCCACAGGGTCGCCCTGCAACCGCAGCCGCAATGCTGAAAGAGGGCGAGGCGATGCCTCGCCCCTACGGAGAGGTCGCCCCCGCGCGCTGTTGTCCACCGCCGGGTTTGTCGGTACCACGGTCCACACCGAGGGCATGCCACATGTAGGGTGCCATTTCCGCCGTCGCGATCGCCATTGCCGGGAGCGTCGCGGCGCATGCCCAGGTCGCCGGCGACCCACCACAAGGAGGCAGCACAGTGAGCACGGTTTCCGCCGACGTCGTGAAGGATCTTGCTCCCACCGGCAAGCTGCGCGCAGCGATCAATCTCGGCAACATGGTGCTGGCGCAAAAAGCTGCAGCGACTGGAGAGCTGGGCGGCGTCACCGTGGATCTGGCGCGGGAATTGGGGCGGCGCCTGGCCGTGCCGGTCGAGCTCATTCCGTTCGATGCCGCCGGGAAGGTGTTCGATGCGCTCAAGAGCGGAGCCTGGGACATCGCGTTCCTCGCCATCGAGCCGGTCCGCGCAGCGGAGATCTCCTTCACTGCGCCCTACGTGATCATCGAGGGCGTGTACATGGTGCCGGCCACTTCGCCGTTGCAGACCGTTGCCGACGTGGACCGTGAGGGCGTGCGCATCGCGGTCAACAAAGGCTCCGCCTATGACCTCTATTTGACCCGCACGCTCAAGCACGCGAGCCTCGTGCGCGGGGAGAGCGGGACTGATCTTCTCCTCAAGGACAAGCTCGAAGCGGCGGCCGGGGTGAAGCAGCCGCTGGTCGAATTCGCCAAAAGCAATCCGAGCGTGCGCATCATGCCGGGGCGGTTCATGGAGATCCGGCAAGCGATGGGCACGCCCAAGGTGCGCCTTGCCGGGCGCGAGGCGGCGCCGCGTTACCTCCACGCGTTCGTCGAGGAGATGAAGGCCTCCGGGTTCGTGGCCAAGGCGCTGGAACGAAGCCACCAGCCCGACGCCGCGGTAGCGCCGGCGGCAGCGGACTAAACGGAGGCGGGTGAGGCCGATGGATCTACCTGATGGACGTTTACGCCAAGAGTGCGAAGGAGGATTTGACCGATGCCGAGCAGCGCGAAATCCGCAAGCTCATCGCGGCGATCGAAGCGGAAGGTTAGCGTCCTTGGCCGCCGCCTGGTGGCTGGGCTTAACGATGCGCTCGCTCATGCCCGTGGAGAACTGAAATTGGCGAGCTATACAGTGACCGTGCCGGAGCATGTGGACGTGGCCGGACTGCGCCGACGGCTCGGCCTGTCGCAAGCCGCAGTCAGGAAAAGTTGAGTTTCGCACGCTTGCGTCACTCGACCGGGCGGGGATTACTGGATGTCCCGCTTAAAGCTGCTTAAAGCGGGGCATGACGACCGAGAGATTGGCAATTCCAGCTCAAGTTAGCGTCTATGGGGACAAGCCCTGCCATGACGATCTATCGCCCGCGCGGGCGCCAGCCGCCGCGCATGCCGGGCCGGCCCGTGGTCGAGCGCGGCCCCGGCCGATAGGGCTTCGACTCCTTGGCGGGGCCCGGGCCCATCTCGTCGAGCGTGGGTTTGCGCGGGCCTTCACGCCCATCCCGCCGGCGCTGCGATGCCCGCTGCGCGGAGCGTGCTCCCGCGGCTCGTGACATCGCGCCGGGTTTCACCGTCGGGTCGTCCATCACCGCCAGCTCCGTAGTGCGCAGGCGCTTGATCTCGTCGCGCAGCCTGGCGGCTTCCTCAAAGTCGAGGTCGGCAGCCGCTGCCCGCATGCGCGCTTCCAGATCCGAGATGACGGCCTCGAAATTGTGCCCGATGGTGGCGGGAGAATCCTCGTCGCCGATGCCGGCAAGCCCGCCGCCCGTCGAGACCAGCACGTGGTCGCGCTCGTAGGCCGACTCCATGATGTCGGCGATGCCCTTGCGCACGCTTTCCGGCGTGATCCCGTTGGCGGCGTTGAACGCCTGCTGCTTCTCGCGCCGGCGATCGGTCTCGGCGATTGCCCGCTCCATCGAGCCGGTAACCGTATCGGCGTAGAGGATCACGCGACCATCGATGTTGCGCGCGGCGCGGCCGATGGTCTGCACCAGAGAGGTTTCGCTGCGCAGGAAGCCTTCCTTGTCGGCATCGAGGATGGCAACGAGCGCGCATTCCGGAATGTCCAAGCCTTCGCGCAACAGGTTGATGCCGACCAGGACATCGAACGCTCCGAGGCGCAGATCGCGGATGATCTCGATACGCTCCAAGGTATCGATGTCGCTGTGCATGTAGCGCACCCGGATGCCCTGCTCGTGCAGGTATTCGGTGAGATCCTCCGCCATGCGCTTGGTCAGCACGGTCACCAGCGAACGATAGCCTGCCGCCGCAACCTGCCGCGCCTCGCCGAGAAGGTCGTCGACCTGGGTGCGCGCCGGCCGGACCTCCACCGGTGGGTCGATGAGCCCGGTGGGGCGGATCACCTGCTCGGCGAAGACCCCGTGTGCCTGCTCGATCTCCCAGCTGCCCGGCGTGGCCGAAACGCACGTGGTCTGCGGACGCATGGCGTCCCATTCCTCGAACCGCAGCGGGCGGTTGTCCATGCACGACGGCAGGCGGAAACCGTACTCGGCAAGCGTCGCTTTCCTGCGAAAATCGCCGCGGAACATGCCGCCCAGCTGCGGGATGGTGACGTGGCTCTCGTCAACAAATACCAAAGCGTTGTCCGGCACATATTCGAACAGGGTCGGCGGCGGCTCGCCGGGCTTTCGCCCGGTGAGATAGCGCGAATAGTTCTCGATCCCGGCGCAGGAGCCGCTCGCTTCCATCATTTCGAGATCGTAAAGCGTGCGCTGCTCGAGCCTTTGCGCCTCCAGCAGGCGGCCGCCGGCGTTGAGCTCCGTCAGACGCGCCCGCAGCTCCTGCTTGATCCCGGCGATGGCCTGCAGCAGGGTCGGGCGCGGCGTGACATAGTGAGAGTTGGCGTAGACCTTCACGAACTCGAGCTCGTCGGTCTTTTGACCCGTGAGCGGATCGAACTCCTGGATGGATTCGATCTCGTCGCCAAACAGCGACACGCGCCAGGCGCGATCCTCATAATGCGCGGGAAAGATCTCGATGACGTCGCCGCGCACGCGAAACGTCCCGCGATAGAAGTCTCCGGCACTGCGTTTGTATTGCAGCGCCACCAGGTCTGCGATCAGCTGCCGTTGGTCGATGCGCTCGCGCTGCCGCAGCGTGAACGTCATCGCCGAGTAGGTCTCGACCGAGCCGATACCGTAGATGCACGAGACCGACGCAACGATGATCACATCGTCGCGCTCGAGCAACGCGCGGGTCGCGCTGTGCCGCATGCGGTCGATCTGCTCGTTGATGGAGGACTCCTTCTCGATATACGTGTCGGTCCGGGGCACATAGGCCTCGGGCTGGTAGTAGTCATAATAGCTGACGAAATACTCGACCGCGTTGTCCGGGAAGAAGCTCTTGAACTCGCCATAGAGCTGAGCCGCCAGCGTCTTGTTGGGAGCAAGCACCAACGCCGGCCGCTGCGTCTGCTCGATCACCTTCGCCATGGTGAAGGTCTTGCCGGAGCCGGTCACCCCGAGCAGCACCTGCGTGCGGTCCTGACGTTTAACCCCCTCGACCAGATCGGCGATGGCCTGCGGCTGGTCTCCTTTTGGAGCGAATTCGGATTTGATCACGAGGCGCTGCCCGCCCTCGGATTTATCCGGCCGCGGCGGGCGGTGCGGCGTCCACGGCCGCTCGGCGAATTCCGGCCGTCCCTCGCGCAGCAGAGCTTCCAGGGCTTTGACGGTGGCGGATGCGCCGGTCGTGCCGCGGAAACTCACAAGGCTGCGGTTCGCTGAAGAATCTCGCGCCGTATCGTCGTCGCGTTCGAATCCCAGGGCTTGCGCCAGCTCGGGATCCATGCCCACCGGCTCTGCGCCTTTTGCGCCGTAGCCGGACTGCGGCGCCTCGCCAAAGCCCTGCGCAGTAGAGTTCGCACTGGACTTGCGCGCCCGGTGAGCCGCTGCGAAGTCCGCGCGTCGGTCGAATGAGTTGTCGGCGGGCGGCTGCAGCCCCGTTTGCGAGCCGGGACCCGCGGTTCCCTGCCCAATGCCGGGATTGAGCAGATCGGCGAGCGCCGGCGCAATCGGCGGCAGCTCGGGCCGGGAGGCCTTGGCGCGGGTGGGCCTTGCCGGATCCTTTTTCGCGTCCTTCGTTCCGCCGCGCTTGCCAGGCGGGCGCGGCTTGTCGGGAGGTAGGGCCATCGCGAAAATATGGAGCCTCGGTTATGCTGAGGAAAGGCCCAATGGACGGCTCTGATGCGAACAAGGAGCAACGCCGTGCCGTTCAAGTATGATACGACGCGACGGCAGCTGCTTAGCGGGTGCGCCAGGGCAGCGGCGGTACCGTTGCTCGGTTTGACCGGAGCGGCGGTTGCCGAGACCGACTACCCGGCACGTCCGGTCAGGGTGATCGTGCCGTACCCGCCCGCCGGCGGGGCCGATACGATCAGCCGGATCCTGTTTGCCAAGCTGAGCGATGCCCTGGGGCAACAGTTCGTGATTGAGAATCGGGGTGGTGCGGGCGGCACGATCGGCGCCGCCGCCGCCGCCAAGGCCGAGCGCGATGGCTATACGGTGCTCTACGATGCGACCGCGTTTTCCGTTAACCCGTCGCTTTACCCGCGCTTGCCCTATGACAGCGTGCACGACTTCCAGCCGGTATTCCTGGCATCGCTCGTCGCGAACCTCCTGGTGGTACATCCCTCGGTCGAGGCAAAGACCGTCGCGGACGTGATCGCGATTGCCAGGGCGACGCCGGGCGGACTCGATTGGGCGTCATCCGGGAACGGCACGGTGCAGCACCTCTGCCTCGAATTGTTTCGGCTGCGCACGGGGGTGAGGCTCAATCACATTCCGTACCGCGGCGGCGGCCCTGCGCTCAACGACCTGATCGGCGGACAGGTGAAATTCTTTTTCTCGAACGGTGCGGCCTCGATCGGGCACGTCCAGAGCGGCGCCTTGCGCGCGATCGCGCATACCGGACGCGGGCGGCTGCGCACGCTTCCCGAGGTCCCGGCGGTCGCGGAGACGCTGCCGGGCTTCGAGGCCTATGAATGGAACGGCATCTTCGTTCCTGCCGGGACGCCTGCCGCGATTGTCGCCAAGCTCAATGCCGGCTTGAACGCGGTGCTGCGCCAGCAACAAGTGATCGATCAACTCAACGCTCTCAACGTCGAGTTCCGCGAGAGCACGCCGGAGGACTTTCGCGCCTTCGTCAAGGCGGAGATGCAAAAGTGGGAACGCGTGGTGCGCGAGGCCAACATCACCCTGGGCTGAGGAGCGTCGGTCACGCCGCCGCCTTCGTCAAACCGCGTTGCAGCGAGGCAATGACTTCGTCGATGGTCTGCACGTCGCCGAAGATCGAATAAAAGGTGCGCAGCGTGGCGTTGTGCTCCTCGTCGGTGTAGGTCGCGAGCACGTCGTGCACCATGACCACCTTGAAGTTGAGCATCATGGCGTCGCGCGCCGAGCTCTCGCAACAGACGTTGGTCGCAGTCCCGCCTATGAGCACGGTATCGATGCCGCGCTGGCGCAGGTACGTTTCGATGTCCGACGAGCCCGGCAGGAATGCGCTGAAGCGCTTCTTGACGATCTGAGCGTCCTCCGGCCGCACCTCGAGCTCGGGCCACAATGCATGGCCCTCGTGCGCGAGGTCCATGCTCGCATAGCGGCGGTCGCGACGCTCCGGTGTCTGCAGCCAATCGTGATACACGCTCCAGCCATCGCGCGTGTCGTTGGTTGCGTTCTTGATCCACACCACATGGCCGCCGAGCGCACGCACCGCCGCTGCAAGGCGGTTGACGGCGGGAACGATGGCACGCGCTTTCGGCACCTCGCCCTGAAAGCCCGGCTTCATGAAATAGTTCTGCATGTCCACGACCACGAACGCGGTCTTCGCCGGCTCGATCACATCGAACGGATGGGGTCGACCGGCGCGTTCGGCCACCCGCGCCACCAGCTCGGCGGGAAGAGACAGCTCATGCATGTGGGCCTCCTCGGGTTGCGCCACCACTCTCCGCTTTCCGCTTAGCCTCTGCAAGCCAGGCGTTTCATGTGTGGCGTTTCACATGGCAAAGCGGTGTAGGGGCGGGTTTCAAACCCGCCCTTACGGCCATTGGGCTGGCTCGGTGTTGATCAGTATTTGCCGACCAGCGGAGCCGTCGGGCCGAACTTGAAGTTGAGCCCGGCTTTGAAGACGTTGACGTTCTCCTTGACATCAACCGGGAGAGCTGCGGCGCCGGCGCATACTACGACCCCACAAGGTCCGAATTGGTTCTGATTGGTGCCAAAGCCGTAGTAGTCGTACTCCGCAAACCCGGTCAGCCAGTCGAGGAAGGCGTATTCGCCCCCCACGCCCACCGTCCAGCCGCTGCGTGTCTCGCTCGCAGTGGCAATCGCGAACCCGGGGACGAATGTGTTGGCGGTGATGCTGTAGTCGTCCCGCTCCCACGCGCCACCGCCCTTTGCGTACAGCAGGAAGCGGTCCCAGGCGTAGCCGACACGGCCGGTGACCGAGGCCAGCGATCGAATGTTCGACTGCGCGAGAAACGGGGACAGCGCATTCGTATTGCTGCCGGAGGCACCGCTCCAATCGTAGTCGCCCTGGATGCCGAACACCCAGTTGCTGACCTGGTAATTGCAGCCGCCCTGAACCCCGCCGAGCCCGCCGTTGGCATTGTGAGAGCTGAAGCTTGCTCCTGCGGGAACAGCAGGAAATGCACCCAGCGCGGGAATGGCGACATCGTTGGACCAGTCCTTGCTCGCCCAAAGCCCGCCGCCGTTGCCGCCGATATAGCAGCCGGTCCAGGTGAAATAGGTCACCACCGGAGGCGGCGCCCGATAGACCGGCGCCGGCCTGGCAAGGTCGGCCGCGTTGGCCGAGCCGCCGACCAGAGCGGCCATAGCCGCCCCGGCGAGTAAGAATGTTTTCATCCGATCCTCCATCTCGGCCGCACTCGCGTCCTTAAATCTCCAGCGGCCTTTCCCCTTACCTGCTCCGGCGGCACGAGCGACGTCTTGCGCTTGCCACCCAGTTCCGCCCCGGATTCAGGCCGTACATAGTCGGTCCGAGAAGGCCGATTTGAGACAACAAATAGGCCTCATCTCGGCACCAGCACGTCGCAGAAGGCGCCGGATTGCCTGCGCGCGAAACCGTAGCCCGCATGAGCGCAGCGATATGCGGGCTCGCGCATCGCCTGCCATGCCCCGGATGTCGCTTCGCTCATCCGGGCTAGAGCTACAGCTGCCGACGGCGCAGCACTGTCCAATCCCAGATGCGACGGCGCACGACAAGGATGAGAGCAAGGGCAAGCACCAGTCCGGCCGAGCGATCTCCGAAGCGTGCGTAAAACGTGGGTGCCATGGCTTTGGGCAGAGGCGCGTCCAGGACGCCTTCGCTGCCGAGCGGCAATGAGCCGACGATGCGGCCCGCTGGATCGATCACTGCGGAGATCCCGGTGTTTGCCGCCCGCACCAACGGGAGCCCCTGCTCGATCGCGCGCAGGCGCGCTTGCTCAAAATGCTGGTAGGGACCGCTGCTTTGCCCAAACCAGCCGTCATTGGTCAGGTTGAGCAGCCAGCCGGCGCGTTCGTCCGGTGCGGCTAGCTCGTCTGCAAAGATGACTTCGTAACAAAGCAGCGGCAGGGCAGGCGGCGCGCGCGGAACCTGCATCGGGTGCCGCGCCTCGCCGGCGATGAGCCCGCCGGCCACTTTCGTGAGCTGCCTCAGACCGACGTGCTCGAGCAAACTCTGAAACGGCAGGTACTCTCCGAACGGAACGAGATGCACCTTATCGTACAGGGCGCGAACGGCGGCATGATTATCGATCACGTACATCGAAGTGTGGGTGTCGGTATTTGCCGCATTTGGCGGCGGGCTTCCGGTGCGATCCGCACCCGTGATCAATACAGCGCCATCCGGTAATAAGGCTCCGAGCTCCTTGAGCGCGTCGGGCTCGCTGCTGAGATAGAAGGGGAACGCCGATTCCGGCCAGATCAAGTGCGTGACGTGCTGCAGCCCGCCGGGCCTCGTCGGCGTTTCCCGCGTCGAGAGCCCGATATAATGGCTCATCACCTGCGCTTTGGCCGAATAATTGAATTTGCTGTCCTGCTGCAGGTTCGGCTGCATGATCCGCAGCGCGACGCCCTCGACGAAGCCCGAGGGCACGCGCGACAACCGCCATGATCCAAACACGGCCAGAGCGGCCAGGGCGATCAGTGCAGCGAGCGGCGCCAACCACGGCCGCCGGGTATCGGTTGGAGGGTCGATGAGTGTCGCCGGGCTCGCAAAGACCGCGACGGCAATGAAGGTCAGTCCCCAGATGCCGAAAAGAGAGGCAGCTTGTGCAAGCTCCAGCGGCCGCGTGAGCACATACCCAAAGGCATTCCAGGGGAATCCGGTGAGGGCGTGAGCGCGGATCCACTCGGCGGCGGTGAGCGCAACGGCCAGGGTGAGAATTCGAGCCGCGCCAGGTCTCCACAAAACCCGCGCCGCGAGGAAACCTGCAGCGGTATAAGTTGCGAGATAAGCCGGCAGACCGATCACAGCAAAGGGCAGCAGCCAGCCAAAAGTCTCCGCGTCCACCAGGAACGCGTGGCCGACCCAGTAGACACCGGCGGTGAAATATCCGAATCCAAAGCACCAGCCGGCAAGAGCGCATGCCCAGGCTCCGCGTGCACGCATCCCCGGAGCGGGGTCGATCAGCCACACGACAACCGGAAATGTAATGAAAAGGACAGGCCAGAGATGGACCGGTGCCAGTGCGAGGGCCGAGGCTGCTCCTGCCAGCCACGCGATCGCCGCACGGCGCCAGCCGGCCGCGGAGGCGACGGCCTGCATGAGCCCTGTCGGCAAGCCGGATTTTTCGGTCTGTGTCAGCTTGAATGAAAGAGCATCGAGCACGCGGAATTCCCGTACGTCGGCAACATCGTCAACAGCGGCGGAGCGCGCTTTGGAGCGGCGTAGCCGTGCAATAGTGCGGCAAGAATTGGGCGCTTGTTTGCGCTAACATGAGATCATGACCGCTTTGGCGAAACTCCTCTGGGTTGCCTTTGCCCTCTGTTGGGGCGTCATTCGCTTCCGTTACGCGCGTCGGGCCAAACGCAACCGCCAGATCGAGGAGCAGGATCGCGTTTACGAAAGCCTGCTGCTGACCCTGAGCTTCATCGGCTATCTCGCCGTCCCGGTACTCTATTTGGGAACAAGCTGGCTCTCGTTTGCCGATTATCCCTTGCAGCCGGTTTTGTTCGGCGCGGGTATCGTGGCCAGCGCCGCCTCACTTTGGCTGTTCTGGCGCAGTCATGCCGATTTGGGACGCAACTTTTCCATCAAGCTCGTCATCCGCGAGCAGCATGCCCTGGTGACCACGGGCGTCTATGGTCTCATTCGCCATCCGATGTATTCGTCGGCCCTGCTTTGGTCGTTGGGGCAGGCATTGCTGCTGCCGAATTGGGCGACGGCCCTCGCCGGTGCGCTCGGTTTCTGTCTTCTGTATTTTGGCCGCGTGGGACGTGAAGAAAGCCTCATGCTGAAGACATTCGGCGCCGCCTATGAGGAATATATGACCCGCACGAAGCGGCTCGTGCCGCACATCTATTGAGCGGCCCCGTCCTAGATGCGTGGACATGCAATTCGATTGTCGCCGGCGCGCCGGGTTCAAAACGACTTTCTGTACTTTGCGAACAAGGCACCGATTCTCCCGGTACAGCGCCGGATGCGGCTCGGCGCCTTGGTCGAAGCGCGCAAGGCCTGCCCGCAGCGTCTTCCGTGGACGGTGCTCTTTTTCAAGGCTTATGCGCTTTTGGCGCAGCAGGTGCCGGAGCTCAGAAGGGTGCACATTGGTCTGCCATGGCCGCACCTCTACGAGTATCCGGCGAGCCTGGGGATGATCGCGGTCGAGCGGAAGACCGCTCACGCGCTGGAAGTCTTTGCGGGAAGAGTAAAGGATCCAGCGAGCCGCTCGCTGAAGGAGCTGGTCGAGATCTTGCGGCATTTCAATGAGGCGCCGCTCCGAGAGATCAAGGAATTTCGCCGGGTATTGATGCTTGGCCGCCTGCCATGGCCGCTGCGGCGCCTGCTGATGTGGATCGGCCTCAACATTGGTCGGCAGCGCGCGAATTTCTTCGGCACCTTCGCACTGTCGGTCTATTCCGCGCTCGGCGCCGATTCGTTGCGGCCGCTCGCGCCCTGCACCGTGGTGCTCAACTATGGCGTCCTTGCCCCGGACGGCAGCCTCGACGTGCGGTTCAATTACGATCACCGTGTCATGGACGGCGCGACCGTTGCGCGCGCGTTGCAATCGCTGGAGCAAATCCTGACGCACGCGATCGTCGAGGAATTGGCCGCTTGGAAATAAAGATGCAGTCCCCGGTATGCGGAGGACCGCAATTCAGGCCAGCGATGAGCAAATCTCGGTTACTGGGCGACGGCGTAGGCGGGTGCCACAGCGCCGGTCGCTTGCGGCCGAGCAGTCGATTGCACGGCGGCATGATGCTTGTTGCGGGGCTTGGCTTGCGCCGGCGCGGCCTGCTGCTCTGCGGGCGCCCGCACCGTTGCGGTCGGTTGCTCCGACTGTTCGCTTGCCGCGGCCGCCTGCTCGTGGGGGGCTTCCGCCGCCTCGTGACGCGCGGCGGCGAGTTGCGCTGCCTGCTTCTGCGTGAGCTGCGGAGCCATTGCCTGCAGCCATGCGGCCGGCAGCTCTTGCCGCCCGCCGTTCATTGCCCTGATGCCCTCGATGTATTCCTTGGGCATGACCCAGTGGAATGGATGCTGCATGCCCATGAAAGCCGCGATATCGCCGACGAAGGCGACGCAGTTGTAGACCGGAGCAGACCATAGCGGCGTGTGCGTCTGCATCTCCCGCAGGTGCGCGAGAATGATTCGGTACTCGGCCTCGGTCAGATACACCCGATATTTGGCCGTGATGTACATGTCGTTGTAGCCGACGTCGCCGTCGCTCCAGCCGGTTTCGGACGGAACCGGAACGACATGCCCGATCATCCATGGAATGGGAGAATCGCCGGCCGGATGCAGGCCAACGACGCTTTTCCTTGTAATCGGCTCGCCGACCCGCCCGTGCACCACGAACGCGTGGCCATAGTTGTAGGCGGCGCGCGCCCGGAACTCGACGAAATACGGTCGGCCAATGCTGGCGCTCGGAGCCGGCTTCGCGGCAGGTCGAACTTCCACCGGCTTCAGCGGAGTGACGTTCTCCGGCGCCGCGGCAGGCTCCGCCGCGATGGTCGTGGTCTCACTCTGAGTTGCAGCGCTTGCACTCGCCGCTACATCGCTTGCAGGCGCCGTTGCAGCGCTTGCACTCGCCGGAGCGCTTGCCCGGGCGTCGGTGGTAACCGCACTGGCCTCTTGCGAGAAAGTATCCTGGGCGCGTGCCGTGGACAGTCCGGTCGAGAGCGCAAGCGCGCAGACCCCAACCAATAACCGCAGGCTGTTGCCCTTGTTTGGATTGCTCATCATGGTCATGGTCCCCTCCTCCATGAACTTGACCCAGGAACAATTCAGATTTGCCGATTCCGGCACCGTCGCCCCCGTGTCCAACTAGCCGAGTGGGGCCGGCTCGCGCCGGCCCCATCGGTGTAGGATTAGCCCTTGGTAACGACGGGCGGAGCCTTGCCCTTGCCGACGCCGACGCAGCCGGACACGCTAACCGCGACGAGAGTCGCGACCAAGGCGATCAGAAGCTTCTTCATTGGGTACCCCCTGTGTTGAAAGATTCCCTGCGCTGAACCGATGCGATTACAACCACAAATGCACGTGGTGGCCTAGTGCGCAAAAGCCACAGTGATGAACTGTTTGCCCGCAGGAAATCGCGGGCGCAGCGGCGGTTGCTCGTCAAAGCCGCGCTATGGCTTGGGTTTCTTGAGCGAACTTGACGCGTTCGCAGGTCTGCAAGGAGCGATTGCACCATAAAGCTGGTTAGCATGGGGTGCACCGCGGCGATCGAATTCGCGTAAAGATGGCGTTGTGAGGCCTGCCGGCAACACCCTCCTAGCGCTGGGAAGCGGGCGATGGTGCCCTTTAAGGGCTTTTTTCACCCGTAGCCCGCATGAGCATTAGCGATATGCGGGCCATGCGGCCCGGATGTCGCTTCGCTCATCCGCTACGTCTAGTTGGCTCAGCGGGCAGCGGCGTGAATCGCCCGCGCCAGCGCTCGCCCCACACAATCATACCCGGCGGCAGAATTGTGCAGTCCATCCCAGGCAACGAGAGCACTCGCAGGAAGGCCGGCCTCGATGGACCGGCGCATCAGCGAGAAGCGCGAAAACAGGCCGACGTGCTCCTCGCGGGCGGCTTCCGCAATGTTCGCCTGCATCACCTCGTGCTGGGAGGTGTACAGGATCATCGGGGCGTACTGCAGATCCATAAGAATCACATCCGCGCCATCCCGTTTCAGCTCGCGTATGCCGGTAACGATGAGCTGCTTGAGCCCGTCGGCGCGTCCCCCCCACGCCACGTCGTTCGTGCCCAGCTGCCAGATAACCAGGTCGGGCTGGTAAGCGAGAACATCTCTCTGGAACCGCGCGATGCTGCCGGTGACCGTGTCCCCGATCCGGCCGCTGTTGATCACCTCGATCTGCGCGCCGGGCCGCAAGGCTGCAAGCTCGTGCCGCATGACCTGCGGGTAGGTCGAGTCCAAGCTCAGGACCCACAAGCCAGTGGTGGAGGAGGAGCCGACCGCGACTATTCTCAGCCCGCCTGCCTTGAGGCGTGCTGCTGTCCGCGGGAGGGGTACGCCAATGGAGATGGCCTCGTTCGCAGCAAGGCAGAATTCGGCCGCTGATTCTGCCACGGCCGGACAACCGCCCGCATGCACGAGCGCCACTGCCATGCCAACAGCGGCAATGATCCTCTTGACTTCAATCATCGGGCCTTGTGAACCGCTGGGCGGTGCGATCTTCTTCCCCACCGCTATAACTGACCCTGCAATTTCGGCGATTGCTGGACCGGCAGAGGCGGCCTGCGCCGGTATATTTGATCCGCTCGCGGGGCGGTGGCACTTCCCTCGCCCATGCTGCTGCGGCATCATTGCCCGGCTGCACGAAGAAGGAAGCAAGTACATGATAGACCTTCATTATTGGACGACGCCAAACGGCCACAAGATCACGATCTTTCTTGAGGAGACCGGCCTTCCCTACAAGATCATCCCGGTGAACATCGGCAAGGGCGAGCAGTTCAAGGCAGATTTCCTGAGCCTTTCACCCAACAATCGCATCCCGGCCATTCTCGACCGCGCGCCAGCCGATGGCGGCAAACCCATCGCGGTGTTCGAGTCGGGCGCAATCCTGCTCTATCTTGCGGAAAAGACCGGCAAATATCTTTCGCGCGATACCCGCGTTCGGATCGACACAATTCAGTGGCTGTTCTGGCAGATGGGCAATCTCGGTCCCATGGCCGGGCAGAATAACCACTTCAGCAACTATGCCGTGGACAAGATTCCGTATGCCATGGACCGCTACCGCAACGAGGTGAACCGGCTCTATGGAGTGCTCAACAAGCGCCTTGCGGACCGCTCCCACGTCGCCGGCGATTACTCGATCGCCGACATGGCGATCTATCCGTGGATCGTGCCGTACGAGCGCCAAGGCCAGAAGCTGGAGGATTTCCCCTACCTCAAGCGCTGGTTTGAAGCCATCCGCGCCCGCCCGGCAGTCGAGCGCGCCTATGCCAAGGCGAAAGAGGTCAACCCGAATCAGGGCGGCATTCGCACCGCGGAGGAACGCGCCATCCTGTTTGGCCAGACCGCCGCTTCGGTCGATCGAGCCGCAGCGGGCGCGGGGTGAGTTGGAGTAAGCCCTCGCCTTCGTAGGGGCGCGGCACTGCCGCACCCTCTTCCAATATGCGCGCG
The DNA here is from genome assembly GCA_963841705.1 of uncultured Alphaproteobacteria bacterium. GTDB lineage: Bacteria > Pseudomonadota > Alphaproteobacteria > Rhizobiales > Xanthobacteraceae > VAZQ01. Next base: position 52,650 of record CAWJDY010000061.1, read on the forward strand.
TGCGGATGCAGGGCGACCCAGTGGGGCGCCCCTACAAAATTCACCGCTCTCGGTTTCAGGCCAAATGCGGGATCTTGGGCCGTTCGCCGCGCGCCTTGCCGGAGATCGGCGGCCGCGGCAGTCGGTTCTGGCCGGCTTGCATGACGAAGGTGTGCTCCAGCGAATACCACGGCGCTGAGACCCCGGGCGCGGGGGCCGTCTCGCTATCGTGCCGCACGTAGTTGCCGATGAGGTGGCGCGTGACGCCAAACTGGGCGTCAGTCTCGATGAACTTGTCATCGGGAACGTAAAGTTGCGAGATCAAGGTCTTGAAGCCGTCCTTGCTGGCAAGGAAATGCAAATGCGCCGGGCGCATATTGTGGCGGCCCTGCGCGCGCAACAGCTCCCCCGTCGGGCCGTCGATCGGAATGGGATACCCCGCGGGCTTCACGCTACGAAAGCTGATATGGCCGTCCTGGCTGGTGAAGAACTTTCCGCGCAGGTTCATGTCGGCCTGCACCGGATCCTGATTCTCGTAGAAACCTTCCGGGGAGGAGTGCCAGATATCGACCTCCGCACCGACAACGGGACGACCATCGCCATCGCGGAACCAGGCGTCCACAAACAATGCCGGTCCCGGCGTGGGCGAGCGCACGATCGAGTCGCCATTCGGAGTGATGGGCGAGTGCATGCGCCAGAACGGCCCCAGCAGGTTCTGGTCCGTCTCCGACGCGCCATTGGAATTATTGAGCAGGCACACCAGGGCCGATAATCCGAGCGAGCCCGCCATCAGCACGGCCTCGTTATGCAATTCGCTGCTGTGCTTGCCGATCGCGACGATATAGCCGAGCGCCGTGTGGAATTCCTCTTCCGTCAGCTTAGCCTCGCGCAGGAAATCATGCATATGGCGAACGAACGCGGACATGATCTCGCGAAAGCGCGCATTCGGCGCGCGCTTCAACTCGGCCAGAACCGCTGTAGTGACGTCTTCCTGCTTCTCTATGATCATTGGCTAGCCCTCAGGGAGCCTACTGATTGGCTTCGCCGCCGAGAAAACCGGCGATCTTCCAACCGGACGGCTCCTTCACATAGCACATCTGCTCACCACCAATGGGCAGCACAAATTCCAGCGGCACGAACCCGAATTTACCGCTGGGCGTGAGCACCTTGATGACCGACATCACTGCGTTCGCCGGCAACTCGTCCGGGACGACGCGCACCAGATAGAGACCGAGTGTCTCGATCACGGCCGCGTCCTGTCGAGCGCCGGAGCGTACTTCGACACCGTCGCGGATCGGAAATACCCAGTCGGTTGCGTCGGTCTGGGTCGCATTCGCGAGCTCGTCAGCGACTGCATCCTCGAAGGTCGCCTCCGCCGGCGAGCAAATAACCCCGCTGCGCTGCGGGTCGGCCGCGGCACTTGCCTCCCCGGCATAGGCCGCAATCGTATCCCACCCCAAGCCATCCGGCGCGTCGAGACCCAGGGCTTTGGCAGCGTTGTCGATGGCGGGCCGCTTCTTGTCCGCAAGGTCGGTCGTTTCAGGCATCCAGAAGAAATTGGCTGCGACTCGAGCGGCAAGCGCAGCGCGATCCCGCTTTTGCGCGATGTCGGCAAGCTCCTTGCGGAAAGCCTCGAAGCTCGAATCGCTTACCGTCTTTGGAAGGCTAATCGGGACAGGCTTGTACGGACCGAGCGCCGGCGCGGGTGGCTGAACAGATGGAGCCGGAGCTGCCGGAGGAGGCGTTTGCGAGGGGGCTTGGGTCTGGGCGAAGGCAAAATTCTGCCCGACTGCGCCTGTGATGGTGAGCGTAACGATCAAGCTCAAGCAAAGACGTGAATGCCGCATCGCATTCTCTCCTGCATTCGAAAACCAGGTCTATCGGAGCCAACCCAAAGCGCTTGCGGGTGTCACATATGCCTTGCCGCCGATCCGACAAGCAGACGCCTGGAAGCGACCAATCGGGACGATGGATATACCGCCAATGCGGCAGAGAATAGCGCCTGCGGCATCCCGGGAGCACCCCGGGGGCGGCGAGTTCCGTTTACGAGAAAGATACAGTTTGCATCGGTTCCGTTTTTCTTTCCAAGTTTTCATTTTGCCGTCATGCGCCGGAAAGGCGAAGCGCCGCACTATTGTCATTGTCCTCTCGGACCTTGCTTTTCTGTTCGAGCCGGGCGTGCGTTGGCCAGCAGGAGCTAGATGACGCATGGCACTTGACCCGAAAGCCGCAGCCGCCATCGCTTTACACCGCTTCGGCCTTGGTCCGCGGACCGGATCGATTGCCGCTATTGCTGCCGATCCGCGTGGCGCCCTTCTTTCCGAGCTCGACAGCCCGCAAGCAGGACGGATCAACGATTTAGGGCTGCTGAGCGGCGGCGAAAGCGCGCGCGTTGCATTCACGTTCCGGCAGGAACAGAGAGCGATGCGGTTGGCGCAACGCGCCGCACGCGATGCCAATTCCGCAAAGACCGATATGGCAGGCGCAAACTCGGAGATGAAAGCGCCGGAGCAAACGGCTGCGTCAACGCCTGCGCGGCCTCCCGGACCGGGCGTGCCGCAGCGGCTGTATCTCGAAGAAGCCAAGGCGCAAATCCATGCGGCCCTGGAAGCCAAGACAGGCTTTGTCGAACGGCTGGTCTGGTTCTGGTCCAACCATTTCTGTGTCTCCGCGGACAAGGGCATTGTCCGTCCGATCTGCGGCGCCTACGAGCGCGAGGCGATCCGTCCGCATGTTCTCGGTCGTTTCGGCGACATGCTGCTCGCTGTCGAATCCCATCCGGCGATGCTGATCTATCTCGACAACGCGCGCTCCATCGGCCCCGGATCGATCGCGGGACTGCGCCAGAAGCGGGGGCTCAACGAGAATCTCGCGCGCGAGATTCTCGAGTTGCATACGCTCGGCGTGCGCACCGGCTACACGCAGGAAGATGTCACCAGCTTCGCCAAGGTCATCACCGGCTGGACAATGGTGCCGCTGCGCCAGGATCCCATGCATGGCGGAGAATTCCAGTTCAATCCGCGCATGCACGAGCCTGGCACGCAGACGGTGATCGGGAAGTCTTATCAAGACAACGGCGTGCAGCAGGGGCGTGCCGTGCTCGCGACGCTCGCTCGTCATCCGGCCACTCCTAAACATGTGGCCGCCAAGATCGCGCGTCATTTCGTTGCCGACGAGCCGGCGCCGGCGCTGGTCCAGCGCCTGGAGAGGCGGTTTCGCGATACCGAGGGCAATCTGAAGGAGCTGGCGAAAACGCTCGTTACCGCACCGGAGGCGTGGGAGCCCGCGCAGGCAAAGTTGAAGCGTCCGGGCGAATGGATCGTCGCGGCTTTGCGGGCCGCTGGTGTAACATCCCCGCCCGATATCGGCCCTGTCATGCAGGCGCATAACCTCCTGGGCGAGCCGCTGTGGCGCCCGGCAGCTCCGAAAGGCTTCGCCGACGAGAACGGCCCGTGGCTCGATGGGCTCTCTCAGCGCCTCGATCTCGCCAACCAACTGGCACGGCGCGTGGGCGAGCAGGCGGACCCGCGCGAAATCTTCGAGCAGACGCTCGGTCCAATCGCTTCGGTGGAGACGCGCCAAGCGGTCACGCGGGCAGAAAGCCGGCCGCAGGCGCTGGCGCTCTTGTTCATGGCGCCGGAGTTTCAGCGCCGATGACTCGATTTGCAAACAAGCACGTTGGAAGGTAACGCGATGACGCTGCATGCTCCGAGCCGCCGCGAGCTGCTGCTCGCCTCCGGCACCCTCTTTGCCTGGGCCTACGTGCCGAGCCTCGCGCGGGCGGAAGGTCGCGACCCGCGGCTCCTTGTGATCGTGTTGCGCGGCGCGCTCGATGGTCTCGCCGCCGTTGCCCCGGTGGGAGATCCCGATTGGCAATCACTGCGCGGCGACAAGGCACTCACCCTGCACGGCCCGACTCCGGCGCTGTCGCTCAACTCTTTCTTTGCGCTCAACCCGGCAATGCCGAATCTGCATCGGCTCTATACGGCCGATACTGCGACAATCGTCCATGCAACGGCGACGCCCTACCGTGAGCGTTCGCATTTCGACGGTCAGGATGTGCTGGAAAGCGGGGTTCCCGCTCCGGGCGCGACCGACAGCGGATGGCTCAATCGCGCGCTCACCGCGCTGCAGCCAGCCGGGCGAGCGGGTGGGGCAGGCAAGGATGCATTCGCCATCGGCCCGATAGCGCCGCTGGTGGTGCGCGGTCCGGCGCCGGTCCTGTCGTGGACGCCGCGGCGAATGCCGCCGGCAAGCGACGACACCCTTGCCCGGCTCCTTGATCTCTATCGCCACACCGATCCCGCGCTGGCGCGCGCGCTCGAGGAGCGGGTGGGGCTTGCGACCATCGCACGCGCCGGCGGCATGGATGGCGGGCAACCGCGGGCGGCAGGCGCGGGACAGGTGCGGGCCTATTTTGCGGAGTCGGCAGGTACGGCGGCGAAATTTCTTGCCCGGCCCGATGGACCGCGCATCGGGGCGCTCGCGTTCGACGGCTGGGACACGCACGCCGATGAAGGCGTCGCCAATGGCCGGCTTGCCAATCTGCTCGCGGCGCTTGACGGCGCGATCGCCGCCATCGAGACGGAGATGAAGGAGGCTTGGGGCGAGACGGTCGTGGCAGTCGTCACCGAGTTCGGACGCACCGCGCGGATCAACGGCACCGAGGGCACGGACCACGGCACGGCGACGGTCGCGCTGCTGGCGGGCGGCGCGCTCAAGGGCGGCCGCGTGATAGCGGAGTGGCCCGGTCTCAAAGCCGCCAACCTGCACGAGGGACGCGATCTCAAGCCCACGACCGACTTGCGCGCCGTGCTCAAAGGCGTGCTCAAGGACCACTTGCGTGTGGACGAAGCGGCGCTGGCGAGCAAGGTTTTCCCCGACAGCGATCGGGTCAAGCCGATGCCGGGACTGCTGGCGCGAGCCTGAGCGACACGCCTGCCCCCGCAAGGGCTACTCAGTTGCTGCCGCGGAGCGATTGGCCCGCGACTTCCATGCGGGTCTCGATCTCCGCCTGCGCCCATCCCGTCAGATCCGCAAGATTGTGCGCCTCCTGCCGGAATCGCGCCGGCAGCGAGGCGCGATATGTTTCTGCCGCCTCACAGCTGGCATTGCCGCGCCAGGGATGCTGGAGGACGTAACGGCCCTGGAAATTGGTGCGGTCGGGTGTTTCCATCAGCGCCAGATCCTCGGGAAAGGTGGCCGCGTCGTAGCGCACATGCAGCCGGGTGACGAATGCCGAGCTGCCCTGCCCGCGGAACGGCGTGTCCGCGTCGCTGCCGATCCAGCGCGCTCCGAGCTCGACCAGCTCCTTGTTGCGCATCGGATCGGCGGCGCAAGGATCGCACCATGCCATGTCCCAGGCATATTCGACGAACACCGCGCGCATGCTCTCTCGCGCGACGGCATGATCGAACATGGCGCGGTAGAAGCCGCCGAACTCCTGCTTCACGAACAGCGGCACCGAGACATTCGACGGCAGCTTGACCGTGCGGTAGTTCACGGTCTCGACCCGGCCGCTTTTGGTCAGAGCGTAAACGATCAGGTCCTGCGGCCCGCTCGCGTTGACCGTGCCGAGGCGCAGGGGCAGCACGAATTTTGCAGTCTCGTAGCGCACCTGCAGCGGCCGCAGATAGCCGTTGCCGAGGAGCTGCATGCGGTCGAGGTTCACCTTGGCGACGAAGAAGCGCATCTTCTGCTTGATGTAGCTTCCCAGCACCGCTTCGGCGCCCGCCGGAATCCTGTAATCGTTGTCGTTGAGCCAGTTCGTCAATCCAGCGCTTTCGGTGGCGGAAAGAATGATGACGTCGTATTCGCCGACATCGTAGTTCGCCTCGATGGTGACGCCGCGGTAACGCACACTGTCGGCCAGCCTCACTGCGTTGCTGGGCATCATGCCTGCCGGAAGAGCGGTCGCGGCAACGATTGGGGGCGCACACGGATCCTCGTCGTGATATTCGACCAGGCGCGGAGCGGTGAAGGCATCGATGTGATCGACGGTTTTCATCTCGACCACGCCGATCTGCTTTCTTTCGATGAAGGTCGGGACGGGAATGACCAGGGCGAATTCCTTGGGCTCGCCTTCGTAGTCGCTCGCCATGGTAATCGCGGTCGTCTGGCCGTCGCGCGCGAGCACCACCTTGGACGACTTGTTGAACAGCTTGGAATCCGCCTTGGCGACGTAGAAGCCGCAAAACGCCGCGGCGGGTCCCGCCGATGCCGCGTGCTGCGCGAGCACGGCTGCGAGCGCGACGGTGGCCTTGAGACGATGATTGAGCTTGCGTTTCATGGTCTTGCTCCATGGACGGCCGGGCGGCTCCAGACGAACCGCTCGGCTGGAAAGATTCTGTCGATGAGAAGAACGAGCGGAGAGAGCGCCACCAGCGCGATGTAGAGCGCCGGTCGCATCTGCATGAAAAACGCGAGATAGTGCCCAAGAAGCGCCACTGCCAGCGCGAACATGAAGCGCCCCAGGCGCGAATCCGGCGTGGTGCGCGGATCCGAGATCATGAAGAAGCAGAAGATCAGCAGCGAACCGCTTTGCAGCTGATGCAGCGGGATCGCGAGCGGGTCGCCGAGCCAGACTGCGCGCAGCAGCAGCAAAATTGCATGCGCGGCCAGAAAGAAGATGGCGATATCGGAGCGTCGCGCGGCGCGCAGGACGAGAATTGCGAAGAAGCACAGGAGCGCGGCGAACCATACCGTCGATCCCCACTGTCCCGGCGAAATCCACACCCCGTTCGCGCCCAATAGCAGAGCCACTATCGCGAAGCCCGCAGGATTCCAGATGTGCTTGCCGTTCACCCGAAAAGCGAATTTCGAGCCGATGGCGATGACGCCGGCAACGGCGTGCAGCGATGGCTCCTGCGTGCGCAGCAGCAGGCTCAGCGAGAGGCCGGTGATCAGGGGCGAGCGGGGGTCGAATTCGGGCAGCGCAAACACATAGGTACAGAGCGCCTGGGTTGCGAGCGCCGCGCCGATGGCAAGCACGCTGTTGAGGGGCCGTGCGCCGAAGTCCACCCAACCGAGGTTGTAAACGAGCAGGGTGGCCAGCGCGGCGATCTGATAATGCCGCGCATCCGACCACCATTCGCGGGAGCAGAAACGTGACATCGGCGTTCTCGCGCGCTTTCACATTCGCCCGCAGGATTGCCGGGCAAAGCGACGTAATGAGGACCGCGCCGGGTCGAACTCGCGGCCAACCACAGCCGGAAAGGTGAGGCTTGGTATTGCGATGCCGTCGCGCGATCTACAGCGCGTTGCCGGCGGCGAACGCCGGAATACCTCCCCCTTTCAGGGGGAGGTTTATGCCGGCGCGTCGCGGAATGCTTTGGCGAAACTCTCGAGATCGGGGATCGCAACGTCGGACACGGCCCAATAGGTCACGCCGTCCTGGGTCCATGTGACGATGTGGTAGCCGGCGATCGTTCGCTCCGACGGCATCGCGAGCGGAGATTGGCCGCTGGGCAGCGCCATGAGACTGATCAGGTGCTGACGACGATGATAGACCAGCGTCGGCACGGGAGTGCGCCCGATCACGTCAACGCGACCGCCAACGAGCGGAAATCCTTGCTGGCTGAGATCGACCACCCGCGGCGCCTCGGTGACCCGCCCGTTGAACCACGGCTTGACGGTGTGACGGTCGGATGAAACCACATCGATCGGTTGTGGAGCCATGAGGGAGCGCAGGTGACTTGCAAGCACCATGTCGGCCGTGGCCTCGGCAGGAACGGGACGATCTGCAAACCAGGTTGCGCCGCTGGCGAGGCAAGCGGCCACAATGACCGAGGCGGCGAGCGCGCGCCATGACGGCGGCGCTGAGAACGCGCGCGCCGGCGTGCGGTTTGGCCCGATGGCCGCATCGATCCGGCGAGCGAGCGCGAGCGGGACCGGCAGCGTCGGGAGCCGCTCCTTGATGACCTGACGCAACGCATCGATGCGCTCACGCTCCGCCGCCAAAGCGGGGTCTTGCGCGAGCTGCCGTTCCAGCTCCAGCGCGTGGGCGGGGTCGAGCTCGCCATCGACATAGGCGTGAACGAGCAGCCTCGGGTCATTCTCCATCGACGCACTCATATTGTCTTTCCCACCCCTTCCTCGACCGCAATGCTGGCAATGAGCCGGTTGCGCGCCCGCGCCAGACGCGACATCACCGTGCCGATCGGCGCCTTGATCACCTCCGCGATCTCCCGGTACTCGAGGCCCTGCACGTCGCGCAGCACCAGCGCCTCCCGAAACGGGATCGGGAGCTGCGCGATGGCGGCTTCGAGCCGTTGCGCATCGGCTTTGGCGATCAAGGCCGCTTCCGGGGTCTCGCGTGCTTCCATCGGCAATCCGCGGTCCAATTCCTTGCGCTCCACTTCCTCGAGATCATCCACGCCGACCATCGCCGCCGAGCGGTTCTTGCCCAGCCACGTGAATGCCGCATGGCGCGTGATGGTCAGCAGCCATGCGCGAGCATTGCCGCCGGCAAACCCGTCGATGCCGCGAAAGGCGCGCAGGCAGGCGTCCTGCACGACATCCTCGGCATCGGTGGAATTGCCGACAATCCAACGCGCAAGCGCATAAGCATCGCTGAGGTGAGGCAGCACCACCGCCCGAAAGCGCGCCTGATCGTCTTCCTTGCCTGCCACGCTGCCTCTGGCTTGGCGCTCATCGCCGCGCGACCACCGTAACATAGACCGGACAGCCGCGGATTTTATTCCCGGCCGAGGTTGCCAAGGCGAGGTTGCTAAGGCGAGGTTGCTAAGGCCTTGGCCGCAGCGTCTCGGGTTCCTTTGGCCAAAACGGGGGAAGCGATAGCTGGCTATACCTTAAAACCATGGTATGGGGCGGTTTCCAGGAACCGCTGGGCGGAGCGCGCGTTTCGCCAATGGCTGGGGGTTCCGAAGGGACCTGCCACCCGATCCCGCCCCATTGAGCCGGGTCGCGCGCGTAAATATCCGCCACGGCGATGCTGACACGGACCATAGAGCGGACGGTAGTTTTTTGCATTCGCCATGCGGGGCTGGTGCTCCTCGCGGCGGTTGCGGTTGCGGTTGGATCCTGCATCTACGCCGCCCGGAATTTTGGCATCACAACCAACGTCAACGAGCTTATCGCGACCGGAAAATCTACAGGCTACCAAAACCAGAAGGCCTATGAGGCTGTCTTTCCTGAGCACAAACTCCTGGTAGTGATCGAGGCGCCCACGCCGGAACTGGCGGACCAGGCCGCGGACAAACTGGCGAAATCACTGCCTGCAGGGTCGGATGTCCTCCAGTTCGTTGGACAAGCCGGGGGAGGACCCTTCTTGGAACGCAACGCACTCTTGTTCCTTTCGGAGCAGGATGTGGCGCGCATAACAGGCGAGCTCAGTCATTCCGCTCCCCTGCTCCAAGTTCTGGCACCCGACCCCAGCCTGCGCGGGATTGCCAACGCCTTGTCGTTCGCGGCAGCCGGCGTGGAGCACAAGCAAATTGCGCTCAGCGACCTCGCGCGTCCGCTCACGCTCGGGGCAGATACACTGGCGGAGGTTTTGGCGGGGCGGCCGGCGAGCTTCTCCTGGCGCGTGCTTATGCAGGGCCGCCCGGCCACGCCCGAGGAACTGCGCCGCTTCATCCAAACAGACCCGAAACTGAATTTCGCCGCACTGGAACCTGGCCGCGCCGCGACCGACGCCATCCGGCAGACGGCGGCGGACTTGCAGCTAGCGTCGGATTTCGACGCGCACATACGATTGACGGGCGAGGTCCCAATCAACGACGAGGAGTACGCGAGTGTGCGGCAGGAGGCGCCGGTCAGTATCTCCAGTACGGTGGTCATCGTCCTGATTGTCTTGTTTCTGGCACTGCGCACTTGGCAAATCATCGGCCCGATAGTTTTCGCATTGATCGTGGGTCTCTCTGCGACAGCGGCCCTCGGTCTTCTTCTCGTGGGCAAGTTGAATTTGGTCTCGATCGTGTTTGCCGTCCTGTTTATCGGGCTCGGAGTCGATTTCGGTCTGCAATTCAGCGTCAGATACCGGGCGGAACGTCACGACGTCGACGATCTGCAAAGCGCGCTGCGCAGCGCCGCAATCAAGGCCGGGATGCCTTTGGCCCTCGCCGCGGCCGCAACTGCTGCCGCCTTCTTCTCGTTCCTGCCGACGGACTTCCGAGGGGTCTCCGAGCTTGGTGAGATTGCCGGCTTTGGCATGCTGATCGCCTTCTTGACGACGATCACCGTCCTGCCGGCTGCGCTGCGGCTATCCAATCCTCCGCCCGAGCCCCGTCAGATGGGATTTGCGCGGCTCGCTCCAATCGACCAATTCACGATGGCACACCGCATTCCGATACTGGTTGTGACCATCGGCATAGTGGCACTCGCATCTCCGTTGCTGCGCCACGTGGAATTCGATTTCAATCCGCTGCACCTGCAGAACCCGAAGGTCGAGTCGGTTGCAACCTTTCTCGATCTGAGAAGCGATCCCAATACGGGCGCAAACGCCATCAATGTGGTGGCACCGTCATTGCCCGACGCAAGAAACATGGCGGCGCGATTGGCTGCGCTCCCGCCAGTCTCGCGGACGCTGACCATCGACAGCTTCATACCGGATGCGCAGGACCGCAAGCTCGCCGACATTGCGAATGCAGCCGCCGTGCTCAATCCGGTGATCGCGCCCGCGCAGCTGCGTCCCGAACCGACAGATGCGGAGATCGTCCAGGCGCTCAAGTCCGCCGCCGCCGCCCTGTCGCGAACCACAAGCGAGGAGGCGAATGCCGGAAGGACTCCTGCTGCGAAGCTTTCCGCTCTCCTTGGCCAGCTGGCTGATGCGGACCAAACGGTTCGCGCTCGGGCAACCAAGGCGCTTGCAGCGCCTCTGCGTTTCGACCTGGATCAGCTCCGCCTCATGCTCAACCTGCAACCCATCACGTTGCAAACCTTGCCGGCCGCTTTGACTCGCGACTGGGTCGCCCCCGACCAGAAGGCGCGAATCGAAGTCCTTCCCAAAGGCGACAATGACGACAGGACATTGCGCAATTTCGCGGCGGCGGTCCTCGCGGTCGAGCCAACCGCGACCGGCACCCCGGTCTTGTTCCAGGAGGCAGCCGGCATAATCGTTCGCGCCTTCACCGAGGCCACGGGTCTGGCGCTCGCCTCGATCGCCATCCTGTTGTGGATCGTGCTGCGTCGCTTCGGCGACGTGCTGCTGACGCTTGTGCCGCTCATTGTTGCCGGCCTGGTGACATTGGAAATCTGCGGCTTGATCGGCTTGCAGCTGAATTTCGCCAACATCATTGCCCTGCCGCTGCTGCTCGGAGTCGGCGTCGCTTTCAAGATCTACTACATCGTGGCCTGGCGCGGCGGCAAAACCAATCTGTTGGAGTCAACGCTGACGCGCGCCGTGGTCTTCAGCGCGATGACCACGGCAACCGCCTTCGGCAGCCTCTGGCTCTCCAACGAGCCGGGCATTTCCAGCATGGGCAAGTTGATGGCCCTGTCGCTGGCGTGCACGCTGGCAGCGGCCGTGCTGTTTCAGCCGATCCTCATGGGGCCACCACGCGTCAAGCTGAGCCCTGGATCAGATCAGAGCATGCGCGGGACTTGAGGACGATGGGCTTCGGACGCTCATTGGCCGCAGCTGTAATCGCCGCACTGCTGACTGCGGCTGCCTCGACCTCCTCCGTCTTCGCCGGACCATCGCATATGACTCGGTTGCAGGGCTGTCGGGTGGGGGTCGCGCGCTTGGCGCGCGCCTTTGATGATCACCACCTCCCCCTCCCCGATGGACCCCCACCCGGCTCCCCCCGATCAAGTCGGGGGTCGCCGACCTCCCCCTTTCAGGGGGAGGTATTGCGGAGCCTGCTGCCACCGCCGGTCCCACATGCGACCGCCCTGATCGTTGCGGAGTGGTGACCGCTCCGGTTCTGTCACGGCTCTACGGAACGGAAATAGATGTGGTCCGCGCCCATGGGCATATCTTCGTCATGTCGAAGGGGCGCAACGTCGAGCACATCGCTCATCTGCACGAGGAGGGTCATGCGCACGATCACCAACAGAACGACCATGGCCATGTTTCAATATGACTTCATGGTCAATGCGTTTATTGTTGCCGGCATCGTCGCGGTCGTTTCCGGCATTGTCGGCTTTTTTCTCGTCATGCGCGGCCAGACTTTTGCCGGCCACGCGCTCTCGCATATCGGCTTTGCGGGCGCGACCGGCGCCGGATTGATTGGCCTCGCGCCGATCTGGGGGCTTCTCGGGCTTCACGCTGGGCGCCGGCATCGGCATGGGGATGCTTGGGGAGCGGATCACCGGCCGCGACGTCGCCATCGGTGTTGTGCTGGCTCTCGCGCTCGGCTTCGGGCTCCTGTTTCTCCATTACTACACGTCCTTCGCCACTCAGGCGACGGCCATCCTTTTCGGCAATGTGCTGGCAGTGGATCGTTCGACCATTGTAATTCTGGCCGCCCTCGCCGTGGTCACGGTGGCCGCACTCGCCGCAATCATGCGCCCGCTGGTGTTCGCGACCCTGCAGCCGGAATTGGCCGAGGCGAAAAGCGTGTCGATGCGCTTCGTCTCTACCACATTCCAGGCTATTGTCGCGCTGGCCGTCTCGGAATGCGCGCAGATCGTCAGCGTGCTGCTGGTCTTTACCCTGATGGTAGGACCGCCTGCGGCCGTACAGGCCGTCACTACCGGACTGTGGACGGGCCTAGCCCTGTCTGCCGCCCTCGCGCTTGGCGAAGCCTGGATCGGCATCACGCTCGCGTATCACACGGATTGGCCGGTTAGCTTTTGCATCGCCATCCTGAGCGCCGCCGCCTATTTCGGCGCCATCGCGATACCGCGACGGCGTGATGGATCGAAGGTCGGATCGATTCCGGAGCAGCAGATTTCATAGCACGGGCACCGAGCCCTGTTCCCCGCCGTGCATCGTTCGCGCGTGGGTAGGGGCCGGTTTTAAACCGGCCCCCTACACGAGTACGCATCCCATCGTGGCTAGGCGAGGTGCACGGACCCGTGGTCGTCGCAGTGGTCTCCGTGCGGATGATGCAGCCGGCCGTCTACCAGATAATCGACGTGGTCGGCGTGCGGCACCGTCTCGTGCCCGCAGGCAGGCCCATGCTTGTGCGAGCAGCGCGTCTGCGGGGTGCAGTGCACGGGATTTGTCGCGCTCACGGCCAGCGCGTGCTCGTCGACATGATCCCCATGAACATGGTGCAGATGGCCATCATGCAGATAATCGACGTGACCCTCATGGCGAACCGCCGTATGCCCGCAATTGGGGCCATGCTGGTGAGTATGGTTGGGATGTTGCTTCTCGTTGCAGGTGGTCATTGTGTTTCATCCTTTTCTTCTGTTGCGCCAGCGATCATTCCTTTTCGGACGCGTGTTCCAAAGCGTTTTACTCTGATCGCACAAGTTTGGTTCCAGCCTCATTTCGAGCCGCTTGAGGAGGATGCTTAAAACTAATGCGCTCGTCGAGGCTTTGCCGCGCTGGTCCGCAAGGCTATCGAATAATGTGGGCTGTCGTCCCGGCCAAGCGAGCCCGGCCGCGGCACACCCCGCCGGGGACCCTGTCAACCGGGCTCGCGCGAGCCGGGACCCAGTAATCCATGGCCGGCGTGAATAACACGAGCCGCTCTTGATTACTGGCTTCCGGCTCTCGCTCGCCGGGTCGAAGCCCGGCTCGCTCGTCCGGAATGACAAGGCAGGATGTGGCGCCGCCGCGCGGCGGCGCGCTCACATTACGCCTTGCCGAGGCGGTGCGCGCTCCGCGGGTGGGAATGATCGTGCTGGGCATAATGCTGGCGCAGCAGGTCCTTGCCGTAGTCGTTGCCGTTGGGGGTGCGCACCACGGTGTGGATATGATCGCGCGTGGGCTCGTCGTTGGCATAGACGATCCCGGATTGGTGATCGAACTCTATGAGCACCACCGGACTGTAGATGCGGTAGTAGAAAGGCCCGTGATCGTCGGAGGCGCCAATCCAGGAAAAGTGCGTCTCACGCAGGTGATCGAACGCCTCCGCGAGCCCGACTTCCGCGTGCCCCGACCGCAGCCGATGCAGGTAGACGCCGATCAGATCGCGTAGCACGTCCTGCTGCTCGGAGGTGAGATCGCCGTAGCCGATGCCTGCGTAGGGCATGCGCACGTTGTCGTGATACGCCGCCGTGAGCAGCTCGCCCGGCAGCCGCGTGCCGATGATGGCCTTGGCCTGCTGCTCGCGGCTCAGTCCGCGCATCATCGCCAGACCAACGCTCTCCTCCGCCCGGAATACCTGCGTGCCGGCGTACTTTCCCCATTCCGCCAGCACGGGCTCGGAGCCCATGAACTGCGGCGTGAGCACGAGCTGATCGCCGAGGATGAAGCAGTTGACGATCAAGTGATGGCCGTCGAGCTGCCAGCCCCAGGGCTCGGTGGGCGAGGGCGTCCCGAAAATGCTGAGCCAGTAGTACCACTCGCTGTATTCCTCCTTGAGCCCGGTGATCTCGCAGGCATGCTCGTTGAGCTTCATCACGTTGCGCGCGGTCTCGAACCCGCTGGCGCTGAGCGCGCTGCTCACCAATGCAAGCGCGGCCTCGCGCTGCGCCGGGGCAAGCTCGTGCAGGCCCAGGCCGTGGCGCATGAGGAACGGATGCACATTGGACCACGAACGCCATGCATCGCTCGCGATGTCGAACGAGATCTTTCGCTGCTGCGGCGCATCGAGCGTCGCCAGGAAATCGTGCGCTGCCCGCAACATGGGTGCCAGCAACACCCCGGTCTTGCGCACGGGAAACAGTCCCGGCCGGACGATCCCGTCGGCGGTGATGCCGCGGAATTCCTCGGCCAGGGATTCCCGCGCCCGCGCAAGCATGCGCTGGAGGAATTCGGAATATTTCGCCGGAGGCGCATACGCCGGCATCGGCAGGCGGCGCCGCAGCGGCGGGCGCTGGCGGGCGGAGTTGGGAGCGGGCGCATGTGCGTGATCGTGACTCATGTCGAACCCATTTGACTGTCGAACCCATTTGTCTGGTGCCGCCGTTCCGGGCGGCTGCAAACCGATTCCCCGCTTCAGAGCGCGTTCCGCTGAGGTGTGATCAGTGGTATCGCGTACTCGGCCTGCTCCCTCTCCCCGCCCCAAGAGCGGGGAGAGGGAGCGACCGAGTCTGTTGCACTGTCGTACATCAATCTCACCGGGACGCACGTTAGCACGCGCGATTCAGAAAGACCGGCAGCCCCAGCTTGTTAGCATACATCGGGCGGTATCGCTCGGTGCTGTAGGCGGTCGCGACGTCCACCTTGCGCGGTCCAAGCTTGGGGTCGGGGATGGGCACCAGCGCGTAACGACCCTCCACCAGCGCCGACATGAGCCCGGTCTTGGCATCGAGGATGGCGTCGTATGCCATGTTGCCAAAGGTGGTGCCCACGAGCTTGTCGACGAAGTCTGGTTCGCCCGAGCGCAGGTCGTAGGTGAGGTCCGACGTGATCGTCTCCTCGCCGGTGCGTCGCTTGATCTCGTCGGCAAGCAATTCGGCCACGCTCGCCTTCTTGCGGTGGCCGTATGCATCGGGCTCACCGTATTCCTGCAGCCTGTAGCCCTCCCAGCGGGCTCCCTCGCTGAGCACGACAAGCGCGTAGTTGCTGGGGTTTTCGCCCTTGTCCTCGATGAGCAATTGGATGAGCTTGTCGAGATTGACCTCGTATTCAGGGATGATACACCGGATGGCTGTGACGTAGGCGGTGTACAGCGCGGTAAACCCGGCATCGCGGCCGAAGATGCGGAAAATTCCGATCCGCTCGTGCGAGGCGACGGTGGTCCGCTGGCGTTGGATCGCATCGGAGGCGCGGGTGATCGCGGTCGAGAAGCCGATGCAATACTCGGTGTTGCGGACGTCGTTATCCATTGTCTTCGGGATCGCGATGATCCTGACGCCAAGCTGGTTGAGCTTGCTCGCGTAGCCCAGCGTGTCATCGCCGCCAATGGCAACAAGGTGCTCGATGCCGAGTGCCGAGAGGTTCGCCAGCACTTGCCGGGAGACGTCCCAGGTCTTGCCGGCGCCCTTGGCACTCAGCGAGACCGGAAATTCCCGGCCGGCGAGGTGATCCGGAAGCTTCTGGAGCTTGGCCGGGTTGGTGCGGCTCGAGTGCAGCATGGTCCCACCGCGGCGGTCGATGGTGCGAGTGTTCTCACGATCGAGCACGGTAACGTAGCGGCGCCGGCTGGCGGGATCGTCGAGGTTCAGGTGCGTGAGCGCCTCCCAGCCGCGACGAAGACCGAAGACCTCGATGTCGTTCTCGCTGCTGCGGTAGGTAATGGTTTTTATGACCGCGTTGAGGCCTGGAACGTCGCCGCCGCCGGTGAGAATGCCAATTCGCTTTTTCGCCATGGCGATACCCTCACGCCAACTCCCCATTCGGGCGGTGAGCGGCGATCGCCGGCACGTCGCACAGAATGTGATTCACCCCTGTGGGGCTGGGCGAATTGCAATATAGTAGCGCGGCGAACCTCGCGGGAGTGCGGCGTGGGGGCTTGAAACCCGCCCCTACAATTGCCGGCAAGATCCAGTCCTACTGCGCCTTGATGTTCAGTGCGCGGATCAGCTTGGCCCATTTCTCGGTTTCGTCGGCGACGAGCTGGCGAGCCTGGGTGGGGGAGTCGGCGAGCGCAGTGGCTCCGAGCTCGGTCAGGCGCGACAGAATTGTGGGGTCCGCAACCCCCGCATTGATGCCCCTGTTCAAGGTGTTGACGATCTCGGCAGGCGTGTTCCCGGGTACTGCAACGCCGTTCCAGGTGCTGGCCTCATAGCCCGGTACAAATTCGATAAGCGTCGGGAGGTCGGGCAGTGCCTCCGAGCGAATTCCGGTAGTGACCGCGAGCGGGCGCAGTCTGCCGGCCCTGATGTGACCGATCGATGCGGGCATCAGGTCGAACATGACCTGCACCTGCCCGCTCAGGAGATCGATGAGCGCGGGCGCCGAGCCGCGATATGGCACATGCCGTATATCAACTCCGGTCATGAACTTGAAAAGCTCGCCGGCGAGCTGCGATGTCGATCCAATGCCACCGGATGCAAAGTTGAGCTTGCCGGGATTGGCCTTGGCATAGGCAATAAGCTCGGGAACGGTCTTGACCGGGACCGACGGATGGACCTCCAGGACGTTGGGGACACGGAACACGCTCGCAACCGGGGTGAAGTCGCGCATGAAATCGAAGCTGAGATTGTCGTAGAGCGTCGCGTTGATCGCGTTCGCGGACGTGGCCCAAAGCAGCGTGTGCCCATCGGGGGCCGCTCTCGCGACATACTCCGTGCCAATGTTGCTGCCCGCGCCCGGACGGTTCTCGAAGATAAAGGGCTGGGCCAGCCACTGCGAGAGCCATTGTGCCATCAGGCGCCCGATGACGTCGGAGGAGCCGCCGGGCGGAAAGCCGAGCACGATATGCACCGGCCGCGAGGGATACTGCGCTCGCGCTGTTCCGCAACCGGCTGCAACAGCCGCAACGCCGGCTCCCAGATTCACAAAGCGTCTGCGCGTAAGCCTCAAGCGTAATACTCCATCGGTTTTGAGATTCACCGGGTGATCAATTGGTATGTCGTAATTACGATCTCGAACAGGATCAACACCACGATGATAAGCTCCAACCGCAGGGAGCGCTTGGTGTCGATCATGTCGGTGAGCACCGTCGCGGTCTCCGCAATGACCGAGAGCTTGCGCGACAATGCGTCGACGTGCTCCTTGAGCTCGTATTCCTCTTGTAGTCTCGCATAGAGCCGCTCCAGATCGGGGCGATCCCACACTGCATCCGGCTTCTCGGCTGCCGCCACGCGGCCGGAGACGCGGTGCTGAACCAGAAGCGCATTGCCGACAAGCTTGAAAATGGTGCGCCGCCCGCCCGGTGGCCGTCCCCTTTCCGCAAGTTGCCGGGCAAAGGGCTCTATCACCTCGATCACCGACGAGACCTCGCGTTCGTCGCGCGCCAGCACGACGCTCTTTGCCAGCGCGTCCGCGACCACGACCATGTGCTCAGGCGTAAGCGACTTGAGCATGACCGGGCCGCCGGGCAGGACCTGCTCGTCCTTGTCCGCGGCGATCTCGATGGTGGTGCTCTCGTCCTCGCGCACACCGATGGGACGCACGACCCGCGCGCGCAAGGCGCGCAGCGCCTCGTCCTCCTCCAAGGTCGACATTCCGAACATCACCACCACGCCATAGCGAAACACCGTGACGACGCCATCCCGGCCAGCGCGGAACGCCAGCGGCGCGGTCGAGAGGACATCGGTCCCCTCGAGCCCCAACGTATCGATGCGGTCGCCGAGGAGAAGCGCATGCACCTTCTTGCGATTCATCGGCGGGTTGGTTTGGTCCGTCATCGGAGGTTGGCTGAGAGGTTGGAGCTCATAGCGTTAATTTAATTTAGGATCGGCCATCATGCTCGCGGTCGTCATCGTCCGCGTATGCGGACGATCCCATAATCAGGAAAGGTTGAATTTGGCACCGTTGCCTCACCCGGCCGCCCCGCGATTACTGGATGCCCCCGCTCAAAGCGGGGCATGACAACCGAGAGATTGGCGATTGAGCCGTGCGCAGTTCGCAACCTTACTTCGCCAGCGAAGCTATGTAGGCGGCGAGGTCAGACGCCTCCATCCGCGTCAACGACATGTTGGGCATCTTCGGATGCGGGTCGAGCAGGAAAAAAGCCAGTCGGTTCACGTCGAAGCTCGGCATCCGTGCAATGGTGGCAAATGGAGGCGCCTCGCCCGAGGCCTGGGTCTGATCGCTGGCGACCACATGGCAGCTCGCGCACCAGCGCCGCGCCAGCTGCTCACCGTGGTAGGGGTCCGCTGCCAAGCCTGGAGTGCTCTCCATCGCGGTTGCAAGCGCCAAGATGAGGACCGTCAACATGCTCTGCATGCGTCACCGTATAAGGGAGAAAGGGAAGGCAGTCCGCTCTCGCTAGCACGCGCATTACGCACCAATCCAGCCCCTGGCTCGGCGCAAAGCTGGCGCGTTGACGCTGCGCTTCGTTCATCTCACGCTTTGAGGAGCCGGCGCCGCTCTTCAAACTCCACCTTGTCGATCTCGCCGCGTGCATAACGTTCCTTGAGTATCTCGATGGCGCGTCCGCCCCGACTGCCGCACATCGTCCCGAGGATCGCCAGGCAGATAAAGAACAAGACGAGCATCATTACTGGACCAAAAAACATCCAGGGCATCGACCAGTAATCGCTCCACCACATGATGGGCTCCTTTCGGTACCAGGTCATAGGATCATGGCCGCGCGGGATCGCCCTTGATGTAGATCAAGAAGAGAAGAAGTAGAGAGTGACTGCGTTATCGGGCCGTGCCCGCCTTGGCTCAGGCAGAAAGACATAACGGCAGCCATTCAGCCTCATCAATATCGCTGGGTGGACCGGCGTTTCGGACCGGCTGCCGGTAGGCGACTGATTCGAGCTTTTGAGGATCGGGTGATCGTTGTCGATGTAGGTCACAGTGCGCGGGTGCAGGGTCGACACCTGATGGCGGCGGTTGCATCTCGGGTGTAAGCTCGGTGGAATTGTCTACTTGGAGGAGATGCGGAACGGGGTATGCGAGAGGGAACCGTGAGGAAATCGTGCAGAATTGAACAATTGTTCTCGGCAGCTCTTGGTGGTCTTTTTCTGGTCGCGCTCGCTGCGCCCTCCGCTCGGGCGCAGGATTATCCGACGCGACCAGTAACGATCGTCGTTCCCTTCACGCCTGGCGGGACCACCGACATCCTCGCCCGCATGGTTGGACAACGGCTGGAGGCGCGGCTGGGCCAGTCCTTCCTCATCGAGAACAAGCCGGGCGCCGGCAGCGTCATTGGAGCCAATGCGGTCGCGAAAGCCGCTCCTGACGGATACACGCTGTTGATGGCGACGAGCACGTCAATGGCCGTCAACGTCACGCTTTACAAGAGCCTGCCCTACAATCCGGAAAGCGACTTGATCCCGCTTGTCCTCGTTGCTCGAACGCCGTTCGTCCTGGTGGTCAATCCGTCGCTGCCGGTTCGGTCGGTGCAGGACCTGATCAAGCTCGCGAAGGAGAGACCGGGGCAACTTTCCTACGCATCGGCGGGTCCGGGCACCCCGCATCATCTTTATGCCGAGTTGCTCAAAAGCATGACCGGCATCGAGATCGGGCATGTCCCCTACCGGGGGAGCCAGCCGTCCTTGAATGACGTGGTCGCGGGACACGTCCAGCTGATGTTCGTCGATGTCGCTCCGGCGATAGGAATGCTGCGAGCAGGAAAAATCCGCCCGCTGGGCGTTTCAACCGCAAAGCGTGTAGCCGCGTTCCCGGAAATTCCGCCGCTCGCCGAGGCTGGCTTGCCCGGCTTCGATGTGGCGTCCTGGCAGATGATCGCGGCGCCCGCCAAGACGCCGCGGCCGATCCTGGATAAGCTTCACGGCGAGGCGAAAAGCGTAGTCGCGATGCAAGAGGTGCAGGATCGGATCGTCATGGACGGCATGCTGCCCATGGATAATCCATCGATCGCCGAGCTGCAGGACTTCGTGAAATCGGAGATCGTCCGTTGGAGCAAGGTCGTGCAGCAGGCCGGTATCGCGGGCTCGCAGTGACAGCTTTGGTCCATTCCTCCAAAGTCATCGCACGTGCCGGTCTCGCGTCCACCCCTTTGAGCTTGTTCACCGAAGCTTCTGTCACTCGCCGACGAGTTGAGCGACGACTACTGACCGCGATTGGCAGTTCTCGCAAATAACCTCGTGCGACGGCATGTCCGCAGCCGGCGGAAGCTGACATTGGGCCGCCGGACGGCAATTCGCGTTTTGACCCATCTGCGACATCGGCCGTGAAAATTTGCCGTGATGCACAAACAACGCTGCCCTGCCTGCAAATCCCTGTAAAGGGGGGCGGGCGACATCCAAAACCTGCAAAAAAGTGAGTACCGGCAAGGACATCTGCCGAAATGCCAGGATCCGGAACAGGCAAGAACAGGAAATAACAGGGAAAACCAGTGGGGTGCAGTGATTCATGACCCAACGTCGCGATCACCACTCCCAGCGAAAGATGATGTAGTCGTCGTTCGCATCGGGGTCCCAGCTCGACCATCCGGCGAAAACGCTCCCGCACGTCGTCGAGACTTTCGCCTGCGTCCCTCCACAGGTAATGGGTGTGCGGTTCATTGCGCCGTTCTTCCTGCGCTCTCAGGCGCTTTTGCCAGGCTGGCTCCATGGGGTTCAGCCTTTGCGCTCACCGTCGATGGAGCCCGCATGACTGGCGATGGGCGCGCCGTTTCGCACTTCTCCCATCCGCTTGAGGTCGGTGCGTTCCAGCAAAGCGAGCCGGTCCTCAAACTCATTCGCCTCAAGGGCTTTGACGTAAAGGGACATCACCTTGGTGAGCTTGGCAGCCTCGTCCGCCGTGACGTCGCCAGCGAGCGCAGCGGATGCGATGGCAGCGACGGCGTCGGCGGCCTTTGCAAGCGGCGGTATCTCGCAAAACAGGGGCTCGTTCTTATGCGTGGGCAGGAGTTTGGCCAAACAAAAAGCCCGGCGCGGAAGGCCAGGCCGGGCTTCTCTCACAGCTTTCGAAGATTAGCGACTCATAGCAGAGTTTTGTTACAATGTCAAGATATCAAGCAAAATTGATATCGAGCAAAATTTGTGCCGGGAGCACACGCGTTGCTGGACCAACGGCCACAATGTGCGGATCCGGAATACATCAGTGCCACGACGGCGCCGGTGAGGGGCTCGCCGAGCACGAGCGCCGCCGTCATCGACAGGAAAGCAATCGCATCGACGCCCAGCCGGCCGGCCAGGAAGTCTTGTATGATTGAAATTCCGAGTGCCGCAATGACCGGAATGGTCGCCAGCGTCCAGGAAAGACGCGCGACTTCGGGCTGGCCTGCCACATGTGCGAGAACGCCGGCTGCCAGTCCCACGACCGCGACCGTGACCAAGGACCATCGCAGCACACGCTGGGACATCGAGCTCCTTCCTCACGCAACCCATCACTTCTTCGGTCCTTGCTGACCGAACATGCATTGATCAAAATCAACTCGTAGAGTTCCAGGCATGCGGATCCCGTCCACCTTTTGCCTCTCCGCTCTGGCCTGCGCCCTCGGCATCGCCGCGGCGGCAGCGCAAGGCGGCGAGCAGACCGGCGTGCCGGATGCGGTGCTGCCGATATCTGCGGGCCTCTGCGCGGAAATGAAGACGCATCACGTCTTGAGCAGATGGGCCCCCGTAGGCTGCGACCGGCTCAGGCTGGTGCAGTTTGCATATGTCGGCTTTGACAAGCAGCTGCACAGCGATGGCAGGCTCGTCGTCATGGATGCGCTGGCAGAGCATGTCATGCGGATCTTCGCGACCTTACGGGAAAGGAAGTTTCCCATCGCGACGGCGCAATTGATGAACAAATATGATGGCAATGACGAAGCCTCGATGGCCGAGAACAACACATCGGCATTCGACGTCCGCCAGGTTGCCGGCGGCAGCTCAATCTCGCTGCATGCGTATGGAGCCGCTATCGACATCAACCCGGTACAGAATCCCTACATCAGGCGTTCGGGTCGGGGACTTGTCGTCAGCCCGAGAGCTGGGCTGGGATACGTCAATCGAAGGAATCTCAGGGAGGGAATGGCCGAGTTGGTGATCGACGTGTTCGCGGAGCATGGCTTTTCCATGTGGGGCGGTTGCTGGCCAAATCCGACCGATTATCAGCACTTTCAGATCAACCGCGGGCTGGCACGGGAGCTCGCCAGCTTGCCGGCAAAAGCCGCAACGGCGAGGTTTGAGCAGCAAGTCCAACGGCATCGAGATTGCCGCCGCAGAAGCGCGCCGGGATCATCTCGGCCACGCTGCAGTGCAGCTTGCTGATAGCTCGACGACAAGAGCCTGCCTTCTGTCCAGTTGCGGTGCCTGACAAGTCGACCTCAGCCGTCATTCCGGGGCGATGCCTGTAGGGGCGGGTTTGAAACCCGCCCCTACAGGCCAGCGAGCCCGGAATCCGAGGGTGAGCAAAGCCGTGCCAAATCGGACGTTCGGTGATTACTGGATCGTCCGCATACGCGGACGATGACGATCAAGAGAATTCGGCCTTGCTGCAGATCCTGGTCTATGGCGCTTCTTGGTCCGCCCATTGCGCCGCTCCATGCTCGCCCTCTTGCTGATCACTGTGTCGCGCCGACTGATACCAACGTATCGACGATACCATCGTCCAATAGATCAGCCTTCACGCTAGATGGCATCTTTGCGCGACGTCCTTGGCATGACCGGGACGAAGTTCGGCGGCGGCCCCGCACAAAAACCTTTTATTGAACTCACCTGAGCTCAGGCAAACAAGATGGCCCGAAATGCGAGTATCGAAAGCAAGCCGTTCCAAGGCATACGGATCGAGGTCGACACTTCGGTCTCGTTCGGCGAGGTGTTGAACCAACTCCGTAGCCTGATGGGCAACACGAGCGTGCCGCAGATCGTGGCGCTCGCAAAAGAGCCGATCACGCAAGCTGAATACGTCCAGAAAGTTCAAGAACGCTTCGTCGGGGAGAGCGGATTCATGCTCTTCCATGAAATCGATCACGGCGGCTGGCTGGCGAAATTCGGGATCAATCGGCGAACCGTGCGCTGGATTCTCGGCAATCCGCTGATCGCCATCACTATGATCCGCCACGACATCACGGCGGGCTTGTTCGCTCCTGTGGAGATCCTGGTGACCGAGAAGGAGAGCGGACCGGGCACGACCATCACCTACGTGCGCCCATCGTCTCTCATGGTGATCGAGGAGAACCCTCCGCTACGCGAAGCTGCAATAGCGCTCGACAAGAAGCTCGACGCCTTGATCGCCAAGGCGGCCGGCGCCTGAAGCGGAATCCCTGCCATCCATGCACCTCCAGCGCAGGTCCGCCTGACCATCGTTCGTCTCCAACTCAAAGGGAAGCTGATGTCGGTTGAGAACTTACCTCGTAAACCAGGTGAAGACTGGATCGCCATCGTTCGCAAGAACGGCACGAAAGAATTCGCCGCAGCCTTCGCTTCAAATCCAGTGCTCGACACTTCAGTTATGAATGGACCGTGCATCGGCGTAGATGCCATTGCCTCCTTCTTCGCCGCCACCGCCGGCGGTATGTACGATTCCCTGGCTTTTACCAACGAAACGATCGATGGCCCCAAGACCTATCTTGAGTGGGAAGGCAAAGCCTTCGGCAAGGACATCGGGGGTACGACGATCCTGACCCGAGACAGAGCGGGCCTGATCCAAAGCATCCGCTTGTACCACCGGCCCCTCCAAATCGTCGTCCAGTTCTCGGCTGAGCTCGGAAAGCGCCTGAAAGGCAAAGTTGATCCGAATCTATTCAGCACGTGACCGAGAAGGCGGCCAAGCTCGCGGTAGAAGTAAAAGCACGGAGGAAGAGCTGCATAAGGGATGGATCGGTTTGTTTATGTGCCAGCAGCACTTGAATAACCGGAGATAGCTATGACCACGATTCTCGGCGCGGCTAGCTGAGTAGTTTCAACGGCGGTTGACCCAAGGATGCTGCGTGCGATGAGGAGATCCCGATGATGGCGCGTAGCGAAGTCAAATTCCCGGTCGACGACGGTGTGGAGCTTGGCGCCCGGCTCTATCTCCCGAACAGCGATGCGCAACACTGCCCTGCGATCACCATGGCCCACGGCTATGCCGGCGTGATGGAACACGGCATCACACGGTTCGCCGAGGCCTTCGCCGACGCCGGCCTCGTGGTGCTGCTCCACGATCACCGGACCTTCGGCATCAGCGGCGGCGAACCGCGTCAAGACGTCGATCCCTGGCGGCAGGTCGCCGATTGGCGTCGCGCAATCTCATATCTGGAATCCCGGCCCGAGGTCAATTCGAAGCGGATAGGGCTGTGGGGCACCAGCTATGCTGGCGGCCATGCGCTGGTTCTTGCCGCCACCGATCGCCGAATAGCCTGCGTGGTATCCCAAGTGCCGACAATTAGCGGCTATCAGCAGGGTCTACGTCGCGTCGCGCCAGAAGGCGTTGCGGCGTTGGAGGCGGCGCTGAACGATGACGAGCGCGCACAGGCGCGCGGCGAGCCACCGCGGCGCCAGGCGATCGTCAGCGCGGACAGCGCTATCCCAGCCTCGTATCGGACCAAGGACGCCATCGACTTCTACCTCCAACCGCTCGGTGACGGCGTGAGGTGGGAGAATACGGTGACGATGCGTTCCACCAGACTGGCGCGCATGTACGAGCCGGGCGTTTGGGCGCCGCGCATCTCGCCGACCCCGCTGCTGATGATCGTCGCGTCGCACGACGTAATCACCCTCACGGATCTTGCGCTAGCGTCCTATGAGCAAGCGCTCGAGCCAAAGAAGCTTGTGCTTATCCCCGGTGGACACTTCGACCCTTATCGCTCGGAGTTCAAGATTTCCTGTGGTGCAGCGGTCGACTGGTTTCGCCAGCACCTCGATCGCTGATGGAGTGATCCACAGCGGATTCGCCGTGGCCAACTCCGACATTGCGAATGTGTCACAACCAGTAAAGGAGCTGACGATGCGTGCAGCCGGCACTACTGACAATAATCTTCAATGGGATGTACTCACGATAAAGCGCCCTGGTCTCACTCGTGATTTGCCACCCGGCAAGGAAGGACTGATGTGGGTGGCGAATTCCTCGACGCTCATCTACGGTGAGCGCGACGCCGTTCTCGCGGACACCTTTCTTACGACCAAGCAATCGCAGACTTTGCTGGATTGGGTCGTTGCGAGCGGTAAGAACCTCACCGCGATCTATGTCACCCATGGACATGGCGATCATTTTTTCGGCCTCGCACCACTGCTGGAGCGTTTCCCGCATGCCAGGGCAGTCGCGATACCAGAGATCGTCAAGGCCATGCATGAGCATCTATCGCCCGCCTGGATCGAGAACTTCTGGCGCCGGCTTTTCCCAGGGGAAATCCCGGACCGCCTGCTGGTCGCCGAACCGCTCGAAGACAACATTCTTGAGCTGGAGGGGCACGAGCTTGTCGCGGTGAACACGGGGCGGACCGATACGGCTCACTCCACATGCTTGCATGTCCCGTCGATCGCACTGATCGTCGGCGGAGACGCCGTCTACAACGGAATTCATCCCTATCTCGGCGAGACCGACACACAGAGCCGGCTTGAGTGGATCTCCACGCTCGACAAGCTTGAGGCCCTGAAACCCAGAGCGGTGGTGGCTGGGCACAAGGTGCCGGAGAATGACGATGATCCCCGTATTATTGCCGAGACGCGGCAATACCTTCGCGATTTCAATCGCCTGAATGCGGCCACCACGACCGCGCGCGAGCTCTATGACGCGATGCTGGAGATCTATCCCGATCGCGTCAACCCGGGTTCGCTTTGGGGCGCGGCGAACACCGCCAAGAAACAAGCATACGGACCAAGAGACTGGCTCTCTGAACACTTACAGTAACCGCCGGTGGCTAGACCACATAGCATCCCGAGCGATAGCCAAGGAGATAAATATGGCGAAGGACACCCACGTCACGGCTCCAACCCGCTTCGTCGAGGCTAATGGAATCCGCTACGCATACAGGCGCTTCGGCTCGGGAAACGGAACGCCGCTCGTCTTCCTGCAACACTTCCGCGGCGGCCTTGACAACTGGGATCCGCTTGTGACGGACGGGCTTGCGCAGTGGCGTCCCGTAATCCTCTTCAACAATGCGGGTGTCGCCAGTTCGAGTGGCGAAACGCCTGACACCGTCGACGCGATGGGCGATTACCTCGCTACATTCGTAAATGCCCTGCGATTACCTCAGATCGATGTGCTTGGCTTCTCCATCGGAGGCTACGTTGCGCAGAGTTTCGCGCTTGGCCATCCCCATCTCGTAAGGCGTCTCGTGCTCGCCGGGACTGGACCGCGCAACGGCGAACCGGCGAATGACCCGCGCATTTTGGAAGTGGCCGGCAATCCGGTGCCGGTCTGCGAGGACTTTCTGTTTCTCTTCTTCTCGCCTTCGGAAGCAAGTCAGGCCGCCGGAGGGGCATTCTGGGAGCGGCGTCATCAGCGCAAGGATGCTGATCCGCCTTCGTCAGTTCAGACAATGAAGGCGCAGCAAGCTGCTCTGATGGAATGGAGGCAGCCACGGGGCGAACGCTATGCCTATTTGAAGACGATCAAGCAGCCGACGCTGGTGGTGAACGGCAGTGACGACATCATGGTGCCCACAGTCAACTCGTTCACGCTTTCGCAGCACATTCCGAATGCACAACTGATTGTATATCCGGACTCCGGTCATGGCGCGTTGTTCCAGTATCCCGAGCTCTTCGTGGCGCACACGAAGCTTTTCCTAGAAGCCTGAAGCCGAAGTGTGAGCGCCGCTCGTCGCGCCGACTGATACCAACGTATCGACGACACCATCGTCCAATAAACTCGCCTTCACGCTGGATGCCATCTGTGTATCGCATCCGATTGAACCGGATATGTGCAACGGAGAACTCTTTTAGCAAGGACCCCATCAGTGGGGAGACGAAATATGGGCGTCACTGAAGCAAAAACACAGCACTGCAAGGATGATCCGATCCCAAGGGCGCATTGCACGGCTAAAGTAACGCTGCACACAGACGGCGATGTCGGAGTTCTATCCCTGACCAATCCTCCGTTAAATCTCTGGGACAAGGGGCTGTTGGCTGACTGGAAGTCCGCTGTCGATCAGGCTGCGCGGACGCCAATGCGGGCGTTGGTGGTTCGTGCCGAAGGATCCATTTTCTCGGGAGGCGCGGACGTCAGCATTTTTCGTGACGTCTCGACGATCGAGGGTCGCGAGATGTTCGAAATCTATCTTCCCGTGATTCGAAAGCTGGAAACTCTTCCGTTCCCAACCATTGCGGCAGTGCAGGGGTTGTGCGTCGCAGCGGGAATGGAGCTCGTTCTCGCCTGCGATCTGATATGGGCTGGGGAATCGGCCCGTCTCGGTCAGACTGAGGCGATGATCGCCACGAGTACACTGCTTGGCGGCATCCAGCGCATCACTGCCCGCGCAGGGGCGGCGCGGGCGAAAGAGATGGTGTTCAGCGGCGCGCAGTACGATGCCAAGACCCTCGAGCGGTGGAACATCATCAATCGGGTCGTGCCCGATGACAAGCTCCAGGACGAGGTGATGGCATATGCCCGCGTACTCGCCAACGGTCCAACTGCGTCCCATGCAGTCGGCAAGGAGCTCATCAGGAAGTACCTGACAGGTGGTCTGGATGAGGCCGATCAGCACATTCTCGACGTTGCCATGAAACTCTTCGAGACAAGGGACATGCAGCACGGCGTATCGGTGCTGCTCGATCACGGTGTGCGAAGGCTCGCTGAGTTAGCGAGGTTCACCGGGCGCTAGCCCTGGTCCGCCGTGGCCCGCGCGGTGAGTTTCATCCCGGAGGAGATTCAAATGGATTTTGATAGTTATAGCGCGCCCACGCAGCCGCCGCCGCGCGGAACCCAGCAGGAGCGCTTCAAAATCGCCGTCCTGGACGACTACCAGCACGTCGCTCTTTCGCTCGCGGACTGGTCGGTGCTGGATGCGCGGGCGACCGTCACCGTATTTAACGACCATCTCGCGGATTCCGACGCCGTCGTCGAGCGCCTGCAGCCATTCGACATCGTCTGCGTGATGCGGGAGCGCACGCCGATGACGCGTACCATCATCGAGCGCTTGCCCAAGCTCCGCATGATCGCCTCGACGGGGACCCGGAATGCCTCGATCGATCTCAAGGCTGCAGAAGAGCGGGGCGTGCAGGTCGTTCATACGGGCTACACGTCGGCGCCGACGATCGAGCTGACCTGGGCGCTTATCCTGGGCAGTGCCCGCAATCTCGTCGCCGAGAACGCCTCGCTGCGCAGCGGCGGATGGCAGCACTCGGTCGGCGATGACATGGCCGGGCGGACGCTCGGTGTCCTGGGTCTCGGCAACGTCGGCGGTGCGGTGGCACGGATCGGCAACGCATTCGGCATGAATGTGATTGCCTGGAGTCAGAATCTGACGGCCGAGCGCGCAGCGGAAGTGGGCGCCGAGTTGGTCTCCAAGGAGGAATTGTTCAGGCGGGCGGATGTCGTCTCCGTCCACCTCGTCCTCAGCAGTCGGACGCGCGGTCTCATCGGCGCCCCCGAGCTCGCGATCATGAAACCCACAGCCCGCCTGGTGAACACGTCGCGCGGACCGATCGTGGTCGAGGCGGATCTAATTGCCGCGCTCAAAGCCCAGAAGATCGCCGGTGCTGCCATCGATGTCTTCGACCAGGAGCCGTTGCCGCTCGACCATCCGCTCCGCGCGCTGCCGAACCTGCTGGCAACACCGCATATCGGCTACGTCTCCCGCGGCCTTTACGCTCGCTTCTACCAGGACACGGTCGCGAACATCCGCCGTTGGCTCGACGGCCAAGCAGCGGAGGCCGTCGGAGTTTAGGCAAGGAAGAAGAGAAGTGCCGTCAAGTAACTCCGGTTTTCAGCGTTTGTCGCAAGCCGCTCTGTCCCGATCTCGGCTTCTCCGGCTTGCTGCGGGCGCGCTGCTCCCATTCGTCGGCTCGCGCCTGTCGGCTGCCGCTGCCGCGAATCCTGAACTGGTGCAGAACAGTGGCGCGCCCCGGACCAAGGATGCAGCGGCGCCGGGCCGCATGGGGACCATCCTCGTAAGCCAGTTCGGACCCGTAAAAATTCATTCCTACCTCAGCCCCGCCAACGGCTTTCAGGTCAATACGCAGATGATCGAGGGGCCAACGGCGGTCGTCATCTTCGATGGTCAGCTCCTGCTGCCGTATGCCGACGAAGTTGCGTCATACGTGCAGACGCTCGGCAAGCCCGTCGATCGGATCATTCTATCGCATGCGCATACCGATCACTGGTCCGGCCTTCAGGTTCTGACCGCATGTTTCCCCGACGCCCGCGTGTTCGCCCTGGATGGGATAGCCGACCAGCTCCGCGCCAGAGGCACAGCGAGGCTCGATAGCCTCCGCCGGATTTACGGCGACAAGATCGCGACGAAGGTTAGCGTCCCGACCGAGACAATCACCGAAGGTCTGCAACGGATCGACGGCATCACCTATGACTTCAAGCGGTTCGTCGACGCCGAATCGGATTTGCAGCTCGCCGCTCTGCTGCCCGAGCAAAAAGTGTTGATGGCGTTCGACCTGGTGTTTTCACCGAACGAGCACGCCTTCACCGTTGTGGATCATTTCGATCACTGGATGATCGTTCTCGAGTCGCTCAAGGCGCTTCAAGGCTACGACACGATCACCATCGGGCATGACACGCCGGTCCGCCGCTCCGCGATCGACAGCACGATTACCTACGTCAAGCGCGCCAAGGAGATCCATGCGGCTTCCGCCGACGCGAAAACCTACAGCGAGAGCCTAAAAGCCGCTTTTCCCGACCGGCAGCAGGCGGGTTGGGTCGATTTCTCCGCCGAGCTCCTTTACGCCGCGCCCCGTTGAACGGCGCGAGCCAGCGAGGCTTGGACGGCCTGGGGCAAGATTTCCGCCCGTGACTGCGTGAGAGAGAGTTTTTCATCGCGTCACGGTCTGATCGTCTCATCCCATTGCGCCAATTACCCCCGTTGCACGAAATTCGGCACGTGCGGCCCATGGAGATCGCGTGGGCTCGGCCACATGAAACGTGACACGATGAGAAGGTCCACTGCGCGCTGGAAGCGCACCTTGCTACCCTGCACCGTACGGGGCTAGCTCGCTGAAAGCTGCGAAACCGGCGAAAAACGCGAAGAGGATGAAACGCGGCCGTTCCCACTGACGCTTCCCCGGCGGGAGACTACGATTCCCGAATGTCTCCCATGCGTAATGGCCGCCCCGTTCAACGTTACAACGCCAGCTATGAGCCGGCATCGGCCGTTTGTCATCAGCCGACCTCTCTCCGCCTCAGCATGAGCGCCAACTCGGTTGAGCACTTGTCTATCCGCCCAGCAGGGTCCGGCCTTTAGTTGTCAACGGCTGTTGAGTTGATGAAAAAGCCAGCAAAATCAGGGCAACATTGTGATCAAGTCAACCGTTGTTGACATTGAATGAATAGAATGACAATGAGCTTATGGCGAAGTACCCATGCGCCCGAAATCGACCTCATCGACAGTCGCAACGCGCGACCGCATTCTGAATGCCGCGATAGAGCGGTTTACGAGAACGTCTTACGAGCAGACCGGGCTACGGGACATCGCAGCTGATGTTGGAGTTGATGTCGCTTATGTGCACCGTTGCTTCGGCTCGAAAAAACGTCTCTTTGCCGAGGCCGTTAGGGCCGCGATGCAGCCCGCCGATCTTCTCACGGGTCCTGCGGGCGATCTCGCGGGCAAGCTCGCGAACCATCTTCTTTCGAAGCGAGTTCGTCGCCGCCCGGGGCTCGACATTCTTATTCGCTCGCTTTCGAGCCCGGAAGCATCGCCGGTCGTGCGCCAATTCCTCCAGAGTGATTTTATCAGTCCGCTTGCTGAGAAGCTCGATGAAGCGCCAACTGGTCGGATCGCGCTGATCACCGCGTGCTTAGTCGGATTGGCCATCTTCAGAAACGTGCTTCGCATCGCGCCTCTGCTTGAGGCCGAGGGCGGCGAACTCGAAAGCCTTATCGCAAATACCATCGGATTCATATCGGCCGGGGCAACGAGCCCGTGGCGTGACCCGACGCTCAAAGAGCTTCTATCGGAGCCGATCATCACCGCGTTGATGGACGCGGATAGGGTCGACCCCGAGGCACTCGAAACAATGCTGCGGGGGATAACTGCAACGCTAACAAACCGTTTTGATATCGCTGGTTACTTCGGCCGTCGCAAAACTGCATGAGGAGGACATCATGAGGGAATTTGCCTCCACGCTGCCAATCCCACAGGAACGAGTGCTGCTGCAGGAACTGAACCACAGGATCAGCAACGAATTCTTCTCTGCCATGAGCCTCGTGTCCCTTGCCGCTGCGCGTTCCGGCAGTGACGAGGTCAAAGTCGCACTAAGTGGGGTTACGGCGCTGCTGCACCATTACGCAGAGGTCCATCAGGCTCTGCAGGGTCCACGAGACGATGCTTGCATTGACGCGACGACATACCTCAGCAAGCTTTGCCTGTCTATCAGACGATCTAAGCTGGATCACATGAAAATACACCTCGTACTTGCGGCCCCTCCTTTGGTGCTGCAATCGGACGAATGTTGGTTACTAGGGATGATTGTGTACGAGCTTATAACAAATGCAGCACGGCACGCATTCGCGGGCAGGGATGGGGAGATCCGAGTCGAGCTATTGCGCTCTGGCGCGTTTGTTCAATGCAAGGTGCTGGACAACGGAGCGGCTGCGGCACACGTTCAGCCTGGACGCGGGCTCAAAATAGTCGGGGAGCTGATTAAGGCTCTCGATGGCCAATTCGAGCAGAAGTTTGGAACCACGGGATCGATGTCGATTTTAGTCTTCCCGTACAGCGAGGCAAGCGCGCGTCTGCCAGAACAATTACCCGCAAAACCTGGCTCATTGCTCCAAACCAGCCGCCGCTCGGGTTGATTCGGAGTCATCACTTTCGTCCTCCAAACAGCTTTCAAACTGAGGCCCGTAGTGTCTCGATTGTGGGTCGTCATGGGATTCTCGCGACGCCCAGCCTTCCTCGCAGTGTGCCGTTACCGGTTGTTGCACGGCCACCCAATCTAGGCGGGTGACCTGCTGGTCTTCGCAACTCGCAAAAACCATGCGGATTTACGCGATGGCTAAAGCGCGCTCAAATTGAACCGCCAGATACTCCGTCGTCCCGTCGTCGGCGAACGGAATGACTACTATTCCTATCGTTCGGTTACCGGGCGTTTCCCACACTTCTGATCTGTCCCAATCGAAGATGAATGAGAAGCCAGCGTCTTGTAGTCGCTGGCGTCCTTGCGCAACGGAAATGCCTTTGAGGTGCATGGAACTCATTGATTCCGCACAAATGTCAGGTAATGCAAATCTTTGCAATCAGCTTTCGCGGCGTCGTCTGTGCCTATTCCCATGAAACGGACAGCACGCGGATGGCTTCGAATGGCCTTTCTCTCCGCCTGGACTCTTCAAGCTCGACATAGCGCTCAAGCTTATCGCGCACCGCATGTCCCATCGTCGAAAAATCCCGATCTTCTCCTGGCTTTAGCAGAAAGGAATACCCGGAAAATCCGGGCTTGTGACCAGACCATAGCCATCCTCCTGCGGCTCGATGACCATCCTGATCGTTCGCATCTGACCAAAAATAGATGCCAAGAGTGCCGACAAATGCCTGATTTTATCGACCACCTTCATGCTGGCACCCCACATTTGCCCGCCGGCCCAGGCTTTCACCGCTTGCCAATTCCGGGGCCTAGCAATCTAATGTTTTCTTCCATTGCTCAAAAGCTTATCTGCAGTCGAAGCGTCCGTGCATGGACGAGGGAGTGCAGTCGCCTTTGGACTGCTTAGTTTCATATCGAGCTCAAGTGCTTTGACCATGAAGGCATTGCCGAGCGCCTCAAGCTCGACTCTCGCACTCGAATCGGCCCGCGCGCGGCGAAAGTATCGCTCCGCCTTTTTGAACAAAAAGTCTGGCGTCGACCTATTCGGCTTGGACAGCATGGGCTTCACTCAGTGGCAAACCTTCCCCGACATTCTCCTTCCGGATAGGCAGCATACGCGACTGGTTCCTACGCTGCTGTCCATGCGGAATATTTGATCCGTACCGTCAAGGTGAGCATCAGCGTATATAAATTCGAGATGCAAGCTCGGCTATCCTCATAAGTGTGGTATAAGTGGCCCAGGCGTCGGTAGAGACCTCGCCAGGGCATACGACGAGGACGTCAGCCAACGACGAGCTCTCGTAAGTTATGGTACTCCTGACTGCTGTGTGCCGTTTCTTGTGTCGAGGCTCGCAATGCCCCGCAGCAGACGACCGAGCAGGTCGGATCCGGTGATGATGCGCCTTTGCGAGCCCCAGACGAGAATCAGATCGTTGTCGATAACATCGTCGTCCGGGTGCTCCTGCACAACCCTCAGGCAGCCAATGACGTCGCCGAGCCGCGTCTGCATATCCCGTACAATGATCGGCCGGTGCCAGCACGCACCCTGAATAGTTTCGGGCTGATCAAACAACGCGTCACGCAGGAAATGATGGGAATCCAGCACAAACGCCGGCTCACCAGCGAGATCGGTCACGATCACCCACTTCTTGCCGGAGGCGTTGACTCGCTGCAGGAAAGGATCGTCTGCCGAAGGATTGAATGGCGGCAGGACGCACCTGCCGCCTGCAAGCGGCAAGCTGATAATGCTTTGCGCATGTACGGGCTCGCCCTCTTCGGTAACCGGCAAGTCGTCGAGGTCGAGGAAATTCTGCACTCCGGTCGCTTCCAGCTTGCCGATGTCGCCACCATCGGCAGCGGCGCGCGCAACCAAGGAGTGGACGTCACGTTCGCGAAGATAGGCGATACCTTCAACTCCGAGCCACCAATCGAGCAGTATCGCTGTCGGCTTGGCCACGAAGAACAAGGCGGCGCGCCAGAAAATCAGGAACGGCAAAAATCGCGCCGTCATCCGCAGAGCGTTCCGTGAGAAATACGCCTGCGGGGCGATCTCGCCGAGCAGCGAGATCACGATTGCCGAGAAGAGGAATGCGCCAAGTCCTGCGAGAACCGAGTCGGATAGCAGCGTCAGAAATACGTTGGTGCCCACGTTGCCCCAGATAACGGTGGCGAGCACTTGATTGGAATTTCTCCGCAGGTCAAGGACGCGGGCGGCATCCTTGTTTCCGCCATCTGCCTCGACTTGCAGACGCAATTGGCTGAGGCTGAAGATCGCGAGATTCAGGCCGGAAAACACCGCGGACAGCGTGATGCACGTGATAATGCCCGGCCAAATCCAGATACTGGGGATGTAAGACACGGAACTTTCCCGCCTTATCCCAACGCTAGCGAGCTCAAACGGGTTTTCATGATGAACCTCAGCGAAGATCTGGCATAGAGCCCGCTCCGCACAATCACAGCAATGGACCTAAATGGGAGCATGTACACATTTGTCAAGCGGACTTAGAACCAACGCGGCTCACCTTGATGAGAGTGTCTATGCGCTTATATCAGCGCAGGTACTCCGGTCCTGTCGCTCATGACCGGCGCCTTTATCGCAATGCTCGAACAGCACGATTTCGCAAAAAACGCTCGTGCGCGTCGCGCGGTCGATGCAAATGGGAATTTGAGGAGCAAGCCCTGATGCTGCCGCGTCGCACCAGCAGGCTCTGGAAGTGAGTGCGAAATAATCATGTCTCCGTCGGCGGCGTCCATCATCGATACGCGACGCGATCAGATGTTCCCTGTGCTCGAGCCAATGGAAATCGAGCGGGTGCGGCGGTTTGGCCAGGTTCGCTCCTATGGAGCGGGCGAGGCGCTCGCCAAGGTCGGTGAGAAGGGCCATGGCCTGACAGTCATCTTGGCCGGAACGGTGGAGATCACGCAGCACGACGAGTCCGGTCGACGCGAGCCGATCGTCACTCACCGCGCGGGCGCATTCATGGGAGAGCTGGCGCAATTGGCGGGGCGACCAGCCTTGGTCGACGCTTACGCGCAGACAGCGGTCGATGCCCTCATCATTCCCCCGGAGCAGTTGCGGGCCCTGTTGATTGCGGAAGCGGAGCTCGGAGAGCGGGTCATGCGCGCCCTCATCCTGCGCCGCGTCGGCCTGATCGAGCGAGGAGCCGGCGGACCGGTGATCGTCGGCCGTGCCGAGAACGGCGACGTGCTGCGGCTGCAGAGCTTTCTCCGGCGCAACGGTCACCCGCATCAAAGGCTCAATCCGGAGACCGATCCGGAGGCGAAGGCACTGATCGAACGTTTTCACGTCGATCCCGGTCAATTGCCCATCGTCCTGTGCCCGGGCGGAGAGCTGTTGCGCAATCCGAGCGAGAATGAGCTCGCCCGATGTATCGGGCTCGTCGGGCCGATCGATCCGAAGCGCGTGTATGACGTGGCCATTGTCGGCGCCGGACCGGCAGGCCTTGCCGCAGCCGTCTATGCAGGGTCGGAAGGGCTCTCCGTCCTGGTGCTCGACTGTCGCGCATTCGGCGGGCAGGCCGGCGCCTCGGCCCGCATCGAAAACTACCTCGGCTTCCCAACCGGAATCACCGGCATGGCCCTGATGGCTCGTGCCCACAACCAGGCGCGGAAATTCGGGGTCGAGATGGCAATCCCCGATGAGGTGATCGGCCTCGATGCGGCAAGCGATCCGAACCAGCGCCGCTTTGTCCTGAAACTTTCCAATGACGAACGTGTGAGTGCCCGCTCGGTGGTGATCGCAAGCGGTGCGCGCTATCGGCAGCTTGCCGTGGATGGCCTGGCATCTTTCGAGGCAGCAAGCGTGCATTATTGGGCCTCCCCGCTCGAGGCGAAGCTGTGCGCCGGCCAGGAGGTGGCGTTAGTCGGCGCCGGGAACTCGGCGGGGCAGGCAGCGGTCTATTTGGCAAGCCAAGTCTCCAAGGTATGGCTCCTGGTGCGCGGGCGAGACCTGGCATCCAGCATGTCGCGCTACCTCGTCGATCGCATCGCGGGCCTCCCTAATGTGGAAGTGTTGACACAGACCACAGTCATCGGCGTCGAAGGCCGCGACGCGATGCTCGAAGCAATCCGCTGGCGTCGAGGCAGCTCAGGAGAGGACGTGCGGCGGCCGATTCAACATCTGTTTCTCTTCATTGGAGCGGAGCCGAACACCGATTGGCTGTCCGGATCGGGAGCAGCGTTGGACTGCAAGGGGTTTGTATTGACCGGGGCCGATGCCGCCGAGATCCGGTCCCCTCTGGAGACAACCCGCCGGGGCATATTTGCGATCGGCGACGTGCGCTCAGGCTCGGTCAAGCGTGTCGCCGCAGCAGTCGGCGAGGGAGCACAGGTCGTGGCGACGCTGCATGCCGCCTTATCCCAATCGGCCGCAATCGCAGCGTCAGCGTAGGACGGCAGGATCTCCGCACTGACAATGATCGATTGAGTTTGAGACCCATGGCTTACGCGCCGTCTTGTTACGAGGCCGTCTCACGTGAGGTCGGACTCAGTTCAGCAATCGCTGCAGTTCGCGATTGTGTCGTGCCAGCGACTGATACCAAGGTATCGACGACACCATTGTCTAATAGA
The DNA here is from genome assembly GCA_963841705.1 of uncultured Alphaproteobacteria bacterium. GTDB lineage: Bacteria > Pseudomonadota > Alphaproteobacteria > Rhizobiales > Xanthobacteraceae > VAZQ01. Next base: position 89,643 of record CAWJDY010000061.1, read on the forward strand.
TCAGCCTCTACGTTTGATGGAATTTGTGTTCCCCACAGCCTCGGAGGCTTTCAGGGAGGCAACCATGGCCTACACCATCAAAGTCAACAAGAACACGCACAGCGTGGACGTCGACGGCGACACGCCGCTCCTCTGGGTGTTGCGCGACGTGCTCGGCATGACCGGCACGAAGTTCGGCTGTGGCATGGCGCTCTGCGGCGCCTGCACCGTGCATGTCGATGGTGCCCCCTCCCGTTCCTGTATCACCCCTGTCGACAGCGTCGGCAGCTCCGAGATCACGACCATCGAGGCAATCGGCGCGACGACAGCGGGTGCGAAGATCCAGATGGCCTGGCTCGACCGCGAGGTCGTGCAATGCGGCTACTGCCAGTCCGGCCAGATCATGTCCGCCGCGGCGTTGCTTGCGAGCAATTCGCATCCGACGGATTCCGACATCGATGAGGCGATGTCCGGCAACATCTGCCGCTGCGGGACCTATGTCCGCATTCGCCAAGCGATCAAGCACGCCGCGCAAACGAACGGACAGGGAGGCTGACCATGATCGGCGATCAGATCACGTCTCGAGCCTCCGGCTCCTATCGATCGCCGCGCGCGAGCAATGTCTCGCGGCGCGCGTTGCTGCAGGCCGGCGCGGCCGCAGGCGGCGGCCTGATGCTGAGTCTCAGACTACCGTTCGCAAACGGCGAAGGCGAAGCGGCTGACGGCTTCGCACCCAACGCTTTCATCCGCATCCAAGGTGATGAGCGAATTGTCCTGACCATGCCCTATGTGGAAATGGGGCAGGGCACCTACACCTCGATCCCGATGCTCATAGCCGAAGAGCTGGAAGTAGAGCTGAAACAGGTGCAGCTGGAGCATGCTCCGCCCAACGAAAAGCTCTACGGCAACCCCTTGCTGGGAGGCATACAGGCAACGGGCAACTCGAACGCCATACGCGCAGCGTGGCAGCCGTTGCGCCAAGCCGGGGCGACCGCGAGGACTATGCTGGTGTCGGCAGCGGCAAAGCGCTGGAATGTCGATCCGGCGTCCTGCCGCGCGCAGAGCGGCGAAGTGCGTCACACCCCAACGGGAAGAACCATCAAATATGGCGCACTTGCCGCCGAGGCTGCCCGCGTGCCGGTCCCCGAAAACGTGGTGCTCAAGCGGCCGGAGGATTTCAAGCTCATCGGCACCCCGGCCAAGCGTCTGGACGTACCGGCCAAGGTCAACGGAGCAGCCGTCTACGGCATCGATGTGCGGCCGACGGGCGTGAAGATCGCGACCCTTGCCCAATCGCCCGTTTTCGGCGGCCGTGTGAAGAGCGTGGATGATGCAGCGGCGAAGGCCGTCAAGGGCGTGCGTCAGATCGTGCGCCTCGATGACGCCGTCGCGGTTGTAGCGGACCATATGGGGGCCGCGAAGAAAGGGCTGGTGGCCCTGACGATCGAATGGGACGACGGTCCGCACGCCAAGCTCAACACCGACGAGATCGTCGGCGAGCTCGAAAAGGCCACGCTCAATTCAGGAGCGGTTGCGCAGAACATCGGCGACGTCGAGAGGGCCATGGCGAGCGCTGTCACCAAGGTCGAGGCGACCTACCAGGTGCCGTTCCTCGCGCATGCGACCATGGAGCCGATGAACTGCACGGTTCATGTGCGCAAGGACGGCTGCGAAGTCTGGGTCGGCAGCCAGGCCCTCGCCCGCGCCCAGGCCGCTGCCGCAAAGGTCACAGGCCTGCCGTTGGACAAGGTCGTGGTTCACAATCATCTGCTCGGCGGTGGATTCGGCCGTCGCCTGGAGATCGACGGTGTCATTCGGGCCGTCCAGATCGCGCAACACGTCGCCGGCCCCGTCAAGGTCGTGTGGACGCGCGAGGAAGACATCCAGCACGACATGTACCGGCCCGCTTTCTTCGACCGGCTCTCTGCCGGGCTTGATGCGAAAGGAATGCCGGTCGCCTGGGACCATCGCTTCGCCGGGTCCTCGGTGATTGCCAGATGGGCCCCTCCGCTGTTCAACAATGGTCTCGACCCCGACACCACCGAGGGCGCGATCGATCTGGTCTATGCGCTCCCGAACATGCACGTCGAGTATGTGCGGGTGGAACCCCCAGGCATTCCAACGGCCTTCTGGCGCAGCGTCGGGCCGTCGCACAATGTCTTTGTGACCGAGAGCTTCATGGACGAGCTGGCGGCGGCGGCCAAGCAAGATGCGGTCGCCTATCGCCTGGCTCTCCTCTCCAAGACGCCCCGCGCCAAAGCCGTCCTCGAGCTCGCTGCCCAAAAGTCCGGCTGGGGACAGCCGTTGCCTCAAGGGGTTGGTCGTGGCGTCTCCGTCCAGTTCGTCTTCGCGACCTATATGGCACAGATTGCTGAAGTCGAAGTGTCGAAGGAGGGAGCGGTTCGCGTCCGCCGCGTCGTCTGCGCGGTCGATTGCGGCACCGTCGTCAATCCCGATACCGTTCAGGCGCAGATCCAAAGCGCGATCAACTTCGGCATCACCGCGGCGCTCCATGGCGAGATAACGCTGAAGGACGGCCGGGTCGAGCAGGCTAATTTCGACACCTATCAGATGCTTCGCATCAACGAAGCGCCGGCCATCGAGGTCCACATCGTTCCGAGTCACGAGCTGCCCGGCGGGATGGGCGAGTGCGGCACTTCGGCGATCGTTCCCGCAGTCACCAACGCGATCTTTGCGGCAACCGGCAAGCGCTTGCGAAAGCTGCCGATTGACACGACCGCGTTAAAGCAGCCGACGTGAACTATGTTATGGCCTTTTGTTGATCAATTGAGGACAGGCCCATGAACCGACCGCCGCTTCCGCCCTTCACCGCCGAGACTGCCGAGCAGAAGGCGCGCCAAGCCGAAGATGCATGGAATACCCGTGATCCCGCACGCGTGGCGCTTGCCTACACCACCGACAGCCGCTGGCGAAACCGGGCTGAATTCCTGCAGGGCCGCGAGGCCATCCAGGAATTTCTTGCGCGCAAGTGGAACCGCGAGCTGGACTACCGGCTGATCAAGGAGATGTGGGCCTTCCGTGAGAACCGCATCGCGGTGCGCTTTGCATACGAGTGGCACGACGACAGCAGTTATTGGTTCCGCAGCTACGGCAACGAGAACTGGGAATTCGATGAGCACGGCCTGATGCGGCTGCGCATCGCCAGCATCAATGATGTCCCGATCAAGGAGAGCGAGCGCAAGTACCGCTGGCCGCTCGGCCGTCGCCCCGACGACCACCCTTCCCTGAGCGCTCTCGGACTGTAGGAGCGACACAATCCCATTCATCCAGCGGGACAGATGATCGTGAAGAATAAGCAAGCTTCCGCAAAATGCAGCAATGCAGATGAAGCCGTTTTCAGTTTTGGTATTATTTACACGTTGTCGGCGGGCGCGCATTTGATGGCGGCGTAGTCATGTCGAGAAACCAACCAGTCCTGGTCGCGCCTATTCTGGGGCTGAGCATGCCTGTTCCCACCTATCTTCGTCTGGGCTTTACTCAGCCGGAGGCAAGCGGTCGGATCAACCGGTGCTGCGACCCAACGCAGCAATTGCAAACGGCCACAGGATCTATTGCTTTGCTGGGCACGGCTGATCAGAGTCCTGCCGGCGCGCGTGCCTGCTGATCTCACCCGCATCGACAGGGACCTTTACCTCGCAGCCCAGTTCCCCGTGCCGCCTCGGATTGCCACCGCTCCCTCTCGTGAGTTCAGCGGCGGCAAAACCAGAGAATTGGCGCAAGATTGCCCATTTCACCACAAGATGGCAGAGGTAAATAACTGCTCGCATCATCATCTTCAGGGACATAGACCCTGAAGAGGAGCAAAACTATGCGCCGATTATTCAGCGCACTCTTCGTCTGTGCGATTTTGAGTGGAACGACAGGCTTGGCGCAGGCCGGGGGCTTGCACCATTACGAGTGGCTCGATGCACGGCGGGGATAGCCGCCTCGGATTACCAGGCTTTGATGCGCTCAGCTGAAGCAAATGGCAGCAATATCGCGAGATTGGCGCAAGGTCGCTGCTTTCATCGCAAGAACCTGCCGCAAGTCGGATAGCTGCTTGGATGCGCGTCTCAACGCGAACGAGCCGCTGCTGCGAGGCGCAGGCCTACGACGATAGCCTGCGACGCTCCCTCAGCGAGCCGCTTGTTGAATACCCGGCCGTGGTCGTCCGGAAGGCGCGGCACTCATCCGCAGCTTTTGACCCAACTGAGACATGGGCGGCCTAAGTTTTCGCAGTGCAAAAGCACCGCTTGTACTTTGCCAAGGCGTGGTATCCTCGGTCCGCTGTACTGTTACCACTAGAGATCCCGATGACCGGGTAAAAAATGAATGAGCCATTGCGGCAATAAAGGCGCGCCACAATGCGAATTTCGCGACGTGACTTCGTCAAATCGGCCACGGCGAGCGGCATTGCGCTCAGCATCACGCCCTTGGCAATCGCCGAGGAACCGAACTTTGCCGCGCGCGAGACGCTGCCGGGACGGCAAGGTTGGAATCCGGCCGCCACCGGGGTCGGTCGCATCGACGGCGTGGCCAAGGTTACGGGAGCCAAGCTCTACGCATCGGATTTTCGTGCAGCCGATCTCCCCAACTGGCCGCAGGCCACGTCGCATGCCATGCTCATTCGAGCAGCGGACGCGACGCACGTTTATGCCGGCCTCGATCTTTCGCGCCTGAGCGGTGCGTTGAAGCCTGCGGTGGTGGTGACCGCCGCCGACCTCGCGCGAACCGGCATGCGCGTTCCCGAATTCTATGCCGGCGACCTCCTCTGCCCGGCGGGCAAGACGCCGCTCTATCTGGGTCAGCCGGTAGCGCTGTTGATCTTCGAGGATTTCGACGCCTTCGATCAGGCGCGGCTCGCCCTGCGCGACGCAACTCTCCTGAAGTTCGGCAAAGAAACCGGCCCGGTCACAGTGGCCAACTACGGTGCGTTTCGTTTCACGCGCGTAGGCGGCCCGACCCCCGACGCGCCCGATGTCTACTCGCCGGTCAAGAACGGCTGGGTCAGTCCGGGGCGTTTCGAGAACACGGGACGCCCGATATGGGCGCGACTCCCGCTCCCGACCGGGCAAGACTATGCCGAAGCCGCGACCTACGGCGAAAAGATCCGCGCGGAACTTGCCGGGAACAATCCGGCACTTCTGGTGCTGGACCGCGAATTCGAGACGCAGTCGGTCGACCCGATGGCTCTCGAGCCGGAAAGCGGCCTTGCCTGGTACGACGCCCGCCGCAAGAACCTCGAGCTCGTTGTCGGCGTGCAGTCGCCCTACGAGGCCGCGGAATCCGTCGCCTATCTGCTCGGCAATGCCCAGGCGGCCTTCAGGCCGGCTCGCATCAACACCAATTTTGCGTATTGCGGCGGCGGATTCGGCGGACGCGACTACACGCCGTTCCCGCTTTACGTCGCGTTGGCGGCGATGTTCTTGCCGAACCGTCCGGTCCGGCTCGCCAACAACCGCTTCGAGCAGTTTCAATCGGGAATCAAGCGGCACGCCTTCAAGATCCAGACGCGGATAGGGGTCGATCGGGCCACCGGCAAGATGGTCGCCTTCGCTGCCGACCATGCGTTGGATGGCGGAGGCCTCGCCAATTTTTCGGCCGATGTGGCAACCGTCGGTGCCAACACCGCGCTCGGTATCTACCATGTTCCGAAAGTCGATGTGACGACGTATGCGTTCCACTCGCGCGGCGTAACCGCAGGATCGATGCGAGGCTTTGGGACACTGCAGACGATGACCGCGCTCGAGGTATTGATCGACGAAGTAGCCTCGGCATTGCCGCTCGACCCAATCGAATTCCGGCGGCGTAATGCGCTCAAGCCCGGCGGCCGGACCATGGCGGGAAACACTTACAGCGTGTCGATCCGCACCCCGGAGGTCCTGGATAAGCTGGAGCAGCATCCGATCTGGAAGCAGCGTGCCGAAGAGAAGGCGCGCGGACAGCAAGCGGGAATTCTCGTCGGTACCGGCGTCGCGTGTGCCACCAAGAACTACGGCACCGGAGGGGACTGTTCGTTGGGATCCGTCGAAATCGCGCCTGATGGCCGGATCACCATCCGCTGTGACGGCGTAGAGATGGGCAACGGCATTGGGACAGCGGCCGCCAATCGGGTTGCAGCGCATCTGGGTGGCGTCGCCGACGAGGTCGCACTCGCGCAAGTCGGCACATTCGCCCCACTGGCGCTCGTCACCTCCGGCAACTCCTTCACCATGAATCAAAAAACGCAGGACGCCGCGGCGCGCAATCCGCGCTGGGTGCCTGCGATCAGTTCAGCAACCGCCGCCTCGACCGGCGCTCATGTCGGGACACACCCAGCAGCCGAGGCTGCGCGCGTCGTGTTCCGCTTCGGTCTGTGGCCGGCTGCGCTCGAATTCTGGGGCATCGCGCCGAACGATCCTAGGGCCAACGAGTGGGACAAGGCGCGATGGAAAGACGGGCAGCTGATCCTGCCGGGACTGGCACCACTGCCCTTGCCGGCGGTTGCGGCAAAGGCGCATGCGCGCAATGGCGCGACCGGGGCGATGGCGCACGGCTTCAATCGCTGGGCATGGTCGCAGGCGACCTTCGTGGTGAGCGGACAGGCGTGGACGGCCGACATCGATGCGCTCGCCGTGCGCCGGGGCGCGGGCAAATTTGTTCGCATCGATCGTTCCAACGTGAAGTTTCCGCCTACCAACCTCAACCGGAGCGGACCTAGCTATACGGCGTTGTGCGGCACGGTGGTCCGCATCGAGATCGATCGCGGAACCGGCGCGTTGCGGATCGCAAAAGCATACAGCGTGCTGGAATGCGGCCAGGCGTTGGTCCCCGAGGTCGTGCTGGGACAGGCGCAGGGCGGCTTCGCGATGGGTGTTGGCTATGCTTTGCTCGAGTCGCTGCCGCTTTACGAGGATGGACCGGGCAACGGGAGATGGAACCTCGGTCAATACCGCGTCGCACGGGGGTCGGACCTGCCGCTCAACGGGCTCGAGGTTGAGGTATTGCCACCCATTGATGCCGACGAGCGGCCGAAGGGTATGGCCGAAGTCGTGATGATTCCCGTGGTCCCTGCGCTGCTCAACGCCATCTACGATGCCACCGGTCACCGCTTCCAATCCTTGCCGGTGACCCAAGCCATGATCGAGGGAGCACTCAAATGACGATGCTGTCCATCAGAAGGGTTCTCTGGTAGTCATAATGATCTCCTCCGCATTCACAGGGTGAGAAAGAGTAGACGCGGCTGCAGCACGAAGATCCGCCAAACAACCTTCCTGCGACGTGTTAGATAAACCCTGTGACGCTTGCAGGCGGGCACCGATTTACCTTACCACCGCACGAGCGTCCGGTCGGCAGGGTGCCCCCCCGGATCACAGCTGCCATACCTCTCCGGGTCGTAAGACGCGGAAGCGTTCGGCCGGAATTCCGGCATTCGCTAGGGCCTCAGCGAGAGCGATAAGGGGCGCGTCAATCGGTTCGTCCGTGAGCTGAAAGGTCCCATAATGATGGGCTAGGGCGAACTCTGCACCGGAATCGATGAACGCCTGCACCGATTTACCCGGATTCATGTGCTGATCGCGCATGAACCAGCGCGGTTCGTAGGCTCCAATTGGCAGAATGGCGAGCTTGAAGGGCCCATGGCGCTCGCGCGCCTTGTGGAAATGGCTGCCGCTACCGTAGCCGGAATCGGCTACGAAATAGACGCGTCCACCTGGCGCCTCGATCACGAATGAGGCCCACAGCGACATGTTTCGGTCTGATAAATTTCGCGCCGACCAGTGTCGTGTGGCGACGAGGCTGACGGCGACGCCCTCGCCGATTTTTACCTGATCCTCCCAGTCGTAGGCTTCGGCAGCAACGTTAGGATCATGATCTCTTATTATTGTGTCGTTGCCGAGCGGCGTAACAACGCGCGGACGGTGCACAGCCGCAAGCCGCGACAGCGTCGCGAGATCAAGATGATCATAATGTCCGTGGGACACCAAGACGACATCGATAGGGGGCAAGTCCGCAAACACGATCCCAGGATCGTTGACCCGTTTGGGTCCCGCAAAATGCAACGGTGATGCGCGCTTGGACCATACCGGGTCGAGCAGAATATTCACTCCCGCAGTCTGTATCAGCATGCTGGCATGCCCGACATATGAAATGCGCAGGGCGGTACCTTCAACGCGTATCGGGGGACGATCGACGTATGGCGACGATGCCCAGACCGGCCACTTTGCCTTGGGAGCGCGCCATCGACGGTCTATGTGCCAACGCAGCAAATCGCCCCTGGTTTTAGGTGGCGCCCCTTCTGGGTCGAAAAAACGCTCCCCATCGAAATGATCTGACTTGGGGCCGGTGTAATAGCGGGACATGCACGCGCGTACTACATGCGGCGCGCATCATGCAAATAGGCAATGCCGGTCAGCGGGAAGTTTGAGGTGCGGGCGGGCCGGGCAATAAGCGCAACGCTGTTGCCCTATGAGCGGCCCATGCCGCCTCGCCAGTCCTAACGACCGACGTTTTGAATGGCTTCCCAGTTTTTGAATGCGGTCTCCACGGCCAAAAAGTACGCATGTTCGTTATAGTCAGGGTGCTTCTTGACGGCAGCGCGTGCCCTCGCAAGACGGCCACGGCGTGCCAGCCCAACTGCATTTTCCGCAAGAACCTCGGTCAAAGCGTCCGAGAGCTCGTGGCAGAGTGCCGAAAAGTCGGTGCTGGTCATTCGACAACCTCCTCATGCCGCGGTCGCGGTCCCCATCGGTCGGTTCCTGTGCGGCGATGACCACGATTTTCTTGTATAACAACAGCGTAACAACAGCTACTCGCCGCGTAAAGTTCTTGTATCGCGTGATTTTTCTGCCTCTCTCGCGGGACACAATCAATCGCGTGCAATCAAATGGTCGTTATCGAGAAAACATTCTCGAGGAACCAGACTTAACATCTGTTGTGTGACGTATCGCAACGAAGGAGGTCTCTCTATGAAGAAGATTATCGCAAGCCTGCTCGCAGGGGCGACGCTGCTTGCCGGCATCAACCTCGCGAGTGCCCAAGCCCTCCCCACAAATCCGCCGACCCCCCAGGAGGGCGGCAGCCAGCCCGGCGGCAACGGGCGGTAAGCTAGGATCTATAAACTGGACTCCTAACTGTCTCCAGAATGGCCCGAGCGGCATCAAAGTTCTTAGCGGCTCGGGCCGATTCACACACGTTCGGTTCTCCGATTAACTGGTCAAGACTTCGAGTCCATGACGGACCCCCGTGCCCCATATGCACCTATATTCGTGCGTCTCCTGTTCTCGCGCGGTTTATGAATTGAGCCGTCGGCGTGAATTGGCTGGGCAACGACCGCCCGCAGCAGCGTACGGAGCTCGGCGGCTCGCTTGCTGCCAAAGCCTGCTTCGAAGCGCGCTTGCGCCTTTGCCCATGCCTCCAGGCCGGCTTGCACCCGCTTCTCGCCGGCTCTGGTCAGGTGAAGCTCCTTTGCCCGCCGGTCGAATGGTGCCGGCTCAATTCTGATCAGCCGGTCTCGCTCCAACGGCAGGATGTTACGCCCAAGTGTCGTGCGATCCATCACCATCTCGTCGGCAAGCGCGTTGATCGTGAGCGGCCCCCTGCGCTTGAGCTTTGCCAGGATGGAGAACTGGGTGACGCGCAGCCCGACGCGTGCCAGGAAATGATCGTAGAGCTGGGTAACATGACGCGCGGCCGAGCGGACGGCGAAGCAATTGCATTGCTCAGCTCCCGGCAGCGTTGTGGTGACCATGGTCAAATCCTCATGCTTAGTGTCGGAGAGCGTAGCTCTGCATGTGAGCCCTGTCGGCTTGAGGTAGCGCCGCAGCCCATCGCGCCTCGTCGCCTGCTTCCGGAAGCACATGACCGAACTCGACCATCTGCCTTGGCACGAGATCGGTTATGTAGACCCAGATGTTCCTCTTCGCCAGCTTCGACGCGTCTGAGACCGCCATCGTTATTTGCGCGATGAGCGCGTCTTTGCTCTCGGTCGATCGGCCTGCCCGGATCTGTCCGTTCACAAAAACCTGATGGCCCTTTAGTGGAATCCCGCCAACGAAGTAGCGATCGGGTGCGATCTCCGCGAAGATGACCTGCGCAAAATACGTTGGGGCGCCGGTTGTCTCGCTGTGGATTCGGGTGATTTCGGAGGCGATCTTGGCGCGCTTCGACGTGTCTAGACAGCCTTCGAGGGTAGTGACGATGTAGGTCGGCATGGCGGTTTCCTCTAAAAGCGTTATCGAGACTAGGTTTTTGGTACGGCTGGCTTGGCGCGAGGGCGCACCTTGCTGCCGTCGACGAGGGTTACGGGCGGGTTGATGATGACCTGCTCGCCCTGTGCGACCCCGTCGTCCAGCTCCACCTGCGTGCCCAAGTCGCGCGTCACCGACACCTTGCGGATATGCGCCGTTCCGCCCTCCACCACGGCGACCTGCGGCCCATTCTGATTGAAAATGATGGCATCCGCGGACACCAGAAAGGATGGCGTCTTACGCGGAATTTTGAGCTCGATGATGCAGTAGCTGCCGGGCTGAAGCGCCCCGTCGGGGTTCGGAATGTCAATCTCGGTCAGCAGCGTCCGCGTGCCCGCCTCCAGCGCCTCGGCAATTCGTGTCACCTTGCCGGGGAACGTGCGGCGCGGGATTTCAGGAACGCGCACGGCGGCATCAACCCCGGGGCTCAACCCGAATGCGGAATCTTGCGGCACGTAGACCTGGGTGCGGATCACATCGCTCTGCATGACGGTGAACAGGAATGTGCCGCTTGCGGTGTCGGCGTGCACGAGATCGCCCACCTCGACATTGCGCTGGGTGATGACGCCGTCGAACGGCGCGACCACGCGTTGATAGGCCTTCTGCTGATAGAGCACCTGCAATTGCGCCTGCTGCGCCGTCACATTGGCTTGGGCGACGCCGAGTGCGGCCTCTCGCGCATGCAGCGTGAATCGGTCGACATCGCCCTGCTGCGCCGTCACCCAGCCTTTCTCGACCAGCCCCTTGTCCCGGTTCCAGGTCACCTGCGCCAGGCTCCTGTTGGCTTGCGCCTGCTCGACGGCAGCCCGGAGCTGGATCAGCGTGGCCTCGGCCTGCGAGATCTGATGATCGAGCTCGGGCGCGACGATCTGGACCAGCAACTGCCCCGCTTTCACCCGATCGCCGATATCGACGTATCGCTTGTCGATATAGCCGCTGGCGCGAGCGTACATGTTCGCAACCGAGAACGCGGAGGTGGTAGCGGGCAACGAGACGCGCACGGTCGCATCGCTCGCCTGCACGGTCGCCATGCGCACGCTCGGCACGAAATCGCGGATCTGCTCGGCGGTCGCCATGACCTGCCGCTGCTGCGAATAGGAGCGTGAGGCGCCGAGAGCGAGACCGGCAGCGAGCAACAGGAACGCGCCGAGCCCGAGCACACGGCCGCCCGATCGGCGCCGAGCGTCCGGGCGATTCACCGGCGCCTCCGCGGGTAGGTAATCAGCTGCCAATTCGTGCTCGCGATCGGGAATGTCGATGTCATGCATTGGGCAGCTCCTCGAAGACGCCATAAGCCGGCTTGCCGTCGTTGCGCCTGCGCAGCATGGCAAACAGATATGGAACGATGAGCAGGGTTGTCGGGGTCGCGAACACAAGCCCGCCGATCACCGCGCGGGCGAGCGCCGCATTCTGCTCCTCCCCCGCGCCGCCGATCGCCATGGGGATCATGCCGACGATCATCGCCGCTGCCGTCATCAGCACCGGCCGAATCCGGGTGTGGCCTGCATCGATCGCGGCCTGGAACGCGGTCCTGCCGGCAAGCTGCTGCTCGCGCGCGAAGGTAACGAGCAGAATGGAGTTCGCCGAGGCAACGCCGACTGCCATGATGGCCCCCATCAGCGAGGGAACGCTCAGGCTCGTGCCGGTGATGAACAGCATTGTAACAATTCCCGCCAGCGTCGCCGGAAGTGCCAGGATCACCACGAAGGGATCGCCTAGATTCTGATAGTTCACAACCATGAGCAGATAGACCAGCACCGCGGCGAACAACAATCCGAAGCCGAGATTCCTGAAGGAGTCGTGCATGCTTTGGATCTGGCCGCGAACCTCGATCGAATTTCCCGGCTTGAGCTCCCTCCGCAGCTCTGCGACGATCTTGCTGATATCCTGCGAAACACGGCCGAGGTCGCGGCCCTGCACGCTGGCGTAGACGTCATAAGCCGGCTGAATGTTGGTCTGATTCAAATTGGTCGGGACGCTCTGGCGGTCGAACCTGGCGACGTTGCTCAGCAGCCCCGGTATCGGAGAACCTGTGGAAGAGATTTTGGTAGCAATAGGGGTGTTGCCGACCTCGCCCAGGGAGCTCACCTGCCGCTGCGGCGTCTGCACCGTAATGTAATAGGGAATTCCCGATGCCGGATCGGTCCAGAAGTTCGGCGTAACCTGCGCGGAGGAGCTCAGGCTGATATTGACGTCGTTGGCGATGCTCTGCGCGTTGAGCCCGAACTGCAGCGCACGCGCGCGATCGATCGCGGCCATGAATGCCGGACCGTCGATCTCCTGTTGCAGATGCGCATCCACAATCCCGGGGATTTCGGCAATGCGCCGCCGCAGCTCATTTGTCACGCGCCGGTTGGTCGCGCGGTCGCGGCCAACGGTCCGCACGTCGATCTGCGCCGGCAGCCCGAAATTGAGGATCTGGGTGACCATGTCGGCGGCCTGGAAATAGAACGTCACTTCCGGAAATTCCGCCGGCAGCACCTCGCGCAGCTTGCGGACGTAGCGGGCGGTCGGTGCGTGCCCCCGCTTGAGGGCTACCAGAACCACGCCGTCATTGGGGCCGATGGTCGAGCCGTCGGTGAACGCCAGGTTGTACACGCGTTGCGGCACTCCGATGTCGTCGACGATGAGCTCCCGTTCCCGCTCCGGAATCACCTCCCGGATCTTGTCCTCGACCGCCTGGAAGACGGCTTCGGTCACCTCGATTCGGGTGCCGGCGGGTGCGCGAACGTGGAGCTTGATCTGCCCCCCGTCGATGGCGGGAAAGAAATCGCGGCCGGTCAGCGTCAGCATGACACCTCCCAACGCCATGATCAGGACGGCGGCAACTGGAACAATGACTCGCCGCCGGAGCAGCATTGTGAGCACGCCGACGTAGCCTTCGCGCAGGCGCTCGAAGCCGCGTTCGAACGCGCGGTGCAAGCGCGCAAACCAGCCTCTCGAACCGCCGGTTTCACCGTGGTGCTCGCCCTTGAGCAACAGGCCGATCATGATCGGCGTCAGTGTCCGCGAGAGGCCGTAGGACGCCAGCATTGCGAACACGACGGCGAGCCCAAGCGGCGTGAACAGGAACTTGGCCGGTCCCTCCAGGAACACGACGGACGTAAACACGCAGCTGATGGCGAGCGTCGAGACCAGGGTCGGGACGGCAATGCCGGCGGAACCGTGCAGCGTTGCTGCGGGGAGATTCATGCCTTCTTCGGTGCGCAGCCGGTGGGTGTTCTCGATGGTCACCGTCGAATCGTCGACCAGGATCCCGACCGCGAGCGCCATCCCGCCCAGCGTCATCGTATTGATCGTCGCGCCGAGGAAATGCAGCACGATGATCGAGGTGAGGATCGAAAGCGGAATCGAGATCATGACGATGAGGGTCGAGCGCCATGAGCCGAGGAACAGCAGGATCATCAGCGCCGTAAGCCCGGCCGCGATAGCCCCCTCGCGCACCACGCTTGCAACAGAATCCGAGACGAGCTTCGCCTGATCGAACAGCTCGTTGATGCTGAGTCCGGGAGGAGCCGCCGCGCGGGCGACCTCCAGAGCCTTCCGGACTCCTTTCACGACGGCCAGCGTCGAAGCGTTGCCGTTCTTGATGACGCTCAGCAGAACGGACCGTTCGCCGTCTTGGCGCACGATATTTTGCTGCACTGCCGAGGCATCCCTGACCTGCCCGATGTCCTTCAAAAAGACGGTTGCGCCATTGGCGAACTTGACCGGGATGTTGTTGAGAGCCTCGATCGTCGTGGGCATCGCATTGGTGAGGACTGTGTATTGCTTCTCCCCGATCTTGGCCAAGCCAGACGGCAGCGTCAGGCTCTCGGCATTCACCGCGTTGACGACGTCGGTCGGCGTCAGGCCCTTGGCCTGCAGCTTCGTCGGGTCGATATCGACCATGATCTGCCGGTATTTCCCTCCGTCCGGCGTCGGGAACGTGACGCCCGGGACGGGCGCCAGCTGTTGGCGCAGGTTGTAGTAGCCGTAATCGTAAAGCTTCTGCTCGTTGAGACTGTCGGAAGCCAGGCTGAGCTGCAGGACCGGAATGCTCGAGGCATTGTAGCTCACGACTATGGGCGCATAGATTCCAGTCGGCAGGAGCACGCGTATATAATTTGTCGCGGAAACGATTTGTGCGATGGCCAGGTCGATATTGACGTCTGGTTGAAAGAAGATCTTCTGGACGGAGATGCCGTTGAGCGTCTGCGCCTCCATGTTCTTGATGCCGGACACGCTCGTGCTGATCGCGTACTGGCTGTAGGTGCTTACGCGCTGCTCCATCTCTGGCGTGCTCAGCCCCGTGTACTGCCAGATGACGTTGACGACCGGAATGTTGATCTCGGGGAAGATGTCGATCGGCATGACGGAAATCGCCGAGAGCCCGAGAAACAGGATCAGCGCGGCCAGCCCGAAGAACGTATACGGAAATCTCAACGCAAATCGAACGAGGCCCATGGCTGTGCCCTCATCTCGCTGATGTTCGGAATGATGCCCATCAGTACACTTCCTCGAGTGTGTGAATGGGCAGGTATGAGCTCGAACCAGGGATGGACCATGATAGTCCAACCTGTGGGCGGACCACCCCGGCATTGGTTGCAAGTACCGCGGACTTGATGCAGACGATCATCGCCACCGCAAGGAACGCGGCAGTGGCGGCAAAGCTGATATGCTTGCGCATGTGCCCTCCCTGTGAAAGCTGGAAGAGTATCGAGTGTATGTGCTCCTAAATTGGGCGTATATGCACAATCGTCAAGTGCTGCACCGTCTCGGTTGACAAAATGCGTATCTGCTCCCAGTTAGGCGCATGCTTGTTGTAGACCCACCCTCCAGGTGGAGATGCGCGATGCCTTACCTGCATCTTGATCTGCCCGGCACCTATCCCATCGAGGTAAAACGCGAATTGGCTACGCGGCTGTGCAAACTGTACGCGAAAGTCATGGAGACGCAGCTGTGGCGACCAAATGTGGGTGTCGCCGAGCTCGGGGAGCACGATCTCTACCACCTCGGTCCAGACGGCCTCGAGCCTATCACCATGGTCATGGTCGAGTTTCGCCGTGGCCGCTCGGCGGAAAAGCGGCTGGCTTTAGGTAGAGCAATTGTCGACGTCTGCGTCGAACTATTGGGTGTACCTCGGCGGACGGTCATGGTCGAGTTCACGCCGCATCCGGGGGAAGAGATCCTCCGCGACGGAGAGTGGGCCGCTGACTGGACACCTGCCGAGGCCAGCGCGAACTGAGGTGCAGATGGTCGCACACTCATGGTTTTTCGCCGTACTCCGTCATGCAGGTCGAATCGATCCGCAAACTCATATCCGAGCTTGCCTCGGCCGCTCCGGTGCTTCAGTTTTGATCTTCATCCAACTGTGTCGTGCCTTTCGGCCACGGCGCGAACATCAGGCTCACCAGCGCTGTGCTGATGGCCATCCACGTTACGAGCGGCATTATCGTCATGTTGCACCACCAATCCCCGCAATCTAGAACGGGATCATCTCATGTTTGAGAGATGGTGATGAGTGCGGCTACTTGTTTGGGCGATCTTGCGGGAAAAGCACCGACATTGCGCTAATCTTGTTGTCTTGCCGGCGAACGAGGCGCGGTGAAGTATCACCGTTTCGGCACGGATGTCTCGCGCAGCCTCGCGGCCATTGTCACCAGATCGGCGAGAGACTTGGCTCCCATTTTTTGCATCACCTTGCCGCGATGTGCCTTGACCGTGATCTCGCTGATCCCGAGCTCGCCGCCGACCTGTTTATTCAAGAGGCCGGAGACGACCAGTGCCATGACCTCCCGCTCGCGGCGACTGAGCGAGGCGTATCGGTCTCGCAGCTCCCGCATCTCCGCCTCGTGATCAAGTGCGTTCCTGCTACTATCGAGAGCCTGGCGGATGGCACTCAAGAGGACGTCGTCGCGGTATGGCTTCGTCAAGAACTCGACCGCTCCCGCCTTCATGGCCTGGACCGTCGTCGGAACGTCGCCATAACCCGTGATGAAAATGATTGGCATGTCCCTCCGATCGAGTGCGACGCGCTCCTGCAACTCGAGACCATTGAGGCCCGGAAGACTGACGTCGAGAACCAGGCAGCTCGGGACGAGCACGCGCGGGCGAGACAGGAACTCCTGTGCGGACTCGAATGTCTCCGGCTGCCAACCTGCGGAGCGGATCAGCAGTTCCAGCAATTCGCGCACCGAGACATCGTCGTCAACAACGAACACGATTGGTGTAGCGTGCGACATAAGTGATGACCCTGCATCATGGTCAAGCGCGCTCGCTAAATTCATGGTATTCGCCTGTATCCCGCGGTGCAAGAGCGTGACGTATCGCTCAGGTCACTCGAAATGCCGCATTGACCGCCTCACGCAAAGCCGTATCGCTGAACGGCTTGATGAGACACTCCACGGCGCCCTGTTCGAGCAAGCATGGGCGCACGCTCTCGTCTCCGTGTGCAGTGATGAAGACGATCGGAATCTCCTGCCCGCGAAGTATCAGTTCCCGTTGGAGACCGGGTCCAGACATGCCCGGCATGGCGATGTCCAAGATCAAACATCCGATCTGACCCACGTAATCGGATGCGAGAAATTCCTCCGCCGACGAGAACGCCCGGGACCTGAAACCGAACTCCCGCAGCAGGTCGGGTAGCGATTCGCGCACAGATTGATCATCATCAACAACCGCCACGAGTGGACGCGTGATCATCACAAATTGCTCACGACGCGTACCCGACCGGTCGCATCAGGCATTTGAATGGCGCCGACAGTGTCGGCGGCGCTACTGGACTCGTGGGTGCACGGAATGGAAAATCCAAAGGTGGCTCCCGGACCATCATTCTGCGATGCCCAGATGCGGCCGCGGTGATTTGCGATAATCGAGCGACTGACCGAAAGCCCGATTCCCATACCGCCGCCCTTGGTGGAGTAGAACGCTTCGAAGAGTTGGTCCTGTTTTTGCGGGTCGAAGCCCACCCCCGTATCTTGCACGGTCAGCCGCACATGATCGCGTCCGTCTCGTTCGGTTCTGATCAGCAACTTCTTCGAACGATCGTGCACGCTCCGCATGGCATCTGAAGCGTTCAGGAGCAGGTTCAGGATGACTTGCTGAAGCTGGACACGATCGCCTGCGACAGATGGGAGGTCATCGGCAAGCTCCGTTCGCACAACCACCCGACCTCTCTGAAGCTCGCTCAAGGACAGTGCAATCACCTCTCGTGTAGCCTCATTCAAGTTCACCGATTCGATCGTGACGCCTTTCTTGCTGAAGAGCGCGCGCAACCGCGTGATGACCTCGGACGCACGATTGCCGTCGCGGATCGTGCGCCGCGCAGTCTCGCGCGCGCCATCGATGTTTGGAGGATCGGCGGCCAGCATCCGCAGGCAGGTGCTCGCGTTGGTGATGATGCCCGACAGCGGTTGGTTGACTTCGTGCGCGATCGACGCGGTCAATACTCCCAGGCTTTGCACCCTCGCCACATGCGCCAGCTCCGATCGGAGTCTGCTAAGAGTCTCTTCCGAAAGTCGGCGCTCGATGGCTATGCGCGCAATGTGCGTAAACTGCTCGATCAGGCTTTGATGGAGTGGCGTGGGCGTTCTCGGCTCGCTGTGGTAGAGCGCAAACGTACCCAACACCTTCCCGGTCACGGACGTGATCGGCGTTGACCAGCAGGACTGCAGCCCATGCACCAAGACCATTGGGCGCCACCTGGCCCATCGCATCTCGGTCGTCAGGTCGGCCGCAATGACTTGTTTGTTCAGGTACGCCGCCATCGCGCATGGACCGGCATCGATGTTTATCGGTTGGCCAATACAAGCGTTGAGGTAGCTGGCAGGAAGGCTCGGTGCGGCTCCATGCTCCACACGCGTGCCGCTCGGGTCGACCAATAGGACGCTGCAGTAACACCCGCTCGCCGTGCCTTCGATAAGACGACAGATCGCTTCGAGTATTTCCGACATCGAGCGGCCGTCCGCCACCATCTCGAGCAATCGCTTTTCACCGGCGAGCAGAGTTTCACTCCGCTTCAGGTCGTCGACATCCCTTTTTATGAGGTACCAAAGGACGATGTGCCCTTGCGTGTCTCGCAAGGGGAAGCCGCGGGTGTGGAACCAGCGGTAAACTCCGTCCGCACGGCGCAAGCGCTCCTCGACGTCATACGGACGGCCGGTTTCGATCGCCTCCCTCCATGCGGCAACGACGTTTGGCAGGTCATCAGGATGGACGATCTGCGTGATCGTCCAGCGCTTCAGCTCCTCGAGCGTCACGCCGAAATATTCCAGGGCTTGGCGATTGACGAGCTCGACTTGACCGGCCGGCGTTACGAGAGCGGCGAGGGCCTCAATGTTGTCGGCGACGGAGCGAAAATGCTGCTCGCGCGCAGAAGCCTGACCCCACCAGGGCGGATGTACTCCTTCCTGGGCCCGCTTGCGGTCGTCGATGCGGCTGAGCTCGTTATCCATTTCGCGCCCTTTCAGGACGGCCGCCGTTACATGAAAATGCGCCCGTCTACAGGCGGATGTCCATCATACTTTGGTGTCGGCCCGTCTCAGCACAAGCGGGTGCGATGCCGGTAGCGGCTCTCGGGTGATACCAAAGTATCGCCAACACCATCGTCCAATGGACTTGGCTCCGATCTCGGAGTGTTATCGCGATTGTGCGCCGCATATGCGCCAAGACTACATCAGCAGGTGGATCAATCCGCGCTGGCTCGGGTGGAGACGCGGCAATGAGCGAGAAGGCGATCGTCCACGTCATCGATGACGACGAGTCGGTGCGCGGCGCGCTTCAGTTGTTGCTGCAGACCGTGGGTCTCGAAGCCCGTAGCTACCGATCGGTGAGCCAGTTTCTCGATGCGGGCGGCTATGACGGGCCCGGCTGCATCGTTCTCGACGTTCGGCTCCCCGGCATCAGCGGGCTGGCTTTCCAATTGCAACTCGCCACACTCGGCATTCATCTTCCTGTCGTCCTGATGACCGGACACGGCGACGTCCGAATGTCGGTCCGCGCCATGAAGGCGGGCGCCGTGGACTTTCTGCCAAAGCCGTTCCGCGACCAGGACATGATCGACGCTGTCTTATCCGCGCTCGAGCACGATCGGCAACGGCGCGCCGCCGATGGCGACATCGCTCGCATCTGCGGTCATTTCAACACGCCGTCACCGCGGGAACAGCAGGTTATGATGCTGGTAACCGCCGGCAAGAAGAGTAAGCAAGTTGCCGGCGATCTCGGCCTGAGCGAGATAACGGTGAAGGTCCATCGCAGCAACGCGATGCGAAAAATGTTCGCCCGCACGCTCGCAGATCTCGTTCACATGGCGGATGCGGTGAACCTGCGCGCATCCTAGTGAGCTCGGCCAGGTCGCTTGTGTCCGTCGAAGTCCAGCTTCTGTCACGAGCGATCAACTCGATGCGTCGCACGAGGAATTCCAGCGCGCTGTTAGAACCGGATCTATCGATGCCACCCGTACCGTAGGCCCGATACGATAGTATTGATGACACTATGGTCCAATAGATTTTTCTTCGTGCTTGTCACATCTGATGCATTATAAACAGTTCCGCTTCTCATCGATGGATGAACACGTGTCCGTTATGAGTTAGCCGATTTCTTTCGATCCCAAGCAGCTCAGCTACTAGGCATGCGATCTTATTTGGTGAGTTCCGCTTATTGCCGATTATACTGTATCTCCCGGCGCGAGAGTGCCATGCTTGCTGCTGCAGGTTTGACCGCGCCGCTGATGCCAACCTTCTCATTCGGTGCGACCAGCAAGGAGAGTAGTATCATGGGTTTCATCAAGGTCGGACAGGAAAACTCCACGCCTATCGAGATCTATTACGAGGATCACGGCTCCGGCTCGCCGGTCGTGCTGATCCACGGCTGGCCGCTGAACGGCGACGCTTGGGAAAAACAGACCGCCGCGCTCCTGGCTGCGGGGCATCGCGTGATCACATACGATCGCCGCGGCTTCGGCCGCTCGAGCAAGCCAGGCATCGGGTACAACTACGATACTTTCGCGGCCGATCTCAATGTTCTGTTGAGCACTTTGGATCTTACGAACGTCTCGCTGGTCGGCCACTCCATGGGCACCGGCGAGATCACAAGATACATCGGCAAATACGGCACCAAGCGGCTGCGAAAAGCCGTGCTGATCGGCACAATCGGCCCCTACCTGGTGAAGGCACCGGACAATCCGGAGGGCGTAGATGCAAGCGTATTCAGCGAGGTCCGCGCCGGCATCAAGGCGGACCGGCCCGTCGCAATGATCGAGTTCCTGAAGAATTTCTACAGTGTCGGCGGAGCTGACGGAAAGCTGGTCAGCGAGCGCGTGATACAAGCCAACTGGACGGTCGCAATCGGCGCGTCGCCCATTGGCACGTTGGCATGCGTCGATGCCTGGGTCGAGGACTTTCGCAAAGACATTCCTCGCAACGACGTGCCGACCATGATCATACACGGGGATGACGATCGCATCCTGCCAGCGGATGCGACGTCGCGCCGACAAGCAAAGATGATCAAGAACGTCAAATACGTGGAGATCAAGGGAGGCTCGCACGGCATAACCTGGACGCGCGCGGAGGAGATCAACGCCGAGCTCCTGCGCTTCCTGGCCTAGGCCGCTGTGATCCGGCTATGAGCCACTGATGCTTGATCAAATGAGGCCCTACACCTATTGGGGTGTATATACACCGATATGACGCAAGCAAGATCTCGTCAGGACATTGAAATGACCCCGCACCACCTGGAGGACTTTGCTGTCGGCCAGACCTACGGTTCCGGCCGCATTCCTGTCGATCGCGATCAGATCAAGAGCTTTGCTGCTGCCTTCGATCCGCAGCCATTCCATCTCGATGAGGACGCCGCGCGCGGCAGCATCTTCCGCAGCTTGGCGGCGAGCGGCTGGCACACTGCGGCGCTTACCATGCGGCTCCTGGTCGAGAGCGAGCTCAAGCCGGCGGGCGGTATCATCGGCGTCGGCTTCGACGAATGCCGCTGGCCGCATCCGGTGCGCCCGGGCGATGAGTTGCACCTCGAGAGCGAGGTCATTGAGGTGCGCCCATCGAAGTCGCGCCCCGAGCAGGGACTGATCAAGGTACGCACGACCACGTTCAATCAGGACGGCAATGCCGTGCAGGTCCTGGTGGCGAACTTGGTTGTGCCACGCCGCCGGGCTCAGCGCTCCGACAGCATGCAGGAGGTGCACGCAACAGACCAGCCGGTGGCAGCTATCGCCGGTCGCGGCGGGGAAATTCTGCCATGAGCGCGCGGACCGCCGTCGTTGTAGGTGTCGGCGCCGGACGCGGGCTAGGCGCAGCGCTGTGCCGGCGCTTCGCCGCCGAGGGCTATCGTGTGCTCGTCGCCGGCCGAACGCCCGAGAAGATCGCGCGGGTCGCCAGGGCGATTTGCGAAACGGGCGGCAGCGCCGAATCCATCCGGGTCGACACGACACGCGAGGACGATGTCGTTGGTCTCTTTGATCGGGCAATTTTGCCGGGCGACGGGCGCGACCCGGTAGACCTTGTGGTGTTCAATGCCGGCAACAACCAGCACATCGATTTCCGCGATCTGACCGCGGAGCAGTTCGAACAGTTCTGGCGGGTCGGTTGTTTTGGGGGCTTTCTGGTTGGCCGAGAGGCCGCGCGGCGATTGGCTCCTCTCGGCCGCGGCACGATCATCTTCACCGGTGCCTCCGCCAGCCTGCGAGGCAAGCCGGGCTTTGCGCACTTTGCCGCTGCAAAAGCAGGCCTGCGCATGATCGCACAGAGCATGGCGAGGGAGTACGGGCCGCTTGGAATTCACGTCGCACATGTAGTGATCGACGGCGGGATCGACGGCGATCGCCTGCGCAATCGGGCGCCGAAATTGATCGAGCAGCGCGGCGAGGACGGTCTGCTTGGGATCGAGGCGATTGCCGACACCTACTGGAGCATCCATCGCCAGCAGCGCTCCGCATGGACGCAGGAGGTGGATCTACGACCATTCAAGGAGACCTTCTGAAGATCTGAAAAAATAATCCTGAGACAATGGCGAACGGACCTTTGTGCATTCGCCGCTCTCAGAAAATGGAGAGCACCATGTCCACCAACGGCAGCCTGAGTTACGAAGTTGATTGACCGATGATGTGCGGACGGGAGCACGGGCATCAATTTTTCCCGATGCCGAAACACCGATCTCCGTTCGTTTCAGGTTAGGCCCTCTGTAGCCCTTGACAAAAAGGGTATATACGCCTATTTAGCGGTGTATACACCTAATAAGGATGCGAGGCAGGCGGAATCCTCGTGCCCCTGAATGCAGTAGCGCAAGGCAATGAGAGGTGACTCTGCAGCTTGCGCAATTCTGAGATGCACCATCAAACTTACCTCCGGAGGCTTCCCATGAAATCACAGTGCTCAGGCGTTTTCGAAGGGCCGGCTCGCAGGGCGTTCGGCGCCCGGTCGGCTGCGGCATTTGCTCCATTGAGCGCGCCGAGATCACTCGAGCCTTGGCAGCCATCGCCATCGTTGTCGCCCGCAAGATCGGTCGGCTGGATGTCGTCCACGTCGGGCTTGCTGCGCTTTGTATCGGCGGTGGGCAGGGGGTCTCGCTGAGGATCGAGCCACTGCATTGAAAATGTGTAGGTGAAAAGGAGGCTATGTCATGCCACTCGCGAAAATCCACGTAGTCGAAGGCCGTTACGACCAGGACCGGATCGCCAAGGTGTCCGGCGCCATTCAGTCCGCCTTGATCAACACGCTGCGCGTGCCGCCCGAGGACTTCTACCAGCTGATCTTCGAGTTGCCGAAGAGCCGGTTTCTCCATACGCCTTCGTTCGTCGGAATGCACTACACCGACGATCTGATTATTCTCGATGTTACTTTCATCCAGGGGCGGCCGAAGGAGACGCGACTGGCGCTGTTGAAGGACATCAACACGCGCGTCGCCAAGGCGGCGGGCGTGTCGCCGGATGACATGCTGATCACGATCTACGAGGCTCCCGGCGAGAACATCTCGTTTGGCCAAGGCGAGGCGCAGCGCGCCAACGTCGTCGCACGCGCCTGAAAAGAAATGAGGTCGATCGGCCGCTAGGTCGTCCGGCGGTCGATCGCGGTGTTGGAGAGGACATGAGTAAGCCTGAGGTCAGGCAGATCGTGCTTGCGACCCGGCCCAAGGGGCTGCCGACGCAGGAGAACTGAGGAAGCGGTCGAGCACACGGACCCGATTCGGGTGTCCTGAAATGCGGTCGTGAAGCGACACCACCATCATTCGCCGCAGCTGATCCAATTCCAAGTGCGGCCATGGGCGGCGGCTTCATGGCCGCGCCGCACGATCTCGCGGGCGAGATCAGGTGCCTTCTCGACAGCCTGGCCGATCATGAATGAGCTGAGCTTCACCTGATGCTTGTCCATCAGGTCAAGAAGCCGCGGCACGCCCTCATACACAGCGTACTGGAAGGAACGCATTGGCCGGCAGGTCCGGCAGGCCCTTCTTAATCGGATCGGGAATGACGCCGCCAGGCTTATGGAAGGTCACCGAGGGAAGTGGCGCCTGGCCCCGGTGTGATGCGCATCGGCCACTGCTTTGAGTCGAACGGCACTGCTGGCGGCAAAAACGGCTTAATGCCGAGTTTAGCGCTTTCAGCGACGATTGCGTCCCGTGCATCGCCTCCCATTAGCTCATAGTCCATCAGGTAGTAATTGCCAAAAAACAGCGCTCCGTCCGAGCGGTCCGCGATAATGCGGGTGAGAGAGTCCAGCAGCTCTTCCGGCGTCGTAGTGAACGAGCTGGTCTCAATCAGGATCAGCCGGTCATTCATGGCGTTCGGTCCGAAAAACTGCGCCAATACGCTGAACAACACATTATTTTGACGCGTGCCATAGATCGTATTGCTGGCTGCATAAGTCTTCTCCCAGCCACCGCCGAGCATCTTTTTCCAGTCGGCGAGCACCTTCATCCAATGGGCAACTTGGGTCTGTGCCGCCCAGGCGATGTCCTTCTTCAGGTACGGCGCTTGTTTTTTGGCGAATGACTGCAATGAGCTAAACGAGACGGTGCCGTTCGCCAAGCAATCATCCATGAATTTGATGTTATTCTGCAGAATGATGCGATCATTCTCCCGCCAATCCGACGGCATTGGGGCCTCGTCCAGGCCATTGAGCGCCGACTTCATCCGGGCATGATACGCGAGCATTGAGCCGCGCCAGGACTGATCAGCCGGATTATCAAGATACGGGCCGACTACTTGGGCGAGCGCCATCGTGCTGTGATCCACGGACTTAAGGAGCTGATAGGCAACAGGAACCGAAGGCGCCTCGACCGGCGCCATGCCGGGCCGGTAAAGAATGAATCTCCCGCCCGCCCCTGAAAACAGACCCAGGATGATGGGATGCTTGCTGAGAATGTTCTGCTGGAAGACTTTGGCGGCGTTGTCGTAGAGCTCGAACATCGCGCTGTTAAGCGCTAAAACGTTTTTCACTGCAGTTTCAGTGGAGCTCGATGCGGTGTGCCCCGATATAGGCGCCATATAGGACGGCAAGTCTTGCGTATTTGCCGCCGGGGCCGTCACAACAACCAATACCGCACATGTGAGGGCTAAGCAGATATGGCGTGTGAGAGATCGATTAGTTAGCATCGCTTGTCTCCCTGGCAGTTCGCATCGGCGTGCAAACATTTGAAGCGGCCCTTCATATTTGCTCCGCCGCTTAGGCTGTTTTGCGAATGAGTTGCTGGAGATTGAAGGCGGGGTCAAGAGCACGAGGCGAGGCCTGCAGCGCTTATGACTTGTTCTGCCGCGTGTTCGCCGGACCGCACAGCGCCTTCCATGAGTCCATGCATCTCGGTGGCGTATTCGCTACCGGCCCAGTGAATGCGGCCTGACGGTTCACGCAACGCGGGTCCGTAATTCGTGAGCACGCCCGGCGCGAAGTGAGCGATCATTCCCCCGAGCGACCATTCTTCCGCCGCCCAATCCGTTTCCAAATGCACCCGTGGCCATAACGCTTTGGAACCGTACCGCGCCGCCAGCGAGTGCAGCCAGAGGTCGCGGCGTTCCACCGGAGCTATGGCCGCTGCCCTCGCTGCTTGTGGTCCGAACATATAACTGCTGAGAATGCCTGGCTTTCCTGAACGAGGCGATTGATCGAGCGCTACAGGAACAGGCAGGTCGGGAGCGACGCTCATGCCGCTTAGCCCGTCGCTGCGCCAAAACGGCTCATCATAGATCGTAATCCCGCGCACGATCGAACCGCTCAACATGCGCCGAAGCAGTTGCATCTGCGCAGCCGGAAGCGCTGGCTCGTAATCGATCCGACTGGCCAGGAAAGGTGGTATGGCCACAATGACCCGCCGCGCCTCGACTGTCAGCTGATCGGAGAAAACCTGCACGCCCTCGCTGCTCTGCTCGATGCGCCGAACCGGCGACGAAAGATGCAGCGCATCGCCAAGTTTCCCAGCCAGGCGAACAGCAAGCTCTGGTGCTCCGCCGTCGACCAGGTGCGTCTCGGTTATCGTGGAGTCGACGTAATATTCAAAACTTCCGCCGCCGCGGGCAAGCACTAGCGAACCAAGCAGTGAAACCTCGTCCGGATCGACGCAAAACAGCACCGTCATCGTGGTTCGGATCAATTTCCGCGCCGCGGCCGAAGGCACGTGCCACGGCGAATCCAACCATGCCCCCAATGTCTGCGAGTCCAGTGCTTTGGCTCTATGTGCGTTCCAAGGCTCATCGATGGGCAGGCGCTTCACCATGCGGTCAAGCTGCCAGAACGCGAGCCCGAGGCTGGCCAGCGCAAATAGACCGGCTTTCGGGTAGCCGCGATAACGCCGATTGCTACTGTCGAGATGCAAGACGCTGTCGCCCTGCTCGTACTGCGGGTACACTTCGACTCCAAGTTCGCGGCAGAGCTCGAACATGCGGTCCTGCCGTTTGCCGAGCCACGTGCCACCCACCGAAACCACGCTGCCGTCGGCAGCCGTCCGGTTCCAAACGCGCCCGCCCACGCGATCGCGCGCCTCGACGAGCACGACTGATTTTCCGCAGTCCCGCAGGCGCCGCGCTGCCGCAAGGCCGGCGAACCCTGCCCCTACTACGCAGTAATCTGCCTGCAATCGCTCCATACCCTTTGTTCGCTAAATAAGCACTGCTGCGCAAGCTCTCATCGTGACTTGTGCCCGACGCAAGTCCGGTCACCATGCGGATTTTCAGGGCCCGCGTTGGGGGCAAAGACGTCAGGTCGGCCCGACTGGGCACAGATACCGAGCTGCGCCGGGTCGCGCTTTGTCACAAAATACGACGCGAATCGAGTTGTCGTTGAATTCACGATGCTTAATCAGGACAAGACAGTTCGGTGTGCGATCAGCACTGCGGCGATGGATCATCTTGAAGGCAACCGTGATGTGCAGGCAGATCAACGAGTTGATCAGTTTACGCGGCTGCGCGATGCGATTGAAGAGCGAGCATCGCGTAAGTTCTTCGAAGGGCCAGTTGAGACCAAAGCACCGGTGGTGTTGCGGTCTAACGATGTCTTCAAGTAGCTGCCGCCACCTCCATCTCGCACCCATCACCTCATTATCACCGGATAAAGACGGTTAGCTTGCAGAAACACAAATGCGTGGCTGGGCTGGGAGAACTCGAACCTACAGCCTGGCGACGAGCGCGTTGCTTTCGCATGCCACAGGCAGAGCGCTGCACATCCGCCAAGGGGAGCGGCGATGACGTGACTGATTACCAAAGCTTACGGGCGCGCCATCTGGCAGGCCGGATTATAGGCCCAGTTGCGATCGAGACCGACCACGCACCAGTGCACGCCCCAGGTGGCGCCGACCGTGCCGGTGTCCTCGCTGATGGAGTAATTGATCACGTGCTTGCCGCCGTCGGAGATCTCGACGATGCCGCTGCAGTATCGGCGCGGAATGGCGTTCGCGGCCCACGGACGGAATGCGGTCTCGCGTACTTTTTCGAACGCGACGATGCGCAGGTTCGTGTTCCAGAAGTTATCTTCCTTGCTCTTGAAATATACCGAGATCTTCACCAGCGCGTCGGGGAAGTCGCAGGGGGGCAGCACGCCGTCATAGCGCGGGCCGGAGAGATAGAAGAGCTCCTCCAGCCAGCTTGCGGCACTCGCCGATCCCGGCTTCAGCGCCGCCAGCACCACGGCAAGGATCACGGTAAGCGCCCGAAGCCATACGCTGCGCCTGGACACGACGATCTCTCCCCCACCAGCTCCCGCGACCGTGACTGCCGAGCTCGGCCGAATCAAGATCGCTTTGAGCGATGCAGCGAAGAAAACGCATCCTGTGGCTCTTCCGCCACGCCCGCTTCCAGATAGGATCTGCGTTTCCCGCTCTAGTACCTCGATTCCATGAAACCAATCGGATCGACCGTCATCCTGAGGCGCTCGCGCGCTTGCACGCAAGCCTCGAAGGCTGCGCGCCGAGCGTCTCGAAGGCCTCATCCTGAGGAGGGCGCATGCCTGCATGCGCCCGTCTCGAAGGCCTCATCCTGAGGAGGGCGCATGCCTGCATGCGCCCGTCTCGAAGGATGGCCGCTGGCACGATCTCGCTTGTGGCCGATCGCCGAGCCCTACGCGGCTTTGCTAAAAAGCGGCCGAGCCACGCCAAATTTGCTTGTAATCCATGCTGCACTTTGGTAGAACATAAAGCGAACATGAGCTCGGCATTGCGCCTGCTTAAAAGTGGTTGAGACGAGATGATGCAACTACAGTTTGTGATTTTCCGCAAACGAAGCCAAGTTGCGCAAACGAAGCCAACGGGAAAACCAAATAAAAACAATGCAGAAAGATGAACAAGACATCTCATGGCCTGACCTGAACCACTAACAGACGAATTTTTGATGTATTACTCGCATTGATTGTGCGGCGGGGATCAAGGGTCAATCTGCTTTAAACGGCGGGGCGGCGGCGGCGCGAGTCGCACCGGTGCGCCCCGGCAACACTGCGCGACATTTGTCGTCGGCCGCTATCGCCGGCAGACCGACGCGGTTACCTTGGTGCGGGGTTGCCGGAGTGGTAGCAATGCGCGCGCTGCTGTCGATGCTTGTCGTCCTGCTGATGGGAGCCGCGAGCGCTCATGCGCAGGTCTATCACGGCAACGACACCGGCGGGATCATCCCCTGGTCGTGCGAGAACGAGGCCGCGGCGCCTGCGATCGCCGCGCGATATTGCGCCCGCTGGGACAAGTATTACCGCATCACCAGCGTGCATCCGCATTACGGCGACTTCATTTCGTTCAACTGCCTGTGGTCGCCGTACGTCAATCCTTACGCGCTGCCCGCGGTGCGCCCGCGCTCGGGTTGCTTCTATGAGCCGGCGGTGAGGGCGCTTTACTGATCACCATATCCGTAGGGGCGAGGCATGCCTCGCCCAGGAGCGACGCCATGCCTCGCCCCTACGAACCCCAGCTTATGCCATGGCGGCCGAGGATCTCGCGCACCGCCTCGACCAGCTTGTTTTGATTCACCGCGAATTGCGCCGGCCGGCCCTCGCGCCATTCCTCGCGCGATGCGATTGCCGCCGCGGCCTTGGCGCCTTCGATCAGGTCCTTGATCTGCACTTCGCCCTTGGCCTTCTCGTCGCCGCCCTGGATGACGACACAGGGCGAGCCGCGCTTGTCCGCATATTTGAGCTGCGCGCCCATCTTGCCGCCGCCGAGATAAAGCTCCGCCCGAATGCCGGCATTGCGCAGGTCCGCGACCATCTTCTGATAGTCGCCGACACGCTCGCGATCGAGCACGGTGACGACCACGGGCCCATGCGGCGGCGCGCCGGCCTTGCCGAGATGCGAAAGTGCCGCCATCAGCCGCGATACCCCGATCGAGAAACCTGTCGCCGGGACGTTCTCATTGCGGAAGCGGCCTACCAGGCCGTCGTAGCGGCCTCCGGCGGCGACCGACCCGAAGCGCACGGCCCTTCCTTCCTCGTCCTTGATCTCGAAGGTGAGGTCGGTCTCAAACACCGGACCGGTGTAGTATTCAAGCCCGCGCACGACCGATGATTCAAAGCGGATGCGATCGGCCCCGTAGCCCGCCGATCGGCAAAGGCTCGCTATCTCGCTGAGCTCGGCTACACCCTCCTCGCCGGCGCGATTTGTGCCCATGATGGCTCGCCAATCGTCAAACACGGCTTCCGCGTCGCCTGCTTCCTCGCCGAATTGAAAGTCGATGTAATCGAGGACCTTTGTGATCTGCTCTGGATCGAGCCTGGCACCCGGGGTGTAGTCGCCGGACTCATCCTTGCGTCCCTTGCCCAGCAATTGCTCGACACCCGTGCGTTCCAGCCGATCGTATTTGTCGATGGCGCGCAGCACGGTGAGACGCTTTCCCGCATTCGCCTCGCCGCCGAGACCGATCGTTTCCAGGAGCCCGTCCAAGATCTTGCGATTGTTGATCTTGATGACGTAGTGACCCGCAAGCCCGAGCTCCTCCATCGTATCGGCCGCCATCATGCAGATCTCCGCGTCCGCCGCCGGTGAGGCGGAACCGACCGTGTCGGCGTCGAACTGCATGAACTGGCGAAACCGCCCCGGCCCCGGCTTCTCATTGCGAAACACCCAGCCGACGCGATAGCTGCGATAGGGTTTTGGCAATGCATCGAAGTGCTCGGCGACATAGCGTGCGAGCGGCGCGGTCAGATCGTAGCGCAGCGACAGCCACTGCTCGTCATCATCCTGAAAGGAGAACACGCCTTCGTTCGGGCGGTCCTGATCGGGAAGGAACTTGCCGAGCGCATCGGTATATTCGACCGCCGGCGTCTCCACCGCCTCGAAGCCGTAGCGCTCGTAGACCGCGCGGATGCGCTCGATCATGCGCCGCGTCGCTGCGATCTCGGCCGCTCCACGATCGCCGAATCCGCGCGGCAGGCGCGCCTTGGGCTTATTGGTTTTCTCTTTGGCTTTCTCGCGCTTATCGGTCATTATTGCACGACATGCATGACCCGAGGCGTGGTAGCAGCCGCATCTCGCAGCGGCAAGGAAACGTCAATGCCATCAGCATCCATCAGCAGAGCCGTTGCCGTTCCCAATGACCTCGAAGCCTATTGGCTGCCGTTCACGCCCAACCGCGCGTTCAAGGCTTCGCCGCGGCTGATCGCGCGCGCGAAGGACATGTACTACTACACGCCGGAGGGCCGTGCCGTGCTCGACGGCACCGCCGGTCTCTGGTGCACCAACGCCGGTCACAATCGCGACCCCATCGTGGCGGCAATTCGCGCCCAGGCGGCAGAGCTCGACTATGCCCCGGCGTTTCAATTCTCCCACCCCAAGGCGTTCGAGCTTGCGAGCCGCGTGGCCGCGCTCGCACCCGGCGACCTCGATCACGTCTTTTTCTGCAACTCCGGATCGGAAGCCGTGGACACCGCGCTCAAGATCGCGCTCGCGTTTCACAATGTGCGGGGGGAGGGCACGCGCACCCGGCTGATCGGGCGCGAGCGCGGCTATCACGGTGTCGGTTTCGGCGGCATCTCGGTAGGCGGCATCGTCAACAACCGTAAGTTCTTCGGCTCTCTGCTGGTCGGCGTCGACCACCTGCCGGCCACCTACAATCGCGAGCATCAGGCGTTCAGCAAGGGCGAGCCCGACTGGGGCGAGCACCTGGCGGATGATCTCGAGCGCATCGTCGCGCTGCACGACGCGAGCACCATCGCCGCCGTCATTGTAGAGCCGATGGCAGGCTCGACCGGCGTCCTGCCGGCGCCCAAAGGCTATCTGCGGCGCCTGCGCGCGATCTGCGACAAGTACGGCATTCTGCTCATTTTGGACGAGGTCATCACCGGGTTCGGCCGATTGGGTTACGCATTTGCGGCCGAGCGCTACGGCATCGTGCCGGACATCATGACCTTCGCGAAAGGCATCACCTCCGGGACCGTGCCGATGGGGGGCGTCCTCGTGCGCAAGGGGATCTACGACGCCTTCATGCGCGGGCCCGAGCACGTGGTCGAGCTCTTTCACGGCTATACCTACTCGGCGCATCCGCTGGCCTGCGCCGCCGGGCTTGCCACTCTCGACCTTTATCGCGACGAGCGCCTGTTCGAGCGCGCGCGGCAGATCGAGCCGCTTTGGGCCGACGCCGCAATGGGGCTCAAAGGATTGCCCAACGTGCTCGATATCCGCTGCGTCGGTCTCACCGCCGGCATCGATCTCGCCTCGCGACCCGACGCGGTGGGGCGGCGTGCGTATGAAGCCATGGAGCATGCCTTCACCAGGCAGAATTTGGTCATCCGAGTGACCGGCGACAGCATTGCGCTCACCCCGCCGCTGATCGTGAGCGAGAGCGAGATCGGGGAAATCTTCGGCAAGGTCGCCGACGTGATCAGGGCGGTGGCATAACCAGCCGGGCGAATGCCGGCTGCGGCCGCAGGATCGCCCAGCCGACACTGAGCACGTGATCGCCGCGCCGGTACGGCAGCTCGAACGGCGGCTGCACCTGGGCATCCCCGGCGAGCCGCCGCAAGCCGACGGGCATGACGGTCGGATCGCCCGCGGTCCATACCACCACCGCGCCCTTGCTGCGCAGATCGCCGGGATCGATCCAGGGTGCGCGAGCGGGATTGCCGTCGATCAGGACGCGCGGATGCCCGGGCGCATAGTGGGCGACATTGCCGCCGTCCCACATGCTGCCGATGACATAGACCAGCGGCCGCCCCGTTGCGGCGCGGAAGCGACGCGCAAGCTCATCCGCGAGGCGATCGCCGGGATAGAACACCGCGCGATAGCGATGATCGATGGCGGGCAATATGGAATAGTTGACGATGAACGCGAGGGAGAATGTCGCAAACACCAGGCACCACGTGGTCGCGACGCGCGCAAGCCGAGCGGGATCGAGCGCCCTCGGCGCCTCGATCACGATCCACAGCCCGAGAAACAGCCAAAGCGGATAACCCCACATGGCGATGGCGCCGCGCCCGCTGAGCGCCGAAAGCGCGATGGTGGTCGCCGCCGGGCCGAAAGCCAGAAGCGTGACGATGCGCCGATCGAAAGCGTCGGTCGTGCGGGCGAGCGGGGTGCGCGGTCGCGGCCAGACCAACGCCGCGGCAATCAATAAGGTCGGCAGCAGAAACAAAAGCTGGCCGAGCGCGAACACCGTCGGGTGCAGCAGGTGGTCGATAAAGCCGCGCGAGGGGGCAGCGCGCGCATTGGCATAGGCAAACGGCAGGAAGTCGTTCTGGAACAGCCAGACAAGATGCGGTGCCATGACAAGAAGGGCGACCGCGGCCGCCAGCCACGGGCCAGGGGTGGCGAGCGCACCTCGCGCCTCGCGGTCGAGCAGAAGGAACAATGCCATCGGCACGGCCAACATGATCACGAAATATTTTGCCCATAGCGCCAGGCCGAGCATCACGCCGAGCATCGCCCAGGAGACAATGTGCCTTCGTCGCAGTGCCGCGTGAAAAAAGTAGCCCGCCCAAGCCCATATCGGCAGCTGAATGACGTCGTGATTGAACTTGGCCGCGGTGTAGCCAAAGTAGTGCAGGCCATCGACAATAAGTACCGCGATGAGCGCGAGGAGCGGGCCGACCATGGAGCGCGCGGTGAACCAGACGCCGGCAAATGCGCCGATGACAGCCGCCTGCGCCAGGGCATAATAGGCGACGTCGCGCCCGAC
Source organism: uncultured Alphaproteobacteria bacterium (assembly GCA_963841705.1). Lineage (GTDB taxonomy): Bacteria > Pseudomonadota > Alphaproteobacteria > Rhizobiales > Xanthobacteraceae > VAZQ01. Next base: position 122,409 of record CAWJDY010000061.1, read on the forward strand.
CGTCCGATAGACGATCTCGACCAACCACCACGGCAAAGGCGGCAGCTTGTCATAGCCAAGTTGCCATTCGCGGCCATAGGTCAGGGCCTCGATGAGGTCGAGCGGCAGGTTGGCATAAAGCAGAGCGGGCAGGGCGGTCCAAACGGCAAAGTGAAGCGTGAGAAAAGCGGCGAAGGCCAGTTGCGGCCGGCGCTCGATAATGGCGCCCAGCCCGGATACTCGGGCCGACAGCTGTCCGCTGTTTAGAAATGCGTCTGCGCTCGACAGTTTAGGCTCCAATCTTTTGCGCTGGGCGGGGCGGCTTATAGGCCGCCTGTCCGCCTTCGCATAGCCGCGCAAGGATGGGCAAATCGTCCGTGGTTTGTCGCGGTATGGACGCAGCGCACGGGGGGTGCGATTCGCTCATCGGGGAACAAGGGGTAATGCCGCCGCCCGACATCGCTTGCATTGCGACAATCCCTCATGCCATTGAGGTTGCGCGGCCCACAAGCGAATCACACTGCCGGCAGCCGGCACCATTGGACCAGCCCTCATGCGTGTGGTTGGCGCTATCCTCCTAGCGTTATGCATGCTGATGATCGCGGGCCTCGCCGGCGCCGCCGTCTATTTCTACCTGGGGATGCTTGAGGCCGCGACGGTAGCCATTGCCACCTTGGCTCTTCTTGCGCTTTACCACGCCGTTTCGAGCCGTTTTGGACTGCGATCCGCGGTGAGCCGGCAGCTCGCCGATCTCTCTCGTGGTGGGGCCGACGTGGGGCGTCAAGTGGCGGAGATGGGGCGCCGTCTCGCGTCCCTGGAGAGCAAGTTCGAGACGGTGGCGGACCAGGCGCGCTCGGTCATCGACCCCCTGAACGTCCAGATAAGCGAGCTCGATACGCGGGTCAGACGGCTTGCCGAAACAGTGGGAGTGCACCAGGCGACGCTCGATGCCTTCGCCCGTTCCGCTTCCGAGCCGCCGGCGAGAGCTGCTGCCTCGCCAGCGCCTAAACCGCGCGACTCCTCGGGCGCCACCGCCGAGGAGCGACCTGCTGCGGTCATCAGAGAAGTCTCGCTTGAGACCATCCGCAGCGCCATCGATGCAAGTCGTATCGACCTCTACCTGCAGCCGATCGTGACCTTGCCGCGACGCAAGGTCCGTTTCTATGAAGCCATGTCGCGCCTGCGCAGCGAGACCGGCGAGACCGTGCACGAGTCCGAGTTTGTGCCGCAAGCCGAGCGCGGCGGGCTCATCGCCGAGATCGACTACCTCGTCATTTTCCGCTGCGTCCAGATCGTACGTCGGCTTCTCATGAAGAACCGGGAAATCGGAGTGTTCTGCAGCCTGTCGCGGACGACGCTGGTCGACCCAGGCTTCTCGCATCAAGTCCATGATTTTCTGGCGGCCAACCGCGCCATTGCTTCTTCGCTCGTTCTTCAATTCGCGCAAAGTGCCGTGCGGGAAATGGCCGAGCTTGAATACGAACGACTGGCGGGGCTTGCGGCGCTCGGTTTCCGGTTCTGCTTGCATCAGGCGACAAGCCTGCGCCTCGAGCCGGGGGAGCTTGCCCCTCGCGGCTTCCGCTACGTCAAGCTGCACGCACCGCTATTGCTCGGCAGAGCAGCGCCTGCGTCGAGCGATGCCGGCGCGGGAGACTGGTCGGAACTGGTGGGACGCTTTGGCATCGATCTCATTGTGGATCAGATCGATAATGAGAGCAGCGTCATGGAGCTCCTGGACCATGACGTTCGGTATGGGCAGGGACCGCTGTTTTCGGCGCCGCGCCCGGTCCGTGCGGAAGCGTTGCGACCGATGCCCAACATGCCGGATGCGGGCGCGGAAGGACTTTCCGTTCCTGTGCAGGCATCCATCGACAGCACGTCTGCATCTGCCAATTCACTGCGGCCCGAAACGCAGGTCGCCGAACCGAGCCGTGCCGCGCTTTCGGGCGGCGCTTTAGGCCTCGGTTGAGCAACGTGGGCGGCGGATAGCGCGGCTCGTGTTTGCTCCAGTACGCGCGCAGTGTTTTCCCAGACATTGATGAAGCCGTCGCTTCCCGCATTCATCCGTCACTTCGGTGCCATTGCAGCCAACTACGACGTTGTGCTCAGCGACGTCTGGGGGGTTGTGCACAACGGGGTCGCAGCCACGGTCGGAGCCTGCGACACGCTCGCCCGGTTCCGCAAGCAAGGCGGCATCGTGGTTCTGATTACAAATGCGCCGCGACCAGGCGACGTCGTGGCGCGCTTCACCCTCGACCGCCTCGGCGTAACGCGGGAGGCTTATGACGGTATCGTGAGCTCGGGTGACGTCACCCATGCGCTCGTTGCTGCGCGTGCCGGCTTGCGCGTCTTCCACATCGGCCCGCCGCGCGACGTCGGGCTCTTCGACGGCCTTGACGCGCCCATGGCAACCCTGGAGGCGGCAGACTACGCGGTCTGCTCCGGTCTTACCGATGACACGGTCGAGACGCCGCAGGACTATCACGAGCTGATCGAGCGCATGCGCCTGCGCGGGCTTCCCATGATCTGCGCCAATCCGGATATCGTCGTTGAGCGCGGCGACCAGCTCGTCTATTGCGCGGGCGCCATTGCGGATCTTTATGCCGCGGCGGGCGGCTCGGTCATCTATGCCGGCAAGCCCCACCGGCCGATCTACGAGCAAGCCCTGGGCATCGCCGAGAAGGTGGCCGGCCGCTCGCCCGACCATCGGCGCATATTGGCGATAGGAGACTCGGTGCGAACCGATCTCAAGGGGGCGGCTGCGTTTGGAATCGATTGTCTGTTTGTGACGGCGGGCATCCATGCCGAAGAGCTCGGGGCACGCGACAATCCCGATGCGAATGCGCTCGCTGAGATATTTGCAGCCGCCGGCCTGTTCCCGAAAGCGGTCATGCAGAGGCTTGTTTGGTAGGGTAAACAACAGCTTATCTCAGCATGAAACAGGCGGCTCTGCCATCAATTGGCGCCGACCGCGTCAATGTTTCTCCGCAATTCTCCCTACAACTTCTCCCCTGTCGGGGATCAATGCTTGTGGGATTGGGGCACTCTCGTTCTCGTCTGACCTGAACGCTCGTGCGTTTCGTGCTGTCCCGGGCGGCGGCACGCTGGCCGAGATGAGGGTGTGTTCCGCAGGCGTGATCGCTACTGGGAGACTTGCATGAACGCACACGCGGCCGTGATGCGCTATGCGCGCGCGCCTCTTGCTCTACGTTCGCCCTACCTGCCGTCTGCTGCATCGACCCAGCGACGCACTCTGTCGCTCAGAGCAACCCAGTACCGCAGCTATTTGCGCGTGTTCGTCCCAGCGCCCACGCGCGACCCTTCACGCGGTGCCCTGCTCAACGCGCTGCGGATTTGCACCCAATCGCTTACGCCGGCTTTGAGCGCCGCCACTACGGCTTGGAGCGCGAGCAAGGAGCTAATTCGCCGCGTGCCCATCGAGCCGCGGATCGCGGCCAGGCTCGGCGCTGCCGCCGTGACTGGTGCAATCGCGGCCTTGGCCATCATCAACAACGAACGCGACGAACCGCGTACGATGGGGATGGTCTCCGGCAATGAGACTGTCGTGTATCGCCAGGTGGCCATGCATGCCGTTCCGGTTGAGGACGAAGGCGAGCCCGGCGCGGAGGATTCGCAGGACGGCGGCGCGCCCAGTTACCCCCGCATTGTCCAAACGATCAAGTTCGTCGCTTCAAACCCGTCTGCCGTCCTGAAATCAGCGCAGGCGGTGGCAACCAAGGTAGGAGCGTTCGTTGCATTTTCAGGAAGGACAGCTTCGCAAACCGTGGCCGACGCGGGCGACTGGCCTGCGGTTCGCCGACATCCGGGTGTGCCGAGCATGGACGAAGTCGATAAGTACCTGTGGGAGGTTTATCAGCGTCAGCCAGTAAAGCGCGACCACTCCGGCGACTTCACCTGGAAGGATCCGGCGGCGGCCAAGCGCATGGGGCTCTCCGTGCCGGAGTACGCCATAAGCGGGATGGATCCTGATTTCCGCGAGGAGCTCTATCATGCCGGACACGCGATGGATGCGGCCGGCATTCAATGGTCCATCCTGAGCGGGTTCCGCGACGATTATCGCCAGCGACTCGCGTCCGGATTCAAGGCGCGCGTCGGCAACTCGCTGCATGGCGGCAGCCGCGCAACGGGAGGGTGGGGGCACGGCCGCGCTGTCGACCTCACCAGCGCCGAGGGCGATGCGAGCGTGGTCTGGCACTGGATCGATGCGAATGGTGCGAAATTCGGATTGTATCGTCCGATCCCGGGGCCGGATCCGGCTCACGTCCAATCCCGGGGCGATTGGCACAAGCTCGCCGTCGCGCTGCGCGACACCCGGCTGCGCGTGGCCGGGTCGCCGCCGGTCGAAGCGGAAACAGCAACCGCCAAGAAGGTGGCCAAGGCAGGCTTGTAAGGTTCGAGCACCGAGCAGTTGCTCGACAGTGCGGCTGCCGGCATTGCGCAGTGCTGAAAGCAGCGCTGTGGTGCTGCTCGTCCTGGGCTCGTCTCGTATAACCTCCTTCCGAGCGTGAGCATGCTTGCAGAGCGTGATGAGCTGCTGTCCAATGGGAGTCGCCTGACCTAGCCGCGGATAGCCTGAGACTTGCCGCCAAGGCTTTGGTCGCAGCAGCAGCCCATGACCCAGCAACCAAAGACCGGCGAACGCTTCACCGTCGTCCGAAGCGAAGCGCCTCCGGACAACGCGCTGCGTGGGGCGGTGGTCGCCATCGGGAACTTCGATGGCGTCCATCGCGGTCACCGGGCGGTGATCGCGGCGGCTCGCACCCGTGCGCAAGCGCTTGGCTGTCCGGCCGCGGCGCTCACCTTCGAGCCGCATCCACGCCGCTTCTTCAGTCCCGACGAGCCGCTGTTCCGGCTCACGGACGAGCGGGCGAAGCTGCGGCTTCTCAGCGGCGCCGGCCTTGACGGCGCGATCGTATTGCGCTTCGACGCGCAGCTCGCGAACCTCTCTGCGCAGGATTTCGTCTCGCAAATTCTGGTAGGACGCTTCGCTGTCAGCGGCGTGGCAATCGGGTTTGACTTCCATTTTGGTCTCAATCGCGCCGGCTCGCCCGATTACCTTACCTCGCAAGGGCCGAAATTCGACTTTGTCGTCGATACCGTGCCACGCTTTGAGCACGCCGGACGGTTGGTGCGCTCGGGCTTGATCCGCGAGGCTCTCGCGGCAGGACGGATAGCCGAGGCAAACGGTCTTCTTGGCTATCCCTGGCTTGTGAGCGCCGAGGTGATTCACGGCGACAAGCGAGGGCGCAAGCTCGGCTATCCCACTGCCAACCTGCGGCTCGATCCGGCATGCCGCCTTGCGCATGGGATCTACGCCGTGCGCGTGGGATTTGAAGGCCGTCGCTATGACGGGGTCGCAAGCTTCGGCCGCCGTCCGATGTTCGATCAGGGGATCGTGCTGCTGGAAGTCTTCGTATTCGACTTCTCAGGCGACCTCTACGGCCACCCGATTGACGTCGTTTTCATCGACTGGATCAGAACAGAGCACAAATTCGAGAGTGTCGAGGAACTGGTACGACAGATGCAGGAGGATTGCCGTTCCGCTCGCGTTGCGCTCGCGCGAGCGCCAGATGCTTTTCCTCAGCTCGGCTGCGTCCCCGGGGTGAACCGGCTGGCTTAAACATCTATGCCGCTGCGATCGCGATACCCTCCTGCTCGCACGTGTTTGCAGTGTCCGAGATGGTGGCGCGCTGCATGTCACGCCGCCAGCGCAGGTCGTCGAACTCGGTCCCGCGATGCATGGTGCAGCGGTTGTCCCACATGACCAGGTCGTGCAGGCGCCAGCGGTGGGTGTATACAAACTGCCGCTGCGTGGCGTGCGCGATCAGCCGGTCAATCAGCGCTCGCCCTTCGTGCTCGGGCATTCCGAAGATGCGTCCCGCGTGGGAGGCCAGGTACAGCGACTTGCGCCCGGATTCCGCGATGGTGCGGACCAGCACCTGGGCTACCGGCGGCATTCCCCGGCGTTCCTCCTCGCTGAAATCGCTAAAGCCGAGCCGGGCACGAGAATTGAAGATCGAATGCTCCGCGACGAGAGAGGCGATGCGATGCTTCATCTCCTGGGGAAGCGCATCATGGGCCGCGCGCTCGTCGGCAAACTCCGTGTGGCCTCCGATCGAGGGAATGGAACGCGCATAAAGCAGCGACGCACGCGCCGGCACCTGCTTGAACGAGCTGTCGGTATGCCAGAGCCGGTTGCCGAGCTGAAACATTCGAACCCTGCTGTCCTTGCCCCAGACCTCGTTCGCGGGATCCAGATTGGAGACGTCTGCAAATTCCTCGCGCAGCCGCAACGACGCGTCTTTCCGGTGGAGAGCAATGGTGGTTTCGAGCGGCCCAAAGCGGCTGGCGAAATCGAGATGCTGGTCCTGGGAAAGATGTTGATCAGGAAATATCAGGACAGCGTATTTGATGAACGCTTCGTTGATCGCGACAAGATCAGCCGGCTCGATTGTCCTCGACAGGTCGATGTCGCCGACTTCGGCCGCGACGTCAGGGGTGACCGGAACGACGGTGATGGTCATGGATCGCATTCCTCCTCGCCGCTCGGCACGCTGATGGCCGCCCTTTTGGGTGGCCAGCGGGAAGCGCTCAACCCTCTCTCCAACGCGTTGGTTGCAATCCTATCGCACGTTTGCGTGGAACTCGAGAGCTCTGGGAACACGGGCAGTCGCGCTTATTCCATCAATGTTGGACGCCTCGCTGATGGCGAGCGATGCAAGCCTGTCCAACGGCATGCAGGGCATCTTGAGTGCTCGGGGGTGGGAAGTGTTCACGACCCGGAGCGCAGGGTGCTCGCACCGAAAGGCTCTGCTTGTGCTCCAGCCTCCTCGGTCGCGGGCTCGCTGTAATGGGGGCAGGCGAACCCTGGGCCCAGCAAGCTTCGGCCTTGGAGCAAGGCCTTGCGAGCGGACCATGCATCGATCGCAATGCGCACAAGTGCCGGAACCTGATCGGGCCGACGTGCCACCGATCGGGCAATCGCAAGCACATCGGGGGTGCCATCTTTGCGTAATCCGACCACCGCAGCCGGGGGCAGGTCCCGGTCTGCCGGGTCGATGATGGTGCGGCAGACAGCAAATGGAATGTTGTAAGCGGCCGCGACTTCGGCTGCGAGATGGGATTCCATGTCTACGGCCACTGCACCTGTTTGCGCGTGCAGCTGGCGCTTTTCGCTGGCATGCGCCACTGCGCTATCTGCCCCGACGATCTCGGCCTGAACGGCGCCGGGAAGGGCGTTGACCAGGCAGCGTGCCCATCTTTGATCCGTCGGATACCACTTCTGCTTCTGCTTCGACCAAACACCCACACCCGTGCCAATTACCCAATCTCCGGGTCTGAGATCGGGTGCCAGCCCTCCTGCAACTCCGAAACTGATGATGCCCAGCGCACGATCAATCGCCGCCTCCAGGCAGGCAACGAGCTGCGAGGCGTGGCTGCAGATGACCGATACGCCTGGCCCGGAGGCGATACGAGCCTCCAGGGCAAGCGAGGTAACGGCGATGACTGTCGCCCCACTCGACATTCAAGTCGCCCCCAGTTACGCCAATGTTACATGTATCTCTTGTGCCGAGGGTGGCAGATTAGCCACTTTCTCAGAAAATGGCGAATAAAGTAGAAGCCTCCCGGAGCGTAACCCGCCATGGGAAGGCCGGGGGGAGATCCTGGAAATGAGCCGGATTCAAGCGAAGGTTGTATCAACCCCGTTTTTACGCGCGAGAAGTTGCGGCTCCTCCAGGGCCCCCCAGCAATGAGCCTGGACATTGCTCATCTCTTCGCCGAGCGGGAGCAGGAACGCTACAGCCTGCATGCCCGCTACCTCAACGCACAGATGGTCCGGCTGCTGAAAACGATCGGATTCGACCGGTCCTATCAGCAAGGCAGAGGTCAGTACCTATTCGATCGTCAAGGGCAACGGTATCTCGATCTCCTGAGCGGCTGGGGCGTGTTCGCAATTGGTCGCAATCACCCGGTCGTGCGCGAGGTGCTCAAGAGGTTGCTCGACGGCGACTTCCCCAATCTTGTTCAGCTCGATGTCTCCGCGCTGGCCGGTGTCCTGGCTGAGCGGCTCCTGCGTCACGCGCCTTACCTGGAGAAGGTTTTCTTTGCCAATTCCGGGACCGAATCGGCGGAAGCGGCGCTGAAATTTGCGCGCGCCGCCACTGGGCGTGCGGGCGTCGTCTACTGCAGCCACGCCTTTCATGGACTTACTTACGGTTCGCTTTCGGTGAATGGAGATGCAATCTTTCGCTCCGGCTTCGGCCCGCTGCTGCCGGACTGCAACGAGGTCCCGTTTGGCGACCTTGATGCGCTGGAGCGCGCGCTGTCGTCGCGCAAGGCCGCCGCCTTCATCGTCGAGCCGATCCAGGGGAAAGGGGTCATCATCCCGACCGATGAATATCTGCCGGAGGCACTCGCGCTCTGTCGAAAGTATGGGACCTTGTTTGTCGCCGACGAAATCCAGACCGGGCTCGGTCGAACCGGCCGTTTTCTGGCAGGCGAGCACTGGGGCATCGAGCCGGACATCGTCCTCCTGGCGAAGTCATTGTCGGGCGGGCATGTACCCATCGGGGCGGTGCTGACCCGCAAGTGGATTTTCGACAAGGTCTTCGATCGCCTCGATCGCGCGGTCGTGCATGGATCGACCTTTGCCAAGAACGATATGGCCATGGCGGCCGGCTTGGCGACGCTGGAAGTGATCGAGTCCGAGCGGCTGATCGAGAACGCGAGCCGGATCGGTGCGCGTCTGCTGACGGCGTTCGCAACCATGGCGAACCGCTACGAGCTCATCAAATCCGTGCGCGGCAAGGGGCTGATGCTGGGCATCGAATTCGGCGCACCGCGTTCGCTGAAGCTCAAGGCGTCCTGGAATTTGCTTGAAACTGCGAGCAGCGGGCTGTTTTGCCAGCTCATCGTGATTCCTCTCCTGAAGAAGCACAAGGTCCTCAGCCAGGTTGCAGGCCACGCCAATCATACGATAAAGCTTCTGCCGCCGTTGATCATCTCCGATGCGGATTGCGACTGGATCGAGCAGGCGTTTGAAGACGTGATTGCGGACGCGCACCGCGTGCCGGGAGCAGTCTGGAACCTCGGTAGAACCCTGTTGGGCAATGTCGTTCGGGTAAGCGGTTGATCGCGATCGTTTGGACTCGCTTCATGCAAGCGTGCATGCCGGCCGCTTCTGAAAGATGGTTTGAGCTCGATACAGCGGTGCTGCTATGCTTCACTCGCCATGCGCAATCGCTTGATCAGGAGAACACGACATGAATGATCTAATTACCAACTATGCTCAGGGGTTGGCCGACTATCAAGTCCTTATCAGCGCGTGTCTGATCGTGTTCGTGTTCTTCGCAATCGGCCGGGACATCAGCCGCAGCCTTGGGCGTGTAGAAGACGAGCTGGCGAAGATCGTTGCCGCGATGAAACAGTCACGCCGAGACTAGGCGTATTAACCGGGACTAGGCGCATTAATATGCGGGATCCGCCCCTGACAAGGTGATGCCAGCCGCCGCCTGACAACGGAACACCTCCAAACTTGCCCCCGACCTTTTCGGGGGTTTTTCTTACTCTGCCTGTGCCGCGCTTGATTATCGGGCAGGCACTACCCTGGGTTAGGGCGCATACTCATAAATCTGGTTCGCTCGCTGAATGTCTGCTTCGGATTCGAAAGCGACTGAATTGCTGCGCCACCGCGCTCACTCGACGAGACTCCCTTTCGGGGGCAACCCGATCTGCCGCTCGCGCAAATCGGGCTATCACAATAGCCTACTTCGTCACCACCGGCACCGCGTACGAGCCGAACTGATAGTTCAGGCCGACCCGGATGATGTTGTCGGTGAAGCGCGAGCTGCTGGTGATCGCATAGGTGGTGACCGCCGGTGCACCGGTCGCACCGACCGGGACAAAGAACGCCGGGTTGGGCGCAACCCCGAACGTGTCCGTTACGCTGCCGAGATCGACATACAGATATTCCAGCTTCAACGACCACGGGCCGTACAGCTTTGCTTCGGCACCGCCTCCAATCGCCCAGCCGCTCTTGGCGTGGGAGAAATCCGCGGTGGCCCCGAAGAAGGGTGCAGGCAATGGCACGCCCAGGGTCACTGGGCCAGCAGCCGGGTTGATAGTGTTCGAATAAGCGAAGCTGTCCTTCACCGTGCCCCAGGCAAAGCCGCCTGTGACGTACAGCAGCCCATTACTGTTCATGAGATAGCCGACGCGCGCCCGAGCCGTCTCGAAATTGGTGAGCTTGTGCTCGTCGGACAGGCAGTTCCCTGTGCCTAAGTCAAAGGGGAAGAAGAACGCTGCCGGAGTACCTACGGAGTTACATGGGCCAACGGTTGCGGTATCGCGCTGCCACGCTCCCTGCCAGTCGGCCTCCAGGCCCAAAACGATGTTGGGCAGCCATTGCCAGTTGTAGCCCAGCTGACCGCCAACAAGCCCCCCCGTTGCGGTATGTCGGAAGCTCTCGTTGAAAACAGCGGTCGTCCCGGCAGGTTCTGAGGCCCCAGGCCCGGCGTTTAGGGCCACCGGGCTGGTGAGCACGCCGCTGTCGGTTGTTGAGCCTTGCGCGATCGCGCCGCCGCCGTTGACGCCGACGTAGAAACCCGTCCAGCCCTGGATCGGGGCCCTGAAAAGCGGACGCGCCGCAGCCCCGGCATATGCCGATCCACCCGTGACCTTGTAATTGAGGCCGACGCGGACGATGTTGTCGGTGAAGCGCGCGCTGCTGGTGACGGGAAACGCGGCGCTTCCAAGGAAACCGGCGGGCACGGCACCGGCACCAACGAGGGTCGGAACGAAGAGGGCCGGATTGGGGGCAACGCCGAAACCGTCGGTCATGCTGCCGAGATCGACATAGAGATATTCGACCTTCAGCGACCACGGGCTCCCCCACAGCCTCGTCTCCAAGCCGCCTCCGATCGTCCAGCCTGTTTTCGAGTGCGAAAAGGCGGCCGCAGTTCCCAGGAATTGCGAAGCGGCCGGGAACCCAAAAGCGACAATAGCCGGGTTGGTCACGTTGTCGTATGTAAAATCGTCTTTCACGGTGCCCCAGGCGACGCCGCCTGTGACGTACAGCAGCCAGTCGTTAACGAGATAGCCGGCCCGCGC
>CAWJDY010000062.1:0-115026 GCA_963841705.1 uncultured Alphaproteobacteria bacterium
GGCGCTGCAGGGATTGAACCTGCGACCTCTCCCGTGTGAAGGGAACGCTCTCCCGCTGAGCTAAGCGCCCGGGCCAGTGCCAGGGTTTAAAGCGGGTAGGCGGGCTGTCAAGCGCGACCGCGCGAATCCAGTCCATCAACGCAGGGGCGCCGAAGCTGATGCAAGGCGATGTCGCCCGCCGATCAGGGCCGCGCGCGACTAGGCTTCGCCGGGCTGCGCGACGCTGGATGCGCGACTCTCGATGCGCGACTCTGCAAGGCGCGAATGCGATCCGCGAGCGTTCCTTTCGTCTCCTCGATTTGCGGAGCCAGCGCCACAGTTGTCCCATTGCTCTCGTTGGCGTCGGTCGAATGCACCGCATCGCCGTTGATGATGGCGGCAATCGGAGAGGTTGGTCCTTCCAGCGCTGCGGTAAGCCGCACAACCTCGGCGGCTATGTCGTTGATGCGCTCACGCAACAACGCGCTCTCCATGCGATCGCTGGCCCAGGTCGTCTCCGCATCGCGGTTCATGGCGTCGATCTCGTTCTCCAGCTTGGCCCGCTCCTCCCGGGACTGCTGCATCTGAGCTTCGAGCAAAGCTTTTTCAGCCCGGAGCGCCTCGGTTTCCGAGCGATGCCGGTTCTCGGCATCGGCCAACGCGGCGCGAACCTCGGTTTCGAACTTTTGCGCATTGGCTGTTTCATGGCGCGGCTGGTCGGACCTGGACTCCCGATGCACCAGAAAGCGTCCCTGCTCATCAAGGCGGGTGGTCAGCTCTCCCACCCGGCGGCCGAGCTCTTCCGCTTCGGTCTTGTAGGCGAGGAGGGCACGATCGAGCTCGGTCGCGCGTGCGCCCAGCTGCTCCGCTCTGCCGCGCTCATGCGCGAGCTGCTCGTTCAGCGCGGCGGCCTCCGTGGTCTTGCGGCGGAGCCGGGCTTCAAGCTCCTGCGTCTCCTTGTCATAGCTCTCGATCTGCCCTTTCAAGGCCTCGGCTTGGGCGCGCAACGCGACCAGCTCAACGCGCTGGGTCTCCCTAGTGACTGTGCTCTCGCGATGGTCCACGCTGACCTGCGAGAACTGCGCGCTTGCGGTGGCAAGCCCGCGCTCGGCCTCGGCCAGCGTCTGCTCTTTTGCAGACAGCTCCGCCCGCGCAGCGTGCAGCTCGGAGGACAGCTGTTTCTCCTTGGCCTCGAGCGCGAACAGGCTCGCCGTCTTTTCACCCAGTTCGAGCTTCAGACGTCCGATCGCATCGCTCTTTCTGCCAATCTCGGTGAGCTGGTTGGTGGTCTTTGCCTTCAATTGCTCGACCGCCATTTCGAGGCGGCGCGTGGACATCGCGAATTCTGCGCGGAGCTGATCTTTTTCAGCTTGAATTTCGGCCATGGAGAGCGGGGTCAGCGCTTCCAACCGCCGCGTGGTGAGGCGCTCCGCCCGCGCATGGACCAAGGGAATGAACCCGATAACCAGCAAGCCCGCGATGAGAAATCCGATCGCGCCGTACATGATCGGTTCGACCATCAGAAAACGCCTCCTCGACTACATCAACTCTGAACGGGGGTCACTTTGCCACGCGGAATCGCCCCGTGCCAGGAGGCCTGCCGGTTAACCTAAACCGGAGGCGGTCTCAAAACGGGTTCCAGGTCGCGGTTGGCGTAAATTTCAGATAGCCCACATTGGCGCCGAGACGAAAACCAATCCCGGAGCGAATCGGGACCACGACGACATTGTCGAACGTCAATGCGGTCATGCCCAAGCCCCCAACGAAATACGCCGATCCGTCGATGCCGATGAAGCGCTGATAAATCGCGTCGGTGGCTGGGAGGTTGTACACGAGCATCATGGTACGCGCTCCGTCGCCCCCGAAATCGAAGCCGAGCGAAGGCCCCTGCCAATACACCCGAAGGTCGCCGGCATTCTTGGTGTAGAGAATGCCTTCCCCGTAACGCAGTCCGGCCACCATGGCGCCGCCGGCCTCCTGTCCCAGCACATAGCCGTTGGGCAAGCCCCACTGGCTCCCCGCCTTTTCGACGATCTGGGCGAGGCCGCGCGAGATCGTGCCGAAGAAGCGGTGACCGGCATCGATGATCTCGATGGAGGAATATTGCGCCTCCGACGGGGCGGTTTGGGGGGCTTGGCTGGCCGGAGGTGCCACAGCCGGAGGTGCCGCAGCCGGAGGATTAGATTGTGCCAGGGCCCAACCGCTCCCCAGTGCGAAGAGGAGCAGCCCTGGAAAAACGGTCCGTGTGAGCACTTGCATCACATGCTCCATGAAGGGCTGGATCAGCTGCCGCCAGCCGTTCACACAACCTAACTTGGCTTTGCGGCCAAAGCGCAACCGAATCACCACAACAGCGACAATACTATGGTCGGGGTGCGGCGCCACCCAAGCTCGTCAGTCCCAAAAACTCGGCAGCGCAGGGGTCCCCCCAAGCGATGAACCCGGCCACCCGAAAATCCTCATCCCATTGACCGTAGCCCGGGATGCCGCCCTCGGGCGTGGTTACCACTCCGCCCGCAGCCGCGAGGACGGCGTGACCCGCCGCGACATCCCATTCGCAGGTGGTGGAAAGTCGTGGATAGACGTCCGCCTTCCCCTCGGCGAGCTGGCAGAACTTGACGGCCGATCCGCAGGCGAGCCTCTGGGCGAGCGGGAGCCTCGCGAGCAAAGCGTCAGTGCGGGTATCGAGATGGGAGCGGCTTACGGCTGCAATCAAGCCTGAACGGGGGCACTGGCGGGTATGAATGGGGCTGTGGCTGGTGGCGGCGGTCGCAGGAGCGCCGGGCGCGAGCACCAGCCGCTCGGCGCCTCCCCCCGCAATGCCGCGCCACAATAGCCCCCAGGCCGGTGCTGCGACGATGCCGAGCCACGGCGCGCCGCCGTCCACGACTGCCAGGTTGACGGTGAATTCATCCCGCCCGGCAAGCAGCTCGCGCGTTCCGTCCAGGGGGTCTACCAGGACGAACTTGCCGGAGGGCGCCCTCGACGGGCGTGACTTGGCTACTGCCTCTTCCGATATGACAGGCACCCCGGGAAGAAGGCGATAAAGGGCCTCCAATATCACGGCCTCCGATGCGTGATCTGCGGCCGTGACCGGAGACTGATCAGCTTTGGTGTGCGCCTTGAGCGCCTGTCTGCGCGCGGCAAGAATCGCATGGGCCGCGGCGGAAACAACGGAGGAAAGCTCCTCGAGCAGCCGCTCCTCCGACCCTGATCCCTCCGGTTTGGGCATGGTTTCCGTTGCCTCTCCTCGTATCGCGGTTTCCGTACCTCGCCGCGTGGCTGAGAATCATGGACATGGTTTGTGTCGTCTCATACCCGCTCTTGGCAGAAGACGCAGGCGAGGGTTATACGGCGCAACGGCATGGGAAGTGAGTCGCTCTGGCGCATTCGCCCGCCCCCCGCTGCCCCATGGAGACGGCCTTATGACCACAGCTGTGGCGCTTGACGCGCTCGACCTTGCTGCACTTCTGTGCTCGCGCGTATGCCATGACTTGATCAGTCCGACCGGCGCAATCGTGAACGGCCTCGAAGTGTTGGAGGAGAAAGAGAGCGACCAGGAGACCAAGGACTTTGCTCTCGACCTCATCAAAAAAAGCGCCAAGGCGGCATCAGCGCGCCTGCAATTCTGCCGGCTCGCGTTCGGGGCGGCGGGTACCGCCGGCGCGCAAATGGATCTCGGCGACGCTCATAACATGGCGCGCGCCTCCATTGAGGACGATAAAACCAAGCTCGTTTGGAAGCTGCCGCCGATGCTGCTGCCGAAAAATCGGGTCAAGTTGCTCTTGAACATGCTCGTTATTGCCGGCCAAACAATCCCACGCGGCGGCACCATTGAGGTTAATCCCACAGGGGAAGGGCAGAATATCGGGTTTCGCCTCGTGGCGTCCGGTCCCAATGCTCGCATCCCCGAAGCGATCCCCGCCTTGCTCGGTGGGGTCTCGGAGAACGGGTCCGTGGATGCGCATGCGATCCAGCCGTTCTACGCCGGGCTGCTTGCCCGCGCCTGCGGCCTCAAGGTCGAGCTCAAGGGGGAGGGAGAGGCCATCGTTATTTCGACACACTGATCCGTTGCGGCGCATCGTGCACTGCCGAAGCTGAACGCGATCCGGATCCCAATTGCGCCGCCGCCGAGGAGGGGCGCACGGATGCGAAGACCGTGGGCGGCTCCGTGCGAGTGCATGTGAATACCCTCGACCAGCTCATGACCATGGTCTCGGAGCTGGTTCTGACCCGCAACCAGCTCATGGAGATTGTCCGCCGTCATCAGGATTCCGAGTTCAAGACCCCGCTGCAGCGGCTCTCCAATGTCACCGCCGAGCTGCAGGAAAGCGTGCGGTCAACAGCAAGCTCGGCCTGAAGTCACCCGATTTTTCCCGGGTCAAGCCACGTCCTGCCCTGCGGGTCGTCGCGGGCGCAAATTAGCTCGAACGCTCTTCGGCACCGGACGAGAAGCCGCGAGGGCGGCGAGTGGGGCGGCGTCCCAGGAGGCTGCGATCCGCTCCGGGGCAGCGGTGTCATACAGTGTGGTGCGCTGGCGTGGAGCGCGGCCGAGCTTTCTGATGAGGGCTTCCATCTGATGCGGCGCAAGCTCCTGTCCGTGAGCGGCCCCGGCCGCGCGTGAAATCGACTCGTTCATCAAGGTACCGCCGAGATCGTTGCAGCCGGTAGAGAGGCAGACAGCTGCACCCTCGCGCCCCATCTTGGGCCACGAGACCTGGATGTTCTTGAACAAGGGATGGAGCGCCAGGCGTGCGACGGCGTGCATCAGGACGGCCTCGCGGAATGTCGGACCGCGGCGCGACTGTCCGCGCAAAAAGATCGGCGCTTCCATGGGCACAAAGGGCAGCGGCACGAGCTCCGTGAAGCCACCGGTGCGCCGCTGCAGCTCGCGCAAAGCGAGCAGGTGCCGCGCCCAGTGGATCGGGCGGTCCACGTGGCCGAACATGATGGTTGCCGTCGTTCTGAGGCCTTGGCGATGGGCGGTCTCGATGGTGGACAGCCATTGATCGGTCGTCACCTTGTCCGGGCAGATCACCCGACGGACTTCATCATCGAGAATCTCCGCGGCCGTGCCGGGGAGGGTCGCGAGCCCCGCGTCCTTGAGGCGGCACAGGAACTCTGCAACGCTGACGCCCAAGGTCGCGGCCCCTTGCCAGATCTCAAGCGGGGAAAACGCGTGGATATGAATGGCGGGGACTTCAGCCTTTATGGCGCGGCAGATGTCGATGTAGGTACGCCCCGTATATTGCGGATGTATGCCGCCTTGCAGGCACACCTCCGTCGCTCCCCGCTCCCACGCTTCGCGCGCGCGGCGCACGACCTCGGCGAGCTCGAGGACGTAGCCCGGGCCGCGCAGATGCTCCGCCTGCTTGCCTTTCGAGAACGCGCAGAAGGCGCAATGGTAGTAACAGACGTTGGTGTAATTGATGTTCCTTGTCACCACATATGAGACGGTGTCGCCGTTGACGCTTTTCCGCACCTCGTCGGCGGCTGCGCACACGGCAGTAAAAGCGTCCGCGCGCGCGCTGAACAGCGACACGATCTGGTCTGCGCTCAGATCGCATCCCCTGATCGCGCGATCCAAAATCCGATCGAACTCATTCGCCGCTCCCACACGGCAATGGGATATATCTCGGTGCAACGAGGGGAACTCCGTACCTCCCCCTGCAAGGGGGAGGTCGACAGCATTTGCTCCGCTTCCGGAGCAAATGCTGTCGGGTGGGGGTCCAGGAACAACAGGCTCGGTGCTCCGGAGAGCGATTTGCACGCGCGGGAGAGGCGCTTGCGCGCCCGGCGCCCAGCCATCGCCCCTGGCGAAGCCGTCGCTGTCCATCGACGCCAGTATCTGAGGTCGGATGACGGGATCGGTCCAGCGCCTGGCGTCAAGCGCGAAGCAGGGATAGATCGTCAGCCGCTCCACCAGGATCTTGCCGCTCGCGGCCGTTGCTGCGGCGAGCGCAGGGATTTCCGGCCAGGCCGCTTCCGGGTTGACGTGGTCGCGCGTCACCGGTGAAACACCACCCCAATCGTTGATGCCCGCCGCGATCAAAGCTCCCAGTGCCTGCGGATTGAGGTTCGGCGGCGCCTGGATGCTCATCGTCGGACCGAGAATGAGGCGCGCGGCCGCGACGGTCCACAGCATGTCTTCCGTGCTGGGCTCGCAAGCCCGCGACATGCGCGTGTTCGCCTTGGCGCGAAAGTTCTGGATGATGACCTCTTGGATATGGTCATGCCGTCTGTGGCTGTCGCGGATGGCAAGCAGCGCCTCGATACGCTCGCGGCGGGTCTCGCCGATGCCGATCAGAATGCCGGTAGTGAAGGGGATGTTGAGCGCTCCGGCCGTCTCGATCATCTCCAGGCGCACGCGCGGGTGCTTGTCGGGCGATCCATAATGAGGCCCGTCGGGGCGGCAGAGCCGTTCGGACGCGCTCTCGAGCATCAGCCCCTGCGAGGCGCTCACCTCGCGCAGAGCTTTCAGTTCCGCCGCATCCATGATTCCGGCATTGATGTGTGGCAACAAACCGGTTTCATCGAGCACGAGCTTGGCCATCTCGGCGAGCAGAGAGAAGGTGCTTGCGTGCCCGAGGGCATCGAGCTCGTTGCGGGCGAAGGCGTAGCGCAGCTCCGGCTTGTCGCCGATCGTGAACAGCGCCTCCTTGCAGCCGGCCGCCGCGCCGGCGCGCGCGATGCCGAGAACCTCGTCCCGAGCGAGATAGGCGCGGCTGACCAGCTTGGGGGTGGTAGCAAAGGTGCAATAGGCGCAAACGTCACGGCACAGTCTGGTCAGCGGAATAAAGACCTTGCGCGAATAGGAGATGATCGAGCCGTGGGCCTCGTCGCGCAGCGCTCGCGCGCGCCGCATCAGAGATGCTGGATCTGCCTCGAGGAGCTGCAACGGGTCTGACATGTAAGACATGCAAATTCCTGCGGCCCTCAGTCCCATGCCGGCGTGCGGCCGGTGGGATTGGCGATGCGGCCGTTTGGGCGCTTGAGCGCGTCGATCCGGCGCATCTCGTCCGGCGTCAGCACGAAGGAGAATACATCGAGGTTCTCGGCCAGACGCCGCGGGTTCGACGAGCGTGGAATTGGAATGATGTTTCCTTGCTGTATGAGCCAACGCAGCGCGATCTGCGCGACCGATCGTCCCTTTCGCGCACCGATCTCCTTGAGCACCGGGTCGTCCAGCAACCTTCCGCGGCCGAGCGGACAGTAGGCAGTGAACAGCAGGCCGCGCTGCCGGCAGGCTTCCAGCAGCCGGTCCTGGTCAAGGTAGGGATGGTACTCGGCCTGTAAGGTCACCAAGGGCTCGGAAGCGAACCGAATCGCTTGATCGAGGAGCGCGATGTTGAAGTTCGCAACTCCAATGTGCCGTGCAAGGCCCTGCCGTTTGGCCTTTGCCAATGCGGTCATGGTCTCGGCCAGTGGAATCTCCGGGTTGGGCCAGTGCACCAGCAGGAGGTCGACAAAATCCGCTTCCAGAGCCTCGAGACTTCTCATCCAAGCAGCGCGCGAAATCGTCGGCGCGCAGATACTCGTGGGAAACCTTGGTGGTCAAGAAGATCTCGTTGCGCGGGACACGTGCTGCACGCATGCCTTCGCCGACGCCGCGCTCGCTGCCGTATTTCCAGGCCGTGTCGATGAGCCGATAGCCCAGCGCAAGCGCGGTCGCGACGATCTCGCCGCAGTCGCCGAGGCCGGAGGTGCCGAGCCCGATTGCCGGCATCTCGACCCCGTGCGTCCGCAGCTGCGGGATCGGTGCTCGCGACGGTTCTCGCGCAGCCGCGACTGTCATCAGAACCTGCTCTGCCCGACTGAAGGTCCTACTCGGCGGCTTCGCTGCGGACCACGTTGTCCCACCACGGACAGACCCCGGGCATGAGCGTGTAGTTGCCCTCTATGACATTGACTGGGCGGCGCAGGCCGCTTGCAGCGGCTGCGATTCGGATCTCGCGCGCCTCGGCGCGCTTCTCCGGGCTCAGCCAGAGCCGGTCGTGGCCCCACATGCTTGGGCCCCAGGTGATCTCTTCGGGCTGCCAGCTTTCCACATCGATGACGCGGCCGCCCCAGCCGTACTCGACCATGAATGCGGAAGGCGAGCTCGCATAGAACGACGTCACCTCATCGTTGATGTGGCGCCCGAGCGTAGTGGCGATGCGGCCTTCTTGGCGCAGGGCGAGATCATAGCATTGCCCGACGTCGTCGAGGGAGAACAGCTCGACCATCAGATGATGCGTCGCGTTGCGGCCGGTCTCGATGAAGGCGATGGAGTGATGGCGCGGGTTGGCGTGGAAGAAATACGCGTTGAAGGGGCGCCGCATGTAATCGGAAAGATGAAATCCGAGCACGTCGCGATAGAAGGGCAGCACGTCGTCGATGTGCTCGACGTGCAGCACGACGTGGCCCATCCCGAGCGGGCCCGTGCGGAACCCCGAGATCGAGCGACCAGGCTTGAACGGATCGCTGGTGCTTTCCGGGCCATGGAAGATTTCGAGCCGATTCCCGAGCGGATCGGCGAGCACGATGAGGTCTTTGACCCGGCGTTCGTCCGCAAGCGCGCGCGTACCGCGCGACACCTGCACGCCTCCTTGCTCCAGCCGGGCAGCCATCTGATCGAGCTTGCCTCCGTCCTCCACCTCCCAGCCGAGGAAGGCGACGCCCTCGCCGCCATCCTCGCTGACCACGACGCGCTGCTTGCGGTCGTCCATGCGCAGAGCAAGCGTCCTGCGGCTTTGCTCGACGAGGTGCATGCCCAGGAATCTGGTCCCGAAGCTTGCCCATTCTTCGATCGATGTTGCATGAACACCGACATAGCCGAGAGCTTGAATATCCATCCGGCGCCTCTGCCTCGCTATGCCTGACCTTGAGGCGGAATATGGCCCTGTGCGTCGCCCTTGGCAATTCGCCTCAGAAGGTGTGCAGTTACGCAATCCGGGCAAGACCGTCGTTGCCGCCGCTGTGACCGGTGAGCATAATGCGCGGCTACGGAGGAACCGTTCCCATGGCAATGGCCGCAACGAGGCCGGCACCGCTCGATCCGCGTCAGGCGATCGAGCGCATTCCGCGCGAATACAACTTCGCCGCCGACGTGCTCGAGCGCAACCTTGCCGCCGGTCGCGCCGAGAAGCCAGCGTTCATCGACCCGCGCGGGCCCTGGACCTATGGAGTGCTTGCCGAGCGCGTTGCGCGCTTCGGGCACGCGCTGCGCTCCCTTGGCTTGCGCCAGGAGGAGCGCATCATGCTCGCTCTCCTCGATACGATCGACTGGCCCACCGCATTCCTCGGCGCCATCAAGGCCGGAGTCATTCCCATTCCGGTCAACACGCTTATGACCGAGGAGGACTATCGCTTCATGCTCGCGGACAGCCGCGCCAGGCTTCTCGTCGTCTCGGAGCCGCTGCTCCCCAGGTTCGCAAAGCTGATTGGATCGTCCCCGCATCTGACGCATGTGGTCGTCTCGGGTGACAATGCGCAGGGGCATCTGAGCTTCGAGCATCTCCTGAACAAGGCAAGCCCGGATCCCTACACGGCGCCGACCACCCGCGACGACATGTGCTTTTGGCTTTACACATCGGGGTCGACGGGCCGCCCCAAAGGCGCCGTGCATGTGCATTCCAATCTGCAGCTCACCGCCGAGCTCTACGGCGCGGGTGTGCTCGGGCTTGGCGAGAACGATATCTGTTATTCCGTTGCGAAGCTGTTCTTTGCCTACGGGCTCGGCAACGCTCTGACTTTTCCCATGGCCGTCGGCGCGACCACCGTGCTTTCGCCGGAGCGTCCTACTCCGGAAGGGGTAGCCGCCATTCTGCGTCGCCACCCCATTACGGTGTTCTATGCGGTGCCGACCTTCTATGCCGCCTTTCTCGCGAGCTCCGATGCGCCGGCGCGCTCCGACCTCAAGCTGCGCTACTGCATCTCCGCGGGCGAGGCGCTTCCTCCCGAGATCGGCCGGCGCTGGAAGGAGCGCTACGGCCTCGACATTCTCGACGGGATCGGCTCGACCGAGATGCTGCACATCTTCCTGTCCAATTACCCCGGAGATGTCCGATATGGCACGACGGGAAGGCCGGTGCCGGGCTACGATATCCGCCTTGTCGATGATGCAGGCGACGTGATCGGCGCCAGCGAAGAGCTGGGCGAATTGCAGGTGCGCGGGCCAACGAGCGCTGTGATGTACTGGAATAACCGGGAGCGTTCGCGCGAGACGTTTCTCGGCGAATGGACCCGCTCCGGCGACAAATATCTCAGGGACGCAGACGGGTATTACGTCTATTGCGGGCGCCGCGATGACATGCTGAAGGTCGGCGGCATCTATGTCTCGCCGTTCGAAGTGGAAGGCGCGCTGTGCACCCATTCCGAGGTGCTGGAAGCAGCGGTGGTGGCTTGGCCGGATGACGATGCCCTGATCAAGCCGAAGGCATTCGTGGTGCTCAAATCTGCGGAGAAGGCCTGCGACGCGCTTGCTTGCGACTTGCAGGAGCACGTCAAGAGCAAGCTCGCCCCTTACAAATATCCGCGCTGGATCGAGTTCCGGGTCGAGCTCCCGAAGACCGCGACCGGCAAGATCCAGCGCTTCAAGCTGCGCACGGAATCTCAGCCGTAAGGCGCTCGTAGGCGGACGTTTCCGTGTCTTTTTATCTGGGCATCGTTGCCCGCATCACTTGTGGAGACGCATCTCGTCTGGTCCACCGGCCAAGGTGTCGGACACCGCCGGCTTGAGGCCGCGAAAAACCCTTCCCGCAAATTCGATCTCGCTGCCGCTGGTCAGCACGAATGTGCGTTCGCCGCAGTCGAGCGTGGTACGCGTGAGCTTGCCGGCTTGCACTTCGCTGTGATCAATGCCGATCGTCACGGTTCCCCCGGTGATCGTCTCCCGGACGCATGAATGCAGATAGCTCAGGACGATGGTGTCATGAGGCCCCAGCCGAATGGTCTGGCCGGCATCGAGATAGTCCATGACTTCCACTGCGGTGGAGTGCCCGATGATGTTCTCGACCAACGCGACCTGCATCGGTGCGGCAAGCCCGGCCGATGTCGTCGCGAGTACCGCGGCAACGGCAACGCCCGCCGGGTGGGTGGCGAACCAGCTAAAAAGCCCCGAGAAATCGCGTGACATGGTGGATCCCTTCCTCTTCCTGGACAGGTCCGAGGTGCGTCAATTTAGGCCGGGGGAGCCCCACGATCTGTGATGGCCATCACAAATGAGCGGTTTTTTTTACACGAGGCGCGAATGGGGGGGCCGCCCTGGTCGGCGCCTCCTCCTGGATGAGGTCCTTCGACACGGGCGCGCGCGGGACGGGGGCTCCCGCCGACAAAGTCGGGGCGACCCCCGTTGTCCCGCGCATCCACGTCCTTGTCCGCTGTCAAGACGCCCATGGCCGGGGCCCCAATAACGCGCTTCGTAGGGGCGAGGCATGCCTCGCCCTCCATCCACAACGCCGCATGTGGTAAAGGGCGACGCATGCGTCGCCCCTACGGAATGCCGATTGTGTGTGGGGTTTCAAACCCGCCCCTACAATTGACCCGGCCATGGCGAGTTCGACCCGGTCGGAAAATGAGCTAGATTCTTCGGAACAGAAGAAGGTGGCCATGGCGCAAATAACGCTTGATGTGAACGGGAAGGCGCATGCAATCGATGCCGATCCCGACATGCCGCTGCTCTATGCGTTGCGCAATGACATCGGGCTCAACAATCCGCATTTCGGCTGCGGGTTGGCGCAGTGCGGCGCCTGCACGGTCCATATCGACGGACAGGCCGTGCGCTCCTGCGTCACGCCGGTTTCCGCGGTAGGCACCGGCAAGGTGGTAACGCTCGCCGGCCTCGGAACGCCCGAGAAGCCGCATCCCGTCCAGCGGGCTTTCGTGGAGGAGCAGGTGCCGCAATGCGGCTATTGCATCAATGGCTGGATCATGACGGCCGCGGCATTCCTCAACCAGAAGAAAAAGCCGACGGAGGCCGAGATCAAGGACGCGCTAACCGGTCTCAAATGCCGCTGCGGGGCTCACATGAGCATCCTGCGCGCGGTCAAGCGCGCCGCCGAGATGATGGGCTGAGGAGCGGGCCGTGAGCAAAATGGAAAAGGCCACCGGCTTTTCTCGCCGCGCGATCCTCAAGGCCGGCGGCGCGCTGGTCGTCTCCGTCGGCATGCCGATTGAGCTCGAGACCATGCTCGGCATCGCTAATGCGTTCGCACAGGGATCGAGGCCGCCGCTCGCGCCGGACCAGCTCTCCTCCTACATCGCCATCAACGCCGACGGCAGCGTATCCGCGTTTCTCGGCAAGATCGATATGGGGCAGGGTCTGTTTGTTGCGATCGGGCAGATGATTGCGGAAGAGCTCGAGGTGCCGCTCGGCTCGGTCAAGATGATCATGGGCGATACCGCGACCAGCGTGAATCTGGGCGGGGCCACCGGTTCCACCGGCATCCAGATCGGGGGCAGGCAGATGCGGATGGCGGCGGCCGAGGCGCGCCGCGTGCTGGTCGACATGGCGGCCGAGAAGCTCGGCGCTCCTGCCGATACGCTCACCGTCAGTAACGGTGTCGTGCACGCCAAAACCGACGTCGCGAACAAAGTCTCGTATGCCGAGCTCATCGGCGGGCGGTATTTCAACGTCCAGCTCGACTGGAACAAGGAGATTGGCCGTTCTCTCTACGCTCCCGGCAAGGCCAAGCCGAAGGATCCAAAAACCTACACCATCGTCGGCAAACCGATTGCGCGCGCCGATATCGCGCCCAAGGTCTACGCGCAGGAGGACTTCTGCACCGACGTCAAGCTGCCTGGCATGCTGCACGGCCGCATGATTCGTCCCCCGGTCGCAGGCGCGGTCCCGGTGAAAGTGGATGAGAGCTCGGTCGCCGGCATTCCCGGCCTGCAGGTCGTCTGGGACAAGGGCTTCCTGGGCGTCGTCGCCGAGAAGGAGTGGGACGCAATCAAGGCAGCACAGAACCTGAAGGTGGAATGGTCCGACGCCAAGCCGCCGTTCCCAAATGCCGGCGCCCTCCACGAGCACATCCGCAACGCGCCCGTGCGCAAGCGCGAGGTCGGCAAGCAAACCGGCAACGTCGATGAGGCCTTCAAGAGCGCCGCGCGCGTGGTCGAGGCCGAGTACGCATGGCCGTTCCAGTCCCACGCCTGCATGGGCCCCGCGTGTGCGATGGCCGAGAGCAAGGACGGCAATATCACCTGCTGGACCGGCTCGCAGAAACCGCATTTTCTGCAGAGAGGAATTGCGCTCACCCTCGACCTGCCGCCGGAAAAGGTGCGCTGCATCTGGGTGCCCGGTCCCGGCTCCTATGGGCGCAGCGATACAGACGATGCCGCAGTTGATGCGGCCGTGCTGGCCAAAGCGGTCGGCAAGCCGGTGCGCGTGCAATACACCCGTGAGCAGGCAACGGGGTGGGATCCCAAGGGCCCGGCCTCGATCCACCGCGCCCGCACCGCGATCGATGCATCGGGCAATGTCGTCGCCTACGAGTTCACCAGCAAGGGTTTCTCGCGTATCGACGTGAACAGCAACGGCAGTGCGCCCAAGGACACGCTTGCAGGGCAATTGCGCGGCATTCCGCTCAAATCAGGCGACGGCTTCAATGTGCCGGCGGAATCCTACGAGTTCGCCAACAAACGCCTGGCGTGGGAGACCATCGCTCCCCTGCTCGACCGCGGCTCGCCCCTGCGCACCTCGCACTTGCGCGATCCCGTCGGCCCGCAGGTGCATTTCGCCAGCGAATCGTTCATGGACGAAGTGGCGGCGGCACTCAACATCGATCCGGTCGACTTTCGCCTGCGCTACCTGAAGGATGCCCGCGACATCGCCGTCATCAAGGCGGCGGCGGAGAAAGCGGGCTGGCAGTCGCGGCCGTCGCCTCGGCGCGACCAGACCGGCGCCAAGGCGAGCGGCCGCGGCATCGCCTATGCCCAGCGCAGCGGCACGCGAGTTGCCGTCGTGGCCGAGGTCGACATCGACCGCACGACCGGCAGGATCTGGGCGCGCAGATTCACCGTCGCCCACGACTGCGGGCAGATCATCAACCCGGATGGGCTCAAGCATACGATCGAAGGCAACATCGTCCAGGGCGTGAGCCGGACCTTGTGGGAGGAGGTCAAGTTCAACGCCAAGAGCGTGACCAGCATCGATTGGATGACCTACCCGATCCTCGACATCACCGAGACCCCCGAGAGCATCGACATTGTGCTGATCAACCGACCGGAGATCGCGCCGAGCGGCGCCGGCGAGCCGTCGATCCGGCCGGTAGCGGCGGCCATCGCGAACGCCGTCTTCGATGCCACGGGTGTGCGCATTCGCCGTGTTCCGTTCTCGCCGGATCGGGTCAGGCAGTCGCTGTCGTGAACCGATGATCGTCCGCAGCCTCGATGAAGCTCTGGCGCCCATCAGTGATGGCTGCGTGCTGGCGGTGCCGCGCGAGCAGTCCGGCGTCGCCATGGCGGCGACGCGCGCGCTCATCCGCAGCGGCGTCAAACGCCTGCACCTGATCGCTCTCCCGACGTCGAGCCTGCAAGCCGATCTCTTGATCGGAGCCGGGGCGATCGACACGATCGAGACGTCCGCAGTGAGCCTCGGCGAATTCGGGCCGGCGCCGCGCTTTACTGCCGCGGTGCGGGCGGGCAGCGTTCGGATCAGGGACGCGACCTGCCCGGCGCTGCATGCCGCCTTCCAGGCGGCGGAAAAGGGCATTCCCTTCATGCCGCTGCGCGGGCTCATCGGTTCCGACCTGCTGGTGCATCGGCCGGACTGGAAGATCATCGACAATCCGTTCGGCGATGACGATCCGATCGTGCTTCTTCCTGCGATCAAGCCTGACGTCGCGCTGTTTCATGCGCCCTTGGCCGACCGCGAGGGCAATGTGTGGATCGGGCGGGATCGCGAGCTCGCAGTGATGGCCCATGCCGCGGAGAAGGCAGTGGTTACCGTCGAGAAAATCCAGGACCAGAACCTGTTCGACGATCCCTGCCTCGCGGCCGGAGCGCTCGGCGCATTCTATGTGGAGAGGGTCGCGCTTGCGCCGCAGGGGGCGTGGCCGCTTGCGCTCACCGACCATTACCCGGCGGATGCGGACCATCTCACGGAGTATGCGCGCATGGCGCAAACCGCTGACGGGTTCGCGGCTTATCTCGATCGCCATGTGCTGGCGCAGCGCGTGGCGTGATCTCATAAATGTCTGAGCAGGGCTTCCGCCAGGAAGAGTTGCTTGCTGATGTCATCGCGGGGCTTATCGGTCGCGCGCGGCACGTAGCGGTGGGTGCGGCCTCGCCCATTCCCGCGGCAGCAGCCCTGCTCGCGCGCGAGCGCGGCAACGGAGAGCCTCGCGTTTCGCTTCTCGGCAGCCGTCGACAGTCATTCTTCACCGATGGCGGGCGTGAGCTTTTTGATTGCGCCGGGCAAGGCCGCATCGACGTGTTCTTCCTCTCCGGCGGGCAGATCGACGGGCAGGGCAACATCAACCTTGTGGGCACCGGCGATTATGAGAAGCCGCAGGTCCGCTTTCCCGGCTCGTTCGGCTCCGCTTACCTCTATTACGTCGTTCCCAAGGTGATCCTGTTCCGGCTCGAGCACAGCCGCCGCACCTTGGTCGACAAGGTCGATTTCATCAGCGCACCGGGAACGAGCCCGGACAATGTGTATCGCCCGGGCGGCCCGATTGCGCTCGTGACCACGCGTTGCCTCTTCACCTTCGACCGCGAGCGCCGGCGGTTCCGGCTCGCAAGCGTGCATCCCGGGCACACGCCGGCGGAGGTTGCCGAGAATACCGGCTTTGCGTTCGACCGTGCGCAGGACGTTGCGCAAACGGCATCCCCCTCCGCCAAGACGCTGCACGTTCTCAGAACCGTGGTTGCCCCGCAGCTGGTCGAGGTTTACCCGCGCTTCGCGGCCGAGGTGTTTGGCATCGCACATGCCGCTACTACGCCAAGCTGAATAAACTGGAGCTGGCTTGCAAAATAGCTATTACCTAGCTATTTTGGCGGTATGGGCAGGCACAGTGTGGTCGAGGCGAAGAACCAACTTTCGGAGTTGATCGATCGTGCGCTCAAAGGCGAAGCCGTTGTGATCACGCGGCATGGCCGTCCGGTCATCGAGTTGAAGCCGATCTCAGGCACAGCTAAGCCGATTACGCCAGAGGCCATTGCTTGGCTGGATGAAAGGCGCGTTGGCCGGCGAGTTCCACCCGAGGACGCTGCCACCCTCGTGCGCAGGATGCGTGACGAGTGGGATCGGTGAGCGCGTATCTCGACGTCAACGTCATAGTTCCGCTATTTGCGGTTGATACGCTCACCGACAAAGCTAAGAAAGCGCTCCGCTCTCTGCACGATGATTTGATCGCGAGCGATTTTTCTACCGCCGAGTTTTCCTCAGTCATCGCGCGGCGTGTGCGAACGCGCGACCTGCGTGCGGACGATGCGCGAACAGCATTCTCGAATTTCGATGCCTGGTGCGCCCGTCACATCACATTGGTCAAACTCGAGAGTCTCGATGTTATGGATGCTACCGCATTGATGCGTCGGCTGGACCTCTCGATACGTACCCCCGATGCGCTCCATATCGCGATCGTCCAAAGGATCGGTTGCCGGCTCCTAACTTTTGACAGGACCATGACCAGCGTGGCGCACGCGCTTGGAATCGAGCTGGTAAAGAGCTGATGCGCGGAACTTGTACAAATCCGGTTTCAGCTGTAGCGCTGCACTGTCGGATCAGATACGCACGCCAATCACGTTAGGAGCGGAAAAGAGTGGAACGGATCGAAGTCGCAGTGATCGGCACGGGATGGTGCGGGGGCATCCGGGCGGAGACGTTGTCGCGCTCGGCGCTGGTCGACAAGCTCCACATCTGTGAGATCCGGCCCGACCGCCTGGCGGAGGTCAAGGCGCTGACGCGGCCCGCCGCAGCAACCCTCGATTATCAGGACATCGTCAAGAACCCGAATATCTCCGTCGTCTATGTCTGCACCACGCCGGAGCAGAATCATTATCCGATCGCGCGCGATTGCCTGCGCGCCGGCAAGCACGTGCTCCTGGAGAAGCCGATAGCGCTGCAGCTCTGGGAGGCCGACGAGCTGATCACGCTGGCCCGGCGCGGGCGCCTCAAGTTCACCATCGGCTACTCGCAGCGCTTCAATCCGAAATTCGCCTACGCCAAGAAGAAGATCACTGACGGCACGCTGGGCAATGTGGTTTCCGTCATGGTCAGCCGGCATTTGAGCCGCGGTTTGGGCGCCAAGATCGCCAAGCGGGTAAAGCTCTCGCCGGTCGTTATGGAATCCACCCACGACCTGGACTTCGTGTTCTGGCTGCTCGATCCGGCGAAGCCCGTGCGCGTCTACTCGCAAGGTGCCTACGGCTACATGCAGAGCATCAACGGCTCGTTCGACGTGATGTGGTCGATCGTCACATGGACAACGGCATGCTGGTGACGATCGGCGGCGGCTGGAACCTGCCGCCGAGCTATCCCAACTACTGCTCCACCTGGGTCGAGATCACCGGGACCGAAGGGTCGCTCATTCTCGACGACACCCATCGCGACAATTGGCTCAACACCGTGGCCGAGGGCACGCGCTTTCCCATGTCCACCATGCCCGGCGAGCAGGTGGACCATGTCTTTGCGGGCCAGATGGGCCCCGAGACCATCCATTTCCTCGAGGCCTGCATCAGGGATCGCCCCGTCATGGTCACGCCGGAGAGCGCGCGCGTCGTGATGGAGACCTATACCGCGGCGGATCTCTCCGCCGAGCGCAACGCGCCGGTTGACTTGCCGCTGTCGAACGAATCGCTTTCGGCCGTGGCCGAGATGGCGGGAGCCACCGCATGAGAGCGCAGGCGAAAGGCACTCGATCTTTCCGCCAGGCTGCGGGCGCCGGTGAAGCTGCCGCTCGAGCCGGACGCGGAACGCAGGGCGGCGTGACAGGGCAAGCATTCCACGCTGCCATCGCGTAGAAACATTTCCCCCAACGCTTCATTGGAATCCCGCATGGATACCAAGACGACAGAAACACGCGCGCTTTTCCAGCCACGCCTGGAAGATGATCCGCTGGTGCGCGGGCTTGGCCGCTATGCCGCCGATGTACCCGTCAGCGGGCAAGCCTATGCTTATTTCGTCCGCTCGCCCCATGCCTTCGCCGATGTCCGCTCGGTCGAGACCGGCGCGGCACGCGCCGCGCCGGGGGTGCTTGCGGTGCTCACCGACGCCGACATGGAGGGGATCGGGAACGTATCCCAGCATCCGCCGCTCGGCGGGCGCGGCGGCACGAAGCTGATGATTCCCCGGCGCCCCGCACTGGCGGGAACGACCGTGCGCCACGTGGGAGAGGCGGTGGCGCTGGTCGCCGCCGAGACGATCGAGGCGGCGCAGGACGCTGCCGAGCTCGTCAATGTCGAGTACGAGGAGCGCACCCCGATCATCGATCTGCGCGAAGCCGTGCGCGCTTGCGCGCCGCAGGTATGGCCCGAGGCTCCCGGCAACATCGCCGTCGACTGGCCGGGCCTCGCTCCCGATCCCGACGCGAACGCGAGGGAGGTCGAGCGAGTCATTGCATCGGCAAAGCATGTCGCGCGTGTCTCAGTATTGCATCAAAGGATCATGGTCGCTTCGATGGAGCCGCGGGGTGCGACCGCAAGCTATGATGCGGCGAGCGACAGCTATCTCCTGCGCTGCTGCTCCCAAAGCGCGCGGGCGCTGCGCGACGGGCTCGCCCCCATTGTCGGCGTGCCCAACCAGCGTCTGCGCGTGATCACGGAAGACGTGGGCGGTGCGTTCGGCCTCAAGACCGGACCCTACCCGGAATACGTCGCGGTTCTGGTCGCTGCGCGCAAGCTCGGGCGCCCGGTGCATTGGATGTCGAGCCGGGCCGAGGCGTTCCTCAGCGACAATCATGCCCGCGATGCCTTCAGCGAGGTCGAGCTCGCGCTCGATGAGCGTGGCAGGTTTCTGGCGCTGCGCATTCGTCACCTCGCCAACATGGGCGCCTATATCGGGGCGGTGGGCGCCAACATCCAGACCGTGAATCTCGCGCGCTGCCTGCCCGGGATGTACGACATCCCGCGCATCGACATCGGCGTGCGCTGCGTGTTCACCAATACGACCGCGACCGCACCCTACCGCGGCGCCGGACGCCCGGAAGCAAACTACATGCTCGAACGCGCGGTCGAGGAGGCGGCGCGGGTGACCGGCATCGATCCGGTCCAGCTGCGCCGGCGCAACCTGATCAAGCCGTCCGCGATGCCGTACAGAACCGCCGTGGGGACCACCATCGACAGCGGCGATTTCGCCTCGCTGCTGGACAAGGCGCTTTCGCTTGCGCACTACGACGGCTTCAAGCAGCGCCGGCGGGCGGCGGGGAAGCAGGGAAAATATCGCGGGTTGGGAATTTCCTGCATGCTGGAGCACGCAGGTGGATTCCCTTTGGAAGCAACGGCGCTGAATTTCCCCGGAGGCGACAAGCTCGTCCTCGGCCTCAATGTGCAATCGACGGGACAGGGGCATGCAACCGTCTTCATCCCCATGCTGGCGCAACGGCTGGGCATCGCCCCCGAAGAGATCGAGCATCGGCAAGGAGATTCCGCCATGGAGATCGCGGGCTATGCCTCGGTCGGCTCGCGCTCCGCGATGACGGTGAGCCACGCCCTGATCAAGACGGTGGATGCCATGCTGGCGAAAGGCAAGGCTATCGCGGCAGCGGTGCTGGAGACGGCGGAGGCGGACATCGAGTATCGCGGCGGACGCTTCGGCGTGGTAGGCACCGATCGCAGCATCTCGCTGTTCGATCTCGCCGCCCGGGCCAAGGAGATGAAAGAGCGCGGCGAGATCGCGGAAGATCTCGATACCAAGACCACCGCGGAGACGCCGCTGACATTCCCGAATGGATGCCATGTTGCCGAGGTCGAGATCGATCCCGCGACCGGGGGGGTCATGCTCGCTGGCTATTCCGCAGTGGACGATTGCGGCAATGCGCTCAACCGGATGATCGTCGAGGGTCAGACCCATGGGTCCATCACCCAGGGGGTGGGCCAGGCGTTGCTGGAAAACGCGGTCTTCGACGCTGCGGGCGGACAGCTGATCACGGGCTCGTTCATGGATTATGCGCTGCCGCGCGCGGATGACCTGCCTGCGTTCAAGGAAGAGCTGCATCTCGTGCCGGCAACGACGAACCCGCTGGGGGTGAAAGGGGCGGGCGAAGCGGGGACGACAGCGGCGATTGCCGCGGTCATGAACGCGATCGCGGATGCCATCCCGGGAGGCGCCGGCGCGCATCTCGAGATGCCGGCAACGGCGGAGAAGGTCTGGCGAGCGTGCCGCGCCTCTGCCGCCGAGTAGTCTTATATTAGTAGATGTTTCCTTCCTTGAGACCAACCAAATATGAGACTGACAGATTGGAGTTTACGCCGCTGTTTGTTCAATTTTAGAAAGTTGCAGAAAGCAACTTTCGCTCGAGTGACCACGGATGGGGATACACCGTCAGCTTTCGCCAGCTCCGGACAAGACGCCGCAAACACCGTTGGCAGCAATGTGCCAGGACCGGACTCGTGTACTGCAAAAAAAGAGGCAGGAGACCCTTCGCCTTTCGTTCAGCAGGAGACATTCCCACGGTCACTCGGACCAGCGTGAAGTCGGTCAGAGACCGCCATCTTCTTCGCAATTCTGGAGGATAACCAACTATACATGAGTCCCGTAACGTGTCAACGGCTTTTGGTTTATTGCTTTCGGCTTCTTTTTAGAGCTCGTTTCGATGAAGTTAAATCACGATCGCTGCGCTGCGTAGGGTGGGTTAGCCGTGCAAGTCGGCTGGGAACAGCCGACTTGCACGGCGTAACCCACCGTCAAACGCAGGAGCAACGCCGGCGGGTATCGGTGGGTTACGCGACGCAACTCGGCCAAGCCGAGTTGCGTCGCTAACCCACCATCTACGTATCCACTCGAGCGGAATGCGCTTTAAATCGCTGCAAGGAGGCAGAAAACCGGACAACGCGTGTACTCCAGACACAAATTTCGCTTGATATTTCGCTTGATAATATTTCGCTTGATATCTTGACATTGTAACAAACTTCTGCTATGAGTCGCTAATCTCACAAAGCTGTGAGAGAAGCCCGGCCCGGACTTCCGCGCCGGGCTTTTTGTTTGGACAATCGTCCGTCTGCTGTCGTCCGCTTCGCAAAAGGAGGACAATGCATGCAGTTCCAAAAAGGCCAAAGCGGTAACCCGGAAGTCTCGAGGACGTGCGGGAGCGTTTTCGCCGGATGGTCGCGCTGGGACGCGCCGATGAGAACGACAACTCCATCATCTTTCGCTGGCAGTGGTGATCGCGACGTTGGGTCATGAATCGCTGGTCATTTCCCTGTTATTTCCCTGTTTTTCCCTGTTCCGGATCCTGCCATTTCGGCTTATGTCCTTGCTGGTACTCACTTTTTTGCAGGTTTTGGATGTCGCCCCGCCCCCTTTACAGGGATTTGCAGGCAGGGGAAGCCAATGGCACCGGCCCCAACGCCGATACGCGTCGGCCGGGCCGAGGACATCGCGGAAATGGCCGCCTTTCTCCTCGATCGCGACCGGGCGGGTTTCGTGACCGGAGCCAATTTCGTGGTCGATGGCGGCATGACCCGCAAGATGATTTACCAGGAGTTGAGCCGGCCGTTTGTTGCGGTCGAGGGGTGGGGTGTGCCTATGAGCCATAGGTGTCCCCCGGCTACCCCCTTCCAATCAAGGAGGAAAGGTCGAGCCGCCTACCAGCCTGCACCAAAGCCCGGGTGTTGGTGCCCCACGCTTAGATGGTCACGCTATGGGTCTTTGATGGTCACGCTATGGGTCTTTCAAAGTTCGGAGACCCCGGTGTGAATGTTCACCGACAAGTCTGATCTCCAGGATTTCCGCTACGGAACTTCCCATGCGCACCCTATTGCCCACCTGCTTCTCCATCAGCGCCCGCGCCAGGGGCGAGACGTAGGAGAGGGTCCCCCGGCTGGGTTCGGCCTCATCTTCACCGACGATGCGGTAGCTCTCTCGGCGCCCGTCATCGCGTGTGATCGTAACCTTGCAGCCGAAGCGGACCACGGCGGCATCCTTCGGGGGGTGAACCACCCGGGCGGTTGAATGCCGGGAAGTCCAGTAGCGCAGGTCGCGGGCGATGCGGGCCTGGGCCGCCCGATCGTTCGCGCTCTGCGCCAGCGCGCGTTCCTGACGCAAGCGCGCGAGGGCTGCTTCGATCAGTTCGAGTCCTTCGGGCGTCACAAGGTTTTGGTGCGACGAGATCGGCCGGTCGGGCAAACTCTCGATGGTCTGATCCGTCTCCTTAATAAAAGCCCTACTCACGGCATATCCACCCCTTGCCCTACATTTCCCCCATGACGACGGCCCACGTCTCCTCTCGTAACATACAATTTCCTTCGGCCGCATGTCGACCTATCCCACCACATCGCGCAAGATCCGCCTGAGATGGCTGGCGATTTTGTTTCGATCATGTTGCGCGAGATCACCGATGCGCTCGGCATGCGCAGCCTCGATCGTGGCGATCTTGACGCAACGCACCACGGAGGACGCGGGAAGTCCTGCCCTGCGCAGATCGGAAACGACAACGTCGTTGCTCCACCTGCAATTCTCTGCACTCGTAATCATCACAACCCATAGCAATCCATGGGCGGCCTCAATTGCTCCGCCAGCGATAACGAGTGCCGGCCGACGCTGGAGTATCGGGCGATCTGTATAGGGAAAAGGTACCTTGACGACGTCCCATGGCTTAAAGTTTGCCATAAGCTCGCCGGTCGTTCTCGGATGCCCATTCTTCGAACGTAGCGAAAGGGTCGTCCGCCGGCGTACGCGCCGCCTTGGTCAAAATAACTCGGCCCCGCTCGATCTTATAGGCGAGTTCGTCGCCCTCTCGCACCCGGAGCGCTTCGCGCACGGCTTGGGGAATGGTGGTCTGGGCTTTGCTCGTAAGCTTGCTGATGATCATGCGCGACTCACCTCGTATGCTTGCGGGTATGTAAGGAAATTCCTTTCCAGCGTCAAGCCACGCCCATTGGCTCGATCCGTCTGGACCGCTGCTCAATTCGACTCCCCCAGGGTGCGCAGGGACCGCCGCATCGGGTCGAAACCCAAATCCCTCTTCAGCACCCGTATGTCCGCTTCCCCGGGGTGCAGACATGGCCGGCAAGAGCAGTCGGTTGGTCAGCGTGCGTTGCTGTTGCCCTCAGTCAGCACAAGGAGAGCCGAATGGGACCTGCCGAACCGGTGAGCCCTGGACGAAGAGCGTGGGGTGATACATTGCCTCGTCCGGAGACCAGGCCACCCCGGAGATATCCGGCATCTGCGCCATCTCTGCGGCCATTTCCCTGGTCACGAATACGTTCGGCTGCTCGCCATTCTCCTCGATGGTGTAAGCAATGTCCGAGCCGAATGTCATCAGGAAAACCGGGATGCTGCATCGGCGGCCGATCTGCTGGGCCCTGCGCGAGTCGCGATCGAGCACTCCATCCCAATTCAATCTTGCGTTCTCGTTGATCTGATAGAGAGGCGGCGCATCGAGCAGTTTCTGTTCCAGTGCCTGCCCGAAGGCCCTCGGATTGTTCTTGGCGACATATCCGACCTTCCTGGCCTTGGAAATGCGTCCGCTCTCCTGCGTGGCCTTCACAGCCCTCAGGAACTCGTTGAAGAGCTGGGCAAGACCTTGCGCATCCAGCTTGTGAACATTGTCGAGATGCACGCCGATGATCGAGCCCTCGGGGGCGATCTCATCGGCATAACGCATCATCCCGATCAGATCGTCGACCACGATCTTTCTCGTGGCCGCGTCGGTGAGATCGAGCATGCGTTCCGTCTTGCCCCAGCGATCGCCCGTCGGCTCGGAAGAAGGAAACCGGTCGCAGTCGCTGCCGATGTAGCAATTGCCTCCGACGTGGTAGAGAATCAGATTGATGCCTCTGCGCATCCTCGCAATGCGATTCTGCCAATCGACGTCGAGCCAGCCCGCTTCGCCCTGTAGAACCGCCGCGTAAAGACCCCGGAGCAAGGTGTCATGCACGCCACCGGATAGGCTGGTGGCCCAGTACTGCTTTCTCAGCTCCTGCGTTCTGGCCGGCCACACGGACAGGCAGAATGTGCCGATCGCAAGCGCAACGCTGATGACCGCGATAACGGAGTCTCTGGAGTGATGCCAGCAGGGTCGGGATTCCGGCACAATCTCGCGCCGTGTCGCTGCCTGCGGAGCTATGCTCGGGCCGCCGCCCGCCGCGATGGCTTTGGCACGGCATGTCCGAGATCGCGCGCCGCCTCGATCCAGGCTGTGATGGCGTCCTGGATATTGGAGACAGCCTCTTCGGGCGTTTCCCCGTCGCTCATGCAGCCCGGCAGATCGGGTGCCGTCGCCAAGAACCCTCCGCCTTCCTCCATCGGAAGGGGCTCGACGATGATTGGATATTCAAGTCTGGTCATTGCTGCTTCCTCACCGCATCGATGAACGCGACGAGCCTTCGAATATATACGGGTTTGATCGGCCGCTTATAAGGGATCGATAATACTACGCGGAATGACAATTCACTAAATGCATGAAGCCGATTTTGTCTTAAGAGTGGGCGGCGACCACAATACCTGTACGCTCCCTCTCTGGAAGTCTCCTGAAGGGAGAGGTGAGGCGACCAGGCCGAGAAGTTACCGAGAGTTCTGTAAGCTACCTGATCGAACCTACGCTACGCCTGAGAGATGAACTTGGTGTTGAGATAAGCGCCAAGCCCTTCGATACCGCCTTCGCTGCCGTGCCCGGATTCTTTGACCCCGCCGAACGGAGTCTCCGGAGTGGAGACCGCGACCGAGTTGACCCCCACCATGCCGGACTCGATCGCATCCCCGATCGCCGCGGCGGTCGCGTTCGAGGTGGTGAAGGCGTAAGCGGCAAGGCCGTAGGGCAGGGAATTCGCGCGCTCCACCACCTCGTCGAAGCTCTTGAAGGTGACGATCGGGGCAATCGGCCCGAACGGCTCCTCGGTCATGACCTTGGAATCGTCGGGAACCTCGGTGACGACCGTCGGCTCGTAGAAGAAGCCCTGGTTGCCGCGCCGCTTGCCTCCGGTCACCACGGTGCCGCCGCGGCTCTTGGCATCCGCAACGAAGCTCTCCATGGTATCGATCCGGCGTGCATTCGCCATCGGCCCCATGGTGATGCCCTTCTCCAGCCCGTCGCCGAGCTTGAGGCCATTGGCATACTCGGTAAAGCGCGTGAGGAACTTCTTGTAGACGCCTTCCTGCACGTAAAAGCGCGTGGGCGAGATGCAGACCTGCCCGGCGTTTCGATACTTGAAGGCGGCGATGGTGTCGGCCGCCTTTTCCGGATCGGCATCGGCGAAGACCACAACCGGTGAATGGCCGCCGAGCTCCATTGTCGTGCGCTTCATTCCCTTTGCCGCCAGCGCGGCAAGATGCTTGCCGACCGGGATCGAGCCGGTGAAGGAAATCTTCCGCACCGCGTCCTTGGCAAGAAGATGCTCCGAGACCTCGGCGGGGACGCCGAAAACAAGGTTGAGCACGCCCGCGGGCAGTCCCGCATCGACAAAGCAGCGCACGATTTCCACGCATGCGCCCGGTGTCTCCTCGGAAGCCTTGAGGATCAGGGCGCAGCCCGCCGCCAGCGCCCCGCCGATCTTGCGCGCCGGCGTGAGCACGGGGAAATTCCACGGAGTGAACGCCGCCACGATGCCGACCGGCTCGGTGACGACCAGCTGACGGGTGCCCTTGGCGCGTCCCGGCACGATGCGGCCATAGCTGCGCCGGCCCTCCTCGGCATACCAGTCGATGATATCGGCCGAAGTGATCACCTCGGCGCGTGCCTCCACATAGACCTTGCCCTGCTCCTGCACGAGGATCTTTGAGATCGCATCGTGGCGCTCGCGTATGAGGTCGGCGGCCTTGCGCATGATCTTGGCGCGGTCGTAGGACGAGGTTGCCCGCCACAGCGCAAAGCCCTTCTTCGCTGCCGCGAGCGCCTCGTCGAGGTCGGCCGTGCTGGCATGGGGAAGGTGCGCCAGGGGCTTCTCGGTTGCCGGATTGAGCACTTCCTCGCCCTTGCGGCCGTTGCCCTTCACCCACTTGCCGTCGATATAGAGCCCGAGATCCGTGTACATGTGCGCCTCACATTCTGCTGATGATCGCGATTGGGTGAGAGGGAATTAGCATGTTTCCGGGCGGGATACACGCCGTTCCGGCGCACAACGTCAGACGAGGAGCGTCGTAGGAGATGAGGAGACGGCACGCCGCTTAAGGCGTGCCGTTGACTACCGCGTGTGCTATAGGTGCCGCATGCCGACGACAGAAAATAAGCTTGAGACCCTGTTCGCGAAGGTTCGGGCGCTGCCCAAAGCGCGCCAGGAACTTGCGGTGGAGGTGCTGTCCGAGATCGCAGAGGAGGAAACATACCAGCTCTCAGAGGATGAGCGGGCGGTGCTCGAGCGCCCGCTTGAGCGCGCGAAGCGGGGCGAATTTACATCCGAAGCCGAGATCGACGAGGCGCTCAACAAGCGCTGGCGATGAGGCTTCGCTGGGACGCTCGCGCGCTTCAGGATCTTCGAGATATAGGAAGTTACATTGGCGCGCATGGCTCCCCTGCGTTCATAGATATAGGCAAAATCTCGTCGAGCTCTCGAAGCGCCGCTTCGGAATAGCGGACGTTCATGCGCGGTAGCGCGCGAACACCGCTGCAACCTCTTCATCGCTGGCCAACTTGCCCTCACGCATCCCCTGAAGGCCACGGCGGACCGCAGCTCTTTCTTGATCATTGAGGCGATAGATGCCGAGGTGCCTCTTTTCGATTTCGGCAAGGGACCGAAGCAACTCCTCCTGCGCCTCTAATGGCCACGTTGCTACTCGCTCCAGAAGAATATCGAGACCTTGTTTCGTCATGCCGCCAGGATAGCACCTTCGCATTAGCTTGAGGAGCAACGGCTGTTGCCGTGTCGCTCCTTCAGCATTGCTGCCATGCCGAGATCTACCCCAAGAAAGCGCCGCCGCTCACCTGAATGTTCTGCCCGGTGATGAAGCTCGCACCGGGGCCGCAGAGGAAACGCACCGCCGCCGCGATATCCTCCGGCAGGCCGCGCCGCCCCAAGAGCGCATGAATACGCGAGTGGTGCTCCGGCTCGGGGCTCTCCGCAGGCCGGGGCGTTGCCATCAGACCCGGCGTAACCGTGTTGACCCTGATGTTGTCGGGGGCGAGCTCATGCGCGAGCGCGCGGGTGAGCCCGAGAAGCCCGGCCTTGGCGGCCACCACATGCGGGCGCCGCGCTGCGCCGGTATGCGCGCTCAGACCACCGATGTTCACGATCACGCCGCCTCCTGCCTGCCGCATATGACGTAGGCACGCCTGCGCGCAGTTGAACGCGCCGTCCAGAATCACGGCCGTCACCGCACGCCATTGCGCGAGCGTCATTCGATCGAACGCCTGCTCGAGGCGCACCGCAGCGTTGTTGACCAGAATGTCGATGCGACCGAGATGCGCGGCCGCAGCGGCCGTCATCTCCCGCACGGCGTCGGGATCCGTTACGTCGGCCGTGATCGCAATGGCTCTGCCGCCGGCCCGCTCGATCTCCTCTGCAACCGCTTGCGCTTCCCCGCGGTTCGCGCGTGCATTGACCACGACGGCGGCGCCGGCATCTGCGAGCGCGAGCGCAATCGCGCGTCCGATATTGCGGCCCGCGCCGGTAACGATAGCAACCCGCCCCGACAGTTCCTTCACGGCGCTCCCCGAGCCCCGTTCCTCGATGTCAGGCATTGCGCAACCGAGCCTCGCTGAAGCCGGGAATGCGATTGACCGCAACCACCACCGCGAACGTGATCGCGAGCATGATCAGGCCGAGAACGGAAATCGCGCCGAGGTCGCCGGATTCGTTAAGATCGAAAATGAGCACCGATATGACCTTGGTCTCCGAGGTGAACAGCATGATGGCGGCCGAGAGCTCCCGGATCACGCCTACGAAGATGAAGCACCAGGTCGCGATCACGCTGGTGCGCAGCAAGGGTGCGGTGATGTCGCGCAGGGTCCGCAATCGGGTCGATCCCAGAATGCGGCTGGCATCTTCCAGGTCGGTATGGACGAAACGGAACGCCGACTGAAGCTGCTGGTACGCCGCAGGCAGCGCGATGGTGACGAAGGCGAGCAGCAGGATCCATAACGTGCCGTAGAGCACGAACGGCGGTCGCGCGTAGCTCAGGAACAGACCGACACCGAGCACAATCCCGGGGATTGCGACCGGCGCGGTGGCGAGAAATCCGAGGGTGCGGTAGCCGACAATGGCGCGGCGGCTGGTGAGGTAGGCAATCACCAGCGCCATGAGCGTGCCGATGGTTGCCGATGCAGCACCCAGCACCAACGTATTCTTCACCGCGAGCTTGGTTGCCGATAAATCGAAAAACACGAAGCGAATGTTGTGCAATGTGAAGGTATCGAAGGAGACGAACGAGGTGGCGACCGGGGAGAACGCGGCGTTGATGAGCGCGCCGTAGGGAAGGAACACGGGGCAAAGCAGGACCACGAACACAAAGAACAAGGCCGCCCATCGCATTGCCCCAAGGCGTACCAGCCTGGGATCGCCTTGCTTGCCGCCAATCACCGAATAGCCGCGGCGACCAAGGACGAGCTGCTCGGCCCGCAGCAGGAGCACGGTGAGCAGCAGAAGCGGCACCGAAGCTGCCGCGGCCAGCTCGGGCTTGGGCGGATAATTGAACAGGCTCCAGATCTTGGTCGTCATGGTGTGAAAGCCGGCGGGGATCGCCAGGATCGCGGGCGAGCCGAACAGCGTCATCGCCTGCAGGAAGGCGACGAGGGCGCCGGCAACGAGCGCGGGTAGAGCGAGCGGAATGGTCACCCGCCGAGCCGTGGTCCAGGTGCGCCCGCCTAGTATGGAGGACGCGTCTTCGAGGTCGCCGGGAATGCGATCGAGCGCGTTGGCGAGGAGCACGAACACATAAGGAAACGTGTAGCAGGAAATGACGAAGATAAGCCCGCCGAGCGTGTAGATGTCGAAGAGGTGCTCGTCCTGCGGCGCCCCCGTGACCGCACGGAAGGCTTTGTTGAGGAGGCCGCTGTTGGGTGCCGCCAGCAGCTCCCACGCGATCGCGCCGAGAAAGGGCGGGGTGACGAACGAGGCGGTCACCAGCGCACGGACGGTGCGGCGTAATGGCATATCGGTGCGTGCCACCAGCCAGCTCATGGGAGCCGCGACCGCGCAGCAGATGATGCTCGAGCTGACCGCAAGGATCAGCGTCGTGATCATCGGCTCGACGAAAATGGGATCGACGATCAGGGTCTTGAAATTGGCGAGCGTGAACGCGCCGGTACGATCCACCAAGCTGTAATAGAGGAGCCAGAACATCGGCAGGATGATCAGGACGCACAAAAGCGCGGCGAACAGGATCAGGATCGGCCAGGACAGGTCGAGCCTGTAGGGCCTGGATGCGCGCGCGGCCGGCAGAGCGATCGTCATGGCTCTACACTTTGAACAGCTGCGCGTAGCGCGTCTTGATCTCCTCGCTCGCCTTCTCCACTCCGGCGGGATCGTCCTTCCAGGTCTTGATGTCGGCGAGCTTGCGCGCACCCGGCTTTTCCCGCACCTGCGGGTGGACGGAGTGTTGCCGGGCAAAATCGACGAGAAGCTGCTGCGCTTCGAGCGAATGCAGCCAGGCCTGGAACAGCCGGGCCGCATTCGGGTTGGGCGCCGATTTGAAGATCGCGCTCGGGCCGGTCACGAGCGGCGTGCCCTCGACCGGATAGACCACCTCGACCGGTTGGCCGGCCTCCTTGAGCTGAATCAGGTTGTAGTCGTTGCCGTCGGCCATGACGGCGCGTTCGCCGAGCGCGAGCTTCTTGGGCGGATCGGTCGATGATTGGACCTGCAGCACTTTCTGCCGGGCCAGCTTTTCCAGATACCCCCAGCCGAGCTCGCGCACGATCTGG
Source organism: uncultured Alphaproteobacteria bacterium (assembly GCA_963841705.1). GTDB lineage: Bacteria > Pseudomonadota > Alphaproteobacteria > Rhizobiales > Xanthobacteraceae > VAZQ01. Next base: position 29,916 of record CAWJDY010000062.1, read on the forward strand.
AACGTCGCGGTCATGATCGTGCCGCTATAGGCGGGATGTGCCTTGACCATCTTGCCGGTCCATTTTGGATCGAGCAGGTCGGCAAAGCTTTTCGGCGCGCCCTCCGCGCGCACCAGATTGGTGTTGTAGCCGAGCGAGGAAAGCCAGACGCGCGTGGTCACCCACAGTCCATCAGGGTCGTAGAACCGGGCAGGATAGTGCCGCGCCACCTCCTCAGGGAGATAGGAAGCGAGCCAGCCTTCGCGCTTCCAGACGATGAAATGCGCGGCATCAGCGCTGTTCACCACGTCGACAGCGTGAATGCGGCTCTCCATCTCCTGTCCGATGCGCTGGAACACCCGTTCCGCTCCGGAGCGTTCGACCCGCGCGCTGATGCCGGGATATTTGGCCTCGAACGCCTTGCCGAGCTTCTCGGCGACCGGCAGGTCCATGGCGGTATAGAAGGCAAGCCTGCCTTCCTTTCTCGCAGCTTCGATCAGCACGGGCGTAATCGCGGCAGGCTCGACCGTCACCGCTTGCGCGCGCGCAAGCCGCGTGAAGCCGCCCGCACCTGGCAAAAGGCATCCCGCGAGCATTACGCCCGATGCCTTCGTCACATCGCGCCTGGAAACGGTGGTTTTGTGCATCAGCTCTCTTTGAGATGAAGGACAGACTGCGTGTCATTCCACCCGGAATACTCTCACACGCCGAAGATGCGGCTGTAGCGCGCCTTGATCTCCTCGCTCATTCTCTCGACGCCGGCAGGATCATCCTTCATCGTCTTGATGCTGCGAAACGGCGTGCGCCCGGGTTTCTCCTTGACCAGCGCGTGCACGGAGCGCAGCCCCAAGTCGGCGATCAGTTGCTGGCAATCGAGGGTGAAGCAGTAGCACTGGAACAGCCGCGCCGCGTTCGGATGGGGCGCGCGTTTGAAGATGCCGTTGGGGCCGATGATGAGCGGGGTACCCTCGGTCGGATAGATCAGCTCGACCGGACCGCCGGCTTCCTTGCTCTGGAACAGGTTGTATTCACCGCCATCCGCCATGATCGCGCGCTCGCCCATCGCCAGCTTCTTCGGAGGATCGGTAGCGGACTGCACCTGCATGACCTTCTGCTTGGCCAGCTTCTCCAGGTATTCCCAGCCAAGCTCTCGAACAATCTGAAACGTAGCCGTGGTGATCGTTCCGCTGTAGGCAGGGTGCGCCTTGACGATCTTGCCCATCCATCTCGGGTCGAGCAGATCGGCAAAGCTCCTGGGTGCTTCCGCCGCCCGGACCAGATTGGTGTTATAGCCCATCGGGCTGAGCGAAATGCGAAAGCTGGCGAACATCCCCTCGGCATCGCGGTGCTCGGGCGGGTAATGCGCGGCCACGTCCTCCGGCACGAAGGCAGCGAGAAGCGCGTCCCGTTTCCAGGCGATGAAATGCGCCGCATCCGATGAATTCACCGCGTCGACATTGTAAATGCCGCTCGCGTATTCCTGTCCGATGCGCTGGAACAGCCGTTCGGCGCCGGTGCGTTCCACCTGTACGGCGATGCCGGGAAATTTCGCTTCGAACGATTTCGCGATCTTCTCCGCAAGCAACAAGTCGATCGAGGCGTAATAGTTGACCTTTCCCTCCTTGCGCGCGGCCTCCAGCAGCTCGCGGGTGATGGCGGTGGGCTCCGGCGCCGCGGCCTTCAGCGGTGAAACGAGGAGACCGGCAGCGATGCCGGGTGCCGCCTTGACAATGTCGCGCCTGGAGCGAACGGCCGTGAGCCAACTCAACACCCGCTGAACCTCCTCACACTCCAAAGATCCTGCTGTAGTGCGCCTTGATCTCGCCGCTCATCTTCTCGACGCTGGCGGGGTCATCCTTCATCTTCTTGATTTCACCAAACGGCTTGCGTCCTGGCTTCTCTTTGGCCTGAGGATGCAGCGAACGCAGCCCTCCCGCATCGATGCAAAGCTGCTGTGCTTCAGGTGAGAAACAAAAGCTCTGAAACAGCCGCGCGGCATTTGGATTGGGGGCGCTCTTGAACAGCCCGTTCGGGCCCACAATGAGGGGCGAGCCCTCGGTTGCGTAGACGATCTCGACGGGAGTTCCCTTCTCCTTCTCAACGAACATGTTGTACTCGTTGCCATCGGCCATGACGGCGCGCTCGCCGAGCGCAAGCTTCTTCGGAGGATCAGCGGAGGATTGCACCTGCATCACCTTCTGCCTGGCCAGCTTCTCGAAGAACTCCCAGCCGAGGTCGCGCGCCATCTGATAGGTCGCGGTCATGATGGTGCCGCTGTAACCGGGATGCGCCTTGACGATCTTCCCCAGCCATTTCGGGTCAAGCAGATCGGCGTAGCTTTTCGGAGCTTCGGCAGCCTGCACCATGGTGGTGTTGTATCCAATCACGCACAGCCACACGCGGAAGCTTGCGAACATGCCGTCCGGGTCTTGGTGCTCGTCGGGGTAATATTTGGCGACGTCTTCGGGCACGTAGGGTTCGAGCAGCCCATCGCGCTTCCAGGCGATGAAATGCGCCGCGTCCGATGAGTTGACGACGTCCACGGCATGAATGCCGCTCGCATATTCCTGGCCGATTCGCTGGAAGACGCGCTCCGCGCCCGTTCGCTCGACCCGCACGGCGATGTCGGGATATGTCGCCTCGAATGCCTTGGCGATACGTTCCGCAACTGGAAGGTCGATCGAGGTGTAGTAGACGATCTTTCCTTCCTTCTTCGCCGCCTCGATCAGCTGCGGCGTGACGGCGCTTGCCGGGGGTGCGGAGGATGCGACCGAGGCGAGCAAATTGGAGGCCGCCGCAGCGCCGGATGCTTGCAGCAGCTCTCGTCTGGAGATTGTCGGTGTTTTCATGTGGTTTGCTCCTGAACCTGGTTCCGAGTTTCTTGTCGAGCACGGCTAGCCCGTCAGGATGCGGCAGCGCTCGGGCGGGAGGTGCAACCAGACCGACGTGCCTTGCCCAATGTTGTCGGCCGCCGACGCGACCACGCGCAATTGGGTGCGATCGGCGAGCTCCATGAGATAGTCCCGGCTGGCGCCGAGGAAAACCTGCCTGATGACCGTGCCGGGGAGCACGTTCTCCATGCTCTCGGGCTCCCTCACTCCCAGTCCTATCACGTGCTGGCGCACTGCAATGGCTCCGGTCTCGCCAGGAATGAGCTTGCCGCCGGTGCCGCGCAACTTCCCGCCGGCGCAGGACAGGTGGGTGTCATCGAGCGCTATTCCCTTGACGATATTGCTCGATCCAATGAAGCGGGCCACGAATTCCGAGCGCGGACGCTCGTAGATGTCTTCCGGCGACCCGGCCTGCTCGATCTTGCCGGCGTTCATCACGGCAATAACGTCGGCGGTGGTCATGGCTTCCGACTGGTCGTGGGTGACGTAGACCGTGGTGTAGCGGTACTCGTCGTGCAGCCGGCGCACCTCGAAGCGCATCTCCTCGCGCAGGTTGGCATCGAGATTAGATAAGGGTTCGTCCAAAAGCAGCGTCTCGGGCTCGACGACGAGCGCGCGAGCGAGAGCGACACGCTGCTGCTGTCCCCCCGAGAGCTCGCCCGGATAGCGGTCGGCTAGCTCGGCAAGATGCGTTGTCGCCAGGATGGCGGCAAGCTTGCGCTCGATGGTGGCACGGTCCATGCGGCGCAGCTTGAGCCCATAGGCCACATTCTGACGAACCGTCATGTGCGGCCACAATGCATAGCTCTGGAAGATCATTGACATGTTGCGCCGCTCGGGCGGCAGGCTTCGTGCGGGGGAGGAAACAACCTCGTCGCCGACCCGTATCTCGCCGGCGGAGGGCTCCACGAATCCCGCAATCAAACGCAGCGTGGTGGTCTTGCCGCAGCCCGATGGGCCGAGCAGGCACATCAGGCGGCCGTGCTCGATGGTGAGCGAAATGTCGTTGACGACCGCAATCTCTCCGTAGCGCTTGGTCAGACCGCGCAACTCAACCGACGCCACGCCTTTCCTCCCCGGCCACGCTACGACCTGTGCGCCGCTTGCGCCTTTGAATATTGAAGCACCGAAACCTGCCTTGAACGCCGTGGCAGGTTGCCGCTTTTGCCCGCTCCGGCTCTCGTCATCGGCAAAGTGCGGAGTGACAAAGATTGCCGACGAGGCAACTCAGCTGCCGGTGAAGGTCGGTTTCCGCTTCTCCATGAAGGCTCTGCGACCCTCGATAAAGTCCTGGCTGGCGAAGCATTGCTCCACCATCTCGGCGCAGCGCCCGAGATTGCGCTTTGATTCGTCTTTCATGACTTCGCCGACGATGTATTTCACCGCCTTGAGCGTGAGCGGTGCATTGGCGGCAATGGTCTCGGCATAGTCCTTCACATAGGATTCGAGCTCGCCGTCGGGCACGACGCGATTGACCAGGCCCATCACGCGGGCTTCCTCGGTCGCGAATTGACGCGCGGTGAAGAATATCTCGCGGGCAAACGCAGGACCGACGACATCGATCAGCCGACGCAAGCCCGCATAGGAATACCCCAGCCCAAGCTTGGCGGCGGGCACCGCGAAACGTGAATTCTCGGAGCAGATGCGCAGATCGCAGCACACGGCGAGCCCAAGGCCGCCGCCGATGCAATAGCCGCGGATCATCGCAATCGTCGGCTTGGAAAACTCCTGAATTCCGGAATAGGCCTTTTCAACCGTGGCGTTGTAGATCCGGGTGGCATCGAGCGTTGCGCGCTCGCTCTCGAATTTCGAGATGTCGGCACCGGACACGAAGGCCTTGCCGCCGGCGCCGGTGAGCACGACCACCCGCACGTCATTGTCTGCGGCGTAGTCCTCGAGGATGCGGCTCGTCTGCGCCCACATGTCCAGCGACACCGCGTTGTGCCGCTCTGGATTGTTGAAGATCACATAACCGACGCGCCCTTCCTTGCGCCGCAGCATCTTCCCGGTCTTGGTTACGTCATCCATTTGAGTTCCTCCGCGGCCTGTTCATACCGCTTTTGCCTTGCGCAGGGCAGAGATTTCCTTGGCGGCAAAGCCGAATTCCCGCAGCACCGCATCCGTGTGCTCGCCTAGCGCAGGGGGCGCCGCGGCGAGCCTGCTGGGCGTGCGGGAGAGCGAGACCGGCTGGCGCGCCATGCGTAGAGGTTTGCCCTTGGTCTTCACCGGCTGCGCCATGCCGAGGTGTGCGACCTGAGGATCGGCGTAAACCTGATCGATGGTGTAGATCGGTCCGCAGGGAACGCCCGCCTTGTTGAGAAGCTCGATCCACACGGCGCTGGTGCGTTTGACCGTGTAGCGCTCGATATCGGCGTTGAGCGCGTCGCGATGCTTCAATCGCTCGGCGGCGGTTTGATATTCCGGTCGCTCTGCGAGCTCTGCGGCATCGGCGGCACTCAAGAAACGCGCCCAGATCTTCGAGCCGGTCGAGGCGATATTGATGTGGCCATCGGCGGTCTTGAACACCCCGGTCGGAATGCTGGTGGGATGATTGTTGCCAGCCTGCTTGGGCACCTCGTCGCCGATGAGCCAGCGCGCTCCCTGGAAGTCGAGCATGAAGATTTGCGCTTCCAGCAGCGAAGTCGAGACATACTGTCCCTTTTTGGACTTTTCTCGCTCCAGCAGCGCAACGAGAATACCCATTGCGCAAAACAAACCAGCGCAGAGGTCGGCGATCGGAATGCCGACGCGCACCGGCCCCTGCCCAGGCAGGCCTGTGATGGACATCAGCCCGCCCATGCCCTGCGCGATCTGGTCGAAGCCCGGCCGATTGGCATAAGGACCGGTCTGCCCGAATCCGGAAATGCTGGCGTAGACCAGCTTCGGATTGATCCTGGCGAGTTGCTTGTAGTCGATCCCCAACCGGCGCTTCACATCGGGGCGGAAATTTTCCACCACCACGTCCGCCTTTTTCACCATGCGTTTGAATGCAGCCAACGCCTCCGGCAGCTTCAGATTGAGGGTAATGCTGCGCTTGTTGCGGTGGAGATTCTCGAAATCAGATCCTTCGCGCGGCCCCCCGAGAGGGTCTGCAACCCCGGGCTCCGGAGGCAGCTCGATCTTGATGACGTTGGCACCCCAATCTGCGAGCTGGCGCACGCAGGTTGGCCCGGCCCGCACCCGCGTCAGATCGAGGACGGTGAATCGTTCGAGCGCGCGCGAGGCGCGGGGAAACGGCATCAGCTCGGGATCCTCTGTGATGTCTCAGCTGGCACATGCCTGCCCCCGACATTCCCCGATCTTCCGGCTGATGTCCACCGCGCCGGCCGTTTGAGGCTCCCTGACAATACCGGTATGGTGCCGCCGGGCCGGGGCGCCCCACAGGCGCAAAACAAAAGGACTCCTATATGACCTTGCCCAAGCTCGCCACGATTCGCCTCTTGTTGTCGCTGCTCCTCACCGGTGCCGCTGCGGCTGCGGGTGCGCAGGAGCGCCCGCAACATCAACCCGCCCAGCAAAGCGAGCACCAACGGCCCGAGCAGCATCAGGGCGAGCAGCGAGAAAGCGTGCTGCGCCTCCTGCCAGCGGATTCGGTTACCGAGCACACGATCGACCTGCCGGGCGGAAAGCTTGCCTATACCGCGACGGCGGGCACCCTCTCGCTGTACGACCAGTCCGGCGAGCGTTCCGCAGCGATCTATTACACCGCTTATGTCGCAAAGGATGCCGGGAGCACGAACCGCCCCATCACCTTCGGCTTCAACGGCGGACCCGGCGCGGCATCCGCCTATCTGACCTTGGGACTGCTTGGGCCGCGGATTGCCGATTTTGTCGGCAACGATCCCACCACCACCCGCTTGCGGGACAATCCGCACGCCTGGCTCGCCTTCACCGATCTCGTGATGATCGATCCGGTGGGGACGGGCTGGAGCCGGCCCGCCAAGGCTGACGGCGGCGGCCCGTTTTATGGGGTGCGCGGCGATGCGCAATCGCTGGCCAAGGTAATCGCGCTTTATGTCGCGAAGAACGGCCGCGCCAACGCCGCCAAATATCTGCTCGGCGAGAGCTATGGCGGTTTTCGCGCCGCCAAGGTTGCGCAGACGCTGCGGCAGGAGCAGGGAATCGCCGTCTCCGGCATCATCATGCTGTCCCCGCTCCTCGAGGGCAGCTTGACATTCGGCAGCAGCCGCTCCGCATTGGCTGCCGCCCTGCAGTTGCCGTCGCTTGCCGCAGCAGAGCTCGAAAGCAAAGGCACGTTCAGCCAGGATGGCTTGCGGGAAGCTGAGCGCTTCGCGCTCGGCATCTATCTGCCCACGCTCGCCGGCCCGCCGCCGAAAGGCGAGGCGGCAAGCAATTTCTATGCGCGCGTCGCGCAAATGACCGGCCTGCCCGAGGACACGGTCGCGAAGTCGCACGGCTTCATCCGCGATGCTTATGTGAAGCACCTGCATGCGCGCGAGGGTAAGATCGTCAGCCGCTACGATGCGACCTTTGCCGTCGCCGATCCGTTTCCTGAGCAGGACGCCGCCCGCGGGCCGGACCCGCTATTGGACGGGCTCACCCGAGCTTACGGTGGTGCCTACGCGAGCTACGCGCGCGACGAGCTCGGGTTCAAGACCGAGATGACCTACATCCTGCTCGCGTCCGACGTGTCGGGCAAATGGGACTGGGGCGGCGGGCGGGGATCGGTAGGCGTGAGCGATGACTTGCGGGAATTGCTCGCGCTGGTTCCCTCCTTCCGCTTGCTCATTGCCCATGGCTACAGCGACATGGTTACGCCCTACGCGGCCAGCAGGTACGTGCTCGATCACCTGCCGCCGAGCGGCGATCCGTCGCGCGCGCAGCTTGCGCTCTATCGCGGCGGCCACATGTTCTACATCGATCCGCAATCGCGGCAGGGTTTCAGCGCGGAAGCAAAGACTTTTTACCAGTCGGTGCAATGACGCCGGGAGGCGGGGATGAGCGCGCCGCGGCACGCGAGCGGTTCATCCCCGTTCGCAAAGCCGAGCTCCTGGATGCGCTGATCGAGCATGGAGCGCTTGGGAGCGAGGCGGAGCGCGTGCAGTTCCGACAGATCTGCCGATTCCTCGCCGCCATTCTTCATTACGAATATTTCGAGCAGCTGGAAGACCTGCGCAACGACGCGATCGCCGGTGCGTTTCCGATCCTTATCAACCTCGCATCCACCGCGACGGTTTTGTTCCTGGTGATCGGGTTCTATCTTGGGATTGTCGCCGAGGTCGAGCATGATGCGCTCAAGCGCGCGTTTGCAGCCATGAGCGGGCTTGTTGCGCTGATCGGATTCGTGATGCGCCAGTGGCTGCGATATTCAGCGCCAGTCGCTGAAATACCAGCAGGAGCTCACCAACAACATCTATTTTCGCAACCTCAACAACAACGCCGGTATCTTCGATTACATGATCGGAGAGGCAGAAGATCAGGAATGCAAGGAGGCTTTCCTCGCCTATTATTTCCTGCACACGGGAGCGACGGCACAGACGCAAACGGAGCTTGAGCGCCGGATCGAGGCCTGGCTGCGCGATGCTTTCGGAGTGGACATCAGCTTCAAGGTCGCCGACGCGGTCGCCAAGCTCGCCCGGCTCGATCTCGTCGACCCTGACGGCGGGCGGCTCACAGTCCCCGCGCCGGAGGACACGCTGGCGCGCTTGCGCCGGACCTGGGCCGGTTTGCTGACACCCGAGCTGGGTGGCTCCCTCTCCCCGCTCTTGGCGCGGGGAGAGGGTAGGGGTGAGGGGCACGCCGTATCGTGTTGAACTCCGCCCCTCACCCTAACCCTCCTTCCGTAAGAACGGGGAGAGGGAACAGACCGGGTTTGCTGCGCTGCTGATCGCATTTCACCGGAACGTGCCCTAGCCGGTGAATTCCAGCACGTCGAACCCGACATGCCGATCCACGACGTATATCAGTCCACGGTCATCGAGCGCGACATCATTGCTTTGCGGTGCCGCCCGGCCGGCTACGGGCGGCGGGATGAAATAGCCGACCTCGCGCGGGGCCTGCGGATCGGCAACGTCGATGATGCGCAGCCCGCCGCCGAACCAGACCGCGTGGACGAGAGTACCGGACATGCGCTCGCAGAACTGATGCGCGCCGAAACGAGCGCCGCTCGTGCGGCTGAACGGGGAATCGAGCTCGCTTACCTGAAATTGCGCCACCGGCCGGATGTCTGAAAGCTCGGTCGCATCAAACACGAGAACGCAGGCATGCGCGCGGCCGCGGCGCGTCTCTTCCTCGGCGGCGCTCTGGGCCTGGTCTTCCTCGTCGATCGCGAGCGCGATGCGCCGCCCGCCGATCCTGTCCTGCAGCGGCATGACCGTGTGCGTCGGCTCGGGAAAAAGCGGATGGTAATTGTAGCCGCCGAGCGTTCGCGGCCGGGCGAGATCGGAGACGTCGATCACACGCAATCCCGCGTGCCAGCAGCTCGCCCACATCTCATTGCCGAAACGCAGCGCATGATGCAGCCGGTGCCGGCGCCCGGCCCAGGTCGGCTCCTCGCCGCCGGCAACGTGCTGGCCCGGCATCCACCAGCGCGAGATCTCTTGCGGCCTGGACGGATCGTGCAGATCAAAGATGACCAGGATGTTGCCGACATAACCATCCATCTCGGTCGAGAGATAGGCGTAACGATCATCCATGTCGAAGCGGTGAACCCCGATCCCGCCCGTCTTGTGATGGCAGATCAGCTTGGGTTCTGCCGGCGCTGAGACGTCGAACACCTTGAAACCGCCGTTGTGATAGCCGCGGCGCTCGAACTCTTCGAGCTGGCGCAGGTTGTCCTCGGAGACGTTCAGCCTTGCAGCAATCTCGCGCGCAATGGGGTCGCGGCCGAGCTGCTCGCGCAAGGCTCGCTTGGCAGCCGGCAGTTGCTCGGCACGCCGGCCCATCTTGCTCATATTGCGCTCGTGATTGACCACCATCACGCTGCTGGAAACGCGGACCTTGTGGCTGTGCGATTCCGGATCGTCGATGCGAACCGTAGCGATCACACGCGGCTTGCGCGGATCGGAAATGTCGAGAATGGAGGTGCCTAGCTGATCCTGATTGGGCAGATGACCGACAAAGGCATGCCCATTGCTGATCGTGACCTGCCCTGCTCCGGCGAGATCGAGATGTCCGAGCTGCCGAACCTTGTGCGCCAGCCCGGTCCCTGTCGCTTCAATATTCATACGCAACACTCTCCTCAACCACTAAGGGCGGCTCACACGAACTGCACAGCAATTCCTCCCAGAGCGCCGAAATCGGCGTGCAGCGTATCGCCCTTAGCCGCATGCACCACGCGCGTGAACGAGCCCGCCAGCACCAGGTGGCCGGGCTCTAGCGCAACCCCGTGGCTTCCCAGCTTGTTTGCAAGCCACGCAACCCCGAGCGCCGGATGGCCGAGCACCCCGGCGGCAACGCCGGTCTCCTCGATCTCGGAATTCTTGTACATGATGCCGCCGACCCAGCGCAGGTCGATGTCGAGGGGACCGACCGGCCGGCCGCCGATCACGATCCCCGCCGCCGCCCCGTTATCCGCCACCGTGTCCACGATCTTGCGGGGATCCTGCAGGCGCGCATCCACGATCTCGATTGCCGGCACGACATATTCGGTAGCGCGCAGCACCTCGGGAAGGCCAATGCCCGGACCCTTGAGCGGCTTGCCCATGATAAAAGCCAGCTCGATCTCGACCCGGGGGCGACAAAATTTCTCGTGCGGGACCTTGGCTCCATCCGCGACCATCATGGCGTCGAACAGATGACCGTAGTCGGGCTCATCGATCTGCGAGGAGCGCTGCATTGCCTTCGAGGTCAGCCCGACCTTGTGGCCAATGAGCTTGGCTCCTGCCGCAAGCTTGCGCCGTGCCACCTCCTTTGAGATCGCGTAGGAATCATCGATAGTGAGATCGGGCCAGGTCTTCGACAGCTGGACCGCCTGCTTGCGCTCTCTTTCCGCCGCCATGAGAATGTCGGCCGCTTTGTTGCGATCGGCTTCAGCAAGCATGATGACTCCATTTTATTCGGGCGGTCAGCAGTCCTTCACGTGATCGGGGATTTGCTCAGAACTGGCGAGCTGAAGCTTGCCACACGCACGCGTGTTCAACAATGCGGACTATTCACCGACCGGGTTTAGTGCGTTCGCGGCGAATGCGTCCCTGAGCCTGACCTGCGCCATCCCGCGGTCGATCTTGCCTGCGCCGTTCAGCGGCAGCGAGGGCACCACTGCAATGAAGCGCGGGTGTGAAAAAACGGGCCCGCGTTCCAGGCAATAGGCCTTGAGCGCGTCTGCCGTGATCGCCGAGCCTTCCCGCGGCACGACCATCGCTGCCGGAACGAAGTCCTTCACCGCGTGCGGCACCGGCGCGACAACGGCATTCGCCACATCGGGATGCGCGAACAGCAGGTTCTCGACTTCCTTCGGATAGACGTTCTCGCCGCCGCAGCTGAACATGTCGTCGACGCGGCTGCGAAAATAGAAAAAGCCGTCCTTGTCCCTGCAGAAGAGATCGCCGGTGTGCAGCCAGCCATCGTGCAGCTTCTGGCGGGTAATTTCCGGCTCGTTGTAATAGCCGAGGCAGACATAGGGGCACCGCACCAGCAGTTCGCCTTCGTCCGTATCCCTTCCTTGGCTGTCGATCAGCCTGACCTCGACCTCGGGCGCTGCTACTCCGGGGCTGCCGCGCGGGACGGGACGGCCGTCAATCGGCGGGCGCAGCGGACTGCCACCCTCGGTCAAGCCATAGCTTTCCGCGACTCTGACATGGGGCAGCGCGCGTTCGACCGTCTCGATGAGCTCGGGCGCCACCACCGCCGACCCGATCGTCATGCTGCGCAATGCGCTGAGATCGAGCGAGTGGAGATAGTCGCGATGCTGAAGAAACATTGTGAAGACCGCCGCGACCCCGCGAGAATAGGTGCATTTGTACTTGGCCAGTGCATCGAGATAGGCGCGCGGCTCATACCCCGGCATGAGCACGAAGGAGCCGCCGGCATAGAGCATGGGTTTCACCGTGCCGCGCAAGGCATTCTTGTGAAACAGCGGAAGCGCAATGAGCCCGCGGTCGCTCTCGGCCGCGGGCCAATAGCGCTGATTGCAGCGCACGTACCAGAGCATGCCGCGATGGGTCATGATCGCGCCCTTCGGGCGTCCGGTGGAGCCTGATGTATAGGGTTGAAACGCCTGCGCATTGTCGTCGATCACCGGAGGCTCGATCGCAGGCGCGGGCTTTGCCATCTCGTTCTCGAACGGGAGGAACCCTTCGCTCGTGTCATCAAGCAGCAGCCGATGTCGCAACGGCAAGCTGCGCGTCATGGCGAGCAAATCGCGATTAGCAGTGGGGTCGACGAGCGCAAGAACGCATGCGGCATCGCGGATGATCTCGGTCAAAGTCGCGGCAGCGAGCCGGACATTCAGCGGCAGCGGGATTGCACCGGCGCGCATCGACCCAAAGAAAAATTCGATGAACTCGGTACGGTTGCCAAGGAGCATGGCAACGCGCTCGCCGGGGCGGACCCCGAGGCGCGCAATCATTCTTGCAATGCTGTCCATGCGCGCGTCGAGCCGCCTGTAGGTCGAGCAACGCTCGCTTCCCCCAAACAGATCGATAATTGCGACCTTGTCGGGCACGCGCTTGAGCGCATCATCGAAGAAATAGCCGAGATTGCGTTGGCGCTGTTCGCTGCTCATGCAGATCCTGCTGTTTGTCGTGATCCCGAGCGTCAACGGCGCCGCATGACTCCGCCGCCATGGATCACGGACCCGGCAGGCGGTTCCTGCGGGGTTGTTAGAGAGTCCGTTCACGATCGCCCGGAAACACTGTGGCGGAAAAGTGACACGCGCCGCAAATCTGGGCGTTGGGGCCAAATTAAAGGTTGGCACGGCGGTCGAAATGAGTAAGGTTATGCGCGCCTAATCATGGGCGTTTCCTCCTTCACTTGAGCCCCGCTTTTGCGGGGCTTTTTTTTGCTTGGCGCTCCTACGAGGCGTCGAGCTCCGCTGCTTCGGCGGCAACTTCGACCAGCTTCTCCGGATGCAAGACCGTAACACCGCCCCGCTGCAAACGAACCCAACCCTGCCTGGCCCAGACGCGCAATTGCTTGTTGGTGCTTTCGCGCGATCTGCCAATCATCTGGCTGAGCTCGCGTTGAGTAATCGTCAGTTTGCCCTCGCCGGCAGCCCCTTCATTTTCCCGAACCAAACGCAGCAAGGCTTTGGCGAGCCGGGTCGGAAGGTCGAGAAAGGTCACGTCCTGGACCTGCTCGGTGGTCCAGCGCAGGCGTGAGCAGAGGAGCTCGACGATCTGCATCATCAGGTCGGGCTGGGTGCGAAGAAACGCAATGAAATCACGCCGCTCGATCACGATGAGCTCGCAGTCCGTCATCGCGGCTGCATCGGCGGTGCGCGGCTGCCCGTCGAGCAGCGCGATCTCGCCGAAGATTTCTCCCGGATGGATGATTCTGAGCACGATGTCGCGCCCGTCCGCCGAGGGTACGCTGATCTTCACCGAGCCGGAAAGAACGCCCATCAACCCGCTGCCCGGATCGCCCTTGGAGAAGATGGTTTCTCCTCGTGTCAATGTGCGCTTGCGCATGTATGAGCCGAGATGCTCGATCACGCGCGGCGGCAGCCGACCAAACAAAGCGTGATCGCGCAGAAGAGCCAGCTTGTCAGGGGGCCCCGGCGTGGCCTGCCTCACGCGTGAAACCGCCATTGCGTCGTCTCCCGCGGTTCCGTTTGCCTGCTCGCCGGGTCAGACAACCAACCCCTTCCCCAACACTATACCCCATTCTCGTCGTTCTAGGGGGGCACGACCCCAAGTTGCCGGGCGCACGCGAGCAGGCGGTCCCAGGTGCCGCGTGGCAGCGGAATACCGCTTCGTTCCCGCTCCCGCAGAATCCCCTCTCCACGCTCGCCGGGAAGGAAGATGCGCTCGGTCCCCGCGGCAGTCGGCAAGGCGAGGACGGCGTCGCCGAGCCGGTCTGCTTGCGCGCGGATGGAATCCGGATTGCCGAACACCGCCAGATCAAGGGCAATCGCAACCCCATTGAGGAATGGGTCATCCAAGGTTCCGCCCGCTTCGAGCGCCTTCGCCACGATGGGGTTATGGACGGTCAGGCTGCAGAGACATTCGATCAGGAACGAGAGTCCGGAGCCCTTGGGACCGGCCATGGGCAGCAGCGTCGCGATCTTGGCCGCGTCGGTGGTCTCGTGGCCTTGGGCGTCAATGCCCCAGCCTCGCGGGACCGTGCGTCGGGCATCCCGGGCCGCCATCAGCTTGCCCATGGCCACCGTCGATGTCGACATGTCGATCAGATAGGGCGGTCGCTTGCCGGCGGGGAAAGCAATCGCCAATGGATTGGTCGAGACACCCGCAACCCGGGCTCCGTGGTAAGCCATCAGCGGCCCCGACGCCGTCATCACGATGCCGGCCATCCCGGTAAGCGCGGCTTGCAGCGCAAAGTAGCCGACCGCTCCGGCGTGGGTGATGTTGCGCGCCGCGCACCAGCCGACATGGGTATCGCGCGCGCATGCGATCGCTTCGGTCATGGCGCGCCCCATCGCAATCGCGCCTGGCGCGCGATCCGCCTCGAGCACCACGACCGCACCGGCACGCTGCTCGATCCTCATATGCGGCGACGGGTTGATCGCTTTTGTTTTCAGGCGATCGACATACCCGGGCACGCGCAGCACGCCATGGGAATCGACGCCCCGCAGATTGGCCCATACCAGCGAGGCGGTCCACTCCACAGCGAGCGGCTGCGCCACTCCGGCAGCTTCGAAGATCGCGGTGACGAATTGTGCCAGTACCGGGCTGGCGATGCGGATTTCCGGACCTGTCGCCGCCGGCATTATTTCAGCCGCTTCGTTGCCTCTTCGACCATGCTGAGATCGGCATGCTTGTTGACATCGAGGGAGGAGCGCACGAATCCGAGATCGCGCGTCATGTCCACATCTACGATCGCGATCGTCCTGACCATTCCGCCTCGTGTTGTTCAATGCCGCCGTTTTTTGTACGCTGATCGCGAGAACGTATCAAACCAGCGAGCCGGCAAGCAAGTTGCACTGCCCGGGAAGCGAGAGGGCGAGGGTTGCGGTGACAAAAAAAATTCGTGGAGTGACGTTCGAGGAGAATCTGAACAACAGCATGGGCCTTGAATTCTACAACCTGTCCCATCGCTTCGGCTACCAGTCCCCGAACTGGCCCTATTTCGAGGACGTGAAGATCGAGCGCATCCATTATCACGCCAAGTCTGGCGTGCTGTCCCAGCGCATCACCACCAGCATGCACAACACCACGCACATCGATGCGCCGGCGCATGTGGTGCAGGGCACGGCGTTCATCGACGAGGTCCCCCTGCCGCATTTCTTCGGCTCCGGCATCGTCGTCTCGATCCCGAAAAAGCAGTGGGAATCGATCACCTACGACGATCTGGAAAAAGCCGCAGGCAGCGCGGTACGCCCGCGCGACGTCGTCATCGTCAATACCGGCTGGCACAAGGTCTACGAGGACAGCGAGGACTATTTCTGTCGTGCGCCGGGGTTTGTGCCCTCGGCGGGCGAATGGTTCGTCGAGAAGAAGGTGAAGGTGATCGGGCATGACACCCAGGCCAACGATCATCCGCTTGCCACCGCCATCGGCCCGCAGCGCAACGGCCCGCTGCACCCGCATCTGGCCGAGGAATACAAGAAGTGGTCGGGGGGACGCGACTGGAAGGCAGACTTCCCGGATTGGGAGCCGGTGCATCGGATCCTGTTCAAGAACGGCATTCTCGGCATCGAGAATGTCGGCGGTGACATCGACAAGGTCACCGGCCGGCGCTGCACTTTCGCGCTGTTTCCCTGGAATTGGGAGCGCGGCGACGGCTGCATCATACGGCTTGTTGCCATCCTCGATCCCAAGGGCTCTTATCGGCTCGAACGCGGGGAGAAGTTCTGATGCAGGTCAAGCATTTGAGCGAAGCCAAACCCTACGAGGCGCCCAACCATCGCGGCTATTGCTCGCTGCGCCTGTTCGGCCTCGATGCCGGCGGGCCGAAGCAGTTCACCGTAGGCCTGTCGCATTTTCTGCCCGGTGGCGGAGCCGGACCCGACGCTTCGTCCACGGAGAAGGTTTACTACGTGCTTTCGGGTGAGCTCACGCTCATTGCGGGCGGCAAGGAGACGGTGCTGCGGGCCAACGACACCTGCTTCATCGGGCCAAACGAGAGCCGCGAGATCGTCAACCGCGGCAACGACGTCGTGACCATGCTGGTCGCGGTCTCCACTCCGCAGAAGTGACGCGTGCAACACCACCCGTGAGTAGCGCGATGTCCGATCAAGACGTTCTGCAAAATCCGCTGTCGCTGTTCGACATCCGCGGCAAGACCGCCACCATCACCGGAGCGACCGGCGCCTTTGGGGCGCTGGCCGCCAAGGTGCTCGCCGGTGCGGGCGCGAATGTGGTCATCGCCGCCGGGAATGCCGAGAAGCTCAAGCAGGTCGCAGCGGAGTGCGAGAAGCTCGGCGGCAAGGTCGAGACGGTGGCGAGGCGCCCCAGCTCCGAGGCCAATTGCGATGCCATCGTGGCTGCGGCGGTGAAGAAGTTCGGGCGCCTCGACATCCTCGTCGTCGCATCCGGACAGAACAAGGTTTCGAAGATCGTGGAGCAGAAGCCGGAGGACTTCCTCGATGTGATGGATGCCAACGTCACGCAATCCTGGCTGATGGCGCGCGCCGCGGGCCGGCAGATGCTCAAGCAAGGCCAGGGCGGCAAAGTCATCCTGATGTCGTCGGCGCGCGGGCTTCTCGGCCATCCCGCAGGGTACACCGCTTATTGCGCTTCGAAGGCGGCGGTGGACGGCATCACCAAGGCGCTCGGCTGCGAATGGGGCGAGAGCGGCATCACAGTCAATGCACTTGGCCCCACCGTGTTTCGCTCGCCGCTCACCCAATGGATGTTCGAGGATAGCGACCGGGCGCGCGAGGTGCGCAAGGGCTTCCTGACTCGCGTTCCCAAAGGGCGCCTGGGCGAGCCGTCCGATCTCGCCGGCCCGCTTCTCTTTCTCGCATCCAAGGCGTCCGACTTCTACACCGGCCACATCCTTTATGCCGACGGCGGCTATACTGCGGGATGACGGTGCCGCCGAAAGCGCGCATTGCCGTCATCGGCGCAGGCCTCATGGGGCACGGCATCGCGCAGGTATTTGCGCTCGCCGGGCACGAGGTGCGCATCCTTGACAGCGTCATGGCCAACCTCGACAGCGCGATCTCGCGCATCCTGGCCAATCTCAGGGATCTCGGGGATGACGAGTTGGCGGTCGAACGGGTGGAAGCGACGCCCCATCTCGCCGCCGCGGTGCGCGATGCCGATTATGTCGTCGAGGCCGTGGTGGAGGATCTGCCGGTAAAGCAGAAGCTGTTCGCCGAAATCGAGCAGCATGCGCCGCCATCGGCTATCTTCGCCAGCAATACGTCGGTGATCCCCATCACCAGGATCATGGCGGGCTTGCGCGACCGCACGCGGGCGCTCGGCACGCATTGGTGGAACCCGCCCTATCTCGTGCCCTTGGTGGAAGTGATCGGGACCCGATGGACGTCACCCGAGGCGATCGGCTGGACCATCTCCCTGCACAAGACGGCCGGCAAGATGCCCGTTCACGTCAAGAAGGACGTCCCGGGCTTCGTGGGCAATCGCCTGCAGCATGCGCTCTGGCGCGAAGCGATCTCCTTGGTGGAGCGCGGCATCTGCGACGCGGAGACCGTCGACACGGTGATCAAGGCGAGCTTCGGTCGCCGCCTCGCCGTGCTGGGGCCGCTGGAAAACGCCGATCTCGTCGGCACCGATCTCACGCTCGCCATCCATCGCACGGTGCTGCCCGACATCGAGCGGCGGCCCGCTCCCTCTCCCTATCTCGAGGCTCTCGTCGATAAGGGCAAGCTCGGCTTCAAGTCAGGCGAAGGGTTTCGTAACTGGAGCGCCGACGAGCAGGCGGCGCTGCGGAGAAGAGTGCTTCAGCATCTCAGAGACGCGCGCATGAACGATGGCTAGCGTTCTGAGAAAAACATCTTCACGGAGGAATTCCATGCCGGTTGAGCAAGCATCAGCGAGCATTCTGCTGGGCTCGGGCATCTCGCGGCGCAACGTTGTTCGTGCAGGTCTCGGCGCCATCGCGGCGCCGGCGGTGCTGCGCGTGATCCCGGCGCATGCCCAGAGCCGTGTGATCAAGATCGGCCATGTCAGCCCCAAAACGGGCCCGCTCGCCGGGTTCGGCGAGGCCGATGGCTTCATCCTCGAGCAGGTGCGAGGAATCCTCGCCGGCGGATTGCAGAGTGGCGGGCGCACCTACCAGGTGCAGATCATCAGCAAGGACAGCCAGTCCAACGGAAGCCGGGCCGCCGAGGTCGCCTCCGAGCTCATTCTCGGGGACAAGGTCGATCTCATTGTCGCCTCGGCCACTCCGGATACCACCAATCCCGTGGCCGATCAGGCCGAGGTCAACGAGGTCCCCTGCATTACCACCAACTGCCCTTGGCAGCCGTATTTCTTCGGACGCAAGGGCGACCCGGCCAAAGGGTTTACCTGGACCTATCACTTCTTCTGGGGCCTGGAGGACGTGATCGGCGCGTTCCTCGCGCTGTGGGACTCGGCGCCCACCAACAAAGTCGTCGGCGGGCTGTTTCCCAACGATGCCGACGGCAACGCCTGGGGCGACCCCGAGCGGGGGTTGCCGCCGGCGCTTGCCAAGGTCGGTTACAAGCTCACCGACCCGGGCCGCTACCAGCTCATGAACAATGACTTCACCTCGCAGATCTCGGCCTTCAAGTCGGTGGGCGCGGAGATCGTCACCGGCAACATGATCCCGCCGGACTTCGCGACCTTCTGGTCGCAGGCGGCGCAGCAGGGTTTCCGGCCCAAGATCGTGACCATCGGAAAGGCCCTGTTGTTTCCCTCGGTGATTGATTCACTCGGCGCGCGCGGCAATGGCCTCACCACCGAGATCTGGTGGACGCCCAATCACCCGTTCAAATCCGGCCTCACCGGTCAAAGCGCAGCCGAGCTCACCGCCGCCTATGTCAACGCCACCAGGCGGCCGTGGACCCAGCCCATCGGCTTCCAGCATGCTCTGTTCGAGGTGGCAATCGACGTGTTCAAGCGGACAAAGACGCTGGAGCCAAAAGCCATCCTCGATGCGATCGTCGCCACCGACTACGGATCAATCGTCGGTCCGGTGAAGTGGACGGGCCAGCCGGTCAAGAATGTCACCAAGACCCCCCTCGTTGCCGGACAATGGCAGCGCAACGGCGACAAGTTTGACCTCGTCATCACCACCAACAAGACTGCGCCGATCATTCCCGTAGGCGGGGCGTTGCAGCTGTTGTCGTGAATGCTCCGATCCTGGCCTTTGAAAAGATCTGCAAGCGCTTCGGCGCGGTGGTGGTGGCGGACGAGGTCGATCTCGCGCTCTCCGAGGGCGAGGCGCTCGGGATCATAGGACCGAACGGAGCCGGCAAGAGCACCCTTTTCGGCATTGCAAGCGGAACGGTGCCGCCGGACGCCGGACGCGTGCTGCTCGACGCGCAGGACATCACCCGCTTGGCCCCGGAGCGGCGGTGCCGATTGGGGCTGGGCCGGTCGTTCCAGATTCCCCAGCCGTTCCACCGCATGAGCGTGTTCGAGAATCTCGTCGTGGCGGCGGCGTTCGGCAACGGCCGCAGCGAGCGCGATGTCTACGGCCGCTGCGTCGAGCTCCTCGAGCAATGCGCGCTCGCTGACAAGGCCAATCGCACCGCCGGGACGCTGACGCTGCTCGACCGCAAACGGCTGGAGCTCGCCCGCGCGCTCGCGACCGGTCCGCGCGTGCTTCTTCTCGACGAGGTTGCCGGCGGCCTGACCGAGTATGAATGCAGGGCGCTGGTCGACTTGATCCGGACGATCCGCCGCGGCGGCGTCTCCATAATATGGATCGAGCATGTCGTGCACGCGCTCATTGCGCTGGTCGATCGGCTCCTGGTCCTGCACGGCGGCACCTTCATTGCGCAGGGCGCGCCCGAGACGGTGATCCGCTCGCCCGCGGTGCGTGAGATCTACATGGGAATTGCGGCCGATGCCTGAGGCGCTGCTGGAGCTGCGCGCTCTCGACGCCTTCTACGGCGACTTTCAGGCCTTGTTTCGGGTCTCGCTTGCGGTCGCACCGGGCGAGGTCGTGGCCGTCATCGGTGCCAACGGCGCCGGCAAATCGACGCTGCTCAAGTGCATCGCCGGGCTTATCAGATCGTACCCCGACGCCATTGTTTTCGACCGCGAGCCGATCGGGGACGTGCCCGCCCATGCGCTGGTGGCGCGCGGGATCGCGCTGGTGCCGGAAGGGCGCCGCTTGTTCCCGTCGCTTTCGCTTGAGGAGAATCTTCTTATCGGCGGCCAGCTGGGACGCCATGGGCCTTGGAGCCTCGCGCGCGTCTACGAGCTTTTTCCCCGGCTGGCCGAGCGCTGCCATATGCCGAGCACGGCGCTTTCGGGGGGCGAGCAGCAGATGGGCGCCATCGGCCGCGCGCTGATGTCAAACCCGAGCCTTCTGCTGTGCGACGAGATCAGCCTCGGCCTCGCTCCGATCGTGGTGCGCGATCTCTACACCCGCCTGCCCAGGATCGTCGCCGAAGGGACCTCGTTGATCATCGTCGAGCAGGACATCGTCCAGGCGCTCAAAGCTGCGAACCGCGTCTGCTGCCTGCAGGAGGGACGCGTAGCGCTTGCCGGGCAGTCCGCCTCCCTCTCGCGCGAATCCATCTCCGCCGCCTATTTCGGGGCATGACCCAGTGCATCAGCCGTCGCAAGACAGAGAACCGCTTCAACTTCTAACAGAGCCAGCCTCCTTGAAATACGGTAACGTATATGTTACTCTAGGCATATGCCAGAAATCCGCTACTACGTGCGCCCAGACGGCGAGGCGCCGTTTGCCGCGTGGTTTACGGAGTTGGAGCCAACCGCACGAGCTAAGGTTACCCGTGCTGTCGTCCGATTGGAGCAAGGGAACTTCTCCAATGTGAAATCGGTCGGCAAAGGCGCATTTGAATACCGGATCGATTTCGGACCGGGGTACCGTGTCTATTTCGGGCAGGACGGACAGGCGTTGGTCATCTTGCTCACGGGTGGCACGAAGAAGGGCCAACAACGCGATATTGATGCCGCTCACGCGTACTGGGAGGACTACAAGCAAAGCAAGCGCGGTCGGCGTTGAAGGGAAAGGCGAGATGGCAAGAACAAAGAGCTTCAAGGACTTGGTAGAGCAAAACGTGAAGAGCGACAGGAAATTCGCTGAAGCTCTTCTACGCGAAGCGATCGACGCGATGTTGAGCGGCGACCTTGATACCGGCAAGACAATCATGCGCGATTATATCAAAGCGACCGTTGGGTTTGAGAGGCTCGGCGCTGCGACTGGCGCGCCCCCGAAGAGCCTGATCCGCATGTTTGGCCCGCGCGGCAACCCGCAAGCCAAAAATCTATTCAGCGTGATCAGTTATCTGCAAAAACAGGCCGGGTTGCGCTTCCATGTCCGGCCCTGACTCTCTTCCTGCGATTGCCACTGCGTAATCGCATGGACTGGGTCAACGTCATCATCCAAGGCGTTTTGATCGGCGGCCTCTATGCGATGTTTGCTGCGGGGCTGGCGCTGATCTTTGGGGTTATGCGGCTCGTCAACATCGCGCACGGCGATCTGATCGTGCTGGCGGCCTATGTCTCCCTGGTGACAACCGACGCGCTCGGGCTCAATCCCTTGACCTCCATTATCATTGTCGCGCCGGTCATGGCGGCGATCGGCTACGCGCTGCAACGCTTGCTCCTCAATCGCACGCTCGGCGACGATCTCCTGCCGCCGCTTCTGGTTACGTTCGGCCTCTCCGTCATCATTCAGAACGGGCTTTTGGAGCTGTTCACGGCGGACAGCCGCAGGCTCAACGCCGGGGCGATCGAGGTGGCGACCTTTCCCCTGGGCGAAGGCATTTGGATCGGGGTTCTGCCGCTGCTGCAGTTCCTCGCCGCCCTCGTCGTCATCGGCGGCCTGCAGGTCTTGTTCTACCACACGGCATTTGGGCGCGCCTTTCGCGCGACGTCCGACGATCCCTCGGTCGCCCAGCTGATGGGTCTGGACAACCGGCATGTCTTTGCTTTGGCCATGGCGTTGTCGTTGGCGGTGATCGCGGTGGCCGGGGTGTTGCTGGCCATCCGGGCGAATTTCGATCCGGCGCTCGGACCCGCGCGTCTGATCTTCGGCTTCGAGGCGGTGATCATCGGGGGGCTCGGCAGCATGTGGGGCACGCTCGCGGGCGGCATCATCCTTGGCGTGTCGCAGGCGATCGGCGCACACCTCGATCCCGGCTGGCAGGTGCTTGCCGGGCACCTCGCTTTTCTTCTCATTCTCGCGGTGCGCCCCCAGGGGCTGTTTCCGAAGGTGCAAGGCTAGGAGATGAGCCGTGCATTTCACGTCGAGCACGCAAGCCGATCGAGCCGGATCGGCACCGCCGCTCTGGCTGTCGTGTTGCTTGGGCTCGTTGCCGCGCCCACCTTCGCCGGTCGCGACGATCTGCGACTCATGTCGGAGATCTTTGCCTATATTGCGCTGGCGAGCCTGTGGAATCTGCTCGCCGGATATGCCGGGCTGGTGTCGGTGGGCCAGCAGGCCTATGTCGGGCTCGGCGGCTACGTCCTGTTCGCTGCGGCCATTGTTGCCGGCATGCATCCGCTTGCCGCGGTGCCGATCGCGGGGCTGATTGCGGCGGCGATCGCGGTGCCGGTTGCCGGCTTGATGTTTCGGCTGCGCGGGCATTATTTCGCGATCGGCACCTGGGTGATGGCGGAAGTCTTTCGCCTCTTCGCGTCCCAGATCTCGGCTCTAGGTGGCGGCTCCGGCATCAGCCTGCCGGCTTCGATCGTGATTTCCATGGCGGCAAGCCGACAAATGCGCGAGCTCGAGATGTACTGGGTTGCGCTTGCGCTCCTTGTCGCCGTTCTCGGCGCAATCGTGCTGCTGTTGCGCTCGCGCTACGGCCTGGCGCTCACCGCCATCCGCGACAATGAGCTCGCCGCGCGCTCCACCGGCGTCGATGTCTGGCGCATCAAGCTCGTGATCTACATCGCTGTTGCCTTCGCCACCGCCATGCTCGGCGCCCTTATTTTTCTGCAGCGGCTGCGCATCTCGCCCGAGACCGCGTTCAGCGTGAACGACTGGACCGCCTACGTCATCTTCATCACGGTCATCGGCGGCATCGGCCGGATCGAGGGCCCGATCATCGGCACCTTGGTGTTCTTTCTGCTGCGAAGGACGCTGGCCGATCTCGGCAGCCTCTATCTGCTCATGCTCGGTGCCGTGGCCATTGCGGTCATGCTGCTTGCGCCCAAGGGCATCTGGGGCTTTGTTGCCGGACGCTACCGTTGGCAGCTCTTGCCGCTGGAGCGGCGCTTGCGCTTTGCTGCGGATACCCGCACAAAATAATCTGCAACGCTTGAACAGGCACACCGGGAGAAAACAATGGCCGCAAAATCCGACAAGGTCATCATCACCTGCGCCATCACCGGCTCGATCCACACGCCGACCATGTCGGACGCGCTTCCGGTGACCCCCGACCAGATCGCCCGTCAGGCGATCGAGGCGGCGGAAGCCGGAGCCGCGGTGCTGCATCTACATGCGCGCAATCCCCAGGATGGCCGGCCGACGGGCGATCCCGCCGTGTTCCGCCAGTTCCTCCCGCGCATCAAGCAGGCGACCGATGCGGTCGTGAACATCACCACCGGCGGCTCGGTGATCATGACGGTCGAAGAGCGGCTCGCAGCCGCGGCGGAATTCTCTCCGGAGATGTGCTCGCTCAACATGGGATCCATGAATTTCGCGCTCTATCCCATGGCGGCGCGCTACAAGAAATGGAAATACGACTGGGAGGAGCAGTATCTGCTGTCCTCCGATCAGAACATCTTCCGCAACACTTTCCGCGATATCGAGAAGATCTCCAAGCTCATGGGCGAGGGGCACGGCACCAAGTTCGAGCACGAGTGCTACGACACCGGGCATCTTTACAATCTTGCCCACTGCGTTGATCGCGGGCTGTTCAAGCCGCCCATCTTCCTCCAGCTGATCTTCGGCATTCTCGGCGGCATCGGCATCGATGTCGAGAACCTCATGTTCATGAAGCGCACCGCCGATAAGCTGTTCGGCAATGACTATCACTGGTCGGTGCTGGGTGCCGGGCGCGTTCAGATCCCGTTCGCGACCCAGGCCGTGATGATGGGGGGCAACTTGCGGGTGGGCTTGGAGGACAGCCTCTATATCGCTCGCGGCCAGCTGGCCAAGAGCAATGCGGAGCAGGTCGCGAAGATTCGTCGCATCATCGAGGACCTCGGCTATCAGATCGCCACTCCGAAGGAGGCGCGTGAGATCATGGGGCTCAAGGGCGCCGACCGCGTCAAGTTCTGAGTCGCACGATGGCTCAGGATACGATCGTCGACATCTATTGCCACATCTTCCCGGACGCATTTTTCCAGGAGATGAATCGCATCGCGCCGCGCCTGGGCAATATCGGCGCCCGCCTGCGCGGCGTCAAAAAGCTGTTTGATCTCGACGAGCGCTTTCGCGAGATGGATCAGTTCGGCGATTATCGCGAGATCATCTCGCTGCCGAACCCGCCGATCGAGGACTTTGCCACGGGCGAGGTCGGGCTCGAGCTCGCGCGCATCGGCAACGATGCCATGGCGGAGCTGTGCGCGCGCCACCCCGCGCGGTTTCCGACCTTCGTCGCCGCCTTGTCCATGACCGATGTCGAAGGCTCGGTCGGGGAGGCACGCCGCGCCGTTAAGGAGCTGGGTGCCGGCGGCGTGCAGATCTTCACCAACATCGCCGGCCGGCCGCTCGATGACCCCGCCTACGAGCCGATCTTCGCCACCATGGCCGAGCTCGATGCGCCCATCTGGCTGCATCCCGCGCGTACCTCCGCCATGGCGGACTATGCCGCCGAGCAGAAGTCGCGCTACGAGATGTGGTGGTGCTTCGGCTGGCCCTATGACACCTCGGTCGCCATGGTGCGGATGGTGTTCTGCGGGCTGCTCGACCGCTATCCCACGCTCAAGATCATCACCCACCATCTCGGCGGCATGATCCCGTTCTACGACGGGCGCATCGGACCCGGCTTGCAGGTGCTGGGGAGCCGCACCCTCGATGAGGATTATTCCAAGGTCTTGCCCTCGCTCAAGCGTCCGCACCTCGATTACCTCCATGACTTTTACGGCGATACCGCCTTGTTCGGCGGCGGCATCCAGGCGGTGCGCTGCGGGCTTGAATTCTTCGGCAGCGAGCACGTGGTGTTCGCGACCGATACCCCGCTCGGGCCGATTGCCCCCACAATTGCCCGCATCCGGGAGCTGGATATTTCCGAAGCCGATCGGCGCAGGATCTTTGCCGGAAACGCCGAGCGCCTCCTCAAAATGAAACTGTCATGAATGGGACAAAGTGCATGCAGCTGCTGTTGCGATCACTTCGGCCTGTTCCGGTGAAGCGGATGCGCCGCGCCGCGGTGCTCTCCCGCGCGTTTTCGCTTGCATCTGCGGTCGCGTTGACGCTGGTGCTCCTGGGCTCCGGAGCGGCCGCGGCTGAAAAGCTCCGCGTCGGCAAGGCGGTGGCCGAGGCGTTTTCCTTCGCGCCGCTCGACATCGGCATGCGCAAGGGCATCTTTGCGCGCCACGGGCTCGAGATCGAATCCGTCGCCTTTACCGGCGATGCGCGCATGCAGCAGGCAATGGCCGCCGACAGCATCGATATTGCGCTGGGCTCCGGCCCGGCGATGGCCTTCATCGTGAAGGGCTCGCCGGTCAAGGCGGTCGCCGCCATGGCGGGGCCGCCGCTGCTGATGGCCATCGTGGTGCGCCCCGACGGGCCGAAGACAGTCGCCGAGCTCAAAGGCAAGACGGTCAGCGTATCGACCGCGGGATCTCTCACCTACTGGCTGGTGAGCGAGACCTCACGCCGCCAGGGCTGGGGTCCCAAGGGAATCGAGATCGCGCCCATGGGCGCCATGCCGGGGCAGATCGCGGCGATGAAGCGCGGCGACATCGACGGCGTCATCATGGACGTCGGCAACGCTTTCGAGCTCGAGAAGAGAGGCGAAGGCCGCATCCTGGTAAGCTTCACCGAGGTCAAGGATTTCCACATTCACGTGATTTTTGCGACCGACAAGCTCATCGCCGAGCATCCCGAGCTGGTTCGCGCATTTCTTAAGGGCTGGTTCGAGACCATTGCCTTCATGCGGGCGAACAAGGCCGAGACCGTCGCCATCGCGGCAGAAGTGACCAACAAGGATGCGGACGTCACCTCACACGTCTACGACGTGATCATGCCCATGTTCTCTGACACCGGAAAATTCAATCCCGCCGCGCTCGCGACGCTGGCCAAGTCCTACGTCGAGCTGCAGCTCCTGCCGTCCGAGCCCGACATGACCAGGCTCTACACGGAAGAATTCCTGCCGAAGTGAGACTGCGCGGTGATCCTCAGTTCTCTTCGCGCGGTCGCCTGCGTGCGCGGCGCGCCTGCGTTTGCGCTGCGTCGAGCGCCCATGATGCCCCGGATCTGATCACCGCCACGCCGTAGTCGCGCTCGGCTGATTGCGGCGATACCGCGCCGTCGCGCACATCGGCGAGGACGCCCTGCGCATCGCGCGCCAGCGGATCGCCGTATCCGCCGCCGCCGGGAGTGTCGAGCCGGAAGGCGTCGCCCGCGCGCAGGGGATAATCGGCATAGCGCGTGGGCAGCCGCTGCTCGCCGGGCGTATCCGGGTTGATACGGATGTCGCCTGCTCGCCCATCGCGTCCGCCGGCACAGCCGTTCGGCGGGATCACGTGGCGCATGGAACGGATCGAGAAGCGCGCGTCGGCGAGATTGAGATATTCCCGCCGGATGCCGAGCCCGCCGCGAAACTCGCCGGCGCCGCCGGAATCGGCAATCAGCTCGAAGCGCGTGATGCGGGTGGGAAACTCGCTCTCGATGATCTCGACCGGCGCGATCCTGGCATTGCTTTGATTGACCGTCGTCCCGGACATGCCGTCCTTGCGCGCCCGCGCGCCGGCGCCCCCGGCAATGATCTCGTACTGCACATAGCCTTTGTCCGTATAGGTGTTGCGGCCGCCGAGGATGATCGAGCGGCTGCCGCTGCCGTCGGCGCGCACGTTCTGCGGAGCGATGTGACTTATCGCTGCGAAGATCGCATCCACCAGCGCATGCACGGTTGGATTGTAGGTGTTGAGCGGCGCCGGAAAGCGGGGGTTGAGCACGCTTCCTTCCCGCGCCTTGATCGCAAATCCGCGCAACAGCCCGCTCGACACGTACATTCCGGGGTCGATGAGCGAGATCAACGCATAGGCGCAGGCGGCCTGCACCAGCGGCGGGCGGATGTTGGCAGGTCCCTTGGTCTGGTCGGCCGAGCCGCTGAAATCGAACGCCAGCGCATCGCCGTGCTTGTCGACCACGACATGGATGCGCACCGGCTTTTCCAATTCGATGCCGTCGTCGTCGACGAACCGTTCCGCCTCGAACTGCCCGTCCTTCCACTCCGCTATTGCGGCCTTGAGCTTGCGCTCGGAGATGTCCAACAGACGGTCGCAGCAGCTGCGTATCTCGTCGGCGCCGAATTTTGCGATCAGCTCGCCGAGCCGCCGTTCGCCCAACCGGTCGGCGCCGAGCTGCCCGCGGATGTCGCCGAGCACCAGCTCGGGCGTGCGGCTGTTGGCGGCAATCAGCCGCTCGAGATCGCCGTTCGCGCGCCAGCCGCGCTGGTAGCGCACCGCGGGAAGGTGCAGGCCCTCGTTGAAGATCTCGCGCGCCTGCCCGGAGCAGCTGCCGGGCACCGGGCCGCCGATGTCGCTTTTGTGCGCGATCGAGCCGCAGAAGCCGAACAGCGATCCTGCGGCAAAAGCCGGCGTGATGACCGCGATGTCGGGGGCGTGCGGGCTGCCGCCCTCATAGGGATGATTGATCAGGAAGGCGTCGCCTTCGGCAATGTCTTCGCCGAAGGCGGCGATCACGGCCGCAGTCGAGGCGCCGAAGGCGCCGATATGCAGCGGCAGCACGACATGTTGCGCCACCACCTCGCCGCGGGCGTTCATCAACGCGCAGGACGCATCCTGCAACTCCCGTATGATGGTGGAGAAGCCGGTGCGAAACAGCGAGTTCTGCATCTCCTGCACGATGCCGGAGAGGGTAGCCTTCACCACTTCGAGCTCGATTGCGTCGATCGCCATGCTCTCACTCTAGACCTCCCCCTGAAAGGGGGAGGTCGGGTGGGGGTCCGGCACCCTGGCGCTCGCTCCCTCTTTCAGCGGGAGGTATAGCGCGGCTTGCTGCACGGATGAGTCCATATCGATAGCCCTGATGACTCCTCCTATGCATCCGTCACCAGCAAGTTCTTCCATTCATCGACGCGTGCCACCTGCCCGGGACAGATCAGTGTCGTGCAATCGAGCTGATCGAGGATCGCCGGTCCGCCAAATTTTGCGCCGACGTCAAGATGCTCGCGCTGATAGACCGGGCACTCGAGCTGGTGCCCTTCGAACCGTATGCGCCGGCGCTCGCGCAAGGCATGCGCGACGGGTATCCCGGCGGGCTTGAATCGCGGTATCGCGACCGGCGGCACAAGCCCGATCCCGCACACCCGATAGGACACGATCTCGACCGGCTCGCTCGGCGCCATATGCCCAAACATGGATTGGTGCAGCCGATCGAAGTTTGCCCGCAACTCGTTGACCCCATCCGTTGTGAGCGGCTGCTCGTCGCAGCCCACGGCAATCTCATAGCCCTGCCCGGCGTAGCGCAGGTCGAGGGCGCGTTCGATGCGGATGCGCTCCGGCGCAAACCCGTCGCGTCCGAGCTCCTCGCGGGCTTGCGCGCCGAGTTGCTCGAGCATGGCGTTGATATCAGCCGGCGGCGTGGCATCGAGAGCCGTGAGCCGCGAGCGCATGTAGTCGTGGCGCACATCCGCCATGACGAGGCCGATGGCGGACAGCGCGCCGGGATAGAGCGGCACGATCACTCCGGCCATGCCGAGATCCCGCGCAATGCGCCCGGCATGAAGCGGGCCGGCGCCGCCGAAGGCGAGCAGCATGAAATCGCGCAGGTCATGCCCGCGCATGGTGGAGATCGCCTTGATCGCCTCCTGCATTTTCACGTCGATGATGCGGATGATCCCCTCGGCCGCTTCCATGGTGGACAGCGCGAGCGGCCGCGCGATCTTGCTCTCGATGGCGGCCCGCGCCTTGTCGGCGGCAAGCCGCAGCTTGCCGCCGAGGAAATTGTGCTCGCCCAGATAGCCCAGCGCGAGATTGCAGTCGGTGATGGTCGGCATCTCGCCGCCGCGGCCGTAGCAAGCCGGGCCTGGCACTGCGCCTGCGCTTTGCGGGCCGACCTGCAGCAGGCCGAAGCGGTCGAGGCAGGCGATGGTGCCGCCCCCGGCGCTCACCGTATTGATGTCGAGCATGGGCACGGCGAGATCGCGGCCTTCGATCTTGCCGCGGTTCGACACCAGCGGGTCGCCATCCTTGACCAGCGCCACGTCGCAGGACGTGCCGCCCATGTCGAAGGTGATGACGTTCTTGCGCCCGAGGAGGCGCGCGAGCGCAGCGCTCGCCGTCACCCCGCCGGCGGGGCCGGAGAGCACGGTCGTTACAGCTCTCTCCGCCGCGGCTGCGAACGTAACCATGCCGCCGTTCGACTGCATCACATATTTCTGTCGTGTCCCGATGCCCGCATCGGCAAGGCGGCAATCGAGCCGCGCGATGTAGCGCGCGAGAATCGGCTGCAGATACGCGTTGATGACCGTCGTGCTCAGGCGATAATACTCGCGGATCTGCGGCAGCACCTCGCACGAGAGCGAGACGCTGCAATCCGGCATCTCCTGCAGGATGATCTCGCGCACGCGCCGCTCATGCGCGGGATGCAGGAATGAGAACAAGAGGCACACCGCGACGGACTCCACCCCCTGCGCGGCGAGCTCGCGGACGGTCTCGCGCAGCGCCGCCTCATCGAGCGCGTGCAGCACATTGCCGCGGAAATCGACCCGCTCCGCGACTTCGCCGGTCCGGTGCGCCGGCACCAGCAGCGCGGGTTTGTCGTAGAGCACGTCGAAAATCGCAGTCCCGTAGGGGCGCGCCTGCTCGCCGACGGGATAGATGCCGCGAAATCCTTGCGTCACCAGGAGCGCGGTCTTGGCGCCGGTTGCTTCGAGCAGCGCGTTGGTGCCCACGGTCGTGCCGTGGCAGAAGAAATGCACGTGAGATGGCGGGACGCGGCGTGCAAGCAGGGTCTCGATGCCTGCGAGAATGGCGCGCGAGGGGTCATCGGGCGTGGATGGAAACTTGGCGATGGAGAGTTCGCCGCTCTCTTCGTCGAGGTAGACGAAATCGGAAAACGTCCCTCCGGTGTCGACCGTGACGCGGTATGCACACATGCGGGTTTATACCTAGCCCCTGAAAGGGCAGGACAATCGCATATGGACGCAACGGTGCAGCAAGCCACGCTTATCATTCCGGCCGAGCGATCTTCGCCTGGCGAGGGGAGAGCCGGAATCCAGTAACCGCAGCAGCTCGCGCTTTCACACCGGCCGTGGATTACTGGGTCCCGCCCCCGCGTACGCGGGGGGCCATTGCGAGCTCGCTTGGCCGGGACGACAGTGAGGCCCTGCAACCGATGAGAGTGCAGCGGCGTAGATACATCCTGTTCATCTTCCAACATTGAATTCATTGCGTTTTTGGGATTGGCTTCGTTTGCGGAATTGGCTTCGTTTGCGCAAAAATGCTCTAAATAGTTGCGCCCGGACCGAAATGGTAACCGCAGGTAGCTCTCGACACGCAATGACCTGGGAGGCCCCAAGGAGATTCAGGCGTGATGTCCATTGTCGCTGCTCTTGTTCTCTTTTTGTTCTAACACGCCGCCCGGCGGATTGCAAGATCCCTCTGGGGCTACTGGGGGCTACGATGCGCGCATGCCTCGGGCTGTCGCATCACGCCACAAACAATCCTTGCCCGTCATTCCGGCCGAGCGAGCCGGGCTTGGCCCGGCGAGAGCCGGAATCCAGTAACCGCAGCGACAGCTCATATGCGACTGCCCTGACCTGAAAGGGGGAGAGCGTGCCCCGGAGTTGATCCGGGAGTTTGCTGCGCCGCTGAGTCCATACGCGATAGGTCTTCCCCACAATTGGAGCGGATGGAGCTTGCCGCACCCGATGATCCCAGGTCCGGAAAGTGCCCGTGCGGTTGCGCAGGTCGCAATGAAATGTGTTCTAATTCGCATCCGAGCATTCGCAAACAGGAGAGCGGAACAGACATGCAGGAACAGAGTCTCGCACCACAAAAGCCATCGGCGGCAACGGATGTGCCGCGCGTCGAGGCGAGCGGCCTCGCCGCCTTTGTGCAGCGCGCGCTCGCGGCGGCCGGGCTGCCTGCGGGTGATGCGGCGCAGGTTGCGGAGCTCATGGTCGAGGCCGACCTGCGCGGCAGCGACACCCATGGCGTGATCCGGCTGCCGCTCTATGTGCGCCGCCTCAAGGCCGGCGGAATCAACAAACAGCCGAGCATCCGGCTCGTTCAGGACCAGCCCTCGGCTGGCCTGGTCGATGGCGACAACGGCATGGGACATCTGGTCATGCGCTTTGCCGCGCAGACCGCAATCGAGAAGGCGAAGGGGACCGGCGTCGGCTGGGTCGGCGCGCGCATGAGCAATCATGCCGGGCCTGCGGCGCTCTATGCCATGATGCCGCTCGCCCACGATATGATCGGCGTCTATCTCGCCGTTGGCAGCAATAATCACCTGCCGCCCTGGGGTGCGCGCGAGAATCTTCTCGGTACCAATCCGATCGCGGTTGCAATTCCCGCCTCGCGCGAGCCTCCGGTCGTGCTCGACATGGCGCCGACTGTCGCCGCCTTCGGCAAGGTGCGGCTCAAGGCGCAGCGCGGCGAGGAGATGCCGGTCGGCTGGATGATCGATCGCGATGGCAAGCCGCTCACCGACGCCAGACGCGCAGACGAGGGCTTTCTGTTGCCGATCGGCGACTACAAGGGCTATGGCCTGAGCCTCATCATCGGCCTTCTCGCCGGCACTCTCAACGGAGCCGCCTTCGGCAAGCACGTCATCGATTTCGTGAAAGAGCCGGGAAAGACGGCCAATACCGGCCATGCCGTGGTCGCGCTCTCGATCGCAGCGTTCGCGCCGGTGGACGCGTTCAAGCACCAGGTCGATGTCGCCGTGCGCACCATGCGCGCCGCCGAGCGGCTGCCCGGGATCGAGCGCATCTGGCTTCCCGGCGAGCGGAGCAACCGCACGCGGCTGGAGCGCGGCAAGAGCGGCGTGCCCATGCCCAAGCCGTTGCGCGACAGCCTCGATGCAACAGCGCGCGATCTCGGCATCGCACCGCTTGCTTGATGTGATGCCCGCAATCTCGCGGAGCCGCGTCGGTGTCATCGGGCTGGGGCTCCTGGGTGAGGCGATGGCGCGCCGGCTCATTGCCGGCGGCTTCCCCGTTACGGGATACGATCTTGATCCGGCAAAGAATGCCGGCCTGGAGTCGCTCGGCGGCAGCGGCGCCAATTCACCGGCCGCTGTTGCCGCGAGCTGTGACTGCGTCGTGCTCGCCGTGTTCAGCACGGATCAGGTCGAGACGGTGGTTGAGCAGGAGGTGCTGCCGGCGGTCGGGCAAAGCTCCGGGAAAATGGTGCTGTGTGCCAGCACCTGCGATCCCGATCGCATCGCTGCTCTAGGCGAACGGGTCGTGGCAAACGGGTTGGGTTTTCTGGAAATCCCGGTCTCCGGCTCCAGCGGTCAGGTCGGCAGAGGCGAAGGGGTCGGGCTCGTCGGCGGGGAGCGCGAGACGCTGTTGCAGGCGGAGCCGGTCTTGCGCGCGCTGTTTCAGAGTTATTTCCACATCGGCAAGATCGGCGACGGCGGCCGCGCCAAACTCGCGATCAATCTCATCCTCGGTCTCAATCGCCTTGCGCTCGCCGAAGGGCTTGTCTTCGCCGAGCGGCTCGGGCTTGACCCCGCGGCGTTTCTCGACGTGGCGCGCCGCGCCGCGTGCCATTCGCAAGTCATGGACATAAAGGGTCCCAGGATGGTGCGTGGCGATTTCGCCCCCGAAGGGCGGATCGCGCAGCACCTCAAGGATGTGCATCTCATATTGCAGCAGGCGCAGCGCGTGCAGCAGCAGCTGCCGCTGTTACAGGTGCATGCGGACGTGCTCGAAGCCTGCGTGCGACACGGCGAAGGCGAGCAGGACAACAGCATTGTCATCAACGAGATCCGCCGCCGCAGCGGGGTCAATCCAAGTGCTTCGTAGGGTGGGCTGTTGCCATCGTCGCCCTCGACGTCATTCCGGGGCGCAGGAAAATCGGCCGTGCCGATTTGCCTGCGAGCCCGGAATCCATAACCCCAAGCAGTGATGTGTGCCACCGCAGTGTAACCACTTTCATCACTGCACGGCCTGTGGTTATGGATTCCGGGCTCCGCTCGCACTCGGACGGCGCGAAGCGCCGATCCGAGCACTCGCGGCCCCGGAATGACGGGCTAGAGTAGTTTGTGACGCAGTACCACCAACCCGCCCTACGAGCTTACACGAAGGTGACCAGCCCATGAGGTCGCAATGAGCAACGGAGAAGTGCGCTACAGCCGCGACGGCAGGATCGCGACGGTGATCTTCGACCGCCCGGCGGCACACAACGCCATGACCTGGCAAATGTACGCGCAGCTCGATGCGGCCTGCGCGCGCATTCGCGCCGAGCCGGATGTACGTGTCGCCGTATTCCGCGGAGCGGGCGGCAAGGCGTTCATCGCCGGCACCGACATTGCGCAGTTTCAGGACTTCCGCAGCGCAGACGACGGCCTCGCCTATGAGGAGAAGATGGAAGGGTATATCGAGGCGGTCGAGTTGCTTCCGGTGCCCACTCTGGCGGTGATCGAGGGCTACGCCATCGGCGGCGGGCTTGCGATCGCCGCCGCCTGTGATCTGCGCATCGCCACCAGCGGCTCGCGCTTTGGCGTTCCCATTGCGCGCACGCTCGGCAACTGCCTTTCCATGAAAAATTACGCCCGCCTTGTTGCCGCGCTCGGTGCGCCGCGCGCCAAGCGCATGCTGCTGCTGGCCGAGAATCTTTCCGCCGAGGAGGCGCTCGCCGGCGGATTCCTGAGCGAGGTGGTTGCGCCTTCCGAGATCGAGCGGCGCATGCGCGAGATCGCCGAACGCCTCGCCGGTCATGCCCCGATCACCATGCGGGTGAGCAAGGAGGCGATCCGGCGCTTGCTGCATGCCGGCCTGCCTTCCGGCGATGACCTCGCGCGCGCGTGCTATGGCAGCAAGGATTTCCGCATCGGCGTCGAGGCCTTCGTGGCCAAGCGACCGCCGGAATGGACCGGGGAGTAGGAGGGGTGCGTGTCCCGGCTGCGGTGCACCGCTGAGCCGGCACGTGACGCGGCGGGACAACTTGTTGCGCAGCACCAAGCGCCTGGACTTGGAACGCTGCTCATGCTGCGCTGCGCCCGAGACGCGCCGTGAAGGAGAAAGAAAA
Organism: uncultured Alphaproteobacteria bacterium; assembly: GCA_963841705.1. GTDB lineage: Bacteria > Pseudomonadota > Alphaproteobacteria > Rhizobiales > Xanthobacteraceae > VAZQ01. The sequence goes on from CAWJDY010000062.1 coordinate 64,342, forward strand.
AATGCTCAAGCTTCCAGGCCATGCACGCTATGCCTACTCGCCGATTGTCAAACGGCCGGTCTATGACTGGCCGGGGGGCAAGCGCCTGGCGTTCTACGTCGCGCTCAACATCGAGCATTTCGCCTTCCTCACCGGCCTCGGGATGGATCCATCCAACCGCAGCGGGCAACAGACCACGCGCAATTTCGCCTGGCGCGATTACGGCAACCGCATCGGCAACTGGCGCCTGTTCGAGATGCTGGACGAGCTCAAGCTGCCCGCGACCATCCTGCTCAACAGCAGCGTCTGCTACAACTACCCCGATCTGGTCGAGAAGATCAAAGCGCGCGGTGACGACGTTCTCGGGCACGGCCGCACCAATGCCGAGCTGTTCCGCCCGATGTGGGAGGACGACGAGCGGCGCGCGATCGAGGAATGCACCGCGGTCATCGAGAAATATGTAGGCGTGCGGCCCACGGGCTGGATGGGGCCCGGCGCGCAGGAATCGAGCGTCACGCCCGATCTGCTGAAAGAGGCCGGCTACACGCATCTGCTGGATTGGCCGGTCGACGATCAGCCGATCTGGATGGCGACCCGCTCGGGCCCGCTCCTGTCGGTGCCCTATCCCATGGAGCTCAACGACGCCGGCTCGCAGGCGCACCGCGATCACACCGGGCGCGAGTTCGGCGACATGATCGTCGATCAGTTCGAGGAGATGCTCGAGCAGTCGGAGCGCCAGCCGCTGGTCTTTGCCCTCGCGCTGCACGGGTTCATCGTCGGCCAGCCGTTCCGGCTGCGCCCGGTGCGCCAGGCGATCAAGCATTGCGTCGAGCACAAGCACAAGGATCGCGTCTGGTACACGCGTGCCGGCGACATCGCGAAATACTGCTTCTCCCTTCCCAAGGGCCTCATCCCCGGCAGCTGACCGCGACGCGTGTCCCGGACGAGTGGAGCGAGCGCTTCTTCGCGAGCGAAAGAGATCCGGGATCCAGGGGGCAACAAACGCAAAGCAAAAGGCAGTTTTTTGCTCGCGCTCGTGTAGGGGCGGGTTTAAAACCCGCCCCTACCAATGCCTCGGACGGATCGGAGATCGCACACCTTGGGCTTTGCGCACACCCTCGACGGCACGACCTACAGGTTTGCCGACCTCAAGGAGCTGCTCGCCAAGGCATCGCCGCGGCGCTCCGGCGACGAGCTTGCCGGCCTGAGCGCCGGCAGCGGCGCCGAGCGCGTGGCCGCGCAGATGGCGCTGGCGGAGACGCCGCTCGCGCAATTCCTCAACGATGCGGTGGTCCCTTACGAGCGCGATGAGGTCACGCGCCTCATCGTCGATACCCACGATGCCGCGGCATTGGCGCCGGTGCGCAGCCTCACCGTCGGCGGCTTGCGCGATTGGCTGTTGAGCGAGGCGGCCGACGCCAGCGCGCTCGCTGCGCTCGCTCCCGGCCTCACGCCCGAGATGGCGGCGGGCGTGAGCAAGATCATGCGGCTCCAGGACCTCATCGCGGTCGCGGCCAAGTGCCGCGTAACCACGGCCTTCCGCAACACCATCGGGCTGGCCGGCCGGCTTTCCACCCGGCTGCAACCCAATCACCCGACCGACGATCCCGCCGGCATTGCCGCGAGCATCATCGACGGGCTGATGTACGGCGCCGGCGACGCCGTCATCGGCATCAACCCGGTCGCCGACAGCGTGGATCGGGTGGCTGATCTTGTTTCCATGCTCGACGAGATGCGATTGCGTCTCGACGCGCCGATCCAGTCCTGCGTGCTGGCGCACGTCACCACGACCATGGCCGCCATGGAAAGGTCCGCGCCCGTCGATCTCGTGTTTCAGTCGATCGCCGGGACGCAAGCGGGAAATCGCGCCTTCGGGATTTCGCTTGGCCTCCTGGGCGAGGCGCGCGCAGCCGCGGCCGCGCTCAAGCGCGGCACGGTCGGCGGCAACGTCATGTATTTCGAGACCGGGCAGGGGAGCGAGCTCTCGTCGGGCAGCCACGAAGGGGTCGATCAGCAGACGCTGGAGGCGCGCTGCTACGGCGTCGCCCGGCATTTCAAGCCGCTCCTCGTCAATTCCGTCGTCGGCTTCATCGGACCGGAATATCTCTTCAACGGCAAGGAGATCACGCGCGCCGGCCTGGAAGATCATTTCTGCGGCAAGCTCCTCGGCGTGCCGATGGGCTGCGATATTTGTTACACCAACCATGCCGAGGCGGATCAGGACGACATGGATGCGTTGCTCACTTTGCTCGCGGCCGCGGGCTGCACCTTCATCATGGGCGTGCCCGGTGCCGACGACATCATGCTGAACTATCAGAGCACCTCGTTCCACGATGCGCTCTATGTGCGGGCGCTGTTGCGGCTTCGCCCTGCGCCGGAGTTCGAGGCCTGGCTGGCGGCGGTGGGCATCACCGATGCGACCGGACGTCTGCCTGCGAGCGCGCCGGATCACGTCGTCCGCTCGCTCGCTTCCTCCAGCCGCCTCGCGTCGTGAGGCGATGGAACCCTTATGAGGCAGCCAGTCGCTCGGTGCGTTCCCTCCTGTTGTGGGAAACATCCCTGCCTGTGTCATTCCGGCCGAGCGAGCCGGGCTTATCGCCCGGCAAGCGAGAGCCGGAATCCGGTAACCAAAGCGGTTCGCGCATTCACGCCGGCCATGGATTACTGGGTCCCGCCCCCGCGTACGCGGGGGCCGGAACCGGGCTCGCTTGGCCGGGACGACGGCCCAGATGCAATAGCCCTGGCATGTCTGGATCTAAAACACCGGAGCACGCTGTAGTACCGCAATCCATCCCCGAGAGCTGGGCGGCGCTGCGCCGGCACACGCCGGCGCGTATCGCCATCGGACGCGCCGGCAGCGGGCTGCCCACCCAGGCCTATCTCGAGTTCCAGGCCGCGCACGCGCGCGCACGCGACGCCGTGCATGCCGCGTTGGCTGTGGATGCGATGATGCGCAGCGTCGCCGCGTGCGGCTCCCCGGTGATCCCGGTGCGCACCGCGGCAGCGGATCGGCAGGCCTATTTGCGCCAGCCCGACCTCGGGCGCAGGCTCTCGGCCGAGAGCAAGGCGCGGCTTTCCGAGCCGATGGTTGCCCCTGACGTGGTGATCGTGATCGGCGATGGCCTGAGCAGCGTGGCGGTGGAGCGCAACGCTGTGCCGGTACTGAAGTCTCTGGTCCCCAGACTTGCGGCCGCCGGTCTGGAGCTCGCGCCCATTGTTCTCGCGGTGCAGGCCCGCGTCGCGCTGGCCGACGAGGTCGGCGAGCTCCTGCAGGCCAAGCTGTCGCTCATCATGATCGGCGAGCGCCCGGGCCTGAGCGCAGCCGATTCGCTCGGCATCTATGTGACGTTCGCACCTCGCGTCGGCCGCGTGGACAGCGAGCGCAACTGCATCTCCAACATCCGCGAGGGCGGCATGAGCGCCGCAGACGCCGCCGCGCAGGCGACCGAGCTGATACGCTCCATGCTGGAGCACCAAGCCTCGGGGGTGCCGCTCGCGTCGAGGATGCGTGGGTTGCGGCAAATCGCGACGTGAGCAGCGTCGTAGGATTTCGCTAGATTGCGAAGCCGCCGCAGATAGGCCGCGCTCAGCCGCCTGCCTCATGCCAGCCGCGCGGGACCGCGGCTTTCGCCCCCGCCAAAACGTGTATACATAACTCGGGATCGGGGCCGCGCCGGATGCCAAGGAGCCGCTGAGATGGGAGCGCACATGGAACCGCAGATTGCCGCGCGAGCGATGAGCTTGTCGGAACGCGCCGACGAGCTCGAGGAGCGGATGATGCACGAGCTCAACGCCAAGATCGCCACCAGGTCGGCGCTGTTCAATCTCGCCGACGGCAACCGCGAGATGATTACCGGAGCCACTCTGCAGGCGCAGAACCCGGGAAAATACTTTCTGATGGGCGCCGATCCGCGGCTGCCGAAGCTGCCGGACAAGCCGACCCTCCTCGACTTCTTGAAATACCGGTTCGTGGCGGGCTCCACCAATCATCTCTTGCAGAGCGCCACGCTGGCGCTCAAGGCCGGCCACGGCGAGAAGGTCGTGCTCGCGTGCCTGCTGCATGACATCGGCGTGGCCGGGTTCATTCGCTGCGATCACGGCTATTGGGGCGCGCAGCTCATTGAACCCTATGTCGACGAGGAAGTCAGCTGGGCCGTGCGCGTGCACCAGGCGCTGCGTTTTTTTCCCGACAAGTCGGTCGGCTACAAGTATCCCGACATGTATCTGAAATATTTCGGTCCGGATTATAAGCCCGAGCCCTACATCGAGGAGGAATACAAGCGCGCGCGCAAGCACAGACATTACATGACCGCGCAACTCATCTGCGTCAACGACGTCTACTCCTTCGATCCCAACGCGGTGGTGAGCATCGATGATTTCGTCGACATCATCGGGCGCAATTTCAGGCAGCCGAAGGAGGGCCTGGGCTTCGACAACAGCCCATCGTCGCACATGTGGCGCACCCTCAACTGGCCGACCCGCTTCCTCTGATCGGGCGGCGCGCCACGTCATCCTGAGGCGCTCGCGTGCTTGCACGCGAGCCTCGAAGGCGTCATCCTGAGGTGCGAGCGAGCATCAGCGAGCGAGCCTCGAAGGATGGCCGCTGGCACAATCTCGCTTGTGGCCGTCCTTCGAGACGCGCGCAAGCGCGCTCCTTTGGACGAGGTTGATCACGCGTGGATCACACCCCGCCCCTTCAGCGCCAGCGCGCGCGCAGCCGGCCGGCGATGTCGTGACGCGCACCGGATCGCGGCGGCTGGGCCGCTGAGATGCCGGTATCGGCGCGCCACCACCGCCGTTCAAACAATGCAAGCAGCGCATCCGGGATGAAGCGGCTCCGGGTCGCATACATGTGGCGGTCGCCCCTCGCGGGCTGGTGGTGCGCATAGAAGCGGTGGGGCACAACGATGTCGAGCTGGTCCTTCGCTCTGGTCATCGCGACGTAAAGCAGCCGGCGCTCCTCCTCGATCTCCTCCGTGCTCCCCGCAGCCAGGTCCGACGGAATGCACCCGTCGACCGCATTGAGCAGGAACACCGCCCGCCACTCCTGCCCCTTGGCGGAATGAATGGTCGAGAGGATCAGGTAGTCCTCGTCGAGATGGGGCGCGCCGGCGAGATCGCTGGTCGCATCCGGGGGATCGAGGGTGAGCTCGGTGAGGAAGCGCTCCCGCGACGGATAGCCTGCGGCCATGGCTGCAAGCTGCGCCAGGTCGGCGGCGCGAACGTCCGCATCGTCCTCGTGGATGCGCCGCAGGTGGGGCTCGTACCACATCCCTACGCGCTCGAGATCCAGGGGCCATTCCAGCTCCTTGGCCCAAAGCTCGTGCAGCAGCGCAGCCAAGGCGCGCCACTCCGGCGCGGCGCGTGCAGGGACGGCGACATTGGCCAGGTCCGGGGGTGCGGCGGTGGGGGCAACGACGTTTATGCCGTCCAGGATGCGGCCGGCCGTGCTCGGACCAAGCCCCGGAATGAGATTGATCACGCGAAAGCCCGCCATCCGATCGCGCGGGTTTTCGACGAACCGCAGGCAAGCGAGCAGGTCTTTGACGTGGGCGGATTCCAGGAACTTGAGGCCGCCGAATTTCACGAACGGGATCTTGCACCGCGTGAGCTCGAGCTCGAGCCGGGCGCTGTGGTGCGACGCGCGGAACAGGACCGCTTGCGCCTTCAGCATGATGCCCGTCTCCCGGTTCTCCAGCACGCGCTCCACTACGTAACGGGCCTGCGCGCCCTCGTCCTCCACCGACGCGAGAACGGGTCGTCCGCCTCCTTTTCTTTCCGACCAGAGGTTCTTCGTAAACTTCTCGGTCGCGAGCGCAATCACGGCATTTGCAGCCGCGAGGATGGGCTGGGTCGAGCGGTAGTTCTGTGCCAGCGTTACAATCTCCGCCGGCGGGGTGAACAGGCCGGGAAAATCGAGAATGTTTCTCACCGTCGCGGCACGGAACGAGTAGATCGACTGGGCGTCGTCACCGACCACGGTGAGCCCATGGCCGTGCGGTTTGAGCGCAAGCAGAATCCTGGCCTGGATCGGATTTGTGTCCTGGTATTCGTCCACCAGAACATGGTCGAACCGGCCCGCATGCTCGGTGCTGAGCTGCGGCTCAGCCAGCATCTCGGCCCAGAACAGCAGCAGGTCGTCGTAGTCCAGGACATTCTGCCTGCCCTTGGCCTGCACATAGGCATCGAACAGTCGACGCAGCTCGCTTTCCCATTCGCTGCACCAGGGGAATGCCTTTGTCAGGACCGCGGCGAGCGGCATCTCGGCATTGACCGTCCGCGAATAGATCGCAACGCACGTCGCCTTGGCCGGAAACCGGCGTTGGAGCTGCGAGAGCCCCAGCTCATGGCGCACCAGGTTCATCAGATCGGCCGAGTCTTCGCGGTCGTGAATCGTGAAGGAAGGATCGAGACCGATCGCGTCCGCGAATTCGCGCAGCAGTCGCGCGCCGATGCCATGGAACGTCCCCGCCCAGGCGAAGGCGGCAGCATTCCCGCCGGTCCTTGCTCCGGCGGCGCTCGCAACGATGCGGTCGACGCGGCGGATCATCTCGGCCGCCGCGCGGCGGGTGAAGGTGAGAAGGAGAATTCGCCCGGGATCGGTGCCGTTGACCACGAGGTGCGCGACCCGGTGCGCGAGCGTGTTGGTCTTGCCCGAGCCCGCTCCTGCAATCACCAGGAGCGGCGCGCCGGGCGAGCGGATCGCATTGTCGATCCCGTGCTCGACCGCGCGACGCTGGTCGCAATTGAGCTTATCGAGATAGGTGTGTTCCACGCGATCAACTGCCGACAGGGGCGGGTTTGAAACCCGCCCCCACGTGCCTGTACCGCAGCAAGGGAAGCCCGGCTCAAGCCTCGGCGTCGATATGCTCGACCTCGACCTGCAGGCAGTCGCCGATGTGACAGCGGTGGCCGTTGCCGCTCGCCAGCAGCTTGCGGGCTTCCTCCGCCGACGCTGCTTCGACGCACCACTCCTCCAGACGCGTCACCAGCATCGTGGCCTGGAACATTTTCACCTTCTTCTTGAGAACAGCAACGCCCATGAGCCGCACCTCGCAAAACGAATCAATTCGAGTCGGTATTGTAATGCAGCAAGCGCGTGACTGTGAGCTTTTTGCAACAGCCCGGAGTTTTTTAGTTTTAGTCAAAGTGCGGGACGGTTTTCCTGCTCCCCTGTCGCGTAAAGACAACGTGCGGGGGCGAGATGAATTTTTCTACATTCCTGGTGCTGCTGGCCTTGACGGTCGGGCAGGTTGCGGTCCTGTCGCTCGGGTTGCTGGTCTTATGGTTTGCGGGCGAGCTGGGGGGCGGTCATGACTGATCAAAACCTCGATGCGCCGGAGCAGGTGCGCAAGTTCGCGCCCAAGCGCAAACCCCGCGGCAACAAGCATCCCACGGACCAGGCGGGGGAAGCCTTGATCGGCATGCTGCACGAGGCCGCGCGAACGTCGGACGAGAACACCGGCCGGGTCATGGAGCTCGTGCACGACCTCACCCAGCAGCTGCGAGCGGCGGAGGAGCAAATCGGCCAGCTGCAACGCGACATCGAGCATTTTCGCGCACGGGCGACCGGCGCCGAGAATTGGCTGGAGCGCATTCAGCAGGAGATCGAGCACACTCTGCTCGGCCCGATGAGCGCAAACCAAAGCTGAACTATACCTCCCCCTGAAAGGGGGAGGTCGACAGCATTTGCCCCGGCCTTGCGCCGGGGCAAATGCTGTCGGGTGGGGGTTCTGTGCTGCGGGCGCGCTATGCTGATCCCATCGCGGGCGCGAGTTGACCCCCACCCGGCTCCCCCCGATCAGGTCGGGGGTCGCCGACCTCCCCCTTTCAGGGGGAGGTATCGCCGCATCCGCGACACGGCGCTTTCTTGTCTCCGCCCTAATGGCGATAGCGCCGCGCACGGCCGGTCCAGTAGGGATCCTCAAACGCGTTGCGCCTGCAGAACCCGCCGTTGCCCCAGGCGTTGGCCATGCACTGCTCGAAAGAATAGAAGCCGCAGTTCGATCCGCCGCCTCTGCCACCTCCGTATTCCGTGCACCAGGGCGCAGCCGAGGCTGCATCGGTGCCCAGCACGAGGGCGGCCAGCAAGATGGATGCCGTGGCGAAGATGCGCATGAATGTCCTCCACAACCAAGCCCTACCCGGGTAATGAGATATGGAGCCGCGCAACGGGTTCAACCGGCAGCGATGATGCGAAAAGATCCGGTGCGCCGCGGCCCGAGCGGAATTGATGCATAGCCCGGTACCCAATTCCAGCGGGGCGGAGCCGCCCAGGCTCAAGGCGCCGGCGCACGCCTGCGACTGCCACATGCACATCTACGATGCCGAGCGCTTTCCGCCGTTGCGGCCCGGCTCGCGCATGCAAACGAGCGCGGGTGTCCCGGAGTATCGCATGCTGCAGCGGCGCATCGGGACCTCCCGCACCGTGGTTGTCACCCCCGCGGTCTATGTCACCGACAACCGGGTAACCCTCGAGGCCATATCGCAGCTGGGCGAAGCCCGCGGCGTTGCGGTCGTCCATCCCACGGTAACGGACGCAGAATTGAAGGCGCTGGCTGCCGGGGGAATTCGCGGCATCCGCTTTACGCAGTTCGATCCGGCCACTGCCGTGACCACCCTCGACATGATCGAGCCGCTGTCCAAGCGCGTGCATGATCTTGGCTGGCACGTGCAGATCCATATGCGCGCCGATCAGATCGTCGCCGCTGCCGATCTCTGGCCGCGCCTGCCGTCGACCATGGTGTTCGATCATCTGGGCCGATTGCCGCAGCCGGCGGGTGTCGATCACCCCGCTTTCGCCCTGATCCGCGCTCTGATCGACAAGGGCCGTAGCTGGGTGAAGCTCTCCGGCGCCTATCTCGACACCAAGATCGGCGCGCCGAGCTATGCCGACGCGACCACGGTTGCTCAGGCCTTCGTCAAGTCTGCCCCGGAGCGGCTGGTTTGGGGGAGCGACTGGCCGCACCCGACCGAAGCGAGCGCGCATAAGCCGAACGACGCCGTGCTGTTCGATCTGCTCGCGGACTGGACTCCCGACGAGCGCACCCGCCAGCGCATCCTGGTCGAGAACCCGGCAGCCCTCTACGGCTTCGCAAAGTCATGAGAGCTCGTCCCCGCATCCAGATAATTGGCTTGATCACAACGACCTCAACCGGCTTACCCGACCCTCGGGTTCGTTTGGCCAAGATCCTAGTCGTGTTGGAGGGCCTCGGGTTCGTTCGGCGAGATTCTGATGGCGCGATCGGGCAGGGCTGCAAGTGACTTCAATTCCGCTCGTTGCTCACGCGTCAACCGCTTGGAAGTTCCCTTCTTCATCAGCAAGTCCGAGTTCGGCCGAAAGATTTGCAAAGACGAGAAGCAGGTCCGCCGCCTGCTCGACCCAAAGCACGCTACGAAGTTGAGCACCTTGACGGAGGCGCTGCGGGTTCTAGGACGAAGGCTCATCGTCAGCGTCGAGGCCGCAGCCTGACAAGGCGGAAACTCATTCAAGCAGCATGCGACAGTCCAACGCAGGAACGGGGATTACCGCACCGCAGTCGAGGCGAGAATCGCTGAGCTGAGGAAAGGAACGCAGACGATGAGCAAGTTTGGAAAGAAACTGATCCGCTCCGCCAAAGAGGCGCGCAGCATCGCCCGCGGTGAGGCGAAAGCTGGACGCTATCGCATTCACCTGCCCGGCGAAGCCAGCTTCGCTCCGCTCAGAGCAGCCGGGCCGCTTCCTCGTCGGTGAGCACACGCCCGGAAGGCGTGAGCGCATCGACAAAGCGCGGCAGCTCGTAGCTCAGGCCGGAGACTATGTCGCCGCGCCGCAAGCCGCTGTAATTTGCCAGCTGATCGAGCGTGTCGGACCCGAGCGCATCGGCGATATCGGTCTGACCAATCTCCTGGTTCGGGCCGCTCCCAACCCAGGAATTGACGACATCGCCCTGCCCGCTCTGCTGAAGCTGCTTGAGCAGATCGCCGAGGCCGCCATTGAGGACCGCGCCGGCGGCTGCGCCGCCAAGAATGCCTCCGAGCGGGCCTTTGAGCAGATCGCCCAATCCCCCGCCGGCGCCCCCGCCGCCAACAGTTCCGCCGCGCAGAAGGCCGCCGAGCGGACCTTTGAGGAGGTCGTCCAATGCATTGCCTGCGGGGCCAGCATCCCCAGCAATCGTGCCGCCGCGATCGCCGGTCGGGGACGCCGGTTGCGTGCTCGGCGATGGCGCCCTGCGAAGGTTCTTGGCGGCATAGACGGCGAGCAGCGCGAGCAACGCTTTCGCCATGGGAGACATGCCCTGGCTTTCTCTTGAAGTGGGCGCGGGTGCCGGCGCCGGCACCGGTTTTGCCCGCGGAGCGCTTGGAGCGCCGGTTGTCCCAGTCGTTTGAATGGTGTTGAGAATGTCTTCGAGCAAACCCATCGCCGGCTCCTGCCTGCCCCATCCCAGCCCGAGCATCGCGCGCGGTCATGGCGGATGCAAGCACTCAGGTGCGGTGGTCCGGTACCGCCGGCCTTCAGATCAGCGCGCAGCACAGTAGGAAATCAGCGCGCGGCAGCCACGGCAGTTTTGCTGCGCGTCTTCGTTTTATCGTTGGCTTTATCACTCGCTTTGTCGTTGCTCGCAACTCCGGTCCGAGCCTCGCGCAAGGCGAGCGCGATCTTGTGATAGTCGCCGCGCTGCTGGATATGCGCGGGATCCTTCCCGGGTAATGGGCGGTGCAGGCCGTACTTGGCTCCGTGCGCGTCAATCCAGTTCCAGACCTCGCTTTCCTGGTCGTCGGCGCCGGTGATGTCGATGGCGCGCCCGTGGCCGTAGCCGCCGGTGCGGCGGCTGCCGCCGTGCAGCGAGTTGCCTACGCTGGCCTTGAAGCCGGAAGCGAGGCCTTGGCGATAGTCATCGCGGAAGGCGCTCAGCATGGACCATTGCAGGCCAGCCGCATCCATCGCCTTTCCGGCATGATAGAGCTGCTCGCGGAACTCAGGATCCATGCCGCCGATGACGTAGTCCTGCATGGCGAGCCCGGCGTGCTTGGCTGACGCCGGGTCCTTCCAGGTGAAGTCGCCGGTCCCGTCCTTCTTGGCGGGCACGCGCTGATAGACCTGCCAGAGATAATCATCGACCTCGTCCATCAGGGATGCGGCTCGCTTGGGCGACGCAACGGAGCCCTTATCTGAATCAACCACCGGGCCGTCCTTGGGCGCGAAGGCGACAAAACCGTGGACCTTCACCAGCGCCCGCTGCACTGGGCCGCCGGCCTGCGGCGCAATAGCGCTGGTGCTCACCGGTGCATCGGGGCTGACGAACCGCACGGTCTGCACCGAGCGGGGAAAATTTGATGGAATGTCGCCATCCTCGATCTCGTCGGCAGCTTCGATCTGCAGCGTGTAGGGATGTTGGGAAAGGTCTTGCTCTGAACTGGCAATCGGCGGCCGCGGGTGCAGATAGACCACGGTCTCGTTGCGAACCGCGGTCTCGTCGCGAACCGGCTCGATTGCGATGGGCACGGGCTTGTTGTCCTGCCAATCAAAAACGGCCGAGGTCGTAATCGCACCGGCGACCGCACTGGCCGCGAGCGTGAGCGGGAAGGCGAACTTGCGATGCCGGGCCGCGAGGACGGTAATCGCTTCCCACCCAAAGAACAGGGCCAGTCGCGCGGACGGCCGTGAGGGGAGGTAAAGCGCGCCCCGCCGCGGCACAGCAACCACCTGCTCGATCACAGCGTCAGCTCCCCCGCCAGTTCCCGAGCAGATCTCCGCCGGATCGCGCACAGCCATCGCCGGGCGCCAACTGGCACCCGCGTGCAAATCCCGTCGTGAGAGTGCAGCCCCCATCCCCGAACATGATCCCCAACGGTTAAAAGTTCAGTTCAGAAATAAGGGGAAATAGGGGCGCGACTGGCACGAATTGACGGCAGTGCACGGTTCGGAAGCAGCGTGGCGCAAGTCCCATTCTTCGGTCGAAGCGACCAAGGCCCAGCGCCGAGAGCAAGTTTTAACGTAAATCGGCAACAAATATGGCTGCAATGCCGCATTGTTGCCGCGCATTATTGATCCTTTTACCATTGCAAGAAGTGGGGCGTTGGGGGCGGACATGAAAGTCGGGATCGCGTTTGTTGCATCGCTGGCATTGTACACGCAGGCAATGGCAGAGCCGGTGTCCTATGCGGTTGACGGGGTAACGGTCGGAACGCAACTCAATCGCAATAATGCTGCGTATCGGGAATATAAGTGCAGTGCGAGCGACCAATTCAACGGATTGACATGGTGCCAGAAAGCTCGAACTGAGAAAGAGCGCGGCAAAGCCTACAGCGCATCCTATTCGCTCCTGCATGCGTCCGACGGTAACGTGGTCTATGTCAACCGTTCGCAAGAGCCGTCATTTTTCAACACGACGCAGGCGCAACAGGATGTAGAGCGCTATTCGCGCAAGATCGGTAAATCGCCGCACCTCGTGAACATGCCGGCTCGAAGCGGGCTGGCGCAGGGGATGATCGCGACCTGGGGGCAGGTTACGCTCGAGCCGCTCGACCAGGCGAGCATCAAGCTTCTGGCAGCGGGGAAAAGTCCGAGGAAAGGATTGCTGATCGATTTCCTCGGTAATTTCGTACGATCGGCAAAGGAAGGCTTGCCGATCTACCGCATTGCCGGCGGTCCTGGATTTGTTTGGGCCGCAAGCTTCGATCAGAAAGGACGCGGAGCTCTCCGCACGGCAGCGGTAGACGCCTCGGGATTGGTTTTGATCCTGCCGCAGCCGCAAGCCGCATTGGAGCAGGAGGCAACGGCGGAGCCGCAACCAACGGCAGAGCCGCAACCGGCGGAGCAGCCGGCGCCGGCTTCGGACCTGCAAGCAGCAGCGGAGCCGGACGCCGGATCAGGCGCGCAGCCGACCCCGGTGGCGGAGTCAGCTGCCGAGGTGCAACCGGCCTCGCAGCCGGAGCCAAGATCAGAGGCGCAGCCGAACGCGCCGGCCGGTGATATAGCCGAGGCGAAAGTCGATCGCCTTGCGCTGACGCAGCAAGTCGAGAAGCTCCAGGACAAATTGGCGAGCGCCACTGCAACGATTGCGGAGCTGGAAAAGGCCAAGGCCGCGGCGCAAGCTGCCGAGGTCGAGGCTGCCAAGGCAAGACGCGATGCCGATACGGCCAGACGAGAGAGCGAACAAGCCAGAGCTGCAGAAAGAGCCAGGTTGGAGAAACGGATTGCGCAGCTGGAGGCCGTCGGCACTGCGCCTTATGCAAAGAGCAAACGATGGGAAAACGCTCTGTACGGCTCGCTGGGCGGCCTGGTGATGGTGCTGCTGGCTTCCGCGATCGGATTCTTTTTCAAGCGATATAACGCGCGCAGCTCCATGGCGAATGCAACCGACACGTCCGTGCAATTCCAAACCGGCAGCACGGCGGAAGACGAGGCATTCGTTGCATCGCCTGCGATCGCCATCGCGGAGGACGCGTTTGGACGCGAGCTGGAAGAGCAGGTTGCCGCTCTCAACGCGACGCAAGCTGAAGCCCAAGCCGAGGCAACAGTGGACCCACAAGCCGAGGCCGGCTTGCAGGTCAGAACCCCTGTCGCAGAAGAAGGCCAGCCCAAGGACGCGGAAAAAGCTCCTGCCACGGCGTGATGAATTCCACAGTGATCGCGCGGGCAATCAGGCTATTTCAGCATCTCCGTAGGAGCGTCGCATTGCGTCGCCCTCCATCCGCAGCATCGGATGTGGCAACGGAGGACAAAGTGTGCTTGTAGGGGCGGGTTTGAAACCGGTACTGCGTGACAAACTACGCTGTCATTCCGGGGCGTACGCAAGTCGGTTTCACCGACTTGCCGACGAGCGCCGGGTAGGTGAGGATGTTACCACCCTCACCCCCCACGGACCCGGACGTGCAGGATTACCGCTTCCGGTTCTTCATGAGAGAGCCTGGCTAGCGGTGGCGTACTGATGGACGATGCGAGGTCGCGGGAGGGGATGGCGGGCGAGGAAGGCAGAGAACCGCTCCCATGAGAGAGGCTCCGAGCGCGTCCGCCGTTCCAGCCACTTCCTCCACGTCCTTGTGATCTGATGAGCGTAGGTGGCGAGTTGCCGGCTGTTCCCCGTGATACCGTAGTAGGCATAGTGACCTACCAGCTTCTCAGACAGCCGCTTGCGCTGATCGAGGATCGGCAGGTGGCGGTTGAACCGACACCACTCCTTCGCCGCGAGCAGCGCGCGAGCGAGCCGGCTCTTGGCCGTCCGTTGCCGTACCACGTTCTGCCCCTTGAGTGACTTCGCCCAGGTGTGGGTGAAGCCCAGAAAGTCGAACGGCGGTTCGGCGCAGTCCGGATGCGTGCCACCTTTGCGCTCGGGGCGGAAGTCGACGAACCGGGTCTTGTCGGGATGCAGCGTGAGCCCATACCGTGCAAGCCGTTTCCCCAGCACTTCCAGAACCCGTTTGGCGTCGCGGTGGTTCTTGAACGTCATCACGAAGTCATCGGCAAAGCGCACCAACGTACACTCTCCCAGCATGCGGGGTCGCACCTCTGCCTCGAACCATTCGTCCAGCACGTGGTGCAGGAAGATGTTCGAGAGCATCGGTGAGATGACGCCGCCTTGCGGGGTACCTTCAGTCGCAAGGCGCAGGGTTCCATCTTCCAGGACCCCTGCTTTCAGCCACTTGTCGATCATCCGTCGGATCACGCCATCCGTTACTCGCTGGTCGAGGAACGCCCGAAGTTGCGCGTGCGGAATCGAGTCGAAGTACTTGCGTATATCGACATCCAGCACCCAGTGCTGTCCATGCCACGAGATGGCGCCATGCAGTTTGCGCAGCGCCTCATGGGCTGAGCGTCGCGGTCGGAAGCCATACGAGCAAGGCATGAAGTCCTGCTCGTAGATGGTCGCCAGAACCATGACAATCGCCCGCTGCGCCACCTTGTCTTCAAAGGTCGGAATGCCGAGCGGCCGCTTTGAGCCGTCTGCCTTCGGGATGTAGGTTCTGCGCACCGGCGGTGCTTTGTAGCTTCCGGACTTGATGCGATTGAGCAGGTCCAAGAGATTGGCCTGCAGCTTCGCTTCATATTCCTTCGCGGTAACACCGTCGATGCCAGTCGCTCCATCCTTGCGGGTCAGCCGGTAGGCTTTCAGCATCCATTCCAGATCGATAACGTGGTGCAGCGAGAACAGCACCTTCTTCGGCTTCGCTCTCGCCAGTTCGGCTATCCATTGTCGTTTCGTGTACAGGTTCGCGAGGTTCATGTCCCCTCCCGTGTTTCCCGGCAATGGTTCTCTCTCACGACGCCTCCCTTTCCTCCATCGGGTCCCAGTGAGCCCAGTTCCCCGCTCTCGTCGGTACTATGAAGGCGCTACGACTTCCCACCCGCGTATCAACGGTCACTTATTGGTTCGCTCCCGCCGCCCACGCGATCCTCCTGGTTCGTGTCCCGCCGTGGCGCTCCTGAAGGAGCGGAGGTCTCCTCCAGGCCGGGGCTTTTGTTGCCGGCTGCCCTGCTCCGGTTCTCGCACGTGGACGCGAATGGGATCTCTCAGGTCTTCAGGCGATCCATCCCGTGCCTCTGCTCCGTTCCAGGACCCCGGTCGAACCAACGTGCCCTCGCCAGTGACGGCCACGTCGATGCTGCCCCCGCATTCCGGACTACGAAGGCTTCAGCGAAAATGATTTCGGGGCTAACCCGCAGCTTCAGCACCTGCTACCGTACGCTTCACGCGTGACGTTGCCGCACACGTGCAAGGCTCGCTTCCGGCTGGCGGGCTGCGCCTTTGCCGGGAGGGAGTCGAACCCTCTGGACCGCTACGAAAGGTTTCAGCTCGTTTTCACGATCGTCCTCCTCTCCTGCTCTCCTGACGCTACCGGAAACCATAACCCCAGCCGGCAGTTGCTCGCTCGTCGTTCGCAACCGGACGGTCTGTGGTTATGGATTTCGGGCTC
The DNA here is from genome assembly GCA_963841705.1 of uncultured Alphaproteobacteria bacterium. Taxonomy (GTDB): domain Bacteria; phylum Pseudomonadota; class Alphaproteobacteria; order Rhizobiales; family Xanthobacteraceae; genus VAZQ01. The sequence continues at coordinate 80,218 of CAWJDY010000062.1, forward strand.
CGCTCGCTACGCTCGCGGCCCCGGAATGACAGAATGCGTATTTTGTGACGCAGAAGAGGTTTGAAACCCGCCCCTACATCGCCCAGAAGCAGAAGCGCTTAGGAAGGCAAGCTGAAAGGCCGGAGCATCACTTCAGCCGTTTCGCGGCTTCTTCGATCAGGCTCAGATCGGAGTATTTCTTGACGTCAAAGCTCGACTTGATGAAGCCCATCTCTGCCGTGGTCTCGACATTGCGCTGCAGCGCCGTAAGGTCCGGGATCATGTTCGGATCGCGATAATAGTCCTTGTGCGTGAACAGCCAGCCGAATCGCTCCGGGGGGATCTTCAGCAGGTCCGAGGCGATCTTTGCGACCTCGGCGTGGTTTGCCGGATCGAGATACCAGTGCTCGATCCGCATCATGTCCTCCATGCAGTCGATCAGCACGGCGCGGTGCGCATCGATGTAGGATTGCCGCGCCGTCCAGAACACGAACTGCGACGTACCCAGGCCCTCGGTCTGATCGTACAATGGAAGGCCAGTCTGGTTGAGCATGGGATTGAGCGCAAACGGCATGACGGCGGTGACCAGGTCGGCCTTTTTTTCCTCGAGCATCGCCGGCATGGTCGGAAACGGTGTCTCGATGACGGTGAAGTCGCGTTTGTCGATGAGACCATGCTTTTTCAGGCCGGCCTTCATGGCGATGTCGACGCCGGTGCCGATGAGATTGGTGGCGAGCACCTTGCTTTTGAGGTCCTCGATCTTCTTGATCCCTGAGTCCTTGCGCACGAAGAACTGGTTGCTGAAATAGCCGGGGACGCCGTCGCGGAACTCGTCGGCGATGACGCGCAGGTCGCTGATGCCGGCGTTGGTGATCGCGATGCCGAGGGTCGAATAGGCGAGGTTGACGAACTCCAGCTCGCCGTTCGCCAAGGCGGTGATCATCTGCGGGGTGCCCTGATAACGAACCGCCTCCATGTTGTAGGACGTGCCCCAGTGCTTCGCGAGGTCCTTCTTGGCGACGAGGAGCGGCGCCCAGTTGGCGACGGGGACCACGTAGGAATTGCGGATCAGGAGCGGCTCGGCGCGAGCAGCCCCGCTCGCCGCCACGGCGAGAGCGAGCAACGCAAAAACAGCTTGCAAGCAACGCACGGTTTTCCTCCTCTGTGTTGTACCCCGTCATGCGCGGGCCAGGCCCGGCCCTGACGAACCTGGGTTACGCCAGCCAGCGCTTGCGGCGGCGGTAGTGCTTGGCCTCACGAAACGATTTGCGCCGCCCCTCCGCGATGCCGAGATAGAACTCCTTGACGTCCTGGTTGTCGCCGAGCGCCCTCGCATCGCCGTCGAGCACCACGCGGCCGTTCTCCAGCACATAGCCGTAGCGCGCGTACTTGAGCGCCATGCGCGTATTCTGCTCGGCGAGGAGGAAGGAAACCCGCTCCTTGCTGTTGAGCGCGCCGACGATTGCAAAGATCTCTTCCACCAGCTGCGGCGCGAGTCCCATGGACGGCTCGTCGAGGAGGATCATCTTCGGCCGCGACATCAGGGCGCGGCCGATGGCGCACATCTGCTGCTCGCCGCCGGAGATGTAGCCGGAGATGGCGTCGCGCCGCTCCTTGAGGCGAGGGAAATAAGAATAGACGAGATCGAGATCGCGCCTGATCGCGGCATGGCCGTCGCGACGGGTGAAGGCGCCGGTGAGCAGGTTCTCGTCGACGGTGAGATGGGCGAAGCAGTGACGCCCTTCCATCACCTGGATGCAGCCTCGCCGTACCAGGTCGTTCGGGCTTTGCGCATGGACCTCTGCCCCGTCGAAAATAATGGATCCCTTGGTCACTTCCCCGCGCTCGGCCGAGAGCAGGTTGGAGATGGCCTTGAGCGTGGTGGACTTGCCGGCACCATTGGCGCCAAGAAGAGCCACGATGTCGCCCGCGCTCACTTGCAGCGAGACGCCCTTGAGCACGAGGATGACGTGGTCGTAGACGACCTCGATATTATTGACGGAAAGGATAGGGGCAACCGGCATCAACACAGCGGCGTGTCCCGGGCGCAGTGCAGCATGAGCAGCGCATAAACGCCTATTCCATCTGCCGACACCCTGACCGCGCTGCTCATGAGGCGCTGGCGACCCGGGACCGCACAGAGCTCCGGCGCATTGTAGCAGCGGGTTTCAAACCCGCCCCTGCACCACGGGGTCAGAGCTTGCGAGCGGTCCCGGATCAGCGGCGCACCGCTTCGCGCACTCACGCCTCGGGACAGCATCCCAAGCTCGTTATGTGCGCTCGCGCTGCACCGCATCCGGGACACAGGTCGGCAGAGCTATCAGTTCATCATCAGGCAGCCGACGCTGAGCTTCTTCTCCGCCGCGTATTTTGCGGCAGCTTCCTTGACCATGGGCAGGAGCACCTTGTCGTCGCCGGTGTACCAGTCCGACGTGATCTTCCAGTTCTTGCCGTCCCAGGTCTGGATCCGGGCAGTGCGCGCCCCCTCGTGGTCCTCGCACGAGACTTTGACGGGCTTCACCTCATTCTCGAAGCCCAACTGCTTGATGCGGTCGGCGCCGAGATCGAGATTTTCCAGGCCCCAGCGCACCTGCTCGCCGGTAAGCGGCTTCTTGCCGAACCTCTCTTGCGCGGTGCGGATGGCCTCAACGCCGAGCATCGCATTGATCAGCCCGCGGACATAGAGGATCTCTCCGGTCTCCTCCCATTTCGCCGAGCCCTGGCCCTTGTCGAAGACGTATTTCTTCAGGTCCTCGTGCAGCTTGAACTGCCCTGCGGTGTGCTGCAGCGTGATTGCGTGATAGCCCTTGGCGCCGTCCTCGGCAGGGCGCACGTCAGGCTCGGCACCCGACCACCACACCCCGTACATCTTGTCACGGGGATAGTTGACGGCGACCGCCTCCTTGATCGCAGTCGAGTTCATCACGCCCCAGCCCCACAGCAGCACGTAGTCCGGGCGGTTCTGCCGGATCTGCAACCAGGTCGCCTTCTGCTCGACGCCTGGATGCGTCACCGGGTAGAGCAGCAACTCGAACCCATGCATCTGCGCGCGCTTCTGGAGGAGCGCGATCGGCTCCTTGCCATAGGGAGAGTCGTGATAGACGAGCGCGATCTTCTTGCCTTTGAGCTTGTCCAGCCCGCCTTCACGCTGGCCGATGTGCTGCACAAGGATGTCCGCGGCCGTCCAGTAGGTGCCGAGCAGCGGGAAGTTCCACTGGAACACGGAGCCGTCGCGGGACTCCGAGCGCCCATACCCCATGGAGATGATGGGGATCTTGTCGATCGGCGCCTTCTCGGTGAGCGCAAAGGTGATGCCGGTCGAGAGCGGGATCACGTAGGCAGCGCCGGTCGGGCCCTTGCCCTTGAGCCGCTCGTAGCACTCGACGCCGCGGTCAGTGGCGTAGCCAGTGTCGCATTCCTCCCACGCGATCTTGACCCCGTTGATGCCGCCGTCGCGCTCGTTGATGAGCTTGTAATAATCCGCGATGCCGTTGGCGAACGGAGCGCCGTTGGGCGCATAGGGGCCGGTGCGATAAACGAGTTGGGGAATGAACTGCTCGTTTTGCGCCCATGCCGGGGCGGCATACGCCGCGGCAGCGAGCAGCGCCGCCGGCGCAATTGCGAGAAGTCGTCTTGCTTTCATCGTCTTTCCTCCTTGGGTGGGCAGTTGGCAGCCCAATTGTCAACGAGCGGTCCAACCGCGTCTTGAACCGATAATGCCCGTGATTTGTCCCCGCCTCAATATGGGAATGGCCACAGGCGAAGCTTCTCCTTGGTTATGGCCCACAGCCGCGCGAGGCCGCGCGGCTCGACAATTAAGAAGAAAATGATCGTGGCGCCGAACAGCATGAACTCGATGTTCGATATGACTGCGGTCGAGAGCGGAATGCCCAGCCGGGATGGCAGCTGATTGAGGAAGATCGGGAGGAGGACAATGAACGCGGCACCGAGGAACGACCCCAGGATGGTGCCGAGCCCGCCGATGATGATCATGAACAGCACCTGGAACGAGCGGTTTACATCAAAGGCGAGCGGCTCCCACGAGCCGAGCCGCAGAAACCCCCAGAGCGCGCCCGCCACGCCGATGTAGAACGAGGAGACCGCGAAGGCCGAAAGCTTCGCCTGCAGCGGCCGGATGCCGATGATCTCGGCGGCAATGTCCATGTCACGCATCGCCATCCACATGCGTCCGATCCGGCCGCGCACCAGGTTCTTGGCGGCGAACGCAAGCACGACCGTAAACGCGAGGACGAAAATGTAGGTTCGCCCCGGCGTGTCGATGGGAAAGCCGAAGAGCTCGATCCGGCCGACCGCAACCGAGCCCGAGGGCGCGTAATTGGTGAACCATTTCACCCGCGCGAAAGCCCATTCCAGGAAGAACTGCGCCGCCAGGGTGGCCACGGCGAGATAAAAGCCCTTGATCCGCAACGAAGGCAGCCCGAACAGAAGCCCGACCAGCATCGCCATCAGGCCGGCGAAGAGAAACACCAGAATGATGTTGGTCTGCGGCAAGCGCAGCGCGAGATTGTAGGCGGCATAGGCACCCACCGCCATGAAACCGCCGGAGCCGAGCGAGAGCTGGCCGCAATAGCCGGTGAGGATATTGAGGCCAATGGCGGCAATGGACAGGATCAAGACCGGGATCAGCACCTCGGTGTAGAGATACTGCCCGGCAATGAGCGGCACGCCGAGCAAGGCAAATGCTACCAATCCGATGACGAACCAGCGGTCCTGGGCAATGGGAAAGACGGCTTCGTCGGACTGGTACGAGGTCTTGAACTGGCCGACTTCGCGATAGAGCACGGAATCAGAACTCGCTCGATGATGCGCTCGCCGAACAGCCCTTGCGGGCGAATCAGCAGGAAAACGAGCGCGAGGACGTAAGCAAACCAGTTCTCGATCCCGCCGCCGGCGAGGTCGAAGGTGCGGATGAGCACCGGCGCAAGCAGGACTTCGGCGAGCTTCTCGCCGGCGCCGATGATCAGCCCACCGACGATCGCCCCTGGAATCGAGGTAAAGCCCCCGAGAATAAGCACCGGCAGCGCCTTGAGCGCGACCAGGGAGAGCGAGAACTGCACGCCGAGCTTGGCGCCCCACATCATTCCCGCAACCAGCGCCACCAACCCCGCCACCGCCCAGACCATCAGCCAGATCTGGCCCAGCGGAATGCCGACCGACTGCGCCGCCTGGTGGTCGTCGGCGACCGCACGCAGCGCGCGACCCACCCGCGTGACCTGAAAGAACACGGCCAGCACCAGGACCAGCACGGCACAGATGATTGCCGCGATTAGCTCCGCCGGGTCGACCAGGATCCCGCCGGGAAACACCGATTCCAGGAGAAAGATGGGATTGCTCGGGAGCCCCAGGTCGATCTTGTAGATGTCGCTGCCCCAAAGCGTCTGACCGAAGCCCTCGAGAAAATAGGCAATCCCGAGGGTGGCCATGAACAGGACGATGCCTTCCTGATTGACGAGATGGCGGAGCACCAGGAGCTCGATCGCATAGGCGAGCGCAATCATGATCGCGATCGAGAGTGCGAGCGCGAGCAAAAGCGGCATGAACTCGGAAAGCCGCGCGAGCGACAGCGCGGCGAACAGTACCATCGCGCCTTGGGCGAAATTGAATACCCCGGAAGCCTTGAAGATCAGCACGAAGCCGAGCGCGACCAGCGCGTAGAGCACGCCGGTCAGGAGCCCGCCGATCAAGGTCTCGAGCACCGGGCCCAGCATGGCGTCAGTGACTTACGCCGAGATAGGCGTCGATCACGCGCGCATCGGCCTGGACCTCGGCCGGCGCGCCGTCGGCGATCTTGACGCCGTGGTCGAGCACCAGCACGCGGTCGGAGAGATCCATCACCACACCCATGTCATGCTCGATCAGGGCGATCGTGGTCCCGAAATAATCGTTGAGGTCGAGGATGTAGCGGGACATGTCCTCTTTCTCCTCGAGGTTCATGCCGGCCATGGGCTCGTCGAGGAGAAGAAGATCGGGCTCCATCGCCAGCGCTCGGCCAAGCTCGACGCGTTTCTGCAAACCGTAGGGCAGCTTGCCGACCGGAATCTTGCGGATGGGCTGAATCTTGAGGAAATCGATGATCTTTTCCGCGGCGCGGCGATGCTCCACCTCTTCCGCAAGCGCCGGCCCGAGCCAGAGTACCTGCCAAAAAAGGCCGCGGCGCATCTTCAGCATGCGTCCCGTCATGATGTTGTCGAGCGCGGTCATCCCTTTGAACAAGGCGACGTTCTGAAAGGTGCGGGCGATGCCGCCGCGGGCGGCTTCGTAGGGCTGCATGCGCGAGCGTGTCTTGCCCCTGAAGCTGATCCTGCCGCGCTGGGGATGATAGAAGCCGTTGATGACGTTGAGCATGGACGTCTTGCCGGCACCGTTCGGGCCGATGATGGCGCGGATCTCGCCCTTGCGGATATCGAACGAGACGCCGGTTATCGCTTTCACCCCACCGAAGGAGAGCGAGACATCATCGACCGAGAGCAGCACCTCGCCAGCCGCGATGTCCTGCCCGGTCGGCGCTCTCATGCCGCCGCTCCGAAACGGCGGACTAGCTCCCGGTTATCGCGAACGGAACTCGGCGGTGCAGCAAACTCCGTAATACCTCCCCCTGAAAGGGGCAGAGCCTGCCCCGGACTTGATCCGGGGTCGGCGACCCCCAACTTGATCGGGGGGAGCCGGGTGGGGGTCAACTCGCGGCCGTCATGATCTGCAAGTGCATGTGACCAGCACCGGACCCCCACCCGACAGCATTTGCTTCGCAAGCGAAGCAAATGCTGTCGACCTCCCCCTTGCAGGGGGAGGTACAGGGGGCGTTGCCCGCAAGTCATGCGGCCTGTTCCAATATCGGTGGCACGGGCGTGGTGCTCACGTCGCGGATTTTCACTCGCGCGGAAAGCAGCCCCTTGCGGCCGTCCTCGAACGTCACCTCGGTCGCAATGTCCGCCTCGGTTGCGCCGGAATAGAGCGCGGCGATCAGCGCAGCATAGCGTTCGGCAATGAAGCTGCGGCGCACCTTCTGCGTGCGTGTCACCTCGCCGTCGTCGGCGTCGAGCTCCTTGTGCAGAACCAGGAAGCGGCGGATCTGCGCCCCCGCCATTGCCTTCTCGTGGAGCAACGACCGGTTCACCTCCTCCACATGCTGCGCCATCATGTCACAGACCAGAGGATGTCCTGCGAGCTCCTGATAGGAAGCGTAGGCGATGTTGTTGCGTTCGGCCCAGTTGCCCACGGCCGTAAGGTCGATGTTGAGCATGGCGCAGACGAAATCGCGCTTGTCGCCGAACACCACAGCTTCGCGGATATTGGGATAGAACTTGAGCTTGTTCTCGAGGTATTTCGGCGCAAACAGCGTACCGTCGTTGAGCCTCCCCACGTCCTTGGCACGGTCGATGATCTTGAGATGGCCGGTATCGGGATCGATCAATCCGGCGTCCCCGGTACGCACCCAACCATCGGAAGTCTTGGTCTCCGCCGTCTTCTGCGGATCCTTGTAGTAGCCGACGAACACGCCCGGCGACTTGAACAGGACTTCGCCGTTCTCCGCGATCTTGATATCCACATCGATATTCGGCTTGCCCACGGTGTCGGCATAGATCTCCCCGTCGGGCTGTGCGGTAATGTAAACTGAGGCTTCCGTCTGCCCGTAGAGCTGCTTGAGATTGACGCCGAGCGCGCGCCAGAACCGGAAAATTTCCGGGCCGATCGCCTCCCCGGCCGTGTAGGCGAGGCGCACGCGCGATACTCCGAGCCGATTTTTCAGCGGGCCGTACACCAGGAAGTCGCCGAGCCGGTAGAGCAGGCGCGCATGCAGCGGCACTCTCTCCTGGTTGAGGATTTTCTCGCCCCAGCGCCGCGCAAGCGTAATGAAGTAACGGAACATCGCGCGTTTGAACCACCCCGCGTCCTCCATGCGCACCATGGTGAGCGTGAGCAGGTTTTCATAGATGCGGGGCGGGGCAAAACCGTAGGTCGCCCCGATCTCGCGCCGATCCTCGCCGACGGTTTCCGGACTTTCCGGACAGTTGACACAGAACCCGGCCGCGAATGGCTGCGCATAGGAAAAAACGTGATCGCCGACCCAGGCAAGCGGGAGATAGGCAATGACGTCCTCGTTGGCGCCCAGATTGTCGAATTTATTGCCGTTGATGGCGGAGATGATCAGATTGTCGAAGGTCAGCATCACGCCTTTAGGGCGGCCCGTGGTGCCGGAGGTGTAGAGCATCACCGCAAGATCGCTGCCTCCTCCCGCGGCTATCGATTCGTCCCACCATCTGCCGGCCTGCGGTTCGGCCCCGAGCCGCTCGCGACCGAGCTTTTGCACGTCATCGATCCATTTGAGGCGGCTGTGGTCGTAATCGCGCAACCCCCGCGGCTCGTCGTAGAACAGGTGGGAAAGCCGCGGCAGCCGATCGGAGATGAGGAGAAGCTTGTCAACCTGCTCCTGGTCCTCGACCACCGCGATGGCCACTTCCGCATGGTCGAGAATGTAAGCCATCTCCTCGGCCACGGAATCCGCATAGATCGGCACCGGGACGGCGCCCAGCGCTTGCACCGCACACATCGCCCAATACAGCCGTGGCCGATTCGTGCCGATGATCGCGACCTTATCGTCGCGCTTAAGCCCGAGCGCGGCCAATCCGAGGGACAGTGCTCGCACTTCTTCGAGCACTTGGCTCCAGGTCCAGGTCTGCCAGATCCCGAGATCCTTGTGCCGGTAGGCCGGCCGGTTCGCGAACAGCCGGGCGTTGCGGATCAAAAGCTTGGGAAACGTGTTCTCGGTAGAAGCGGCAGCGCTCATTGCCACGGCATTCCTCCCAGTTCGGCGCATAGCCAGGCGCGCGGACGGTGATCGTCTGCCCTGAGGCGGCAGATCTTTTCCTTCCATAAGAAAATGCGCCTATCGCCGGGTCAAGCCGGCATTTGGTCTAAGCGCTCCGTCCCGCCCGGTAACGCAGTCAAGCCTGCGCGAGTGCCTAAACTTGTCTGCGCCGGCCGGGCTCCACGTCTTTGCTCAACCCAAGGCCTGGATGGCCGGACGCGCCGGACGCGCCCAGTCATAACGGCATATTATGTCAGTCGTCTTGCTGATGATAGGCGGTTTCCCGCTTATCTGCCCGCGTTTCTCTCCGAGCGAGTTCAACCCGATGTAAAAATGCCCTACCATCCGGCGCAGGATCAGTAGCAGGCGTGAGCAGGAGATGAAGATCACACCCGGCGGCGGCGCGTTGGGCGCCCGAGTTGAAGATGTCGATCTGGCCCGCTCGATCTCCGGGGGCGATTTCAGGCGTATCCTGCGGGCACTCGGCGACTATGGCGTGCTGTGCTTTCCCAGGCAGCGCATTGAGACGCAGCATTTGGTCGCATTCGGGCGGCTGTTCGGCGAGCTCGAGATCAACGTTGCCAACCAGTTCCACGAGCCGGGCTTTCCCGAGGTCATGGTGCTCTCCAACATGACGGCTGCGGGCAAGTCGATCGGACTCGCCGATGCCGGGCAGGGCTGGCACACTGACATGTCCTACAGCACCGAGATTGCGCTCGCGAGTGTGCTCTACGCGCTCAAGGTCCCCACGCGCCATGGGCGGCCGCTGGGCGAGACCCAATTCCGCAACATGCATGCGGCCTTCGCCGATCTTCCCTGCGCCATCAAGTCGCGGCTAGAAGGGCGCACGGCTACGCACGACTTCGCCAAGTTCTGGGACATGATGCGGGAGCGCCCCGGCTCCAGGCGTGCGGCGCTAACCCCGGAGCAGCGGGCGAAAAAGCCGCCAGTCTCGCAGCCGATCTTTCGCCTGCACCCCATCACCGGCCGCCCCGTCCTCTACTGCAACCCGGGCTACGCAACGCGCATCGACGGGCTGCCCGAAGGGGAAAGCGCCGAGCTGCTGGCGTTTCTCTTTGCCCACCAGGAGCAGGAGAAATATTTCCACGCGCACGGATGGACTGAGGGCGACGTGCTGATCTGGGACAACATCGGCACGGTCCATAACGCGGTCGCCGACTATGGCGCGGACGAGCCGCGCTACATGCGGCGCGTGCAGATCATGGCCACCAGGGACTACGCGCGGCTTGCCGCCTGAGCCGGCGCTGGATCAGCGGAGGAGTCGCATGCCCAGGACCGGCGATCTAATCATTTCGATTCTGTCCGCTCTGTCGCTGATGCTGCCAGCTGACCAGGCAGCCGCGGAGCCGACCGAGATACGCTTCGCCCGCCAGTTCTCCATGGGCTACCTGCAGTTCAACCTGATGGAGCGGCATCGGCTGGTCGAGAAGCATGCCAGGATGGCCGGCATCCCCGAACCGAAAGTGGTGTGGGCCACCTTCAACAGTCCGGCGGCGATGAACGATGCGCTCCTTTCCGGGTCGATCGACATCGTCGCCGGCGGCGTGCCGGGCCTGCTGACGATCTGGGCGCGCACCCACGGCAGCGCCAACGCGGTGAAGGGGGTGGCCGCATTCTCGTCGCAGCCGATCCTGCTCAACACGCGCAATGCGCGCGTCAAAAACCTCACGGACTTCACCGAGCAGGACAAGATCGCGGTGCCGGCCGTAAAGATTTCCCTTCAGGCGGTGATGTTGCAGATGGCGGCGGCCAAGCAATGGGGGCGCGAGCAGTTCGCCAGGCTCGATCCGCTGACCGTCGGCATGTCGCCGCCCGATGCCACCGTTGCGCTGCTCAGCGAGTTCTTCCGGGATTACCAGCGTGTTCAGCGTACCGCCGTTTCAGTATCAGCAGCTGGAAAAACCGGGCATCCACACCGTGCTCAGCTCAACCGACGTGTCCGGCGGCCCGCACACTTTCACCGTGGCCTGGACCTCCAGCCAGTTCCACGACAGGAATCCGGCGCTCTACAAGGCGCTCATTGCCGCCTTCCAGGAAGCCACCGAGATGCTCGACAGAGACGTGAGGCCGGCGGCGCAATATTGGATCGATGACGTCAAATCGAAACTGCCGGTGGACAAGGTCGCCGCGATCGCCTCGGGCAAGGAAGTGCGATGGACGATGGCGCCGGAGAGCACCATGCAATACGCTCATTTCATGCACATGGTCGGCTCGATCAAGGTCCAGCCGGCAAGCTGGAAAGATCTGTTCTTCCCTGAGGTGCATGCGCTGCCTGGAAGCTAGCCTGCCCATGAATGCTCCCCCAGGTCCCGCGTCCCTGCTGCAAGTGCAGGGGCTGACCCTGCAATACCGAACCGAAAAGCATGTGGTCACGGCGACCTATCGCGTGAGCTTCGACGTCTTTGGCGCCGACCGCTTCGTCGTGCTGGGACCGTCGGGGTGCGGCAAATCCACGCTGCTCAAAGCGGTCGGCGGCTACATGGCACCAACCGAAGGTACGGTGAAGCTCAAGGGCGTGCCGATCAGCGGTCCCGGTGCCGACCGCGTCTTTGTGTTTCAGGAGTTCGATCAGCTCCTGCCGTGGAAGACGGTGAAGCAGAACGTAACCTTCGCGCTGCAGTCGGCACGCAAGCTCCGCGGCAAGGCGGCCGAGGCGCAGGCGATGCGCTACATCGAGAAGGTCAACCTGGCCAAGTTTGCCGACTCCTACCCGCACACGCTCTCCGGCGGCATGAAGCAGCGCGTCGCCATCGCTCGCGCCCTGGCAATGGAGCCGCACGTGCTCCTGATGGACGAGCCGTTCGCCGCCCTCGACGCGCTTACCCGGCGCAAGATGCAGGACGAGCTGCTGCAGCTGTGGGAGGAGACGCGCTTCACCATGTTGTTCGTGACCCACTCGATTCCGGAGGCAGTGCTGGTCGGCAATCGCATCCTTCTGCTCTCGCCGCATCCGGGCCAGGTGAAGGGGGAGCTCAACAGCGACGGCAGCGATCGGGTCGATGCCGCAGGCGGACGCAAGCTATCCGACCGCATTCACGACATGCTGTTCGCAGACCGCATCGAGGAACAGGAGGTCGTCCCGCATGCCTGAAGCAACTGCAATCCCCGCGCGCTCCCTCGTGCTTCCGCCGCTGCGGCCCGAATACCTGCGCGAGGTCGTGGCGGGCAAGGACATCGGGGTGGTCGCGCAGCCGCTCACGCTGTGGCAGAGGCTCGCCAATCAGGGCTGGCTCCGCAAGGCCGTCATTCTTTTGCTGATAGCGAGCGCCTGGGAGCTCTATGGGCGCTGGCTCAACAACCCGCTGCTGGTGCCCACCTTCACGGCGACCCTCGAAGCCTTCGAGGCCGGCATCGCCAACGGCGAGCTCCCCGAGAAAGTGGCGAACTCGATTCTGCTGCTGCTCAAGGGTTATGCCCTGGGACTTGCGCTCGCCATGGCGTTTACCGCGCTGGCCATCATGTCGCGCATCGGCAACGATCTTCTGGAGACGTTGACGTCGGCCTTCAACCCGCTGCCGGCCATCGCGCTCCTCCCGCTTGCGCTGATCTGGTTCGGCCTGGGCGACTTTTCCATCATATTCGTGCTGGTCCACTCGGTGCTGTGGGCGGTCGCGCTCAACACCCATTCGGGCTTTCGGTCGGTCTCCAACACGCTGCGCATGGTTGGGCGCAATTACGGCCTCAAGGGTCCGCGCTACATCGCCAAGATCCTGATCCCTGCCGCGTTCCCCTCGATCCTCACCGGGCTCAAGATCGGCTGGGCGTTTGCCTGGCGCACATTGATTGCCGCCGAGCTCGTCTTTGGCGTGTCCTCCGGCAAAGGCGGGCTGGGATGGTACATCTACGAGAACAAGAACATGCTCGATATCCCGGCGGTGTTCGCCGGCCTGCTCACCGTCATCCTCATCGGCCTGACTGTGGAGAACGTCATCTTTCGCAACATCGAGGCGATGACCGTGCGTCGCTGGGGCATGCAATCTTGATTGCCGTCCTGATCCCCACGCTCAACGAGGAGAAGTCGATCGGCGATGTGATCGCGCGCATTCCGCGCGATGTCGTGAGCCGCATCATCGTGGCCGACGGCGGCAGTCGCGATGCCACCATTGACTGTGCCCGCAACGCCGGCGCGGAGGTCATTGCCGCAGGTTACGGCTACGGCCGCGCCTGCCTGACGGCCGCGAAGGCCGCGTCGGACTGCGAGGTTCTGGTGTTCATGGACGGCGACGGCGCGGATGATCCGCTCGCGATCCCGGCGCTGGTTCAACCCATTCTTGCGGGGGCGCAGGATCTTGTGATCGGCTCGCGCGCGCGAGGGCGGCGCGCGCCGGGAAGCATCGCCTGGCATCAGCTCGCAGCCGGCTGGCTCGCCGGTGCAGGCATCAAGCTCCTTTATGGCGTGCGCTACACCGACATGTGCGCCTTCCGGGCCATCCGCCGCCAGGCGCTGCTCGATCTGGGAATGCGCGAGCCGACCTACGGCTGGAACATCGAGATGCAGATGCGCGCCGCCGCAGCGGGGCTGCGCATCCTCGAAATACCCGTCGACTATCACTGCCGCACCGGCGGCACATCCAAGGTTGCCGGCACGGTGCGAGGCTCGATCAAGGCGGGCGGACGCATCCTCATGACCTTCGCGCGGGTCGCGCTTTCATCGCACGATCGCGAACGCGCCTAGGGATAAATGCGCTTCCAAAAAGCCGAGAACCGCGCTCATTCCGTCGCATTGTTTGCGACGTACTATAATTTCGTCAGCATCGCTGTGAGGATCGGGTTTTTCGTTGCTATATTCCGAGATAAGCCGCTTGCACTTGAGGGTTGTTTGCAAGCTTGCCGCTGGGGCCGTGCATGATCACCTTGCCACTCTCCAGTACATAAGCTCGCTGCACCAACGTCAGCGCGCGACTTACGTTTTGCTCGACCAAAAGGATTGCCGTGCCCATGGCGTGGATCTCCTGAATTTTCTGAAAGGTGACATCGGTTATCACCGGGGCAAGGCCCAACGATGGCTCGTCAAGCATGAGGAGACGCGGCTTCAACATCAGACCGCGGCCGACGGCAAGCATCTGCTGCTCGCCGCCGCTCATCGTGCCGGCGAGTTGCTTGCAACGCTCGGCAAGGACCGGAAAGATGCTGAAGACGAGATCGAGCGTGCGGCTGCGCTCGGACTTGGCGCTCCGGATATAGGCGCCGATCTCGAGGTTTTCCTTTACCGTCAGCTCGGGGAATACCTGGCGGCCTTCCGGCACATGGGCGATGCCCATTGCCGCGATCTTGTACGGCGGCAAGGCGCCGATGTTTATGCCAAGAAACGTGATGGCGCCTGATGTCAGCCGCACCAAGCCCGAGATTGCGCGCAGCGTCGTGCTTTTGCCGGCTCCATTGGCTCCCAAAAGGCCGACGGCTTCACCTTCGCCGACCGCGATGCTGACATCGCTCACCGCCGAAACCGATCCGTAGCCGGCGCTCACCCCGGATAGTGTCAGCACGCGCCGCCTCCTGCGCCGGCGGCATGCACGTAGCCTGTCCCGAGATAAGCGCGAATGACGTCCGCGTTGGCGACGACCTCCATCGGATTGCCCTCGGCGATCTTCTGGCCGTGATCGAGCACGACGATGTGACGCGCGACGGCCATGATCGCGCGCATCACGTGCTCGACGATGACGATGGTCAATCCGCGCTTGGAAAGTTTTCCAATCAGCGCCACGGCGGAATCGATCTCCGCCGGATTCAAGCCGGCCATGACCTCGTCAAGCAGCAGAAGCCGGGGCTGCGTCGCCAGTGCGCGCGCCATCTCCAGCCGACGCTGGTCTATTGTGGTCAAGTCGCGCGCCGGAACATGCTCCTTGGCCGCAAGCCCGACGAAGTCGATCGCCTCCCGGGCTTTGGCGCGCGACACCTCGATATTTCTGTCGCGCAGGAATGCGCCGGTCATCACATTCGCCAGTACCGTCATCTTGCCAAAGGGCCGAGCAACCTGAAATGTACGCGCCAAGCCATGCGAGCAGATGTCGTGCGGCCGAAGCCCTACGAGCTCGCGGCCGAAGGCAAACACCGAACCGGCGTCAGGCCGGTGGTAACCGGTGATGAGATTGAAGCTCGTCGTCTTGCCGGCGCCATTCGGACCGATGAGCGCAACCGTTTCGGATTCGCTGACGGAGAAGCTGAGATCCTGTACGGCGCGCAACCCGCCGAACCGCTTGCTGAGATTGCGAACAACAAGCGCCTCAGCCATCGAGCGGTACTTCTTTCGCGGGCCCGGTGTGCACGAGGCGCCGGTATATATCCGTGAAAACACCGATCAGCCCGGCCGGGCGCCACAGGATCACCGCGATCAGGATCAGGCTGTAGACCGTCAGCTGGGCTCCGGCATAGCCGCTGCCGAGCCAGCTTTGCAGCAGCGCAGACGAGGCTTCCAGCAAGATTGTGCCGACGACTGGACCCCACAATGTTCCGATTCCACCCACAATCGATACCAGAGCCGCCTCGACCGAGATGTTGAAGCTGAACGCCGTATTCGGATCGATGAAGTAGATGTATTGGATGTAGAAGGTGCCGGCCAGAGCAGTGAGAAATGCGCTTATCAGATAGATGTGCCGCTTGACCCGCAGCGCGTCCACCCCGATCGCCTCGGCGGCGTCCTCGTCCTCGCCCACGGCAACCAGATAATATCCCATCCACGATCGTTCGATGCGGTATGTGATCGCGAGTCCGAGCGCCAGCATAGCGAGCGCGATGTAATAATACGCAGCCTTTGAATCGAACTGCATCATCAACGGCGCATTGCCCAGGTTGGGCAGCGTGGTGCCTTCCGCGCCCCACGCGAAATCGCGAAATTTGAGAAACAGCAGCATCAAGACTTGCGCCGTTGCGATCGTGGCGATGGCGAAGTACGGGCCGCGAAGCCGGAAACATAAAGCCCCGATCGGAAGGCTCGCCAGCATCGCCACGACGCCCCCGGCAAGTATGCCGATCCACGGTGAGATCCCGAATCGAATGAGCAGGATCGTCGAGGTGTAGGCGCCCAACCCAAAATACGCGGCATGGCCCAATGAGAGCTGCTTGGCGTATCCGCCCATCAGATTCCAGGCGACACCGATAAAGGCGAACAGCAAAATCCTGATGAAGATGTTGATTGCGAAGGAGCTAGGCAGCGCCAGAGGAAGCGCAAGCGCGATTACCGCGAGCGCAAGCATCCAGATTGCACCGCGGCCGGCGAGCCTGCGCACTACCGCGTCCAGTCGCCGAACAGGCCGCTTGGACGCAGCGCCAGCGTCAGCAAAAGCATCAGAAACACCACGATCAATCCGGAATCGGCGCCGACGAACTGGACGCCAAGCGATTCTGCGACGCCCATCATCAGGCTCGCGATCAAGGCGCCGGTGATATTGCCGAGCGTCCCCAAGACGACGGCGACGAATGCCATCAGCACGAACACCTGACCCACCAACGGATAGGCCGGGTAAAACGGCATGAGCAGCGAGCCGGCGGCGCCCGCCAGCGCCAGCGCGACGCCTACTGCCACGCAGTACACGCGATCCGGGTTTATGCCCATGAGCATCGCCACATCGCGATTCTGCGCCGCCGCGCGCATCGCCTTGCCCAGATCGGTCGCATGCAGGAAGAACCAGAGGAGCCCGCTGAGGCCCATCGCGACGGCGAACGCGATGAGTTTTGCCACCGCGAAATAGAGCGGGCCGATATGGACCGTCATCTCGCTGTACGGGGTTTGCAGCGTCCGGTAATTCGCCGTGAACAGCAACAGGGCAACATTCACCAGAAGCAGAGAAAGCGCGAATGTGAGGAAGATCTGAGGCATGTCGCCGAGCGCAAGCACCCTGCGGATCAGGAAATATTGCAGCAGCACCCCGATGACAAACAGAGCGGGCATCGAGACCAAAAGCGACAGCAAAGGATCGATTCCGAAGCTATTCGCAAGGAAGAAGCTGATATACATTCCGATCATCACGAACTCGCCCTGGGCGAAGTTGACGATCTTCACTACGCCGAAAATCAGCGTCACCCCGATGCTCACGAGCGCGTAGATACCGCCGATAAGCAGGCCGTTGACTACCGACTGTGCCAGCGTCGTCAACATCGCCGTGGTGACGGCGCTTAAGCCTTCATCAGCGGCGCACGCGCATCTGCTTTGGGAAACACGGTGGCCAGGTCGGCGTGCTGCCACTGGACGCCGACCGGATGTGCATAAATGTTCTTGCCGTCCGGACCGAATTTCACGCGGCCGCCGGGACACATTGCGGCATAGCCCTGGGAAACATCGAGCGCGGCGATGGCGTCGCGCACCTTCTGCGGATCGGCCGACGCCGCCCGTTCGAGCGCGTCCGCGATCATGAACGTCTGAGCAACGAGGCCGCCGGCATATTCGAAGAGAAACTCGCCGTACTGCTTCTGGAAGACGGCATTCACCTCCTGGGCCTTGGCGTCGATATCGTGATTCCAGTGCGCGACGCCGAGCAGGCCCTCCGCGGGAGCGCCCACGTTCTTGTAGAAATCGGGGATGACAAAGCCTCCCGAGCCTCCATTGATCGCAATCTTGAGGTCAACCTGCTTGATCGCCCGGATGATCAGGATGAGGTCGTTCAAGTAGGACACCGGGAACAGCATATTGGCGCCGGAGGCTTTGACCTTGTTGATCAGCGGGCTGGCATCGCTCAGGCCGGCCGAGTACGGCTCGAACAGTACGATCTCTACGCCCTCGCCGGGCGCCTGCTCGCGCAAACCATTGGAGGTCGAGGTGCCGAATGCGGTGTTCTCGAATATCACCGCCACCTTCGGCTTATCGCTCACCAGCTTGGACATTTGCAGTTGCGCGAGAGCAAACTGCGAAGCACGCGAGAACGGGGTGAAGGTGTAGTGACGACCTTTATTGAGCTGATCGGAGCTTGAGCCGGTCAAGAGCGGGACTTTCGCGCGCTCGGCCACCTCGCTTGCGATCAGGGTCAGGGCGCTGGCAAAGCAGCCGTGTATCGCGGAGAGCTTGTAACCGCTGATCAGACGGTCGGTTTCCGTACGCGTCACCGTCGGATCGCTCTGAACGTCGGAGACGATCAGGTTCAGCTTGGCGCCGCCGAGCGACTTGATGCCGCCGGCGTCATTGACCATCTGGGCGGCGAGCTTGGCGGCATTGACGCAGCCCTGTCCGATTTGCGCGAAGCTTCCGGTGACCGGGTATAGCGCGCCGATATTGACGGGCTCGGCGGCTGCCGACAGGCGCGGGATGCCGAATGCGGCCAACGCGCCGCCGCCGACCACGGCTTTCGCAGATTTTTTGAGGAAGTCTCGCCGGCCATAACGTCTGCTCGATGCTTTCCGTTGGGACTTTGCCATGTTTACCTCCCTGCGAAATTGGAGCGATTGTTCCTCCGGGCGTACCCGCGACATAGCGTGGATACCGGCCCGAGGCCTTATACTTCTATTTCGCCGCGCGATCGTCGATTGTATACAATATTATTTTTAATATTGCAAACAGCTGTCTTGCGCCCTATTGATGTGGCGTGTGCAGGCGAAAGGTCTGTGAGCCTGGGGGCCTGTCACCTGATTCCTAGAGGCTTGAAGGGATGCCGTGATCTCCCCATGACCGTGAGCAGGACGCTTCGACGCAAGCCTGTGACAGCGGACGCAATCGAGAAGCCACAGCGGGCCAAATCGTCATTGAAACGCCGCGTGCGGGCACCGACAATCGCCAATGTCATCGCCGCTCGCCTGGAAGAGGACATTGTGCTGGGTCGCTGCCACCCGCGCGAGCGCCTCGTCGAGCAGGATCTGTGCGACCGCTTCAACACCCACCGCGGCGACGTCCGGTTTGCCTTGTTCGAGCTTGAGAAGAAGGGACTGATCCAACGCATCCCCAACCGCGGCGCGATGGTGCGCGATCTTACGCCGAAGGAAGTGGTGGAGATTTACGCCGTGCGGGAGGAGCTGGAAGTCATGGCCGCCCGGATTCTTCCTTTCCCGGTCGCAGCGGACGACCTCGCCAAACTGGATGAGCTGCAGCAGAAACACAGTGCGGCGGTCGACGCCGGCGACATGCTCAGCGTGTTCTACACCAATTTGCATTTTCACCAAACGGTGTTCGGCCTGTGCGGGAATACATGCTTGATCGAGACGATCGACCGCTTGGCGCAAAAGGTCAACGGAATTCGTTCTTACGCAAATGCCTTCCCGGAGGCACTGGATCGTGTGCGCCGCGACCACGTCGAGATCGTGGCGGCGCTGCGCGCCTCGCGCCGAGACGACTTGATCGAGCTGACGCGGCGTCATCTGAAGCCGTCGCCGAAGGCTTATATCCGCGCCTATGAGCGCCGCTTCGGCAATTCGCCGACTTCCTGGCGCGCACCGGGATGAAACACCTTCTTGTTACGGTCTTGGCCGTAGCATTCGAACCCGGTTTGCGATTAACGCGTTGACCATGCATCTGGAGGAAAGCCGCTACGCGCTCTAGCGCGAACCGAAGCATTTCTTGCCGGCAATGACACAGTTGCTGCCCGCGAGCGCCAAGCTGCCTGAAACAGGAGGACGCCCATGTTTGCCGTGATCTTCGAGGTCCAGCCGAAGAAGGAACGCTGGACCGACTATCTCGACCTCGCCAAGTATCTAATAGCTGGCGCACGCAGGGCGAGCACCACGGTGTACAGGAGCAGGGCCGGTTCGAAATTTTCGAGGATTACCACCTGCGCGTCGGCGAGGTGACCGACGACAGCGATCCGCCGCCCGGGCTGTCCGTTGTCCAGCAACGGTTCGACGTGACGGCGAAGCCATGGGCAAAAGCTGTCTCAATCAGCGAGCTCACTCCGTTTGAAGGCGACAAGCCAAAGATCGCGGCGGAGCATCTGCCGGTCGAGCTCGGCCTCGACAAACGTCCCTCCGGTCTTGTCGACCATGAAGTCTTCGAGAGTATCTACAATCCTGGAAAGCTATTGCTGCTTGCTACATGGCGGGAGCTCGAGGCGGCCGGAAGGTGGGCACCAGGCGCAACTGCGGACCTGGGCAAGCTGCGCCACCGTCGGGTTCGCGTCATTCGCGATTACGGCATGACCGACCGCAACGAGGCGCCGCAGTTCTATCCGGAGGTCAAGCGCGCGCCCGGCGTGGCCGCCGCTTGAAACCCGCTTCATGCCGACGCTTCCTCCTTGGCGAGATCGCCGGGACCGGTACCTTGGTGATGCCGGTGCATTTTCCGCATCCCACCGTCGGCCTCATCGATGCGGACGGAGAGCGGTTCCACTATAAATTTGTTCGGTAAACTCCGAAGTTTTGCGCCGAAGTCATGAAGGGGGGCTCGCCCGATGATAGGCGCGTCCGCAGTTCACCCAAGTGCCGACGTAACCGCGGGGCTCTGGCAGTTACGCTGAGTGCCAAAAGCCGAAACAGAGCGGTCAACATCGAAGGAACTGCAATACCATCCGGGAATCGCGAAAGCCGAACGAGCCGTCCGGCTACCTGGACCGGGCCGAAAATGGGAATTCCTTGGTCTTAAATGAGATAGGGCCCGTGGGCCCGTGGGCACATGCGCGACGAGGTACCGGGGGTCTGCCGCTGGACCCAGCACGGAAAAGCGCATTTTTGTGATGCGCATCACTTTTTCCGGTGCCGGTCCCGTTAACCTCCCTCACGTTGGGATAACGGGAGATCGCCATGACAACCACCGACTTCGTGTTTCCGCCGATGGTAGGCCCATCCGACCAGCGCGGGCCCTCGATCTGGCGGACCTTTATGGACAGAATCATGGAAGCAAGGCTGCGAAAAGCCGAAAGCGACGTTGCCCGATACCTGGAGCGCAGCGGCCGGCAACTGCCCGTCTATACGGCACGTCAAGCGCACTGAGCGAGAACTCTCGAAGAGCCAGTCTGGGGCCCGTAACCCATTGAACAACCCGCACAATTCAGGTCAGGCATGACTCACTTCGATATGATCGGGTATGTGGCCTCTGGGTTGGTGCTTGGCGCCTTCTCCATGAAGAACATGATTCACCTGCGCATTGTGGCGATAGCCAGCAATCTTGCCTTCATAGGCTACGGACTTGGCTTGGACTTGATGCCTGTTGTGGCGCTGCATGTGGTCTTGCTGCCGATGAACAGTTGGCGGCTCTGGCAAGTGTTGCCGGCGAGTGGAAGCCCAGCGCGTCTCATCAAACTGCCGATAAGGTTCGCAGCCCCTTCGATGAGGCTAGCGGCCGTGATGGGGTCTCTGGTCGTCACAGCGGCAGTCGGCGGATGGCTGGTTGTGACGCAAGTAGAGTCGCGTGCTGCAGTGCCTGGGCTAGGCTCTCACGACGTGAAGCGCCCGAATTCACCGAGTGTGCCCACATTGAGTCCGTTGTGGTAAGCGCCGCTGGGCGTAACTTCCGGTAATGAATGGTCCGGCCGTGCTCCAGCGCCGCTTCGGACGCGAGAAACGGGCAAGGCAGGAGGACGCTCATGACCATCCATACGCGACACCCGAATGCAGCGAAGCCGGACAAGAACCGTTCCACTGCGCGTACAATAACGGCCGTAGCAGTGTTGTGTGTGACGGTTGCTTTGCCTTTGGGTAGTGCGATTGGTCAGTCAGAGATAGTTGCTTTGCCTTCGGGGCGTGCCGCTGGTCAATCAGGTGTCAGCCAAGACCAACTCATGGGGACATGGACATACGAGTCGGTTGTCGTAGAACGGACAGACGGTACCAGGGTCGCTCCCTTCGGTTCCGATCCAAAGGGTTTTATTACTCTCTCCGCTGATGGTCGATATTCCTTGCAACTCATCCGCCCCGACATACCCAAAATTGCCTCCAAGGACCGGCTGAGCGGTACCGCAGAGGAGAATCGGGCTGTTGCGCAGGGTGTTCTCTCTCAATTTGGCACTTATTCAGTCAACGAGGCTGAAGGTACGCTCACGCTTCACGTCGAAACCAGTTCGTTTCCGAATGAAGACGAAACGGATCAGGAGCGGATCATCGCCTCCATTTCAGCCGACAGACTGCAATGGACCAACCCCACTCCGACAACTCCGGGCATTGCGTATTCGACACTCAGACGAGCGAGGGCCCCGGCCGAGCCACCGCAATGAACGACCTCGCGTCGAGGTCCCGCCGAGCTCGCCGAAGACGATCATAAAAGGCACGCGACAAGCGGACTATGTGTCCTACGAGACGGCGGGCCCGGGCTGCGTTATAAGAAGGCCCCGGATCGGGCAGCAGCGCCTGCACCGCGAGACAAAAAGGATCTTCCCACAGGCCATTGCCGAGGCGATGCAGCGATCGACCATGAAGTTCGTTAGGTGTGCTACTGTGCGCGCCGGCGAGATTGCCATTTCAGAATTACGTCGCGCTCCATGAAGAAAGCGATTACCCGCCGCCGACTGATGGAGCTTACCGCGGCGTTCGCGGCATCGAGCGTAATCGCTCATAACCTTCAAGCACAGGCTTACCCGAGCCGCATCATTCGGCTGATCGCGCCGTTCCCGGCCGGTGGCGGGACCAACTCCGCGGCCCGCATCATCGCTGCTGGCTTGTCGGATCTGCTGGGCCAGCAGGTAATGGTCGACAACCGGCCTGGCGCCGGCAGCAACATCGGCGCCGAGGCCGCCGCGCGCTCGGCGCCTGACGGCTACACCCTGCTGCTCGGTGCGCCGCCGCTTGCGATCAACCGATTTCTCTATGCTTCACTCAACTACAATTCCGTAACCGATCTCGCGCCGGTGTCATTGCTCTGCCGCTTTCCCAACATCCTCGCGGTGCCGGTGTCGTCGCCGCTGACTTCGGTCGGTGGTTTCATCGACTATGCCAGGGCCAATCCAGGCAAAGTGACTTATTCCTCCCCGGGGATCGGCACCACGCCGCACCTGTCCGGTGAGTTGTTTAAGCGTATGGCTGGCATCGAGCTCATCCACGTGCCCTATCGCGGCGCCGGGGCCGGCGCCATTACCGATACCATCGCCGGCCGCGTCAATTCGGCTATCAACACTACCGGCTCCCTGCTGCAAACCGTGCGCTCCGGGCAACTGCGCGGGCTCGCCGTCACCACGCTGAAACGTTTCCCGACCGCGCCGGAACTGCCGACCATTGCGGAGTCCGGGATTCCCGGCTTTGACGTGTCATCCTGGTATGCGTTGTTCGTGCCGGCTAAGACCCCGCCTGAGATCATCGCCAGGCTGAATGCCACGACCGTCACGGCATTATCAGAACCCGCGGTGAGGGCCAGGTTCGAGCCACTCGGCGTCGTTGTCGAAAGCTCGACGCCTGAAGGGCTCGGAGCGCTGCTTCAGTCTGAAATCGACAAGTGGGGTCCGATAATAAAGGCCGCCGGCATCAGCGCAAGCAATTGAGCACGAGTCGGCAGTGGGGACACATGCGGATCAATCGTCGGAGACGGCGCGAGCTCATCGCGCTCGCCGGCGGCGCGGCGGCTTCATGGCCGCTCGCGGCGCGTGCACAGCGGGCCGACCTGAAAGTAGGTCACTGCGAAGCTTGCTCTGAAGTACCGGCTCGCCGCGTGTAGCTTCGCCGAAATCGCGCAGGCCGGAGCCTTTGCGGCGTATGGAATTGATTTTACCGACATCTGGCGTCATGCAGCGACCTTCGTGGACAAAATTCTCAAGGGTGCTAAACCTGCCGACCTTCCGGTCGAGCAGGCGACGAAATTCGTAACCATCGTGAATCTGAAGACCGCGAAAGCAATCGGCGTCGAAGTGCCGACATCGCTGCTGCTGCGCGCCGACCAGGTGATCGAATGAGAACAGTTAGATCGCTAGCGAGGTCACACGCGCGGCGCACGCCGTCGGCCGACAGCTGCGGATGGAGCTCGTCTAAGGAATCACCCTTATGAAATCCGAGCCGTCATTCGTGCCGGCAATGCCGATAAAAACGATCGAAGGAGCGGCGGTCTGGCAAGGACCGGACCTTGGAATCACCGACGATTTCGCTCACCGACTGACCGATGCCGAGATCGCCGAGATCGACACTGCGGTCCAGGCGATCATACAAGGGGGCATCGAGCACATTGCCATCAATTGCCGCAACTTCGAGTTGCCGCAGCTGGGAAAACGCCTCTCGCTGATGCGCGACGACGTTCTGCTGCGGGGCCGAGGCTTCATGGTCATCCGCGGCGTTCCGGTGGAGCGCTATTCGATCCAGGAGGCCGCGGCGGCTTTTCTCGGCATTGGCGCCTACTTCGGCAAGCCGGTGTCGCAGAACGGCAAGGGTCATATCCTGGGCCACGTGAAGGATCTTGGCCGCAGCATCGAGGATCCCACCGCACGCATTTATCAGACGACCCACAGGCAGAGCTTTCATACCGACTCGGTCGATATCGTTGCGCTGCTATGCCTAAGGACGGCCAAGGCCGGCGGCTTGAGCCGCATCGTCAGCTCGGTTTTCCTGTACAACGAGATGTTTCGCCGTCATCCCGATCTGGCGGCCGTTCTGTTTGAGCCGTTCTGCTTCGATCGTCGCGGCGAAGCGCCCCCGAGCGGGAAAGGCTATTACCAAACACCGATCTTTCATTGGCATGCCGACCAGCTCTCGGTGATGTACGGCAATCGATATTACATCGAGTCGGCGCAACGCTTCCCCGACGCGCCGCGGCCGACAGCAAAGCAGATCGAAGCACTCGATCTGTTCGACGCGCTTGCCAACGATCCGTCAAACCATCTCGATATCGAGTTCAAGCCGGGCGATGTCCAGCTTATCCACAACCACGTGATCCTGCATGACCGCACGGATTACGAGGATTGGCCCGAGCCCGAGCGCAAGCGACACCTGCTTCGGCTCTGGCTTTGCCCTCCGAACGGTCGGCCATTGCCGGCGGTGTTCGCTGACCGATATGGCAGTACTGCGATCGGAAACCGCGGCGGGGTCGTGCTGCCGGGCGTCAGGATGAACGCCCCGCTGGAAGCCTGTTGAGAGCGTCAGCAACCCACGCTCAATAACAGGGAGAGAGACATGGCGAAAGCGTATTGGGTGACCTGCTATCGCTCGATCTCGGACATGGAGAAGCTTGGCGCCTATGCCAGGCTCGCCGGGCCGGCGATCGCGCCCTTCGGCGGGCGTTATCTCGCCCGCGGCAATGCAGCGGCGGCGTACGAAGCCGGCCTGAAGGAACGCATCGTTATTTCCGAATTCCCGAGCGTTGCCCAGGCGATCGCCGCCCATGACAGCCCGGCTTATCAGGAAGCGCTCAAGGCGCTGGGCAACGGCGCCGTGCGCGATCTGCGCATTATCGAGGGGATGGAATAGCGCACCCATGGAGACCGGTGAGCACACAGCAGACGAGGTCCGCCGGTTGCTCACCGGGTAATCGAGATGGTTGAAGCGTCGACCATATGGGCTACGTTAAGATGGCAGGAGGAGCACAGGGGGCACAGATGAGCATCGAGACGAGCCGGCGCGACGCGCTTGCAGGCGTTGGGGTATCAGGGTTGGTCGCTTCGGGTTTGGCAAGTCCGGCTGCTGCCCAGGGCACAAGCGTCATGGCGGAGGCGACGCAAGCCGACTACCAGCGCGACCCCACGCGCTGGGGCTCGGCCGAGATGGCGGCGCACTTTCCTGGTTTCAAGCACCTCGATATGCGCACCAGCGGGGCGGTAATTCGGCTGCGCCACGGCGGCTCCGGCCCGCCGCTACTGCTGGTTCATGGCAATCCGGAGAACCACACCTGCTGGTACAAGGTCGCCGCGAAGCTCGCCCAGGATTATCATGTCATTCTTCCCGACCTGCGCGGCTATGGCGACAGCTCACTGCCCGATCCGGGCCCCAACAACATCAATTTCAGCTTCCGCGAGATGGCCCGCGATCTCGTCGAGGTCATGGAGCAACTTGGATACCAGCGCTTCATGATCGCCGGTCACGACCGCGGTGGGCGCACCACGCACCGGCTGTGCCTCGATCATCCCGAGCGCGTCATCAAAGTATGCATCATGGACGTTGTGCCCAACTATCACGTGTGGACGAACATCACCAAGAATTGGGTGATCCGAACGTGGCATTGGGGCTTCATGGCGCAACCGGAGCCGTTTCCAGAGCGGTTGATCAGCGCCGTGCCGGCTGAATATTTCATCAAAAGCCGCATGGCGATCCGCGGCGGCACCGGCATCGGCTTTTTGACCGACATGGCGATCAACGAGTACATCCGCTGCTACACGCTGAAAACCATCACCGGCTCGTGTCGCGACTACCGGGCCACGGCGACGTGCGATTTCGAGATGGACACGGCCGACAAGGACAAGAAGATCGATATGCCGCTGCTCCTACTTTGGGGCGCGCGAGGCCAGCCGCCCGAGCGCGCCAAGGAGTTCCTGGACGTGTGGAGACGCTATGCGTCGAACATTGTCGCGCACGAGGCCATCGCGTGTGGCCACTACATCCAGGAGGAGGTGCCGGACAAGGTCATCCAACACTTCACCAGCTTCTTCAAAGCTTAACAAGAACTTTCGGTACCGGGTCATAGCGAGACGAGCGCGCCGCGAGAATTTCTCGTCGGCAACAGCTCGGTAAACAGACCCCTCAGCAGGCGGGCTGACATTCTCTTGAGTGCTCACGACCGGACCCATGCATTGCGGCATATCGCATCACTTATTCGAACACCTCGTCGGCGCGGCCGAGCAGAGTAAGCGGGAAAGTAATGCCGAGCGCCTTGGCGGTGTTTAAGTTGATGTACAGCTCGACCTTTGTCGCCTGCTGAACCGGGAGGTCGGCGGGCTTATCACCCTTGAGAATCCGGCCGGCAAGGGCTCCGGCCAGGCGGTGCGTATCGGTGATGTTAGATCCGTAACTCATCAGACCTCCGGCCGCCGCGAACTCGCGCCATTGATAAACCGTCGGCACCGCGTGGTGGATCGCGAGCGCTGCGAGTTGTTTGCTGTGGCTGGTGAAGAATGCATCGCCACCGATCACGAGCCCGCTTGCGCGCAATCGGATCAGGTTTGCGAAGGCGGCATCGAAGTCAGGCTCGCTGCTGGCCTTAAGGACATGTAGATCGAGGCCCAAGGCATCGGCCGCAGCGAGCGCCGCAGTCGTTTGCGGCTCCGCAAGAACGGGATCGGTCGGGTTGACAAGCAGGCCGATGACCTTTGCTGCGGGGAGCAGCTCATGCAGCAATTCCAGCCGTTTCGGCCCTACTTCTTCGGCCAGCTGGGTCACGCCCGTGATGTTGCCGCCCGGCCGGTTAAGGCTGGCGACGAGCCCAAGCTTGACCGGGTCTGAGGCCACTTCAAAGACGATCGGAATGGTCGTGGTCGCCGCCCTTGCGGCGAGCACCGCCGGCGTGCTGCTCGCGGCAATCACAGCCACCTGACGACGAACCAGATCGTTTGCCAGCGCCGGGAGGCGGTCGTAGTGGCCCTCGCCCCAACGGTATTCGATCGCCAGGTTTTGCCCCTCGACGTAGCCGGATGTATTCAGCCCCTGCCGGAACGCCGTCACACGATAGGCATCGGATTCCGCCGAGCCCGGGCCGAGGAAGCCGATAACCGGCATCGGCTGCTGCGCGTGCGCGGCCAATGGCCAAGCCGCAGCCGCACCGAGCCCATTGAGAAATTCACGCCGTCTGATCATTCAATGACCTCGTCGGCGCGGAGCGGAAATGCCGGCGGGATGTTGAATTCGAGCGCCTTGGCGGTCTTCATGTTGATCACCAGCTCGAACTTTGTCGGCGCCTGAACCGGGAGCTCGCCCGGCTTCTCGCCGCGCAGGATGCGATCGGCGTACCCGGCCGCCCCCCGCCATTCTTCCAACTGATCGGGTCCGTAGGACATCAACCCGCCCTCGGTTGCGAAATATCGAAACGGATAGACCGCGGGCAAAAGATATCGTGCCGCCAATATGACGATCGACCCGCGGTTCGCCACTGTCTCGGGATGCGGAACGACG
Organism: uncultured Alphaproteobacteria bacterium; assembly: GCA_963841705.1. Taxonomy (GTDB): domain Bacteria; phylum Pseudomonadota; class Alphaproteobacteria; order Rhizobiales; family Xanthobacteraceae; genus VAZQ01. The sequence goes on from CAWJDY010000062.1 coordinate 107,903, forward strand.
ATCAGGCCGCCACCCGGCTGGCTGGCAAACGTGGCGAGCGCGCGTTCGATCTCGACGCCGTGATGAATGTCGATGGCGGTCACGTTGACCCCGAGCGAAGGCGCGATTGCCTCGGCTGCGTGCAGAAACGCCACGTTGGCCGCTGAGTCCGAACCGAAGAGAACGGCCGCTCGGCTCATGTTCGGTGCGGCTTCCTTGAGCACCCCCAGCCACTTGCCGCCCATCGCAGACTCGAAATTTGTAAAGCCAGTTATGTTGCCGCCCGGATGCGCAAGGCTGGCGACAAAACCGCTCTCGACCGGGTTGGAAATCCCGGCGAAAACGATCGGGATAGTGCTGGTCAGGCGGCGCAGCTCGGCCAAAGCTGGATTGGCGGCAACCCCAACGATCACATCCGGCGCCGCGCGGACCAACTCTGCCGCAAAGGTCTTTGTACGGTCGGCGTCGCCGGCGCCCCAGCGATATTCGATCGCAACATTGCGGCCGTTAGTCCATCCCAGTCTGTGGAAGGTATCGAGGAACGCAGCGGCGCGCGCTTGTCCTTCCCGATCGGTTTGCGAGAAGTTGGCCATCAGCATACCGATCCGCCGCACTCGGTCTGCCTCCTGTGCGCGTGCGGCGAGCGGCCATGCGGCTGCCGCGCCGCCGAGAACAGCGATGAACTCGCGCCGTCTCACTCGATCACCTCGTTCGCGCGGAGGAGGAACGGCTCTGGGATAGTCAAGCCGAGCGCTTTGGCAGTGGTCAGATTGATGACGAGATCAAACTTGGTGGGCTGCTCGACCGGGATATCGCCCGGCTTCGTCCCCCGCAAAATCTTATCGACATAGTCGCCGGCACGCCGGAACAGGTCCGGCATATTCGCTCCATAGGAGATCAGGCCTCCCGCTTCGACATACTCGCGAAGACCATACATCGTTGGCAGTCGCGCGGCAGCCGCCAGGATATTGATGCGAATCCGATTCGTTAATACCAGCGGCTCGGCACAGACATAAAGCGCATCCACGCGGCCCCTGAGCCCCTCGAAGGCGGACGCAATATCTTCAGCTCGCCGGATTTCCATGGTGACGGCTTCGAGGCCGAGCGTGCCGGCCGCCACCTTAGCCTCGCTCAGTTCCCCCACGCTGCTGGGATTGCCGATATTGGCCAAGATCGCCAGTCGGCGAACACCGGGGACGACCTCGCGCAAAAGCTCGAGGCGCTTGCCGGCAAACTCGGTCTCCTGGTCTGACAGGCCGGTGGCATTGCCACCCGGTCGCGCCAGACCGGTGACGAGCCCGCTGCCGACCGGATCCGCCGCCGCTGCAAACACGATCGGAATGACCGATGTCGCTCGCTTTGCCGCGATTACCGGCCCGGCCGAGTGCGTGACGATGACATCAACCTTGAGCCGGATGAGCTCGGCCGCGATCTCGGCGAGCCGCTCGTTACGTCCCTCCGCCCAGCGATATTCGATCACGACGGTGCGACCTTCGATCCAGCCGAGCTCGCGCAACCGCCGCACCAGAGCAGCAACCCAATTGCTCAAGGCCGCAGCCGAACCGGCGCTGAAGAATCCTATGGTCGGCAGCCTTGCCGGTTGTGCGAGAGTCGCGAGCGGCGCCGCGATGGCCGTGCCGCCGCCAAGCAGCATCATGAACTCGCGCCGTCTCACTCGATCACCTCGTCGGCGCGGCCGAGGAGCGCGATCGGCACTGTGATGCCGAGCGCCTTGGCGGTCTTGAGGTTCAGGAACATCTCGACTTTCGTGCTTTGCTGGACCGGCAGCTCGCCAGGCTTTTCGCCTTTGAGAATACGGGCGGCGTAGACGCCGGCCAGACGGTAAGCGTCGGCAATGCTGCCGCCATAGCTTAGCAGGCCGCCGGCAGCGAAGAACTCGCGGTTTTCGTAGACCGCCGGCACCGCGTGGCGGACGGCCAGCGCGGCGAGCTGTTCTTGCCGAGCGGTGAAAAACGGATCGGAGTCGATGACGAGCCCGCCTGCGCGCAACTGGATCAGGTTCGCGAAGACTCGATCGAAGTCGCGTTCGGTGCTGGCGTTCAGGACATGGAGCTCCAGCCCGAGGGTGTGAGCCGCCGACAACACCCCATTCGATTGGGTCTCAGCAATAGCGAGATTGGCCGGGTTGACCAGCCTGGCCATAACTCTCGCCGTGGGGACCATCTCGTGCAGCAATTCCAGCCGCTTCGGTGCTATCTCCACGTTCAATTGGGTCGCGCCCGTGGCGTTGCCGCCCGGCCGGCTAAGGCTGGCGACCAGTCCGAGCTGTACCGGATCGCCGCCCATTTCAAAGACGATCGGGATGGCCGTGGTCGCCGCCTTTGCCGCAAGCGCCGCCGGAGTAGTGGTCGCGGCAATCACGGTCACCTGACGCTGAACCAGATCGGCCGCCAACGCTGGCAGCCGTTCGTTGCGATTCCCGGCGAAGCGATATTCGATCGCGACGTTCTGACCCTCGACAAAGCCCGTGTCTTTCAGACCTTGGCGAAAGGCGGCCAGGAGTTGCGGGGCGTCGCCGGCCGCCCGGGAGCTGAGGAACCCGATCACCGGCATCGCCGGCTGCTGCGCGCGCGCTGCCAGCGACTGCGACACCGCCGCGCCGCCCAGTGTGGCAATGAACTCTCGACGCCGAATGCGGATGGACATCCGCCACTCCCAACGGGGTCATGGCCATGCAACCTGCGGACGTTATCACGCTTTAGCGGCGAGGTCTGTGGCTATGGAGCAGACGCTGCCAAGTTCATTTCACTCTGTCAGAGCAGGTCGGAGGGAAAGCAGAACGAGGTTCTGCAGTTGTGGGCTAGCGCTCGTTCGATCATGAAATGCCGGGTAACATCTGATACTCTCCGGCCATGGACGCCGTGCGCGCGCTAAATCCTTCCGGCTTCGAGCAGGCCTCGCCGGCGGAGGGCGCCGCGCGCCCGACGCCGGTGATGGAGCAATACATCGAGATCAAGGCCGCCAATCCGGATTGCCTCCTGTTCTACCGGATGGGCGATTTCTACGAGCTGTTCTTCGACGACGCCGAGGTCGCGGCGCGCGCCCTCGGCATCGTGCTCACCAAGCGGGGCAAGCATCTCGGCCGTGACATCCCGATGTGCGGCGTCCCGGTGCATCGCGCCGACGAATACCTGCAGCGGCTCATCCTGCAGGGCCATCGTGTTGCCGTCTGCGAGCAGCTCGAGGATCCCGCCGAAGCGCGCCGCCGTGGCGGCAAGGCGGTGGTGCGCCGCGACGTCGTGCGGCTCGTCACCCCCGGCACGCTGACGGAGGACGCGCTGCTCGACCCGCGGCGCAACAATTATCTCCTCGCGCTCGCCCGCGCGCGCGCAAGCAGCGGCGACGAGAGCCGGTTTGCGCTCGCCTGGATCGACATCTCGACCGGGGAATTCCGGCTGGCGGAGCGCGACCGCGCCGGGGTTGCCGCCGAGATCGCGCGGCTCGAGCCGGGGGAGATCATCGTCTCAGATACGCTCTACGATGATCCCGAGCTTGCACCCTATTTGCGCTCGCTGCCGCGGGTGACGCCGCTTGCCCGCGACGTGTTCGACGGATCGACCGCGGAGCGGCGGCTCGCCGGTTATTTCGGCGTCTCGACTACCGAGGGTTTTGGCACGCTGTCGCGCCTCGAGCTCACGGCGGCGGCGGCCTGCATCAGCTACATCGAGCGCACCCAACTCGGAGAGCGTCCGCCGCTCTCACCGCCTGCGCGCGAAGCGCAAGGCGCGACGCTGCAGATCGATCAAGCGACCCGCGCGAACCTCGAGCTCGTGCGCACGCTTGCCGGCGAGCGGCGCGGAAGCCTGCTTGCCGCCATCGACCGCAGTGTCACCGCGGCCGGCTCACGGCTCCTTGCGCAGCGGCTTGCCGCTCCGCTTACTGACCCGCACGCGATTGCAGCTCGGCACGATGCGGTCGCGTATCTCGCGGCCGACGCCAATCTGCGCGCCGATCTGCGCGCGCGGCTCCAATCCGCGCCGGATCTCGCGCGCGCATTGGCGCGGCTCGTCGTCGACCGCGGAGGCCCGCGCGATCTTGCCGCTATCCGCGACGGCATCCTTGCTGCCGCGGCGATTGCCGCCGAGATCGAGCGATCCGCGGACATGCCGGAGGAGCTCGCTCTGGCGGCAAGGGCATTGCGCCTGCCTGATCCCGCGCTCGCGGCCAAGCTCACAGCCGCGCTGGCCGATGAGCTTCCCCACCTCAAGCGCGACGGCGGCTTCGTGCGCGCGGGCTGTGACGGCGCGCTCGACGAGGCGCGCGCGCTGCGCGATGAATCGCGCCGCGTCATCGCCGCGCTGCAGGCGCGCTATGCCGAGGCGACGGCGGTGCGTGCGCTCAAGATCCGGCACAACAACGTGCTCGGATATTTCGTCGAGGTGAGCGCCCAGCACGGCGAGAAGCTCCTGGCTGCCCCGCTCAACGCCACCTTCATCCATCGCCAGACGCTTGCCGGGCAGGTGCGCTTCACCACCATCGAGCTCGGCGAGCTCGAGGCCAGGATTGCGAGCGCCGCCGAGCGGGCGCTCGGGATCGAGCTTACCGTCTTCGAGGATCTCGCCGCGGCGGTCACGGCAGCGGCGGAGGCTATCAAGCGGGCGGCCGAGGCGCTCGCCGTGCTCGACGTGTCGAGCGCGCTCGCCGAGCTCGCCTGCGAGCGCAGCTTTGTGCGTCCCGAAGTCGATGTCTCGCTCGATTTCGCCATCGACGGCGGGCGGCATCCCGTCGTGGAACAGATGCTCACCGCCGAGGGCGGCACGTTCGTCGCCAACGATTGCGACCTCTCGCCGCCGCGCGGCGACAGTGAAGGCCGCATCTATCTCCTCACCGGACCAAACATGGCGGGGAAATCGACCTATCTGCGCCAGAACGCGCTCATTGCCATTCTCGCGCAAATGGGAAGCTTCGTGCCGGCGCGGCGCGCCCGGATCGGGGCGGTTGACCGGCTGTTCTCGCGCGTGGGGGCCGCTGACGACATCGCGCGCGGGCGCTCGACCTTCATGGTCGAGATGGTGGAGACGGCTGCCATCCTCAATCAGGCGGGCACGCGGTCGCTGGTCATTCTCGATGAGATCGGCCGCGGTACGGCGACGTTCGATGGGCTCTCCATCGCCTGGGCGACGATCGAGCATCTGCACGAAGCCAACCGCTGCCGCGCGCTGTTCGCCACACACTTTCACGAGCTCACCACGCTGGCAACGAGGCTGCCGCGCTTGTTCAATGCCACCATGCGGGTCAAGGAATGGCACGGGGAGGTCGTGTTCCTGCATGAAGTGATGGCGGGCGCGGCCGACCGCAGCTACGGCATCCAGGTTGCCAAGCTCGCGGGCTTGCCTCCCACGGTCATCGATCGCGCCAAAGCGGTGCTGGCAAAGCTCGAAGCCGACGACCGCACGTCGCCGCGCGGGTTCGAGGATCTGCCGCTGTTCGCCGTCGCGCCTGCCCTGCCGCAAGCCGGCTCGCGCAACCTCGCGTGCGAGGCTGTCATGGCGGCGTTGGCGGCGCTTCACCCCGACGACATGTCGCCGCGCGATGCGCTCGAAGCGCTCTACGCTCTCAAGGCCAAGGCAAACGACGGGTGATGCAACGTCTTGCACTGATCCTGCCGGCCTGCGTTTGCGCCGCAGCTGCCGTGCAGGCGCAGTCCTATCCGGTGCGGCCCATCACCATCACGGTGACAGCCGCCCCCGGCGGGGTGACCGACGTGGTCGGGCGCGCCATTGGGCAGCGGCTCTCGCAGAGCTGGGGCCAGCAGGTCGTCATCGAAAACAAGGGTGGCGGGGCGCATGTGCTCGGCGCTGCCTCGGTCGCCAAGGCCGCGCCGGATGGCTATTCGCTCCTGCTCGCGGAGGCGGGCGCCTTCGTCATCAACCCGACCCTTTATGGCAAAGGCAAGCTGCCCTACGACGAGGAGAAGGACTTCATCCCGATCACCGGGCTTGTGCGCATTCATCAGGCCCTGCTCGGCCATCCCTCCGTTCCCGCAGCAAACGTCCGCGAGCTGATCGCGCTCGCACGCAAGAGACCGAACGAGCTCACCTACGCCACCGCGGGGATCGGCTCCGCGCTGCACATGAACATGGTCCTGTTCGCGAGCATGGCGGGGGTGAAGCTTCAGCCCGTGCATTATCGCGGCGCGGCGCCGGCGCTTGCCGATGTGATCGCCGGGCATGTCCATCTCATGTCGCTCAGCGTCAGCGCCGCGCTGCCGCCGGCGCAAAGCGGACAAGTGAAAATCTTCGGGATCGGCAGCCCGCAGCGCCTCGCCGCCGCGCCCGACATACCGACCGTGGCCGAGAGCGGGCTTCCCGGCTACGAGGCAAGCTCCTGGTTCGGATTGTTTGCACCCGCGGGGACCCCGCGCGACATTGTCCTGAAGATCAACAAGGAAATCACCGCCATCCTCAACGATCCAGCCTTTCGCGAGAAATTCCTGGCGCCGCAGATCTTCGAGCCGATGGCAAGCTCGCCGGAGGCATTCGTGGATTACATCGCGGCGCAGAAGCGCAAGTGGAGCGGCCTCATCCGCGAGCAGCACCTTTCGATCGAGAAGTAGCTGGAGACGTCGCTCCTGTCCTGGAGGAATAACAGCTTCACGTCGTGCGAGTAGGGGCGGGTTTGAAACCTGTACTGCGTCACAAATTTCCACCGATCTCTATCCCGGGCCGTCATCCTGAGGTGCCCGCGCGCAATTCTCAAAATCATAGACCGATTTGCTGCGAGCGCGCGGGCCTCGAAGGATGCGGCCCGGATCGGGGCTGTCACCCTTCGAGGCTCGCGCGGTTAGCGCGCGAGCGCCTCAGGGTGACGGTTCAGGGGGCGGGGTTTGTGACGCAGTAGAGGGTTGAAATCCCCCCCTGCAATCGCGGGACCAAGAGCGCAAGGTTGGAGTGGATCACAGCAATGTTGGCATCCAGCGGCGCACCAACAACAGCACGCCGCTCCAGCCAACGGTGATCGCAAGCCCGGCGGCATAGGCCCACCACACGCCGATCGGCTCGGCAAGATCATGCACGGCGAGAAAAGCAAGGCCGAGCCCGATGAGCGGCGGTTCGGCGTGAGCAAATACCGCGCTCGCCGCCTTGCCACCCGCATGCGCGTGCAGGATCACGACGAACGTCCCC
>CAWJDY010000063.1:0-200889 GCA_963841705.1 uncultured Alphaproteobacteria bacterium
TGCGCCGGCGTGATCGTCACGGTTCTGTCCGCGTCCGCTTGCGGAACCGTCGACGGCCACACAAACCGCCCTCGCTCCAGTCGCTTGGCGAACCGGACATACCCTGGCCATCGTGCCACAGCACCTTGATCAATCCACCACACCGGCCGCGGAATACGAACAGATGACCATTGTGCGGATTGCGCTTGAGCATCTCCTGCACCAGCACTGCCAACCCATCGAAGCCTTTGCGCATATCGGTATGGCCGGTTGCCAGCCATACCTGCACCCCGCTCGGGACTGAAATCATCGCGCCCGCCCGCCGTTCGCCACCGCAGCAACCGCCGCGGCCACTGTCGCGGCGTCGACCGCGCCGGTGATGCGCATCCGCGACCCGCCCGCAAATTCCACCTCGATCATGCCAGTGCCCGGTTGGCTAGCAGAGCCCGGATCTGCCGCAAGTTGCACCGCCGCAAATTGCGCTGCCAGCTGCGGTCGCGGACACAGCTGACGCCGCCATCCATACAGCTGGCTCGGATGAATTCCGGCCGCGCGCGCTACCGCGAGACGCTGGCACCGGGCTCCAGCGCCGCTGATACCAGCCGCTCCTTCTCGCCTGTGCTCCAGCGCCGGCGGCGCTGCACTGACGTGATGACCTCGATCGCCGTGTTGCTCATGTGACTATTCCTATGAATAGTCACATGACTCACAGTTTCTCACGATCGACAAGGCGGCCTTCACCGAGAGCGTACGATGCTGACGCGCTGAACAATCGTGGTAACGCACTGCGAGACTTGAAGCGTTTCGAGGATGCGTTGGCGAGCTATGACAAGGCGCTGGCGATTAAATCGGACTATGCCGAGGCGCTATATAATCGCGGCAACGCCCTGCGGGAGTTAAAGCGCTTTGCGGAAGCGGTTGCGAGTTATAACAAGGCACTAGGGATCAATGCGGACCACGCCGAAGCGCTGTATAACCGCGGCATCGCCCTGCAGGCTCTGAATCGCCTCGAGGAAGCTCTCGTGAGCTACGACAAAGCACTGGCGATCAAACCGGATCATCTCTACGCGTTTTCCGGATTAGCTTATTTAGTGCTCAGGATCTGTGATTGGCGGCGGACAGCAGAACTCGATCGTGAGATAAGAGCTCATGTCAGAAAGCGAAAGTCGATCATTGCGCCCTTTACTTTGCTTGGCTGTTGCGCCGATGCGTCACTGCAACTGCAATGCGCCATAAGCTATATCGATAATCAGATACCGGTCTTGCCGGAGCCATTGTGGGACGGCACGATGTGTCGGCATGAGAAGGTCCGGATCGCCTATCTGTCAGCCGACTTTCATCGGCATGCGATTGCTTATCTAATGGCGAATTTGTTTGAACTTCATGATCGGACGCGCTTTGAGGTGCTGGGAGTGTCATTTGGTGTGGACGACAAGAGTGATATGCGTGCGCGTCTAATCAAATCATTCGATCAGTTCTACGATGTCAGGTTGAAATCCGACCGTGACGTTGCACAACTGTTGAATGAGCTGCAAGTCGACATTGCTATCGACTTGATGGGTTACACTCAAGGTGCACGCCCTGAAATTCTCTCCTATCGCCCGGCTCCGATTTAAGTAAACTATCTCGGTTACCCGGGGACGATGGGCGCTGGCTTCATTGATTACGTGATTGCCGATAAATCGTCCTGCCATTTGATCATCAGCACTTTTACACAGAAAAGATTGTTCAGCTGCCAGAGTGCTACCAGGTCAATGATTCGCAGCGGAAGATTGCAGGCCGAACAGCGACACGGCGGGAGGCAGGGCTGCCGGACCAAGGCTTTGTGTTCTGCTGTTTCAACAATAACTACAAGATAACGGCACCCGTATTCGACTTGTGGATGCGGCTTCTGCAGGCAGTGCAGGGTAGTGTGCTGTGGCTGTTGAGAGATAACGCTAGTGCGCAGAGTAATCTGCGCAAAGAAGCTACGAGGCGCGGGATTTATCCGGCTCGCCTCGTGTTTGCTGACCTTTTACCCCCTGAGGACCACCTGGCGCGCCATCGCCTGGCCGACCTCTTCCTAGACACCTTACCCTACAATGCTCACACCACCGCGAGCGATGCATTGTGGGCGGGATTACCTTTGATTACGTGTCGTGGGGAGTCCTTTGCCGGTCGGGTCGCTGCCAGCCTGCTCAATGCCGTCGGATTACCCGAATTGGTGACTAGCAGCCTCGCCGAATATGAAGAGCTGGCCTTGAGATTGGCGACTGATGCTTCGCGTCTTCAATCCATTCGGTGCAAGCTCGAGCAAACTCGATTGAGCTGCCCACTATTCGACACTGACCGTTTTCGACGTCACATCGAAGCGGCCTATCTTACAATGTGGGAGATTTGGCAGCAGGGGCAGGGGCCCCGAAATTTTACGGTTGAACCACTGCCGTAATGCGAAACCAAAGGGTTCGCGTGCGTATCGGCACCGTTCAAGGAGTTTCCCATGAGACGCACTACGCAATACCAATGGCGGTGGTCTCTGCCATCGGAGACGCCGCGGCAGTTGAAGGGCTACACGCGCAAACAAAACCCACCGTGTACTTGTCACCGAAATTGACGTCACCAATCCCGAGGCTTACGCTAAGGAGTTTGCTTCGAATCCTTCTTCGTTGAGGCCGAGCGAGCTTCACGTCTAGGCCCCCAGTCACGTTCGCGACCGCCGGAACAGATGAATCTTCCCGGGTTTGATTTTCACGCCCTGAAAGGATTCGCTCCGACCCGGTACACGGTTCACGTCAGCGGGCTGTGGTGCATCACTTTCGAATTCGATTCGGGAGATGCTATCCGCGTCGATTTCGAGCAATACCATTGAGGAGCCGAAGCTATGGCCGAATATGCCGCTAAGCGCGACCCCAACCGATGTCCGACGCATCCCGGCGAATTGCTGCGTGAAATAATCCCAGCGACGGGTCGGAGCAAGACTGAAATCGCTGCGCTCCTCGGCATTTCCCGCCAGCACCTCTACGACATCCTGGCGGAGCGCAAGCCGGTGCCGCCGGCCGTCGCCGTCCGGCTCGGGAAGCTGTTCGGCGATGGCGCGGGCGTCTGGGTCCGCATGCAGGGCGCCTATGACACTTGGCGGGCCGAACGCGAGCTTGCCAACGAAATCAAAAAGATTCCCAGGCTGAAGACGGTGGCGGCGTGAAGGATTCGTTCTTGCCAGTCGCAGCGAAGACGCCATCGAGCTTCAATCCCGGAGCAAAGCGTGAAGAAATTGCGGAAACGAGACAATTCGACAATTCGGCTGTAAGCTGTTGATTTTACAGTGGTGCGGTCTTCTTTCACACGGGAGAGGTCGCAGGTCCAATCCCAGCAGCGCCCACCAGCCTTCGCTGCTTCGCAGTTACGGCTGGCAATCCACTGCGTTTGCCTGCGAAGCAGCGAAGACCGCCCGGCGTAAAGCGCAGGGCGAAGACGGGCGGGCTGCAGAGCATCCAATGCCCGAGCGTTATCTAAAATCTGCGTCAGGCAAACGCCCGGCTTTCGCATGCCTCCTGAACCCGAACGAAAAGCACCAGCCGTCATCATCGTCATGGGGGTGTCAGGCGCCGGCAAGACAACCATAGCTGCCATGCTGGCCATGAGGCTTGGCTGGGCCTTCGAGGACGCGGACTGGTTTCATCCGCCCGCCAACGTCGAAAAGATGCATTCGGGCAAGCCGCTCACCGATGAAGACCGCTGGCCGTGGCTGCGCGCCATCGCAGAATTCATCGGCCGCACGCAAACCGCGGGCGAGCATGCCGTGATCGCGTGCTCTGCGCTCAAACGCGCTTACCGCGATGTCCTGATCGGCAGCCGACGCGGGGTACGTCTCGTCTATCTCAAGGGCGAGCGGAGCCTGATCGCACGCAGAATGGCGTTACGGCATGGGCATTTCATGCCGCCCGCGCTGCTCGAGAGCCAGTTCGCCACGCTCGAGGAGCCCGACGCAGAAGAGAATGCGATTGTCGTATCCATCGAGGCGCGTCCCCGCGACATCGTCGAATCGATCGTTGCCACGCTCGGAATTGGCCCAAATGATCGCACCCCATCGGAGCCCCGGCGATGACCTGCCGTGATGCGGCTTATGCTCCTAGGCGGGCGTTGACGCGGAGCCCCGAGCTTGCTTTCTGACGTTTCCCCGCCTGGGCGGCTGTCGCTCGGCAACCCATTACAAAGGCTCACCATGAAGTTCACCGGCGACATCGCCATAGGTGCTCCGCGCGAAGCGGTGTTTGCGAAGGTTCGCGACGCGCGGTTCTTCGCCTCCTGCCTGGAGGGTGTGCATGATCTCACCGAGATCGATGGGGATCACTACACCGCGGTGCTCGAAACCAAAATTGCCTATTTGAAATTCAAGTTCAATGTCGCCGTCCAGGTGCTGCGAGCCGAGGCGCCGAACGAGATCGAGGCGAAGATCGAGGGAACACCGAGCGGGATCGTCGGACGGCTCACGGCTCGTTCGCTGACGCGGCTTTTGGAAGACAATGGAGGCACCAAGGTGAGCTACGAGGTGGATGCCGCCCTGACCGGCAAGCTCGGCAGCCTGGGTCAGCCGGTTCTGCGCGCCAAGGCCAAGGAGATGGAGCGCCAATTCGCCCAGCAAATCCGCGCCGCCTTCGGCGTCGCCGCAGCGGAGACCGCGACATGATTCCGTTCGAGCTGCTCGAACCTGGGTCGCTCCCCGAGGCGATCGGTCTGCTCGACCCCGAGGATTCGGAGATCCGGCCGATCGCCGGCGGTACCGCGCTGATGCTGATGATGAAGGCGGGCGTGTTCCGACCGCGCTGCCTAGTCGGCCTGCGCAAGCTGCCCCAGGAGCTGTCGCGCATTAGCGCCGGCTCAGGGGGAGATCTCGCCATCGGCGCAATGTGTCCGCTTGCCGCGGTCGAGCGATCGGCCGCCGTGGCCCGCGTTGCCCCGGTCATAACGCGCGCCATGCTGCGTCTTTCCAACGTGCGGGTCCGCAACGTCGCCACCATCGGCGGCTGTCTCGCTCACGGCGACCCGCATATGGACCTGCCCCCGATCTTGATTGCGCTCGGGGCGCAGGTGTCGGCCGCCGGCCCCAAGGGGGAGCGCAGGATCGCGGTCGAAGACCTCTTTGCCGGATATTTTGAGACGACGCTGCAGAAGAACGAACTGATATCGGAGCTGCGCATTCCGGCCCAGGGCAGCGCGCGCGCAGCCTATTGCAAGGTCACGACCGGATCGGCCGAGGACTGGCCGGCCGTGGGAGTTGCGGTCTCGGTCGAGGCCGAAGGCTCCGCCCTGAAATCGGCACGCGTCGTCGTGAGCGCCGCAACCGAGAAAGCGATGCGCCTTATAGCCGCAGAACGGGCGCTGGCCGGCGCACCGGTCGGGGAGCAGTCGTTCAAGCGCGCGGCCGATGCGGCAGCCGACGAGGTGGAGTGCATCTCCGACCTGCGCGGCTCCGCGCCTTACAAGCGCGAGCTGGTAAGGGTCTTCGTCGTGCGCGCGCTGCGCCAGGCGCTCGACGGTCAAGGAGCGGCGCATTGACGGACGCGCCGGCACAGCACGGGCAGCCGCAGGCGGGTCGCCAAGTCGGGCGGTCGCTGCCGCGCATCGAAGCGCGCGCCAAGGTGACGGGTCGCGCCGAGTACACTCATCCCATGCGGCTTGCCGGCATGCTGCACGCAAAAATATTCCGCAGCACGGTCGCGCATGGCCGGATCATATCGATCGACGCAAGCGCCGCACGAAAGATGCCGGGCGTGCATTGCGTCATCACGTCCGAGGATGTGCGCAAGGTCATTCCGGAGCCCTATTACGGGCCGGCCTTTCACGACCAACCCATCCTCGCCATCGACAAGGTCACTTACGTCGGCGAGCCCGTCGCCGCGGTGCTCGCCCGCAATCCGCACATTGCGGACGCGGCCGCACAGCTCATCGCCGCCGACTACGAGGAGCTGCCCGCCGTTTTCGACGAGGTCGAGGCGGCGGAGAACAAGATCCTGGTGCACGATGAGCTGCGTCCCGCCGGGACCTTCGCCGATCTCAAGCACCTCAAGGGCCGCCGGGGCACCAACGTCGCCCTCGACTTCAAGCTTCGTCGCGGCGACGTCGATGCAGCGTTCGCGCGAGCCGCACATGTCTTCGAGCACACCTTCCGAACCCAAAAGGTATTGCACGCGGCGCTCGAGCCGATCGCTTCGATCGCGGATTGGAAGGAGAGCGGGCTCACCATCTACACCGCGTCACAGGGACCGTCGTTCGTGCGCACCGAGATCGCGCGCCTCATCGGCTGGCCGGAAAATCGCGTCCGCATCAAGGTGCCCTATCTTGGCGGCGGATTCGGCGGCAAGCTCTACATCAAGCTCGAGGCACTCGCGACCGCCCTCTCCATGATCGCGCGGCGTCCGGTCAAAGTCGCGTTGAGCATGGAGGAACAGTTCTATACCATCACCAAGCATCCCAGCACGTTCCGCATCAAGACCGGGCTCGATGAAACCGGTCGCATCACCGCGCGCAAGTGCGAAGTCTATTGGAACGGCGGAGCCTATGCCGACATCGGCCCGCGGGTGACGCAGAAGTCGGGCTTCACCGCTTCGGGGCCTTACGACATCGACAATGTCTCGATCAACTCCTACGCGCTCTATACCAATCTGCCGCCCGCCGGAGCGCTGCGCGGTTTCGGCATTCCGCAGCTGGTGTGGGCGTACGAGAGCCACGCCGACATGATCGCGCGCGCGCTCAAGCTCGATCCCGTCGAATTCCGGCGCAAGAACCTCCTGCGCGAGGGGCGCCCGCATGCGACCGGGACCATGATGCGGGACATCAAGCTCGAGGCGGCGCTCGATCGCCTTGCTGAGCGGCTCAATTGGAAGCAGCCGTTCGAGCGCGGCAGCGCATCCCTGCGTCGCGGCCGCGGGGTGGCGCTCGGCATGAAAGCGGTGATCTCGCCGACAACCTCGGTAGCCAATGTCACTATCGCGGCCGACGGCAGCGCCATTCTCGCCTGCGGCACGGTCGACATGGGGCAAGGCTCGGATACCGCCATGGTGCAGATCGTAGGCGATGTGCTCAATGTGCCGGCGGAGAGCGTTGCAGTGATCCCCCGCGATACCGACGTAACCCCCTACGACATGGGCACGCTGGGCTCGCGTTCGCTGTTCCATATGGGACACGCAGTACGACTTGCTGCGGAGGAGGCGCGCGAGAAGATCAAGGCGTTGGCTCGCGAGGTCGGCGAGCCCGATGGCAGCAATGTCCCGATCAGCGAGTTGTTCAAGAAAAAATACGGAATGCAGGCCGGCACCATTGTCGGGTCCGGCATCTACAAGCCGGACTATGTGCCGCCCGACCCTGCCAATGGGCTGACGCCGAACGCGACCCCGTTCTGGATGTGCGCCGCGGCCGGAGCGGAAGTCGAAGTCGATACCGAGACCGGGAGGGTGCAAATCCTGCGCCTCGTGAATGTGGTGGATTGCGGCAAGCCGGTGAACCCGGGCATCGTGGAGACGCAGATATCCGGTGCGGCACTGATGCAGCTCGGCTTCACCATGTTCGAAAAAATGCAGATCGATGCCGGGCAGGTAACCAACGCATCCCTCGCCGATTACAAGATCCCGAGCGTGCTGGATGTGCCGCGGCGGATGGAGAATGAAGCAGTTCCCGCGCATCAATCGAATGGACCTTTCGGAGCCAAGGGGGTTGGAGAGACTGCGACGTTCTGCGTATCGCCGGCTATCGCCAACGCCATCGAGGATGCCTGCGGCGTGCGCTTGACCGAGCTGCCGCTCAGCCCGGAAGCCGTGCTCCGGGGATTGCGCGCCAAGGACAACAACAAGGAGCTGGAAGACCAGTGATGACGACCCGCACCATCAGTTTCACGCTCAACGGCGAGGCGGTCACAGCCGACATCAAGTCGTACCACAATGTCGTCGAGATACTGCAGCGCGATTTCAATCTGACCGGCGCACGCGAAAGCTGCGGGCAAGGCATGTGCGGGTGCTGCACGGTGCTGGTGAACGGCACGGCCGTATCGGGCTGCCTCTATCTCGCGGCCTTTCTCGATGGCACCGAAGTGCGAACCATCGAGAGTCTCGCTGACGGGGACAAGCTCAGTCCGGTGCAGGAAGCCTTCATCGAGGCTGGCGCCTTTCAGTGCGGGTACTGCACGCCGGGCTTCATCTTGATGGCGACCCAGCTGCTGGATGAGAACCCGGACCCTGATGAGGACGAGATCAAGCATTACCTCTCGGGTAATCTATGTCGTTGCGCCGCGTATCCGGAGATCATCAAGGCGGTCAAGATCGCCGCGGGCAAGCGCAGGGGGGAATGAACAGCCTGCATGCTCTTCCCGGCGCGGAATGACAGAAACATAGCAATGTCCGTGATGGACCGCCCGCATGCGCGATGAGCCCATGCACATCGAGACGGACGTCCTGATCATCGGATCGGGCGGCGCCGGCATGTACGCCGCGATCGAAGCGGCGCGCGCGGGCTGCAGCGTTTTTCTTGCGGACCGCAGTCTCATTGGGCGCGGTGGCGCCACCGTCATGGCACAGATGACGGTGGCCGTCGCGCTCGCGTCCGAGACGCCCGATCACTGGCGGCATCACTATGAGGATACGCTCTCAGCCGGCCGCGGGCTGTGTGACGAGCGCCTTGCCCGGCTCCTCTGCGAGGAAGGCCCCGAATGCATCCGGGCAATGGACGCGTGGGGGATCGGATGGGCACGCAAGGACGGCCGGATCGCGCAGGCATTTGCTCGGATCGGAAAAACGGCAAATGTGCCCGAAGCAAAGGACCCGATGCGGTGGCTCGCCGTGGTGACGATGGCGACGACCAGTGCCGCCGCGGCCGCGCGCAGCGGGAGATCATAGCGCGTGCGCATGATGTCCTTGCGCCTGACAGCATAACGGCGAAAGGGCGCGGACGCCGGTATGGCGATCCCCAGCACCACCGCATTGAGCGCAAGGGCGCGCATCGGAGTCCAGTCGATGAGCCGCAGAGCGGCAGCTGCGCAAAACCACACCAGGATCGCGATGCTGATGCTGAGCACTACGCCGTGGCGTTGCGCCAGCCAGGCATAGGTGAGCGCGAAGATCGCGACCACCGCATTGGTCGCGGCACTGCCGATGGCGGTTGCTGCAATGAAGGACGGTGGATGCTCCAGTGCGAGGATGAGATACGCCGCACCCGCAGCAGTGGGCAGCGTCGCGATCAACGCCCCGATGAAGGGTCCGCTGCGCTCGACTGCAACCGAGGCTGCAACCACGATCGCCGCCGTGAGCGCCATCTTGAGCGCGAGCTCGTACCAGAACAGAAGCTCAGCCGGCATCACAGGGTGATCTCATGACCGATCGAGTTCATAGGGGTGACGCATGCGTTGCCCTACGCGGTCATGCGATTGAGGTTCACCTCGATCGGCGGGGCACTCCTGAGGGTTTGATAGACGACACAGTAACGCTCCGTGAGCTTGAGCAGCTGATCGAGCTTGTTCTGGGGTGCATCGGTTTCCACATCGAAGCGCAGGCGAATTTGCGCAAAGCCGACCGGCGCGTCCTTGGCCACCCCGAGCGTGCCGCGGAAATCGAGATCGCCTTCGGCGGATACCGTGCTGGACTTGAGCGGAATGTCGAGCGCGGTCGCCACCGCCTTCAAGGTCACGCCGGCGCAGGCAACCAACGCCTCAAGCAGCATGTCCCCGGAACACAGCTCAAGACCGGAGCCGCCCGTGGCGGGATGCAACCCGGCAACGGCGAGCGCCCGGCCGGTCTCGACCTTGCAGGCAATATGTGCCGCATCGAGCGTGCCCCTCGCCTTCAGAGTAATGTAGGCGGATTGCGGATCGCTCTTGTAGCGATCTTTCAGCGGCGCCTGCATTGCGCGCAAACCAGTAGAATCCATCACCATATCCTTCTTCGCGGTTACACTTTCAGATTACGTCGTCCGGTTGACATCGTCCGCGCTTTCCGACCTCCGGCATCCGACCTCTGTCCTCTGCTTACCACCACAACCCGCCGCCCGCCGCCGCTTTGGTCTCGCCGTCATCGGTGATCACCGCGCGTTCGAGCGAGCGGTCGAGCGCGGCGAGCACGCGCCGCTTGGCGAAATCGAACGCCGCCGACTGGCGATCGCGCGGCCGCGGTAGATCGCAGCGGATCTCCTCGTAGACGCGTCCGGGATGCGGCCGCATGACCATGACCCGGTCGGCCAGAACGATCGCTTCCTCCACGTCATGGGTCACCATCACCAAGGTCGGCTTCGCATCCGTCCACAGATCGAGCAGGTGGTCCTGCAGGTCGATGCGCGTGAAGGCGTCGAGGGCGGAGAACGGCTCGTCGAGCAGCAGCACTTCCGGGCGCGGCACCAATGCCCGCGCGAGCGCGACCCGCTGGGCTTGCCCGCCGGAGAGCTCGCGCGGCCACATCCTCGCCTTGTCGGTCAGGCCAACACGGTCGAGCGCCGCGGCGACCTGCTTTGCCCGTTCCTCCTTGGGACGATGCTCGATGCCAAAGCCGACGTTGTCCGCAACCCGCAGCCATGGCAGCAGCCGCGGCTCCTGAAACACGATTCCGATCTGCTCGTGCGGAGCCGCGATCATGACGCCGTCGAGCACTACCTTTCCCTGCGTTGGCGGGTCGAGGCCCGAGATCGCCCGCAACATCGTGGATTTGCCGCAGCCGGAGCCGCCGATGACGACAAGGATCTCGCCGGGCGCGACCTCGAGCGAGATGCCGGCGAGCGCGCGCACGCCATTGGGATAGATCTTGCCCACCCGATCGAGCACCAGCATGGGGACGGCCTTTAGCTGCGCGCGAACCGGTCTTCCCAGCGCAGGAAGGGCGAGGAAACGAGAACGATGATCCAGTCGGTTGCCTTGCCGAGGATGGCAAAGGCGACGATCGCAGCGACGATCTGCGCGGGCTTTCCCAGCTGCTGACCGTCGATCAACAAAAAACCGAGACCGGTCGAGGCTCCTAAAAATTCCGCCGCCAGTACGAACATCCAGCCCAGCCCCAGTCCAGCGCGTAGTGAAATCACATACGCCGGCATGACCGCCGGCAGCAGGATTCGTCTTACCATCGCGAGTCCAGAGAGGCGAAACACCCGCCCGACTTCCACGATTTTGCGGTCCACGGAAAGGATGGCACCCATGACGCCGAGATACACTGGAAAGAACACCCCGACCGCGATGAGTATGATCTTCGATGCTTCGAAAATCCCGAACCACAGAATGAACAGCGGCACCCACGCGATCGAGGGAACCGCGCGCAATCCCTGGAGCGTCGGATCGATGATGCGGTATGTCAACGTCGAGTAGCCGGCGATTGCGCCAATGACGGTTCCCGCGAGAACTCCTAAAACAAATCCCCAGGCCACGCGCCACAGCGTAGCAAACGCGTGCTGCTGGAGCTCCCCGCTTGCAGCAAGATCGGCGAACGTGTTCCAGATCACCGAGGGCGGTGGGACCAGCCGCCCATTGGAGAGCCCCATCCGCACTGCCATTTCCCAAAACACGGCGAGAGCAACGGGCAGCAGCAATCCAAGCGCCGGGCGCACCCAGAGGCGCAGCCGCGCCTTCGGCGCCAGCTGCTTGAGCGGTGTTTGGTGGGCATCCGTCATCAGCACAACAGACACGGCCGCACCTTTGAGCGCAACAGGTTGGGTACCGTTGTAGGGCGGATTAGTTTAGCGCAGCGTAAGCGGAGCGTAATCCGCCGCGAATCGGCGGGTTACGCGGCAAGTCGGCTTGGAGCCGACTTTGCCGGCTAACCCGCCCTACAACATCGCGATCAGTTCGCCGCGGTCACGAAGTGGTCGTCGATGAGATCGTCGACCGATTTCTTCACGTCCACGTTGGCCCCGATGACCCCTGCCTTCTGCAAGGCGATGCCGGCCTCCAGAATCGAGTCGCGCTGCGCCGGGCCGATCTTGTTGTAGGTGAGCTCGGTGCGTTCCTTGAGCTGCTTGTCAACGACGTCACCATCGAGCTTGGTGACCGAGATGAAGACCTGCTTGAGCTCCGGGTAATTGGCGAGCGCGTATTTGCGTGCCCCCTCGTAGGCCGAGATCACGCGCGGCACGATGTCGGGGTGATCCTTGGCGAATTCCTCGCGCACGTTGAGGATACCCCAGGTATTGGCCTCGGGCTTGCGGTAGAACAGGCGCGCCCCCTCGTTGATCTCGTGCTGTGCCATCATCGGGTCGAGCCCTGCCCACGCGTCCACGTCGCCGCGGACGAGCAGGTTGCCGCCGTCGGCGTGCTGCTGCACCAGCACCGGGACGATGTCCTTGTCGGTAAGCCCGGCGGAGTACAGCGCGCGCACGAGAAAGATGTGGGGATCGGTCCCCCGTACCATTGCAACCTTCTTGCCCCTGAGATCCGCGACCTTGTTGATCGTGCTGTCCTTGGTGGTGACGAGCGCGGTCCATTCCGGCCGCGAATAGACGTAGATCGATTTGACCGGGTTGCCGTTGATGCGCGCAACCAGCGCCGCGGAACCGGCGGTCGACCCGAAATCGATCGACCCCGCGTTGAGGAATTGCAACGCATTGGCCGAGCTGTTGGTCTGGACCCAGCGCACGGCGATACCGTCCTTGCCGAGCTCCTTCTCCAGCAACCCTTTGTCCTTCAACAACATCGAGACCGGGTTGTAGGTCGCCCAGTCAATGCGTACTTCCTTGGGTTTCTCCGCGGCCGAAAGTGCGGCGGCGGGAAAAACCGCAGCAAGGAGGGAAGATGCGAGCAAAAGACGCCGCGAGATCACGGTCATGATGACCTCCATAACAAGGGGCCCCTGCGCGTTCCTTGTTGCGCGCTGCCCGGGTTGATGAATGCGGGATTTTCGGCCCGCCGTCAGCTTGGCGTGGGGCAGGCCCCGCACTTTAGCTGCATTTATTGAGCGCCCGCAAGCTGCTTGCTCAAATCGGCGCTGTACTTATTTTTTAGAAAGCCCGATGCTCAGCGTCAATGGCAAAATAACTGCCAATTCGGGCATAGCTTTAGAATGTTTCTCTACCGGGAAGCCTCCGCGAAGACGATTGCACCAAATGGCTATATTCCGCGCATCCATCCTCGCGCTGGAGCCCTCGCTGCATCAGTCGTGTCATGCTGACCGCGAATAAAGAGGCGCCACTCGCTGTCGAGCTGTTCGACGCCGTCGCTGTTGCGAGCGAGCTCGAAGGCTTGCTTGCCGCTCATCGTGGCGACGAGCGTGACCTCAGGTTGGCGATGTCACGCCGGCTCAAAGCCGTTCTGCTGCAGGGCCGCGCCGCAGCCGAACGGCTGCTGATCAAGGAGCGCGCGGGTCGCCGCTGCGCCGAGCGGCTGTGCTGGATGCAGGATGAGATCATCCGTGTGCTCTACGAGCTCGTCGGCAAGCATCTTTATCCCGTGCAGAACCCTTCGGAAGCGGAGCGCATGGCCATCATCGCCACGGGCGGTTACGGTCGCGGCATTCTGGCGCCGGGCTCGGATATCGATCTCCTGTTCCTGCTTCCCTACAAGCAGACCGCTTGGGGCGAATCCGTCGCCGAGACCATCCTCTATTGCCTCTGGGACATGGGGCTCAAAGTCGGCTATGCGACGCGCTCGATCGCCGAATGCATCCGGCAGGCCAAAGCGGACATGACGGTGCGCACCGCGCTGCTCGAAGCGCGTTATCTGCTCGGGGACCGCAAGCTCTACGACGACATGGTTGCACGCTTCGACAAGGAGATCGTTCAGGGCACCGCCGCAGAGTTCGTTGCGGCCAAGCTCGGCGAGCGCGAGGAGCGCCACCGCAGGGCCGGACAGTCGCGATATCTGGTCGAGCCCAATGTCAAGGACGGCAAGGGCGGCCTGCGGGATCTGCACACGCTCTACTGGATCGCCAAATACGTCTACCGCGTGCGCGAGCGCGAGCAGCTGATCGACCGCGGGGTCTATGATCCGCGGGAATACCGGCGCTTTCGCCGCTGTGGCGACTTCCTGTGGGCAGTGCGCTGTCACATGCATTTCCTCGCCGGGCGGGCTGAGGAGCGCCTGTCGTTCGACATCCAGCGCGAGATCGCAGTGCGGCTCGGCTACACCGAGCACCCGGGCTTGCGCGACGTCGAGCGGTTCATGAAGCACTATTTCCTGGTCGCCAAGGACGTGGGCGATCTCACCGCGATCCTTTGCGCCAAGCTGGAGAACAGTCACGCCAAGCCGATGCCGGTGCTGAGCCGGATGATGGCCCGACTACGGCCGCGCCCCCGTTCCACGCTCGCCGAGAGCGATGATTTCGTGGTCGACTACAATCGTATCAATGTCGCCGATGAAACCGTCTTCCAGCGCGATCCGCGCAATCTCTTGCGCATTTTCCATCTCGCGCAGAAGTACAATCTGGCCTTCCACCCCGACGCCATGCACCTGGCGACCCGCTCGCTCAACTTGATCGATGCTCCGCTGCGCGAGGATCCCGAGGCCAATCGGCTGTTTCTGGAAATCCTGACCTCCAAGAACGACGCCGAGACCGTTTTGCGGCGCATGAACGAGGCGGGCGTGCTCGGCCGCTTCGTGCCTGCCTTCGGTCGGATCGTAGCGATGATGCAATTCAACATGTACCACCACTATACGGTCGATGAGCATCTCCTGCGCTGTATCGGCGTCCTCTCCGATATCGAAGCGGGCCGCAGCGCCGACGCGAAGTTCGCGAGCGAGCTCATGGCGACCATCCAGCCGCGGCATCGGGATCTCCTCTATGTCGCGCTGTTCCTGCACGATATCGCCAAAGGCCGGGTGGAGGATCACTCGGTTGTCGGCGCCGGTATCGCGCGCAGCTTTTGTCCACGGCTCGGCTTCTCGCCGGCCGAGACGGAAACGGTGGCATGGCTCATCCAGGTGCATCTGTTGATGTCGATCCTCGCGCAGTCTCGCGATCTTTCCGATCGCATGACCATCGAGAATTTCAGCGCCGTGATGCAGTCGGTCGAGCGCATGAAGCTCCTCGCCATTCTCACCGCCGCCGATATCAAGGCAGTTGGTCCGGGGGTGTGGAACGGGTGGAAGGCGCAGCTCATTCGCACTCTCTATTACGAGACCGAGCCGGTGCTCACCGGCGGCTTCTCGGAGGTCAATCGGGTGCAGCGCGTCGCGCAGGCGCAGGCGGAATTCCGCGCCGAGATGAAGGATTGGAGCGCCGAAGAGTTCGACGCCTATGTCGGCCTGCATTATCCAGCCTATTGGCTCAAGGTCGATCTGCCGCACCAGATCGCTCACGCGCATTTCCTGCGCTCGGTCGCGCAGACGGGAAAGTCGCTCGCGACTTCGGTCACCTTCCCCGCTGCGCGGGGCGTGACCGAGCTCACCATGGTGGCGCCGGATCATCCCTGGCTTCTCTCCATCATAGCCGGAGCCTGCGCGGTTGCGGGCGCCAACATCGTCGATGCCCAGATCTTCACGACGACCGACGGCCGCGCGCTCGACACCATCGCAGTCTCTCGCGAGTTCGAGCGCGACGAGGATGAGGCGCGCCGCGCCGCCAGGATTACCGATACCATCGAGAAGGCGCTACGCGGGGATGTGCGGCTGCCGGAGGTGATGGCGCGGCAAGCCAGCGGCAAGGGACGCCTGCGTGCCTTCGCGCTCGATCCGGAAGTCACGGTCAATAACAACTGGTCAGACCGCCTTACCATGATCGAGGTGGCGGGGCTCGACCGCCCCGGCCTGTTGTTCGAGCTCACATCGACAATCTCAAAGCTCAATCTCAACATCGCCTCGGCACACGTCGCGACTTTCGGCGAGCGCGCAGTCGACGTGTTCTATGTCACCGATCTCTTCGGCGCGAAGATTACGTCGCCCACGCGGCAGGTCGCCATCAAGCGCGCGCTGATCAGCCTGTTTCCCTCGCGTCATGAAGGCGCCGCAAAGCCCGAGCGAACCCCGTCGCGAAGCGCTGCCGCGAGCTGAAAGCGCGGTAACCCCCCCTTAAATCGGCCTCCTTACGCTCGCCTTCGGGCTCCGACCCGCGGGGGAGGCGGAATGGGGAAACGAAGCGCCGGGCGTAAAGGGAGTGGCAATGCGCCTTCGCGCATTGCGGGCGAGAGCGCGGCGCCAGCGCACATCCGCGGCAGCCATTTGAGCGCAGCCCCGCGCAAGCGTAGCCGTCGCACGCTGGGGCGCCCGATGCTGTCCCGGCTCCTTTACTGGACGATGGTGGTCGGCCTCTGGGCCGCCATGGCCGCCATCGGTGCATTGGCCGTTGCCGCCGCAACGCTGCCGCCGATCCAGTCCCTCGCCGTCCCCAAGCGTCCGCCGACGGTCGAGATCGTCGGCGTTGACGGGCACGCGCTTGCAAGTCGGGGAGAGATGAGCGGGACCGATGTCCCGATGCGGGAACTCCCACCCTATCTGCCGAAGGCCTTCGTTGCGATCGAGGATCGCCGTTTCTACAGCCATTTCGGCGTCGATCCCGTGGGGCTCGTTCGCGCCGCCGTGGCCAACGTGCTCCGCCGGCACGTCTCGCAGGGCGGCTCGACCATCACCCAGCAGCTTGCCAAGAATTTGTTTCTTACCCAGGAGCGCACCCTCTGGCGCAAGATGCAGGAGGTCGTGCTGGCGCTCTGGCTCGAGCATAAATTCAGCAAGGCCGAGATCCTCGAGCTTTATCTTAACCGGGTCTATTTCGGCTCCGGTGCTTATGGCGTGGAGGCGGCAGCCCAGCGCTATTTCGGCAAGTCAGCCCGGCAAGTGAGGATCGCGGAAGCCGCGATGCTCGCAGGGCTGGTGCGATCGCCGTCGCGACTAGCGCCGAGCCGCAATCCCAACGGCGCGGAGCGCCGCGCCCAGGCCGTGCTGATGGCCATGACGCAGGCCGGTTTCATCAGCGAGAGCACCGCCCATGCGGCGTTGGCGCAACCGGCCCATGCGGTGAAGCCGTACGGCGCGGGTTCGATCAACTATGTCGCGGACTGGATCATGGACGAGCTCGACGATCTGGTCGGACGCGTGGAGCACGATCTCGTGGTGGAGACTTCGATCGATCCCGCATTGCAGGACGCTGCGGAAAAAGCGCTGGTAGAGGAGCTCGCGGGCAAGGGCCAGAAGCTTGATCTGTCGCAAGGCGCAATCGTGGTCATGACCCCCGACGGTGCCGTTCGCGCCCTCGTGGGCGGGAAGAACTATGCGGAAAGCCAATACAACCGTGCGGTCGCCGCCAAGCGCCAGCCAGGCTCCGCGTTCAAGCCTTTTGTGTATCTCACCGCGCTGGAGCGTGGACTGACGCCGGATACGGTGCGGGAAGACAAGCCGATCACGGTGAAGGGCTGGAAGCCGGAGAACTACAGCCGCAACTATCAAGGACCGGTCACTCTGACGCAGGCGCTTTCGCGCTCGCTCAATACCGTCTCGGTCCGTCTCACGCTGGAATTCGGCCCGGTTGCGGTAGCGCGCACCGCGCATCGGCTGGGCATTGCCTCGAAGCTCGAGCCCAATGCGTCGCTCGCGCTCGGCACATCCGAAGTCTCGCTGCTTGAGCTCGTCTCTGCCTATGCGCCTTTCGCGAACGGCGGGGACGCCGTCGATACCCATGTCGTGCAGCGCGTGCGCACACGCGAGGGGAAGGTGTTGTTTGCTCGGACCCCGCAAAAGCTCGGCCGCATCATCGATGCCCGCTACGTAGGGATGATGAACGCCATGCTGCGAGAGACGCTCACAAGCGGCACCGCGGAGAAGGCCCAGCTTCCCGGCTGGCCCGCAGCGGGGAAAACCGGAACCAGCCAGGATTTCCGTGATGCCTGGTTCATCGGTTACACCAGCCGCCTCGTCACCGGCGTCTGGCTGGGGAACGACAATTCCTCGCCGAGCAGGAAGGCGACCGGAGGCGGCCTGCCGGTGGAGATATGGAGCCGCGTCATGCGCGCCGGGCATCAGGGCGTGCCGGTTGCGTCACTGCCGGGCCTCGGGGGCGGGCTGTCTTTCGCGTCGGCCGCGCCGATGTCCGGCGCGCCGGTTCCGCCGGCAGCGATCGGCCGTGATCCATATGGCGCGCAGGGCAGCGACCGCGGCCTCGATCTGTGGTTCCTCGATCGGCTGTTCGGACGCCGGTGAGATCGTGGGCGGAGCGTCCCAATATTGCGGTGGGTTACGCCGTACAAGTCGGCTGCCAGCAGCCGACTTGTACGGCTAACCCACCCTACCGAACAATCCTACGGTTCGCGGCGGACGCGCGAACTGATAGTCTCATGCGAGCGCAGGCTGCGGAGCAGCAGGGATGAAGCTTGAGAACAAGGTTGCCATCGTCACTGGAGGAGCGAACGGCATCGGGCTCGCCATTGCCCGACGCTTCGTCGCTGAAGGCGCACGGGTTGTCATTGCCGACATCGATACCGCCGCGGGTG
This sequence comes from uncultured Alphaproteobacteria bacterium, assembly GCA_963841705.1. Lineage (GTDB taxonomy): Bacteria > Pseudomonadota > Alphaproteobacteria > Rhizobiales > Xanthobacteraceae > VAZQ01. The sequence goes on from CAWJDY010000063.1 coordinate 18,328, forward strand.
AGGCAGTCGCTCGCGTGCTCGGCGACAAGAATTGCCGGTTCGTCGCAACCGACGTAGGCAATGCGGGCAGCGCCGCCGACGCGGTGGGGGAGGCATGCCGCGCCTTCGGCGATCTCGATGTTCTGGTGAATAATGCCGGAGTCACCCATGGCGCCGATTTTCTGGATCTGGCGGAAGCCGATTTTGATCGCGTCATCAGGGTCAATCTCAAAGGCGCGTTTCTGGTCGGGCAGGCGGCTGCGCGGCGCATGGTGGCGCAGGTTAACGCCGGCAAGTCGCCCGGCGCCATCATCAACATGAGCTCGATCAACGCCGTGGTGGCGATCGCCAATCACGCGCCCTACTGCGCCTCGAAAGGCGCACTCGATCAATTGACCAAGGCGATGGCGCTTGCGCTGGCGCCCCATGGCATTCGCGTCAACGCAATCGGGCCAGGCTCGATCATGACCGACATCCTCAAGGCGGTCGCGACCGATAAAAATGCCAAGCGTGCGATCCTGGCGCGCACGCCGCTAGGGCGCATCGGCGAGCCCGACGAGGTCGCGGGCGTCGCCGTGTTCCTCGCGTCCAAGGATGCGAGCTACATCACCGGAGAGACCATCTACGCCGACGGTGGCAGGCTGGCGCTCAACTACACCGTGCCGATCAAGGACGAAGCGCTCGACTGACCGGGACGACGTCCATGGCTGCAAAGCGCCCGCCGGCATTGGATGCCCTCGACGTCAAGATTCTCGCAGCACTCCAGCGCGATGGGCGCTCGACCGTGCAGAAACTTGCGCAGCGGGTCGGATTGTCGCCGCGCGCCTGCCTCGAGCGCGTGCGCCGGTTGGAAGGAGCCGGCATCATTGCCGGATATCAGGCGGTAATCGAGCTGCGCCATCTCTCCCGTCCCGTCAACGTGTTTGCCGAGATCATCCTGGAGAAGCAGGCCAACGGCCGCCGGCTGGAGAAGCGCCTTGCCGGACTGGATGCGGTGGTCGAATGCTGGGAAGTGAGCGGCGCCGTGGATTATGTGGCCCGCATCGTCTGTGCGGATCTCGCGGAATACGAGGAGCTGACCAGCAGCCTGATCGACGAGGATGCCCTCGGAGTGACCCGCATCGTGAGCCACGTAGCGCTGCGTCCTGTGCGGCGTTTTTCCGGTTATCCGGAAAGGCTGCTCGTGCCCAGGCGCGGCTGACACGCGTAGCCCGGACGAGCGCAGCGATATCCGGGTGACATGGCCAGTGACGTGGCCCCGCACGTCGCTGACGCTCATGCGGGCTACGGGGCTACGGGGCTCCGCCGTTTCGGCCGCACAAACCGATGTCCGACGCCGTTTCGGCCGTGCCGCATTCTCACTTTCGCCAGCAATGTTGCCGCTGCGTCCTAGATTGGGATTGGCGAATCAGCGCAATCCAGGAGGCGGCCATGAACGCAATCGAGCTCGAGACCCGATACAGCGCTCGCAACTACGAGCCGCTTGCGGTGGTCTTGGCGCGCGGCCATGGCGCCCACGTCTGGGACACTGCCGGCCGGCGCTACATCGATATGATGAGCGCTTACTCGGCAGCGAGCCACGGGCATGCGCATCCGCGCATTCTTACCGCGCTCGATAGCCAGGCGCGTCGCCTGGCGGTGCCTTCCCGCGCCTATTTCAATGACCGTCTCGGCCCGTTCCTGGCGGAGGTCTGCAGGGTCACCGGGCTCGATGCCGCGCTCCCCATGAACACCGGGGCCGAGGCCGTCGAAACCGCGATCAAGGCCGCGCGGCGCTGGGGCTATCGCATCAAGGGCATTCCCCACGATCGCGCCGAGATCATCGTGGCCAACGGGAATTTTCATGGCCGCACCACGACCGTGATCTCGTTCTCCACGGAGCCCGATTATCGCGACGGCTTCGGCCCGTTCACGCCGGGCTTCCGCTCCGTGCCCTTCGGGGACCTTGCTGCCGTCGAGCGCGCGATCGGGTCCAACACGGCCGCGGTGCTGATGGAGCCGATTCAGGGGGAGGCCGGCATCATCGTGCCGCCCCAGGGCTTCCTCGCGGGACTGCGCCGGATCTGCGATGACCATGGCGTCCTTCTCGTTCTCGACGAGGTGCAGTCCGGCCTGGGCCGCACCGGTGCCTGGTTTGCCTATGAGCACGAAGACATCCGTCCTGACGGCGTCGTTCTCGGCAAGGCGCTCGGCGGCGGCGTGCTGCCGGTGTCCGCCTTTGTCGCGCGGCGCGAGGTCATGGACGTGTTCACGCCCGGCTCGCACGGCTCGACCTTCGGCGGCAATCCGCTCGCGGCTGCGGTCGGGCTCGAAGCGCTGCACGTGATCCGCGACGAGAAGCTCCCCGAGCGCAGTGCCGCTCTCGGCGCGCACATGCTCGCGCGACTGCGCGCCATGAATCATCTTGCGCTCAAGGAGGTGCGCGGGCGCGGACTGTGGGCCGCCGCGGAGATCGACCCGGAGGTGGCGAGCGCGCGCGAGGTCTGCGAGCGCCTCCTGGCTAAAGGAGTCCTGTCGAAGGAGACACACCGCGCCGTGGTGCGGCTTGCGCCGCCCCTTGTGATCGCGAGGCACGATCTCGACTGGGCGCTCGATCGCTTCGAGGAGGTGCTGGACGAGATCGGCGGTTCCCGCCGGCATCCGCAAGCAGCCTGAGGGCACCAATCGGAGGGAAGCAATGGATGCGAGAAACATGAGCTGCCCGGGCGGGCGATTCCTGATGTGTCGTCCCGAGCATTTCGCGGTCAGCTACGCCATCAATCCCTGGATGGATCCGGCAAGCTGGGCGCGGGACGAGCGCGCGCATCTTGCTGCCGGGCGGGAGTGGCGCGCGCTCTACCAGCGCCTCCTTAAGCTCGGTGCCGCGGTCGAGCTGGTGCCGCCCGCGCGCGGGATACCCGATCTCGTGTTCACGGCGAATGCCGGCGTGGTGCTCAATCGGCAGGTGCTGCTCGCGCGTTTTCGCCATCCCGAGCGCCGGCGCGAGGAGCCGCATTTCGAAGCCGCGTTTTGCGCCTTGCAGGCGCGCGGCCTCGTTGACTTTATTTCCAGGCTGCCCGGCGAGGTGGTGCTCGAAGGTGCCGGAGACTGCGTCTTCGATGCCGCGCGCAGGCTGTTCTGGATGGGGTACGGGCCGCGCTCCGACGCCGCGGCCCGGCATGTCGTGACCGACATGTTCGACCATGAGGTTGTCGCGCTCGAGCTCGCTGATGAGCGCTTCTACCACATGGACACGGCGCTCTGCCCGCTCTCCGGCGGCGAAGTGATGTATCTGCCTGCTGCCTTTGCCCCTGCCGGGCTAGCGATCATCCGCGACCGGGTAGCGCCGCAGGATCGGATCGAGATCGGCTTGGAAGACGGCTGCCGGCTCGCCGCCAATGCGGTTTGCATCGGGAGAAATGTCATCATCTCCGGGGCTGGAGAGCGGCTGCGCAGAGAGATCGAGACGCGCGGCTATCGGGTGATGGATACGCCGCTGCCATCCTTCCTGCGCAGCGGCGGCTCGGCCTTTTGCCTGACGCTCCGCCTCGACCGCCGCTCGGTTGCGGTTTCCGCCACCCCGGAGGCGGCTGTCGCGTGAGACCCTTCTCCTGTCTGTAAAAGCGACGGTCTAATAGGGGCATCATCACCAGCCTGATCAAGGGCGACGTGTTCAACTGGGGCCAGATCATGACCGGCGCGCTCCTCGGCGCCGCGCCGCGGCTGATCATCTACGCCATCCTGATGGACTACTACATCGCCGGGCTCACCGCAGGGGCAACGAAGGGGTGATGCCGCCCAACACCACTTAGTACCCAATTTCATAAATACGGTGACGTATTTTTGTGGCTTGGCTGCCGCGAATCGGACAAGGCTGCCTTCGGCTGTGAGGTGGACCATGCCGAGGCAGAGCCCTTATATCATCGAACTGAGCGCAGCAGAACGGACTGAATTACTGGCGCGCTCGCGCAGGTACACATCACGTTATCGGGACGTTATCCGAGCCAAGATCGTGTTGTTGGCCGGCCAGGGAATGGCCAACGACGCTATTGCTGCGAGGCTCGATACGCCGCGCCAGATCGTCAGCAAATGGCGTCGGCGGTTTCACGTTCAACGATTATCCGGGGTGGAAGAGCAACCCCGGGGTGAGCGACCGGCCCACTTTTCCCCCCAACGTTATGGTCGAAATCAAAGCGCTGGCTTGTGAACTGCCATCGCGCCGCGGTTTACCGTTAGCAGAGTGGTCGGTCAGCGAGTTGCGCGTACCTAAGCTACAGCCGTCTTGATGCTGCGAACCGTACAACCAGAGCGGGCGGCGATTTGGGCTCTCTGTAAACAACCGGAAATTTACAGGGATTTTTTCAATTTTTAGTTGAGTAACATAAAACCCGTCGCTTTTTTCTGGGCAAACACTCACACTACGGACACGCGCATGCCCCACAACAAAAAAGCCCGACACGGTTTCCCCGCCCTGGGCGTTCGGCACACTTCCTGAAGAATAGCTGTTTGTAGATGAGTCCCGTTACAGTGTCCCCGATGCGCAAGTTGCATCGTTCGCTCCTGCGTTACCGCACGGCGAAGGACGAATAATAGGGCGACCGCGCCTCTCCTCGCGTTTGTTGTTGCGGTGTCAATGAACGACACCGGCCCTTCCACCATTTCCATGATCGAGACATCGCGTGGAGCGCCGACTGCAGCGTCCCGAGCTTGAGTACCGCTCGACCGTGGCCATTGCCACAATCTGGTTCGAGCGCGCTAGGGGCTCGGCCGAACTCCCAGCGGCGGCGGCGCGATGGAGAACTCTCGCGGTGTTTTGCATCCGGTGTATTGGAACTTTCCCTCTCGTTTGTATGGCGCACGCCGCGAATTTTTTTAGAGTTCCATGCAAACAATGCTAGAGTTTTGTCACTACGCAGTATAGAACACAAAAAACAGCGGAGAATGGGGGCATGTCCTCTGGTTCGAACAAGGCGCAAGCGCTGGCTTGCGGCGCTGTCGTTGCTCTTGTGATGCTTGCGGCGGGCTTGAACGCGGCCGCACCTGCCACTGAGGATCTTCCTGACCTGCGGTCGATCAAAGACAAAGGACTACTGCGGATCGCGATCACCCATTTTGACATTCCACCATTTCATGTCCGAGATGGTGCCGGAACCTACATCGGCAAGGACATCGACTTTGCCAAGCAGCTGGGAAACGCTCTGAAGGTTCAAATAGCGTTTGTCGACGATCCGCCCACTTTTGACGCTGTCGTCGATGCCGTGGCCGCAGGTCGCGCCGACATCGGTTTGAGCAAGCTGTCGGAAACCTATGACCGGGTGACCTATGTCCGCTTCTCCAGGCCGTACATGACCCTGCGCCACGCTCTGCTCTATAACCGCGACATCATTTCCCGACTTTCAACCGGCCGGCCTGGAGATGCCTTGCGGAATTTCACCGGCAAAATCGGGGTCATCGGCCGAAGCGCCTATGTGGACTTCGCGACGGATAATTATCCTAACGCTTCCATCGTTCCCTTTGCGACTTGGCAGGCCACTATCGCCGCGTTGAAGCGCGGAGATGTCGATGTCGTCTACCGCGATGAATTCGAGGCGCGCTCGGTTCTTATTAACGATCCCGCAATGCATGTTGCTTTTGGCGCTGCGATTATTGCCGACCGCAGGTCGTTTCTTACGATGGCGATTTGCGATAGCTGCCTGAAGCTGGAGGAGTTCATCAATTACTTCATAGCCCAGCACCCGCGAGAATACAGCCTCGATGATCTGCTCAAGATCAGTTACGAAAATTGATGGTGCGATGTCCAAGGCAGAATCATTCAAAGCTGCATTGACGCGCTGGCTAAATCAGCCGCTGACCGTCATGGGTGCCGTCATTATCGCGATTCTGCTTGGAACATCCGGCTTGCCTATCGTAGAATCGCTGCGTCCGATTGGGGACCTCTACATTGCCTTGCTGCAGATGTGCGTCCTGCCGTTTCTGCTTGCGACAATTCCGCTGGCCGTGCGTTCCGCGATTGCTGGTTCAACCAATGTCATCGTCATACGCGCACTGCTGGCATGGGTGGCCTGCGCGATAGTCGTCGTGGCAGCGGTGGGCGTGCTGGTTCCGGCCCTTGTTTTTCGGGTTGTGCCGTTTGATCAGGGCACCATCCGGGCCATGGGCGCCATCGTAGGCGGCACCCTCGGACAGGCCGATCTGGAATTCTCGCTCGACGATATTGGCGCGGTCACCGCGACGCGCTCAGGGATCTTGGCGCTGGTGCCCTCGAACATCTTTTCCGCGCTAGCCTCTGATGATATAACGCGAGTTCTGGTCTTCGCCGCCATTTTCGGCTTTGCGTTGACGGCGTGCGAACGGCGATCAGGCCGGTCTTTTTTTAGCGCCTTGCAAGTTCTCCGTGATGCGTGCTTGCTGATATTCGAATGGCTCAACCTGTTTGTCGCGATCGGAATCATCGCACTGATCGCGCCACAAATTGCGTTGCTTGGTCCGCGAGCGTATGTTGTCCTTGCGAATTTCTCTTATGTTTTCTTCGCCTTGAGCGCAGTCATCCTGATATTGTCGATTCTCGTACTTGCGGTCGCGCTGCGGCTGAATTTGCAGTTGACGTTTGGACACTTCACCAAGCCGTTGATGGTCGCCGCCGCGACTCGCAATACCCTCGCCTGTATACCGATCGCGGTAGACACAATGACCCGGGAGCTGCGCGCCCCGCGAGAGACCTGCGAACTTTACATTCCCGTTGGGTTTGCGACCCTGCGCTTCGGAACGATGCTACATTTTGCCGTGGCCACGCTCTTCATCGGAGCTTTGCTCGGCCGAAGCTTCGGGCTGGAGGATATAGCTCTGGTGGCCATTCTGTCCGTCGCAGGGTCTTTCGCGACCTTGGGCCTCAGCGGTGCAGCGGCACTTGCCCCCCTTGCAGGCGTGCTGCGGCCCTTCGGGCTTTCCTACGAGCTGGCGTTTCCCCTGCTTGTCATCATTGATCCGCTCGTCCACATGGTCAGGATCATGCTCAACGTTGCAGTCAATTGCATGATCCCCGCTCTTGCGGCAAGGCGAGAGGTGCGGGTAGCAGCGAGCCTGGCTGCTGCCGAATAGCAGCAGCTCTCCTGCGTTACGTGGCTCAGCGTGATGTTGATCTTTCTGGTCATGGTCACCTACATTCCCGACATCTCGCTGTGGCTGCCCCGTCTGCTTGGGATGGTGAATTAGCCGGATGTTGATGACTGGCGAGGACTATCTCGACAGCATACGCGATGGGCGGCGGGTTTATATCGGCGGGGAGCGGGTCGAGGACGTCACCACCCATCCGGCATTTCGCAACGCGGCCCGCACGCTCGCGATGATCTATGACCGCAAGCGCGCGCCGGAAAACCGCGCGGTGATGGCGTTTGACGAGGACGGGGACACCTTCTCGACCTATTTCCTGCTGCCGCGCGGGCGCGACGACTTGCAGCGCCGGTTCGAGACGCATCGCCGCATCGCTTCCTGGACCTGCGGCCTGATCGGTCGATCCCCCGACAACTTTCCGAGCTATGTGAGCGGGCTCGTCATGGACCCGGCGATGTTCGACCGTATCCGCCAGGGCTTCGGCGAGAACATCCAGCGCTACTATCGCCACATGCGCTCGAACGATCTCTTCGTCTCCCATACCGTCACCAACCCGCAGGGCTGGCGACCGACCGGCGCCGCCGATGCTGCCGATCGCCCGCCGCCCACTCTGCGCGTCGTCGCCGAGGACGACAGCGGGGTCACCATCAACGGCATCAAGATGCTCGGCACGGCCTCGGTGTTCTGCCATGAGACCTGGTGCGGCAACCTGCAGCCGGTCGGGCCACATCAACAGAAGGAATCGATCACCTGCGCGGTGCCATTGAATGCGCCGGGCGTGAGCATCTGGCCGCGCAAGCCCTATGAGCGTTACGCCGTGAGCGCGCTCGACAACCCGCTTGCGGCGCGCTTCGACGAGACCGACAGCGCCGTGCTGTTCGAGAACGTGAAAGTGCCGTGGGAGCGCGTGTTCTGCCACGACAACACCGAGATGACGCGGGCGATCTACATGCTTACCCCCGGCCACGCCATGGCCAACCACCAGGCCAATGTGCGCTTTCTCGAGAAGCTCAAGCTGATCGTGGGGATTGCCAAAAAGCTCGCCGAGACGAACAGCATGGAGCAGGTCCCGGCGGTGCAGTTCACGCTCGGACAGCTCGCGGCCATGCAGGCGACGCTCGAAGGATTGATCATGGGGCAGATCAATTGCGGCGAGGCGCAGGTCGCGGGTTTTCACACCGTCAACCGCCGCTACGTCTATGCCGCGCTGCACTGGTGCACCAATCACTACGCCGACATCTGCGAGAAGGTGCGCGAGCTCATGGGAGGCGGCGTGTTCCAGATGCCGGCCGACGTGTCGGTGCTCGACGATGAAGAGACGCGCGAGAAGTTCGAGACCTACTGGTCGGTGCCGGGCCAGTCGGCGAAGGCGCGCATGAAGCTGATGAAACTGGCGTGGGACCTGCTCGGCTCCGACTTCGGCGGCCGTCACCTGCAATACGAGAAATTCTACGCCGGGCCGAGCTTCGCGATGAACAGCTACAGCTATCTCGCCGGACCATGGAAGGACTGGACCACGCTGGTTGAGGAGCTGATGGCCAGCTATGATTGAGACACTGAGAGGATACGGCATGACGAAGAATGACTTTGCGCCTGTCACGCCCGGCGAAATGCTGAAAGAAGAATTTCTGGCCGAATACGATCTCTCCCAGAACCAACTCGCCAAGGCCATGGGCATCTCGCCAAACCGGATTGCCTTAAGCCTCCATCGCCAATCTCTCGGTTGTCATGCCCCGCTTCAAACGGGGCATCCAGTAATCCCGATCGGCGGTTTGAGCCGAAGGCGTCCCAAATCCGACGTTCGGTGACTACTGGATCGTCCGCATACGCGGACGATGACGACCGACGGGCTGATGAATTCCTTAAGTTATCCTCGCTTGTGGCCGTCCTTCGAGACGCGCCTTCGGCGCTCCTCAGGACGAGGCTTCGAGAGGCGCCTTCGGCGCTCCTCAGGACGAGGTCGATGGATGCGGCTATATGATTCAAACCTCGAAAACGCGGCAGTCCCGCGACAACGCGAGCGACACTTGAGGATAGCTGACCGTGGCACTGGACCGGCTCTGGAATGCCATCGGCGAGGCGCTTTTCGGCAACACCGCAAATTCGCGCACCCACAGCGAGCATGTCCGCGCGCGGGCTCAGATCGCGGCTCCCGTGGTCTGGCTCCTCGGCAAGACCGGGGCGGGGAAGACCGCCGTCGTGTCCGCCCTCACCGGCGATACGCGGGCGGCGATCGGGGAAGGATTTGCGCCGTGCACGCGAAGCGCGGCATTCTATGATGTGCCCGCCGAGGCGCCGCTCCTTCGCTTTCTCGATACGCGCGGGCTCGGCGAGGTGGACTACGATCCGGCCGCTGACATTGCCTGGTGCGAGGGGCGGGCGCACCTTCTCCTGGTCGCGATGCAGGTTGCCGACCCGGCTCAAGCTACCGTGCTGCGCGTCTTGCGGCTGGTGCGCCGCCGCCATCCCGAGTGGCCGGTTGTTGTCGCCCAGACTGGTCTGCATCGGCTCTATCCCGCGGGCGGCGGGCATCCTGCAACCTATCCCTTCACCGGCGGTCCGCAGGACGAGCAAAACGCCTCGATCCCGCAGGCCCTGCGCCAGGCATTGAGCTACCAGCGCGGCTTGTTTGCGGGACTCCGTGGCCTGCCGCCGCTGTCTGTCCCCGTCGATTTCACCCTGCCTGAGGATGGATTTGCGCCTGGCGAGTTCGGGCTCGAGGCGCTTTGGCGCGCCCTCGAAGTGGCCGGGCCCAGCGCATTCGAAGCTTTGCACCGGGCGCGCGCGGACGCGGAGAGCGATCAGATCCGGGCGCGCGCGCGTCCGCTCATCTACGGTCACGGTGCTGCTTCCGCCGGCGCGGGCGCGCTCCCCGTCCCGTTCGTGGGCATGAGCGGCCTTGCCGGCTCCCTCGCCCTCATGCTGCGCGCGCTCGCCGCCCGCTACGGCATCTCCTGGACGCCGGGCACCTTCGCGCAGTTCAGCGGGACGATCGGGGGAGGCGCACTCGCATGGTGGGGCGTCAGATACGGATTTCGCGAGCTGCTCAAGCTCATCCCGGTCGTCGGCACCGCAACCGCGGGAGCGCTCAACGCAGCCAGCGCCTTCGCCATCACAGTTGGCATAGGCGAGGCCGCCTGCGTCTGGCTCGGCTATCAGCGGCGCGGCCTGAACGCTCCGGACCATGAGGTCCGGCGCGCGTTTGTCGAGGGATTGGCAGCCGGACGGCGGCAATCAAAAAGTCCGAAGCAGAAACCACCGGGAGAGCAGGAATGAATCTCGGCGCGCTGCTGCGGCGCTATTGGCAAGAAAACCTCCTGGTCCTCGCAGTGACCCTGCCGTGGCTGTCGCTGCTCGTGCTTGGCGTTGTTTGGCTCTGGCAAGGCGGTCACGTCGCGATCTGGGCCATCACCGCCGCGGCGCTCGGTCTCTGCGCGTGGCCGCTGGCGAGGTCTGTGCGGCGGCGTGCCAATGCAGAGGCGCGCCACGCCCTGGGCGAGCTCGCCGAACCCAAACCCAGCTGGAATGCCGTCGAGCGGGACGCCTGGAGCGAAGTGCTGGCGATTGCTGATGCCACCGCCCCATTCTCATTCCTCGAGCTCGACCCGCTGCTTACCCGCACACGTGAAACAGTCGAGGCGGTGGCGCGCCGCTTCCATCCGCAGGCCCGCAGCGCCTGGTCGCAGTTCAGCTTGCCGGAAGTATTGCTGTTGACGGAGCGGCTGTCTCGCGACGTGCGTCGCGAAGCGTTGCGGCACATTCCCGGGATAAGGGCGATAAAGCTCAGTCACGTAATATGGGTGCAGCAGCAAACCGAGCAGTATGGCCCGGTTGCGCAGAGGGGTTGGCAAGTAGGCTTCGGCGTTTGGCGCCTTGCGCGCGCGATACTCAATCCGATTCAGGCCGCCGGTCAGGAGACCAGCGGTCTCATCGTGGAGAAAACCGCCAGCGTCCTTTCGTATCGCCTGCGCGCTTACGCCACCCGTCTGCTCGTGCTGGAGGTCGGCAGGGCAGCCATCGAGCTTTATTCCGGTCGCCTCGCGCTGTCGGACGACGAGATCCGTGCTGCGCAGGACGTCGACATGGCCGCTGCCGAGGCCGCGGCACAAATGCCGGTGCGGGTCCTGCTGGTTGGGCAAGTGAGCGCGGGGAAGTCGAGCCTGGTGAATGCCGTGGCGCTGGCGGTGCGCGCCGCAGTCGGCCCGCTGCCGACCACCGCGAATGTTTCGGAGCATCGGCTCGAGCTGGAAGGACGCCCCGCGGTCACTCTCGTAGACATGGCCGGCCTCGACGAGCATCTGACCAAGCCAGAGGAGTTGCGGAAAGAAGCCGCGCGGGCCGACCTCATCCTGTGGGTCGCCTCCGCCACCCAGCCGGCCCGCGCGCCGGACCGCAACGGTCTCGATGCCGTGCGCGCCTGGGCCACGGCGCAGCTCGCACGACGGCCGCCGTCCATTCTGCTTGCGCTCACGCATGTGGACCAGCTTCGCCCCGCAGCAGAGTGGGTGCCGCCTTACGACATCACGATACCTGCCGGCACGAAGGCGCGGGCCATCCGTGCGGCCATGGATGCCGCCGGCGCTGCGCTCGATATTCCCGCCGACGCGATCGTGCCGGTCGCGCTACCGCCCGGCCGCGCGCCTTACAACATCGACGCGCTCTGGGCGCGCATGGCCATGGAGATCGACGAAGCGAAGCTCGTGCAGCTCGATCGGCTGCGCATCGGACGCGATCACCTGGGCCTGCGCGAGCTTGCGGCTCAGCTCGGAAATGCCGGCCGCATGGTCATCAGGGGAGTTGCGGGGGCCTGAGGGTGTCGGCCGAGGTCCAGTCCAAGCAGCGGTAATAGGCTCCGATCACGGCGGGGCATCCTACGGCGTGCAAAGCTGCGTGGAATTTCCGCTGTATCCAAACGGCTTTGTGGGCTATATTTCTCTACCAGCCAACGGCAACCGGAGTGCGTTAAATGATCTTGCGGAGATCATTCATTCTGGCATTCGGGTCTATGCCGTTGCTGGCCCATAGCGCTTTCGCCCAAACGGTAGTCAAGGCTCGCCGTGTGGGATTGCTGAGTTCTGCAGCGCCGTTGACCGACACAGACCCGATCATTATCGGGCTAACAGCTGGGTTTTCCAAACGGGGCTATATCGTCGGAAGCTCTCTGCTTTTCGAGCGACGGGCAGCTGAAGCACACCCGGACCGACTGCCGTCGCTGGTTGACGACCTGAAGAGCAACGCAGAGTTAATAATAACGAACAGCTACGCTGCGGCTCGTATTGTCAAAGATCGCTCGAATCTCCCTGTGGTTGCAATGACAGGTGCCGATCCGGTTGCGACCGGGTTGATCGATAGCCTGGCTCGCCCTGGTGGCAACATCACCGGGGTCGGTGAAGTTGCAGCCGAGCTTTCGGCCAAGCGGCTGGAGGTCCTCAAGGATGCAGTTCCCAACTTGCGCAAGGTCGCCATGCTATGGAACGCCAACGATCTTGGGATGACCTCGCGCTACAAAGCGGCCGACGCAGCGGCGCGGACGCTGGGTCTCGAAGTACAGCCACTCGGGGTACGTCAGCCCGAGGATTTTGCTGCCGCGTTCGCTGCCATGACACGCGACCGTCCTGATGCAATCCTGATGGTAACGGATGCTCTGACTGCCCTCAACCGCAAGCGCGTCTTTGAGTTTGCTGCCCAACTAAAGTTACCTGCGATTTACGAACGGGATTTCCTTGTCCATGACGGCGGGCTGATGTCGTACGGCCCCGATATGGGTGAAGTCTACGATCGTGCGGCGTACCTTGCCGACCGGATTTTAAGAGGAGCACGTCCCGCCGATCTCCCGTTCGAGCAGCCAACCCGCTTCCGTCTTGTGATAAACAAGAAGACCTTCGAAACACTGGGCCTGACAATACCGCCAGCAATACTGATGAGAGCAGATGAGGTCGTTGACTGAGGGTACAAATCCGCCGCGAGGCTACGTCGGCTTGTGGCACACAAGAGCCCTGAGCCTTACCCTTTGGAGGTTTGCTTACTGAGATACTGCGGACGCGCTGTCGGGATGGTGCCGGATCGCCGGTTTTGACCCATCTCGGACGTTACCGCATTGCATCAAACGCCAGACTATTGATCACCTCGTCGGCGCCCGCAAATATCGTCAGGCGGGCGTCACGGCGGAGGGCACCCGACGCGTCGGGGACCGAAGAAAAAACGCCCCGAAATTGTTTTCGGGCCAACGACTGCTCGCCATGGCCGACGCTTGGCCGAACTTGACGGATCGCGCCCATCGGGTTGGGGCGTCATCACGCCAATCGGCTCCAGGAACATCGACCAGCGCAAGTCACCGCCAACATTAGAGAATGAGAGGGCGAGGGCGTTCTCATTTGTGCCGAAATTTTGCTAACGCTTCAGCCCTCTCGTGCCGCCCAGGAACTCGACGTCGTTCGTCTGCGTATTCCTGGGCAATCGTCAGAAACCCTGAGATGACCTGGCTCGTTCGACGCTCGGCCATACAAACGATCTCATCATGAGAACGTATTACTTGGCCCCTGATCGGTATCCTGACCAGCCGGTCGTGCGGCAACAACTCATCGTCAAAAATAATACCAAGCCCCATTCCTTGCGCGACCGCAGCTATCACCCCCTCACGACTGCCGATCTGAGCAACTTGGCTAGCAGGCATGCTCTCCGTATCGATCAGCCGGTCTGCCGCTGAGCGACTTGACGATCCTGGCTCGCGGCACACAACTACCTGGCGTTTTAGCTCCTCGATTGATATTGACCGCCGTCGCTCCCAGGCCGAACCCATTGGCGCGAGAACAACCAAGGTGTCGCACGCAAAAGCAAGCGAGTGAAAGCTCGGCATGCCGTATTCGCGCGCGGTCACGGCAAGATCGAGCTCATAATCGAGCACCTTTTTTGCAAGCACCCGCGAATTCGCAAACTCAACCTGGATCGAAGCGCCCGGGAAACGCTTCTTGTACCGCGCCACCAGAATTATGAACCGATTGGGAGTGTACGAGCCCACTCGAAGATATCCCTGCCTTTGCCCGCGCAGGTCCTGAAGATAGGCCGTTGCTTCGTCCAAGGACGCAAACAACCGACACACCATTGGAAGGAGCGCGGCGGCGACCGGAGTCAGGCGGACGCCTCGCCCGACGCGATGGAACAGTTCGACCTTATAGTGCCGCTCGATTAATCCGATCTGAGCTGTGACGCTGGGCTGGCTGACGTTGAGCCTCTTGGCGGCCCCGGTGAAGCTGCCTTCCATGGCAACTGCGAGAAATGCGCGCGCTTGAGTCGGCGTCATAAGATTTTCCTATGCATTCACCCATTTTTTTGTATTTGTCTAATACCACGTTTTCTGAGAGCTTATACCGCTTCCATAGCTGATTAAATCGAAGATTTCGCGGGTTTTGGTCGTGGACCGAGGGGGGATTCTGCTTGGCCGTGAGGTGTGATTCGCTAGGGCCATCTGATTCGGAGCGAGCAGATGGTCAAATGCACCAAGAGCCAGGTTCGACGGTTGAAGACGGCGCTGTACTGGAAAGGCGACCCGGCACGGCGTCAGCGCATTCAGATGGTGCTGCTGCGTGAAGGCGGAATGACACAGCCCTCCATTGCCGCGGCGATGGGCGTGTCGCTGAGCACGGTAAACCGTGCCCATATGGCCTACGACGGGGGTGGGCTTGCAGCGCTCAAATCCAAGCCGAGTGGCGGCCGCAAACGCCAGAATATGACCTTGGCGGAGGAGAAGGCCTTGCTGGCGCGCTTTGCCAAGGCGGCCGGAGCGGGGGAGCTGCTGAACATCCACGACATCAAGGCGGCGTATGAAAAGACCATTGGCCACGAAACCAGCAACAGCACAGTCTATAATCTTTTGGTCCGGCACGGCTGGCGCAAACTGATGCCACGCCCGTTCCATCCCAAGCGCAACCTCGCGGCGCAGAACGCTTTTAAAAAAACGGCTTTTCTGATGCTGTGAGGAAAGCCAGACGGGTGGCGGCCAAGCGCGGCCGTCGTTTGCGCGTGATGTTCGCAGATGAAGCCCGTTTTGGGCGCATGAACCGCCCGCGGCCATGCTGGGCGCCGACCGGCATCAGACCCGAGGTCGCCGCGCAACTCATTCGCGAATACATCTACCTATATGGCGCGGTCTGCCCCAAGGATGGAAGATGTGTCTATCTGATCATGCCGGCCTCGGACACCGGGTGCTTTCAGATCTACCTCGACGTTCTGTCCAAGAAATTCCGCACCCAGCACATTCTGTTGGTTCTCGACGGCGCCCCCAACCATCAGTGCGGCATTCTCGCGATTCCCGATAATATCTCGCTTCTGTTCCTGCCGCCCTATTCGCCGGAGTTGAACCCGAAGGAGAACCTGTGGGACGAAATCCGCGAGAAAATCTTCAAGAACTTCGCCCTCAAGTCCATGAACGCAGTGCGCGCGAAGCTCCAGCAGGCCGTCCTCTACATCGAACGCAACCCAAAAATCGTCAAATCCATCACATCCTTCCCTTACATTGCAAAGTCAATCTGATATGGAACCGGTATTACACTATCACTACCGTGCCAAACCCGCGGGGTTGTTTTCGCCGTTTGTAAGGCATCGAGCAGATGGTTTGACGCACGTTCTTGAGCACGGGCGAGGAGTTGTTTCTGTTGGAAACCAAGAGAGAACCGCATCTGGTGGACAAGCACGTCGGCAACAGGGTTCGTTTGCGACGGTTAGAGATGGGTTGGACTCAATCAAAGTTGGGCGACGCACTGGGGCTAAGTTTTCAACAGGTTCAGAAATATGAAGGAGGTACTAATCGTATAGGAGCGAGTCGCTTACAGAATGTTTCCGACATCCTCAAAGTGCCAGTAGCGTTCTTCTTCGAAGGACTGGAGAGGTCGTCCTCGTCCAAGGATAGCAACACGTATCCTGATTTCCTGCCCACCTCCGAAGCCCTTTCTCTCGTGAAAGCTTTTATGAACATTCGGGAGCGCAGGATTAGGCATCGCATTATTGCTCTAGTCGAGCAAATCGGGAAGTCGCTGGGGTCCAGGCGGTGATTTGTGCTGATCCGATCGACGAGCAATAACGCGGGAGGAAAGCATGTGGTTGCTCATAGTTCGTGCAGAGGTTGAGCATCATGGCCGATCCCGAAATTGACACCATGCCACAGGAGAGCCACCGGGCACTAGCTTTGGTGTCTCGCGTGCTAAACGATTCGAATAAGGTCGAGCAGCTTACGCGCGAGCAAGTAGCAATCGTAAAAACTGAATTGGACGCGCTTCAAAAATTGCTGGATTCCTACTTTGTCTAGACCTGTGTTGGGTTAGCCGCAGTCAATAAATTCCGCGAGGCGGTCGCAGCGGTCTTCCGCCGAAGAAAAGGGGTGGAAAGAATGAGCCGGGACGTGGGGTCGCGACCCTGCGGACGCCAGATCCGGAAGCAGACACTTGCTCACTCTTGCCCTCGGGGATCGTCTCGATCATGGCGCGCTCGCTTTTGATCGCAGCGACCGTGCGGCCGTCAAGATCGTAGACGTCACGGCGCATCTCCAGCTTCCCGTCATCATCTACGAACGCAGTTTGATAGGTGAGATGAACCCAGATCTGCGCCGGCTGCAGCGCAATGTCCTGTTCCACCTTGCCGAACATGCTCGTGACCTGCTCCGCAGTCCACTGCTCGTCCGGGCGCGCAATGTTGAAAAGAACCTCAGCATACTTTGCCGGGTCCTGCACGCGCATGCAGCCGTGGCTTTCCGTGCGGAGGTCGTGGCCGAACATGTATTTGTCCGGGGTGTCATGCTGGTAAACGAGGAACCGGTTCGGGAAGTTGAAGCGGATACGCCCGAGCGCGTTCCCAGGGCCTGGCGGCTGCGTGATCTGCACCTCGCCACCACTATAGCTGACGCGCAGGCCCATGCGCGCAAGCACCGTCGGATCCTGCGCCAGCGCCGGCAGATATTCGTTTTGCACAATCGACGGTGGCACGTTCCAGGTCGGATTGATGGTGATGGATTTCATGGTTTCGCTGAGCAGCGGTGTCGGCATGCTGGGCTTGCCAATCACGATGCGAGTGGTCCACACCTGAACGCCGTTATGCATCACCTTGAGCGTGAAATCAGGCTGGTTGACGATCACATGGGCGTTGCCGAGATCGCGCGGGTACCAGCGCCAGCGCTCCATGTTGGCGATGATCGTATCAATCCGATTGTCGCGGGTAGAGGCGTTGAGTTCCCTGACTGTCCTCGCATCGAGACTGCCGGTCGCCGGCAACTGGTTTGCCTTCTGGTAATTCTTCACGGCATCCGCAACTGTGGCGTCATACCTCTGGTCGGATGCGTCCCCGGGAATCTTGAGCCTCTGGCGGAGCAGCGGTACTCGCGGGTCTTCTATCTGGCGTTTGCGGCTGTAGCTGAGCACTGGTCCTTGCGTGATCTCATTCGCTACTCCTCCTGGTCTGCCCCGTAATTGCGCGAGTGCCATCTTCAGTTTTCGATAGGGCTCCTGTTGCGGGCTGAATTCATCGAGAGCCTTGCCGGCATCCGCAGCAGCCGAGATTCGGCTGAGAACCTCGGAAGGCTCCGGCGGCACCTGCGGCAGCTGGATGTTGCGGCTGATGAAACGATACGGAAAACGCCCGGCCTGCAAATGGCGGGCAAAGGTGAGTACGGTCTGAGTGAGCTCAACATCGGCTTCAGCCAGTGCATCCGGGCCGAGACCGGCGAACTGGGGCAAGTTGTAATCCCTGAGCTCGAGGCCGTCGGCATTGCCAGCCTTTATGCGCGCGATGACCGATTTGGCGCGCGCATTCTCCACGCCCTTGTCCAGCCAAAAAGCCGCCAAATTGCGCTTCTGATAGAATGCTTCGATGGCCTCGCGCTCTTTCTTGCTGGCGAATCTTCTGCCTGAGTTCGTTAGCAGGAGATCCCGAATCTTCTCTGCGATCACACGATCGGCGGGATCGAGGGAAGCGAGGGGGTCAGACACCACCCTCTGCTCGGGCGCACTTGTTGGACCAATCGTTGCGAGAGCGGCGTCAACGGTCGCTGCCCCACTTGCGGGCGCTGTGGGAACCGACGATGTTTCCGTCGACGCCTGCCCGGCCTGCGGCGCTCGCGTCGGGAGCGCGGCCAAGTCCCTGTTTTGCGCAAAGACGTTGATCAGGACCGCAACAATAATCAAGCCAACAGCCGCGCCTACCAACATGCCGTCGCGACCAGGGCCGCCAGTCACTCCCTCTGCGAGCACGACCCACTTCGGGAACACGATGGA
Organism: uncultured Alphaproteobacteria bacterium; assembly: GCA_963841705.1. Taxonomy (GTDB): domain Bacteria; phylum Pseudomonadota; class Alphaproteobacteria; order Rhizobiales; family Xanthobacteraceae; genus VAZQ01. The sequence goes on from CAWJDY010000063.1 coordinate 36,654, forward strand.
GCGGAGGATCTCCGCGATCTTGAGGCTACCGACCATATCGTATTTGATCGACCTCTCGACCGGAGGATCGCCCGATTTGGCCGCCCCACCGGATGCAGACGGGCGAAACGTTACGATCGTCTGTGCCCACGCATTTCGAGCAGCCACTGACACCTTCTCGATCAGAACTGATGTTGAAAAGATGCCATGGCGAAACGTCCGGTTCATGCCGTTCCGAGATACGACAATGATTTTGTGTATCGCAGGCTTGATCAGCGGTAATGTTGTCGAGGCAAGCTGCATTCGTTCACTTTGAAACGACCCGATACCGTGAGCAAACACAAGTCGTCGTTCGGTGCGCCTGCAATTCGGACACTCGAACATGTGCAGTTCGCGCGTCTTGATCATGGCCTGGTATGGCACCAGGCCCACAAATCGCATTTCTGTGCCGCAAGGCAGGCAGCGCATCCCATTCACCTCTCGGCAATCACGATACGACTCATCTCATAACCAACAATCTCGTGTCAGCAGTATGGAATTCGACGTGGCCAATCCTGCGGTAACTGGTTACTGCGAATGTCGCGCCGATCCTGGGTCAGGATCACAGGGCCTCGCATCCTCAGCGTTGGTTTACAGTCGACCGTCAGCGTCTTGAATTTCCATCCCATCAGTGCCGTGGCTGTTCGACGAAGCGATCGGTATGATACAGCCTTGCTGCACGGCACTCGCGCCTTCGCGGGTCAGGTATCAAGCTCGACAGAAAACGGAGCGAAGCAGACCTCAGCGTCCACGATCGATGCGAGCGAGCAATTTCATTTACGGCGACACGTTTCGAGCGGCACGTCGCCGTAGTTTCGCCGCCTTTCTGACAGCGAAAGTCAGGGCTAGCCAATCAACGTCGCCGTCGCGACCACGATCCCTACAAGGAAAGCGCCCATACAAGAAAACAGCACTGCGTCGATGATGATCCTGATCATTACACCCTCTGTGTCCCTTTGGCATGATTAGCTCAGCCTCACAGCTTGGCCGAAAGGTGGCCAGGAGTTTGAGAGACCCTTTGACGTCCCACGATTTTGTTGGGGCGTTGCCCTACCGCAACAGTAGCGATCCGCCCACATTCTGTACGCCGCCGGCTCGGGCATAAAGGTCAACCTGGCAGTGTATAGCACGGCCGAGTATCGGCAGCGGGAAGGCGAGACCAAGCGTCTTTCCGATCCTTACCCGCCATAGGCGGCTCTATGGGCTCGACAGAGCTCGCCCCCTTTTGCTTCGGTTTTCATGTGTTCTCTATTTCGATTGCTCCGCTTGTCGCGTCGTGAACTGGTTCGCCGTGCCTTTCACCCCGTCGCTGGTCCCGTCGGGGCCAGTAAAGTCGACCGTGTAGTAGTACGTCGTCCCTGGCTTGAGGCCGTCGACACGTACCCGGAAAATCGTGTTCGGGTGGGCCATGTTCAGCCGGATGGGGGACTTGGCCATCTGGCTAAGGTCCTTGGGATCCGTGCCGTAGTGCACGATGCCGAAGTGTTCCGCCGGGCCCGCCGGCGTGGTGCTCATCCATCTGATGATGGCCGATTTTTCCGTGGCCGATTCGAGCGTCGGCCCAACGATGATCTGCACACTCCTGGCGTGCTCGTCGCCGGGGATTTGCTGGGCAACGGTCAAATTTGAACCAATCAGGCCGGCGGCTGTCCCCGCGATGAGCGCCGGAAACGATCTAGTCATACGACAAGTATCCAGTTAGGTGTTTGAAAAGTGCGGCGGGAAAAAACATGGAAATCCGACGATACTCTCGCGTCGTGTCGCTCGCCTGCTCGATCTGCCAGCAGAACGCCGTCCGGCGCTCCTGCAAAACGGACGTGCTGGGGCTAGCCTGCTCACCACTTGCTAGAGCGGAGGGGGAGTGAGACCCGGTGGGAATGGAGCAGCGGAGACCGGAGGCGGAGGGGGCGAGAGGGCAGTCGGAGGGAGACAATTGCCTGTATATTTGTCGGCATCCGGGTATGGTGTTGTGAAACCGTCCGTGAGTGTGCCGAGGAAGGTGACGATCAGCTCTTCTTCGTGATCAGTCAAGCCGAGGTTCCCTTGTGTCATGTCGATGTTGTTCTTGACTTCAGGCTCGGGCCAGCAGGTCACCTTTTCGATGGTTCCAGCCGGGCAGTGTCCAGACTGGACGGGGTAAGCGAAAACATCCCGCGTGTTATAGAAATGGACGAGTTCCTTCAGGTTTTTCACATAGCCATTATGAAAGAACGCCTTCTGGAAGTTAGGACAGTTGGGTGGCGTCATCGCGGAATTGCGCGCCGACGACACTTGCATCTGGCCGTCGACGCTGGGCGCATACTGTATCCAGTCAGCGTTCGGGTTGTTGCCGGAAAGGCTTCTTAAGAAGAGGCCCATGCCCAAATCTTTGAAGCCAAATCCCGCGAGGTTGGGCGTGTAGTCGAAGGCGTCCGGTTTCGTCTCGTAGTAGAAAGGTATGTTCGGGTTCCGGGGAAGGCCTTCGTTAGCTGAGCCGAAGCAGGTGAACAAAGGCGCCCCCCCGGGGGCAGCGCTGGTGTCGGTTTGGCCGCTCTTCAGCGCGGTCCCTCTCCCATCCAAATGGCACGAATTGCAGTTGCCTTTGCCGCGGAACAAGTTGTAACCGGCTTGCTCGTCCGCGGTCAGAGTGTAGGTGCCGGCCAGGAAGGCATCGAATTTCGACGAGAAAGCACTAACATTCGCTGAAGCCTCAAACGCCTCAAGCGCCTGTCCCCAGTGGTCGAAGACACTGTCTGCCTTGGTTCGGTCATCCCGGCCGAGGGCAACCGGCATCGCGCCCGCGTCGGGCGCCGGGGCCCCACTCAAACCGGTCAGATGCTGGTGCAAGGCGTTGCGGCTCCCGTGGAGCACAGCGGCCCCTTCGGGGGTGCTGCAGATCGTCTCGGTATCCGTTGGCCATGTGATGTCAAATGATCCCTCGCCCCAAACCAGCTCGAACAAAGGCCTGTACTCGGCGTGGGAAAGCCGGTACGCGATGCAGGCGGTGTCGGGAAAGCCATGCTCGTTAGGATCGACCGGCGGATGCTGCGCCTGCTCCGCATCCGGGCTGCTCAACTTGTATCCGGTCGAGCGCGAATCCCAGAAATTTCCCCCGAGGAAAACTTTTAAGACTCTATTGTACCGGAGCCCGGGGAAGTAGGGCGAGTAGGTGTATGACTGAGGCCTGCGCTTGCCCCATCGGAAGTGCATGGATCCCGGCATCGCAACGGGACCCAAATTTATGGAAGGGATGGGTGCCGTGAATCCGGTGTATGGCATATGGCAGAAACTGCAGGCCACATCCCTGCCGACCGACATGTTGCGATCGTTATTTAGGAGTTTTCCAAGTAATACCATCGCCTGGTAACCCGTTCCCTGCAGTATTGGTGGCTGACCTCTTGGAGTCGGAGGTGGCAGCGCACGCCATTCAGCAAGCGCCTCCTTGAAGATGACCTCCACTTCGCGTTGCACTCTTTTTATTTCCGAGCACAAATCAGGGGGTATCAGGCCGGGCGGGTAGGGAAAGTAGATCGGCGGATTGCCCAAGACTTCTGTATTCGGACATTGTTCTTGTTGTTCTGCAGAAGCGGCATGAGAGAGGGTCACGACCCCCAGTCCCACTGCGCAACTCGCCGCCAGCGATATCGACGTTCTGGCCTTCATACGCTACCTCCTCCAGATTCCGCCTAGACCCGCGGCATGCGTTTCCCAGCAAGAATATCGAGAAGCCTGAGTAGCCTAAGACCGGTCGAATGATCTGCACAAGCCCCTATTCTAGCCGCTGGCACAAGTCGGCTGTTGGCACGAACGAGACCCATTGCTTCTGCCGACGATGTTCAACAGCCGCGACTTTGTCAAAGCCGGGGCGTTAATTTCCTACGGACCAAACTTCTCGGCTCTATTCCGACGCACTGCCGAGTTGGTCGACAAGATCCTGCATGGGGCTAAGCCTGGCGACATCCCTGTCGAGCAGCCGACCAAATTCGATCTCACGATCAATCTCACGACCGCCAAGGTGCTCGGCCTGACAATCCCGCAAAACCTGCTCGCCATCGCCGACGACGTCATCGAGTGAGGAGACGATTTTGCTGCAGCCGCACGAACGAGTGACAGCAACTCACGGACCTGGAGGGACTGAACGGCGCTGGTCGACGAACTGATGGCGGCGTATGATCGAAAATAGACCCTCACTGCCCCACGACGACGTGGATGCGCGGGGCAAGCTCGCGCATGAGGGGTGGAGAAGGCGAGGGGTCGAGTAAGTGAGAGAGGCTGCCCCGTGGCAATCCCCGGCTTGATCGTTGCGCCGCTGACCCCGTTCAATGCCGACCTGGAGGTCGATGAGGCCGCGTTGCGGCGCGAGATCGACTACGTCGTCAAGGACTGCGGCGCGACCATGGTGGTCGCCGCCGGGGTGGAAACCCAGGAATACACCTATCTGAGCCTGGAGCAGCGCAAGGGGCTGATCCGCCGCACCATCGAGTGCGTCGATCGCCGCGTCCCGGTAATGGTCGGGATCTCGCATGCGTCCTTCAAGACCGCGGTCGAGCTCGCCCATCTCGCGGAGACTCTCGGCGCTGCCGCCGTACAACTGCTGGCGCCGCTGCGCCCGTTCGCCGGCCCCCCGACCCAGGCCGATCTGATCGCCTATTTCGAAACCGTAGCGCGGGAGACCAGGCTCCCGATCACGCTTTATCTCAACTCCGGCCCGGGCGCCGATGTCTCGATTGGCGATACCATCGCGCTCGCCAAGCTGCCGAGCGTGCAGCTCATCAAGGAGAGCTCCCGCGATCTCGCCCGGGTCTCCCGCCTGATCGTGGAGATCGATCGGGCGGGACACGCGCGCTATTTCACCACCATGCAGATGCTGCTGGCTACGCTGCAGCTCGGAGGCTCCGGCGCAACCATGCCGCCGCCCGGCGCGGAGATCGCCCGGCACGTCATCGATGCGTTCGTCGCCGGGGATCACGACCGCGCAGCCGCATTGCAGCTGCAGTTTGCGCTGTTCCCATCGAAATGGATGCATCGCGGTCTCGCCCCGGTCATGAAGGCAGCGATGAACATCATCGGCGTGCCGGTCGGCGATCCGTATCCGCCCTATGGCTCCCTCACCAAGGAGGAGGAGAGCGCGCTCGCCGCGGTGCTGCGCACGACCGTGCTCGCCCAGCGCTTTTCCGTCACGGCGGCAGCCTGATGGAGGGTTCGGTGTTGTGGATGAACAAGCGTGCCACGCACTCGGTGTGCTCCCCTCCCCCTTGTGGGGAGGGGCTGGGGGTGGGGGTCCCTGAGGTAGGGGCGCCACCGTTGTTAAACTCACGACCCCCCTCCCCAACCCTCCCCCACAAGGGGGGAGGGAGCAAATCGAGTCTGCCGCGCCTTCTCAGCACACCTGACCCGAACACAGCCATCGCGCCGAGCCAGCCATGCGCAATGGCTTGATCCTCAATTCGGTGGTCATGGGGCTCGGCATGCATCCCGGCGCCTGGCGCTACCGGGACGGCGACCCTTTCGCCTACACCAATATCGGCTACTACCAGGAGATTGCGCGCCTGTCCGAGGCCGGCCGCCTGCATGCGATTTTTCTCGCGGATACGCTTGCCGTGAGCGAGGAGAATTTCGAGCGCCCCAATCTCGGGGCGATGGATCCGACCATTGTGCTGGCCGCGCTCGCGGGCGAGACCAGGCATGTCGGCCTCGTCGCCACCACATCGACGACCTACAACGAGCCGTACAATATCGCACGGCGGTTCGCGAGCCTGGATCATCTCAGCCGCGGACGCGCGGCCTGGAATATCGTCACCACCTTTGTTCCCGATGTGGCGGCAAATTTCGGCGACACCGCGCTCCCCAACCATGATGATCGGTATGAGCGGGCGACCGAGGCGGTCGATATCGTGCGGCGGCTATGGGCGAGCTGGGACGAGGAGGCGCTGGTCGGCGACAAGGCCGCGGGGGTGTTCGCGAACGGAGCGCGCGTGCACCCGATCAACCACAGCGGCGAGCACTACGCGGTGCGCGGCCCGCTCACTCTGCAGCGCTCACCGCAGGGCTGGCCGGTGCTGTTCCAGGCGGGCGCGTCGGAGCCGGGGCGCGAGCTTGCGGCGCGCTTCGCCGACGTGGTGTTTACCGCCCAGAACACGCTCGCCGCGGCGCTGGAATTTCGCGCCGACATACGCCGCCGGGTGGCGGCTCATCGCCGCGATCCCGACAGCATCAAGGTCCTGCCGGGATTGCTGCCGGTGCTGGGCGGCACGGAACAGGAGGCGCGGGCGCGCAAGGACAGCTTGGACGAATTGAGCGGCCAGGCGGAGCTCAAGAAGCTCGCGTTGCGGGTCGGGGTGCGGGTCGACGACCTGAGGCTCGACGAGCCCATGCCGGTCGAGCTGATTGCGGCGAACACCGGCTTTCGCGGCTCGCGCGGATTTCGCAACGCGGCCGTGCGCCTTGCCCAGGAGGAGAGGCTCACGGTGCGCGAGGTGCTCTATCAGAACGGCGGCGGGCACAAGCAGGTCATCGGCACGCCGGAGCAGGTCGCGGACTTCATCGAGACCTGGCACCGTGAAGGCGCAGTCGACGGCTTCAATCTCATGATCGACGTGTTGCCCTCGGGACTGCGGGATTTCGTCGAGCAGGTGGTGCCGCTGCTGCAGCGGCGCGGGGTGTTCCACCGCGACTATCCCGGCACGACGCTGCGCGAAAATCTCGGGCTGAAGAAGCCGAATTGACCAATGGTTTGTCCGCAACCTCCGTTGAATTGCGATGCCCGTCGGTCGTCATCGTCCGCGTATGCGGACGATCCAGTAATCACCGAACGTTGGATTTGGGCGACAGAGCGATCTGCTCGACAAGCAGCTGTGGGGTGATTGGCACCTTGGAGATGCGGACGCCGAATGGAGCGAGAGCATCCTCGATGGCGGAAATAACAGCTGCAGCGGCCGGTATCGTGCTGACTTCTCCGACCCCTTTTACACCCAGAGGATTCAAGGGTGAGGGCGACTGCTTGAACGCAGTGGTCATGCATGGGATTTCTGTCGCCGTGGGCAACAGGTAATCCGCGAAGCTGGTGGTCAAAGGCTGCGCCACATCGTCATATCGCATCCATTCGAACAGCGCGTTGCCGATGCCATGAGCAACTCCACCCTGCACCTGCCCTTCAACAATCATCGGATTGACGAGAGTACCGGAATCCTGAACGGCATGATATGCAAGGATACGAACGCCGCCCGTCTCCACGTCAACCTCCACTTCCGCGACATGGCAGGCATTGGCATAGGCAAGCGCGTCCGTTCGCCAATTGACGTTCGCATCAAGGCCGGGTTCCACACCCGGCGGGAAACCGTACCCAGGCGCTCCCTTGAGAAGGCGTGACAATTCGCTGAGCTTGACAGAGAGCGCGGCCGCGCCGACCACGCGCACTTCGCCATCGACAATCTCAAGATCTTGCTCGTCAGCTTCCAGGAGATGGCTCGCCAGCTTCCTGGCCTTGGCGGCGACCGCGCGCGCGGCAAGGAGCACGGAGGAGCCCGCGGTGACCATCTGGCGGCTGGCAAAGGCGCCGAGACCGAGCGATGTCCCTGAGGTATCGCCCGGAACCACGGTGACGTCCTCAACGCGCAGCCCGAGCTCGCTGGCTGCGACCTGCGCGAGAGCAGTCTGCAGACCCTGGCCGATCGCGGCCGCGCCGGTATGAACCGTCACGCGGCCGGTATTCGAAACCCGCACAGCGCCGGATTCGAATGGGCCCCGCCCAGTGCCCTTGATGCCATGGGCGAGCCCAATCCCGAGAAAGCGATCTTCGGCGCGCGCACGTGCCTGCCGCTCGCGGAAATCAGCCCACCCCGCCATCTCAAGCACTTGCGCCTGGCAGGCCGGATAGTCACCGCTGTCATATTGCACGCTGGCCCCGGAACGAGCTTTCAGCGGCTTGGTGTAGGGCATCATCGCCGCAGGAATGAGATTGCGCCGCCGCAATTCCGCGCGCTCGATGCCAAGCTCGCGTGCAACCAGATCCATCATGCGTTCCATTGCGAACGCAGCCTGCGGATAACCGGCCCCGCGTATCGACGAGACCGGGGTTTTATTGGTGGCGACAACCGTGACGTCCATATCCAGCGCCGCCACCGCATACGGGCCGCTTATCATCGATGCCGAATTGTAAGGAAGGTTGACATCCTGGAGCGAATAGGCGCCGAGATCGTGAACGAGCCCGCCGCGCAGGCCGAGAACCTTGCCATCCCCATCGACCCCGATCTCAACCGACCAATACTGGTCGCGTTCCTGAGCCGCGTTGGTAAAGTGCTCGCGACGATCCTCGACCCACTTGATGGAGCGCTTGAGCAACTTGGCAGCGGCAATGACGGCGATATCTTCGGAATAGATGCACAGCTTGGAGCCGAAGCCCCCACCAATATCCGGCTGCGTGACGCGAAGCTTCGCTTCGTCGAGGCCAAGCAGAGACGTCGCCGATTGATAGAGATCATGCGCCTTTTGCGTGGAAGCCCAAACCATGAGTGCGTCGTCGGGCCGATACTCAGCGAGGATTCCGCGGCCTTCGATCGGATGACCGGCACCGCGATGCTGCCATAACCAGTCGCGAAAGACGTGAGCCGCCTTGGCGAAAGCTGTTCCAACGTCCCCAAAGCGGACTTTGTAGGTCGCGATGATGTTACTGGTGAGCTCGCCGCGCACCGATGGTGCGCCCGTTTCTGCAGCCGCCCGACAATCCGAGACTGCCGGAAGCGCCTCATAATCAATCTCGAACTGCGCTACCGCATCCTCGGCAATGTAGCGACGCTCGGCAATAACGATGGCAACCGGCTCGCCCACATAGGAGACCTCGCGATCCGCAAGCGCAAACGGCCACATATTGTCCAGCGGCGTGCCGGAATGCGAGTGTCGAAGCATGCGGCGCTTAGCCATAACCGGCAAAAGGTCATCAAGCGTGAGTATTGCGTGAACGCCGCGCACTGATAGTGCCCTCGATTTCGAGACACCGCGAACGAGAGCATGTGCATGGGGCGCGCGTGCGAAGGCCGCGTGCAGTACATTCGAAACTGCAATGTCATCGACAAAGTGTGCGGTTCCGCGCAACAGGCGGTCGTCTTCAGTCCGACCCAGGCGCGCTCCGATCAAGCGACTCATTATTCGCGGCTTCCCCCCGGTTAAGTCAGCGCCTCGAACGGGCACGGCCCATGGCTGGCCAAGCCCGGCAAGGTGTACCGTGCCGGAACTCTATGGACCGGGTTGCCCGTTCGCGGCAACACAGCATCCTGCGATCTCGTGCTGAATACTGCCGACCCCGATTGTAGGACAATATGACATAATAAGCGTCTTTTCAGGAAGCCGAATTCTTCAGGGTTTTGCTAAGGCCGAGCAGCAGGCTGCTGCCGAGACCGGCAAAGACGAACAGCAGCAATGTGACCGCCATGATCGTGAGTTGATCGTTGGTCCCGATCGAAGCGAACAGCAGGTGGCCAAGGCCGCGGGTCGAGGCAAACATCTCGCCGATCAAAACTCCGAGCAAGGTGAGGGCAAAGCAGATGCGAAAGCTTGCCACCGCTTCGGGTATCACCGCCGGAATAAGAACGTGACGCGCGTAGGCGCGACGCGAGAGCCGCATGGTCTGGCCCACCTTGCGGTAGATCGGCCGCAAGGTCCGTAACGCGTTTGCCATCATGATGACCACGGGCGGCAGGCCATGCAGCAGGCCGAAGAAGATCTTGGCGGCGTCGCCGAGCCCGAAGAACAACAAGATGATCGGGTAGAGCATGACCTTCGGCGTCGCTATCAGGGCGAGAATCGGCGGCTCGATCGCGTCGCCGACGGCCTTCCAACCGCCGCACATCAGCCCGAGCGTGAGCCCGCCCGCCATCGCAATGGCCAGCGCGATGCCATAAGCGCTGGCGGTTGCGGCAATATCATTCTGAAAGCGCGGTTGGCCGATCAGCGCCGCGAGCCGGCATAGCGTGTGCCACGGCCCCGGCAGGACATCAGCTCCCAGCTTCCAAGATGCGACCTGCCACGCCAATGCAAGCGCGAGGCAGATCAGCGCCACGTCGAGGCGGCGCTGGAAGCCTTTCCCGGTCATATCGCCGGCGCTCCGACGCGAACGCGCAAATGCCGCAACACCGCGTTGACGAGGAAAACCAAGATGAGAAGAACCAGCATCAGGCCATACATGCGCTCGATCTTGAACGACATGTAGGAATCGGCGATGTCATGGCCGATCCCCGCCGGCGCCAGCAAGAACTCGCTGGCGATCACTGCGACGAACGCGTAGCTGACACCGAGCGTGATGCCGCCGAGAATTTCGCGGGAGCATGACGGGATATAGACGCTGGCCAGCCTGCGGAACGGCCCGAGGCGATGCACCTTTGCCACCTTGCGAAGCACCGGCGGGACATGGTCCAGCCCGCTCAGCGTGCCGATCAGCACGCTCATCGCCGCGTATAGCGTGCCGGTGAAGACGATCGGCGCCGCGCCGACGCCCAGAATCACCACCAGCAGCGGGTAGAGGGCAAACAGAGGCAGCGCGTAATAGCTTGCGATCAGCGGCTCACAGGCTTGGCGCAGTCGCGGCAGCGCATGCAGCACAATTCCCGCGGCGACGCCCGCCACGGCAGCGATTGCAACCGACGCCGCGACCGAGCTCAGCGTCTGCCAGACGTCATAGAGTGTCGCCGGCTCAGTGAGGGCGGCAGCCATTGAGCGAACCATGATCGTCGGCGGCACAAGATCGGTTGGACGCACCAAGTGGGTCCGGCAGACCGCCTCCAGTGCAGCCACGAGCACGGCGAGCGCGATCAGCCGGCGTGCATGGGGCCAGGACATGGGCGGCTATTTGGGAATGAAACGACGGTCGATGATCTGCTCGAAGTCGTAGCCCTCTTTGATCTCGCCGGTAGCCAGCAGCAGCTTGCGCGAGCCGGCCAGGCCCTCGGGGTCTATGTTGCCATCGGAATAGTATTTCGCCTTCACCATCCGATCGAGCGCATGCTCCAGCGACGGCAAGTCGGTATTGACCATGCGCGGCAACGACTGTTGCGCGGCTTGCTTCGGATGAGCGTAGACCAAATCGACGGCTTGCTTATGCGCCAGCATGATGGCGCGCAGCTTGTCCGGCCGCTTGTCGATGAAGTCCTGGGAGGCGACCAGCACGTTGGAGATGACGTGCGGCAGGACGTCCGACACCCTGGCGATCGCACGGTACTTGCTGCCATACTTGCTCTGCAGCGGCTCGTACATGTAGGCGGTGTCCACGGCGCCGCTGTTGAGCGCCGCGACCGCAGCACCGACGCCGAGCGGCACCTGGGTGACTTGCGAGGGATCGATGCCGTAGTACCGCAGCATCATCTCGCCGTAGACGCGGGTCAGGCCGCCCGGGGTGGTGGTGCCGAACTTGCCACCGATAACATCGCGGAGCGACTTCACCGGGGAATCCGCCTGCACCACCCAGTCGTTGTCCGCCGCATTGGAGCTGCTCGCCCCGATGATCTTGATCGGCAGACCGGCGGCGAAGCCGCTCACGGTCGCGCCGATCGCCGCATCTGCGAACGGCACGCCGCCCGCAAGCATGTTGCGCAGCGTCGTGCCGCCGCCCTGAGAAGTGATGACGTCGGTGACATCGACGCCATTCCTGCGCAGCAGGTCCTGCTCCAGAGCAATGATCCAGGGAACGCTGAGCATCACCTGGCCGAAGTGGGAAACGTGGATTTCCTCGGCCGCGGCGCTTGAGCAGCCGAGCACTGCCGCGCCTATCGCTGCGAGCACACGTCGCATCCTCGCCTCCGAATTGTTATCAGACCGGCAGCCGGCCGCGAACGGTCAAACCGTTCCCCACACCGCGCGGGCGGTTTCCATGATCCGCTCGAATTTCCGCCATTGCTCGTCTTCGCCGAGCTGAACGGCCCCGACGCCGCTGCTGAAACCGCATTGCGGGCTGAGCGCGAGCTGATCGAGCGGCAGGTGGCGCGCAGCATCGTCGATCCGCCGCCTGAGGTCATCCAGCAATTCGAGGACGGCGCTCTTGGTCGTCACCAGTCCGAGCACCGCGATCGTGCCTTTGCCGATAAACCGCAGCGCGTCGAAGCTGCCGGCGCGTTCGCTGTCGTACTCCAGCAGCAAGCGGTGGTGCTTGAGGCCCGAGAACAGACGTTCGGCGATGGCGTCGTAATGTCCTTCGCGATGCCATTGCGGCAGCACCTTCCCGGTGACGGGATCGGTGCCGCGTGGATTGCCACGACAGATATGCAATCCGAAGGTCACGCCATCGAAACCGGCGATGACGGCGTTCTCCGCCGCGATGGCGCGATCAAGGTTCGTGTCCGGATCTTCGCCTCTTGAGCGCATCCGCTCGAGGGAGACCTTATCGACGTAGGCCGTGAACCCGGGCGCATCGATCTGAACGTATCGGCAGCCGGCATCGACCAGCTCGGAGATCATCTGCCGCTCGATGGCGACGACATCGGCGATGAACTCGTCGATGTCCTTGTAAACCGCCTGGGATCGCTCCCAGGCGAAGCGCTGGGAAATCCGGTCCGGGCCGATCAAGCTGACCTTGATGGTGTTTTGCGCGAAGCGGGCGGTGAAACGATACTCATCGAGCACGATGTTGCGCTTGAGGCGCAGCCGCTCCGCCGCTGCGCGTCGCGTCGCGATGGCCGGGCCCTGCGCATCGAAGTTCTGCTCGGTGCGGTGCAGCGGGCGGTTCGGCTCGCGCCAGTCCTGCAGGCGTTCGACATGGGCGGGCACGTCAAAGCCGCTGACCGCGGCGCTGAAACTTTCCTGGAAGTTCCGCCGCCGAAATTCGCCGTCGGTCACGATCGGCCAGCCGATCACTTCCTGGCTGCGCACGACATCGACAATCGCCTGGTCCTGAGCGGCGCGAAGCTCGGCATCGTCGATCTCCGCGCGCGCGTGGCGCTCGAACGCCTCGCGCAGCGATTGCGGCGCCGCGAGGCTGCCGTTCTGGTCGACGCGAAGCCTGTTGAGATCGATCCGATTCTTCAGCATTGGCCTGGTCCTCTCAGTCTCGCGCAACCCGCGTCGCGTAGTATTGTACGGGACGGGATGGATGATAGTCTAAGCTCGCGAGAGAGGGAGAGGCAAAATGTCGAGCGCCGCCGGATGGATCGATCGCCGCCGCTTGCTGGGAAGGGCCGTCTACGGCGCTGCTGCGGTAACGAGCGGTATCCTGACAATGCCCGCCGTCCTGCGCGCTCAAGGCGCGGCCGTGAAGCTCGGCGTCCTGCATCCCGTATCCGGTGCATTGTCCTATTCGGGCCAGCAGGGCCGCCTCGGCGCGCTCATGGCCATTGACGAGATCAACGCGGCGGGCGGCATCAAGGCGCTGGGCGGCGCCAAAATAGAGGCGGTGCTCGGCGACGCGCAATCGACGCCGGAAGGCGGCAATGCCGAGGTCGAAAAGATGAATGCAGCCGGCGTTGTCGCGATCGTCGGCGGGTACGCCAGCTCCATTTGCCTTGCCGCCAGCCAGACCGCGGCGCGCTACGATCTCCCCTATGTCGTGGACGTAGGCGTGGTCAACGCCATCGTGACGCGCGGGCTGAAGAACACCTTCCGCTTCGGGCCGGGCTTTGGCGTGATCGCCAAGACCGCGCTCGACAACCTCGTCACCATCAACGACCAGGCGGGCAAGCCTGCCAAGACCGTGATGATCGTGCACGAGGACTCGGCCTTCGGGTCCGGCCTGGCGAAGCTGCTCAACGACCAGCTGCCGGGGCGCAGCTTCCAGGTGCTCGACACCATTTCACATCCGACCCCTACGCGTGACTTCAACAACGTCGCCCTCAAGATCAGGGCGCAGAACCCCGACCTTGTCATCCCGGCGAACTATTACAACGAGTACGTCCTGCTTGCCCGCACCATGCAACAGCAGCGCATCCGGCCGAAAGGGATCTATTCCGTGCTCGGCGGGGCGGCATCGTCCTACAAGTTCGTCAAGGAATTCCCCGAGGCGGCGCAATACATCATGGACTGCAATCACTGGTTCGATCCACGCAGCGCAAAATCGGCTGCGCTGCGGAAAAAGGTCGAGGAGAAGGGCGAGTTCTATACCTACGAAGTCTACATGAATTATTCCTGCATCCTGCTGGTCGCGGATGCGCTCGAGCGCGCAGCGAGCACCGACCGCGCCAAGGTCATAACAGGGCTGGAGAGCTCGACGTTCAGCGGCCACGTGATGCCTTATGGTCCGACCAAATTCGTCAATGGCCAGAACCAGGGAGCGGCGCCGGTCAATACCCAGGTGCTCGGGAACGACATCCAGGTCATCCTTCCGGAGCGCTTTGCGTCGGCAAAGCCGGTCTATCCGATGCCGCGCGCCTGACCGCAGCACCGGCGCGCTGCGGTCCCGGCTTGATCCCGCCCGCACTGCAATGCTCTCGCCGGGCATCCTCTTTCCAGCGGTGCTCAATGGGCTCCTGACCGGCGCGGTCTATGCCCTGGTGGCGCTCGGGCTCACGCTGATCTACGGCGTTCTGCACATCATCAACTTTGCCCATGGTGCGCTGCTCACCGCCGCCATGTTCGCGGCGTTTTTCGCCCACCAACTGCTGGGGCTCGATCCCTATGTTGCGGCGCTGATGCTTACCCCGTTGTTTTTTGTTCTGGGCTATGGCCTGCAGCGCTTCGTGATCGGACCAGCCTCGCACGGCGAGGATCGCAACTACCTGCTGGTCACGCTCGGGCTGGCGGTGGTGATCGAGAATGCTCTGCTGTACGCCTTTCGCGCGGATACCCGGACGGTCACGCTCGGCTATGCCTTCGACGTCATCGAGCTCGGTCCGGCGTTTATCGCCGTCCCCCGGGTGATAGCGTTTGCCGCCGTCATCCTGGTGGCAGTCGGTTTATGGCTGTTCATGCGGTTGAGCGACACCGGCAAGGCCATTCGCGCAGTGGCCAGAGAAAAGCTGGGCGCCGAGCTCGCCGGCATCGAAGTGGCTCACATCTACGCGGTCACCTTCGGCCTCGGCACCGCGTGTCTTGCGATCGCTGCCTGCCTCCTGATCCCGACCTATTACGTCAACCCCCAGGCGGGAAATGCCTTTGTGTTGATCGCATTCACCATTGTCGTGCTCGGCGGCATGGGCTCGGTGGCGGGGGCTTTGACCGGGGGCCTGCTGGTTGGCGTGGTGGAAAGCGTCTCGGGCCTATACCTCGGGGAGTCGCTCGGGCAAATCGGCATCTTCGTCATTTTCATCCTGGCGCTGCTGCTGCGGCCAAGCGGACTGTTCGGGCAGCCGGTATGAAAGCGTTCGCGCCGGTCCTGCTCGTTGCTGCGCTGCTCGCATGCGTGCCGATTGTTACGTCATCGAGCCTGGTGCTCAATTTCCTGGTCACCACGCTGCTGCTCGCGCTTCTGGGACAATCTTGGAACGTGCTCGGCGGCTATGGCGGCCAGTACTCCTTCGGGCACGCCGCCTTCTTCGGAACCGGCGCGTATGCCAGCGCAATCCTGCAGGTGCGGTACGGCATCAATGCCTGGCTCGCATTCTGCATCGGCGTTGCCGCCGGAACGTTTGTGGGGGCAGTGATCGGTGCCGTGTGCTTTCGTTCGGGACTGCGCGGCTCCTACTTTGCCCTGGTCACGCTCGCCTTTGCCGAGGTGCTGCGCATCATGGCAAGCGTCGCTCCCATTACCGGTGCCGGGGTCGGCACGCTGATCGGGCTTGATCTTCGTCCCGAAGCTTTCCAGTTCCAAACTCGCGCACCGTTCTATTGGATCATGCTGGGCCTGGTGGCCGTGTCCCTGGTACTCGTTCGGGTTATCGAGAATAGCCGTTTCGGCGCATGGCTTGTCGCGGTGCGCGAGAACGAGGACGCGGCGAGCGCGCTGGGCATCGATGTCTTCCGGATGAAGCTTGCCGCGATGACGATCTCCGCGGCGATTGCCGCCGCGGCTGGCGGTTTTTATGCGCAATACTTTTTGTTCGTGGACGCGGGTATCGCCTATGGGTCGCGGGTCTCAGTGGAGGCCCTGCTGGCTGCCATCATCGGCGGGCTAGGCACCCTGTTCGGCCCGCTCCTCGGCGCGGTGGTGATCAAGACGTTTGGCGAGCTGACCAAGCTCATCGCCGGCGATGCACCCGGGCTTGATCTCGTATTCTATGGCGGCATGCTCATTGTGGTCGTGGCGTTTGCGCCA
This sequence comes from uncultured Alphaproteobacteria bacterium, assembly GCA_963841705.1. GTDB lineage: Bacteria > Pseudomonadota > Alphaproteobacteria > Rhizobiales > Xanthobacteraceae > VAZQ01. Next base: position 52,816 of record CAWJDY010000063.1, read on the forward strand.
AGCGGGATTGCCGGATTGCTGGCCGACATCCGGGATCGTGTCGCAAGAGGCGTCGCGGCCGTGCCGGCGTGAATGGAGCATCCGTGTGGCTGCCGCGTTGCTGCATGTTGATCAGGTCTGCAAGCGATTTGGCGGATTGCTCGCCCTCGATCATGTCTCGTTTACCGCCGAGGAGGGGCGCATCATCGCCTTGATCGGTCCCAACGGCGCGGGAAAGACGACGCTGTTCGCAATCATCAGCGGATTTGCGTGGCCCAGCGAAGGATCGGTCTTCTATGCGGGCGACGACATCACGGCCGAGCCGCCGCACGCGCGCGCAAGGCGCGGCATCGCGCGTACCTTTCAGCTGGTGCAGCCCTTCGCGGAATTGACGGTGCATGAGAATATCGCGGTCGGCTCGTATCTCACCCGACCGGCGCGGGCGGACGCATTGGCGGCTGCAGCGGAAATCGCGCAACGTGTCGGGCTGGGCAGCCGGCTGCACCGCCTTCCCCGTAGCTTGACCGTCGCTGCGCTCAAGCGGCTCGAGCTTGCGCGAGCGCTCGCGATCAACCCGCACCTCCTGCTGCTCGATGAGATTCTGGCCGGGCTCAATCCGTCCGAGATACGCGACGTCGTGCCGGTCATCCGCGAAATCCGCGATCGCGGCGTAACCATCGTCCTGATCGAGCATGTGATGCAAGCCGTGATGAGCCTCGCCGAGCAGGTGCTGGTGCTGGCCGAGGGCCGCATCATCGCTTGCGGTCCGCCGCGAGCGGTCGCGGCCGATCCCGAAGTGGTGCAAGCCTATTTCGGCCGCAGCACGGCTGCGCGCATGCTGACGCAGGGTGAGGGCTTATGAACTCAGTGGCGCCGCAGGCTCCGCAATACCTCCTCCTGAAAGGGGAAGGTCGGTGCGCATGGGCTGTCGTCCCGGCCAAGCGAGCCCGGCTATGCCGGGGCGCGCGCGAGCCGGGACCCAGTAATCCATGGCCGGCGTGAATGCACGGGCAGCTTTGATTACTGGATTCCGGCTCTCGCTTGCCGGGCGAAGCCCGGCTCGCTCGGCCGGAATGACAGGCAGGGATATGCTCGCGGGAGGACGCCTTGGTTGAAGACTTCCTCGCCGTGCGCGGCCTGTGCGCGGGCTACGGCGGGAGGGAGGTTCTGCACGGGATCGATCTGAGCATGGCACCCGGCGAGCTCGTCGCCGTGCTCGGATCCAATGGCGCGGGGAAATCAACGCTCAACCGCGCCATCTCGGGAGTGCTGCGGCCCTCGCGCGGCGTCATTTTCTTTGCCAATGAATCCATTGCGAGCGCAAAACCTGGACACATCGTGGAGCGCGGCCTCATTCACGTCCCCGAAGGCCGCCGCATCTTTCCCAATCTGACGGTGGAGGAAAATCTCGATCTCGGTTCCTATCGGCGCGCGCGCCCACGGCGGGAAGCGAACCGCGGCCGGGTCTACACGCTGTTCCCCCGACTCGCAGAACGACGCTCCCAGCTTGCCGGGACCCTCTCCGGGGGAGAGCAGCAGATGCTTGCGATCGGGCGCGGGCTGATGGGCGAGCCCAAGCTCCTCATTCTGGACGAGCCTTCGCTCGGGTTGTCGCCCGTCCTCGTCGAGCAGCTGTTCTCGCTGATCAAGAGCATCCACGCCGACGGGGTCGCGGTCCTGCTGGTCGAGCAAAACGTCGTGCAGACGCTCGAGCTCGTGCACCGCGCGTATGTCCTGGAAAACGGCAGCTTGATCATGCATGGAAGCGCCACGCAGATCCGGGATGATCCCAAGCTCAGTCGCGCTTATCTTGGTGTATAGTGCTCGTCATGCGCGGGCTCGTCCCGCGCATCCATGTCTTCGCGCGACAGGCAAAACGTGGATTGCCGGGTCAAGCCCGGCAATGACGAGGGAAGCCAGTATGATCGATCCCGTTACGCTCGCCGTCCTGAACGGCAGGCTTGTCCAGATCGCGGACGAGATGGATGCGACGCTCTACCGCTCCGCGTTCAATCCCATCATCGCCGAGGCGCATGATGCCTGCCATGGCATCTATCATGCGCAGACGGGCGCAACCCTCGTGCAAGGAACCTCCGGTCTGCCGATCTTTGTCGGGGCGATGGCGTTCGCGGTCAAAGCCGTGATCGACAAGGTCGCAAGGGATGGCGGCCTCGCCGAGGGGGACACCTTTCTGTTCAACGACCCCTATGACGGGGGAACGCACCTCAATGATTTTCGGCTCGTGCGTCCATTCCTGCGCAAGGGAGGCATCTTCGCCTGGCTCGCTTCCGTCGGCCATTGGCTCGACATCGGCGGCAATGTCCCGGGCAACTTCAATCCCAAGGCGACCGAAAGCTTTCAAGAGGGTGTGCGCATCCCGCCGGTGAAGCTCGTGCGCGGCGGCGTGCTGCAGCAGGACATCATCGACATCCTCGCCGCAAACTCCCGCGTGCCGGAATCAAATTGGGGCGACCTCAACGCCCAGCTCAACGCGCTCGATCTTGGCGAGCGGCGCCTGCATGCATTGCTCGACCAGTATGGCGATGAGACCATCGCCGCTGCGCTCACCGCACTGAGCGCGCGCGCACAAGCGCTGATGCGCGCCAATATCGCTGCCCTGCCAGACGGCACCTACAGCCGCGACGACTTCCTTGACAACGACGGCGTAAGCGACGCCCCGCTGCGGATTGCGCTCGACCTCACCATAACGGGCGATCGCATGCGCCTCGACTTCTCGCGCTCGGCGCCGCCATGCGCAGGCCCCCTCAACATTGCGCGCTCGACCACCATCGCTTGTTGCTATGTCGCGCTCAAGCATCTCTTTCCCGACGTCCCGGCCAACGCCGGCTGCCTTGCCCCGATCGAGTTCGTAGTTCCAGAGGCGACCCTGCTCGCGGTCTCGGCGCCGCGGCCGGTCGGCGGCTATACCGAAACCATCCTGCGCGTCATCGACGTCATCTTCGGCGCCTTTGCCCAAGCCGTGCCGGAGCGCGCCAACGGGAGCCCATTCGCCACCATCAATGCGCTTTCGCTGGCGGGCTGGCGAGAGCACGGCCGCAAGTGGGTGATGTTCTGCTTCTTCGGCGGCGGTCTCGGCGGCAATCCCGAGGGCGACGGTCTCAATCACAGCAACAACCCGATCTCTACCGCGACGATCCCGCCGGTTGAGATTTTGGAATCGCTCTATCCCGTCATGTTCACGCAATGGGCGCTGCGGCCGGATTCGGGCGGCCCCGGCCGGCATCGCGGCGGGCTCGGCGCGATCTACGAGATCGAGGTCTTGGCCGAGAGCGGCGCCGATGTGTTCTTGCTGGGAGAGCGGGGCAAGTATCCGCCGTTTGGCGTCAACGGCGGCAAGCCGGCCGCGCCCAACCGCTTTTTCTACGAAACCGACTCAGGCGAAGTCATGCCGCCGCTGGTCTCCAAGGTGACTGATGTGCATCTTCGTCGCAACCGCAAGGTGCGGTTGGAGACCCCGGGCGGCGGGGGCTTCGGCGATCCGACGATGCGCGATCCCGAGCGGGTCATGCGCGATGTGCGGCTCGGCTACGTGACGCCCAAGGCAGCGCATCGGGACTACAAGGTCATCCTGTGCGGGGACGGCACGCTCGATCGCGACGCTACGCTGAGCGCACGCGCTGAACCGGCGCGATGAGCGGTTCAGGTATTGTCATTGGCGTAGACGTTGGCGGCACATTCACGGATCTGTTTCTGCTGGATCCCGCCACGCGCAGCTGGCGGACCTGCAAGGTGGCCTCGCATCGCGGCGACGAGGCGCGCGGGTTTCTCAATGGTCTTGCCGCGCTTGGAGTAACGCAGATCGAGGGCGCGATTGTGCACGGCACGACGGTCGGCACCAATGCCTTGCTCGAGCGGCGCGGGCCAAAGATCGGGATCATCACGACCACGGGATTTCGCGACGTGCTGGAAATGCGCCGGCGCGACCGGCGGCGGGTATGGGGGCTTTGGGGCGACTTCATCCCGCTGGTCGACCGCGACATGCGCGCGGAAGTGGGCGAGCGAACGCTTGCAGACGGAACCATCCGCCGACCCGTCGATGCAACCGAGGTCAGGACCGCAGCAAAGCGGCTGCTCGATCACGGAGCGCAAAGCCTCGGAGTTCTCTTCATCAACGCCTATGCCAACCCGGAGAACGAGCTTCGCGCCGTCGCGGAGATTCGCAGCGTGTGGCCAAACGAGCGTGTGACCGCCTCGCATGAGGTGCTTGCTGAGATCAGGGAGTTCGAGCGCTTCTCCACCACTGCCATAAACGCCTACCTGCAACCGGTCGTCGGAGCCTATCTGGGCAAGCTCGAAGCATGGCTCGCGACCCAGCGTTTCGGCGGCAGCCTGCATGTCGTGCAGTCGAACGGCGGCGTCATGTCGGTCGCAAGCGCACGCAGGTCCCCGGTGCGCACGGCAGTGTCCGGACCGGCGGCCGGGGTGGTAGCGGCGACGGCGCTCGCGCAAGCCGCCGGGTTCGAGAACGTCATCACCTGCGATCTCGGCGGCACGTCCTTCGATGTCAGCGTCATCGCGGCAGGTAAGGCCGCTATCGCACCGCAGACGACCCTCGATTTCGGGATCGTCATTCGCACCCCCATGATCGAGATCACGACCATAGGGGCGGGCGGCGGCTCGCTCGCCTCGGTCGATCGCGGCGGATTGCTCCAGGTCGGGCCGGAAAGCGCAGGCTCAATGCCGGGACCGGCCTGCTACGGCTACGGCAACATCCGCCCCACGCTCACCGATGCGCAACTCGTGCTTGGCCGCATCAACGCGAGGCGCCCCCTGGGCGATCTCGAGTCGCTCGATGTCGAGGCCGCCAAGCGAGCCATTGCAACGCACGTGGGCGCGAGCCTCGGTCTTTCATTTACGCAAGCAGCGCAAGCCATCGTCCGCGTGGCGGAGGCCAAGATGGCCGGAGCCATTCGTCTCGTTTCGATCGAACGCGGGCATGATCCTGGCCGGTTCATCCTAATGCCCTTCGGGGGCGGCGGCGCTCTGCACGCCTGCGCCCTGATGCGCGAGATCGGATTGAAGTGCGCGCTGGTGCCGAGATTGCCGGGCATTACGTCCGCGCTCGGTTGCGCCATCGCCGATCTCAAGCACGACGTGGTGCAGAGCGTGAACCTGATGCTGGACGGGTTGGACGCCGCGGACCTCGATCGGCGCATGCGTATCGCCGGGACGACAGCGAACGCTGTGATTGCGAATGCAGGAATGCCGACCGAGCGCACGGACGTGCTTTATGAGCTGGACATGTATTACCTCGGACAGACGCATACGCTGTCCGTACCGATCTGCAGGACGGACGCGGATGCTCCACTGGGGCTTACGGAGGCGGCGATACGCAGGGCATTCGATCAGGCGTATTCCGCGGCCTTCAGCCGGCTCCTGCCGGGGCTGCTGATCGGCATCATGTCCCTGCGCGCGACAGCGATCGGGAAGCGCCCGGCTTTCGACGCTGCGGTATTTTCCCCGCAGGCCTCGGCATCGCTGGAGAAAGCACGGGTCAACGCGCGGGAAGTCTGGTTCGACGACGGCTGGCATCAGACGCCGATCTGGTCACGGCTCGAGTTGCCGGCCGGCAGCATCATCGCGGGCCCCGCGATTCTCGAGCAGCCCGATTCGACCACGGTGATCGAGCCGGGGTTCAGCGGGAGAACGGACGCTTTGGGGAGCTTGATTCTGGAATTTAGGGAAGCGAGCTCACAGGGTTGAGATATCGCTCGGGCAACGAGGGGTGTACTGACACCCGGCGCCGTCGTGATTAGAGCCCTCCACTGGTCCAGAGTCGCGCCGCAGCGCCCTCACGAAACAGGGAGCGATCTCAGCGTGCAGGATCGCTGCCCAAGGTCCGGTTAACCTTTGATAGCTGCCGGGTTTGATACACCGCGGTGAAACGGCAGGCATGTGCCGATTTTGTTGCAAAAGTCTTTTTTCACTGGTGATCAAAATCTCTTTTGGCTGTACGCGCGACTTTCGTGTAAAGATGTGTGGGACCTCATCGCCTGCATTGCAACAAACAGCGTTCCTATTCAATCACCTCATCGGTGATTGAGAGCACCCCAGCCGGCACCTCGATGCCGAGGGCTCGCGCCGTTTGCAGGTTAATGACGAACTCAAGTTTGGTTGATTGCACCACTGGTAGGTCGGCGGGCTTGGCGCCCTTGAGGATGCTGCCGGTATAGACGCCGACGTGATGAAAGACGTCCGCGAGGTCGGGTCCGTAGCTCATCAGACCGCCGGCTGCCACAAGGTCACGGACCGAATAAGTCGCCGGAATCCTGTCGCGCGCCGTCAAGGTGGCAAACTGCACGCGGCGGTCGAGAAAGAATGCGTCGCCAGCGACGAAGAGGGCATCGGGGCGCGCGTGCGCAAGGGTGTCAAAGGCCGCATCGATCTCGCCGATTGTACTGGCATTGAGGACCTGGATTTGCAGCCCGATCGTGTGGGCGGCTTCCTGCACCTCCCGCAACGTGGTCTCAGCGTCATTCGTCGGATTGACGAGCACGGCAATACGAACGGCCCTGGGTAACAAGTCATGCAGGAGCCGCAGCCGCTTGGCCGCCACCTCTGTGACGAAAAAATTGAGGCCGGTCGCGTTGCCGCCGGGCCGGGCGAGGCTCGCGACAAGACCAAGTCGGACCGGGTCATTGCCGACACCGAAGACGATCGGGATCGTCGCTGTTGCAGCTTTGGCCGCGATCGCGGGCACGTTGCCGGGCGTGGCGATCACAGCCACCTGTCGGCGAACCAGATCGGCCAGCAGCGCCGGCAGGCGATCGCGTTGGACCCCCAGCCAGTGGTACTCGACCGTGACGTTCTGGCCCTCGACGTAGCCGGTTTCGTTGAGGCCTTTGCGGAATGCGGCCGAAAAGCGCGCGTTGGCATCGGCAGACCCGTCTCGGATAAACCCGACCACCGGCAGCGCAGGATGCTGCGCCCGCCCCGCGAGCGGCCAAGCAACAACCGCACCGCCGAGAAGCGTGATGAATTCGCGTCGCCGCATATCCGCTCCCAAGCAGGAGACACAGCATTGTATCGGCTCAAACGAGTACTTCGATAGGGGCCGACCGGCATCAAAACCATTGCCGCAGTGCACAGCCAATGTCGCTGATGGGTCATAAGCATCGGACGCGATCGGGGCCGGGGGCCGGTCTATGTCGGCACAACCTACAAAAGCTACCATCTCGAACGGGAGGACCTTGCCATGGCCAAACACACGCCCGAAGCTTGAAGAGCGTGAGCGACTCCGTTCCTGTGCCACTTCGCGGGTCAAGCACCATCGACAATGATGCATAATGCTGGCAAGGGTCGGCGCCGCCGATACCTTACGGCCAGCAGCAGTCGGACCTCGGCTCACGTCCACGGGGGCCATAGCGATTATCTGTCGCGTGATACCTGTCTCGCGCTCGTCATCTTCGCAATTCTGGAGAATAACCAACTATACATGAGTCCCGTAACGTGTAAGGCTGCAAGGAGGCAGAAAACCGGACAACGCGTTTGCTCCCGACACAAATTTTGCTTGATATCTTGACATTGTAACAAACTTCTGCTATGAGTCGCTAATCTCATAAAGCTGTGAGAGAAGCTCGGCCCGGACTCCCGCGCCGGGCTTTTTGTTTGGCCATTTTTGTTTGGCCAATCGTCCGTCTGCTGTCGCCCGCTTCGCAAAAGGAGGACAATGCATGCAGTTCCAAAAAGGCCAAAGCGGTAACCCGGCGGGCCGACCGCGAGGATCGCGAAACAAGGCATCCATTCGACGGCTGGGACGCGCCGATGAGAACGACGACTACATCATCTTTCGCTGGGAGTGGTGATCGCGACGTTCAGTGATGAATCGCAGGTCATTTCCCTGTTATTTCCCTGTTATTCCCTGTTCCGGATCGTGCCATTTCGGCAGATGTCATTGTTTATACTCACTTTTTTGCAGGTTTTGGCTGTCGCCCGCCCCCTTTACAGGGATTTACAGGCAGGGGAAGCCAATGGGCACCCGTGCCCAACACCGACAATGGGCTTTCAAACCTGCTTTGGCACCAGGCCGACGTTTCGGTAACAGAGAGGAGGGTATCTACTTTTTGCCCAACGAGATCGGCGGCCATTGGCGCCAGCTTGTTGGAGTCACCCTCCGTGAGGCGGGCCAAAATCTCGACATCTTCCGGTTCTCGGAAGCCGCTGGCCCGCAATCCGCTGAGAAGCGCTGTGATCCGCGGCGGCGCTCCCGCGAGCGGCCCCGGATACAGACAACCGACGGTCCGAACTTTGTGAGCCTGCTGCGCCCGCGACGTAATTGGCCAAGCAGCAGCACCGCTTAGCACACCGAGAAATTCCCGCCGTTTCATCCCCACTCTCCAAGATCAGGAGTCAACAATAATACCGCACCTGATCAAAGATCCAATGGGGAACCGGCACGCCGACCTTCGCCAAGCGAGCGTTCCTCGCAAGCTCACAACTGGCGAGGTCGCCCGTGCTTTGTCGCAAGAAGAAGTTGCGTCAGAATTACGCCTGCGGCTGCGGCTCGAGCCCGCCGGTATCCGGGCGCGGCCGCGGCTTGCCGGCAGGCGGCACGGCGGAGCCGCGCGGGGTTATCGGCTCAATCACGGATTCGCGGGTCGGCCGCTTGCCGGCAAGGAGGTCCTTGATCTCATCGCCGGAGAGGGTTTCGAACTCGAGGAGGCTCTTGGCGAGCAGCTCGAGATCCGTACGTTTGTGCTCCAGAATGTCTTGGGCTTCGCCGTAGCCCGCTTCGACCAGACGCTTGATCTCGGCATCGATCTTGCGGCTCGTCTCTTCCGAGACGTTCTGCTGGCGGGCAACCTGATAGCCGAGGAAGACTTCGTCCTGGTTCTCGCCGTAAGCAACTGCGCCAAGCTGCTCCGATAATCCCCAGCGCGTCACCATCATGCGCGCGAGCTTGGTCGCCTGCTCGATATCGGAGGCAGCACCCGAGGTGACCTTCTCCCGGCCAAACACCAGCTCCTCGGCGACGCGCCCCCCCATCATGATGGCAAGCCGCGAGGTCATCTGCTCGAGGCTCATGGAAAGCTTGTCGCGTTCGGGGAGCTGCATGACCATGCCCAGAGCCCGCCCGCGGGGAATGATAGTAGCCTTGTGCACGGGATCGGTCGCCTTGACGTTGAGCGCCACGATCGCATGGCCACCTTCGTGATAAGCGGTGAGCAGCTTCTCCTCCTCGGTCATGACTAGGGATTTGCGCTCCGCACCCATCATGACCTTGTCTTTGGCATCCTCGAACTCGACCTGCGTCACCATGCGCTTGTTGCGCCGTGCCGCCATCAAGGCAGCCTCGTTCACCAGGTTCATAAGGTCGGCGCCGGAGAAACCTGGCGTGCCACGGGCGGTGGTCTTGAGATTGACGTCGGGCGCGAGCGGCACCTTGCGCACGTGCACCTTGAGGATCTGCTCGCGGCCGACCACGTCCGGATTGGGAACGATGACCTGGCGGTCAAAGCGGCCGGGCCGCAACAAGGCCGGATCGAGCACGTCAGGACGGTTGGTCGCCGCGATGAGGATGATGCCCTCGTTCGCTTCGAACCCATCCATCTCTACCAGCAGCTGATTGAGCGTCTGCTCGCGCTCGTCGTTGCCGCCGCCGAGCCCCGCTCCGCGGTGGCGGCCCACGGCATCGATCTCATCGATGAAAATGATGCAGGGCGCGTTCTTCTTCGCCTGCTCGAACATGTCGCGCACGCGCGAGGCGCCGACGCCCACGAACATCTCGACGAAGTCCGAGCCTGAGATGGTAAAGAACGGCACGTTCGCTTCCCCGGCGATCGCGCGCGCGAGCAACGTCTTGCCGGTCCCGGGCGGCCCAACCAGCAGAACGCCGCGCGGGATGCGCCCGCCGAGGCGCTGAAATTTCCCAGGATCGCGCAGGAACTCGACGATCTCCTGCAGGTCCTGCTTGGCCTCATCGACCCCGGCCACGTCCTCGAAAGTGACGCGCCCGTGGGCCTCGGTCAAAAGCTTGGCCCGGCTCTTGCCGAAGCCGAGAGCCTTGCCGCCGGCACCCTGCATCTGTCGGGAGAGGAAGATCCACACCCCGATGAGCGCAATGAAAGGAAGCCACGACACGAGGAGCGAGACGAACCAGGGAACATCGTTCTGCTGCGGCCGGGCGGTAATGGAGACGCCCTTGCCATAGAGCCGCTGGACCAGGCTGGGGTCATTCGGAGCGTAGGTCTGAAAACTGCGGCCGTCGGTAAAGGTGCCGTGGATTTCCGGCCCCTGGATCAGGACATCGCGTACCCGGCCTTGATCGACCTCACTGAGGAGCTGCGAGAAGGAGATGTCCTGGGCGCTGGTGCGCTGACCCGGGTTTTGAAACAGCGTGAAAAGGGCGAGCAGCAGAAGGACGATAATCACCCACAGGGCGAAGTTGCGCAGGTTGGCATTCATCCCTTGTCCTAACTTGCTTGGCCGTGGGTCATCCCCTAGCCCAGCCATACTATCTACCAGTTACGACCGATTCGCGTCCGTGGCCGTAACAATCTAAGCACCGCGCAACCTTCTGCCAAGAGAACGGGTTTCTTCTTTATTTTTCGGCTAATTGGGGGGGAACTCGCTGCTGGCGCTAAGTCCGCCGCGGCGGCGCGGCCTCAACGGTCAGTCCGGTCTTGTTCAGGGTCACCATTGCGCCGGCCAGCGTGCGGCGCAGCCGTAAGCTGCCGGCCTGCCTTGCCGCTGCGAGCACGCCGTACAATGCCTCCAGCTTCCCGAGTTGCGCCGGCCCCTCGTCACCGGTCTTTGCGACGGCGCGCGCAAGCAGCCTGATCGCAATCTCTGCAGGCAGGGCAAAGAAGGTCTCTGCATCAAGCACGAGCGCCTCGGCATTGGCGAAAGGCCTTCGCAAGACCTGCGCCGCTGCAACCTCAACCGCAGCCTCCAGCGCGGTTTCAGCCCGCTGCAGGCGGCGTGCAAAGAGCGCGATCCGGCCGGCATCAAGACCCTCCCGCGCGAGCGCCGGCATCAGCTCGCGCAGCCGCGAGCGCGCAAAACGCGGATCGCGGTTGGACGCATCCTCAACGTAGGGGATGCGGGCCGCTTGCAGCGTTGCAATGAGCCGCGCCTTCGGCATCTCAAGGAAAGGGCGCACCAGCAACAGTGCTCCGCGCGTGCCCCCCTGCACCATGCCTCCACTGCATCCGGCATGGTCCGGCATTGGTCGCGGCGCGCTCCTTGCCGCGGGGGCAAGCGCCAGAGGTGCCACCCCTCGCATGCCGCAGAGCCCACCGATGCCGCTACCGCGGCCCATGCGAAACAGGACGGTCTCGGCCTGGTCGTCGAGAGTATGCGCGGTCAGGATGTGACTGGCCCTTGCGCTGCGGGCAACGGCTGCGAGCAACCCATAGCGTGCGGTGCGCGCGGCCTGTTGCAGCCCGGTTTTCGGCTTTTGCCCGCTCCAGCGCAGACTGCGGTGTCGCACCCCGAAACGGCGCGCCAGACGCTTCACCGCGCGGGCCTCGGCAGCGGATTCGGGGCGCAATCCATGATCAATGGTGACGGCGACGAGTTCTGGTCCCCGCTTGCGGGCAGCCCGCCAGCGTGCCGCCAGAACAAGCAGCGCCGTCGAGTCAGGCCCGCCGGAGACCGCCAGGACGAGGGCGGGAGCATGCGCCAGTGGTTGAAAGAGTTTGGTTGCCTCGGCCGCGGAAACAGGTTGCGCAGGCTCAGCAGCGGTCACGCTTCTGTTCTCGCTCGACCGCCTGCTTTACCCCGGCCGACGCCCGCGGAAACTTGCGCATGACCTCGCCCAGGGAGGCGCAGGCCGCTTCCTTCTCGCCAAGCGCCGCAAGCGATTGGCCGAGCCGAAGCAGCGCATCCGGTGCCCGCGGACTGGCTTCAAATTTGGTCGAGACATTGAGGAATGCTTCTGCTGCCTCACGAAAACGTTGGCGCTGAAACAGGCTTTCACCAAGCCAGAAGGTTGCGTCGCCCGCCAATCGATCGCCCGGATACTTGCTCAGGAAATTGCGGAAGCTGTCCTCGGCGAGCACATAATCCCGGTGCAGGACATAGCCGTATGCGAGATCGAACTCGTCCCGCGGGGTCTGCGAGGGCGGAAGCGTGGCAAGGCTGGCTCCGCCACCGGGCGCCGGGGCGGGGTGCATCGGCGCACCCGCCGAGGCGTCCGCCATGTCACCCGGACCGGGGTGCGGTCCAGGAGGCGTGGCTCCCAAGCTCCGCGGCGCACCGGGCACAGCGGGATTGAGCGTCGGATCGAACGCATCGCCACGTCGGGCAGGCGCAGCGACCGGACCGGGCGCCGGTGCGATGGTTGGTGAGCGCGCTTGCGGCGGCGATCGCGGCGCGCCGCGAGATGCCGATTCCTGGGAGCGGTACTCGGCCTCCTCCTGCATGCGGCGGACCTGGTTTTCGAGCTGCTGATTGCGGAACTGGAGCTGCTCGATGGTGCCAGTGAGCTGCCGCATCTGAGCTTCGAGGCGCTCAAGCCGAACGACGAGATCAGGCTCGCCAACCTGTGCGGTCCGCTCCAACGCTTGCTGCGGAGCGCTGCGCTCGCCCGATATGCGTTCGCTTCCACCGAAGAACAGGTTCATTAGGCCGGGCGGCTGGCTGGAGGGCTGGTTCTCTTGGGCCCATGCCGGGGAGAGATTGGCGCCAGCCGCAAAGGCCATGAGAGCGAGCGCGGATGCCCGTCGAGGGACGAAGCGAGTCATAAGCTTCATGGCGCAGTTGAAGGTGCGAATACCATACGAGCCCGTGCGTCCAAATTGTGACTGAAATGCAACCGGCGCCCGAAGGCGCCGGTCGTCCCCTTCCCCCGTATTCTGATTGATCAGGAGCTGGTGTTGAGCACCGTCACGGCCCGCCGGTTCTGAGACCAGCAGGAAATATCGTTGCACACCGCGACCGGACGCTCCTTGCCGTAGGAGATCGTCCGCATGCGCTGGGCATTGACGCCGCGGGACGCAAGATAGTCGCGCACCGTCTGGGCACGGCGAGCACCAAGCGCGATGTTGTACTCGCGGGTGCCGCGCTCATCGGCATGGCCTTCAATGGTGAATGTGTATTGGCCGTAACCCTGGAGCCACTGCGCCTGCTTGTCCAAGGTCGCAACGGACTGCGCGGTGAGCTCGGAAGAATCCAATTCGAAGAAGACCCGGTCGCCTACATTGACGACGAAGTCCTGCTGGCTGCCTGGCGTGGCCAGGCCTGCGGCCTGGCTCACATTGGGGGTGTTCGCGCATCCCCCCATGGCGAAGGCAAAAGCCAGAGCGCCGAAGAGACTTGCGCAGCGGATGGCACGTCCAACAGCTTTCGTCATTCCGGTGCCCCCTTTGGTTGCCTCGTTACCGGACATGCGCAGGTCTAGCAGCTGCGTGGTTAAGCCAAAGTTGTTGGCAGCCTTGCCGGAGTGTTGCCCCGATCCGACAAACGCAGCAAAAACCCGAAACCCTTCGTAGTGGTTAATAACGGATGAATGCGGCGTCTTCTTGGCTGCCCAATCACCTTCGCCTCGATGCACGCTTATTGCAGCAAGGGCGACCAGGACGGATCAGAAGCGTAGCTTGGGGTCTTCACCGGCTGCTCGTTGCGTCCCGTCACATCCACGGTGAAAAGTCCTGGTCCCGCATTCCCGCCGGGGTCGCGAAAGAACATGATCACACGGCCGTTCGGCGACCAAGTCGGCCCCTCATTGTGATACCCCTCGGTGAGGATGCGCTCCGCGGAACCATCCGTGCGCATGATGCCAATGGCGAACCGGCCTTCCGCCTGCTTGGTGAAAGCGATGTAATCGCCCCGCGGCGACCAGACCGGGGTCGAATAGACGCCGTCACCAAAGCTGATGCGCTGCGCCTGTCCGCCATCCGCTGCCATGACATAGATCTGCTGCTTGCCGCCCCGGTCAAACTCGAAACAAATATAGGACCCATCCGGCGAATAGGACGGCGCGGTGTCGATCACTTGCGTATCAGTCAGGCGCGTCGTCGCCTTGGATCGCAAGTCCATGACGAAGAGGTTTGAATTCCCCCCGCGTTGCAGACTGAAGATGACGCGCTGGCTGTCGGGCGAGAACCTCGGGCTGAAGGTCATACCGGGAAAATTGCTGACAATCTCGCGCTGTCCGGTCTCGATATTCATCAAATAGACCCGAGGATCTCCCCCACCATAGGACATGTAGGTAATGGTATCGGCCGCGGATGAGAAGCGCGGCGTGAGCACGAGGTCATCGCCGCGGGTGAGATAACGTACGTTCGCGCCATCCTGGTCCATGAGGGCGAGCCGCTTGATGCGACGCTCCCTCGGCCCCGAACTCGTCGACGAAGACGATGCGACTGTCGAAATAGCCCTTGTCGCCGGTGAGCCGCTCGTAGATCGCATCCGAGATGATATGGGCGATGCGGCGCCAGTTATCGCCGGTCGTGTTGTACTGCTGGCCGTGGAGCTGCTGGCCCGCAAACACGTCCCACAGCCGAAACTCCGCCTTGAGCCGCCCCTCGGTCTGGGTCACGCGGCCGGTCGCCAGCGCCTGAGCGTTGATCTGCCGCCAATCGGGAAAGCGCGGCAAGGTATCGATGGTGGTGAATTTCTCGATGAAAGCCGCGGGATCGATCGGGGCAAAAAGTCCGGAACGTTGCAGATCCGCGCTTATGATCTGGCTGATGTTGCGTCCAAGCGCCGGATCCTGTGTTGCGACCGCAATGAAATCCGGAATCGCGATCGGTACCGGCTGCACGTTGCCTTGGGTGACGTCGAGCTTGAGCACTGCAAGCGCACGCTCGACCGGCAGCATCCCGATCGCGCCGGCGGCGGCACCAGCTCCGAGGGTCATTACTTTTCGTCTGGTAAGACTGACAGACAAGGGCGTCATCTCGAGCGGGTCATCATGTGCTGGTGTTAGCCGCGAATCATCTCGCGTGGATCGAACTTGATCTCGATGTCTTTCCAAAGGTCGTAATGCTCGCGTCGCAGCATCGTGAAGGGCTGGCCGCGCAGGAGCGCGCGCACGGCGCTGTCGCGGGCCGCCGCGGCCATGGGTGTTCTTCCGCTGCTCAATACCCGGGGCTGGCCCTCTACGGTGCCGTCCGGCCTGAATCTGACCTCGACTACCACGACCAGCTCCTCGGGATTGCTCGGGGCCAGAGGTGGATTCCAGAGCTCGCGCAACCGGGCTCGCAAGGCGTCAAGCTCGCTCTGGGATAGCTGCGTCGCTTGGCCGCTGGGTAATCCGAGCCCGGGAGTAGCGTTGAGCGTCTCGCCCGCGGCGGCGACCCGCGTGGCGTTGCGCTTGTCGAGCAGGGCCTCGACCTGCTTCGGATCGAATTTCGGCGTCGGCGGTGCCGGCTTCTTGGGCGGCGTGGGCGGCTGCGGCTTGGCTTCCGCTTTCTTCGGCTGGTGCTTGGGTTCCTCCTTGGCCAGCGCATCGGCAATGGGATCGACTTTGGTCTCAGCCTGCTTAGGCTCCTTTGGCTTGTCCTCGGCTGGCTTCATCTCGGGGCTGGGGGGGCTCTCGCGCGCAGCCTTTACCTCCTTCTTCTCGACCAATTTTGCCGTCGCGTCATCGACCGGCTTTGCCTCTGCGACTTTTTCCACCAATGGCTTCGGCGTCTCCGTTTGAGGCGCGCTCTTCATTCCTTTCGTGATCTGCGAGAACTCGCTCGTCGACACGATATCGACCGGCAGGGAATCGCTCGGGGGTACGGTCAGCGGCCTCGCCGCGAGCGACCAGACGCTCCACAGCAACACCGCTGCATGACCGATCGCCGATATCGTGTAGGCCGTCCTCATTTACCCCGTCGTCAAACCATCAACGAGCCGGACCCTGCTCGGTCTCGGTCACCAACGCCACGCGGCGGAATCCGGCCGCCGATATGCGGCCCATCACTTTCATCACCGTTCCGTAATCGACCTGGCGATCGCCGCGCACGTAGATGCGCTCGTCCGCGCCTCCGCGGGCCTCGGTAATGGCCTTCAGCTTCGGCACGACCTCCTCCAGGGGAATCTCGGTGTTTTGCAGATAGACTTGCTCCTTTACATTCACCGAGACGGTTAACGGCTCCTTGTCCTGGTCGAGGCTCTTGGCTTGCGTTCGCGGCAGATCGATCGGAACTCCGACGGTAAGCAGCGGCGCCGAGACCATGAAAATGATCAGAAGGACGAGCATGACATCGACCATCGGCGTCACGTTTATCTCCGCCATTACTGGCCGGCGTCGGTGCCGCCGCCCGGCCGCCACATTCGCGCCCGCATTGATCCCCATCTCGACCCCCCGATCCCCAGGTTCTCATCCACGCTCGTCGATCTGCCGCGACAAAATTGCGGCAAATTCGTCAGCAAACCCCTCCAGGCGCTGCGCCTGTCGGTTCACGTCGGACACGAACTTGTTGTACAAAATGGTCGCGGGTATGGCGGCAAAGAGCCCGGCTGCCGTCGCGAACAGGGCCTCCGCTATGCCGGGCGCAACCACAGCGAGTGAGGTGGTCTGTTGGCCCGCGATCGCGCGAAAGCTGGTCATGATGCCCCAAACCGTCCCGAACAGCCCGACGAAAGGTCCGGCTGAGCCGATGGTGGCCAGCACCAGGAGGTAGCGTTCGAGGCGCGCGATTTCGCGCTGGATAGTCACGTCCATGACCTTCTCGATGCGCGCCTGCAGGCCCGCAAAAGAACGCGGATGTCCCTCCAGGCTGCGCTTCCACTCCCGCATCGCCGCGACGAACAGCGCTGCCATGGAATGGCTCGGCCGCGATGAAAGAGAGCGGTAGAGCTCTTCCAGTGATTGCCCCG
Organism: uncultured Alphaproteobacteria bacterium; assembly: GCA_963841705.1. Lineage (GTDB taxonomy): Bacteria > Pseudomonadota > Alphaproteobacteria > Rhizobiales > Xanthobacteraceae > VAZQ01. The sequence goes on from CAWJDY010000063.1 coordinate 69,571, forward strand.
ACCAGAATGCCTGCTCGAAGGCATCCATGGCCCGCCGCGTACGCGAATAGAGCAAGAACTTCTCGATCGCGATCGCCCATACCGAAATCGATGCAATCAGAAGCCCGATCATCACCAGCTTGACGACGATGTCTGCGTTCTGAAAAAGATCCCAGATCGAAATCGGCGCGGCGGACGGCATTGCAATTCCTTCCGGCTGTCCCTTAGCTCTGGACCTGACTTCCTCCGGAGCCTGCCGGCTCGTGGCTGCAAACGGATTGCAGCGGCAGGAAAGCCGGCACGCCAAACCACGTTATGATCCGCAGCCGAAGACCCGAAAGCGCGATAATCCGTCCCCGCCGGTCCTGAACGGCTTCCCGGTCAAAGGTGTCCAAACTAGGGCGTACCCGTCCGCCTGGGACGCGGCTTTCACAAACTCTCTACGGCGCCAGCCCGGTCAGCCAGCATGGCGAGGCGCAGGGCCTTGGGGATCGGCCGCGCCCGGCCGCCCGACACGCACGCCACGCGTACCTGTGCGTCGACAAGCACCTCGTCGGCGCGCAGGATCCGCTGATGCAGCGTGATCGAAGCGCCCTTCACCTCGTGCGGGGCGGTAATGATGTCGAGCACATCGTCCATGCGCGCCGGCTTGAGGAATTCGATCCGCATCGAGCGCACCACGAACGCAAAGCCAGGTGTCTCACGCTCGGCCTCCTCGAACAACGCACGATGATTGGCGCCGAGGAGGCGCAAATGATTGGTGCGGCCCCGTTCCATGAATCGCAGGTAGTTGGCGTGATAGACGATGCCGGAGAAATCCGTGTCCTCGTAGTAAACCCGGACCGTCATGCGATGACGACCGTCGCCAATCGCGCCGTCGAGCGCAGCCGCGGCCGGATTGGTCATCTTCGAAACTCTTCGTCGATGTCCATGCGACCATCGATAACGCGCACGATAGTAATTGAGTCATCTCCAACGCTGTAGAATATTACATAATTTCCGCTGACAACGCTGCGAAGTCCTGGAGCGAGGATTGACCGTTCACGGCCAATGAACGGAAGCTCCGAGAGCTGGCCGAATTTTTCGTCGATCCGCTGAAGGATGTCTTCGGCAGCCCTTGGATTGCGCTCCGCGATGTAGGAATAAACGCGCAGGAGATCTCCCTGCGCCTTGTTCGATAACAAGACCTTCATGCAGGAAGGCAATCACTCCGGCTGCTGCGAGCGCGCCCTGCGCAGAAAATCCTGGAAATTCCATTCGGAAACCCGCCCATGAGCAACGTCCTCCATCCCTTCGCAGACAAGCTCCTTAAGGAGGCGGAACTTTTCGGCCTGCTCGAGGAGATATTGTACCGCGGGCTCCCGCATCTCCTCGGGAAGAAGTTCAAGGGCTGCGGCGGCTTTTTCGGTGGTAATTGTCATGCTGTCAGTAATACCGGTTTTGAGGGCTGAAACGCATCCCTTTTACTCTTCCTCGGCGGAATCGAACAGCTGAAACTGCGTGGAATCGCGCGCGGGTTCGGCCAGACCGAGGTGGCGAAAGGCATGCGATGTCAGCAGCCGGCCCCGCGGGGTACGCTGCAAGAAGCCTTTCTGGATCAGGAACGGCTCAATAATTTCCTCGATAGCGTCGCGCGGCTCGGAGAGTGCGGCGGCGATGGTCTCGATGCCGACTGGACCGCCGCCATAGTTCTGCGCAATGGTCGAGAGATAGCGTCGATCCATGGCGTCGAGGCCGGCGGCATCCACTTCAAGCTCGGTCAGTGCGCGATCGGCTGCCTGCCGATCGATCGCCTTGGCCCCGGCCACCGAGGCGAAATCGCGCACCCGCCGCAGCAGTCGCCCGGCGATGCGGGGCGTGCCGCGGGCACGGCGGGCAATCTCGTTGGCGCCGTCGGGGCTCATGCCGATTCCCAGCACCCGTGCGCCCCGGTTGACGATCTCTTCGAGCTCGGGCTCGGAATAGAAATTCAGCCGCACCGGAATGCCGAACCGGTCGCGGAGCGGATTGGTGAGGAGGCCGGCACGCGTGGTGGCGCCGACGAGCGTGAACTTCGCAAGGTCGATCTTGACGGAGCGTGCCGCCGGCCCCTGGCCAATGATGAGATCGAGCTGAAAATCCTCCATCGCCGGATAGAGAATTTCCTCCACCGCCGGGTTGAGCCGATGGATCTCGTCGATGAACAGCACATCGCGCTCCTCGAGATTGGTGAGCAGCGCTGCAAGATCGCCCGCCTTGGCGATCACTGGCCCTGAGGTTGCGCGAAAGTTGACGCCGAGCTCGCGCGCCACGATCTGCGCGAGCGTGGTCTTGCCGAGCCCGGGCGGGCCGACGAACAGGACATGATCGAGCGCCTCGTGGCGCGCGCGCGCCGCCTCAATAAAGACGGACAGGTTCGAGCGTGCCTGCTGCTGGCCGATGAACTCGGTAAGACGCTGGGGACGCAACGAGCCCTCGGCGATGTCTTCGTCGCGTCGTTCGGCATTCACCAGCCTGGGGGCCAAGCTCAAGTCTTCCTCACAGGGTCCGCTCGCGGCTGTATTTGTTCGGCAACAGCTCGCCGATGGCCGAGATGGCGGGCCCGTTGGAAGTGGGCACAATGACGCGAGCGTTGCGATCGTAATCCCAGATCAGCTCGCGGCAGCTGCCGCAGGGCGAGACCACGCGTACGGACCGATCGGGCTCCATCGGCTCGGGATGTCGCACCGCTACGATGGTGTCGATTCCGGTCTCGCCCGTCTCCGTCACCGCGCGCCCGAGGGCTACCGCTTCGGCGCATACTGCCATCCGGCCCAAATAGGCATCGAGATTGACCCCGGTGAAGATCCGCCCGTCGCGAGTGCGCAACGCGGCACCCACTTCCTGCCAATCGTTGCGATATCGCTGCGTGATGGCCTGCGTTGCCGCCACAATCAGCTCCTTATCCCGGTCGCTCAGCATGACAGCTCTTCGCGGCTCATTTCGCGAGCTCCTTGAGCCCGAGCCGGATCAGACTCGCTGCATCCGCGGCTGCGCCCGCGTCGCGTGCCGCTGCGGCGATGGCGGACGCGGCCTGAGGCTGGCCGTAGCCTAGATTCACGAGCGCCGAGACCGCATCCGCGATCGGCTGTGGCGCGCGCTTCTCATCGACTGCGCCGGAGAGGCGGACCACCGAGGGGTCCAACCCGGCATAAGCGGGCGCCTTGTCCTTGAGCTCGGTGACGATGCGCTCCGCCACTTTTGCACCGACCCCGGGGGCGCGTGCCACCATGGCCTTGTCGCGCATGGCTATGGCGGAAGCGAGATCGGCAGGCTTGAGGGTTCCCAGCACGGAGAGCGCGACCTTGGCACCGACACCCTGCACCGTTTGCAGCAAACCGAACCATTCACGCTCGACCTCGGTCGAGAAGCCGAACAGCCGGATCTGATCTTCGCGAACATGGGTTTCGATGGCGAGCGTTGCGGGTTGCCCCGTCGAGGGCAATTCCTGCAACGTGCGTGCGGAGCAATGCACGCGATAGCCAACTCCGTTCACGTCGAGGATGATGGAATCCTCGCCATACCAATCGATGATGCCCTTGAGCTTGCCGATCATCGCGTCCTCACGCCGGACTGCTCGCCATTGCGGGTCGCGCCATTGCGGTGGTGCGCGTGACACACCGCGATCGCAAGCGCGTCCGCCGCATCGTCGGATCGTGCGTCGGCTTTTGGCAGCAGCACGCCGATCATCATGCGCACCTGCACCTTTTCGCCGTGGCCGGTGCCGACGATGGTCTTTTTCACCAGATTGGGCGCGTATTCCGAAACGGGGAGCCCGGCAATGGCGGGTACCAGCATGGCAACCCCGCGCGCCTGGCCAAGCTTGAGGGTGGCGGCCGCATCCTTGTTGACGAAAGTCTTCTCCACCGCCGCTTCGTGCGGCGCGTGCGCCCTGACGATCTCGCTCAAGCCTTGATGAATGGCGAGGAGCCGCGTGGCGAGCGCCTCTCTTTCATCCGTGGCAAGCGAGCCGCAGGCGAGAAAGCGCAGGCTATTGCCCTCGACCACAATCATGCCCCAGCCCGTGCGGCGCAGCCCGGGATCGATGCCGAGAATGCGAATCGGCCGCAGCATGATCGCTCCGGTGTAGCCCCAAGGGCAGGCCGCGCATAGACGGAATCGCTTACGCACCGAGCCTGTGCATCAGCGCATCGGAGACCTCGAAATTGGCGAAGACGTTCTGCACGTCATCTTGCTCGTTGAGCATCTCCATCAGGCGGAGGACTTTCTCGCCCTGCTCGTCGTTCACGGTGACGGTGTTCTGCGGCTTCCACACGAGGGCCGCTCTGCGCGGCTCGCCGAACTTGAACTCCAGCGCCTTTGCCACGTCGCGCAGCGTATCCTGGGTGGTATAGATCTCATGCCCGCCTTCGTTTGAGACGACATCCTCCGCGCCGGCTTCGATCGCGGCTTCCAGCATGGCGTCGGCACTGGCAGCCTTGGCGTCATATTCGATCAGCCCGACATGATCGAACAGGAACGAGACCGCGCCGGTCTCGGCGAGATGACCGCCTGACCTCGTGAAGGTCGCGCGCACTTCCCCGGCCGTGCGGTTGCGGTTGGCGGTCAACACCTCGACAATGACGGCAACACCGCCCGGGCCGTACCCCTCATAGCGGATTTCGTCATAGCTCTCGGCATCGCCGCCCACGGCCTTCTTGATCGCCCGATCGATATTGTCCTTGGGCATGTTCTCGGCCCGCGCGGCGAGGATGGCCGCCCGCAGGCGCGGGTTCATCGCCGGGTCAGGCAACCCCAGCTTGGCGGAAACCGTGATCTCGCGCGCCAGCTTGCCGAACAGCTTGGATTTCGCCGCATCCTGCCGGCCCTTGCGATGCATGATGTTTTTGAACTGCGAATGTCCAGCCATAGTCGAGGTCCTGATCGATTATTTGAGCTGCATGTCCGAATCTAGAATGCCGGAGGCGAACGCATTGGTGCGACGGACCGTCCGGGAAAGCGCAGCGCCAACGTTATAGGATGCAGCTACCTGAAATCCAGAACCGGGAACTCCGCGGCGATTCACTTTCGCTCGTCTGGAATCTGAATGTCTTCCGGCGCGATCCACACGACCTGCCCATCGCGCCACACGCATATGGGATTTCCAGCTTGCTTGTGGCGCAATATGGCCTCGCGAAACGCGCGCGCGAGTGCTCGGTCGACCAACTCAAGGTCCTTGACGCGCTCGATCAGAGACCGAGAGTCCGCCTTGTCATCGACCATAGGACTCCTCCAAATTGCGCCATGTCCTCACTTCACTGATTTCGCCGACAGAATAACGGTCTCCAGCAGCGATCCGCACTGGATTCGGGCCTTCCGAGTTATCGTACAATTGCCAGCTGTCAACGAGTGGCATGTAGATCCGAAATAGGTTTTGCAAACCTACCGTATAACGCCGGCGAACCACCTCAGCCGGAACGTCATGACCGCCGAGCCTCACGCGTTCCGTGACACGGGTCACCGCCAGCTCGGCAGACTTGAGCCAATGGAACAGCAGATGAACAGCAAGTTCCTGAACACGCCTCATCCAGCATCATTCCCAGAAGCTGGGTCTGGCCTGTTCGAGTCGCCCGCCTACCCGCACGGCTCCCACGCGGGCTGCCAGCCCCGTCGCATCGTCGGTTTCAACCGCAAGGGCGCACAAGGTGGCTTCGCCCAAGGCCGGCTCGAAGCGCGAGCCCGGAATTTTCCGCAGAAATCGCGTCAGCGGCTCGTCCTTGTCCATCCCAATGATCGAATCGTAGTCGCCGCTCATTCCCACATCGGAGATGAAGGCAGTTCCGTGCGGCAGTATCTGATGGTCGGCCGTTGGGGCATGGGTGTGGGTGCCGGCGATGATGCTCGCGCGCCCATCGCAGAAATGTCCCATCGCCTGTTTCTCGCTCGTCGCCTCGGCATGAATGTCCACGATGATGGCATCGGCGGAGCTTTTGAGCGGGCAGGCGGTAAGCTCCCGCTCGACCGCCGCAAAAGGATCGTCGAGCGGGTCCATGAAGATGCGGCCCATCGCGTTGACGACGAGCACCCGTGCGCCGTTCCTGGCGTTCAACACCGCCGCGCCGCGACCGGGCGTGCCGGCTGGAAAGTTGGCGGGACGCAGCAGTTTCGGCGCGCGCTCGATAAAGACCAAGGCCTCCCGCTGGTCCCAGGAATGGTTGCCGCCGGTAATCACGTCAATACCGGCATCCACGAGCTCGTTGTAGATCGCCTCGGTGATTCCGAACCCCCCGGCCGCGTTCTCGCCGTTGGCCGCGACAAAATCGAGCTTCCACGTGCGCACCAGCTCCGGCAGGCGCTGCAGCACGATTGCGCGCCCGCTTCGACCCACAATGTCGCCGATGAACAGAATTCGCATGCTTCAAGCCGCCCGGCAGTCGATGGCCTCGCGCTCCGTTAGCACGAGGTCGAGCCGAGCATCGCGGGGACCGGTTGGTACTTCTGTTTGTTCCTGTTCGGCGAACGCGATTCCTGCAGCGAGTACTGGCTGTCGTGCCCGCAACGCCGTGATTGTGAGGTCGTAATAGCCTGCACCGTACCCGATCCGATTCCCGCGGCGATCGAATGCGAGCAGCGGCACCAGCAAGACATCCGGGAACACTTCCGGTGCATCCGGCTTCGGTTCGCGGATGCCCCAGATGCCGCAGGCCAATGCATCGCCGAACGCAAAAGCGCGCATCACCAGCGGCTTGCCGCGCCCGACCACAACCGGCAGCGCAAGCCTGGCACCTGCGGCGGCAAGCTTGCGCATGAGCGGGATGGGATTGATCTCGCTTTTCAGCGGCATAAAACCGGAGACATGGGCGCCGACAGGCAGCGCGCAGGGAAACCGCCGCGCCGCAATGGCTCGTGCCGCAGCAGCGCGCCTCTGCGCGGGTATGGCATCGCGTCGTGCGACTGCCTCGCGCCGCAGGGCGGCTTTGACGTTTTCAAGGGAGGTCAACCGCAATAGGATCCAAACGAAAGCAAAAGCGCGGAGCCGCAATGGCCGTTGGAGCGTCGATCCCGGGTTCCCTACGCAAGTAGGTGGGCGCCATATGTCCGGGCCCACGAGCCCGGTCAGGGACAGCTCCCTTAAGGATCGATAAGGCCCCGGGGATATGGCTCCTGACGCACCTCACAGCCCCGCGGCTCGAATGTAGTGGCTTCCCCCTGAACTGGCTACCTCATCGCAAACTGTGCGGAGGCGGAATTGAAAAACACCGAATTCCTCTATGCAGGAACCGTTGAGGAGCTCAAGCGCAAGGGCCGCCTCGTGGTGCGCGGTCCGCATCGACCGATCCTCGTCCTGGAGCACAGGGGGCGCGTCTTCGCCCTGGACAACCGTTGTCCGCATATGGGCTTTCCGCTCGACCGCGGAAGCAGCGACGACGGCATTCTCACGTGTCATTGGCATCACGCGCGCTTCGACCTTGCGAGCGGCTGCACGTTCGATCTCTGGGCGGATGACGTCCCCACGTGCCCGGTAGAGACGCGCGGCGCAGAGATTTGGGTGAAGGCCGAATTCGGGTGTCCCGATCCTGCTGCCTACTGGCAGCAACGTCTGCATGACGGCATGGCGCACAACCTCGGCCTCGTCATCGCCAAAGCGGTGCAGGGCCAGCTCGCGGCCGGTGTGGCCCCGCTCCAGATGGTGCGGCAGGCCGCGCTCTTCGGCGTGCGCCACCTCGACGGCTGGAGCACGGGGATGACGATCCTGACCGCGCTCGGGAACCTGCTGCCCCAGCTAGAGGGAGAGGATGCCTACTTGGCGCTGTTTCACGGCGTGCGTCGGGTCGCGGCAGATTGCGACGGCGCGGCTCCCGGCCGCACGCGAGCGGCTCTTGCCAGTCGCCCGGATGCGAGCACGCTCAAGCGTTGGCTGCGGCGCTGGAACGCGGTGCGGCACGGGGAGGCGGCCCAGCGTACGGTCCTGACGGCCGTCGCCACGGGGGCAACGCCTGCGTCAATGGCCGAGCTCCTGCTCGCAGCGGAGACCGACCGTGTGTTCGCCGATACCGGGCATTCCCTCGACTTCATCAACAAGGGCTTAGAGTGTCTCGACCTTATCGGATGGGAGCACGCGGCCGGTCTCATCCCTATGGTCGTCGGGCAGATGACGGCGGCTCGCGGGTCCGACGAGGCGACGGAGTGGCGCCAGCCGATCGACTTCATCGCGCTGTGCGAGCAAGCCGCCGCCGAGCTGTCACGGCGCTTCCCAGCGGCTCCGCACGAAAGGAATTGGTCAAAGCATGCGGAGCTGGCATGGGTTCTCTTGGGCGACGAGCCCGACGCGATCTTCGGCGCGCTCGGGAGCGCAATTTCCGATGGCGCTTCGCTCGATGACCTCGGGCGCTCGCTCGCATATGCGGCAGCGCTGCGGGTCGCACAATTCGGGACGGCGAACGAGCACGGGGACTGGGATACCGCGCATCACGTCTTTACCTATTGCAATGCGGTCCACCAGAGTCTCAAACGCATCGCGGCCAGTCATGATGTCTCAGGTTTCCCCGAGGCATCACGCGCACTATTGCACGGTGCTGCCGCAATATATCTCATTCGCTATCTGAACGTCCCGGCCGCTCGGTTGCCGGGTGAAGGAGATGACGGGTTGGATGCACTGCCGTCAACGCCCGAGGATATCCGCGTCTCACTGCTCGACGCATTCGATCATCAGCACCAGGTCGAAGCGGCGGCGCAACTCGTGGCGCGCCACCTCACGCTAGGTCATCCGCCGGAGCTGATCATTGCCGCGCTGGCGCGTGCGCTCTTGCGCGAGGACGCAGGGTTTCACGCGTATCAGATGCTCGAGGCGGGCGTGCGTCAGTTCAAGGAATGGAACAATGCCCCGGCCGGCCGGCACATTCTTGTAGCCGTTGCGCGGTACCTTGCAGCACATTCTCCGACCGAACGCTCGTTGCTGCAGACGGCTGACATCGCAGCCCGCCTTTCCCGCGGAGATCGCCTGCACGAGGAGGCGTGACATTCAGCGTAGGGTTGGGTCGTTCTGTCCGCAGCGCCTATTTTTTCCTTCCGATCCAGCAATAACCTTTGCTCAGCCCGGGTTCACCGCCCGATCGAGCCTTCGCAAGCCAGTGGCACTTCAACCAGGTCGGGCCGGCAGCTACCGCGCGCACATAGTGGGTCTCGCCGCTCCCTTCGACCTCGATTCCTGTCGTATGCCCGTCATCGAGTGTGATGTCGGGAGGAGGCGCAAAGACATAGGCGACGGAATTGGCCTCGGTCCCGGTATTCTCGTGCAATTCCAGAACCGGGGTTCTGCACTGCTCGCGATCGCAGATCAGCCGAAAATCCAAGACCGTGACATCCACGACATCGATCGAGCGCTGGGCGAGGACAGGCTGCCAAATGAGAACGAAAAGCCCTCCCACCAGGAGCGGTGTGCGTCCTAGCCTTATCATCTCACAAACGCGGCTTCCGCGATCGACGCTATTCCAGCACATCTATCCGGCACAATCGGTTCATTTTAAAAAGGACGATCGATTTGGCCTGTTCTCAGTTGCTTGGCTTGGGCTCGAGGAGTGAGCTGACTTATGCGACGCTTGCAACAATAGCAGCTTCGGCAGCCTTGACCGCCTCGGGCGTTCCGACATGCATCCAGAGGCCTTCCAACCGCACGCCAAACAGTCGGCCCGCCTGCGCCGAGCGATCGAATAACGGCGACATGGATGAAGGCCCATGCGGCGCCCCGGCGAAGAAAGCAGGCGTAAGAATTGCCGCGCCGGCGTAGACAAAAGGTGCGATCGCCCGCTCGACGCGCCGCGCCAGCATGCCATCCGGCGTCATGGTGAAGTCGCCGGAGCCGGCATAGCCGATGCTGGATGCCATCGGCGCGAGAAGAAGCAGCGCGTCCATCCGCGCCGCGTCGAAGCCGCTGGCAAGCAGGGCCAGATTGGGTTTTACCCCGTCCACCCAGATCGTGTCCGAGTTGACATGAAAGAATGGATTATCGCCCATGAGCGGCAATGCTTTGATAACCCCGCCCGCCGTACCCAGAAGCTCACGGCGTTCGTCCGAGATGATGATCTGCGGCTGCCGGCGCGATGCCAGATGGCGCTCGATTTGATCGGCGAGGTGATGAATGTTCACGACGGCGCGCGTCACGCCCTGAGCGGCGAGCCGGTCGAGCACGTAATCGATGAGGGCCTTCCCGCCGACTTGCACGAGCGGCTTGGGTATCTGACCGCTGAAGGGCCTCATTCGGGTGCCCAGCCCAGCAGCGAGCACCATCGCGCATGTGGGTTCGGGCATCCTTTCTGCCGATTCGCTCATCTCGGTGCTTCGGGGCTCAAACGGCGTTCAAGGCCGGCACGTGGGCAATATACCATGCGCTCAGCCGCTCGAGTGCGGGGTGACCGAGACAGCGTTGCAGATAGCCCCACACCCGCGGCATGTGGCGGAGATACTGTGGCTTCCCATCGCGCATGTCCAGGCGTGCGAAGATGCCGAGGATCTTGCTGGCGCGTTGCGCGGCAAGCGTGACGTATATCTTGATGAACCCAGCAGCGTCGAATTCCGGATCAGCTTGGCGCCGGCCGCGCACATAGCGTCCGAGCAGCGCCAGCTCCATTTGCTCTGCTACATCCACCCGGGCGTCCTGGAGCAGTGAGGCGAGATCGTATGCGGGAGGCCCCATCAGGGCGTCCTGAAAGTCCAGGATCCCGATTCGAGCGATTTCGCTGCGGCGCGGCAGCCACAATAAGTTAGGCGAGTGAAAGTCGCGCAACACCCAGGTCGGGGGTGCATCGATTGCCGGCTGGAGCAGCTCGCGCCACAGCGCGCGAAAGGAATTCCGCTCGCTCTCGGGCATCGTAGTATTCAGGCGCGGCAGGAACCAATCGAGCAGCAGCTCGGCCTCGATGAGGAACGCATTCATGTCATAATACGGCATGTGGTGCTCGACCCTGGGCGCGACCGGCAATACGTCCGGCAGCCGTTCCGCGTGCAGCGCAAGGAGAGCGTCGACGGCGGTTTCATACCGCTCCCGGATCGGGATCGAGGGGTCGCCCTGGATCATTTGTTCCTCACCCAGGTCTTCAAGGATCAGCAGCCCCTGGTCGAGGTCGGCGTGGTAGATTTCAGGTGTCGAGAAACCGTATTGGTGCAGTCCATTGGCGATTGCCACGAACGGAATTACGCTGTCTGCAAGATGCGCGATCTCGTTGTAGGGCTTGCCGTCGCGCACTGGCGGGCCGTCGCTGCGGCGCGGCGAATTCATCAGGATGACCCGCTTGTCTCCAAGCGCAAGGCGCTCGTAGATCCGCGTCGAAGCGTCTCCTTTGAGCCTTGCGCGCAAAGCATCGCTGTAACCGCTCTCGGCGATGAACTGGCGGACCGCCGCCATGCGGTCCACGCGCGGGCCCAGCTTGCCATAGCCGGTCACGCGCGCGTGGCGGAATTCGAGCTTGAGCTTGGGGGCAAGCGTGAGTGCCACATCGATACGGTCGGACGGCAGAAAACCGGCTGCGCGATCTGGCCATTCCAGCAGCACGACCGCTCCATCGGGCAGGTCATCGAAGCCAAGCTCGGCAAGCTCCGCCGAACCGGAGAGGCGGTACAGGTCGGCATGCACCAGCGGGAACTGCGGCAGATCGTAAGCCTGCACCAAGGTGAAAGTCGGGCTCGGCACTTCCAGCGACGAGTGGCCCGCGAGATAGCGGATGAGGGCACGTGCGAACATTGTCTTTCCCGCGCCGAGGTCGCCCGACAGGGTCACGAGATCACCGGGCTCGAGGGAGTTGGCGATGTCGACGGCAAGCCGCTGGGTCGCGTGCTCGTCCGGCAAGGCAACGGAAAAGCTCGACGTCCCTGAGGTAGTCAGGAGCATCGCGGCCATCACCACAATCCAGCCGATCTCAAGCCGCAGATCGGCTGGCGCCGTGATCGAGGGGGAATATGCACGTCACAGTGGTACCGCGCCCGACCGTCGATTCCAGCGCGATTGAACCGCCATGCAGCTCGACGAACGAGCGCACCAGCGAGAGACCGAGTCCCGTGCCGCGGTGGTGTGAGCCGAGAGAATGCGTTTCGAACCAATCGAATACCTTGTTCTGTACATCGGCGGGAATACCGGGCCCGCGGTCGGTGACTGAGAATTCGAGGGCATCCTTGCGCCTTTGGGCGGTCAGGGTAACGGTCTCCCCGGAGGGCGAAAAGCCCACGGCATTCGCCAGCAGATTGAACAGCGATTGTCGCACGCGGCGCTCGTCCCCGATGAAGCCGCCGATGTCCGGCGCAGCGCGGATTTCAAGCCTGATCCCATTCTTGATCAGGCGGTCCTGCACCCCTTCGGCGGCTGCTTCCATGGTCTTGCGAACATCCACAGGACCGAGATTGAGCGTCATCGCGCCCGCGTCGATTGTCGCGAGATCGAGGATGTTGTTGATGATGGCGAGCAGCGCATTGGTGGATACCGTAATGTAGCTCAGATATTCCCGCTGTTTATCCGTGAGTGGCCCGGTAAGAGGGTCGCCCAGGAAGTATGCAAAGCCGATGATGTTGGTCAGCGGCGAGCGCAGCTCATACGAAACGTGGTGCACAAAATCGATCTTGAGCTTGTCAGCGGCTTCCAAGGCTTCATTTCGCTCACGCAGGGCACGCTCGACGTTGACCGTGTCGGTGACGTCCTGGAAGGTGAGCAGGGTGGCTCCATCGGGCAGCGGCATGGCGGCGCAATCGACGACATTGCCGTCGCGGCACTCGATTCGACCGACCACCGGCTCACGATCATCGATGGCGGTGATCATCGCACGTAGCCGCTGCCAGACCGGATGCTCGCCATGCAATGGACGGCAGGCGGTGCTCACCGTCTCGATGTGCGGCCGTCGCGCAAGCATCTCCGGGTCGAGCCGCCACATGCGACCAAAGACCGGATTATGCAGCCGCATGCGACCGTCACTGCCAAAGACCGCCACCGCCTCCGTGAGATTATCCAGGGTCTCGCCTTGCACCCGGATGAGGGCGTCGTACCGTCTCTCCAAATCAAGCCGTTCCGTTACGTCCTCAAAAAGATAAATAACTCCGCCCTCGGGATTAGGAGTCGTAACCACCCGCATCGTCCGCCCGTCGGGTAGATGCCACGTGTGCTCCTTCGCCTCGACTGCCCTATAGGCCTCGTGCAATGTGCTTTTCCATTGCCGGAAATCCTGCTCGTCGGGCAGCCTTCGGGCAGCACGCAAGCGGTCGAGCACAGCCGAATCGGTCGGTCCTCCGTCGAGGAATTCAACGCCAAGGTCCCATAGCGAGCGGTATGCGGCATTATAAAAGCTCAGCCGTTGATTGGACCCGAAAATGGCGACCCCGGTTGCCAGCTGATCCAGGGTGCGGCGGTGGGCATCAACCATGCGCCTGAGCTCGGCGCGCATGAACTCCACTTCGGTTGCGTCGATGGCGATGCCGGCGCTCCCGCCACTGACGGGTACGCAGGTCACGTCGAGCGTCCGGCGCTCTCCTGCGACAATAGCGGCAAGCCGTCCGGAATAGGGCTGTGCCAACTCATGGGCACTCAGGAGCTCTGCGCGCGCAGCTCGTTCGAACAGCTCGGTTGCTTGCTCAACGGCCTCCTCGCCGGTCCTCGCCTCGACCGCGTGAGCGTAGGCTTGATTGACGGAGACGAGCTTGCCGGAAGAATCCCGGTGCCAAACGGGCGCAGGAATGGCCTCGATGAGCGCGCGAATGGCTGCCGCGTCTTCGATCTGCTTGCGATGACGTTGCGTCAATTCGGCCAGCTCATATTTGATGCCGCTGACCTCGCGCAGCCGCACAATGGCGCGTCCTCCGACGACCAGGCCTTCGGCTTCCACCACCCGGTTGGCCAATGTGGAGACCGTCATCGCGAAGCTCACGCCGCGAGCACGCAAAGCATCGACCGAACGCTCCATGTCCTGCGCTGGTTGTGGTTCGAGCCAGCTGTCAAACGATAAAATGCGCTGGCGAACGTCGATGCCGATCACGGCGGGGGCATTGCCGATGATTTCGGCCTCCTCTGCCCCGGCCGACCAAACAATCAGGATCTGCGGCTCCGACAGGAGCAGCGCATAGGCGCGATCGATCGCGGCGCGAGACGCCATCGCCTCGTCGCGGGCAGAGGCAGTCATCGCAGCAAACCGTCGGCGCGTGCGCACGAGCAGAATCGCGGTAACGACGGCAAAGCACAGAATGCCCAGCGTGAGCGTCAGAGCGGCGATCTCATGCCGATCAAGCAGCAGGAGCGCGGAGACATATGCGCCAATGGTCAAGCCATCGAATCCGGGGCCAGCCGCCTCGGCGCAGCTGGATCCAAACGAACACACACCAGCAATGGCTAAGGCAGGGACTACAAGCAATCCGTTCCGCTGCGGACAAGCTTTCAAGCTGCCCACGGTTGTCCGGATCGTGTCCGGCATCCCGCTTGCCCCCAATCGCCGCATTTACCGGGGTCGATGACCGCCGGCTTCGGAGGGTCATGTGGCGGCCGGCCTGGGCCGCCACATGCCTGCGCGAATCAAGTCACTTTACCTCTAACGCAGATTCGGCGGTACGAGTCCAGATCGTGAACAAGGCGGATGACAGACGCCGGTGGACAGACGACGGACTTCGGGCGCGTGGGAGCGGTGCGCTCATGACCGTCGCCTCTGCGTCGTTCACCTCTAGCGCTGCGCCAGCTTCAAGCCTTTCTCCAGAGCAACGTAGCTGCGTACCGGCGCCGCCATCAGGAAGCGATAACCCTCGCCCAGGACGCGCTCGACATTGCTTGCATCGACGTGGGGATGACCCACTACAACGTTGTGCTCCTTACAGGTGTTGACGACGCGCGCCATCCATTTCAGGACTTCCGGGTGCTCGTACTGCCGGGGATAGCCTAGCTCCTGGGAGAGATCGCCCTCTCCAATCAGGATTGCGCCTATCCCAGGGACTTTCTTGAGAATGTCAGGGAGCGCTTCAATGCCGCGGGTATCCTCCATCATCAGGAGGACGAAAATCTCGCCCCTGGGATTGAGGGGCCAGACATCCGCGCGGTCATAGTACTCCTGTTGCGAGAGCCCCCAGTAGCGTACCGCGGCCGTCGGACCGTCACCTCGTATGCCGGCAGGCTCATAAGCCGGGGCGGTCTTCAGCCGCGGGTATCGGCATGCGGCGACCGCGTTGCAGGCCTCCTCGACCGAAGAAATGTGCGGCCACACGATGCCATAGACTCCGAGGTCCAGTGCCTGCTTGGCATGAAACTGCGCCTTCTCCGATCCATTCGGCGGAATTCGCACCATCGGAGTGACCCCTGGTGCAGGCGAGCCGGCCTTCACGATCTGGGCGCGATTGAGCATGTACTGCAGGCCGTCCCGCAATGCCCTTATGTCCCAAGGATTGTGCTCCATCTCGAAGACGATGCCGTCGTACTTGGCCGTGGCCATTGCAATAGCGGTCTCCGGATCGGCCTGGCAGAAGGACGCAAATGCCGGCTTCCCGGATTCGAGGGCGCGGATCACGCCGTTGAGACGCGGAATGTCAGCCATGGTGCTCCTTGCGATCGTTACTTGCGGTGTGAAATTCTACAACAAATCCGGGCTGAGATCCGGCAGGCTTCCTCCCGCCGCATCATTCGGGCCCGGACGGGCGCCAACGACTACCATCTCGTCGCAGCACTTCCTATCTTGGAATAGGCAAGAGCAAGGCGCATACCCCATGACCATCGTACTCGACCACACCATCGTCCCCGCTCACGACAAGGAAGCATCGGCCCGGTTTCTCGCGCGAATTCTGGGTTTGCGCTATGCTGGCGCGGTATCCCACTTTGCTCCGGTGCAAATCAACGACACGCTTACCCTGGACTTCGATGATGACACGCAATTCGAAAGTCATCACTATGCCTTCAAGGTCGACGAGGCGGAGTTTGATGGAATTTACGAGCGGGTGCGCGCTGAAGGCATTTCGTATGGCAGCGGACCGCGTTCCCTGGACGACATGAAGATCAATCGCCGCGGCGGCGGACGGGGTTTTTATTTTCGCGATCCGAACGGCCACGTCATGGAGGTGCTTACGGCATAGTCATGGCTGCGGTGAAGGATGCAAGCGGGCTGTACGAGGTTGAGCGCCGGGCGTATCACGCTGCCCGTCCGGGCTTCCGCATCGCGGAGTTGCAGATCAGCCCCACGCAGCATGTTCCTTGGCACTATCACAGCAATGTCCAGGACACTTTCTACGTTGTCGAGGGTGCGATCCGCATCTTCCTGCAAGACCCGAAAGAGCAGGTACTGGTCGAGCGGGGCCAGACCTTTTCCGTTCCACCGAGGCGACCGCACCTCGTCACCAATGCCGGAAATGCATCTGCGGTGTTTCTCGTGCTCCAGGGCATCGGTGAGTACGATTTCGTTCCCCTCGTCTGAATTTTCGTTGTTGGCGCAAAATTCCGATCCAGCGTTACATCGCTCGGTTAGGGACCCGACGGTCGCGGTATCGCGCTATTTGACAATCCCAAAGCGCGGTCCGTAGCATCGGCCGCCTTTCTTCCACCCCTTGCCTCGACGGTGTCATGATCATCGATTGTCACGGCCACTACACAACGGAGCCGAAGGATCTGCTGCGATGGCGCAAGGAGCAGATCGATAATCTGACCGCTCCTTCCAAGCAGCCTCCAAAGGCGTCGCTCAAGGTAAGTGACGATGAAGTCCGCGAAAGCCTCGAAGGCGCCCAACTCAAGCTGCAGCGCGAGCGCGGCACCGACGTCACGATTTTTTCCCCACGGGCGATGGGGATGAGTCACCACATCGGCGATTTCAGCGTAAGCCTTGCCTGGTCGCAGCTGTGCAATGAAATGATCCATCGCGTCTGCACCCTCTATCCCAACAATTTCATCGGTGTATGCCAGTTGCCGCAATCCCCCGGAGTCTCTCCCGACAGCTGCATCGACGAGCTTGAGCGGTGCGTGACCGAATTCGGTTTCGTCGGTTGCAATCTCAACCCCGATCCGTCAGGCGGTCACTGGACCGCCCCGCCCCTGACCGACCGATGGTGGTATAAGTTCTACGAGAAGATGGTCGAGCTCGACGTCCCGGCAATGATCCACGTCAGCGCGTCATGCAATCCGTGCTTCCACGGAACCGGTGCGCACTATATCAACGCTGACACCACCGCCTTCATGCAGTTGATCATGGGCGACCTGTTCAAGGATTTCCCGACCCTCAAGCTGATCATTCCCCACGGAGGAGGAGCCGTGCCCTACCATTGGGGACGTTATCGCGGACTGGCGCTCAATAACAAGCGCCCCCCGCTCGACGAAATGATGAAAGACAATGTCTGGTTCGACACCTGCGTTTATCACCAACCCGGCGTCAATCTCCTGACCGAAGTCGTACCTATCAGCAATATCCTATTCGCCTCCGAGATGGTAGGCGCGGTGCGCGGGATCGACCCACAGACGGGATATGATTTCGACGACACCAAGCGCTACGTCGACCATGCGCCGGGCCTTTCGCCTGAGGACAAGAAGAAGATTCTCGAGAAGAATGCGCTACGCGCCTATCCTCGCCTGAAGAACAAGCTGGAGCGGCGGGCCGCGACGAACACTTAAGCGTTACGCCCGTTGCGAGCGGGCATGCGCGGAGCGTGTGAGGTCGGCGATGGTGATCCGGGCGAGCGCGGCCGAGAAGGCGTTTTCTATCTTGCCCAGCGCCGGCATAACGACCTTGCTCAGCAACTGCGACTGCGCAAGCGAGATTTCGTGCCCATCTTCGGTCGTTCGGACCGTCCGCAATATCCGCTCGACGGTGATGCGGCGTCCCGGACGCCCCAAGTGGTATCCGCCCCGGGGTCCGCGAATGCCTCGGAGAATACCCGCTCGCACGAGCGCCTGCAGCAGGGGCTCCAGATGCCGAGTGGGCAACCCATAGCGCTCGGCGAGCACCTCCGCACTCACCGGTTTTTCGCTGCCATGGACGGCGACTTCGAGAACCGCGGCGATCGCCAGAACGCCCTTGCGAGCGAGGAGCGGCATGCGCAACACCCGGCGCGTGCGAGCCTGCGGTCGCCCACTACGGTGCTGGGTTTTAGTACGACGGTACTTGGCCATCAGTCAGCCCGCCTTTCCCGCCCAGTGCCGGTAGAACCAAAGCCCGCGACTCCGCGGGTGGTTTCGGCCAAGCTTTCAACCTCGCAGAGGGTTGCCTGCATGCTTGGGGCGAATACCAATTGCGCAATGCGAGTGCCGCGTTCTACAACAAACACTTCGGAGCCGAAGTTCGCAAGAAGAACGCGCAGTTCTCCACGGTAATCCGCATCGATCGTCCCCGGGGCGTTGAGCACGGTGATACCGCTGCTCAAGGCCAGCCCCGAGCGTGGCCGGATTTGCCCTTCAATGCCGGCGGGAAGCGCAAGAGCAAGGCCGGTAGGGATGAGCGAGCGTTCTCCTGGCCGGATGCTGATCGGGGCTTCCTGCGGCACAGCTGCCATCAGATCGAGGCCGGCTGCCAATTCGCTCTGGTAGGCCGGCAGGGGAAGGTCGGCAGCGTGCGCAAGCCGCTTCAGGCGAACGTCAATTCTCTTCACGGCTGTGCTCCGGTCAGGGCAGCCGCAACCCGGGCGAGCAGTGCACGCGCCACCGCCTCCTTTGACTGCGGCGGCCAGGATTCAATCCCCTCGGCAGTGACGAGGTGGACCGCATTGCAATCTCCGCCCATCACGCCCGATCCGGGAGATACATCATTCGCAACTATCCAGTCACAGCCCTTGCGCGCCAGCTTGGCCTTGGCGTGCTCGATGACTTGCTCGGTTTCTGCCGCAAATCCAATCACGAGCCGAGGACGGCCTTTGTCGCGGTGACCAATAGTCGCAAGAATGTCAGGATTTTCGATCAGCGTCAGGGTCGGCGACGATCCTGGCTGTTTCTTGATCTTGTTGGCATTCGCCTCCTCCACCCGCCAATCAGCAACTGCGGCGGCAAATATCGCGACCTCCGCAGGGAGACCCCGGTTAACCTCGGCTAGCATCTCTTGCGCGGTCTCCACCTTTACGGTTTTCAGCCCCACCGGATCGGGCAGGCTGACAGGTCCGGTGACCAGGAGGACTTCGGCTCCCAGAGCCGCTGCAGCGCCGGCAATAGCGTGCCCCTGCTTACCCGATGAGCGGTTGGCGATATAGCGCACCGGGTCGATAGGCTCATGGGTTGGGCCCGACGTAACGATGACACGCCGGCCCTTAAGCGTTTGCGGAGCGCGGGAGCTGTGGAGAAACGGCAGTGCCGCAGACACAATCTCGAGCGGCTCCGCCATACGTCCAATTCCGGCTTCACCTTCCTCGGCCATTTCGCCGACCTTAGGCCCCACCACGAGGACGCCGTCCCTTTCCAGCAATGCGAGATTACGTCGCGTTGCCGGATGGGCCCACATGTGCGGGTTCATGGCGGGCGCAACCAGTACCTTGGCATCGCTCGCCAGCAGGACGGCGGAGGCGAGGTCGTCCGCAGTGCCTGCCGCCATCTTTGCCATCAAGTCTGCCGTCGCGGGTGCGACGACGACAAGCTCGGCCTCCCGCGCCAGTCGAATGTGGCCAATATCGTGCTCGGTCGTGGGATCGAACAAGTTGACGAAGACCCGCTCCCCTGAAAGCGCCGACGCTGACAGAACGGTGATGAATTCCAGGGCTGCCCTGGTCAGGATGCAGCGCACTAATACGCCGCGCTCCTTCAGACGGCGAATGAGATCCAGCGACTTGTAGGCCGCAATCCCGCCACCAATGATGAGGAGGACCCGAGCCTGACGATCTATGGAGCGGGCGAGCAAGGGAGCCGCCGGCTGCGGAAGGGGCGCGACACCAGGGACTGCCTTGGTTGCTCTGCTTTGCTCGGCGAGCTCGCCGGCCGATGCCGTGCGCAGAATGGTTCGGGCCTCGTCCTCCATGGAGCGGCCATTGCGCGCGGCGCGCAGCCGCAGGCGGCGTTTCAGGTCCTCATCAAGCTGCCGGATGGTGATGCTTGCCACCGTTTCAAACTAGCGCATGATTGCATTGCAATCAACGCAGATTGGCGGTTTCAGTGCAGCAACACGTACCCGATCCAGCCCAGAAGCCCCGCGATTATCCAGAGGGCGACAGCGGTCGAGCGGTTGCGGCGCATCTGCGAGCGACCAATGTCGGCGATGGTTTCCGGGGCGAGGACGAGACCATTCTGCGCCATGAGATCCAGCCGATCCAGCAGGTCGGCGCCGCGTGTCAGGAGACTCGGCACCTCCGCAAGGAAGCGACCCACTTCGAGGGCGCCCTCCGCCGCTGTTTCCAGCTTTCCTGCCGGCCCGAGATGACGTTCCATCCATTCGCGCACGACCGGCTCAGCGGCCGTCCACATGTCAAGCTTCGGGTCAAGCGACCGTGCGACGCCCTCCACCACGACCATGGTCTTTTGCAGCAACAGAAGCTCGGGCCGGGTACGCATATCGAAAAGGCCGGTAATCTCGAACAGAAGCATGAATAGCTTCGCCATCGAGATTTCTTCGGCCGTGCGTTTGTGGATGGGTTCGCCAATCGCGCGGATCGCTTGCGCAAAGCTGGCGATGGAATGGTGGGGCGGCACGTAACCTGCTTCGAAATGTACCTCCGCCGTCCGATAGTAGTTGCGGGTGATGAAGCCGAACAGAATCTCCGCGAGAAACCGGCGTTCTTTTGGGGCAAGCCTACCCATGATGCCGAAATCCACGGCAACGAGCTGGCCCGCGTCGTCCACGAACAGGTTTCCGGGATGCATGTCGGCGTGGAAGAAGCCGTCGCGCAAGGCATGACGGAGGAATGTCTGGATCACGGCACGGGCCAGCCGTTTGAGATCGAAGCCCTTGGCCGTCAGCCGCTCATGGTCCCAAAGCGGGACGCCTTCAATCCATTCGAGCGTTAGCACGTCGCGCGCGGTTCTATCCCAGTCGACCGCGGGAACGCGAAAGTCCGGATCATTTCGGGTGTTTTCAGCCATCTCCGAAAGGGCGGCCGCCTCGAACCGCAAATCCATTTCGAGCGCTACGGTACGCCGCAGCGTGTCGACGATTTCCAGCAGTCGCAGGCGCCGGGCCTCCGCCGAAATCCCTTGTGCTCGGCGTGCAACGAATGTGAATGCGTCGAGGTCGAGCTTGAAGCGCCGCTCAACGCCGGGTCGCAACACCTTCACCGCAACCGGCTGCTGTGCGTCATTGACCGTGATTTCCGCCCGATGCACCTGTGCGATGGAGGCGGCGGCGACCGGGGGCTCAAAGGAGACAAACAAAGTGCGAAGCGGCTCGCCGAGCGCTGCTTCCACCGCGCGCACCGCCGCGTCCTGCGGGAAAGGCGGCATCTTGTCTTGCAGTGTTTCAAGGTCGCGCGCCAACGCTGCCCCGACCACGTCCGGACGCGTCGCCAGAAACTGCCCGAGCTTCACGTAACTGGGACCGAGCCGCGTCAGCGCCGTGGCCAGCCGGTTTGCTGGAACGGCGCTTACCGGACGTTCAATCAGGCGCGCAATGGAGATCACAGCTCGTAGAGGCAGCGGCAGCCGCGTGGTATCGACCAATGCCAGCACGCCCTCGCGGGCGAACACGAATCCAGCGCGGGAGAGGCGGGCAAGGTGCGCGACACCCGTGATCACAATCGCCAGCCTGAATGCAGCGCGACCACCCCTCCAGTCATCGGCTGAAACGACACGCGCGCAAAACCCGCAAGCCGCATCATCTCCGCAAATGCATGCGGACGGGGAAAGCGGCGGATGGACTCTACGAGATAGCGGTAGGCCTGCGCATCGCCGGCGACCACGCCCCCGAGCGCAGGAATTACCCTGAACGAGTACGCGTCGTACAGCGTATTGAAGCCCGGAATATCGACGCTGGAAAATTCAAGGCAGAAGAATCGGCCGCCGATGCGCAGCACGCGGTAAGCCTCGGTGAGCGCCAGCTCAATTCGCGTCATATTGCGTATGCCGAACGCAACCGTGGCGCCATCGTAGATTCGGTCACGAAACGGCAGCATCTCGCCGCTGCCCTGAACGAAGGCTACACGGTTGCCGTGCTCGGCCGACCTCGCCCGTCCGACCTCGATCATCTCGCCGCTGATGTCGAGAACGGTGATCCGGGAGCCTGCGCCCGCCGCCTCTATCACGCGAAAAGCAACATCACCGGTACCGCCCGCGATGTCGAGCAGCGCGAATGATTGCATTCCCTTCGGAGGATTCACGGCGGTGACGAGGGCGTTCTTCCAGGCGCGATGCAATCCGCCCGACATCAGGTCGTTCATCAGATCGTAGCGACGGGCGACGCTGCGAAACACGCCGTCGACCATGGCCTGCTTGTCGCCCGGCGTCCCCGGCTGCCGGAGTACCGCCCCAGCCTCCCCGCCCGCTTTTGGCATCGCGAATAGTCCTTGTTCGGCAAGACCATAGCGTGCCGAGGCAAGGGGCGCTATCTCTGCGCCGGATCCGAAACCCCCGCATGCCCGAACTGCCGGAAGTAGAGACTGTTCGCCAGGGACTTTTGCCGGTGATGCAAGGCGCGCGCTTTACCCAGGTCGAGGCGCATCGCGGCGACCTGCGCTGGCCGCTGCCAAAGGATTTTGCTCAGCGGCTGGAAGGTCAGACAGTGGAACGGCTCGACCGGCGCGCCAAGTATCTACTCGCGTACTTGTCCTCAGGCGAGGTGCTGATCATGCACCTCGGGATGTCTGGCTCATTTCGTGTCGCTCAGGCGCGCGGGATCCGCACGCCGGGGGCGTATTATCACTCCACCTCCCGGCACTCCGCGCACGATCATGTGGAGTTTCACATGTCCTCCGGGGCGCTTATTTCATTCAATGATCCCCGGCGCTTCGGAATGATGAAGCTCGTCCCGCAAGCCGAGCTGTGCAGGGAACCGCTTCTGCGCGCACTCGGGCCAGAGCCGCTCGCCGACGAGTTCGGTCCGCATATGCTGGCTCGCTCCTGCGGCCGCAAGCAGACCTCCATCAAAGCAGCCCTGTTGGATCAGAAGGTGGTATCCGGGCTAGGCAACATCTACGTCTGCGAAGCACTGCACCGGGCAGCTGTGTCGCCGAAGCGGCGTGCTTCCACGATCGCAAAGCGATCCGGCTTGCCTAACGAGCGCGCGATTCGCCTGGTCGAAGCAATCAAGGCGGTTTTGCGCGCCGCGATCAAGGCCGGCGGCTCCTCGCTGCGGGACCATCGCCGTACCAATGGCGCACTTGGCGACTTCCAACATGAGTTCTGCGTCTACGATCGCGCAGGCGAGCCATGTCCGCGCGCAGGTTGCGGCGGCATCATCAAACGCATTGTACAAGCCGGGCGATCGACATTCTTCTGCCCGGTGTGCCAGAAGTGATCATCACAGCAACGCCCCCCATGAACTCTCTTTGAGGAAAGCCATGCGCGAAGAGGCCATTGTCGTCGAAATCCGCGGCCGCGTCGGTGTGATCCGGTTGAACCGGCCCAATGCATTAAACGCGCTGAATGCCACGCTCAAGGAGGAATTGCTCGCCGCGGCAGAGCGCTTCGACGCCGACCCCAACGTGGGCTGCATGGTGATCACCGGTTCCGATAAGGCTTTCGCCGCCGGCGCCGACATCAAGGAGATGGCGACCAAAACCTACATCGATGTCTTTTCCGAGGACTTCGCCGCAGACTATGAGCGGCTCACGCGGGTGCGCAAGCCAATCGTTGCAGCAGTTGCAGGCTTTGCGCTCGGCGGGGGCTGTGAGCTGGCGATGATGTGCGACGTCGTTATCGCTGCCGACACGGCCAAATTCGGCCAGCCTGAAATCAAGCTCGGCGTAATTCCGGGAATGGGGGGAACTCAGCGACTCATTCGCGCTGTTGGCAAGGCGAAGGCGATGGATCTCATCCTGACAGGGCGCATGATGGATGCAGTCGAAGCCGAACGGTCGGGGCTGGTGGCCCGGGTGGTTCCCGCATCGGTGCTTTTGGATGAGGCCATGAAAGTTGCAGAGAGCATCGCCTCGCTCTCGCTTCCATCGGTGCTGGCAGCGAAGGAAGCAATCAACCGCGCGTTGGAAATGTCGCTCGGCGAGGGATTACGTTTCGAGCGGCGGATCTTCCAGGGACTGTTTGCCACCCATGATCAAAAAGAAGGAATGGCCGCGTTCATCGCGAAGCGGCCGGCAAATTTCAAGCATGAGTAGACGGGAAAGCAGAGCAGGTTCGTCCTGCTACTTTCTGACGCAAATCACCCGCACCACGGAGTCCTTGCCACCTTGAACGCCGAGCTGCCTGGTTGCAGGCGGCAGGTTTTGGGCTTCGAGAAATGCTCGGATAGTCGAGCCCGGGATGATGCTGGCATGGGATGTGGGAGTGACGCCTCCGACACTGGCCAGCGCCGGTGCTTTGAGTTGCGCCATCCCGACGAAGCGTCCTTTTCCGTCGAGGACGGGGGCGCCGGAAAAGCCTGGCTGCGGAGCGGGTTCGATCCCTTCGCCTTTCGTCTTGCTGGGAACTGCAGAAATTGCGGCGCCGCCGTCCTGAATCCGGGGATCCGCAACGCCGAGAATTGTCACATCCGAGTCTTTGATCGGATCATCGGCGAAACTCGCCGGAACGAGGTCGGGAGCCCCATAAACACGCAGCAGCGCCAAGTCTGTGGCGGTATCCTCGGCTTGCCTATCGGCATCGCCGTAGCCGCTTACCACGACCACATTGCAGCCGTCCGTCAGCTGACAACTCGTAAGGATATAACCGGCAGCACTGACGATGGTCCCGGTTCCGTATTCCACCTTGCGTCTCGCGGCTTGGCCTATCTGCGCTTCACCTGTCGCGCTGGGAAATCCGGTGAACATGCTGCCCATGACCGCCGCTGCCGGATCCATGATGTTTTCGGTCGCCTGATCATAAAGCACCGTCATTCCCCGCACCTCCCCATCCCTGACCTCCGCGCGCACATAAAACTTCTTCAGGCCCTGCATCCCTCCCAACACGAAGAAATCCGGCCGCAATACGTTGAGATCGAGCCTGCGGGTGGATGGTTCCTTTTTCTGCTGTTCGTAGACGCCGGCAAGCGTAGTGCCAGGCTCCCTGATCTTGAAGGTCTCTACCTGCACCTGTCCTTGCGCCGAGGACCAGCGGGTGCCGGATTTAGCTTCCGTCCGGTTGGGCGCCTGTTTTGTCGGAAGCCCAAGCCGCGCGCCCGTAATGGGATCATCGACCACGCTCCAGCCGACCTGGTTCTGCCTCGCCTTGCTGGCGGCGGCGAGCAGGGCCCGTTCCTGCGTATTGAGCACGCCAGTTTCCTTGAATTTTCGGTTTTTCTGGAACGCTTTCACCGCCGCCGTCGCCTTCTCGCTTGCCTCGCCGGTGACGAGACCGGTGTAGTCACCGGTCCAGGCAAGGTCGAGCTGGGTGGCAAGGCGATCAGCAGGCGTCATGGCGCCATCGCGATCGGCGGGCGGCGGGGGCGCCACTCGTCTGCGTATGGCTGTGCTACGGAGCGTACCCCCTTCCGCTTTACCCGAGGAAGCGGCCGGGGTAGCGACGCCGGAACGCCTCGTCGCGGCACGCGCGCGCAGTATTGCTGGCCTGATTCCCGGGATGCGGAACTTTCTCACCTGCGCATTCGAGCTCGTCGTCGCTTTGTCTTGCGGACCGTTGCTCTGCGCCAGGGCAGCGGACGCGCTGAAGCAGAGGATCAGGATGGCAATCAGGGTTCGCATGCGAAATTTCCTGTGCGACTTCTGAGCCCAGATCGGGGCAAATCTACTGCCGCGCGATGATCGCGCGCAACGTCAACAGCATTCATGGTTTGCAAACCTAGCTGTTTCCAGGAACATTGCGACGAACTACAAGGCGAACGTGTCAATGTTTGGCCCCGACGAGATCGAGCGCTATGCCCGCCACATCGTGCTGCGCGAAGTGGGCGGGCCTGGCCAAGCTGCGCTGAAAAAAGCTCGCGTCCTGGTACTTGGCGCCGGTGGCCTTGGGGCGCCCGTGCTGCTCTATCTTGCGGCCGCAGGGGTTGGCACCATTGGCGTGGTCGATGATGATGTGGTCGCGCTCTCGAACCTCCAGCGCCAGGTGATTCACTCCACGTCCGAGATAGGGGGTCTCAAAGTCGACAGCGCGAGGGAGGCGATCCTGCGGTTGAACCCGCATGTGGTCGTCGAGCCGCATGCGACCAGGTTGGCTGCGCATAACGCGCTCGGCCTGATCGAGGCTTATGACATTGTCGCGGACGGATCGGACAATTTTGCTACCCGGTATCTCGTATCGGATGCTTGCTTCTTGGCCAAGAGAGCCCTGGTCAGCGCCGCAGTTGGCACTTTTGACGGTACGCTTACAACCGTGCGCGCCCACGAGCGAAGCGCTGACGGCACGCCGAACCCAACTTATCGCTGCATCTTTCCCGAGCCGCCGCCGCCCGGCGTAGTTCCTGCGTGCGCCGAGGCTGGCATCCTCGGTGCCCTTACCGGCGTGGTCGGCTCAATGATGGCGATCGAGGTCATCCGAGAAATCGTCGGCTTCGGCGAAGGGCTCATCGGGCGGCTCATAATGGTCGATGCACGTTCCATGCGTTTCGAAACGCTACTTTATGGCTGGGACCCCTCCAATCCGCTGTCGGGGGAGCGCCCCACCATCACGGACCTGTCGGCCCATAGCTGAGGCTTCATTCACTTCGACCAGGTGGCTACGATCGTCGCCCCCTTCTTCACCGACCATTTGTTCTCGCCCGCGCTCTCAACCTGGTAACAGTTGGCTTTCGAGCCTTTCCAGGTCGTGCAAAACCCCTGCTTTGAAAGCTTCCACGTCCCCTCGCTCTTTGCGCCGCCGCTGCCAATCGGCTCGCGCGTCATTTTCCCGTCGGTTGCGAACACCATCTTGTATTTGATGTTCGTGGTCGCGGCCGTGAACGGCTGCCCGGTGAAAAACGTGGCCTGGATTTCGGCCGGTGCAAGTGTCGCGGCAGAGCCCGGCTGCGTGCCGATGAGGACAACCGCGCCGGCCAGCAATAAAGCCCGCATCAGTGATTCTCCCTGACGATGGTGGGCACGATGCTACAGGAAATTGCGGCAAATAGCAGTAACCGCCTCAGAGCATCGACGGCAGGACACGGTCTGGTGGGCGATGTCCATCAAAAAACGTCTTGATATTCACAATCACCTTCTCGCCCATGTCGACACGGCCTTCTACCGTCGCTGACCCCATATGGGGCAGCAGCACCACCTTGCCGCTCCGCGCCAGCTTGACGAGCTTCGGGTTGACCGCCGGCTCGTGCTCGAAAACGTCGAGCCCGGCACCTGCGATCTCGCCAGAAGAGATCAGCCGCACCAATGCATTCTCGTCAATAACTTCGCCGCGCGCGGTGTTTACGATGTAAGCCTCGGGCCGAATGAGCTTCAGCCGCCGAGCGGACAACAAGTGGTAGGTGGCCGGCGTGTGAGGACAATTGACGGAGATGATGTCCATTCTGGCCAGCATCTGATCGAGGCTCTCCCAATAGGTCGCCGTGAGCTCCTCTTCGATGATGGGCGGGACACGGCGGCGGTTGTGATAATGGATCTGAAGGCCGAATGCCCGTGCACGACGCGCAACTGCTTGGCCGATACGTCCCATCCCTATGATGCCCAGGCGCTTGCCCCAGATCCGGTGGCCCAGCATCCAGGTGGGCGACCAGCCGCTCCAGGGCTTGTCGTCGATGAACACCGCGGCGCCTTCCGCCAAACGACGCGGAACGGCAAGGATCAGCGCCATGGTCATATCGGCGGTATCTTCGGTCAGAACCCCCGGGGTATTCGTTACGGTGATACCGCGACTGAGCGCGGTCGCAACGTCAATGTGATCGACCCCGTTACCGTAGTTGGCGATCAGCTTGAGTCTGTCTCCGGCCTTGCTCAGCACCGCCGAGTCGATACGGTCGGTCACCGTGGGGACGAGCACATCCGCGCTTTTCATCGTATCAGCAAGCTCGGCAACGGTCAGAGGCCTGTCCTCAAGATTGAGCTGCGCGTCGAACAATTCGCGCATCCGCGTTTCAACTCTGTCCGGCAACTTGCGTGTCACCACGACAAGCGGCCTTTTGCGATTTGCCATCATTCAACTCTAGCCGGCCTACAATGCCGGTGAAAGCGGCGGGTTATTCTCCATTTAGGTCTCTTTAACCCCGGTGCCTGAAACTGGGTTGCACGGCGGGCCTCTAACTTTCTCTCACAGATGAAAGCGCGAACACAAGCGCAATGCATAGCGTCCGCTCACTTTCGCTGCCGGTCCCAGCCAGAGAATTCTGGTGAGAATGGCCCCGATGGTCGCGTATCGTGCCTGGCAGGTCGGTAGGTTTTGCAGCGCACTTGCCGCGCTAGCCAGCGCATTGGTGCTGGGGATGGGCGGGTCCCATGCGGAAACCGCCGTCGGTCCCAAGAGCGGGCTGCCCGTGCCGCGATTCGTCAGCCTCAAGCCGGACCGGGTAAATGTGCGCACCGGCCCCACCCGGGACCACGACGTGGCGTTCGTTTACACGCGCGCCGGTCTCCCCGTTGAGATCACCGCCGAGTCGGACAATTGGCGGCGGATTCGCGATTGGGAAGGCTCGGAGGGATGGGTTTACCACTCGCTGTTGTCCGGCAAGCGGACTGCGCTGGTCGCCCCGAAGGACAAAACGCAGCTCGTTCCCCTCTATGACAGGAACGACAGCAGCGGGACGGTCGTTGCTCAGCTGCAGGCCGGCGTGTTGGCCCAGGTAAAGCTTTGCAGCGCGAATTGGTGTCGAATCTCTGGCCCGCGTTTTGACGGCTGGATCGTCCAGGAGCAGCTCTGGGGGGTGTATGCGAACGAGACCGTCCCGTAACTATGGGCGATGCTCAACGTCGCTTGCGGCGCAACCGCACCACCACGTCGATGCGCGCTACTTCATAGCCTTCCGGAGGGACCGGTGTGCTGCCCACAAGCACCTCGGACGGCGGGATATCGACGAGATCATTCTCGCCCTCAATGAAGAAATGGTGATGGTCGGAAACATTTGTATCGAAATACGTCTTGGACCCGTCGACGGCGACCTGGCGTAGCAGCCCCGCGTCCGTGAATTGATGCAGCGTGTTGTAGATGGTGGCCAGAGAGACCGGTACTTTCGCCGAGAGCGCCTCTTCGTAGAGGATCTCAGCGGTGACGTGTCTGTCGCCCTTGCCAAAGAGCATCCACCCCAACGCCATGCGCTGGCGCGTCGGCCGCAAACCTACGTCACGTAACATGGTTTTGACATCGTGCCAAGGACACCCGGTCAGGCCCGGTCGCGAGGCGGGAACGGCGCCTCCATTCTCAACCCTGCTGGTGCAAAGGACCTTGGCCGGTAGCATGGAATGGGTGAACCTTTATCTCAAGGCAATGCCTACTATATTGTTGCATCTGTAACATATTGCTCCGAAGATGCAACCGCCCTCCTAGGACGCGCCAAAGGCCCAATTCGTTCCCTATGCGAGGAGGCTGCGGCGGGGTGCGTGCAACCGCCTGCGCCCCGGCGCAAGACGCATGTTGCCCCGCAACACGGTTCGCACCGAAACGTGGCCCCCGGTCGAGCCGGCATCGGCTTTGCCCCGCGAACAGGCTATGTTAGGAGTGCATGCAACGGCAAGCTGCGACGGACGTGAGGCAAATGGAAAACCGGAGCACCAGTTTTGGTTATGATGACTTGCTAGCCTGCGCGCGAGGCGAATTGTTCGGCGCTGGTAATGCCCAGCTTCCGCTGCCTCCCATGTTGATGTTCGATCGCATCTCCGAGATCGCGGAAGCGGGCGGCACATATGGAAAGGGCTTGGTCCGCGCTGTCCTCGATCTGAGGCCGGACCTGTGGTTCTTTCCCTGTCATTTCAAGGGCGATCCCGTCATGCCGGGATGCCTCGGACTGGACGCTCTGTGGCAGCTGCTTGGGTTCTTCCTGGGGTGGCTCGGGGCGCCGGGCAGAGGGCGCGCGCTTGGCCTGGGCGAGCTGAAGTTCTCCGGCCAAGTCCTCCCTACGGTCAAGAAAGTCGTCTACGGCATCGACGTAAAAAGGGTGATGCGGTCCAAACTCGTCCTCGGGATTGCCGACGGCTGGCTCTCGGCCGATGGATCCATCATCTATCAGGCGCTGGACCTCAAGGTCGGCTTGTTTCGCGAAGAACCAATGCTGCAGTCGACCGGAAGCTGACGGCGCGAGTGTGTCCGTCGTGCTGGTTGCTGGGTTAGACGATTCCTGTTTTCGGGCCAGGCTATTCCGGGAATGGGACGGCATGCACGCGAGGTATCGATGAGGCGGGTCGTCGTTACCGGGATGGGCATTGTCGCGTCCATTGGCAGCAGTACGCAGGAAGTTCTCGCCAGCCTGCGCGAGGCCAAGTCCGGCATTTCCCGTTCTGAGAAATATGCCGAGTTGGGCTTTCGCTCGCAGGTGCACGGCGCGCCCTCGCTTGAGGCGGACGCAATCGTCGATCGTCGCGCCATGCGATTCCTCGGTGGCGGCGCCGCCTGGAATCATGTGGCCATGGAGCAGGCGATCCGGGACGCGGGACTGGAACCGAGCGAAGTATCCCACGAGATGACCGGTATCATCATGGGATCGGGTGGACCTTCGACGCGTGCGATCGTCGACGCGGCCGACACCGCGCGCAGTAAAAGCCCGAAACGGGTGGGACCGTTCGCAGTACCCAAAGCCATGTCCTCAACGGCTTCGGCAACCCTTGGCACCTGGTTCAAAATCAAAGGTGTAAATTATTCGATCTCGTCGGCCTGTGCGACATCGAACCACTGCATCGGCAATGCCACGGAATTGATCCAGATGGGCAAGCAGGACGTGATGTTCGCCGGCGGCTGCGAGGAGCTCGACTGGACTCTCTCGGTCCTGTTCGACGCCATGGGAGCCATGTCATCGGGTTTCAATCAGACGCCGGAGAAGGCCTCCCGGGCTTTTGATCGCGACCGGGATGGGTTCGTGATTGCCGGCGGGGCCGGTGTGCTGATCCTCGAGGAGCTCGATCATGCAAAAGCGCGGGGTGCTCGCATTTACGCCGAAGTAGCGGGGTACGGTGCCACATCGGACGGCTTTGACATGGTGGCGCCGTCGGGGGAGGGGGCGGTGCGATGCATGCGCATGGCGCTCAAGGGGCTGAAGATCCCGGTCGACTATATCAATCCTCACGCGACCTCGACGCCCATCGGCGACCTCAAGGAGATAGAGGCCATTCGCGCAGTCTTCGGCGAGCGTTGCCCGGCAATTGCGGCGACAAAATCCCTCACGGGGCACTCGCTCGGAGCTGCCGGAGCGCAAGAGGCCATCTACTGTATTCTGATGATGAACAGTGGTTTCATTTGTGAAAGCGCCAACATCGAAACGCTGGATCCGGCATTCGATGACATGCCGATCGTGCGCGAGCGGCGCGACGACGTGAGGCTCGGCTGCGTGCTGTCGAACTCATTTGGGTTCGGCGGCACGAACGCCTCCGTAGTGTTCAAGCGGCTTGAGGCTTGAGTGTCTGTGAGGGAAAAGCTGGTTTGCGGGCAAGAGCGGCGCTGAGGGTGACAAGCCGGTGGGCATGACGCAACTGATGCAAGGCAAGCGTGGGCTAATCATGGGGGTCGCAAACGATCACTCCATAGCCTGGGGCATCGCGAGAATACTGGCCGCGCAGGGCGCCACTCTGGCATTTACCTATCAATCCGACGCGCTTGGTCGCAGGGTGAAGCCGCTGGCGCAGTCCGTCGGTTCTTCGCTTGTCCTGCCGTGCGATGTCGAGCAGATCGACTCGATCGACGCGATGTTTGCGGACATTGCGGCAAAATGGGGCTCGCTGGACTTCCTCGTGCATGCGATCGCATTCTCGGATAAGAACCAGCTGAAGGGACGGTACGCCGATACAACGCGCGAAAATTTCGTGCGTACCATGATCATCTCCTGCTTCTCCTTCACTGAAGCAGCCAAGCGCGCCGCCGCGCTGATGCCCGCAGGTGGGGCCATGTTGACGCTGACCTACAATGGGGGCCAGCGCGCCATGCCGAACTACAACGTCATGGGGGTTGCCAAAGCAGCGCTGGAAGCTTCCGTCCGTTATCTGGCAGTAGATTTCGGAGCGGCGGGCATTCGCGTTAATGCGATATCGGCAGGACCCGTTCGCACGCTCGCTGGTGCAGGCATCAGCGATGCAAGACAGATGTTTGCGTTTCAACATCGCCATTCACCCCTTCGGCGTGGCGTGACGCTGGACGAGATAGGAGGCTCGGCGCTTTACCTGCTCTCGGATCTCTCGACCGGGGTGACGGGCGACATCCATTTTGTCGATTCGGGATACAACATCATTGCGATGCCTCATCCTTCGGTGAAGAACGGTTTCGATGCCGAGCCGGCCAACGGCGAACAGGCCAAGGATGCCGCGCAATGATCAGGCGCGGAGCGCCGGCGGGCTAAAGCGCTCTCCCCTGTTCCCGCCTTCGGTGATTGCCCGCGTGGCGGTTCGTTTCCCGATTGACCCCGACGCAACCGTCGGTGATCACGTACATGTCGCGGTAGTTCTGTCCCTTTTGACGAAGGACGTCGCCGGGTTCAAAGCAGACCTGACGGCAGAGCCTCCGCGGCAATTCCAAATCGATGAACGTGCTCGATCGAGTGTCAATCAAACTCTTCTGCCTGACCTGCTCCCTACTCACCCCCGGCTGCTGCCTGCTCGCGCTGCTGCTCAGCCTCGGCCTTCTGTTTGGCTTCGAGATCCTCTCCGGTCGTCTGATCGACGACTTTCATGGAAAGGCGCACCTTACCGCGCTCGTCGAAACCGAGCAGCTTCACCCTTACCTTGTCGCCTTCCTTGACCACGTCGGTTACCTTCTGGACACGGCGCGGCGCAAGCTGGCTGATATGCACCAGCCCATCCTTCGCACCGAAGAAGTTCACGAAAGCGCCGAAGTCCATGACCTTCACGACGGTGCCCTCATAAATATGGCCGACCTCGGGCTCGGACGCGATGGACTTGATCCAGTTGATGGCCGCTTTCATCGCATCTCCGCTGGCCGAGGCGACCTTGACGGTACCGTCATCGGCGATGTCGACCTTGGCGCCGGTTTTTTCCACGATCTCGCGAATCACCTTGCCGCCCGAGCCGATCACCTCGCGGATCTTATCAACCGGGATGTTGAACACCTCAATACGCGGCGCGTGCTCGCCAAGCTGAGCACGGTGATGAGCAAGCGCCTTCGACATCTCGGCCAGGATGTGCATGCGTCCCTCGCTGGCCTGCGCGAGCGCGACGCGCATGATCTCCTCGGTAATCCCCGCGATCTTGATGTCCATTTGCAGGGAAGTCACCCCGCGCTCAGTACCGGCCACCTTGAAGTCCATGTCGCCCAGGTGGTCCTCGTCGCCGAGGATGTCGGACAGCACCGCATGACGATCACCCTCGAGGATGAGACCCATGGCAATGCCGGCGGTCGGGCGCTTGAGCGGAACGCCTGCATCCATCAGCGCGAGGGAGGTCCCGCAGACCGTGGCCATTGAGGAGGAGCCGTTCAATTCGGTGATTTCCGAGACCACGCGCAGCGTATACGGGAATTCGTGGTGCGCGGGCAGGACAGGATGGATCGCGCGCCAGGCGAGCTTGCCGTGTCCGATCTCCCGCCGACGCGGGCCGCCCATTCGCCCGGTTTCGCCCACCGAAAACGGCGGGAAATTGTAGTGCAGAAGGAATGTTTCTTTGTATGTGCCCTGCAGCGCGTCGATCCATTGCTCGTCCTCTCCGGTGCCCAGAGTGGCGACCACCAGCGCCTGTGTCTCTCCACGCGTGAATAGAGCCGAACCATGCGCGCGCGGCAGCACGCCTACTTCAGAGACAATGGGACGGACGCTTCTCACGTCTCGTCCGTCGATGCGTCGGCCGGTGTCGAGAATATTCCAACGCACAATCCGAGCTTCAATGCTCTTGAAGACATTGGCGACCTGCTGCTTGGGGTAGGGCGGGTTCTCCGCCCCTTCGGGGCAGAAGTGCGCCAGCACCTTGGCTTTGGCCGTGTCCAATGCAGCATGGCGCTGCTGTTTATCGGCAACGGCGTACGCGGCGCGAAGATCCTGCTCGATGAAGGCGAGCATGTCCTTCTCCAGCGCGCTGGTGTCGGGGACCTGCAGCTCGCGTGGTTCCTTCGCCGCCTTCTCCGCAAGCTTGATGATGGCATCGATCGCCGGCTGAAAGTGCCGCTGCCCGAACATCACGGCACCGAGCATGAGTTCCTCGGTCAGCTCCTTCGCCTCCGATTCGACCATCAACACAGCATCCTGAGTACCGGCCACGACCAGGTCGAGCTGACTCTCGGTCATCTCATCGAGCTGCGGGTTGAGCACATATTCGTCGTTGATGAAGCCGACGCGCGCCGCGCCGATCGGTCCCATGAAGGGTGCGCCGGACAACGTCAGCGCGGCCGATGCGGCAATCATGGCCAAAATGTCCGGGTCGTTCTCGAGATCATGCGAAAGCGTGGTCACGATGACCTGCGTCTCGCAGCGCCAGCCCTCGGCGAAGAGCGGCCGCACCGGGCGATCAATCAAGCGCGAGACCAGGGTCTCCTTTTCGGTGGGGCGGCCTTCGCGTTTGAAATAGCCGCCGGGAATGCGCCCGGCTGCGTAGAACTTTTCCTGGTAATCGACGGTCAAGGGCAGGAAGTCGACACCTTCCCTGGGTTCTTTCGCGGCTACGACCGTCGCCAGTACGCGTGATTCGCCGTAACTGGCGATCACCGCGCCATCGGCTTGTCGGGCGATCTTGCCGGTCTCTAGGACGAGCTTGCGCCCTCCCCACTCGAGCTCAACGCGATGAATATCAAACATTGCGATTGTCTTTCATTGCTTTTGCGAAGATGCGAAAGCCGCAAGCCAGGCAGCGAGATGCTGCGAAACCCGAGGGTGCCGCCGTCCAACACAGCATGCGGCAACCCTGCCATGGCTTTCCACCTCCCGTTCAACGGGACGAGCAATCCTGTTGCTCGTCTTGCCAAAATCGGCAGCAACTCGCTGCCGGATGAACCGTGGACAGATCAGCTCTCCAATTGCAACGCGCATCGCGCGCGAGCTCAGCGGCGAATACCAAGCCGCTCGATCAGCGCCTTGTAACGCGCATTGTCGATCCGCGCGAGATAATCGAGCAGTTGGCGTCGCTGCGATACGAGCTTAAGCAATCCACGCCGGGAGTGATTGTCCTTGACATGCGTTTTGAAGTGCTCGGTGAGGCTGTTGATGCGCTCCGAAAGGATCGCCACCTGCACCTCCGGCGAGCCGGTATCGCCTGCCTTGGTCGCGTACGTCTTGATGACTTCAGCCTTGCGGCCTGCTGCTATCGACATCGGGTGTCCTGTTCCTGTTAAGGGGTTAAGTCGGTTCGGCGGCCGGTCCCGGGATGTCGTCCAGCACGGTCGTCCTAATCATGAAACGCGGGCCATGGCCCGCGCAAGCCGCGCAATATAGCAAATCCGACCGGGAAGCCAGCGAAATTATGCCGCTGTGGAACAGTGAAGCTGCTCTTTTGCCCCTGATACCCGGCGTGGCTGCTGGCGCGTGAGAGATTTGCACGGATCGGAGCCTCACGTTCGGCGCAGATTGAAAATGCGCCGCGGCCGAACTTCCCCCTTGTCCACTTCTGCAAGCGCAAGCAGCGCTCCCTGGGCCAAAACCGATATCCAGCCCCGTAGGACCGGCGCGTCCCGTCCCCGCAACAGCACCCCTTGACCGCGTGCGAGCCGGCCTGCATCGGCGGAGTTGACGTGCAGCGTCGGCAAACCGGCGAGTCCCGCCTCGACCGGCAGGAGGCAAGAGGGCGGGCCTCCGCTTGGCTCCTCGTGCTGCAGCGCTCTCAATCCGACGGCACGAGCTTCATCGAATGGTCCGACCGCCGTTCGCCGCAGCCCCGCGACATGGCCGTAGCAGCCCAAGCATCGACCTATGTCGCGCGCCAGTGCCCGAATGTAGGTTCCCTTGCCGCATTCGGCCCTGAGGATCGTCTGATCGGGATCAGGCATTGAGAGGAGCTCGAGACAATGGACTTCCACCGGACGTGGCGCGAGCTCGAGGATCTCGCCTTCGCGCGCGATGTCGTACGCACGCTCGCCTGCAATCTTTATGGCGGAGAAACGCGGTGGGACCTGTTCCAGCGAGCCGGTGAAACGCGGCAGAAGAGCCCGAATGCTCTCGGCGCCGGGGCGCTCGCGCGAGCTTGCAGTAACGCGGCCCTCGGCGTCGTCAGTATCCCGCTCCTCCCCCCACCGCACGGTAAAAACGTAGGTTTTTCGACCCTCCATTACAAAGGGAACTGTCTTGGTGGCCTCTCCAAGTGCGATCGGCAGAACGCCGGAGGCAAGCGGATCCAGGGTGCCGGCGTGGCCGGCACGTTTGGCCTGAAATAGTCTTTTGACCGCGCTGACGGCATGTGTCGAAGTCATTCCCACGGGCTTGTCGAGCACGAGCCAGCCGTGCACATCGCGCCGCTCGCGCTTGCCTTTGGGCCGCTCGATCGGATTCTCCGTGCCCAGCGCGTCAACTCTTGTCATCGGCGGACTTGTGGAGGTCGCGCTGCACGGCCGGCGTACGCAAAAGCCGCTCAATTCGATCGGCCTCGTCAAATCTCGGATCGATTGCGAACCTGATTTCGGGGGCAAATTTCAAGTTGATGCGCCGGGCAATCTCGCCGCGCAGAAATCGTTTGTTGCGATCCAACGCCGCAGTCACGAGCTCGATGTCCTGACCGCCCAGGGGCATCACATAAATGGTTGCCAGACGCAGGTCGGCAGTCATGCGCACTTCGGACACCGTTATCAAATGGCCTTCGATCACGGGATCATGCACCTCGCCGCGAGCAAATAGGTCGGCAAGCACGTGTCGCACCAGCTCACCCACGCGCAACTGCCGTTGCGAGAGCCCTGGCTCAGCCTTCGCTCGATGGCGACGAGTTATCAGAGGGTGCGTTGCACCGTCTCCGTGCGGAAGCATTCGATCACGTCGCCGACCCGCATGTCCTGGTAGTTCTCAAACGCCATTCCGCATTCCTGGCCGGCGACAACTTCCCGCGCGTCGTCCTTGAATCGTTTGAGCTGGGACAGCTTGCCCTCGTGCACGACTACATTGTCGCGCACCAGCCTGACATTTGCGCCGCGCTCGACTACCCCTTCGGTCACACGGCATCCCGCAACATTGCCGACCTTCGAGACCTTGAAGATTTCCAGAATGACGGCACTGCCGAGTGTGGTCTCGCGGACGGACGGTGCAAGCAGGCCGGACATCGCTTTCTTCACGTCGTCGACGAGATCGTAGATGACGTTGTAGTAGCGGATCTCGATCCCGGCGCGCTCGGCTGCCTCGCGCGCCTCCTTGTGTGCGCGCACATTGAAACCGATGATCGCTGCACCGGATGCTTCCGCCAGCGTGACGTCGGATTCCGTGATGCCGCCGACACTGCCGTGCAGCACTCGCGCCGCGACCTCATTGGTGCCGAGCTTCTCGAGCGCGCCGGAAATGGCCTCGAGGGAGCCCTGCACGTCCGCTTTGATCACGAGCGGGAATTCCTTCCGTCCGGCGCTCTTGAGCTGCGTCATCATTTGCTCAAGGGAGCCGCGCATTCCGGTTGCGCGGGCGGCAAGCTTGTCCCGTTTCTGCCGGGCCCGATAATCGGTCACCTCGCGCGCCCGGGCCTCGCTGTCGACGACGGCCAAGCGATCCCCCGCTTCCGGGATACCGTTAAACCCGAGCACCTCGACTGGCGTCGACGGCCCAGCCGTATTCGCCGGTTGGCCTGCATCCGACATAAGGGCGCGAACGCGGCCCCACTCGGCTCCAGCAACGACAATGTCACCCGTACGCAGCGTCCCGCGTTGCACCAGCACGCTGGCTACCGGTCCACGTCCGCGATCAAGCTTCGCCTCGATCACAGTGCCTTCTGCCGGGCGATTCGGGTTGGCCTTGAGATCGAGAATCTCCGCCTGCAGGCCGATTGTTTCCAGGAGCTTTTCGATGTTGAGCTTCTTGGTTGCCGAGACTTCCACATCGAGAACATCCCCGCCCAGGGATTCCACCTGGATTTCATGTGCCAGCAGCTCGTTTCGTACCCGCTCAGGCTTGGCATCCGGCCGGTCGATCTTGTTGATAGCAACGATCATGGGCACCCGGGCGGCTTTGGCGTGATTGATGGCCTCGACCGTCTGCGGCATCACTCCGTCATCGGCTGCAACCACCAGCACCACGATATCAGTCACTCGGGCGCCCCGCGCACGCATGGCGGTGAAGGCCGCGTGACCGGGCGTATCGATAAAAGTGATCTTGCTGCCCGATGGAGCGGTCACCTGGTACGCGCCGATGTGCTGGGTAATGCCTCCCGCCTCGCCGGCGGCGACCTCGGTGGAGCGAATGGCATCAAGCAGAGAGGTCTTGCCATGATCGACGTGGCCCATGACGGTTACGACGGCCGGGCGCGGCAATAGCGCCGAGGGATCATCCGTGACGTCGAAGAGCCCCTCTTCCACGTCGGATTCTGCCACCCGTTTTACGGTGTGCCCCAGCTCCTCGGCGAGCAGCTGGGCTGTATCCGCGTCAATCACGTCGTTGATCTGGGCCATGTGACCCTGTTTCATCAACAGCTTGATCACGTCGACCGCCCGTTCGGCCATGCGATTGGCAAGCTCCTGGATTGTGATGGTTTCGGGGATCGTCACTTCCCGAATGAGCTTCTCTTTCGGTTCGTCGGCTGCTTGCCCTTTCAGCCGCTGGACCCGACGACGGAAGGCCGCGACCGATCGTTCACGCTCTTCATCGGCGCTGAGTGCGGTGACCACTGTCAAGCGGCCGCGGGTCTTCTGAGCGGTGCCGCGCGCGGGTTTCGGCGCGGGGGTCGCTCGCCCCGCGCCGGCGCCGCGTCGCGCCCGCGGTGCCTCCTCCTCATCGGGCTCAAGCGCCGGCCGCCCAGCCAAGGGCTTCGCCTGTGTTGCTTCATCACCGAAGCGCTTTTTGGCCTCCTGCTCCGCTTTGAGCTTCGTCTCCAGCTCATGCTTGCGGCGGCGCTCTTCCTCAGCTTTGCGAGCTTCCGCGGCATCGCGCTCGGTGCGCTCCGCCGTTTCACGACTTTTCCGGAGCAGAGCCTCCTCTTCGGCAATTTTGCGCTCTTCTGCTTCGCGCAAGCGGGCATCGCCCAGAGCACGCGCACGAGCCGTGCGCTCCTCGTCGGTGAGCGTGCGCAGCACTACTCCGGACGGTTTGGGCGCAACCGCGGGCGTCGCTGTGGCTGGGGGGGCGGCCGGCGCGATCGCAACGGCCGGGGACGCTGCTGCATTGCGCTTGGCCGGCGCCGCCGGCATGGCCGTTTCAGCCCTTGCTCGGGTGGGTATGCGACTTTTGACCTTCTCAACAACGACCGCCTTGCTGCGGCCGTGGCTGAAACTCTGGCGCACCACGCCCTGCTCGACCCCTCGTCCCTTCAAGGTCAGGGTCTTGGTCGCAGCCACGCTCAGCTTTTTTTCGCTAGTCTTTTCCGTTGTTTCAGCCATTCCTATCGATCCAACTCAACCATCGTCGGCTTGCCGCGACCCTCGCCTCTCGAAGTTCGACGACCCCTCTCCTTGGTGGATGCAAGCAAGCCATATTGGGCTATGGCAGCCGCACCTGCCATAGCCTCAGTCCGGAAACCATCCAGTCGCGCAGCGCGCGCCAGGAAGGTTCCAGTCTCAGAACTGGCAAGCAGGCCTGCATGTATCACATTTGACCGCCCGAATGCCAAATCCAATTGCGCCGAGGTGAACCCATGCAATACCACGGGGCACGCCGCCCCAGGTCCAAGTGCCCCGTCGAGTTTCTTGACGCCTTCCGCCGAAGCCTCGACGGCATGCAGGACCGCAACTGCCGTACCCTGCGCTAGCGCTGCCTCCACTCGGCCGAACCCAATCATGGCCTTGCCAGCCTTGTGGCAGATTGCGAGCGCATCGAGCGCGGCTCGTTGCAGTAATCCTTCAGTCAGCGCGACGAGGCCATCCGGCACACGAACCTGGTGTTTGAAGCTCCGCTCGAAGCTCTTCCGGTCGATCGCAAGCTGGAGCGCTTGCCGCGTGCCGGTGATCCAAACTCCTCGGCCCGGAAGCTTGCGTTTCAGATCGGGAAGGACGGTATGGTCGGGACCGGTGACGAAACGGATCATGCCATCAACCGGCTTTACCTCGCCGGTCGCAGCGCACAGCCGTTCCATGCCCGCAGCTCGCTTCCGCACCGCCATGTCCCTGTCGCCCTCGCCCGCGATCAACATTGTTACGACTGCGCCATAACCGCTTCGGCCGGGATCTCTTCTGACGTGACAAGATCTTCTTCCTTGATCCAGCCTGCCTTCACGCGGGCCTGCATAATCAGCGTTTCCGCCTCCTCGCGCGAAAGATCGAAGCCGTCGAGAATACCTGGATTGCGTGTCAGCTCCCCGTCCTTGCGCTCGCTCCAGCCGACGAGGTCGTCCGTGGCGCAACCTGCCAAATCTTCGACGGTCTTGATGTCGTTCTCGCCCAGTACCACCAACATGGCGGTCGTGATCCCCGGAATTTCTTTCAGGTCGTCGGCAACTCCGAGCTCCTGGCGTGCAGCATCGAGCTCGGCCTCTTCCTTCGCCAGATACTCCTGGGCACGTGTCTGCAGTTCTTGCGCAGTGTCCTCATCGAATCCCTCGATCGCGGCGAGCTCCTTCTCATCCACCATCGCAAGCTCCTGGACCGAGTTGAAACCCTCCGAAGCGAGCAATTGGCCCACCACCTCATCGAGGTTCAGGGCATCGACAAAGAGTTTTGTGCGCTTCTCGAATTCAGCTTGACGGTGCTCGGATTCCTCCTGCTCGGTTACGATATCGATGTCCCAACCGGTTAGCTGGGACGCAAGCCGCACATTCTGCCCGCGCCGACCGATCGCAAGCGAAAGCTGCTGATCGGGCACTACCACTTCCATGCGCTGGCGCTCCTCGTCCAGCACCACCTTCGCCACCTCGGCAGGGGCGAGCGCATTGACTACGAAATTGGCAGGGTCCGCCGTCCACGGAATGATGTCGATCTTCTCGCCCTGAAGCTCGTTGACTACCGCCTGGACACGCGAGCCGCGCATCCCCACGCAGGCGCCCACCGGATCGACCGAGGAGTCGCGGGAGATGACGGCGATCTTGGCGCGCGAGCCGGGGTCGCGTGCAACCGCCTTCACCTCCACGATACCGTCGTAGATTTCAGGCACCTCCTGCGCGAACAGCTTGGCCATGAATTGCGGGTGAGTACGGGAGAGGAAAATCTGCGGACCGCGCGGCTCCCGGCGCACGTCGTAGATAAAGGCCCGGATACGGTCCCCATTCCGGAAGGTTTCTCGCGGCAGCAATTCGTCTCGACGCACGATCGCCTCACCGCGACCCAGATCAACGACGACGTTGCCATATTCGACGCGCTTGACGATGCCATTGACGATGTCGCCAATGCGGTCCTTGTACTCCTGATACTGTCTATCTCGCTCGGCTTCACGCACCTTCTGAACAATCACCTGCTTTGCTGATTGGGCGGCAATTCGGCCATATTCCAGCGGCGGCAACGGTTCGGCAATAAAGTCGCCGACCTGAGCAGCGGGATTGCGCTTCTTGGCATCCTCCAGAGAAATTTGCGTCGCATCGTTGTCGACCTGCTCCGCCACCAGCAATAATCGCGACAGCCGCATTTCGCCCGTCTTGGGATTGATCTCGGCGCGGACTTCCGTCTCGCTGCCGTAGCGCGAGCGCGCCGCCTTCTGGATGGCGTCTTCCATCGCTGCAATGACAATTCCTCGATCAATTGCTTTCTCGCGCGCTACTGCGTCGGCGATCTGCAACAGTTCCAGCCGGTTCGCACTCACGGCCATGTTCATTCTCCTTCGTTCTCGCTTACAGACGACCCCGTAACGGTTCGGGAATCGAACTCCTTCCCTTTGCCGGGAACGCTTAGCTCGCGCGGCATGTAGTCCAGCCGGGCCGCATGTTTCGGGCCACGCGCCGGCCAATGACGGCCGCGCTCTTCCTCGCGCGCGGCGCGTTCAAGGGCTTTCCCACGCCTGAGCAATTCCGCGACAAGCGCGTCGGTCAGCACCAGCTTGGCTTCCGCCATCTCGTCTAGCCGCAGCAGCACGTCACCGGGCTCGTCCGGCGCTATATCTTCACGGCGCATGCGGACGCAGTCGCCCTCGGTGCCGGTCAGCACCCCGCGGAAGCGTCGGCGCCCCTCGACTGGGATCGCCATCTCCACCTTTATGCTGTAGCCGACATAGCGTTCGAAATCCGAGCAACTCACCAGAGGTCGATCCAAGCCCGGCGATGATACTTCGAGCCGGTAGGAACGCTCGATCGGATCCTGGACATCGAGCAGGGGCGAAAGCGCCCGCGATACCCGTTCGCAGTCCTCGACAGTCATGGTCCCGTCGCGCCGTTCGGCCATGACCTGGAGAGTGCAGCCGTCAAGCCCCAAAACCTTCACACGAACAAGTCGATAGCCCAAACCGGTCAGCACCGGCTCGACGATTTGCGTCACTCGCGCTGCCAACCCCTGCTCGACGATCAATCGGGGCTCGGCATCGGCCTCAGGCATTTCGACTGGTTGCGTCATCGAGCGTTACTCAGGGCTGGTTCAGCTCGCGGTTGCGTCCCGTCAGCCACGCGTCCGATGGGTAACAAAAAAGAGCGGGCCCCGGGGGAACCCACTCTCAAAGGCCGACCGAACTTATTCCGATCGTTATGAGATATCCAGCAACTGGACGCGCGAAATATAGCGATTTTCGAGGCGGATGCAAGGCCCAGTACTGGCCCGACCAACCCCGCGGGAAAACCCTGCCGTTGCGGAACGCACGAGGGGGAGGGCTGTCCGGAGCGGGAGTGCCCCTGTTAATGATTCGGTAACTAACCTTTCCTTCAGACTCGTTACTTAGCTTCTGACACTGTGGACCCATTCACGTTTTCACTCCATGGGGC
The DNA here is from genome assembly GCA_963841705.1 of uncultured Alphaproteobacteria bacterium. Taxonomy (GTDB): domain Bacteria; phylum Pseudomonadota; class Alphaproteobacteria; order Rhizobiales; family Xanthobacteraceae; genus VAZQ01. The sequence continues at coordinate 112,447 of CAWJDY010000063.1, forward strand.
CGACTGGTGTTCGCGATGTCTCGTGCTTCACTCATTCCGGAACTGGAGGACGTGATTCAGCGTGGCTCCTCTGCCCGGCGAGGCGAGGCCCTCAGGCGCATCACGGATCTTTTTAGCGATGGCGCCGGCAAGTTGAACGAGAGTCACGTTCAGCTGTTCGACGACGTGTTCTGTCGCTTGGCTGCCGAGGTCGACGCGAATGCTCGTGCAGAGCTTTCCGCTCGGGTCGCAGTTCTCGGCAACGCACCGCGAGAATTGATCCGCTGCTTGGCAAAGGACGCCGATGCCGCCGTCGCACGCGCCGTTCTCAGGCGCTCGCAGCGGCTCGAGGAGAGCGATTTGGTCGAGGTCGCTGAGACCAAGAGCCAAGCGCATCTGCTCGCGCTTTCTAAGCGCAAATTCCTCCCGCAACCGGTAATGGACATCCTGGTTCGACGCGGCGAACAGGCAGTTTTGCGCAGCCTCGCTGAGAACTTGGATGCGCGGTTATCAGATGCGCACTTTGCGGCGCTGGTGGAAAGGGGAGACTACGACAGCGTACTCGCGGAGAAGGTCGGACTGCGTCCCGACGTCCCGCCGAAGCTGTTCCGCGATCTCCTGCTGCGCGGCACGCAGGCGCTGCAGCAGCGATTGCTGGCATTGGCAAAGCCGGAGATTCGATCCGAGATCGCCCGTGTGTTGGCGGAAGCCTCCGCGGGGGCGGCGGCCGAGACCGTCCAACGGGATTATGCGAACGCACATCGAAAGATTCTGGAACTGAGCGAACAGGGCAGGCTTGATGAAACTACGCTCGTTGAACTTGCCAAGTCCGGCCACTCCGAAGATATGATTGCGGCGCTTTCCTTCTCATGCGCGGTGCCGATCGATGTCGTAGAACGGCTCATGGCCGCGGAGCGGCCCGATCCCGTCCTCATCCTCTGCAAGTCGGCAGGTTGGGGCTGGCCGACGGTCAAGGCTATCCTGGAAACGATGCCTCAATGTTGCGGATTGTCCAGCCGCGATCTCGATACGGCCTATGAGAATTTCGAGCGCCTTTCGCCAACAACTGCGCAACGCGTGATGCGGTTCTGGCAGGTGCAGCACTGGCAGCAGACTTCATGCTCAGAATGAGGTCCTCCGAAAGGTCAGATAGCAGGGCGCACGACCTTCCCGTCGCGCTTTGTTTTCATAGCGCGTGCCGGCAAAGCCAGGCCATGGCCGCTGCCAGTCGTCCGCGCAGACCGCGGTCCATTCAAAATCCTTGGACCGAAGCATGTGCCTGAGAGTCCAATCGGCGTAATCCGAAATGTCGGTTGCGAAGCGCAACTCGCCACCCGGACGCAAGGCGGATGCGATCGCGACAATCTTATCGTCTTGCACAAAACGGCGCTTCCAATGGCGGCGCTTAGGCCACGGGTCGGGATAGAGAAGATCGACCCGGCCGAGGCACGCGCGAGGAAGCCAGTCCAGCAGCTCCATAGCATCGCCCTGATGTAGACGGATGTTGGAGAGCGATTGCGCAGCGATTGCAGCCAGGGCCTTCGCCATTCCGTTGACAAAGGGTTCGACGCCGAGAATGCCGATCTGCGGATGCGCCAGCGACTGACCGATCATGTGTTCGCCCCCGCCGAAGCCCATCTCCAGCCACACATCCTCAACCGGACAAGGAAACAAGGAAGCTAAATCAGTTGGCCGGGTCGAGAGGTCGAGCGCCAGCCGCGGCAGCAGTGTCTCCATCAAAGCCGCATGCCGCGCCGTCAGTTTGTGCCCTTTACGCCGGCCGAAGACAGCGCGGCGGCTCTTCGAGTTGGCGTCCCTCGGCATGGCCGGGGGGACCAGGCCACGATTGCCGGCTAGTCGAGCAATCGTGAGACTACGAAAATCAGGCATCCGACACATGCGCCGACGAGCGTGCCATTCATCCGGATATATTGAAGATCGCTACCGACCACGAGCTCGAGACGATCAGTCAGCATTTTTGCGTCCCAGCGGCGCACGACGTCGGCAATGAACGAGCCGATCTCGCCACGCCATGACATCAGGGAAAGGGCCAAGTGCTCGGCGGCGCTGTCGATATGCCGCTGCATGACGTCATCGGTTGCAAGCGCGTGAGCGACGATCGAGATCGGTTTGGCAAGGGCAAGCTGAAGGCGCGATGATGGCTGCGCCAGGTCATCGAGTGTCTTCTGGGCGAGCTCATCCGCGACCGATCTCAGCCACGCCTGTGCTTCGGCATGGGCGAGCAGCCGCTGCACTCCGCCGTTGATCCGCTCGCGCTTCTCCGAGGACTCGAGCAATTCATTGACGAGGCCGTCGATCACCTCGCGGAATCTCGTGGATGCTTCGCTGCTGGGTTTTCGCAGCCCGTCGAGGAGCTCGAGCATGCCGTTCACAAGCGCTGCAGCTACCTGACGATCGATCGCTTTCGGAATCCACCAGCGGCTATGCTGGCTGACGAGCTCGTCGATCCTGTTGCGATTCTTCTTGAGCCATCGACTGGCGACCTCTATGGCGTGCTCGAAGAGAATGTCGGTCTCTCCGCTTGCCGTCAGGACGCGGATGCCGCGCGCGATCAAAGGTGCAAAATCCGTCTGGCGCAGCTGTGCCCCCAGCGTTCGCTGCAGAAAATCGTGCAGGTCACGGTTGCGCAGCGAATGAATCAGGTAGGGAAGCACCGCTCCGATGCTGCGTGCGATCAGCGGAGCCGTCGCAGGTGCCGCAAGCCAAGCTGCAACCCGCCGTCCGACCTCCATTTGCCGCAGCCTGATCATAAGGGCTTCCGGGGTCAGGAAGTTGCGTTCGACAAACCGTCCAAGAGTCCGGCCGATGCGATCCTTGTTGCTGGGAACGATCGCAGTGTGTGGAATAGGCAATCCCAGCGGATGACGAAAAAGGGCCGTCACAGCGAACCAATCGGCTAGGCCACCAACCATCCCCGCCTCGGCCCCGGACTGGATAAGCAAGGTGGTGAAGCCGGGCTCAGGAACCATTCGCGTGGCCACAAATATGACACCCATGGCTACGAGCAGGGCGGTAGCAACAAAACGATTCCGCCGCAGGCGCAGGCGAGCGGCTTCATCCGACCCCTCGCTGAGCAGCGGGAGCGGAGCGCTTGCCAATTCTTTTGCGCGCGAAGAAGGGGCCTCAAAGTTCATGCACGCTCACACGCATCGACGTCCCCCGCCACGCTGTTTCACGCGCACACGGCTCGCGGCCAGCGGCCGCCCGCGCCAAGGTAAGCATGCGAATGGCGGCACGCCTCGGTTAGAAATCGCCATCTGCCGGGTGTTTTGCAAGCGCCCGCTGGGCTGCGGCATCTCGATCCCCCTCTCTGCGCCGCCCTGCTCAAGGTAAAAGCGGCCTTCTGCTGCACCCGCTGCTGCACCGGCACCTGTCGCGCGCCCGCATGCCAGCTATCCGCCGGCTCGCGAGTCTTGTTTTCACTTGCAGTCTTTTATAGGTGAGGGCTCCTGCGATTGGCTTGGGATAAGGTTTAGTGGTCGTACATGACGGTACTGCAAAGCCCCAGCGTCCGCGTCAACGCGCTTATCGGAACCGGGCATTTCCTGTCGCACTTTTACCAGCTGTGCCTGCCGCCGATGTTCCTGGCCTGGCAGTCCAGCTTCGGTGTCTCCTTTACTGAGCTCGGTCTCTCGATTGCTCTGATGTCCTGCGCTGCGGCAGTGTTGCAGACACCCGTTGGCTTTCTGGTGGACCGCTACGGCGCCCGCCGCTTCCTTGTGTGCGGCTCTCTCCTGATGGCATTGTCAATCTCGGCCTTGGCTTTTGCTACGGCGTATTGGCAGGTTTTGCTTCTTTGCCTGCTGTCCGGCATCGGCAATTCGGTGATCCATCCGACCGATTACGCAATTCTCAGTGCGTCGGTGGAGCGCAGCCAGATGGGCCGTTCGTTTGCGCTCCATACGTTCAGCGGCAATCTGGGCTCAGTGTTCGCGCCGCCGGTGACGGCAGCGCTGAGCTTCCTGCTGAGCTGGCGCAGCACTCTGCTCGTGCTCGGATTGCTCGGCATCCCGCTGGTGCTCGTCATTCTTTGGCAGAGTGCAATCCTGCGCGAGCAAGCTCACCGGCGCAACGCTCATCGCGGCTCCGCATTGCGTGGCGGCACTCTGCTCATGACGAGACCGATGCTGCTTTTCTTCGGATTTTTCCTGCTTTCGGCTATTGCAACCGGGGGGATCCAGTCCTGGTTGATTCCCGTACTGCACGACGTACAAGGCCTCGGAATCGAAGCTGCATCGCTTGCGCTCACGGGTTTCATGGCTGGGGCGGCCAGCGGCGTTCTGGTAGGAGGATGGGTAGCGGACCGGAGCGATCGCCACCTGGCATTTACCGCGATTTTGACTATCGCGGCGGCTGCGCTCCTGCTGCTGATCTCGTTCAAGACCATGGGCGAGGTCACCACGCTCGGCGTGCTGTTCGCGGCCGGTCTGCTCATAGGAGCAAGCCGCACGCCACGCGACGTAATGCTCAAGGACGCATCGCCGCCGGGTCAGATCGGGAAGGTGTTCGGATTCGTCAGCGCCGGCCTGCCGCTGGGGGGCGCGCTGGCGCCCGTTCCGTTCGGCTATCTGTTCGACCAAGGTCGGCCCGATCTGGTCCTGGTGCTGGTCGCTTTCGTCTTGCTCGCCAGCTTGCTGTGCGTGGGAACGGCGCGCGCGACATCCGAGCGCAACGCGCTTGTGGCCCCGGCTGAGTGATGGGCCAGTTGGGATCGCGCTGACCGTTCAGCTCAGGGCTCGTTTGAGCGGGTCGGCCAGATCGGTCCTTTCCCAGGAAAATCCGCCATCCTTCTCCGATACCCGGCCGAAGTGCCCGTAAGCCGCGGTCCGCCGATAGATTGGCCGGGAGAGCTTGAGCGTACGCCGGATGCTTGTGGGCCGAAGGGAAAATATCTCCGGCAACAGGTTCTCGATTTTCCTCTCATCGACCGTACCTGTGCCGTGGAGATCGACCAGCAGAGACATGGGATCGGCGACGCCAATCGCATAGGCGATCTGAATTGTGCAGCGCTCTGCCAGACCGGCCGCCACGACGTTCTTCGCCAGGTACCGCGCCGCGTAGGCGGCCGACCGATCAACCTTGGTCGGGTCCTTGCCGGAAAAAGCCCCGCCGCCATGGGGCGCATAGCCTCCGTAGGTATCTACGATGATCTTGCGCCCGGTCAGACCGCAATCCCCATCCGGGCCACCAACGACGAAGTTGCCTGTAGGATTGACCAGGAAGTCGCCTGCTCGTTTCGGCATCCAACCCTCCGGAAGCGCAGAGGCAACGGTGTCCGCGACCATCTCCTTGACCATGCTGGGGGTGTATTTTTTTCCGTTGCGGGTCTCGGGGTTATGCTGGCTTGACACGACGACTTTGGTGCAGCCGACCGGCTTGCCGTTCACGTATTGCACGGTGACTTGACTTTTTGAATCGGGCTGCAGATCAAATAGCTGCTGGGAGCGGCGCCGCTCCGACATGAGTTTCAAGATCTTGTGGGCGAAGTATATCGGGGCGGGCATAAACGAGCCCTTCTCGTAGACCTCGCTTTCGGTGCAGGCAAAACCGAACATCATGCCCTGATCGCCCGCGCCCTCCTGCTCTTCCCCTTTCTTTTTCCTGGCATCGACGCCCATGGCGATATCGGGCGACTGCCCATGCAGCAGCACCTCGATCTCGGCGCCGTTATAGGAAAAGCCCTCCTGGTCGTAGCCGATATCGCGCACGACGTCGCGGGCGATCTGGGCGATCATTTCGCGGTTGACGACGGCGTGATTGCGATATTTCTTGAAAATGGGTGCTTGGCCGCGCGCCTCGCCAGCAATGACGATCTTGTTGGTCGTGCACAAGGTCTCGCAGCCCAGCCGGGTATTCACCTTGCTGTCATCGGCGATGCCGAGCTTAAGATCGTTCTGGATGAACGCATCGAGGATGGCATCCGAAATTTGATCGCAGACCTTGTCGGGATGTCCCTCGGAAACGGACTCGCTGGTGAAAAGATAATTGGCGCGCGACACTGAAAAGCTCCCCTGGCAGGCACGGCAACCGCGCCTATGGCACAACCTTTGTTGCAGCGCCGGAGAATGGGGTCAAGATATGCGCGAGCATCCCGACCGCACGCGTGGCGCGCAGGCTCTCCAACAGGTGGAAAACGGTTATGCGGCTTACGCTTTCAGCGCTCGCCCTTTCCGGCGATTTCCTCGACGAGGTCAACGATCCGGCGCCTGAGCTTGGGTTCCTTGATGCGCGTGAACGCCCGGGTGAGCGACAGTCCTTCCGACGTGGCGAGAAAATCCGACACGTAGCTGGGGGAGACAGCGTCCTTGGCTACGCCGCCGGCAACATGCACGTTCGGAGCACCCTCAAAGAAAAATTCCACCGGCACCTGGAGAATGTTGGAGATCTGCTGGAGCCGGCTCGCGCCGATCCGGTTTGTGCCCTTCTCGTACTTTTGGACCTGCTGAAATGTAAGCCCGAGCGCATCCCCGAGTTTCTCTTGGCTCATGGAAAGCATCATGCGGCGCATGCGCACCCGGCTTCCCACGTGCTTGTCAATCGGGTTGGGGGACTTCTTGGCAGCCATAGCAAATGCTCTCCTCATTGTGCCGTAATACCAGCATCGCAACCGGTTAAGATTGAACCCTCAGCGACTCTCCAATCATCTGTCGATAGAAATGGGTACTCGCAGTGGTAAGTGTTCATGCTGGCGGGCGAGAACGCAATCATTTTTCTCGGGCAAATAGTAGCACCCCGTGCCGATGGCGAAAATACGATCGTGCGGCTTGGTAAGGATTAAGGAGGTCTTTACCGACTGTTCAGGATGTACCTGCGCAAAACGCTGATCTGTCCTGCGATGCCATCATCGGCGCGTTTTGCGAGAGAGCATGACAACCACAAACGCAAATGCGAGCGCCGCCCCAACTGTCCGGTCGCCGGTACGCGCATATGGAGTGGCTGCAATGCTATGCGGCAGCGGGGAATCAAGCACCCCCTGCCCGCCGAGCGGTAGCGACGTAGTGACGCGTCCGAACGGGTCGACAACTGCAGAAATCCCGGTATTCGCCGCCCGCACCAATGGCAGCCCTTCCTCTATGGCTCGTATCCTGGCTTGCTGGAAATGCTGCTGCGGTCCGGCACTGAGACCGAACCAGCCGTCATTGGTCACATTGAGCATCCACCCTGGCCGCTCGCCGCTGCCCGATACGATGGGCCAACCGACATAGCGGCCCAAGTGCTCGTACGCCCAGCCCACGCGCTCGGCGTGCGGCACGGCGTCGCCTGGGAAGATGATCTCGTAGCAGACCAGCGGCAGGAAGTCCGGTGCACCAGGGACGTGCTGATTCAGCCGCCGATTACCGGCAATGAACCCACCCCGGAGCTTGGTGAGCTGCCGCAGCCCCAAACGTTCCAGCACGCCCTGAAACGGCAAATATTCGCCAAACGGGACAAGATGCACCTTGTCGTACACAGAGAGAATTGAGCCATCGTGTCCGATCACGTAAACGGAGTTGTAGGCGCGAGTGACCGAAGCATTCGGCCGGGTATCGGGTGGGCGGATACCGCCGGTGATCAAGACGGTATTGGGTTCCAGCAGAGCAGCGATCCGGGCCAGCGCACCTGCTTCCCGCGTGAGAAAGAAGGGGAATGCGGATTCTGGCCAGATCAGGTGCGTGATGTCGCGCACGCCTCTCGATTGCGGATCGGTCGAGCCACTTGACAAATCAATGTACCGGCTCAGGACCTCCTGCTTGCGAGAGTAGTTGAATTTTTCGTCCTGCTGCAGATTGGGCTGAATGATGCGCAACCGAACATCGCTGACAAAAGCGGTCTCGTTCTGGGCGAGACGAACGGCTCCAAATGTTGTCAAGGCGATCATGGCCGCCGCCGCAAGCCCCACGGCGAGCCATGGCTGTCTGGTCTCGGCCTTTTCGTCTGCGAGCACCGCGGGCGCCGCATAGATCGCAATTGCAGCAAACGTCAGGCCCCAGATCCCCACTACGGCGGCGCCTTGGGCGAGCCAGAGCGGGGAGGCAAGCAGGTATCCGAATGTGTTCCAGGGAAAACCGCTGAAGAGATGGCCGCGCAGCCACTCGGCTGCGGTCATGGCGACGGCAAGGGCGAGGATCCGGGTTGCGCCGCGTGTCCAGATCAGTCGAGCAAAGGCAAAACCCAATGCCGTCCACAGGGCGAGCCCGGCGGGGAGGGCAATCACCGCCACTGGAAGAAGCCAACCGAACGCCTTCGCATCGACCAGAAACGCATTGCCAACCCAGTAGAGGCCAGCAAGAAAATAACCGAACCCGAACCACCAACCTGCGCCGCCAGCAGCAAAGGCAGCGTGGATTCGATTCCCCGCCGCGCCGTCTATCAGCCAAACGATTACCGGAAAGGTGATGAACGGGATCAGCCAGCCCACCATCTCGGCAGGCCCAAAGCCCAGGATCAACAATGGCAGCGCAGAGCCCGCGCCGGCGAAGAACGCGATCGTGGCGCGGCGCCAGCCCCAAGCCAGGACAACGCGGTGCGCCACTCCGGTTAGCTTCACGGGCGACGGGCGGACTTCAGGGGCGGGGCGTTCGGCGCGGGGAGCCCTCTCGCCAGGTCGGAGCTGGACAGCGGACTGGGAGGTGTTGCTTGCGCAGGATGAGGCTCGGCCGGCTCTTGCGCTGCGGCCTGCTTGCCGTTGGCTTTATCCAGACCGCGATAGATCCGCAGCTTTTTTAGCCGGCGCGGATCGGCGTCGAGGATCTCCAACTCGAACGGACCCGGCCCTGGCACCAGCTCGCCGCGTACCGGCACTCGCCCAATCCGGGTCATGACGTAACCTGCCAGCGTATCCACCTCGTTGGCTACTTCTCCTGCATCGAACTCCGGGCCCACCATCGCGGTGACGTGTTCGAGGCTGGCCCGCGCATCGGCAAGGAAAGAACCGTCAACTTGACGGACAATGTCAGGCGCATACTCGTCGTCATGTTCATCGGCGATCTCGCCGACGATCTGTTCGACGATGTCCTCGATCGAAACGACACCGTCGGCACCCCCGTACTCGTCCACGACGAGGGCAAGATGAATGCGCGTTGCCTGCATCTTGGCCAACAGGTCGAGTACCTGCATCGAAGGCGGCCCGTAAAGGATTTCCCGAATGATGTTCGCCGCCGAGAGCGGCATCGAAAGATCGACCGTCTTCAGATCGAGCCCTGCGGGAAAGGGTTTCTTGCGCCTGGTGTTCGCTTTGGCACCTGCCGCAGCCCGCACCGTCATGAACGCGACCAGGTCGCGGATGTGGACCATGCCGACCGCGTCATCGAGCGTCTCTTCATATACTACCAGACGTGAGTGACCTGCGCTTTCGAACACTTTCATGAGCTCGCCCAACGAGATCTCCCGCTGCACCCCGATGATGTCAGCCCGCGGAACCATCACATCCGCAATCCGGCGTTCGCGCAGACCCAGGATGTTTCGGAGCATGATGCGCTCCGTGGGCGAAAACCCGGTCTCGCCGGTGGCGTCCTCCAGCACGTCCTTGAGATCCGCGCGGATGCTGCTGGTCTTCCATCCGAGGACGGCTCGCAGCGCGCGCGTGAACCATCCTTCCTGGGCCGCCCGGTGGAATTCGGGAGGCCTGGTCACGGGGACTGGCAGGTTGGGCACTGGGCTCGGTGCGCCTGAGCTGGATGGGTCGGGATCCGGCATGGCAGGTCAGTAGGGATTGGGGACGCCGAGCCGGGCCAGTATGGAAACTTCCAGCTCCTCCATCGCCTGGGCCTCGTGTTCAGCCTGATGATCATAGCCGAGCAGATGAAGAAAGCCATGGACCACGAGATGGGCGAGATGGTGAGCGAACGGCTTGCCTTGCGCCCGGGCTTCACGCTCGGTCGTCTCATAGGCGATCACGATGTCGCCAAGCAGAGGCGGGGTTGCGCGCGCGATTGGCCGAGGATCCGCGCGAAACGAAAGTACATTCGTTGGTTTGTCCTGCTGCCGCCATATTCGGTTGAGACCGCGCAGAATTGTATCGTCTGCCAGCACGACTGCGACTTCACCCCCCTTCAGCGCCACCGCGGATGCGGCCTGACGTATTGCGCGCTTCAAGATCGCCCTGGAATCCCGCCGAGCGGCCCACAAGGGAGATTGGGTCACGATGTCAATCGTCGCCGCCCGGGAACCCGGCAAAGACCGTACCTGCCTGGGGCGGTAGCTCTGTGCCGGACTCATTCATCGCTCTCGCGCACCGCTCGCGAGCTTGAGCGCCTCCTTGTCGTAAGCCTCCACAATGCGGGCTACGAGCTCGTGTCGGATGACGTCCTCGGCGGTATAGGCAACAATGCCAACTCCTTCGACATTGCGCAGCAGCCGCGTGGCTTCAGCCAGTCCGGAAACCTGACCAGGGGGCAGATCGACCTGGCTCGGATCCCCGGTCACGATCATGCGGCTGTTCTCTCCCAGACGCGTCAGAAACATCTTCATCTGCATCGCGGAGGTGTTTTGCGCTTCGTCCAAGATGACCACTGCATTCGAAAGCGTTCGCCCGCGCATGAAGGCAAGGGGTGCGATCTCTATCTCGTTTGTCTCCAGCGCGCGCTCCACAATACGTGCGTCCATGAGATCGTACAGTGCATCGTAGATGGGACGCAGATAGGGGTCTACTTTTTCCCGCATGTCGCCAGGCAGAAATCCCAGCCGCTCGCCCGCTTCGACTGCCGGTCGGGAGAGAACAATGCGATCGACCTCCTTGCGTTCGAAGAGCTGCACCGCATGCGCCACGGCAAGCCAGGTCTTTCCGGTTCCCGCCGGTCCGATCCCGAACACAAGCGCGTGGCGACGTAGTGCACGGATGTACGCATCCTGCGCCGGGGTGCGCGCGCGCACCAAACGCTTGCGCAAGTTGATCTCCTCAAAACTTGTTCGCGCTTCGGCTGAGTTGTAATCAAACAGCGATCCTTGAGCGATGGCCAGGCGGATGGCACCCTCGAAATCGCCAGACACAAGCTCGCCGCCTTGCTTCAGGCGCTCGTACAGAGTTTCGAGCACACGACGCGCTTGCTCTACACTGTCGCGCGAACCTGCAAGAGTCACATGGTTCCCGCGCTGCTCCGCGACCACGCCGAGCCTGCGCTCGAGCAGCGCGAGGTTCTGCCCGTATTGCCCAAACAGCGTCGAAGCCAGTCGATTATCTTCGAAAGTGAGCAAGAGCTGGGTTGCCGGACCGCTCGTCACCATGGAGGGTGATGCGAGGGATCCGTTCTCAATTCGAGGCGACCGCAACGGCTTCAGTCCCCCATTGCCTGCGCGTCTCGCGCGAGCACGCCGAACAGGCTGTTTGAGCTTGCCTTGGTGATCCTTACCGCCGCAACTTCGCCGATCAGGGCCTTGGGTGCCATGACCTGAACCGGTTGCAGATATGGGGACCGGCCGACGATCTGGCCAGGATGGCGCCCGGCTTTTTCGAACAGGATCTCGAAAGTGCACTCGACACAGCGGCTGTTGAAAGCGGTGGAATGGCGGTCGATCGCGGCCTGCACACGGTGCAACCGTTCCAGTTTGGCCTCCTCTGGGATTTGATCCGGCATAGCCGCGGCCGGCGTGCCGGGACGAGGCGAGTATTTAAATGAGAAGGCTCCGGCATAAGCGACTTCCTCAATGAGCGAGAGGGTCGCCCTGATGTCCTCTTCATTCTCGCCAGGGAAGCCGACGATGAAATCGGAGGAGAACGCCATGTCCGCGCGCGCAGCGCGCAACCGCGCAATCACGTCCAGGTAAGCGGCTCGCGTATGGCGGCGGTTCATCAGCGTTAGCATGCGGTCCGAGCCGGCCTGTGCAGGAACGTGTAGATACGGCATCAGCGCCGGCAGGTCGCGATGGGCGGCAATCAGGCTCGCCTCCATGTCGCAGGGATGACTGGTGGTGTAGCGCAGGCGCGCAATACCGGGCACCTCGGCAAGAAGGAGCAGAAGTCTTCCGAGCGTCCAGGCGCAGCCGTCGGGACCTCTCCCGTGATAGGCGTTGACGTTCTGGCCGATGAGCGTGATCTCACGTACCCCAGCATCCGCAAGGCGTTCTGCTTCGGCGACAATCTGCAAAACGGGTCGCGACGCTTCAGCGCCGCGCGTATACGGCACGACGCAGAACGTGCAGAACTTATCGCAGCCTTCCTGGACGGTGACAAACGCCGATACACCGCGCGCCTGGATCGCGTGTCGGGTTGGATCTCTGAGCCGGTCGAATTTGTCCTCGATAGGGAACTCGGTGTCGACGACCCTGCCATTGCGCTCAACGCGCGCGAGCAGCTCAGGCAGGCGGTGATAGGCCTGCGAGCCGATGACGAGATCAACCGTCGGCGCACGGCGAACGATCTCTTCCCCTTGCGCCTGGGCGACGCAGCCGGCGACGGCAATCTTCACTCGGCGTCCCGAACGCGCAGCCGTCTCCTTGAGCACACGCATGCGTCCCAGCTCGGAAAAGACCTTGTCCGCGGCCTTTTCTCGGATGTGACAGGTGTTCAGAATGATGAGGTCCGCATCCTCGGGCGTGAGCGTCTCTGCGAACCCTTCGGGCGCAAGCGTGTCCGCCATACGTTGGGAATCGTAGACGTTCATTTGACAGCCAAAGGACTTGATGTGGACCTTGCGGTCTGCGCTCATGCGCTACTCCGGGGAGTGGATGTCGGCATCCTTTATCACTTTCGTCCATTTTGCGATTTCTGACCTGATATAGGCATCGAGGCTGTCCGGAGTACTGTCTTCGCTGCTCATACCGAGATCGGCGAAGCGCCGTTTGACATCTTCCTGTGCCAGCGCGAGCCGCACCTCACGATTGAGCCGCCCGAGGATGTCACGGGGCGTTCCGGCGGGAGCCACCAGCGCGAACCAGGTTGCGGCATCGAATTGCGGGAGGGCAGTTTCTGCAACGGTGGGAATCTCGGGGGCGGAGGCCGAGCGTTGCGAACTTGTCACCGCGAGTGCACGCAACCGGCCCGCCTTGATGTTGCCCATCACGGCGGAAAGGTTGGGGAACATGAGCGCAATCTGGCCTCCAAGAAGATCATTGATGGCAGGCGCCTCGCCACGGTAGGCGATATGCGTCATTCTGATCCCTGCAAGCGAAGAGAACAGCTCGGCGGCCATGTGCGGAGTGGTGCCAAGGCCGCCCGATCCGAAATTGAGCGTACCTGGTGCGGCCTTGGCCATCGCAATTACGTCATTTACCGAATGCGCGGGAATAGCAGGATGAACCGCAAGGACCATGGGGGAAACACCGGCGAGAGCGATGCCGGCAAAATCTCGTGACGGATCGAGGTCAACCTTACGGTAGAGAGTAGGGGCAACCGCCAGTGTCGTCTGGCTGCCCATCATGAGCGTGTATCCATCTGATGGCGACTTGGCCACGGCTTCAGCGGCAATGAGGCCGCTCGCCCCGGTGCGGTTCTCGACCACGACGGACTGCCCCATAGCATCTGACATTTTTTGCGCCAGGATCCTGGCGACGACATCGGTGCCGCCTCCGGCGGAGAATCCCACGATCAGCTTGATAGGCCGCTCGGGAAAGCTCGACATCTGCGCAGGGCTCTTGCTGCCCAGCAGGCATATTGCAAATACGAGGGCTAAGGCGAATGCGGACCGCTTCATGGCTTAGCTCCGGATCACGGCAAGTCTCGGCGAAGCACGAGCGCTGCTGAGCCTTCGTGCTCCGGATAATACCCTTCGCGGCGCCCCACATCACGAAAACCCGCACGCCGGTAGAGGCGCCGCGCCGGGACATTGTCCTCGGCAACTTCAAGGAAGACGGGGCCTATGCCCAATCCAGCGAGCCGACGCAAATGCAGGTCCAGCAGTTGGCGTCCGAGCCCTTTGCCCCGCTGCGAGGAGCTAACGGCTATAGACAGGATTTCCGCCTCACCGGCAACGATCCGGGACAGGATGAAACCTGTCACGCTGTCGCCAAGGGCGATACGATGGGCAATTACATTCCGCTGACCGAGCAGTTCGAGGAATTCGTCATCGGTCCATGCCCGCTGGAAGGAGCCGGCGTGCAATGCGGCCAAGGCCCGCGCGTCGGCAGCGCCGGCTTCCGAAAGAACAATTCGGCTGCGTGCAAACAGGCGGCGCGCGATGTTCCTCATCTGCGAGGCAGGTGGGCTGCGTCCTGCGGCTGTGCGTCCGGCGCGCGCAAATATAGCGGCTTCGGCGGGCCGTATCCCTCCGCCGCGGCGGCGCCAAGCCTTGCAATCCAGCTGATATCGGGGGCGCTGCGGGCATCGACCAGAAGCGGCGGCTCGGCATCTTTCGGCCACGCCTTCGCCAGGAGGCTTGCTCCCGAGCCGACGACGCGGGCAGGTCCCGTGATTGCCGCGCGCAATGCGTCCCGCAATGTGGCGATGCGTGGCGCGACCAGGGTGCGGCCCCCGGTGCCGAAGATCTGAAGGTAGACCTGATCGTGGCGCGCGTCGATGGCTGCCACGACATGCGTGCTGTCGTCCACAGCGATCAACGGTGCCGCGAGGCCAGCCAGCGTTGAGAGGCCTATCGCCGGCTTGGCAGCCGCCAGCGCGATGCCGCGAGCAGCCGCTATCCCGACGCGCAGCCCGGTGTAGCTCCCCGGCCCTGTGGTCACCGCGATGCGATCGAGCTCGGCAAATTCGATCCCAGCTTGATCCATCACACGCGCCACGAGGGGCAGTAATGCCTCTGCGTGACCCCGTGCGGTGGCGAGCGTCTCGCTGGCAGTGATGCCTCCCGCCGTAGTGTCAAGCACGGCAGCCGAGCAGGCATCGAGCGCAGTATCAATCGCAAGCACGCGCATCGTTTGCGCGCGCAGATCACCCCATTGGCTGTACCGCTACGATATCAGGCAAGTAATGGCGCAGCAAATTCTCGATCCCGTGCCGCAAGGTCGCTGTCGATGACGGGCAGCCGGAGCAGGCGCCCTTCATGTCGAGATAGACAACTCCTTCCTTGAAGCCACGGAATGTGATGTCGCCGCCGTCATTGGCAACCGCCGGGCGCACCCGCGTTTCGATCAGCTCCTTGATCGTGGCCACCGTTTCGGAGTCCGCCGGTTCAAAGAACTCTTCCTGGTGGGCTCCTGCTGTACCTTCCGTGCTCCGAACGATCGGCACGCCGGAGATGAAATGCTCCATGATGGCCCCGAGCACTGCAGGCTTCAGCTGCTGCCACTCCCCCTTCGATTTCGTTACCGCAACAAAATCAGAGCCAAAGAACACGCCGGAAATGCCGCTGATGGAAAACAGCCGCTCCGCCAGCGGCGATTGGGAAGCGGTCTCGGGGTCGCGCATGTCAAGCGTCCCGCTTGCCAGCACGGTTCGCCCCGGCAGGAACTTGAGCGTCGCCGGATTGGGGGTCGGCTCGGTCTGGATGAACATGGTAGACTCCCTAAATTTCGGCAGGTCACCCGAACCCGCAGGGTAGCCTGGGCTTTGCTGGCAATAAGGTGGCACTTTAGACCGAAAGTTCAATGCTTACGACATGGAGTCGAGGTCCTCATCGCTGAGATTGCCGGGCACGATAGCTACCGGAATGGGGTATTCGCCCGCGGTCTTGACGAGAGCGGAGATGAGGGGGCCGGGGCCTTCTTTCCCAGTTGCCGCAGCGAGAACAAGGACAGCGATATCCTCGTCGTCCTCGATCAGCGCGAGCAGCTCCTGTGCCTTGTCGCCTTCGCGCAGGACGCGCTGCGGCATGACACCTGTGATGGCGGCCGAGCGCGCGGCGTGGCGATCGAGTACCGCGTTGGCTTCCTCGTGCGCCTCGGCACGCATGATATCGGCCACCCCGAGCCATTGCTGGCCATGGTCCTCGGTTTCGATCACGCGGAGCATCAGCACGGTTGCACCGATCCGCAATGCCCGGCAACTCGCGAAATACAGCGCGCGGTCGCATTCCGACAACTCGTCGATGACAACAAGAAACTTCGGCGAATGACCGGCCTCATAGCTCCGGCGCTTCTTCTTCATCGCCTTTCCCAGTCGCGCGCATGCAACCCGAATTTACGCACCAGGAGGAATCCTGCCACGACCTTCGACGGCCGTACAGACCCGAGGGGAGATTGTGCCTGCGCTCAGCGGTGCACGAAGCCGACGATGTCCTTGACCGCCCGCATTGTTTCGGCGGCGATGACTTGCGCACGCGCAGCGCCCTCTGCGAGCATCGAGTCGATGTGAACCGGATCGACCATAAGCCGCTTCATTTCTGCGTTTATCGGCCCAAGTTTCGTGACAGCGAGTTCGACCAGAGCGCTCTTGAAGGTTGAAAACTGGGCGCCTGCGAATTCCTTCACCACATCCGGTTTACTCTTGCCGGCGAGCGCGGCATAGATCCCAACGAGGTTGTCCGCTTCCGGCCGCGTCTCCAGGTCCTTCGGATCTGCCGGCAGGGGATGCGGATCCGTCTTCGCGCGCCGGATCTTGTGCGCAATCGTGTCGGCATCGTCGGTCAAGTTGATACGCGACTGGTCGGAAGGGTCCGATTTGGACATTTTCTTAGAGCCGTCGCGGAGCGACATCACCCTGGTCGCAGGCCCTTGGATCAGCGGCTCGGGGAGCGGGAAGAAGCCCTCGCCAAATCCGTGGGCACGGATCGAGGCCGCAAAGTCGTTGTTGAATTTTTGTGCGATGTCGCGCGAGAGCTCGAGGTGCTGCTTCTGATCCTCCCCCACTGGCACGTGGGTGGCGCGATAAGCCAGGATGTCGGCCGCCATCAACGCCGGATAGGCAAAGAGCCCGACCGACGCATTCTCGCGGTCCTTTCCCGCTTTCTCCTTGAACTGCGTCATACGGTTGAGCCAGCCCAGGCGCGCCACACAGTTGAATACCCAGGCAAGCTCCGCGTGCTCGGCCACCTGGCTTTGGTTGAACACGATGTGCTCGCTCGGATCTATGCCGCAGGCGATGAAGGCGGCAGCGACTTCACGGGTGGCCTTGGGCAGCTCGGCCGGGTCCTGCCACACCGTGATCGCGTGAAGGTCGACGATGCAGTAGATGCAGTCGTATTGCTCCTGGAGGGCTACAAACCTGGCGATGGCGCCGAGATAATTGCCCAGGTGCAGATTGCCCGTAGGCTGCACACCGGAAAACACCCGCTGCTTGAATGCCATTCCTGAGGCCTCGCTCATTCGTGCCGCTCCATCGCATGCTGGCTGGCCATCCTGCAAGATGCGCAAGAGTGTCGTGAGATGCCGCCGATTGGCCTCAAAGCGCGCTGTCGTTATAGTGCGTGCGGTCTCAGGCCGGGGAGCTTTGTTTGATGGTGGCTGCTCGTTTTGACCTGATCGGCATCGGCAACGCGATTGTGGATGTGATTGCGCGCACGGAAGACGACTTCCTGGTCGGACATAAGATGCGCAAGGGGAGCATGCAGCTCATCGATGAGGCCCAAGCTGCGCGAATCTACGACGCAATGGGTCCGGCAGTAGAGGTGTCGGGCGGTTCGGCGGCAAACACGGTGGTGGGTGCCGCAGGTCTGGGCGCGCGTACAGCGTTCATCGGCAAGATCAAGGATGACGAGCTCGGCCGGGTGTTCGCGCACGACATCCGCGCGGCCGGGGTTTCGTTTGCAACGCCGCCCGCCTCCGCAGGCCCATCCACAGCACGCTGCTACGTGCTGGTCACTCCGGATGGCGAGCGCACCATGAACACCTATCTTGGCGCAGCGCAGGACCTGCATCCCAACGATATCGATATCGACACCATTGCCGGTGCGCAGATCGTCTATCTCGAGGGATATCTGTGGGATCCTCCCCATGCCAAGGAGGCCTTCCTCAAGGCGGCCAAGATTGCTCATGGCGCGGAACGCGACGTCGCGTTGACGCTCTCCGACGCATTCTGTGTCGATCGCTATCGCGCCGAATTTTTGGATCTGATTCGCACCGGCACCGTCGACCTCGTCTTCGCCAATGAGCGTGAGTTGCACAGTCTGTATCTCACGGCGGATTTCGACGCGGCGGTGAGCGCATTGCGCAATGATGCCCGTGCCGCTGTGATCACCCGCAGCGAGAAAGGCTGTGTTATCGTCACCCGCGAGGAAACCGATGCAGTCCCGGCATACCCGGTGGAGCGGGTGGTCGATGCAACTGGGGCGGGGGACCTGTTTGCCGCCGGGTTCCTTGTTGGCATGGCCAGGGGCGCCGATTACCGCAGTTCGGCCCGGCTGGGAGCTCTTGCGGCCGCCGAGGTGATCCAACATCTCGGAGCCCGGCCTGAGGCATCGCTCAAGGATTTGGCGCGCGACAACGGCTTTGACCTCTGAGAGAGCTGCCCGCAACCGGCTGGCATCCTTGTGAATCGCCGAGATCGAGTATCAGGGCGACGGCGCACAATCCAATCAGAGACCGCGCGTCGGTGAAGGGCTGACGCGCGTTCCTCCGCAAAGCGGCCCGGAAGAAAGCGTTTCCACAGCCGTCCACAGGATCCGGCAGCCTCCAGCGCTCGTCATGGAACGGTTGTTCGCAAATGCCATTCTATTATCCGTTCACCTGTGCGGCAGTTGAGGAGGTGCCATGAGATCGCGTTCGAGTGAGCTTCCCACCCGGTTTCCCGTGGGGACACGCTACGTCGTCGAGGGCAGCAGGCTTTTGCAGGGCGGACTGCGTGTCCGTTCGCGGTTCCTCGAATTTCCGGATGGGAGACACCTCGACCTGCCGGTGCATAATCCGGATCGCGCGCTCTCGGGGCGCCGGGCCGCGGGGCGACCCAGGCGAAAATAATTTGTGGGGACACGGAACGCAGTCCGGGGTTCCGAGTTGGAGTGCTAACGTCGGGTGGAGTGCCCCCCAGCCCCCAACCCCTCACCCATCCGGCGAACAGACCCTGGCCCCCTCAGGTGCCGGGGTCTTCTTTTTGTAACTCCTTGAAATCGCGAGTCTCTATAGGGCGGGCAGACGCAACTTGCCTCCGACTGTGTGGCGCGTGAGCCGCAATCCGCGCTGTCCTCGGTAGGGGTGCGCAGCCATTCATGACGCGAGACCAGGCGCTTCTCCCGGTATCACAACATCGTGATCATTCCCGGCCCAGGATCAGATCGTCGCGATGGATCATGGCGGCGCGACCGCCGAACCCAAGGATGGAGATGATATCGGCGGACGAACGGCCTCGGATCTTGGCGGCATCGTCGGCGTCATAGGCGACCAGCCCGCGGCCGACCTCCATGCCATCCGGGCCGCGGATGACCACCGCATCACCCCGCGCAAATACTCCATCCACCCGGAGCACCCCGGCCGGGAGCAAGCTCTTCCCCTTGCGAAGGGCGGCAACCGCGCCCGCATCGATGACGACACTGCCCTTCGGCTCCAGCGTGCCCCCAATCCACTTTTTGCGCGCGGTCACGGGGGTTGCGGTGGTGATGAACCACGTGCAGCGGGCTTGCTGCGCAATCGCGGTCAAGGGGTTGGCAACCCGGCCCGACGCAATCACCATGTGAGTGCCGCCCTGAGTGGCAATTTTGGCGGCCTCAATCTTGGTCAGCATGCCGCCGCGCGAGAGATGCGACCCCGCGGCCCCCGCCACTGCCTCGATGGCCGGAGTGATGCGCTCGACCAGGGGAATAAGCTTGGCCGCAGAGTTGTCGGCCGGAGGCGCGTCATAAAGCCCGTCGACGTCGGAGAGGAGAACAAGGAGATCTGCGCTCGCCATGGTAGCGACCCGCGCCGCCAAGCGATCATTGTCCCCGTAGCGGATCTCATTGGTAGCGACCGTGTCGTTCTCGTTGATGACCGGAATGGCGCGCCACTCGAGGAGTTTTGCAATGGTCGAGCGGGCATTGAGATAGCGCCGCCGTTCTTCCGTATCCTGAAGCGTCACCAGGACCTGCCCCGCGGTGAGACGATGCCGCGCAAGCACTTCGGACCAGGTGCGCGCAAGGGCAATCTGGCCGACAGCCGCTGCGGCTTGACTGTCCTCCAGCTTAATCGATCCCGACCCGATCCGCAGGACGGCGCGGCCGAGCGCGATAGCCCCGGAGGAGACCACGAGCATGTCACACCCCTGCCGGTGCAGCTGGGCGATGTCATCGGCTAGCGAGGCGAGCCAAGCCTCATTGAGGCGACCCCCTTTGCTGTCGACCAGAAGCGAGGAGCCGACCTTGACGACGATGCGGCGGAACTGACTGAGGGCAGGGATGCGGGGAGACATTCCAAGACCGAAAGCGGGCAAAACGATTTTCCCGAAGACGAGTTGTTTAGAGCATGTCCGGCAGAAGTGGGAACCGGTTCTGGCAAAAGGCCATACGCGGGAAGGAATGGAGATAGAGCGGGACGCCGATTTTGATGAAAGTCATCCCGCTCCGAGACAACGACCGGAAGAGCACTGCTCCAATCGACGCGTTGCGATTGCGTAGCATGCTGAGCTGATCACGCCCACCGAGCTCGCCATGACCGGCTCACGGCAACCACTGCGGCGCGGCAATCACCTCCGGTCCGGCGGAATGGGCACGATCGATCTCACCGACAAGATCTCGCAGCACCTCGGGAACGCCGGCTCCGGTGACGGCCGAAAGCACGCGAGGTTGCATCTGCGATATCGGCTGGCGATGCGCTCGCGCATTTCGCTCCATCGCACGTCGCAGCCGTGCAGTCTGCTGCGCCAATTGCGCTGGCTCCAATGCATCGGATTTGTTGAGCGCTACCACTTCCGGCTTGTCGGCCAGTCCATGGCCATACGCCTCGATCTCTGCCCGAATGGTCTTGTAGGCCTTGCCGGCATCCTCAGTGGTACCGTCCACGAGGTGGAGGAGAACCCGGCAACGCTCGATGTGACCAAGAAATCGGTCGCCGAGACCGGCACCTTGATGCGCACCCTCGATCAAGCCCGGGATGTCCGCGAGCACGAGCTCGCGGCCGTCGATCTCGACCACCCCGAGCTGGGGATGCAGTGTCGTGAACGGGTAATCCGCGATCTTGGGCTTGGCCGCGCTGACTGCGGCAAGAAAGGTCGATTTTCCCGCATTCGGCAGACCGACGATGCCGGCGTCTGCGATCAGCTTGAGGCGTAGACGGATCGTGAGCTCCTGCCCAGGCTGGCCCGGATTGGCATGGCGCGGAGCGCGATTGGTGGACGATTTGAAATGGGCATTTCCGAACCCGCCATTTCCGCCACGCGCGAGCACCACGCGCTCTCCGGCATGCGTGAGATCGGCAAGCAGGCTCTCACCGTCTTCTTCATAGATCTGTGTCCCTACCGGCACTCTCAGGAGGAGATCGGCGCCGTTCGCACCGTGCCGGTCCTTGCCCATCCCGTTGCCGCCTTTCCTCGCCTTGAAGTGCTGCTGATAGCGGTAGTCGATCAGCGTGTTGAGGCTCTCCACGGCCTCGGCGACGACATCGCCTCCTTTGCCGCCGTCGCCGCCGTTCGGTCCGCCGAATTCTATGAATTTCTCGCGTCGAAACGACACGCAGCCGTTCCCGCCGTCACCGGAGCGGATATAGACCTTGGCCTCGTCGAGAAATTTCATAGGGTTTACAAATGCGGCCGCGACAGCTCGAACGGGAGAGCACAGCGCCTTTCGTCCGCGCCGCCGATCCAGCCTGTCCGAATTACAGATTTATGCCGGCCATTAAACGCCAATGCCCGGCATGCGCCGGGCACGACCAACTATAAGCAACCATCGGGAGGGGCCAAGGCGGGCCATGCCTCACTGATGCGGCCCAATAGGCCGCTCCCGACGCTGCCGTTCGCCAAACTGCCGCTACGCCGCGACCCGAACGCTGCCGCGGCGATCATCGCGGCTAGAATAACCCGGGGGCATCGCACCTCCGTTCGGTCCTTCGCACCTTGTGAGTTTGGTGAGTCGCCGGTCGCATGTCAATAGGTACGAAGTGGCGCAGCTCCAAAGTTCCATCAAAAAAAATTTCAGCTGACTGCACCCGTCTTGTCACGGCGCAGGACGCTGCCCGGGAGTGCGCCGGTGTGGACGGCATTCTCGACCACGAGGATGCCGTTGACGAGCACCGTCGTGCGTGTCCCGCTCGGATACTGGTGCGGATCGGTATAGGTCGCACGGTCGCAGAAATCGTCGGGATCAAAGATCGTCACGTCGGCGCGGTAGCCTTGCTGCAAGAGACCGCGATCCTTCAGCTTGAGCGCGCGCGCCGTCGCACCGGTCATCTTGCGAACGGCAAGCTCAAGCGGGAGCAGCCCGAGCTCGCGCACGTAGCGGCTGAGGATGCGAGGGAACGTGCCGTAGAAACGCGGATGCGGCATGCCCTCGCTCACACTGCCATAGTCGGCGACACAATTGCCGTCCGATCCGACGAGTGCCGCGGGGGAACGTATGATCTCCCGGACGTCGTCCTCGGAGATTGATGTGACCAGCACCCGTGTCGCGGCCTTATCCTCGATCAGATAATCGGCCACCGTATCGATGGGATCCTGTCGGCGCTCCGCCGCGATTTCGGCGACAGTATGCCCGGCGTACTGCGGCAGATGGGGAGAGATCGAGATCTGCACGCAATCCCAGGACGGGATGCGACCCCAATTGTTGAGTCCCGCGCGCGCGATGTCGGCGCGAATGCGCTCGCGCGTCTCGGCGAGGCGCAGGCGTTGCAACATGGCCGCCACCCCGCCGGCTTGGACCCATTGCGGCATCAAGTTCTTCAGCGGATTGCTGCCGGCGGCATAAGGATAGGAATCGCAATCGACTTCGAGCCCGCGCGCCTTGGCTTGCGCAATCATGTCGAGCGCGCGCGTGGCCTTGCCCCAGTTGTCCATCCCCGAGCACTTGAGATGCACGATCTCGACATGCACGCCGCAGTTCTCCGCCACATCGATCGCTTCTGCGAGCGCCTCGATCACGTTGTCGGATTCATCTCGCAGATGGGTGAAATAGCCCGCGTTGCAGCGCTTGAGCACCCGGCATAGCGCCATGATCTCGTCAGCGCTCGCATATGAGCCGGGGGCGGTGAAAAGGCCGGTCGACAACCCGAGCGCGCCCGCGTCCAGCGCTTCTTGCAACAGCGCAATCATCGCTTCGAGCTCACGCCGCGAGGGCGGCCCCGGCTCCATGCCCATCACCATCAGGCGAAGCGTATTGTGGCCGACCAGCATTCCCGCATTGACCGCAGCCGCCGGGAAGCCGTCGAGATAATCGGCAAAGCTCGTCTCCCTGAACGGCAGCCATGGAGCGCTTGGGCTCAGATAATCGCGCAGGAGATCGACCTTGCCGGCGAGCGCCGGCGCGACCGAGAAGCCGCAGTGCCCGACGATCTCCGTCGTGACGCCTTGGCGCACCTTGCTCTCAGCCTTGGGATTGATCGGCAGCGTGAAGTCGGAATGAGTCTTGATGTCGATGAAACCGGGCGCAACGGCGAGGCCGGCCGCGTCGATCACCTTTGCGGACTTTCCGGTGAGACCTCTGTCGACCGCGGCGATGCGGCCGCAATGGATTGCAACGTCCTCCTGTCTGCCGGCGGCTCCGGTTCCATCGAGCACCAGGCCGCCGCGTATGAGGATGTCGTAATCTCCGATCATCACCTGGAGCGCCGCCTCAGAGAATGATGTTGCGTTCCTGCATCCTCGCAGCTCGCAGCCGCACCGTCATGCGGCTGAGGATGATGCAACCAAAGCGGGAGTAAACAGGGCCTCTATTGCAAACAACAATGAATCTACAATGATTTTTCAACCTCAGGTTGAACAGCTGATTCCTGCCGAACGCCTTATCTGCTCCCCAACTCCCATTTCGGCGGGTAGTGCCCAAGCGAAGATTGCTGCCACGATACACCTCTCCGAGCGCCACAAGAAAAGCCGGCACAGTGATCCGCGCCGAGCTTGCTTACGCTCCAAGAGATGCGCCTAAGTACACGAGTCGCGCTTTCCGGTCCAGAATTCAGAGGTTGCAAAAAGCAGGACTGCTCGCCCATCGATCTGAAAAAATCGAACACGGGCTGATGCGATAAGCCGGACCCAATCCCTGCGAGCGTTGGAATTTTCCCGCGGCATCCGCTATGCGCGCATCTGCGGTGACCAGAGCGTGCAGGAGGCCGCGATATGAACAAGAAAACCGGACCGTCCGATGCTGCACAGGAAGCGCCGGACGAGGAGATGCAGGCGATAGGCTATCCGCCGCCGGTCGATCCCGGAACGTTCGGCCGAAGGCTTTCCGAGATCATCAAGAGAGCGATACGACCAAAGGAAGACCGGGCAAACAGAAAGCCCTGAAACGCTGCGGGATGCGGGCGACCCCGCCTATCGTTGATTATTCCGCCGGGGCTTCTAGCGCGGGCAGCACGGATACGAAAACGCGGCCTTTCGCTTTGGTCCGAAACTGCACCTGGCCATTGATCAAAGCGAACAGCGTGTGGTCCTTGCCAAGCCCGACATTCGGGCCAGGGTGCCACTTTGTGCCGCGTTGCCGCGCAATGATATTTCCGGCCAGCACGCTCTCGCCGCCAAAGATTTTCAGGCCAAGTCGTTGACTATGCGAATCGCGGCCGTTGCGCGAGGATCCGCCTGCTTTCTTGTGCGCCATGTCAGAGGTCCTTGAGCTGCGAGCCTATATAATAATTGCGCTTTGCGGCAAAATCACCCGCTTGCGCCAGGATTCGCGGCAGCCTCGGCGAATGGGGTGGCAGCTTGAGCGCCCTCTGCCGCCTCGGCGTCTGCCGCCGGATGCGCCTCGCCCTGAGCCTTGGCGCGCGTGCCGGGTTTGGCGCCGTCGGTGAGGATCTCGGTCACCCGCACAAGCGTGAACTCCTGCCGGTGCCCCCGTTTGCGCCGCGAGTTCTTGCGGCGGCGCTTCTTGAAAGCGATGATCTTGGGGCCGCGGCTCTGCTCCAGCACTTCCGCCGTAACCGAAGCGCCCGTCACCGTCGGTGCCCCGAGGGTCACATTCTCGCCGCCGACCAGGAGAACCTCGGGGAGTTGAACAACCTCGCCGGGATTCCCCGCGATCTTTTCGATCTTGATCACATCCTCAGCGGCAACCCGATATTGCTTTCCGCCGGTCTTGATCACTGCGAACATCGTTATGCCCTCGTATTCAATTTTCGATGCTCGGCGATTGCCGGACCCGCTGGGTTGCCGATTTTGGATTGGCGGCCTTTATGCCGGCGTACGGCCCTGCCTGCGCAGCTTCTTGGGGCCGGTCGGCGGCGGTTATGGCTGCCAGGGTCGAAACTGTCAAGAATGGACGGCACGGGCGAGGTTTCAAACCCGCCCCTACGGCCGGATTTTGGCCGGCATCGGCGATTTTCTGGAACCCGCCAAAAAAAGCTTCTATAAGCCATTGCTCCGCACCTGCTTTTAAGTGTCGCGGAGTTCGCCATTGGGCCGTTCCGCGCGGCCAAGCATCGGAAGAAAAAGGATGACTTCGCTCGACAGTTTCAGGTGCTGCAAACCCCTCAAGGTTGGCAGCAAAACCTACGCCTATTACAGCCTCGCAGTCGCGGAAAAGAACGGGCTCAAGGGCATTTCCCGCCTGCCGTTCTCGCTCAAGGTTCTGCTCGAAAATCTGCTGCGGAACGAGGATGGCCGCTCGGTCGCCAAGGAGGACATCCAGGCCGTCGCGCAGTGGCTCAAGACCAAGACCTCGGACCGGGAGGTCGCCTTTCGACCCGCGCGCGTATTGATGCAGGATTTCACCGGCGTGCCCGCAGTGGTCGATCTCGCCGCCATGCGCGACGCCATAAAGAAGCTCGGCGGCAACCCGCGCAAGATCAATCCGCTGGTGCCGGTCGATCTCGTCTGCGACCACTCCGTCGCCGTCAATTTCTTCGGCAGCAACTCGGCCTTCAAAAAGAACGTGGACGAGGAATACCGGCAGAACCGGGAACGCTATGAGTTCCTGAAATGGTCGCAGAAGTCCTTCGACAATTTCCGCGTCGTGTCGCCCGGCACCGGCATCTGCCATCAAGTCAATCTCGAATACCTGTCGCAGACCGTCTGGACCAAGAAGGACAAGGTCAAGCTCGACGGCAAGACGGCGGTCATGGATGTCGCTTTCCCAGATACCCTGATCGGCATGGATTCCCATACCACCATGGTCAATGGCCTTGCCGTGCTCGGCTGGGGCGTCGGCGGCATCGAGGCGGAAGCCGCCATGCTGGGGCAGCCCTATTCCATGGTGCTGCCGGAAGTGATCGGCGTGCGCCTCACCGGCGAGCTCAAGGAGGGCGTGACCGCGACCGATCTGGTGCTCACCGTCACCCAGATGCTGCGCGCTCATGGGGTCGTGGGCAAGTTCGTGGAGTTCTTCGGTCCCGGGCTCGATCACCTCACGATCGCGGACCGCGCCACCATCGGCAACATGTCGCCCGAATACGGCGCGACGTGCGGCTTCTTCCCCATCGACGACGACACGCTGCGCTATCTCACCGATACGGGCCGGCCCGCTGCGGTGGTCGCCCTGGTCGGCGCCTACGCCAAGGCGCAGGGCCTCTACCGGACCAAATCGACGCCCGAGCCCCTCTTCACCGACGTGCTCAAGCTCGAGCTCGCAGAAGTCGAGCCATCGCTCGCGGGGCCGAAGCGGCCGCAGGACCGCGTCGCGCTCAAGGATGTGCGGGCCGGGTTTTCCAAGGCGATGGAGAAGGAGTTCAACAAGGGCGGCGACGGCGGGAAAGACATCTTCGATCTGCACCCCTCGCTTGCCACTTCGCTGGACAAGGATTTTGCCAAGGCCGGCGCGCCGGGGCGCGTTGCGGTCGAAGGCCGCGACCATGATCTCGGCCACGGCGACGTCGTCATCGCCGCGATCACCTCGTGCACCAACACTTCGAACCCGAATGTCATGGTCGGGGCCGGCCTCCTGGCGCGCAAGGCGGTGCAGAAGGGGCTCACCGTCAAGCCGTGGGTGAAGACCTCGCTCGCGCCCGGCTCGCAGGTGGTGGCGGAATATCTCGACAAGTCCGGCCTGCAAAAGGACCTGGACAAGCTCGGCTACAACCTCGTCGGCTTCGGCTGCACCACCTGCATCGGCAATTCCGGGCCGCTCCCGCCGGAGATCTCGAAAGCGATCAACGACAAGGACCTTGTCGCCGCGGCGGTGCTCTCGGGCAATCGCAATTTCGAGGGCCGCGTCAATGCCGACGTGCGCGCCAACTATCTCGCTTCGCCGCCCCTCGTCGTCGCCTACGCGCTCGCAGGCTCGATGTATGCCGACATGCTCAAGCAGCCGCTGGGGATGGATCAGAAGGGCAACAAGGTGTTTCTCAAGGACATCTGGCCGACCAGCCGCGAGATCAACTCGGTCGTGCGCAAGACCATCACCAAGCAGATGTTCGCCAAGAAATATGCCGACGTGTTCAAGGGCGATACCCATTGGCGCGGCATCACGGTAAAGGCGGCACTGACCTATCCGTGGGACAAGAAATCAACCTACGTGCAGAACCCGCCCTATTTCGCGGGCATGCCGCGGTATCCGGAGCCGCTGAGCGACATCGTCGACGCGCGCGTGCTTTGCCTCCTGCTCAATTCCATCACGACGGACCACATCTCTCCCGCGGGATCCATCAAGGTCAATTCGCCCGCGGGCAAATATCTCATCGAGCACAAGATCAAGCCCGCCGATTTCAACCAGTACGGCACGCGGCGCGGCAATCACGAGGTGATGATGCGCGGCACCTTCGCCAATATCAGGCTCAAGAACCAGATGGTGCCGGGCGTCGAAGGCGGCGTCACGGTGCATTATCCCTCACGCCAGCGCATGTCGATCTACGATGCGGCGATGCGCTACCAGAAGGACAACGTGCCGCTCGTCGTGTTCGCGGGCAAGGAATACGGCAGCGGGTCATCACGCGACTGGGCGGCAAAGGGGCCGAGCCTGCTCGGCGTGCGAGCGGTGATCTGCCAGTCGTTCGAGCGCATCCATCGCTCCAACCTCATTGGCATGGGCGTCCTGCCGCTGTGCTTCGAGGAGGGCACGTCGTGGCAGACGCTGGGGCTCAAAGGCGACGAGCAGGTGACCATCCGCGGGTTGCACGGGGAGATGAAACCGCGCCAGCGCATGCAGGCCGAGATCGTCGCATCCGACGGCGGCCTCAAGCGCGTCCCGGTCATCTGCCGCATCGATACGCTGGAGGAGCTCGAATATTTCAAGCACGGCGGTATCCTCCAGTTCGTGCTGCGCGAGCTTCTCGCGGCGTAATCACATCGCCGTGTCCCGGCCGAGTGCGTAAGGGCTCTTAGCCCGAACGCACGAGAGCCGGGGCCCAGGGGCGACAAGCGCAAACATCAGTTCTGCTTGACGGCCCGCGCCTGCGGCTCCTGGGTCCCGGATCTTCGCTCGCGCGAGCAGGCTCGCGCTCGCTCGTCCGGGACACGCAGCAGCGAACCTCGCGGGTCACCGGCATGTGACTGGCGGGTGAACGCGCGGGCGGTTAAGACTTGGCGCAGATAACAATCGGAAAATCGAGATCGTGCGCCGCTTCGTTGCTCTCGCGTTGCTATCGTGCTGCTGGGCGCTCCCCATGAGCGCCGCCCAGGCCCAGACCCGCGCGGTGGTGGAATTGTTCACCAGCCAAGGCTGCTCGTCCTGTCCGCCTGCCGACAAACTCCTGGGCGAGCTCGCGAGCGACCCTTCGCTGGTGGTCATGAGCATCCCGATCGACTACTGGGATTATCTCGGCTGGAAAGACACCCTGGCCAGCCCGCGCAACACCGCTCGGCAGAAAGCCTACGCCCGGACGCGCGGCGACGGACAGGTCTACACCCCGCAAGCCGTTGTGAACGGCAGCCTGCATGCGCTGGGCAGCGACAAGGTTGCCATCGAGCAGGCGATCGCCAAATCGCGCAAGAGCGGCGCCATGTCGGTCTCCTCGGTCTCCCCCGTGATGCTGGCCGTGCGCGACGGGCAGATCAGCCTCGCGCTGCCGGAGACCGAAGGTGAGGCGCGCGGCGAGGCATGGCTGTGCGGGCTGACGCGAAACGTCACCATCGCCATCGGACGCGGCGAGAACAACGGCCGCACCATCACCTATCACAACGTCGCGCGGCGCTGGGTGAAGCTCGGCGATTGGGCCGGACATGCGCGCAGTTTCAGCGTTCCGGCGCAGACCCTCGCCGGGGACGGGATCGACAGCGCCGCCGTGCTCGTGCAGATGGGCAGCCCCGAGCGGCCGCAGACCATCCTGGGCGCTGCCTTCGCCGCTCTTCACTGAGCGCACAAAGCAATAAATCATAAATAGCGTCTCGACGCGGGGCGCCCTCGCCGGCCATAATCACGCGGGTAGCAGGACCCACTTTCGGGCAGGGGGTTGCTCGCGGTGAACGACACGCCGGACATCACATGGTTGCTCGCCGCCGTGAGCCAGGGGGATCAGGGTGCGTTCGAGCGCCTCTACGCGGCGACGAGCGCCAAGCTTTACGGGGTGGTGCTGCGGATCGTGCGCCGTCACGAGCTCGCGGCAGCGGTGATGGAGGACGCCTACCTGCAGATCTGGAACACGGCAGGCGACTTCAATCCCGGCCAATCCAGCGCACTGGCCTGGATGGTGGGGCTTGCGCGCAGGCTCGCCGTCGATGTTTCCCGCCAATCCAGTGGGGCTGAAGGCGAGCCGGAAGTGGTCGAGGAGAACGAAGGCCCGAGCGCGGTGCCGCGCCATCAGCTCAGCGATGCGCTCAAGCGGCTGTTGACCTGCATCGGACGGCTGGAGCCGGATCGCCAGCGCATGCTGCTTCTCGCCTATTACGGCGCGTTCAGCCGTGAGCAGCTCGCGGCCAAGCTCGATATGCCGGTCGATCTGCTCAAGGATGCGCTCCGGCGCAGCCTGATCGAGGTCGAGCAATGCCTGACGACGTGACCGCTGAACCCAATAATAAGGGCGTACTCGCGGGAGAATACGTCCTCGGCACGCTGGATGCGGACGAACGTGCCGCCGCGCAGAATTTGTTCGCTGAAGATGCAGACTTCACCGCCAAGGTGAAGGTGTGGGAGCGCCGGCTCGGCGAGCTGCATCTCATGGTCGAGCCGATCGAGCCGGAGCCCGACCTGTGGGCGCGCATCAAAGCGCGACTGCCTGAGCCCGCGCCTGCGCTGGAGCCCGAGCCGCAGCAGGCGGAGCCGGAGCCGCAGCAGCCGGAGCCCGCAGCCACGCTGCGGGAGCCGGGAGTCACGCTGCCGGAGCCGGGAGTCACGCTGCCGGAGTTCAAGTTTGACTTTGATTTCACGCCTAAAGAGGAGTGGGCTGCAAAACCGGAGCTGCCTCCCGCGCCGACGCTGGCACCCGAGCCTGCGGCCAACTCTGCCGCCGCTACCGATGAGCAGGTTTCAGCAAACAAGGTCACCGAGCCGAGCCCAGCGGACCTGATCGCATTGCCCAGCTTGGAGGCTCCACCCAGCGGGCCTGCCGCGCCAAAAGCCGTGCCGGAGGCGCCCGATTTGGAAGCGCCGGCCATGCCGCCCGCCAGCACGCCCGCCCCGTTGCCTTCGTTCATTGCGCCAAAGCCAAGGCCGGCCGCGACAACGGTCGAGATCGAGCAGAAGGTCAGGTCGCTGCGCCGGCATCTCGTTGGCTGGCGCGTTTTCGCGGGCATCATGGTGCTCGCGCTGCTCGCGCTGGCAGGCTTGGTCGCGGTGTGGAGATACGCGCCGGAGCGCGTGCCGCCGGAGCTGCGCCCGGTGGCACTGATGCGGCTCGCTGGTATCAGCGTCGATACCGGGGCGCCGTCGCGCAAGCCCCTTCCCCCCGAATCTCAATTCGACGAATAGCCGTACTGCGTCACAAGTTGCCCCTCGATGTCATTCCGGGGCGCAGAGTAGTTTGTGAGGCAGTAGGGATTGCCTGTCAGCGGATAGTGCGCCCTTGCTCCGCGGCGGCGGTCACCGGCGGGCCCACCTTGATCACCACGCTCTCGACCCGCGGTGCAGCCGCATCGTTCATGCGGCTTGCGATCCCCATTGCGGCGATAATGGTCGCGCAGATGAGCGAAACGAGCACGATCTTCAGGTGAGTCGTGCGGTCGGCGGTCAGCAATGACGAGTTGTTCATCCCACCCTCCCCCGGGTCCCTAACGATCCGTTAGTCGCAAGCCCCGGGGAAAAGGTTCAATAGCGGTGACTGATGGGGAGCTCCTCGGCCGGGAAGAGCGTGATCACCCGGTGTCCCTTGTCGGTCACCACGACTTCTTCTTCTATGCGCGCCGCGGAAAAGCCGTCGGCGGCGGGGCAATAGGTCTCCAGCGCAAACACCATGCCCTCCTTGATCTCGGTGGGGTGGTCGAGGGATACCACCCGCGAGATGATCGGCCGCTCGTGCAGCGCGAGCCCGAGCCCATGGCCGAACTGCAGGCCGAACGCCGTCATCTCGTCCGGGAACCCGAAATCCTGCGCCTTCGGCCAGACCTTGCAGATCTTGTCGGTCGTGACCCCGGGCTTGATCAGCGCGATCGCCTTGTCCAGCCACTCGCGCGCCTTCTTGTAGGCGTCGTGCTGGACGGGGGTGGCGCGGCCCACATTGAAGGTGCGGTAGTAGCAGGTGCGGTAGCCCATGAAGGCCTGCAGGATGTCGAAGAACGCCTGATCCCCCGGGCGCAGCATGCGGTCGGTGAAATTGTGCGGGTGCGGGTTGCAGCGCTCCCCTGAGATGGCGTTGATCGCCTCCACGTCATCCGAGCCGTGCCGGTACAGGAACTCGTTGACCTTGCCGACGATGTCGTTCTCGCGCACCCCCGGCTTGAGCTCCTCGTTGATGAGGTGATAGGCGCCGTCCACCATGGCGGCGGCGCGGTTGAGCAGCGCGATCTCGTCGATGCTCTTGATCTCGCGCGCCTCCAGCATGATCTGCTGGCCGTCGGCGATCTTGAGCCCGGCTTTCTGCAGCTCGAACAGCATCGGCGGCTCGATGATGTCGATGCCGACCGGCATCTTGTGCACCCCCGCGTCTTTGAGCAGCGAGGCGATCTCCTTGGCGTGGCGCTCCATCAGCCCGAATGCGGGATTGACCGTGCCGCGCAATCCGATGAGGCCGGCCTTGCAGTTCTCCGGCTTGAGCCATGGGGTGTAGAGCTTGTGATGCACCGCGGCGGAGCCGAAATCCCACAGGATCGGCTCGCCGTCGCGGGCGAGCAGCGCCCAGCGGCAGAGCTTGTCGCGCTCCCATTCCCCGATCTTGGTCGAGGTGATGTAGCGGATGTTGTTGACGTCGAAGACGAGGAGCGCGCCGAGGTCGGAGCTTTCCAGTGCCTGGCGCACGCGCGAGAGGCGATAGCGATGGAGCCGGCGGTAATCGACGCGCTCCTCGAAATCCACCCCCATGGTGCCGAGCGCCGGCAGCGCGCGTCCCCAGTTGTATCGCGGGTTGATGTCGTCGGCGCTGATCTTGCGCACGGTCTCGTCCATGGCGTGCTCCTTGTGCGTTCTATTTGTTGCGCCGGCTCTCGCCTGCATGAGCAAGCAGGGGGCGTGCGCGTCCCCAATGCCTCGGATTGGGAACGTATCCTATTGCTCAGCGTACGCGCCTGCCGCGCATACGGCAACGGCAGAGCTATTGCGGGGATTATGCTGTCCCAGCGCAGTGTTTCCAGCGCGGCGGGTTTGATTTGACTGCATCGGCCGTGCTGCGCGCACGCCTCCTGCAGGGGCGGGTTCAAACCCGCCCCCACCGCGGGTCGGCTGCGTCTACCTAACAAAAAACAGGTCGTGCAGGCTCATCGACCGTTGTCGCCGATGGGGGTGTATGGCCGGACAAGACTTTTTTCACCTGCGGTCATCCCATCTTCGATGCACCCGCATGTCGCTTCGCTCATGCGGGCTACGGTCACGGCCCCATCGCGAACATCTGCCCCAGATCAGCCGTGCAGGCGCGCCGGTAGATCTCGCTCGCCACGATCATGTCGGTGCTGGCAATGCCGCAGATCGCAGCGAAGCTGCGCTCCCCCGGTTTCGCTTTCGCAGCCGACCCGGCCAGCACCGCCTGCAACGCGACGCTCGTTTTGATGGCCGCGAGCGCGTTCGGTCTTTTGCTCTGCAGGCGGCTCTTGAAGTTGGCGGGATCGTCCGACACCACGCGCGCCACGACGGCGATGACCTCATCGCGCCAGGAATTGAGGATGTCGAGCGGAATAAAGAGAGAGCCAGGGGAGAGCCACTCCGCGCGCACCGGTCGCTCCGCGGCGGGTGGTATCGCGGATATGATAACGTCCACGCCTTCGATGGCCGAACGCACATCATCGACTGTGGTGAGCGGGACTGAGCTCTCGCGCTGCATCTCGGCGCAGAAGGCGACGCGCGAGGCGCCCGTGCGCGAGGCGACAAATACCCGCTCGATCGCGGGACATGCGCCGAGCAACATGCGCAGGGTCCAGCGCGCCAGCCGGCCGCATCCGATCAGCCCAAGGCTCCTCGGCGGCGCGGGAAGGATATGCTTCACCGCGACCGTCGCGCAGGCAGCGGTGCGCACGAAGGTGACGTGCATGCCTTCCATGATGCATAGGGGCAGGCCGCTGTCGGGATCGTTAAGGATGATGATCCCGCTGTAGTCGGGAAGGCCGCGCTGCGCATTACCGGGAAAATACGACACCCACTTCATGCCGAGCGCGGGCGCGCCCTCGATCCAGGCCGGCATGGCATGGAGAATGTTGTCCGTCGTGCGCGGATGCACGCCGATTTTCATCGGCACCTCCACGCCGCCCTGCGCATCGAGCAGGTAGACCTGCTCGATCAGCGTGATGATCTCGGCGAGCGACAGGCCGACCGCCTGCACGTCGCGTTCGCTCAGGAGCCGAATGGGGGGATGCGCAGGCATTAGCGTCTTATAAATAAATCACGGTGCGTAGGGTGGGTTAGCCGTACAAGTCGGCTGGCACAGCCGACTTGTACGGCGTAACCCACCATCAATACGGATGGACGCATCCGTTCTGCTACGGCTGAATGATGCGGCGCGGCCGAACGATGCGGTGGGAGGATCGCACCATGTCGGTCATATGGCAGCCGGTGCTGAGCAGGGAGGCGCAGCGGTGGCGCGCCGTCGCGGAACGTGTTGCGCGCGAAAAATTTGCGCCGCTCGCGGAAGAGCTCGATCGCAGCGGCCGCTATCCCGGCGAGAACGTGCGGGCGCTGGTCGAGCTCGGGCTCGCGGGCCTGTTCATCCCCAAGGAGTATGGCGGGCATGGCGCCGATCTCACCGCCACCGCCGCGGTGGTCGAGACGATCGCGGAGGGCTGCGCCTCCACCGCGGCGATCCTGTGCACCTATCAGCTTGGCGCCTTTCCCATCCTCCTCGCCGGGTGCGAGGAGCAGAAGCGGCGCTACCTCGGCGACATGGCCAAGGGCATCGCGACGAGCTTTGCCCTCTCCGAGCGCGCCGCCGGCTCGGACGCGGCGGCGATCGAAGCGAGCGCGCGGCGCGAGGGCGAGGGCTGGCGCCTGCGCGGGGAGAAATACTGGATCGGGAACGGCGGCGCGTCGCGCCATTACGTGGTGTTTGCGAAGACCGCCGCGAGCGCGGGCGGACGCGGCATCTCGGCCTTCATGGTCGACAAGGAGGAGCCCGGCGTCGTCATCGACGAGCTCGCCGACAAGATGGGACTGCGCGCAACGCAGACGTCCAATCTGAAACTCGATCTCGTGGTGCCCGACAGCGCCCGCGTGGGCGAGCTCAATCGCGGCCTGCGGCTTGCCTTTGCCACGCTCGAGGTGGGACGCGTGCTGGTGGCTGCGCAATCGCTCGGGCTGGCGCTCGCCGCCTATCGCGCGGCGGCGCGGCGCGCGGTCGAGCGCCGCGCCTTCGGGCAGCCCATCATCGAGAACCAGACGATCGGCTTTCGCCTCGCCGACATGGCGGTCGAGATCTCGGGGGCGCGCATGCTGCTCTACGAGGCGGCCAAGGCATACGACCGGGGTCGCGATCTAGCCACGCTGGGCGCGATGGCGAAGCTGTACGCCTCGGAAGTGGCGCACCGCGCCGCTGATGGCGCAGTGCAGATCTGGGGCGGCGCCGGCTATTGCAAGCCGAGCCTGGTGGAGCGCCTCTACCGCGATCAGCGCGTGCTCGAAATCTACGAGGGCACCTCGGAGATCCAGCGCCTCGTGCTCGCGCGTGCCGTGCGCCAGGAGGCCGAGGCGAGGGATACCTCCCCCTGAAAGGGGGAGGTCGGCGAAGCGAAGCGAGCCGGGTGGGGGTCAACTCCGCGACCGCGATGATCAGCAAATACCAGCGCCAAGCGCGGGACCCCCACCCGAAACCTACTCCGCGGCGGCGCGGGCGGAGCTGGTGTGGGCGGAGATGAGGTAATCCACCGCCGCCTGCACGCCGCCCTTGCGATGGGGAATGCCGGCAACAGCAAGCGCCATCTCGGTCGTTGCCAAGGCGCCCATCAGCATCCCGTCGTTGAGATCGCCGAGATGACCGATGCGGAAATATTTGCCGGCATAAGGCCCGAAGCTCGATCCATAGGAGATGTTGAACATATCCAGCGCCAGACTGCGGAACGCATCCGCATCGTGGCCGCCAGGGAGCAGCACCGCGGTAACGGTCGGCGAATAGAACCTGGCATCGCGGCACAAGGTCTCCAGCCCCCAGGCGCGCACTGCGGCGCGCGTTGCCTCGGCGAGCCGCGCATGGCGCGCGAACACGTTATCGAGCCCCTCCTCGTGCAGCATGGCGATGCCTTCAGCGAGGCCGTGCAGCATCTGCGTCGCCGGAGTGTAGGGAAAGAAGCCGATCTTGTTCATGTGCAGCATGTCGTCCCAGCTCCAGAACGACTTGGGCAGGCGCGCGTTTTTCGCCGCCGCGAGCGCCTTGTCGCTGATGGCATTGAACGACATCCCGGGCGGCAGCATAAGACCCTTCTGCGCTCCGCCAACGGTCACGTCGACGCCCCACTCGCCATGGCGATAGTCGGTCGAGGCGAGCGAGGAGATGGTATCGACGAAGAACAGCGCGGGATGCGAGGCGGCATCGATCGCCTTGCGGATCTCCGGGATGGGCGAGAGGCAGCCGGTCGAGGTCTCGTTGTGCAGCACGCAGACGGCCTTGATCTCGCGGTTTATGTCCTTGCGCAGACGCTCCTCGATCGCCGCCGGCTCGGCGCCGATGCGCCAGTCGGTCTTGATGAACTCCGGCTTGAGGCCGAGCTTCTCGGCCATGGTCTTCCACAGCGTCGCGAACTGGCCGGTCTCCACCATGAGCACGCGGTCGCCGGGAGAAAGCGTGTTGACGAGGGCCGCCTCCCAGGCGCCGGTGCCGGTCGCGGTGTAGATGATCACAGGCTTGCTGGTCTTGAAGATGGTCTTGATGCCGTCGAGGCAGCGCTTGGCGAGCCGGGCGAATTCCGGGCCGCGGTGGTCGATGATGGGCGTATCCATCGCGCGCAGGACGCGATCCGGGAGCGGGGTCGGCCCCGGGATGTGCAGGAAATGGCGGCCCACCGGGCGCGAGGAATTCTTGGTCATCGGCAAGTCCTTGCAGATATTGCAGGATCGGACGATCGGACGCGGTCACGCAAAGCAAGAGATGGGGCCGCGCTCTGCCGCCATCAAGGACGAATGGCGGGGTCAGTCAAGGGTAGGGCGACGCGTGGCGCGGGGTAGGGAGCGGGTTGCAAACCCGCCCATGCAAACACCAGCGGCGGCACGCGGACGGGATGGC
This sequence comes from uncultured Alphaproteobacteria bacterium, assembly GCA_963841705.1. Taxonomy (GTDB): domain Bacteria; phylum Pseudomonadota; class Alphaproteobacteria; order Rhizobiales; family Xanthobacteraceae; genus VAZQ01. The sequence goes on from CAWJDY010000063.1 coordinate 148,954, forward strand.
CGCCAGGATCATAATTTCGTATCACGCACGTTGTCTTATGAGCCTTATGAGCGGGGGGGCGCAGTTTTGCTCGCTGACAGGAGAAGCAACCCCAGAATGAGATGCCGAGCACCCTCGCCACCGCATGCGCGCACGGTCACGAACGCATTCGACCCTGCCATGCCGTCGCGCCGCCGCATCCTGACTGACGTAGCTTCGATTGCTCTGGCCATGATGGTCGGCGCCGGCCGAGGGGTGGCGGAGGAGGCCAGGCTCGCGCGCATCATCGTGCCATTCGCGCCCGGCGCGGCGGTGGACGTGGTTGCACGCCTGCTGGCGAGCGCCTTGTCGGCTCCATGGGGCAAGACGGTGATCGTGGAGAACCGGCCGGGCGGCCGCACGCTCATTGCCGCGGAGGCGGTAGCGCGCAGCGAGCCTGACGGCGATACGCTGCTGCTCTGTCTCGACGATACCTTCACCATCGTTCCGCATCTTGCGAAAGAGGCGCCATTCGACCCGAACAAGGAGCTGGTGCCGATCAATCTGGTCGGGACCATCACCATGGCGATGGTTGTGAATCCATCCTTGCCTGTGAATTGTCTTCCCGCACTGGTCGACTACGCTCGCGCCAATCCGAACGCGGTGAGCTACGGCTCCTCGGGCTCAGGAAGCCTGTCGCATCTCGCAATGGAGATCCTCAAGGCGCAAGCCCATATCAACATGGTTCACGTGCCTTATCGAGGCCTTGCCCCTGTCATGACGGCGGTTCTCGCGGGCGAAGTTCAGACCGCGATTCTCGGATTCGGTTCCTCCCGGAGCATGATCGAGTTGGGACGTCTTCGCCCTATCGCGATCGCATCGCCGGAGCGCGTGGCTGCACTGCCGGATATCCCGACGACTGGCGAATTCGGCTATGGGCGCGTCGATGCCACCTCTCGGCTGACGCTCGCGGGCCCGGCCAGGATGTCGGCCGACACCGTCAACAGGGTCAATGCGGCCATCTCGGGCGTGCTCGACAGCCCGGACATGCGCGCACAGATCGCGGCACGCGACATCGTCGTCACCAACATGGGGCCAAAGCCTTTTGCGCAGGAAATCGACAAGCTTTCCCGCCTCAACGCCGAAGCCGTGCGGATCTCGGGCGTCCAAGCGGAGTAGGCCTCGCGCGGGCCGCCCGCGTGCTCGCGCCTGGGCGTGAACCGGGAAAGGGCATCGATGCGATTACGCGGTCGCGTGGCGCTGGTGACGGGCTGCGGGCCGAACATCAATGCGGGCATCGCCTGCGGTCTGGCCGAGGAAGGGGCCAAGCTCGCCTGCGTGGACCGAGTGACGGACTATGCGCAGGCATGTGCGCGCGCGATCCGTCAAAACGGAGCGGAGGCCGTCGGCCTGACCTGTGACGTCACGCGCGAGGATGAGGTCTCTTCCGCAGTCGCCCGGGCGCAAGCAGCTCTCGGGCCGATCGACGTGCTGGTCAATGGCGCGGTCCTGCAAATCCGCAAAGGCCTGCTCGATGTATCGCTGGACGAGTTCCAGCGGCAACTGGACGTGAGCCTGGGCGGCGCGCTGTTGTTCACCAAGCACGTGGCACGTTGCATGATGGCGCATCAACGCCGCGGCAGCATCATCAACATTGGATCGACCGAGGGGCATCAGGGCAATATCGGCAACATCGCCTACGGGACGGCAAAGGCAGGCCTTCTGCATTTCACCCGTTGCGCCGCCATGGAGCTCGCCGAATTCGGCATTCGGGTGAACAGCCTCTCGCCCACCGGTACGGACCCGGCGGAGGGCCTCGAGCGTGCCGCAGCCTGGGGCGTGACGTGGAAGCCGGCACTGCAAGCGCCGGCGCGGCCGGATACGAGCTCAGGGGATCAAGGGGTGCCTCTGCGGCGGCGCCCGGCTCCGAGCCACTACGCGCGTGCCGCGGTGTTCCTGGCTTCGGACGACGCCGAGATGATCACCGGCATCGATCTGCGTGTCGATGGCGGCGCGGTGAGCCGCTACTGGCGCTGGAATCCGGGCACGAGAATATTGCCGGCGGAGTGACCGTCGAAGCGTGAATGGTAGCTCATGGTTGAGGCGACGACCTGGTCACGGCATCGGGCACGACATCTAGTGCCGGGGCAAGCAGGTCCACGCCCTCTTGAACCTTCACCGATCCATGATGCGCGCCGAACAGCGAGCCCGCGCGCGCTGTCTGCTCCAGTAAGCTTCGCACGGCCAAGGCGACCGCTTCAGTCTTGTTGCCGGCGGTCAGCCGCTCGGCAGCTTCTTCGATGAGTGCAACGACTTCCGGACGGTTAATCATAATCACACGCGCCATGAAGGCCTCCATAGGAGTAGATTTTACGTATGTAATTGTATGATGAGGCCGCGATGCAAGCCTGGAAGATCGTAGGCAGCCGCTACCCCGCGTCCGTCGCCGATGACTTGGAGCGGTCGATCGGTTCGCGGTTCATCACGCCGTCGCGCACACCTCGACCCGTCGGCTTAGCGACCGCGCATCGGCACTCAAAACATGCTGGGCGCGGCATGGAGCCCATGCCTGAGCACCGCCCTGGAGAAATTGCATAGCTCGCAGCTATTATGCGAGCGACAGCCCTCTCGGTCCGGACGCTCGCTCCTTCCCTGGTTTTGGCCGACGAAGACATCGCTGGCGAGGGTCAATATGGATGTACTCAAAGACGCAGTTCTTTTGCGCATCTTCTTTGGAGAGGATGATCGCTTCGAGCATCAGCCACTTTATGAAGCGATTGTGCAAAAAGCCCGTGAAATGCATCTTGCGGGCGCGACTGTTCTTCGCGGCCCGATGGGCTTCGGGCACTCCAGTCGATTGCATACCGCCAAAGTGCTGCGGCTGTCGTTTGATCTGCCCATTGTCGTGGAAATCGTGGATAGCGAGGCCAAGATCAACGAGTTCCTCCCCGTGCTCGATGGCATGATGGCGAGCGGTCTCATCACATTGGAAAAGGTGCAGGTGCTGCAATACGGCAAAGAGCGTCTGAGGGCGCCAGGAAGTCCTGCGTGAGCCAGGAACGAAAGCTCTAATGAATTATCTCTGGGTGGCCATTGGCAGTGCGCTCGGAGGCATGGCCCGCTATTGGAGCTCCGGCCTCGCCGCACGTTATATCGGAGAGTGGTTTCCGTGGGGAACGCTGATCGTGAACGTCGTGGGCTCGTTCATCATCGGATCGTTCGCTGCATTGAGCGCAGCCGAAGGCCCATTCTTAATTCGATCCGAAGTACGCATTTTTGTCATGGTTGGCTTATGCGGCGGATACACCACTTTTTCCTCGTTCAGCCTGCAGACGTTTGCGCTATGGCGCGAAGGTGAATGGCTGTGGGCAGGTGCAAACAGTGTTCTCTCTTTCGTCTTATGCCTGGTGGCAGTATGGCTCGGGCACATCGCCGTGGCTGCTGTGATACGTTGATCCGATAACGCGTTTTTTGCACAACCCGACAGCGTGACTGCCGCTGCCCTGCCGCCCCACGTCTCAGGGGCCGATAAACCGCGATCACCTTGTTCGAGTTCATGATTTTGGTCTCGACGAACGCGGCGTAATCGAGGGTGCGTCCGAGCTCGGCCATGGCGTCGATCAGGCAGAACCAGTTCAACAGCTCGTGCTGCCCGCGGTCTCGATTTGGGCGAGGGCGTTGGAACGCCAAAGGCGATAGTCGCCGCCCTTGAGGGTCCGAACTGGGCCGCTGACCGACCTCCGCCAAACCTGTCTGCGTGCTGCTAATACGCCTTGGGCAGCCCCGCTTGCTTGAGGGTGTAGTTCGCCCAATGCCGCGACTTGATGTTGTTGTCGACCATAAAGCGCCGATCGTTTATCGGACTGTGCCAATTTCGTGATCGCCCTTGCCCTGGCGGACAAAGGAACACCCCTTCTCTCGCAAAATCGCCTTCACGCGCGGCGTAAAGTTGTCAGCCATCAGCCAACGGGTGCGAGTTCACTGCGCTCGGCCTTGATGGCAAACGGCACCCTATCCGTCCCTGCGGGCAAGAGTCCATTCTCTACCAGCAGTTCGGGAATCACGATCTTCAACTTCTCAATTAATTCCTCGAATGTATCGGCACCCGTCGCAAGGCCGGGCACGTCCTCGCTTGAGGCGACCCAAACCCGCGCGTCCTCATCCCACTCCACAATCACTCGGTAAGGGCTCACCCCGCACACTCCGATGGTGTTGCGACCGGAACACAGTAATCCCGCCCGATTTCGTCGAGCGTGGAGCACTGCAAAGTGACCCGGAGCGGCGTACTCGACGCAGAATGAGCTAATCCTGCGCTGCCCTGCCGCCCCCGCATTTCAGGGCCGATAAACCGCGATGACCTTGTTCGAGTTCATGATGTTGGTCTCGACGAACGCGGCGTAATCCGGGGTGCGTCCGAGCTCGGCCATGGCGCCGATCAGGCAGAACCAGTTCAACAGCTCGTGCTGCCCGCTGTCCTCGATTTGGGCGAGGGTGGTGGAGCGCCATGCATGATAGTCGCCGCCCCGAAGCGCGTCGAACAGCCTCCGGTCGGCGGCCGTATCGGGGTACAGGAGCGAATGCTTGCGCGTCATGAAGGCGTGCGACCAGCTCGACGAGGCGAGCAGCGCCACCCGCCATGGGCTCTGCGCCAGCGCCCGCGCGCAAGCGGCGCCGAGGTCAAAGCAGCGCGCGGGTGACGGCGAGGGCGGGTCGAGTTCGGCTTCCGGAATGGGCTTGGCCAGGCTTTCCATGTAGCCGCGCGACGCGATGACCCGCCGCCCGTAGCAGTTGATGGCGAACGGCACGACCGGGATGTCAAAGCCGCGCCGGTCCCAATCCAGGAACAGCACGGAATTGGTGAAGGCGTGACCCAGCGGGACGTGTAGCGGCCGGTACGCATAGGCCAGGTCGAAATTCTGCTCGATCAGCGCGCTCGCAAGATACTTTGCGGCCTGCTTGTGCCCGCGGATGTGAAAGACGGTATCCGCATTCTCGCCCCAGCGGTTCGGCGGCGCCCCCGGCTTCGCCCATGGCTTGACGTCCACCGCATCGTAGGCGAGCACGCAGAAGCTCGGGATAATGTCGTCCTGGAAATTCTCGTGCTGATCGTCCCCCCAGATCAGAAGGAAGTCCGGTTCGAACTCGTCGAGCGCCGCGCGCACCTTCCTGATCTCTGCAATCACCTCTTCGGCGTGCCGTCGCGCGAAGGAGAGACCTTCATCGTCCCCCCATTCGCAACGCATGATCTCGGGCCAGCCCGCCGGCGTTCGATAGCGCTCCGGCAATCCGGGATCCTGCAGCAGCCGCTGCAGCGAGACCGGCCGCGGCACGCGGCCGGTGAGCGCCGGATAATGGGTGATGCCGAGCCCGAGAATTTCGCTCATGACACAGTTGTATCCATCGCAACCGGGCGGATCTCCATCGCGCATCACAGAATGATGCTGACCGCACCGTGATCGCTCAAGCGTTCGAGGTCGAGCTCGGCGCGGCGAAGGCGGATGCGGAAGCCGTTATTCCTCTCGCGCACCAGCGCGTAGCGATAAATCCCTAAATAGGGCGCGATCGTCTCGGCCCGCGACCGATACACCGCGAACGACGCCTCGACGGCAACCTCCTGCGGTTCGATGCGCGTGAGACGCACGTTGGTGATCAGGCGACGCGTGCGCGACCACGGATACTCCCGGTGCGCGTAGCGGCTCTTGAGGCGAGCGACGCGGCCGCGCAAGCGCTTGATGTCGTCATCGATGAGCATGAGGTCGCGGCGCGGATCTCCATTCGGCAGATCGGTGGCAGGCACGACGTAGCGGGCGTCCTCGGTGAAGAGCGCCAGCCACTCGTCCAGTCGCCAGTTGTCGAGATGGGCCGCCTCGGCGAACAAGAAGTGCTCAACCGCGAGGCGCAGCAGGAGGTTTTCCTGCGTCGGCGCAGGCGCATCAACGCCAGCGGGCGCGTTCGCGGCGCGGATGTCTGCCGTGCCTGTTTCTACCGTGTCCGTCCTCGCTGCGGGACGCATCAGCTTGCCCTCTGCGTCGGCGCGGATGGTTGCGCAACCGGCAAGTCGCCGACCCGTTCCGCGCCCGCGCGTCCCTGGATGATCGCATGCCATTGCCGCCAGAACCCCCGCGCGGTGAGCTCATCGTCCGATCGCGCCTCGCGCCGCATGCCGCGCGAGACGTCGGACCATGCGAGCTCATGCGCGCGGAATCCGATCTGGCAGGATTCGAGCGCCTCGATATCGTCGGGCGTGCCGAAGCCGCCGGGTCCTTGAAACGTCACGCTGCCTTCCAGCCGATATCCGGCCAGGCTTTCGATCTCCTGGCGCGGCACTAGCTCCCACTGGGTGACTTGCATCAGGTCGGGGGCGAGCGCCCACCATTGCCGCAGCTTGAAACCGGACTGGGTGTCATGGAACGCCAGATTGGGGAAGACGATGAGGAAGCGCGAGTAATCCGCCATGCTGTGACCACGCGCAGCGCCGTAGCGCCGGGCGAGCTCGTCCCGCAGCTTGCGGGTTGCAGCGATCGCCTCAGCGCTCCACAGCGGGCTCGGGCTTGCGATGGTGCGGCCTTCGGCGCGCGTGAGCATCGCCACGTGTCCATGCTTGAACACCAGGCCGCGTGAGTCGTCGACGTTGTTGATGCCGGGGCGGCCGAGGCCGGCCTGTCGGCGCAGGTTGGCGTTGTAGTCGGCGAAAGTCTTGTGCGTGGTATGGAAATGGTAGTTGTCGGCGCTGTTCTCCAGGAGCAGCTTCCAGTTCGCCCGAATATCGTATTTCGCCGTTCCCTTGATGACCTCCCATCCGCCGAGGACTTCAGCCGAGTCCATGGTCAGGTCGATCAGCTCGCGCGCCTCGCCGAGAAACTCGGAAAGCGAGGGCGCGTGCGAAGCGAAATTGACGAAATACATTCCGCGATAGCTGTCGACGTGCGCAGGTGCGATCAAGGCGCGCCTGCTCTTTCCGAAGTCCTCGACGTAGCCTGATGGATCGGGCACGCCGACGAGCCTGCCGCAATCGTTGTACGACCACCCATGATAAAAGCACACGAAGGACGCGGCATTCCCGCTGTCCTGGCGGCACACCAGGGCGCCGCGATGCAAGCACGAATTGACAAAGATGCGCACCTTGCCGTCGCGGCCATGGATCATGAACAGCGGCCGGCCGGCCACCATGCGGCGGCAGAAGTCGCCGGGGCGCACGACCTCGGATTCATGACCGACATAGAGCCAGGAACGGTCGAAGATGAGGTCCTGCTCGAGCTTGAAGATGTCCGATGAGGTCATGACCGAGCGATGCACTCGGAAGCTGCCGGCTTCAACATCCTCGATTACGAGCTCGGACAGATCCATCGCACCGATCTTCGCAGGTGAGTCAAGACCATATCGCGGCGACGGCGCGTTAACAAATGCAAGGCTTCTCCCACATTGCTAACCGCGCCTTATGAACGCTTGGTTTGCCGGCGGGACGGGTCCAGGCATACTGGCCGGCCAGAAGCGGTCATAGGCAGCGACGAACGCGGAGGACAGGCGAATGCCGCAGAAATATCGCAAGCGGGAGGCGAAGGATTGGGCACGGCAGAACTGGCACGGGCTCTGCAACGTCATCATCCCGAGCTACAGCGCCGACCTCAAGCGCCTGAATGAGGCGGGCATTCGCCACGACGTGCGGCGCAACATCGAGCTCGGCTTCTGGGGCGCGCTCCTGGTGTCGGAGGCCGCGACCACCGACGAGGAATACGTCGAGCTCATGGAGATCGCCGTCGATGAGGCAAGGGGCAGGCACAGTTTTCTGTTCCATGGCTGCTTCGACACGGTCGAGGATATCGTGCGGCTCGCGCAGGAGGCGGAGAGGATAGGCCTCGAGGGGATCCTGCTCGGGCACCCGCCGTCGTTCTATCCGCAGAGCGAGAAGGAGCTCTACGACTACACCGACTACGTCTGCGGCCGTACCAATCTCGCCGTCGTCGGCTTTGCCCAGCCGCACTGGAATTTTCAACGGCTGCATCCCAGCGGCTATCCGCCGAAGGTGATGGTCGAGGCCGCCAAGCTGGAGAATCTCGTTGCCTGCAAGTTCGAGGTGGGCGGGATCACCGGCCATTACGACTTCTGGCTTGCGATCAGGAATCTGAACGTCCTCTACTCGGACCCGATGGAGGCAAATTTCCCGGTCTCGGTGGAGTTGCTCGGGCAGCAATGGTCCGGAACCAGCGGCTACGAGATTTTCGGCGGCGAGTCGCCGCGATTGTTCAAGCTTTTGCGCGACGGCAGGCACGAGCAGGCAATGGAGCTCTACTGGCGCATTGATCCGGTCCGGCAGATGCGCGCGCAGCTCTCCGCCTACATGCAGGGCGCGCATTTCATCAACCGCTCCCTGTGGAAATACTGGGCTTGGCTGCACGGATACAACGGCGGCCCGATGCGCCAGCCTGTGAACAAGGTGAGCGACGCCCAGATGCGGCAATCGCGCGAGGCAATGCTGCGCGCCGGCTTCAAGCTCGAGGACGAGCGCTTTGCCGATTTCTTCGTCGGCCGGCATCCGAACTGAGCATGGTCCTCTTCCTGCGTCACGACGACGTGCGCGCGTGCATCACCATGAACGATGCGCTCGAAGCCATGGAGCTCGGCTTCAGGGAGGAAGGCGAGGGGAATGTGCAGCAGCCGCAGCGTACCAACATCCCGATCGACCAGCCGCGGGGCTTCCTACGGCTCGGGCCCTGCGTGATGAAGAAGTCGCGCTGGATGGGATTCAAAGCAATGAACCTCGCCGAAGGGTCGGGCGTGCGCTATCAGGTGCATCTTTATTCCATGGACGACGGAGCGCTGCGCGCCATCATGGACGCGCAGCTTCTGACCACGCTTCGCACCGGCGCAACCAGCGGCGTGGCGACCCGCCGGCTGGCCCGCACCGGGCCGGGCATGGTGGCCGTTATCGGCTCGGGGCGCGAAGCCTTCATGCAGCTCGAGGCGATGCGCCTGGTGGGCGCGGTCGGATCGGCCCGAGTTCTACAGCCCAACGTCCGCCAACCGGGAGAGCTTTGCCGCGTACTTCCGCGACACCCTGGGAATGGACATCGTCAGCGCGAAGAGCGTCGAAGCGGCGATCGACGGCGCGGATGTGGTGGTCGCGGCAGTCGCCTCGCCGCAACCCGTGCTGATGGGCCAGTCGCTGCGGCCGGGAATGCACATCAATTCGGTCGGCACCGCACGGCCGACGCTGCGGGAGATCGACGAAGATGTGCTTCGGCGCAGCGACCTCATTGCCGTCGACACCCGCGAGGGCGTTTTCAGCGAAGCAGGCGACTGCGTCGTTGCCAAGAGCTGGTTGCGGCCGGAGCAAGCCTGCACTGTCGCCGACCTGGTATGCGGCCGGGCGCCCGGCCGCAGCTCGGATGATCAGATCACGTTGTTCAAGTCGGTCGGCAGCGCGGTGCAGGACATCGCGCTCAGCGTGAAAATCTACGAGAACGCCATGGCCATGGGTCTCGGCGAGCAATTGGCCAACTTCCCAAGCATCGCCGACAAGTCGCCGCCGCGCATTCGACATTAGTGCAAATGCGTCGCCCCTGCGAGGAGGACGTGCTAATACCACCGCATGCCTAGCACAGTCGCGCCGGGGTTGGAGCGGCGGCTCAAGAGCGCCCTTCTCGGCGAGGTCAAGTTCGATGCGTTCACGCGCGGGCGCTACGCCACCGACGCCTCGCATTATCAGATGATGCCCGTGGGCGTCGTCGCCCCGCGCTCGGTGAAGGAGGCGGAGCACGCGCTCCTTCTCGCGCGCGAGGAAGGGGTGAGCGTGCTCCCGCGCGGCGCCGGCACCTCGCAGGCCGGGCAGGCCGTCAACAACGCGCTGGTCATCGACTGCTCGAAATATCTCGATCACATCGTCGAGCTCGACCTCGCCGGGCGCCGTTGCATCGTGGAGCCCGGCATCGTGCTCGACGAGCTCAACCGCCGGCTCAGGCCGCACGGCCTGTGGTTTCCGGTCGACATCTCGACCTCCTCGCGTGCCACCATCGGCGGCATGGTCGCCAACAATTCCTGCGGTGCGCGCTCGTTGCGCTACGGTAATACCCGCGAGAATGTGCACGCCATTGACGCGATCCTCGCCAACGGAAAGTCGGCGCATTTCGGGCCGGCGGCTCCCGACCTCTCCGATATTCCAATGAGCTCGCCGCTCGTGCCGATCGCGCGGGCGCTGCGCGCGCTCGCCGCGCAGGAGGCGGACGAGGTCGAGGCACGCTTTCCCAAGGTGCAGCGGCGGGTGGGCGGCTACAATCTCGACACGCTTGTGCCCGGCCGCAGCGAGCTCAACCTCGCGCACATCCTGGTGGGATCGGAAGGCACGCTTGCCTTCTCCAGCCAGATCGAGCTCAAGCTCGCGCCCCTCCTCGGCCGGCGTGCCGTCGGCGCCTGCCATTTCGGCGACTTCGCGCAGGCCATGGACACGGCGCAGCACATCGTGAAGCTCGGTCCGATCGCGGTCGAGCTCATCGACCGCACGATGCTGGCGCTGGCGCGCGAGATTGCCATGTTCCAACCCACGATCGATGCGGTGGTGCACGCCGATCCCGAAGCCATCCTGTTCGTCGAGTTTGCGGAAGAGGACGCTAACGAGAGCTTCCGCCGACTATTGCGGCTCGGCGAGCTCATCGGCGATCTCGGTTTCGGCTGGGACAAGCGCCCCCCGAAATGGGGCGGGGTGATTGAGGTGCTCGATCCCAAGCTGCAGACCGCCATCAACGAGATGCGCACCGCCGGCCTCAACATCATGATGTCGATGAAGGAGGAGGGAAAGCCCGTCTCATTCGTCGAGGACTGCGCCGTGCCGCTCGGTCACCTCGCGGAGTACACCACTCATCTCACCGAGATCTTCGCCAGGCACGGCACCCGAGGGACCTGGTACGCGCACGCTTCCGTCGGCTGCCTGCACGTGCGGCCGGTGCTCAACCTGCGCCTCGACAAGGATGTTGCGGCCATGCGCGCCATTGCCGAGGAAGCGTTCGCGCTGGTGCGCGCCTACAAGGGCTCGCATTCGGGCGAGCACGGCGACGGCATCGTGCGCTCGGAGTTTCACCAGCAGATGTTCGGGGGACGTCTTGTGCGCGCCTTCGAGCAGGTGAAGGACCTGTTCGATCCCGGAGGCCTGTTCAATCCGGGCAAGATCGTGCGCGCGCCGAAGTTCGACGACCGCGCCTATTTCCGTTACGGCCCGGATTATCGCGGCGTGCCTCTGCATACCCACCTTGATTGGTCCGCCTATCCCGGCAGCGGCGGCGGTTTTCAGGGCGCGGTCGAGATGTGCAATAACAACGGCGCCTGCCGCGCGCTCGCCGGCGGCGTGATGTGCCCGAGCTATCGCGTCACCCGCGACGAGCGCGATCTCACCCGCGGCCGCGCCAATACGCTGCGCCTCGCCATGACAGGTCAGCTCGCGCCCGATGCGCTCACCTCGGACAAGATGGCGCAGACGCTCGAGCTCTGCGTTTCCTGCAAGGCATGCCGGCGCGAGTGCCCGACCGGCGTCGACATGGCGCGCATGAAGATCGAGCTGCAGGCGGCGCGCGCAGCAAAGCACGGCATTTCGCTGCACGATCGGCTGGTCGGGTATCTGCCGCGCTATGCGCCCCTTGCCGCGCGGTGGCCGCAACTCGCCAATCTGCGCAACGATGTTCCTCGCCTGCGGCGGTGGTCGGAGCGCCATGTCGGGTTGAGCGCGCAGCGCGATCTGCCGCGCTGGCGCAAGGACGCATGGCACGAAGGCGCGCGCATGCTCGGCGCCAAGGAAGGCCCGCAGGTTGCGTTCTTTGCCGACACGTTCAGCCGCTACTTCGAGCCGGAGAATATCGCGGCCGCACTGGACGTGCTCCTTGCTGCGGGTGTGCGCGTGCATCTGCCCAGGCCCATAGATGATGATCGCCGGCCGCTGTGCTGCGGGCGCACCTTCCTTGCGGTCGGGCTCGTCGACGAGGCGCGGCGCGAGACGGAGCGCTGCGTGGCGGCGCTTGCGCCGTTGGTGGCGCGCGGTATTCCCGTTATCGGGCTTGAGCCGAGCTGCATGCTCGGCTTCCGCGACGAGATCCCTGCGCTGATCGGGAGCGAGGATGCGCGCGCCTTGGCGGGAGGCACGTTGCTGCTGGAAGAATATCTCGCGCGCGAGGCTGAGGCCGGCGCGCTCAAGCTCCCGCTCAAGCCGCTCGCAAAACGTGTGCTGCTGCATGGCCACTGCCACCAGAAATCTTTCGGCGTCATGGACGCGGTCGGAGCAACGCTCAAGCTCGTCCCGGAGCTTGCGGTCGAGCCGATAGAGTCGAGCTGCTGCGGCATGGCCGGGAGCTTCGGCTACGGCGCCAGGACCATCGACGTGTCGCTCAAGATGGGCGAGCTTTCGCTCTTCCCGGCCGTGCGCGCGGCCGGCACCGGCGACATCATCCTGGCCGACGGCATCTCATGCCGGCAGCAGATCCGGGACGGCACTGGTCGTGAGGCGCTTCACGTCGCCCGCGTCCTGGCCATGAGCCTGGGAGCTGGCTCAGCGTTCGTGGCCGCGGGGGCAACAGGCGAAATTGGAGCGCATGCCGCCGGCGAATGAAGTTGATATATGCGCCGTCCCACCATGCCGCCCAAGCTCGCCCGCGTGCCGCTCCCCGACATCCGCATGCGCAAAGCCGAGCGTAGCGATCTCGATGCGCTGGTTGCGCTCGAACAGCGCGTGTTCGCGACCGACCGGATCTCGCGGCGGAGCCTCGCGCGCTTCATCACCTCGCCAAGCGCCGAGGTCCTGGTGGCGCAGGACAAAGGCGCGCTCGCCGGCATCGCCATCGTGCTGTTCCGGCCGCGCGCGTTGGTGGCGCGTCTTTATTCCATTGCCGTCGCACCGCATGCCGGCGGGCGCGGCATCGGATCCATGCTGCTCGATGCGGCGGAAAGCGCGGCGCTGGCGCACGGCTGCACGCGCATGCGGCTTGAGGTCCATCACGCCAATCACGCCGCGATCTCGCGCTACCGCAAGAGCGGGTATCGCGAGTTTGGCCGGCATCGGCGCTACTACGAGGATGGAGCCGACGCGCTGCGCTTCGAGAAGCGGCTCATGCCGGATGCCGCGGCGCTGCGCAGCGCGCCGCCCTATTTTCACCAGACCACCGATTTCACCTGCGGAGCAGCCTGCATCATGATGGCGCTCGCTTGGGCGGACCGCGCGTTCAAGCCCGCTGCCGCATCCGAGATCGCGCTATGGCGGGAAGCGACCACCATCTTTTCCGGTTCCGGTCCTGGCGGCTGCGAGCCCTACGGGATGGCGGTGACGCTGCGACGCCACGGGCTTCAGCCGGAAATCCATGTGAGCAGGCCGGGGCCGTTTTTTGTCGAGGGGGTGAGATCGGCAGACCGGCGGCGCGTGATCGAGATCGCGCAGGCCGAGTTTCGGCGAGAGGCTGGCGCACTCGGTATCCGCACCCATTTTTCTCCTGTGAACGAATCGGTTCTGATGGGGGCATTCGACGCCGACAACGTGGCCATCGTGCTCGTTTCAGGGTATCACATGATTCCGAGGGGGATACCGCACTGGATATTCGCCTTCGGCCGCAGCGGGCCGCATGTGCTGATGCATGACCCCGCTGCGATAAGAGACAAGCAAGGTATGGCGGCGGCTGCCGAGACCTATGCCGTCCCGTGGAGCGCGTTGCAGCGCTTGCTCCATGTGGGGCGCGAGCGGCTGAGCGCAGCCATCGTCATCCGGAAAGGACATGCATGACCGGGTGGGTCATTCTGGTCGACCAGCCCAAAGATCTCCCCAACGCCGATACGCCGCACAAGGTGATCACCACCAGCGAGTATCTCGCGCGACCGCGGCTGTTCGACGTGGGACGGCCGAAGCTCGTCAACCTGGCGCGGTCTTACGCCTATCAGTCCAAGGGCTACTACGCTTCGCTGCTCGCCGAGGCGCGCGGGCACCGGGTGGTGCCAACGGTGGAGACCATGCTCGAGCTGCGCGAGGCCAAGCTCTACGAGCATGCGCTGCCGGAGCTCGAGGACGAGCTCAACCGCTGCGCCCGTCGGGCGGACTTCCAGCCCGAGGGCGAGCTCAAGCTCCTGGTCTGCTTCGGGATCGCCCATGACCCGCGGTTCGAATCGTTCGGACGTCTGCTGTTCGACTGGTTTCGCTGCCCCGCACTGGAAGTGATGGTGGAGCCCGGCACGTGGCTCTCGATCGACCGCATCCGGCCGCGCAACGTCACCCGCCTCGCCAACGGGGAAGCGACTTTCCTTCGGGAATCGCTGCACCAGCATACGCGGCGCGAATGGCGCGATCCCAAGGCGCGCACGGTCGCGAAATACGACCTCGCCGTGCTCTATGACCCCAACGAGAAGCTGCCGCCGTCCTCGCCGAACACCATCAAATACATGGCGCGCATCGCTGAGAAACTCTCGATCGATGTGGAGCCGATCACGCGCAAGCAGCTCCCCGAGCTGGCCGAATACGACGGGCTGTTCATTCGCGAGACCACCTCGATCGACAACCACACCTACCGCTTCGCGCGGCGCGCCTGGCAGGAAGGCATGCCGGTCATCGACGATCCCATCTCCATGATCCGCTGCACCAACAAGGTGTTCCTCATGGAGCTCCTCGGCCAGCACCAGGTGGCAACCCCGGCGACCGTGATGCTGGCCGATGTCGGCGACCTCGCCCGCGCCGTGGAGGAGTTGAGTTTGCCCCTCGTAGTGAAGATCCCTGACGGCTCATTCTCCCGCGGGGTGCACAAGGTGCACACGATGGAGGAATTTCGTCGCGTGGCCGACGAGCTGTTCGAGGAGACTGACCTTCTGCTGGCGCAGAAATTCATGCCGACCGAGTTCGATTGGCGCGTGGGGGTCTTAGGCGGCGAGCCCTTGTTCGTGTGCCAATATCGCATGGCGCGCGGGCACTGGCAGATCGTCAAGCACCGCCCCGACGGCTCCTCCCGCGAAGGCGGCTTTCGCACCTTCGACCTCGACCAAGCCCCGCCGGAATTGATCGACATTGCCGTGCGCGCGGCGCGGCCGATCGGGGAAGGGTTCTACGGCATCGACATCAAGGAGACCGACCGCGGCTTCGTCGTGATGGAGGTCAACGACAATCCGAACCTCGATCACGGCGTCGAGGATCAGGTCGGCAAGGACGAGATCTGGACTCGCCTGCTCAAATGGTACGTCGAGCGCTTCGAGCAGTAGGGCGGATTAGCGAAGCGGGACTGGCCACAGCCAGTACCGCGAGCGTAACCCGCCGGGATACGGCGGGTCACAAACCTCAGTTCGGTTGTCATTCCGGGGGCGCCGGGTGTAGGGGCGGGTTTGAACCCCCCCTACATGCCGATGAGCGCGCAATCCATAACGAGGCGCGATGATCTTGCGTAGCGATTTTGCCCACCCTGCATGCCTCGCGCTCTTCCTGGCGTTCTCCATCCTGCCAGCGCAGGCGCTCGATAAGGTCTCCTTCGGCACCAACTGGGTCGCGGAGGCCGAGCACGGCGGGTTCTATCAGGCCGTCGCCGACGGCACCTATAGCCAATACGGGCTCGATGTCAGGATCGTGCCGGGCGGCCCCAACATCAACAATCGCATCCTGCTGCCCGTGGGCAAGCTCGACTTCTACATGAGCGCCAACTCGCTGCAGAGCTTCGATGCGGTGGCGCAGAATATTCCCACGCTCGCCATCGCGGCCATGTTCCAGAAGGACCCGCAGGTGCTGATGGCGCATCCCGATCAGGGGATCGAGAAATTTCAGGATCTCAAGAAGCTCACCTTGTTTGTCTCCAAGGAGGGGCTCGCAAGCTACTTCCAATGGCTCAAGGCCGATTTCGGCTTCAGCGAAGCGAAGGTGAAGCCCTATACGTCGAACCCGCAACCGTTCCTCGCGGACAAGCGCAGCGCCATGCAGGGCTATCTCACGTCCGAGCCTTATGCGATCGAGCAACAAGCGGGGTTTATGCCGAAGATCTTTCTCCTCGCCGATCAGGGCTTCGACAGCTACTCGACCCTGATCGAGACCCGCAAGGACCTGGTTGCGAGCAAGCCCGACCTGGTGCAGCGCTTCGTCGATGCCTCCATCACCGGCTGGATGCACTATCTCTACGGCGACAATGCCGCCGCAAACGCGCTGATCAAGCGACAGAATCCGGAGATGACCGACGGGTTGTTGAGTTATTCCATCGCCAAGATGAAGCAATACGGAATTGTCGATTCCGGCGACGCGGCGACGCTTGGCATCGGCGCCATGACCGAAATGCGCATGAACAGCTTCTTTTCCAAGATGGTGCGCGCCGGAGTGGTCAAGCCATCAATCGATGTTTCCAAGGCGTACACGCTCCAATTCGTGAACCGCAAGGTCGGCCTCGACCTGCGCGGAAAATGACCGCTGCTCTGGTCACGCTAAGCAACGTCGGCAAGGTGTTTGCGAGCGGCGTGACGGCACTGGAGCGCCTCGATCTGAAGATTCAGCCAGGCGAGTTCCTGGCGCTGCTGGGACCATCGGGGTGCGGCAAGTCGACCGCGCTGCGCATCATCGCCGGATTGGCCGAGCCGAGCAGCGGGCGCGTGGAATGGCGGCAACCCGACGCACAGAGCGAGAAGGGACGTATCGGTTTCGTCTTCCAGGAACCGACCTTGATGCCGTGGGCAACGGTTGCGGCAAACGTGCGGCTGCCGCTCAAGCTCATGGGGCAAGGAAACAGCGCGCAGCCGCGGGTCGATGCCGCGCTTACCCGCGTCGGGCTTGCAGGCTTTGCGGCGAGCTACCCGCGCGAGCTCTCCGGCGGCATGAAGATGCGCACCTCCATTGCACGCGCGCTCGTGACCGAGCCGCGGCTCCTGCTCATGGACGAGCCGTTCGCCGCGCTTGATGAGATCACGCGCTTTCGCCTCAATAATGATCTCCTCGCGGTGTGGGAGGCCCTCGGCAAGACGGTCGTTTTCGTGACCCACTCCGTGTTCGAGTCGGTCTATCTGTCCCAGCGTGTTGTGGTGATGATGCCGCGGCCCGGGCGAGTTTTCACGGAGCTGGCGATCGAGGCGCCCTATCCCCGTGACGAGAGCTTCCGCACCTCGGCGGAATACGCCTCGTACTGCCGATTGGTATCGCAAGCGCTCGCGCGCGCCATGGGCGCGCACGCATGAGCGCGGAGCGACCCAAAGAGGAGGCCCGGCCGCGGCGGGAACGCGTGCTGCGCATCCTCTTGCCTATCGCGGTGCTGGTAGCGCTCATCCTCGTCTGGCACGCCGTCGTGCGCCTCTACGCCATACCGCCCTATGTGCTGCCGGGACCGCTGCTTGTGCTCTCGACGCTCATGTCGGACAGGGCGGTGCTGTGGAGCTCTCTTCTCGTTACGCTCGCAACGACGCTCGAAGGATTTCTCCTCGCGGGCTTCGGCGGCATCGCTCTTGCCGTCCTGTTCAATCAATCGCGACTGATCGAGTACTCGCTCTATCCGTATGCGGTCATCCTGCAGGTGACGCCGATCGTGGCGATTGCGCCGCTCCTGCTCATTTATCTGCCGCAGCAGGCAGCGGTGCTTGCCTGCGCCTGGATCGTCGCCTTCTTTCCCGTGCTCGCGAACAGCACCCTCGGCCTCAACTCCGTCGATCGCAATCTCGGCGATCTCTTTCGCCTCTACGGCGCGACCCGTCTTCAGGTCCTCGCAGAGCTCAAAGTACCCTCGGCGCTTCCGTATATGCTCGCGGGGTTGAAGATCGCGGGTGGGCTCTCGCTCATTGGCGCGGTGGTGGCGGAGATCGCTGCCGGATCGGCCGGCGCCGGGTCGGGGCTTGCCTATCGAATCGTCGAATCCGGCTATCGGCTCAACATTCCGCGCATGTTCGCGGCCCTGCTGCTCCTCTCCGTGAGCGGCATTGCCATCTTCTTTGCGCTCTCGCTCCTCTCGCATCTTCTATTGCGGCGCTGGCACGAAAGCGCACTCGCGAGCGAGGTGTGACGCGGAATGATCCGTTGGGGCGAGGCAATGCCTCGCCGCAACGAAGGAGACCTGGCCTATGGCGCGGCTGGATCGAGCTTGGCGGCGAGCCAGTGCGCCCGCGCGTCCTCGCTCGCGAGGAACAGGATGAAGGCCCGCGCGGTTTGCGGCGCCGATCCCTCCGACATCAGGGCGCCCTCATAGCTCGCATCCATACCGGTGCCGGCGCTGGCGAGCTTCACGCGACTCTCCGGGTTCACGATGCCGTCGGCATCGAGCGCATCCATCGCCGCTTCGGAGGCGATCAACGCGTCAAAGATGGCTCCGGACTTGATCTTCTCTTGCAGCCCTTGTCCCGAATCGAAGGTGAGCTCCACCTCTTTCCCCGTCTCCTTGCCGAATTCTTCCGCCAGCGCTCGCACCGCGTCCTGCACCGTGTCTACCCCGAGCACGCGAATATCGGCCGCCCGAGCCATGCCGCCGAACAAGATCAGCATTGCCGCAATCAGGACCGTACAGGCAGCAGCGCGCATTGTTTGTTCTCCCCGCAATTGCCTATGGTCGCGCTTTCCCAGGCCGCCACGGACTTATGCTCCAACCCGCCCACCACGACGCAAAGCACGACCGCATGCAGCGCCTCACCGGAATCGCGCTGATGTGCGGCGCGATCTCCTGCTTTGCCGTGCTGGACGCGATGGCTAAATATCTCAATCTGCACATGAGCACCGTCGAGGTGGTGTGGGCCCGCTACACCGGCGCATTCCTGTTTCCGTTCATCGTGTCGAATCCATGGACCCACCCGAAGCTCGCCGTCACCCCCCGGCCGGGGCTGCAGATCGGCCGCTCCATGCTGCTCCTTGGCTCGACCCTGTGCAATTTTCTTGCCTTGCGCTTCCTTCAGCTCGATCAGTCGACGGCGCTGATGTTCTCCACACCCTTCTTCGTCGCCGCGCTGTCCGGTCCCATACTGGGCGAGTGGGTGCGCTGGCGGCGCTGGACGGCGATCACGGTGGGATTCGCAGGCGTCCTCGTTGTCACGCGGCCAGGCAGCGGCAGCTTTCAGCCGGCGGCGCTGCTGTCGCTCACAGGCGCAGTCTGCTACGCCTTCTATATTCTCACAACTCGTATGCTCGCCCGCACCGACTCGAACGCGACGACGCTGTTCTACTCCAATGTCGTCGGCGCGTTGGCGCTCATACCGGCCCTGCCGTTTGCCTGGTCAACCCCGACTGAGCCACTCATCATTGCCCTTATGCTGGCCTTGGGAGCGGCGGGCAGCTTGGGGCACTACCTCCTTATCGCAGCGCATCGGCTCGCCCCTCCCGCCGTGCTCGCGCCCTTCATCTACACAGGCATCGTGCTCGCGATCACCTTCGGCTATCTGGTGTTCGGAGATGCGCCCAACCATTGGACCCTCGCCGGCGCAGCCATTGTGATCGGCTCGGGACTTTATATTCTTCGTCGCGAATATATCCTGTATCGCACGCGCCCGGGGAAGGCCGACGGGTGAGCATACCTGAGCATGGTAGAGGAAGCGTGCATGGCAAAAAAAACGGTCCGCTCCTCGGACGGATCCAGGCGGGGGATCAACGACGACATCGGCGAGGAGAAGCGCCTCACCATGTACCGGATGCAGGTCGAGATCCGCGAGAGCGAGCAGCGCGCTTTCGATCTCTTCCTGCAGAACCTGGTGAAGGGAACGAGCCATCTGTCCCTCGGTCAGGAGGCGGTCGCCGCCGGATTCGCTGCCGCCATGCGTCCTGGCGATCTCTCCTTCTGCACCTATCGCGGCCATGCGCACACGCTGGCGCGCGGAGTGCCGATCGAGAGGGTACTGGGCGAGCTGATGCAGCGCGACAACGGCCTCATGCGGGGAAAGGGCGGCTCCATGCACCTGACCTCGGCGGAGCACGGCGTGATGGGGTCTTACGCCATCATCGGGGCGCATCTCCCCATCGCCTGCGGCGCGGCGCTCCGCGCCCAGTACAAGGGCGACGACGACGTGGCAGTCTGCTTCTTCGGCGATGGCACAACCAACATCGGCGCGTTCCACGAGGCGCTCAACTTTGCCTCGGTCTGGAAGCTGCCGGTCGTGTTCGTGTGCGAGAACAATCTCTATATGGAGTACACGCCGATCGGCGACGTCACCGCGGTCGAGCATCCCGCGGCCGATCGCGCCGCTGCCTACCGGCTTGATCGCATTGTGATCGACGGCAACGACGCCGACGTGGTGTTTCGCGCCGCCTTTTCCGCGTATGCCAAGGCGCGTGCAGGGGAAGGCCCCTCCTTGATCGAATGCATGACCTACCGCCACAGCGGGCATTCGCGCGCCGACCCTGCGAAATATCGGCCCGAAGGAGAGCTGCAGAAATGGAAGGAGCGCGACCCGATCCGGATCTATCGCGAGCGGCTGCAGCAGTTCGGCGTCGATGAGGACGTGATCGCCCAGATCGATGCCGATGTGAAGCGCCGCGTCGATGAGGCGACCGAGAGATGCAAGGCGGCGCCCCCGCCCGCCCTCGATCTCCTCACTGCAGACGTCTACGCCGACGGAGGCTTTGCATGGCGGAACTGACCTACCGCGATGCCGTCGCCCGCGGCATCGCCCAGGAGATGAGGCGCGACCCGGACGTGATCTTTTTCGGCGAAGACGTGGCCAAGGCGGGCGGCGTGTTCAAGACCACGGTTGGGCTCTACGAGCAGTTCGGAGAAAAGCGCGTGCGCGACTGTCCCATTTCCGAGCAGGCCATTCTGGGCGCGGCCATGGGTGCGGCCATGACCGGGCTCAAGCCGATCGCGGAGATCATGTTCTCCGATTTCTTCGCGGTATGTTTCGACTACATCGCAAACGAGATCAGCAAAAGCCGGTACATGTCCAACGGGCAGCTCAAATGCCCGCTGGTCGTGCGTACCGCCAACGGCGCGGGCTCGCGGTTCGGCGCGCAGCACTCGCAGAGCGTCGAGAACTGGGCGATGATGATCCCGGGGCTCAAGGTGGTGGCGCCGTCGACCCCGCGCGACGTCATCGGCCTCATGGCCGCCGCGGTACGCGATCCCGACCCCGTGATCTTCTTCGAGCACAAATCGCTTTACCCGGTGAAGGGCGAAGTGCCGGACGGCGAGATCGTCGATGTCCTCGGCAGCGCCAACATCGTGCGCCCAGGGAAGGACGCGACCATCCTCGCGCTCGCCCTCATGGTCCCGCGAGCGATGGCAGCGGCGGAGAAGCTCAGGGCGGAGCACGGGATCGACTGCGAGGTCATCGACGTGCGTTCGCTGGTGCCGCTCGACACCCGCACCATCCTCGCATCGGTCGCGCGCAGCCACCGCCTGTTCACCGTCGAGGAGAACCCGCGCCTGTGCGGATGGGGTGCGGAGATCGTGTCCATTGTGGCGGATGAGGCGTTCTACGATCTCGACGGCCCGCCGGTGCGGATCACCACGCCGCATATTCCATTGCCGGCCGCCGATATTCTCGAGGACCTTGCGCTGCCCACGGTGGAGCGCATCGTCCAGCGCGTGCAGCACTCGATGCAAAGCTAAGGGCCGCTCAGGTACAATGATGTAGGAGCGTGAGATGTACGAAAATCTTCTTGCCAATGTTCCGACCGACCTGTGGATCGGCGGCAAATGGCGCAAGTCATCCGACGGCGGCCGCTTCGACGTGCTCGACCCCGCGACCGAGAACAAGATCGCTTCGGTGGCGAGCGCCACGGTCGAGGACGCCAAGGCCGCGGTCAATGCGGCAAGCGATTCCTTTCCAGGCTGGGCCGGGCGGAAGCCGCGTGAGCGCGCCGAGATCCTGCGCAAATCCTACGAGCTGATCATGCGCGACGCCGAGCGGCTGGCCAAGCTGATCACCATCGAGAACGGCAAGGCCTTGTCCGACTCCCGCGGCGAGGTCGCCTATGCCGCCGAGTTCTTCCGCTGGTACGCGGAGGAGGCGGTGCGCAATATCGGCGAGGTGTCGCGCGCGCCGGCTTCCGGCGCTCGCATCTTCGTCCATCACAAGCCGGCCGGCGTCGCGGTACTGGTGACGCCGTGGAATTTTCCCGCCGCCATGGCGACGCGCAAGATCGGCCCGGCGCTTGCAGCCGGCTGCCCGGTCGTGCTCAAGCCCGCTTCCGACACCCCGCTCACCATGCTGGCGCTGATGCCGATCATGGAGGAAGCGGGCGTTCCCGCGGGCGTGGTCAACGTGATCCCGTCGCGCTCCTCGGGCAAGATCGTGAGCGCGATGCTGCACGATCCGCGCGTGCGCGTCGTTTCCTTCACCGGCTCGACCGAGGTCGGCCGCAAGCTGCTGCATGAGGCCGCGGACCAGGTGGTAAAACCGGCCATGGAGCTCGGCGGCAACGCGCCCTTCCTGGTGTTCGATGACGCCGATATCGATGCTGCCATCGAAGGGGCGATGATCGCCAAGATGCGCAACATGGGCGAAGCCTGCACATCGGCCAATCGGTTTTACGTGCACGAGAAAGTGCATGACGAATTCGTCCAGAAGCTTACCGCGCGCATGGCGGCTTTGCAGGTGGGCAACGGGCTCGACGACGGGGTCGCGGTGGGCCCCCTGGTCAATGCCGACGCCAAGAAGAAGGTGATCGAGCTCGTTGACGATGCGGTGGGCAAGGGCGCCAAGATTCTCACCGGCGGAAAATCCCCGACCGGACCCGGGCATTTCTATCCCCCGACCGTGCTCGACGCGGTGCCGGATAGTGCCGCCCTGCTGCGGGAAGAGATCTTCGGGCCGGTCGCCGCCGTCCAGACCTTCAAGTCGGAAGCGGAGGTAGTGAAGCGCGCGAACGATACCGAATATGGGCTGGTCGCGTATCTCTATACCAAGGATCTCAGCCGGGGCATGCGCGTCTCCGAGCAGCTCGACTTCGGCATGGTCGGGCTCAACCGCGGGCTCGTCTCCGATCCCGCCGCCCCCTTCGGCGGAATGAAGCAATCCGGTATCGGGCGTGAGGGTGCGCACGAGGGCCTGATGGAGTTCATGGAAACCCAGTACGTCTCGCTGGCGTGGTAAGCCGCAGATGGATGTGCTGATGCCGCAGCTCGGCGAGACCGTTGCGGAAGGCAAGATCACGCAATGGTTCAAGTCGGCCGGCGACCCCATCGCGCCAGGCGATAATCTGTTCGAGATCGAGACGGACAAGGTATCCATGGAGGTGCCCTCGACCGCCACGGGGGTGCTCGCCGAGATCCGCGTGCCGGCGGGAACCGTGGCGCCGGTGGGAGCTGTGGTAGCGGTCATCTCGGACGGTGAAGCGTCGCGAGTGAACCGAGACGACCCGGCTGGGGATTCCGGGCTGCATCCTCGTGTAGGGCCGGGTTTGAAACCCGCCCCTACAATTGCCGCTGCCGCGCCGATCAGGCCGGCCGCAGTGCCGGTGAAGCTCGACCCATTTTTCGAAGTGCGCACCCCCGCGCGCAATTATGGCCCGGCCAGGCTCGCCGGGGGGACGATCGCAACCCCCCTTGCCCGCCGCCTTGCTGCCGAGGGCGGCATCGATCTCGCCCGCGTGCGCGGATCGGGTCCGCAGGGCCGCATCATCGCTCGCGACATCGAGACCGCGCGCACCAAACCCGCGCCGGCTGCCGGGATCGGGCCGAGCGCCGAGGAGATCAAAGCAATCTATCGCGGAGTGACATTCGAGGAGCTGCCTCTCGGTCATATGCGCAGCGCGATTGCGCGCAGGATGGTTGCGGCAAAGCAGTCCATCCCGCACTTCTATCTGAGTGCGGACACTGCGATTGGCCGGCTGCTGGAGCTGCGCGAAGCCGCGAACGCAACCGCGTCGAAAAATGAGGACGGCAGTCCCGCTTTCAAGCTCTCCGTGACAGATCTCCTGATCAAGGCCTGGGCGGCGGCGCTGCAGCGCGTGCCACTCGCCAACTCGGTGTTTGCCATCGACCGCATCTTGCGATTTGCGCATTGTGACATCGGCGTTGCGGTGGCGATCGAGGGCGGGCTCATTGCGCCGGTCATTCGGCGCGCCGATGTGAAGAGCCTGTCCGAGATCTCGAAGGAGATGAAGGATCTCACCGCCCGCGCCCGCGCCCGCCGGCTGGAGCCGAACGAGTATCAGGGCGGCGTCTCCGCGATCACCAACCTCGGCATGTACGGGGTGCGCGAGTTCTCCGCGATCATCAATCCGCCTCACTCGACCATTCTCGCGGTCGGGGCGGCGCGGCGAGCGCCGGTGGAGAATGCAGACGGCAGCATTGCTTTCGCCAGCATGATGTCGGTCACGCTCTCCTGCGATCACCGCGTGCTCGACGGCGCGCTCGGTGCGCAATTGATCGCCGCGTTCAAGCAGATTGTCGAGCAGCCGGTGGCGATGCTGGTGTAGCCCGGATGAGCGCAGCGACATCCGGGGTCTGTCTCCGATCCATGCCCCGCATAGCGCTTCGCTCATGCGGGCTACGGTAAGGTCCTTCGTTCAGGAGTTGCGCCATGGCGGCTGAGAAGATCGATGTGCTGCTCATCGGGCCGGAGAAGCCGGTGATCGCAAAGGGGCTCAATTCCACCTTCAACGTGGTCAAGCTGCCCGACCGGAACGCGCGCGAGACGTTTTTCTCGGATCAGGCGCCGCGCATACGCGGCATTGCGGTTGCGGCGACCTCGGAGCGCATCGATGGGCCGTTCATGAGCCGCTTTCCCCGGCTCGAGATCATTTCGAGCTTCGGGGTCGGTTACGATCACGTCGATGCTGCCTGGGCGGGCGGGCACGGCATTACCGTGACAAACACGCCCGACGTGCTCACGGAAGAAGTGGCCGATACCGCCCTTGGGCTGCTTCTGTGCACGGCGCGTGAGTTCCCCCAGGCGGAGCGGTACTTGCGTTCCGGCAAGTGGCCACGGGCGGACTATCCCCTGAGCAAGGCCACGCTGCGCGACCGCACGGTCGGCCTCGTCGGCATGGGCCGGATCGGCCAGACGATCGCGCGGAGGCTCGAGGCCATGCGCGTACCGGTGGTCTATCATTCGCGCCGGCCGGTTTCAGGGATTGCCTATCGGCATTATCCGAGCCTGATGGACATGGCGCGGGACGTGCAGGTGCTGCTAGTCATCACGCCGGGCGGGGCGCAAACCAGAAATCTCATCAACGCCGACGTCCTCGCTGCGCTTGGCAGAGAAGGCATCCTCATCAACATGGCTCGCGGGTCGGTGGTGGACGAGCCGGCGCTGATCAAGGCGTTGCAGCAAGGGACCATCCTGTCCGCTGGGCTTGACGTCTATGCGCGCGAGCCGCAGGTGCCGGCGGAGCTGATCGCGATGGACAATGTCGTGCTCTTTCCCCATCTCGGTTCCGCATCGGTGACGACCCGCGCGAGGATGGACCAACTCGTTGTAGACAATCTGCTCGCGTGGGCCGCCGGCAAGCCCCCGCTCACCCCTGTCGCCGAAACACCGTGGCGCCCGGCCAAGTCCGCATCAAACGCCGCGCAATGAGGGTCCTCATGGCTCGGTTTATGAGGAGTCGCTTCCTTCTAGTGGCTTCCGCAGCGATTTTGCCGCTTGCGCTTTGCATAGGGGAGGCCTTGGCACAAGCGTCTGCCGGCGCTCCGAGCGAGACGGCACAGGCGATGGTAGGCGCGTGGGAAATCTCCAATGCCGCGCGCGACAAGACGTGCGCGGTCACCTTCAGCGTCGATGCCGGCGAAGGCGGGTTCAAGCTCGACCTCGACCCGACGTGTCGCACGGTGTTTCCGTCGCTGAAGGATGTGGTTGCGTGGACGATCGGGTCGAATGATGCGGTGCAGCTCCTCGATGCCAGGCGAGACGTAATCCTTGATTTCGCCGAGGTAGAGTCGCGCATGTACGAGGCCGAGCGCAAGGGCGAAGGGCTCTTCTTCATGCGCACCCAGGCGGCGATCCGCGCCGCAACAATCACTCCGGATCAGCTGTTCGGAGAGTGGACCCTGCTGCAGGAATTCGAGAAGCCGCTGTGCAAGCTGACGCTGTCTAACGCGTCGGCCGGCGGGGAAACCTATCAGATCGTCGTCAAACCAGGCTGTAATGCCGCCATTGCCGCGTTTGCCCCCTCGACTTGGCGCATCGAGGACAACGAGCTGGTGTTCTCCGGCCAGTCCGGCGCCTGGAGATTTTCCGCGAGCGATCCAACCACCTGGGAACGCATCCCGCCCAGCACCGATCCGCTGCTGATGATGCGCCAGTGAGCGAGCCGCGGCCAGGTTCCGGCCAAGCCGAATTAACCTTGTGATGTAAAAAGAGCCCCGCCACCGCGGGGCTCAAAGTTGAGAGACGTTCACTTGCCCGTAGGAAGGACAAGCTGACCGCAGCATCTGGATTGGACGGCGCGATGCAAGTTAAATCCCCGTAAAATCACGGCAAAATCGGTAAACGACGTGGAAAAACGCGGCCCGCCGGCTGCGCGGGTTCCCCAAATATTTGAGGAAGACGCGCCGCTGGTCTGTGACAGCACCGCACGCCGCGGTGGCATTGCAACGGCAAGAGTGCTATCCCAGCGCTTAAACAGGGCGGGATTAGCGAACTCTAATCCGGCTGCTGGAGCGCGTCCGAAGGAGACATCGCTTGTACCGGTATTTGCGCCTTGCAACCTGTGCATCTCTGATTTTGTTCGGGGCCGTTGTCGCCGGCGGCGTGATGGCTCTCGTTCCTTCGCTGCTCGAGCGGCTTTCGACTACCAGAACGCAGGTGTCGAACGCGCCAACCTGTGCAAATGCGGAGGCCACACCGAAGGGTGAAGACTGCATGTCATGGCACGAGCTTCGGGTGGGCACCGACGTGCAACCGATTGAGCCCAACCAGGCGCAGGCTTCCTCCGAGATCGACAATCCACCTGAGCGAAGCTCGGCGAAGCATGCTGCGGCGGTATCTGATCAGGCGATCGAGACGCCCCGGATTGCCGCTCCCGTGCAATCCTCCGAAGTTGCCGCTCCGGTGCAGTCGCCGCAGATCGCCGCACCGGTCTATCAGACCGCGCCTCCGCCGGCGCATGCGGAGGAGCACGCGCGCGCAAAGCCCGCGCACGAAACGAAGTCGCACCTTTCCTCTCTGAAGAAAACGGCTCGCCGGGACCGGACCGCGGAGCGGCGCACGCACAAGGCGATGAGCGCGATGCGGCGATTTGAGGATTCCCGGCGCGACGGTCCGATGAGCGCCTATGCCGCCGAGGGGCCGCCACGCCGAATCATCATTCGGCCCACATCGATCCAGGACGTCTATTACTACTCCGCCCTACCGTGGGAATGAGCGCGCGTCGGCACTTATCTCTTACGCCGCCGCTATTGGTCGCCGGCCCGGTATAGCGTTCAAGGCGCGCGCGTAGATCGGCGAGCTCTGCTTGGTTGCTCACGAAATCGCGAGCACCATCCAGCCCGGCCGCTTTTGCCTATGCACGCTGATTCGAGGCAATTTGGTTCGGCGATCTCGCGTCACATCCGCCGCTTCACCTTCCCGGCCCACAGCCGCATGATCGAGTCGCTCATGCCTATGACAATACCGCTAATGATGAGCAGCATGGCCAGGATCAGGCCCGCGGTGATCGGTTCACCCAAGGCAAGTGCTGAGCAGGCGACGCCGACCACCGGGACGACGAGGAGCGCAAGCGAGGTTGTGATCGCCGGCAGGTTCTTGTTGACGATCTGCATCGCCCAATAGGGCAAGGCGATTCCCGCCGTGCCCCCATAGACCAAAAGCGAGAGCAGTCGCGCGCTCCATTCCACGCGGGGCACGCCTTCAAACAGGAGCGCCAACGGAGCGAGGGTACAGGTCGCGAGCAGCACCTGCCAGGGTACGAGCTCGAAGGGCGAAGACACCCAGCGATGGGCGCGGACATGCAGAATGCTGGCTGCCCAGCAGAAGGAGCCGAGCAGCACCAGGAGATTTCCCGTCAGGGCTGCGCGATCATGCCAGGGAAAGCTGAAGGGGTTGAACAGCACTGCGAGGCCGAAGAGGCCGATGGCAATCCCGGCCACGCGCGCGCGCGTCAGCGCTTCGCCGAGGAACAGGCGCGCCCCTGCGCTCACCCAGAGAGGGGTGGTGTAGCCGAGCACGATCGAGCGACCAGCCGGAACAAACTGCAGTCCGACGCTCACCAGGACGGCGAAGGCGACCATGTGCAGCAGGGAGACATTGAGCACGACGGCGATGTCGCCGCGCCGCGGGAGCGTCAAGGATCTCCGCCCGATCGAGATTGCGAACAGGGTGGTGGTTCCGACTATGGAGCGCAGCAGCAATGTCCACAGCGGCGGCACGTCGTGGAGGATCGCCTTGATCACCGGCCACGCCGTCCCCCAGCCCACGGCGACGGCAGCGAGGAGCAGAATGGCCTCGCGCGATCGCAGTGGGGATGTGCCCTGCTGGCCCACGTGGTCCTGCTGAGATATCGATCCGGTCTGCTGAAGCGACCCGCTTGCGTCGCGCGCACCCTATGGATTCGTTGTGCTCGGGGCTAGAGTCGCATTGAAGCTCATGACCATTCACCCGCAGGGCCGCCCGCCTTTTCGCGCCGATCACATCGGCAGTCTCCTGCGTCCGCAAGCATTGCGGCAAGCCTTCCGGCGCCATGCGGCAAAAGAGATCGGCGATGAGGAGTTCGCGCGCATCCAGGACGACTGCATCCGCGGCGCGATACGGACGCAGGAAGGGGTCGGCTTTGAGCTGGTGACGGATGGGGAATTTCGGCGCGGCTCCTATTGGGGCCGGTTTGTGGAACGCACGGCCGGGCTCGATATTCGCCCCGCGCTGCTCAAGTTTCGCGACGACCACGGTGAAGAGGTCGATTTCACCGCTCCCTACGCAGGCGCGCCAGTGAAACGTACCCGCCCGCTCGCGCTCGACGAGTATGCGTTCCTGCAGCAAGCCTCGCGGGCAACCGCGAAGATTACGCTCCCCGCCCCTTCCACGATGCATTTCTTCCGCTTTTCGGATTTCGCCGATCCCGCTGTCTATGCGGACGTCCAAGCCTTCCTTGCCGATCTCATCGCCGTCTTTCGCTATGAGATTGCGGACTTGGCGAGCGCCGGCTGCAAATACATCCAATTGGACGAAGTGGCCATCGCGCTTCTTTGCGATCCAGCCATCAGGTCGAAGGTAAAGAGCGCCGGCAGCGATCCCGATGCGCTTGTCGAGCTTTATATCGATGCAATCAATGAGGCGGTCTCCGCCCGTCCAGCCGATGTGGTGGTCGGGGTGCACATGTGCCGGGGAAATTTCCGCGGCCGGTATCTCGGCATGGGCGGATACGAGTTGGTCGCGGAGCGCTTCTTCGCCTGCACAAGGATCAACCATTTCCTGCTTGAATACGACACCGGGCGGGCCGGAGACTTCGCGCCACTGCGATTCGTGCCGAGGAGCAAAGGCGTGGTGCTGGGCCTCATCAGCACCAAGACCCCCACGATCGAGAGCATCGACGCCCTGCATCGCCGCGTCGAGGAAGCGAGCAGGCACATTGCGCTTGATCAGCTGGCGATCAGCCCGCAATGCGGCTTTGCCAGTACCGCCGCCGGTAATCCGCTGACCGAGGCGGATCAGCGGGCCAAACTCCGGTTAGTGGTCGAAGCGGCCAAGGCGATATGGAGGTAAGGGGCGTCCTCAGAACGAAAGAAGCTCCGGCAGGGCCGGAGCTTCTTCGTGCCTCCCGATAGCTCGGGCAGGTGCCCGGAGTTACCACCAGCCGGCGCCGAACTTCAGGTTCACGCCGACCTTGAACACGTTGATGTTTTGCGTAACGTTGACGGGGAGGACCGCCAACGGTACTGCGGTCCCCGGGACTGCGCACACCGCCGTGGCCGCCACGCAGTTGAAGTTGGCGGACTGGCTGCTGAAACCGTAGTAGTCGTATTCGACAAAGCCCGTCAGCCAGTCGAGGAAGGCGTATTCGCCGCCGACGCCGATGGTCCAGCCGCCGCGCGTATTGCTGATGCTCGCGAGGGTTCCCGTCCCAACAAAGGGAGCAGCAGGGGGCCCGAACGTCCCCGCAATCGTGTAGTCGTTCTTCACCCAAGCGCCGCCGCCCTTGACGTAGCCGAGGAAGCGGCCCCAGGCATACCCGACCCGGCCGGTCACAGAGGCTAGAGAATCGACCTTGGTGGAATCCGAAATCCCAAGTACGCCGAAAGGCGCCAGGAACGGAAAGACGCCGGTGCCGGTGGTGTTGCTGGACGTGGCGCTGGCCCAGTCATAATCGCCCTGGATCCCGAAAACCCAGTTGCCGACCTGGTAGTTGCAGCCACCCTGCAGACCGCCAAGCCCGCCGTTCGCCGTAGTCGATCCGAGGCTCGTCCCGATAGGTCCAAAGAAACCGAAATTGTCCGACCAATCCTCATTCGACCACAGCCCGCCGCCGTTGCCGCCGACATAGCAGCCCGACCAGGTGAACACGGCGACGAGCGGAGGCGGCGGCGCGTAAACCGGCGCGGGCCTCGCAAGATCTGCCGCCTGTGCAGGCACTGCGAAGGAAGCGGTGACTGCGGCGGCTGCAAGCAGAAATTTTTTCATCTCTGAAGTTCCCCCTCTACTACCCAACTCCAGCCTGCTTCCTAGCAGATCAGTGGGGGGATGACTGTTGCAGAAGGGCCACAGCGAAGCGAATTAACCGGAGCCCTGCACGAGGAGCATAGGTTGTTGCCCGCATAATACGGGGCTTATTAGCGGCGGCGCCCGTTCCGGCGGTGAAGACTTTCCTGCGGGCAGCATTAACATGCGGTGAATCGACCGCCGCGCCGGGCGCACAAGACCACAGGCGCGGCCGTAAGGAGCAAGGATGCACCTGGAAACACGCGTGCTGATCACCGGAGGCGCCGGCTTTCTCGGCTCGCATCTCTGCGAACGGCTGCTCGCAGAGAATGCCAACGTGGTCTGCGCCGATAATTTCTTCACCGGGGCGCGGCGCAACATCGAGCATCTGCTCGATCACCGGCATTTCGAGCTCTTGCGTCACGACGTGACGTTTCCGCTCTACATCGAGGTGGACGAGATCTATAACCTCGCCTGCCCGGCCTCCCCCGTGCACTATCAGCACGACCCCGTGCAGACCACCAAGACCAGCGTGCACGGCGCCATCAACATGCTGGGCCTTGCCAAGCGCCTGCGCGCCAGGATCCTGCAGGCGTCCACGTCGGAGGTCTATGGCGACCCGGAAGTGCATCCGCAGCCCGAGAAATACTGGGGACGGGTCAATCCGATCGGCCCGCGCTCATGTTACGACGAGGGCAAGCGCTGCGCCGAGACATTGTTCTTTGATTATTGGCGCCAGCACCGGCTGCGCATCAAGGTTGCGCGCATCTTCAATACCTACGGTCCGCGCATGCACCCCAACGACGGGCGCGTGGTGTCCAATTTCATCGTGCAGGCGCTGCTCGGACGCGACATTACCGTGCACGGCGACGGCACGCAGACACGGGCGTTCTGCTATGTCGATGACCTCATCGACGGCCTCGTCCGCCTCATACGCAGCAACGACGAGGTCACCGGTCCCATCAATCTCGGCAACCCGGACGAGTTCACCATCGCAAGCCTCGCCGCCACAGTGATCGAGCTCACCGGGTCGAAGTCGCGCATCGTGCACCGCCCGCTTCCGCAGGACGATCCGCGCCAGCGCCGGCCCGATATCTCCGAGGCGCAACAGGGGCTGGGCTGGGCGCCGCGCACGCCGCTGGCGGAGGGCCTGCAAAAAACCATCGCCTATTTCGAGGGCCTGCTGCAGGAGCCGGGCATGCGCGAGCGGCTGGCCGCGAGCCGGGAGTAACCCGATGAAGTACAGGTTCGTGCCGTTCCCCGCACGCAAGCCATTGCGATGGCCCAACGGAAAACGGCTTGCGGTGATGATCACCACCAATCTCGAATATTGGGATGCCACCAAGGATACAGTGAAGCCGTTCTACCCAGGTGGCCCCGGGATCATCGGCGGCGATCTTCCCGGCAATGTCTACGACAACCCGAACTGGACCTGGCGCGAGTACGGACAGCGGGTCGGGGTATGGCGCATGTTCGACGTCTTCGATGCGTTCGGCGTACCGTCGACCTGCACCATGAATGCGAAGATGGGGCTCGAGCGTCGCGCGGTGATCGACGCGGCGCTTGAGCGCGGGTGGGAGATCGTCGCGCACAACTACGTGCAGACCGATCTTCTCGCCGACTACGCCTTCGACGAGGACAAAGAACGTGAGGTGATCCGCGAGACCCTGCGCGTCTACAAGGAGGTCTGCGGCAAGCCGGCGAAGGGATGGCTCTCGAGCTCGCTGCGCTGCACCTTGAACACGGTGGACATCATCGCCGAGGAAGGGCTCATTTTCACCACCGACCTGCTCAACGACGACCAGCCCTACCTGATCGAAACCCGCTGCGGCAGGAGCATTGTCTCCGTGCCCTATACCTCGGAGGTCAACGACTTCACCGTGTTCATGCGTCAGGGCCAGGACGTCGACGGCGCCTTCAAGGTGTTCAAGGAGCAGTTCGACTGGCTCTATCGCGAGAGCGCGGTCAGCGGCCGGTTCATGAATATCGGCCTGCATCCGCATGTGGTGGGGCAGGCCTTCCGCATCCGCGCGCTGCGCGATTTCCTCGCCTACGCCAAATCCTTCGACGACGTCTGGTTTGCCACCCGCGAGGAAATCGCCGAGTGGTACCTCAAGAACCACCATACCCACATCGCGTGATGAATACCGCCGCGCCGCTCGCATCGGGTCGGGTAAACGGGGAAGGCGCCGGCGATCCGGTGCAGCGGGCGCGAACGTTGCGGCCGCAGATAGAGGCGGCGGCACCGGCGATCGAGCGAGAGCGCGCGCTGCCGCGCGAGCTCCTCGCCGCGTTGCATGACGCCCGCTTGTTCCGGCTCCTCCTGCCGAGAAGCTGCGGCGGCGAGGAAGTCGCGCCCGCGGTGTTCGTTGCGGCGGTGGAGGAGCTGGCCAAGGCCGATGCGAGTGTGGCCTGGTGCATGGCGCAGGGGTCGGGTTGCTCCATGGCTGCGGCTTACCTTGACCCGGCTATTGCTCAGGAGATCTTCAGCGGTCACGAGGCCGTTCTTGCCTGGGGCCCGGGCGCCGGCAATGCCAAGGCAATCGCTGTGGAAGGCGGATACCGCGTGAGCGGAACATGGCCTTATGCCAGCGGCAGCCGACACGCTCAGTGGCTCGGCGGTCACGCCCACCTCGTCGATGCAGACGGAAGGCCATTGCTCGACCCGGACGGCAAGCCGGCGGAGCGTACCTTGCTGTTTCCGAGAACCAAGGCCGCGATCAGGGATGTCTGGCACGTAGTGGGGCTCAAGGGGACGGGTAGCGACACCTACACGGTCACCGCGTTGTTCGTCCCGGCGCGCCATGCCTTCACCCGCGAATCCGCCGGCGATCGGCGTGAAGCTGGACCGCTCTACCGCTTGACCACCTTCCAGCTCTATGGCTGCGGCTTTGCCGCGGTAGCGTTGGGGATCGCGCGCGCCACGCTCGATGCGTTCATGGCGATGGCCGCGGCCAAGGTAGCGATGCTAGGCACAAAACCCATCCGCGAGAGCGCCGTGGTGCAAGCCAAGGTGGCAAGCGCGGAGGCGCGCTGGCAGTCCGCGCGCGCCTTTCTCATGCGGACGCTCGACGATTGCTGGGACAGCGTATCGCGCGGCGAGAGCCTCAGCTTGCAACAGCGCGCCGCCTTGCGCCTCGCCGGGGTCTTCGCCACGGAGCAATGCAGGGAAGTCGTCGAGATCGCCTATCACCTTGCCGGCGGCTCGGCGATATTCGAGAATCAGGCCTTCGAGCGCCGGCTGCGCGACATGCACGCGGTGACGCAGCAGGTGCAGGGGCAGTTGGTCAATTTCGAGCATGTGGGCCAGGTGCTGCTCGGCCTGCCGAGCGCCTCCCGATTGATCTGATTGCGTCCAAGGATGCATGGCGCACGCCCCGGATAGGCGTTAGCATTTTTCCCGGTTTCAACCTGGCAGATGGAGATGTGCATGCGCGTGGTGACCGCCTTGTTTGCAGCCCTGCTGGTGGGGGTCTGGTGCAGCGGCGCTGCGGCCGCACCGGCGGAGGGAAAGCGGGTGATGCTCCTCGGCACTGCCAATACCAATCCGTACATCGGCGCCTGGACGGCGAAGTTCAGCAAGCTCGCCACCGAGGCGGGCATGAAGGTAACTAATCTAAGCTCCAACTACGACGCCTCGGTGCAGTCGCAGCAGATCGATGACGCGATCGCACAGAAGTTCGACATTATCGTGCTGTGCTACGTCAACGACGCGGCCATCGTGCCGGCACTGACCCGCGCCAAGGCGGCCGGCATCCCTGTGATCCTGTGGGCGACGCCGATCAAGAAGGAGTACGAGGAGCTGTTCACCTCCTATATCGGCACCGATCACAGCGAGCTCGGACGCATCGCCGGCGAGAACATGGTCAAAGCACTGGCGGCGGAGGGCAAGACCAAGGCGCAGGTCGTGGCGGTGACCGGGCTCGCGCAGCAGATCAACGTGGGCGCTCGCATGGATGCTTTCCGATCCGTGCTTGCACAGCACACCGGCATCGAGCTTGTGGCGGTCGAGGACGGCAAGTGGAACACTGCGCTCAGCGAGAAGATCACCGGCGAGCTCCTGGTGCGCTCCAGCGCACGTGGCGGCGTCGATGGTGTCTTCGCCATGGCTGACAACCAGGCGACGGGGGCGATTCAGGCGGTGGAATCCGCGGGCCTTCCCCTCGGTGTCGACAACAAGGGCATCGTTGTTGTTGCCAGCAACTGCATGAAGGATGGCATCATCCACATCAACTCGGGCCAGCAATACAGCACCGCGACCCAGATCCCCACGGAGGAGGCGGAGGTGGCCGCAAAGAAAGTCGCGGCCTATTTCGGCGGCGAGAAACTGAAAAAGTACGAGATCGTCCCGGTCTACGGGATCACCAAAGAGAATGTCGCCCAATTTGCCGCCGGCTGCTCGTATTAGATGTCCGTCCTTGCGGTCGAAGGGATCACCAAGCGGTTCGGCGCCAACGAGGTTCTGAAGGATGTCGGCCTGGCGCTGGAGCGAGCGGAAGTCCGCGCGATCTGCGGCGAGAATGGTGCCGGCAAGAGCACGCTCGTCAAGATAATCACTGGCGTGCATCGGCCGGATGCCGGCGTGGTTCTAATCGACGGAGAACCGACCGAGATTGCCGACCCGCAGCACGCGCAAGCGCTCGGCATCGCTGTGGTGGCGCAGGAGCTGAGCCTGCCGCCTGCGCTCTCCGTGCTCGACAATATCTGGCTGGGCAATCGCGTGGTGCCGCTCTTTCACCGCCGCAGGGAATTGCGGGAGCGTGCGCGCGGGGCACTCGAAAGGGTAGGCCTGGGCGACGTCTCGCTCGACACGCCGGTGTCGCAGCTGAGCATCGGCCGGCGGCAGCTTGTCGAGCTCGCTCGAATGCTCACGCGCGACGCGCGGGTGTTCATCCTCGACGAGCCGACGGCAACGCTGTCCGACATCGAGATCGAGCGGATCTTCGCGGCGCTGCGAGCGCTCAAGGCGGAAGGCAAGGCCATCATCTACATCACCCACCGGCTCGGCGAGGTGTTTGAGGCCTGCGATACGGTTTCGGTCCTGCGCAATGGAGAGCTGGTCGGCACCCGGCGCACGGCCGAGATCGACCGAGCGGAGCTGATGCGCATGATGCTCGGGCGCAGCATGGCGGAAATGTATCCAGACCGAGACAGCAAGGCCGGCGCGCCGATGCTGATCGTTAAAAATCTCTGCGTGCCGCCGCTGGTTGCGAATTTCAATCTCAGCGCACCGCGCGGCGCAGTGATCTGCCTTGCCGGCCAGGTCGGGTCCGGCGCGATCGAGATCCTGCGCGCGCTCACCGGGCTTGCGTACGACGCCACAGGCGAGGTGAGCATCGCCGGCAAGCCTCTGCGCCTGCGCTCGGTCGCGAAGGCGCAAGCCTGCAAGCTGCGCTTCATCTCCGAGGATCGCGCCGGCGAAGGCGTCTTCCTGCGCCTGAGCGTGGGACACAACCTGGTTGCCACGCTGCTTCCCGATCACGCCAGGTTCGGCATTCTGGAGCGACGAAGCTTGCGTGTCGCTGCGGCGAGACTGGCCGCTGCGGTGGGGCTCGATCGCGCGCGGCTCTCTTCGCCCGCCGATGAGCTCAGCGGCGGCAACCAGCAGAAGCTTGCCTTCGGGCGCGCCATCGGCGATGCGCCCGGCGTTCTGCTCATGAACGAGCCGACGCGCGGCGTCGACGTCGGGGCGCGCGCGGACATCTATCGCCTCATCCGGCAATTCTGCGCGGAGGGCTATTGCGTCGTCATGGCGTCATCGGACCTCGAAGAGGTGCTCGGGATCGCCGACGTCATCGTGACCATGTATCGCGGCCGCCGGGTCGCGACCTATCGCAGCGGCGAAGCGGATATGCAGCGCGTGCTGGCCGACATCACCCATCAGGTCGCTGCTGCATGAGCGATATCGCGGTGCGTGCCAGGCTTGGTTTTGCGGAGCTACACGGTCGCCGGCTCGTCATCGCCGTGCGCCTCGTCGCCGGTGCGGCGATCGCCGCCTTCGCGCTGAGCACGCCGGGATTCGCCTCGCCGCTGAGCATCAATGCGCTGCTCACCGCGATCTCCTTCATCGGCTGCGTGGCCGTCGGCATGACGTTCATCACCATCACCGGCAACATCATGTCGCTCTCGCTCGGCGCCACGGCCTCGGCATCGGCGCTGATCTTTCTGGCAAGCCTCTCGTTCGGGGTGCCGGGAGCGTTGGCGCTCGCCATTCTGTTCGGGGTGAGCGTCAGCGCAGCGCAGGGCATGGTGGTCGGCCATCTACGCGCACACCCGATCCTGGTGAGCATCGCCGCTCTGTCGCTCCTCATGGGTGGAGCGGCGCTGGCGACGGGCGGCCAACGCATCTATCCCGCCGGCACCGGCTTGCACATCTTCAAAGGGCGTGTCGCCGGAATCCCGGTGGAGGCGCTGTATTTCTTCGCGACGGTGGCTCTGGGCCAGTTCATCCTGTCCTGGACGCGCATCGGGCGCGTGATGGTGATGGTCGGCAGCAACCCGCGTGCGGCGACTGCGGCGGGACTGCGGGCCGCCAGCGCCGTAACAACGGCCTACGTCATTGCCGGCGCGTGCTCGGCGCTCGCCGGGGTGTTGCTCGCCGCGCGCTATGGCTCCGGCGACATGGAGCTCGGGGCCGGCTACGATTATTCCGCGATTGCCGCCGTGCTCGTTGGCGGCACCAGCATCCAGGGCGGTGCCGGATCCGTAATGCGCACGCTCATCGGAGTTCTGGTCATCGCCATCATTGAAGTCGTGCTGTTGCTGCGTGGCTTCAGCCAGCAGCTGCAATATCTCATCACCGGTATCATTGTTCTCGCCGTCATCATGCTGCACACCATCAGCTACGGACGATGAAGAAGGCTGCCGCAGTGCTGCTCGCCCCGACCGCGCGGCCCTTTACCATCATGGCCGGGGCAATCCTGGTGCTGGCTCTGATCGACCGCGGCACCGGCTATCTCTTCAGCCTCGGCACGGTATTCAGCGTCTTGCAGCTGTTCGCCACGCTCGGGCTGGTCGCGCTGGGGTTGGGGCTCTCGATGCTCGTGCGCGAGTTCGACCTCTCCGTTGCAGGAATCGTCGGTCTTGCCGGCTGCATCGCTGTCATGACCGGGGTCGCGAATCCCTGGCTCGGCGTTTTGTTTGGAGTGGGCGCCGGAGCGGCGAGCGGTCTTCTCCAGGGCCTCATAATGACGCGGCTGCAGTTGAGCTCGGTCGGCGTGACGCTCGGCGGGCTCCTCACGCTCCAGGGCATCACCTACGTGCTGACCGGGAACACGACCATCGGCTACCCCAATGTGGCGGTGGCGCTTGAGCTCAATGCCCCGATCGCCGGCCTCGTATCGGTACGCAGCGCCTGCGCGCTTGCAGTGTTCGTATTGGCCGCGCTGATCATGAGATACACCCATATCGGCCGCGATGTGATTGCGACCGGCAGCGACCGGCGTGCCAGCCGCATTGCCGGGCTCAATACCGATCGCATCATCGTCGCCGTGTTTGCGGCCTCCGGCACATGCGCCGCGCTCGCGGGCGTGTTGCTGGGCTACGGTCTCGGTGCGGCATCGCCCGTCGCGCTCGCCGACGTGCTCGCGCCCGCTGCGGCTGCGGCGATCATCGGGGGTGTATCGGTCGCCGGTGGCCGCGGCAGCCCGATGGGGATTGCGGCGGGGGTGCTTACGCTCTGCATTCTGCGGTCGGGACTGAGCGCGATCGGGGTCGAGCCGCACGTGCATGACCTCATCACCGGCGGCATCCTCGCGGTGATCGCCGTTCTCGATGCGCCGGACCTGACGCGCCGTATCACGGCCTGGCGTCTCGATCTCACCGAGCGCTGGGCGCGGGCGGTTGCGGGGAACAGGTGATGTCGCAAGCGCCCTCCTCCTATGACTTTGTCCCGCTGCCCGATCGTGCTCCGCTGAAATTTCCGGACGGCGCGCATGTCGCGCTGATCTTCACCATCAACATCGAATACTGGGAGCCATTCCGGCCGGGCCAGAAGGCGCCTTTGTTTCCCGGTGGGCCGGCCACCATCCCGCATGCCCTGCCCGGGGACGTGCTCGACACCGCGAACTGGACTTGGCGCGAATACGGCCAGCGCATTGGAATCTGGCGGCTCATGGACGTGTTCGACGCCACCGGAGTGGCGCCGTCCTGCACCTGCAACGGCATGATCCTCACCGTGCGCCGGCGCATCATCGATGCGGTCAAGGAACGCGGTTGGGAGATCGTCCCGCACAACTGGGCGCAGAACGACCTGCTCACGGATTACGCGCACAACCCCGAGCAGGAGCGCGCCGTGATCCGCCGCACCCTCGACGCATACGAAAGTGTGGTCGGCCGGCCGGCGAAGGCCTGGCTCTCCTCCGCGATCCGCGGCATCGCGTACACGCCGGCATTCCTCAAGGAGTTCGGCTTGATCGCCTACTGCGACTATCTCAACGATGATCAGCCCTATCTCATCGACACCATTCACGGCCCGATCGTCTGCGTGCCGTATTCCAACGACATCAACGATTTCAACATGTTTGCGCGCGGCGGGCTGTCCATTCGCGACGGCATCGACATGCTCAGGCTCTGCTTCGATCAGCTCTACGCCGAGGGCGCCGCAACTGCGCGGATCATGAACGTCGGCCTGCATCCCCATGTCATCGGCCAACCGCACCGGATCGCGGCGCTGCGGGAGTTCATCGCCTACGTGAAGACAAAGTCGCACATCTGGTTTCCGACGCGCGAAGAGATTGCCGCGTGGTACCTGAGCGAAGCCCCGCGCCATATCCCCCGTGGGACATAGGACGCCGAGACGCGCAAAATTCTGGTCAATTGCGCAAAAACTGCCTCCGCCGAAGCGGGACTCGTGCACGGTGCAGGTCCTGAATGCAGGCGACGGTCTTGCTCGCGCGGCGATGCGTGACGATGCAGGCGAACCGCTCGGCGCGGGCATGAAACGGCAAAAACTGGGGGCGCGCCCTATACGCGATGGTGATTTCGACGCTCTCCGGCTTTAGGTTTTTCATGCCGGATTTCATGCCGGCTCCTGCGCCCCAAACAGCCCATTGCGCGGGAAAATTCTTTCTCGCGCTCGTCATCTTCGCAATTCTGGAGGATAACCAACTATACACGAGTCCCGTAACCTGTCAACGACTTTTTGTTTATTGCCGGCTGGAGCCGGCTCGACGCTAACCCACCCTACGCAGCGATCGTGATTTAACTTCATCGAAACGCGCTCTAAATCGCTGCAAGGAAGGAAGACAACGCGTGTCCTCCCGGCAGAAATTTTGCTTGAAAATTTTGCTTGATATCTTGACACTGTAACAAACTTCTGCTATGAGTCGCTAATCTTCGAAAGCTGTGAGAGAAGCCCGGCTCGGACTCCCGCGCCGGGCTTTTTGTTTGGCCAATCGTCCGTCGGCTGTCGTCGGCTTCGCAAAAGGAGGACAATGCATGCAGTTCCAAAAAGGCCAAAGCGGCAACCCGGCGGGCCGACCGCGAGGATCGCGAAACCAGGCATCCATTCGACTGCAGGAGATGCTCGAGCAAAGCGAGGAGTCGCTCTTCAACAAGGCCGTCGCGATGGCCATGGCCGGCAACATCGCGGCCCTTCGGCTGTGCCTGGAGCCACTCCTGCCCACGCACAGGAACGAGCCCCTGTTTTGCGAGATGCCGCCGCTTGCAAAGGCCGCCGACGCCGTCGCTGCCATCGCCGGCATCGCATCCGCTGCGCTCGCCGGCGACGTCACGGCGGACGAGGCTGCCAAGCTCACCAAGGTGATGTCCGTTTACGTCAAAGCCCTTGAGGCCAATGAGTTTGAGGACCGGCTCGCTTTGCTGGAACGCACGGACCTCAAGCGGATGGGAGAGCTGAGAAACGGCGCGCCCATCAACAGTAATGCGGGCTCCATCGAGCGTGAGCGCAAAGGCTGAACCGATGGAGCCAGCCTGGCGTAAGCGCTTGAGAGCGCAGGAAGAACGGCGCAATGAAACGCACACCCATTACCTGTGGAGGGACGCAGGCGAAACTCTCGAGGACGTGCGGGAACGTTTTCGCCGGATGGCCGAGCTGGGACGCGCCGATGAGAACGACGACTACATCATCTTTCGCTGGGAGTGGTGATCGCGATCTTGCGTCATGAATCGCAGGTGCACCCCACTGGTATTTCCCTGTTATTTCCTGTTCTTGCCTGTTCCGGATCCTGCCGTTTCGGCAGATGTCCTTGCTGGTACTCGCTTTTTTGCAGGTTTTGGATGTTGCCCCGCCCCCCTTTACAGGGATTTGCAGGCAGGGGAAGCCAATGGCACCCGCCCCAACACCGATAATGGATGATTTACCAGGAGTAACCCGGCCGCATGCGCCCTACCCTGATCTCCCCGAGAATGTCGCAGCGGGCGGCATGCTGCACGAGCTTGCCTGCGCCGCCGGCAAGCGCATCGTGTTCTATGCGCCTTCGGGGAACGCTCGGCCATGGCGGTGCAGGCGGCCCAGGATTCCGGCATTGCCTCAGCCTGCCACATCGCGGGCGGCATCGACGCCTGGAGAAAGGCGGACGGCCCGCTGGTGCATTAGCTGCGCTGGACCAGTTTCCTCTTGGTGCTCGCCCTGGTCCTGTCGGCCTCTTCCGCAAGCGTTCTCCAGCTCGCTTCCCTTTCTTGCAGGAACTGTTTTTCGTCGGCTGTTATGGCCGACCTAATCAGCTCGCGACATTCCTCCGCGAATCGCCGGTATTGCGATGCTGCGAGTTCCATGGCGGTAAAACCCTCTGACTTTCGAGGTGACGCTCCAGAGAAAACCACGCCAAACCTTGGCAACTCCTTACGAGCGCAGACTTCAAATACCCAATACCAGCACTTCGAGAATGCTCATTGCTATCATCAGGACCGAGAATGATACAATATCGTAATCGAGCCAATGCGGACGATGTACGGTCATCAAACCCTCCCAGCCGTGAGCGTTGCAGGTCCGCGCTTCTGAGCGCGCTCGCCCGAATCAGTCTGAGCACGAGTATGGTAGGGCAACTTATAGACTGCGCTTCATTTTGTATTTGATAAACTAAGTTTGTTTTCTCAGTGTGGCTTAACTGCAACTCAACTCTGCGCCGACAAAACCAAGAATTGCGATAACTTCGTAGATTTGGCGCGCTGGGGAGTGAAATAGAGGGGTGAGGGTTAGCTGCCTTGCCTCTGCGAAGAAAAATTTAAAGGAGCAATTTGAAACGCGCCTCTAGTCGCGGGCGACCGCTTCGCGTGCCGCATCCTCATACGCGGTTGCCGGCGCTCCAGCTCCAGAAATCGCGACCCTCGTCCTGCATGAAGCGGGCGAGCACCATGTTGTGCACCTCGGAGGCGCCGTCGACGAGGCGCGCTTGACGGGCGTAGCGGTAGATCCATTCGAGAATGGTGTCCTTCGAGTAGCCGCGCGCGCCATTGAGCTGGATCGCCACGTCCGCCGCCTGGTGCAAGGTATCGGCGACATGGACCTTGGCCATCGACACCTCCTTGCGGGCGCGGTCGCCCTGATCGAGCTTCCAGGCGGCGTGCATGACGAGGAGCCGCCCGATCGCAATGCGGTGCGCCGTCTCACCGAGCTTGATCTGCACGCTTTCACGGTCCGCAAGCTTGATGCCGAAACCTTCCCGCTCGCTCACGTAGCTCTGTGCAATCTCCATGCAGCGCTTGGCGAGACCGAGCCAGCGCATGCAATGGGTGAGGCGGGCGGGCCCCAGCCGGATCTGGGTGGCGCGCAGGCCGTCGCCCACCTGCATCAGCACGTTCTCGTCGGGCACTTCGAGCCGTTCGAACATGAGCTCGCAGTGGCCGCCGTGCTCTTCCGGCCCCATGATGGGAATGCGGCGGGCGATGTGCCAGCCGGGCTGGTCGCGATGAAAGAGAAAGGCGGTAAGCCCGCGGCGCGCGTCATCGGAGGTGCGCGCGATCAGAATGAAATGCTCGGCAATTCCCGCGCCGGTAATGAACCATTTGTGGCCGTGGATCGTCCAGCCGTTGCCCTTGCGCTCGGCGCGGGTGAGCATCATGGCCGGGTCGGAGCCGCTGCCGGGGGCGGGCTCGGTCATCGCGAAGGCCGAGCGCACCCGACCTTCGACGATCGGCCGCAGCCACTTCTCTTTTTGCGCTGACGTGCCGGCACGCGCCAGCAGGTTCATGTTGCCGTCGTCCGGTGCTGCGCAATTGAGTGCCAGGGGTCCGAAGATGGAGCGGTTTGCTTCCTCATACATCGCTGCCCAGCCGACGATCGGCAGCCCCATCCCGCCATATTCCGTCGGCGCCTGCGGCGCCCACAGGCCTTGCGCCTTCGCTTTTGCCTGCAGGCTGCGCAACACGTCGAGGCGGATGTTCTCATGGTCGTCGTAGTTGGCGCGATCCGCCTCGAGCGGCATCACGTGCTCCTCGACAAAGCCACGCGTGGCCAGGCGCACCTTCTCGATCTCGGGCGGCAGCGTGAAATCCATTACTCCCCTCCTTCGTCTTGGCGCGGGCGATCGCCCGCATCAGCCGCGCAACGCCACCATCTGACCGCCATCGACCACGATTGTGGCCCCCGCTATGAAGCGGCCGGCGTCGGAAGCGAGCAGCAGCAGCGCGCCATCGAGGTCGCGCTCCTCGCCGAAGCGTCCCACCGGGATCTCACGCTTGATCGCCGCGCCCGCGTCGCTGGTGAGGTACTCGCGGTTGATGTCGGTGACGATCCAACCCGGCGCAATCGCATTGACCCGGATGCCCTGGAACGCGAGCTCGAGCCCGAGCGCCTTGGTGAGCTGGATCACGGCCGATTTTGCTGCCGCATAGGCGACCGTGCCCTTGGCGACGCCCAAGCCCAGCACCGACGCAATATTGATAATGGCTCCGCCTTTGCCGGCGGCGAGCATCCGCCGTGCTGCTTCCTGCGCCCAGAAGAAGACGGCATCGAGATTGGTGGCGATGACGCGTCGCCACTCCGCTTCCGGCAGATCGATCGCGCGATGGGTGTGCGCAACGCCGGCATTGTTGACGAGAATGGTGACGCAGCCGAATGCCGCCTCGGCTGCATCGAAGGCCTGCATCATGGCGCGATGGTCGAGCACGTCGGCCGCGACCGCCATCGCTCGGCCCCCCGCCTTCTCGATTTGCCCTTTCACCGCCGCGAGCCGCTCCCCGCGGCGCGCCACCAGGACGACGGCCGCGCCGCCCGCTGCCAGTACTTGCGCAAAGCGCACGCCAAGTCCGCTCGAAGCGCCAGTAACCAGCGCCACCCGGCCGGTGAGGTCGAACAGCTCGCCTGTGCTCATGGGAAATGCTTTCTCAACTCGCTCGAATACCGAGCGGATAATTCAACGCAGCGCAAGCGATTTTGCCTACCCTACGACAACGCAGCCAGCCTAACCGAACCAGCCACCGCATGCCGCGTCTCCGTCTGCAAAATGGAACCCTTTCCGCTGGCATGCGCGTTGCATACGCATGGATGTGAGGACTTCCGTGCACCGCCCGACAGAAAGCGCGCGCTCCGTGGGTCGAGCCGATGCCGTGCCCACCCACGACAAAGCTCGGTCCGCTCGCTCGCTGTTCTTGATGGTTTTTCCCTCGATCATGCTGCCGATGTTCCTGGCGGTCGCCGATCAAACGATTGTTGCGACCGCCTTGCCCGCCATTGCGGCAGAGCTGGGGGAGATCCAGCGAGTACCCTGGATCGTGCTCTCTTATTTGATCGCATCAACGATAGCTGCGCCGGTATATGGCCGGGTCGGCGACATGCTCGGACGCAAGCGCATGATGCTGGTCGCGCTCGCCGTTTTCATCGCGGCCTCGGCGTTATGCGCCGTCTCCTTCAATATCCTGATGCTCGTGGGCATGCGGGTGTTGCAGGGATTGGGTGGCGGCGGGCTGATGACGCTCTCGCAGGCCTTGATTGGAGAGAGCGTGCCGCCGCGGGAACGCGGACGCTATCAGGGTTATCTGGCTGCCGTTGCGGTCAGTGCGAACACGTTTGGTCCGTTCGCCGGTGGCTATCTCACCGAGTATTGTGGCTGGCAGTCGATCTTCCTTGTCAACCTGCCGCTCGGTCTCGGCGCCGTCTTGCTTGTCCTTCGGCTGCAAGCGCAGCCCGGCAAAGCGGGAGCACAGTCATTCGACATTCCAGGACTGGTGCTGTTTGCGGTCTTCATCGGAACGACCGTGCTGGCGCTGGAACAGTTCCAGGCTTTCAGTGTGCATGCAG
This sequence comes from uncultured Alphaproteobacteria bacterium, assembly GCA_963841705.1. Taxonomy (GTDB): domain Bacteria; phylum Pseudomonadota; class Alphaproteobacteria; order Rhizobiales; family Xanthobacteraceae; genus VAZQ01. Next base: position 193,562 of record CAWJDY010000063.1, read on the forward strand.
TGCCGTTCACCATTGCGCTTGCAGCTATTGCGATTGCTTCAGCCGCGTTCCTGTGGCGGCGCGAGCAGCGGAGCAAATCTCCCTTGCTGCCGGTTTCGCTGTTGCGCCATCCCGCTGTTTGGCGAAGCGACGCCCTTGCAGCCTGCCATGGGGCCGCCTTGGTCTCGCTGATCACCTTCCTGCCCATCTATTTTCGCGCGGTCCTGGGCGCCTCGCCGGCGGAGACCGGTCTCCTGCTTCTGCCGCTTACGATCGGAATTGGAGTGGGGTCGATGATCACGGGGCGACTCATCAGCAAGACCGGATACACAGCGGTGATCCCTTTCTATGGGCTGATGGTGGTGACCGCGTGCCTCCTCTTTCTGGGATTTTGGGCGACGCATCTCAGCACCCGGGAGCTCCCGTGGATTTTTGGCGTGAATGCGCTGTTCATGGGCACGGTCATGGGAGTGGTGCAGGTTACCGTCCAGACCGTCTCCGGCCCGCAGATGCTGGGCGCTGGCGCAGCCACGGTGCAGTTCTCGCGGTCGGTGGGCGCTGCGGTCGGCACTGCGATCGTAGCCGCTGTGCTGTTCTCCATTCTCGCCGCAATGGATCCGGAAACTGCAAGCCGGTTTGGTCGGATTGTCGAGCAAGGTCCCGATGTGATCACAACGCTTTCACCGCATCAGCAGGCAGTCGCTCGAGATGCGATCGGCACTGCGTTCCGTGCCGCGTTTGTTGTGGTCGCCCTGTTTACGGGCACGGGAATATGGCTGGCGGGCTCGCTTCCGCTCCGAATGGTGGAAAGCAACCGGAATTGATTCTCATCTCCCATAAAGCCTGTGCGGCAGCCAGGTTGCGAGCCCCGGCACGAACCACAGCACCGCGAGCGCGCAGAGCTGGATGAGCACGAAGGGAATGATCCCGACATAGATATGCCTGGTGGTGATCTCGGGCGGGGCGACACCGCGCAGGAAGAACAGGGTAGGCCCGAGCGGGGGATGCATGTAGGAGGTCTGCAAGTTCAGCGCGAGCATGATGGCAAGCCAGACAGGATCGATGGTCGGCATTTTCAGCAACGCCGGCGCGACGATCGGCACCACCACGAAGATGATCTCGAAGGCGTCCATGACAAAACCGAGGAAGAAGACCGCGATCATCACGGCCAGCATTGCTCCCGCCGCACCGCCCGGCAGATTGGTCAGCCCCCGTTGCACCATGTCGTCGCCGCCGAGCGCGCGAAATACCAGGCTGAACAGGGTGGCCCCGATCAGTATCAGGAAGATCATGCTGGTCACCTGGGTGGTGCGCGTCATGACCGGAACCAGAACACGCAAGAATCCGTTGGGGCCGAGCTTCAGGGCGGCAAGCGCTATTGCACCGACGGCGCCGACGGACGCGGCCTCCGTGGGGGTAGCAATCCCGGCGAGGATCGACCCGATCACTGCAAAGACGAGCAGGATCGGCGCGATCAACACTTTCAGCAGACGCAATGCCATCGGCAGTCTGCCCCGTCCGGCTTGAGCGGCTGGCAGCGCGGGCGATGCTTTCGGGAAAAACCCGGCAACGACGACGAGATAAACGAGATAGAGCGCCACAAGACCCAGTGCTGGAATGATGGCGCCAGCAAAGAGATCGCTCACCGTCACCGACTGGGGCGCGAAAATGCCCTGAGCGAGCTGTGCGGCCTGATAGGCATTGCTCATCTGGTCCCCGAGCAACACCAGCACGGTTGCCGGCGGGAAGATCTGGGCAAGGGTAGCGGTCGCAGCCACGGTCCCTGACGCAAGCCGCGGGTCATAGCCGTGGCGGAGCATGGTCGGCAGCATGATGAGGCCGATGGTCACCGTGGTTGCTCCGACCACGCCCTTTGCCGCGGCGAGGAGCACGCCGACGAGGAGGACCGAGATGCCGAGCCCGCCCGGCAGAGCGCCGAACAGCCGGCCCATGGTCTCCAACAGCTCCTCCGCGATCTGGGAGCGTTCCAGCATTACGCCCATGAAGATGAAGAGAGGGATTGCGACCAGCACCTCGTTGGTCATCACCCCGAAGATGCGTTGCGGGAGCGCGCCGAGGAGCGCGAGGTCCATCACGCCTGCAAGCCGTCCGAGGATTGCGAAGGCGAATGATACGCCACCCAGCGTGAGCGCCACGGGATAGCCGGCAAACAGCACGCAGCAAACGGCGATGATCATCGCCACCGCCAGGATTTCGGCGCCACTCATGTCCGCGGCGAGGGGTCGGCGACGAGGGCACGCAGTGACGCACGCCAAGCAAGTTCGGCTGATCGTATGGCCCCTGGATCCCGGAGGTTCACTTGCTCGAACAGCGCCATGTGGGTGTTGAGCGAGACGCGATGGATTTCACAGACCATCAGCGCCTCGGATTGCTGCATCGCTTGGCCGGGCCGATGACGCGGGCGCTGTGGCGAGCACCAGGGCTGCGCGGATAGCCTGGGAAAGGCCTTGCAGCACCATGAGCACCGCGAACAGCGGGATGAGCGTCTTCAACAAGTAGACCAAGGGCAGCCCGCTCGTCTCTCGCGAATGCTCCAGGATCGACCAGGAGCGTGTGACGTAAGGCAGCGCATACCAGAGGATCGCGCCCATGAACGGCAGCAACAAAAGGAGCGAACCGAGGAGATCGACAACCGCCTTCGTGCGCGCGGAACCATCGGCATAAAACACATCCACCCGCGCATGGCCGTTCTGCTGCAGCGTCCACGCCGCCGCCAGCAGGAACAGCGCGGCATGGGTGTAGATGATGGATTCGGACAACCAGATGGAGCCGATCGCGAAGAGGTAGCGCAGGAGCACCACGGCGAACTGGAGCAGAACGAGCAACAGGCTAAGCCAGATCACCGCCCGGCCGATCACTGCAATCAGGCGGTCGATGCCCTCAGCCATCCGCGTGAGGGGGGTGCGAACGTTGTGGCGTAGCATCCTCGACTTGCTCCCGCCGCGGACAATACTAGTATTAGAAGCGTCCGCTCGCCCCCGGCCTCGGACGAATCCCCTATCCGAGACGGGGTCGCCGCACAATGCAGCGAAGGCAGTCAGGTCCATGGCCACATACCAGCATCAGCACGAGCACGGCTCGGAACTCTCCGAGATGCAATTGCGCGTCCGCGCGCTCGAGACTGTGCTCACGGAAAAAGGCTACATCGATCCCGCAGCGCTCGACCGCATCATCGAGGCCTATGAGACCAAGGTCGGCCCTCACAACGGCGCGCGCGTGGTGGCGAGAGCCTGGAGCAATCCCGTGTTCAAGCAGGCGCTGCTCGACGATGCATCCAAGGCCGTGCGCGGCATGGGCCACGAGAGTCGGGTCGGCGACCACCTGGTCGCTGTCGAGAACACGCCGCAGGTCCATAACATGGTCGTGTGCACGCTGTGCTCCTGCTATCCCTGGGAGGTGCTCGGGCTGCCGCCGGTCTGGTACAAGTCCGCGCCCTACCGCTCGCGCGCGGTCAAGGACCCACGCGGCGTACTCGCGGATTTCGGGGTCAAGCTGCCGAAGGAGACCCAGATCCGGGTGTGGGATTCAACGGCGGAGACGCGCTTTCTGGTCTTGCCTATGCGTTCGCAAGGAACGGAGGGCTGGAGCGAGGAACGCCTCGCGCAGTTGGTCACGCGCGATTGCATGATCGGGACAGGGCTGCCGAAGAAGCCCGCGGAGATCGCCTGATGGACGGAATTCACGACATGGGTGGCATGGACGGCTTCGGCAAGGTCGTCGCCGAGCCCAATGAGCCGCCGTTCCATGCGGCGTGGGAAGGGCGTGTCCTCGCGTTGCAACGCGCCATGTCCTATGCCGGAGCGTGGCAGATCGACATGTCCCGCTCGGCGCAGGAACGGCTGCCGCCGCAAGTCTACCTCACCGCGTCCTACTACCAGCGCTGGGAGCTGGCGATGGAGCGCAACGTGATCGAGCGGGGCCTGGCGGATGCCGACGAGGTCGCGGCCGGGCATGCAAAACATGCGGGCAAGCCGCTCAAGCGCAAGCTCACCACGGATAATTTCACGGACTCGATGACCCGCGGCTCGTTCTACCGGCAGGCGCAGGCGCCCGCCCGCTTCAAGCCCGGTGATCGCGTGCGTGCCCGGAACATTCATCCCGCGACCCACACGCGGCTGCCGCGCTATGCGCGCGGGCGGCTCGGAGCGGTCGAGCTGGTGCACGGCTGCCACGCCTTTCCCGACGCTGTCGCAACCGACAAAGGCGATAATCCGCAGTGGCTGTACACGGTCGTGTTCGAGGGGCGCGAGCTCTGGGGGCCGGATGCCGACCCGACCCTGAAGGTCTCGATCGACGCCTTCGAGCCTTACCTCGAACCGGCGTGATGCAGCCCGCAACGGACCCGCGCCGCGAAGCTTGCAAACAACACTCCGGCTCTGTGAATTAGATGGACATCCCGACCGCACGGCAGGCCGCTCAATCCGTGCCCGGCCTTCTACGGGATGACGAAGGGCCTGTGTTTCGCGAGCCCTGGGAAGCTCAGGCCTTTGCCATGACCCTATCGCTCCATGAACGCGGACTGTTCAGCTGGCCGGAATGGGCGCAAACGCTGGGCAGCGAGATCAAGCGGGCGCAGGCGGCGGGAGATCCCGACACTGGTGAGACCTATTACCGGCATTGGCTCAATGCGCTGGAGCGTCTGGTTGCGGAGAAGGGCCTCATCGACGCGCAGACGCTTGCACGCTATCGCGACGCCTGGGACCATGCCGCAGACCGCACGCCACACGGCACCCCGATCGAGCTCAAGCCGGAAGATTTCGCGTAGTTTACGCCGGCACGCGCTCCGGCGTGTGCACGTGCTCGGGACGAACGCCGAGCCCGAGGAAGCGGGCGGGAAGACGGCGCAGCACTGCATATCGTGACATAAGCCGCAGGAGGAGCGGCGCGCGAAGTGCCTGGGTCTCCCCCAGCACGTGACCCACCACGTTGTTCTGGATGATGAGCTGGATGCGCTGGGTCACGCGAGTCGGAAACGTGCGGCGTTTCTGCACGCGAGCGAGATCGGCCTCCTGCAGGGTCCCGCTCGCGAGCGGCTGCCAAAGAATATTGGCTGCTGCGACCGCATCCTGCACCGCCAGATTGATGCCGACGCCGCCGATGGGGGACATGGCATGCGCCGCATCGCCGATGCAGAGGAGGCCTGGCCGATGCCATTCGTGAAGCCGATCGACGGCGACGGTGAGGAGCTTGACCTGATCCCAGTCCGCAAGCTCATCGACCCGGTCGGCCAGCGGCGGCACCAGCTGCGCGACTTTCTGCCGGAACGCCGGCAGGCCGGCGCGGCGCGTTTCCTCGAACGCCCCCTTCGGGATTACGAACGCGCACTGCCAATAATCCCCCCGGTCGATCAGAACGACGATGTGCCCGGCGGCGAAGCGGCCCATGGTCTCTCCGAGATCACCTGCCCGCTTGTGCAGCCGGAACCAGAGCACGTCCATCGGGGCGCCGAGATCCTGGGCGCGCAATCCGGCGCGCTCGCGCACGGTCGAGTGGCGGCCGTCGCAGCCAACGGTGAGATCGGCGCGCACCTCCATCGTGCCATCCGGCGTAGTGGCACGCACGCCTCTGATGCGACCGTTCTCGTTGACGAGATCGACCGCGTCCGTTCGCATGTGCAGATGGAACGCGGGATAGCGCTTTCCGCGATCGGCAAGGAAATTGAGAAAGTCCCATTGCGGCATGAACGCGATGAATTTGCAGCGCGTCGGCAGATGGGTGAAGTCGGCAAATGCGTATTCCTGGTTTCCGAAGAATGCGCCGATGCTCGCTGCTTCCTGGTGCGGCAGCTTGAGGAAGTCGGCGAGCAGCCCGAGCTCTCCCATCAATTCCAGGGTCGAAGGATGAATGGTGTCGCCGCGGAAGTCGCGCAGGAAGTCGGCGTGTTTTTCCAGTACCACCACGTCCACGCCGGCGCGCGCCAGCAGGAACCCGAGCATCAGCCCGCACGGACCGCCGCCGACCACACAGCATCGGGTGGAGAGCCGCTCGTCGCTCATGTCACGCGACCTAATCGCTGGTGGTTACTGGACCCAAACTCCTGTCCGTGTTCGCTGGCACGTAGGGGCGGGTTTCAAACCCGCCCCTACATCGCCAAGTGAAACGAGATAACGCCCGAAACGAGCATTTGTGCCGCAGTACGCTAGATCCCCACCATGCGTTCAGCGACGATGTAGCCGGTGAGCAGCAGGGCGCCGAAGGCGATGATCACCACGGCAGCACAAGCCTCGATCCCGCGCATTGCGAGCAGCCCGTAGCCCGAACGACTGTCGGCAAAGCGCCTCGCCCAACCCTTGGCGCCAACTGCAATGCAGGCGATCAGCGCGACCGTTACGGCGGTCCCCATTCCCATTACGAGGGTCGATGCGATGCCGGCCCAGAACAGGCCCTGCGCCAGCGCGAACACCAGCACCAATATTGCACCCGAGCAGGGTCGCAGCCCCACCGCCACGACCGCCGAGAGGCCGCGCTTCCATCCGCCCGGGCCGGCAAGCTCCTCCGGCTCAGGGGCATGGGCGTGCCCCCACGCGGATGCCTCGTCTTCACAATCGTGATGATGGTGGCCATGCGTCTCACAATCATGATGATGGTGATGATGGCCGTGGCCGTGGTGCATGCAGTGCCCATGGTCGGGCGGCGTCGCCGCGGCGCCGAGGGGAGCGGGGCGATGGAGCGTCTGCGCAGCTGCAATGAACGCGCCTCCTTTCACCCATAAGAGCCTCAGGCCGATGAGAATGATGAGCGAGTAGCTCAGAATTTCGATCACGTTGACGGCACGGCCCATAGTGGCGGCGGTCGCATTCAACAGCGCCGCCGCGATGCCCACCACCACGACCGCTACCAGCGCCTGCACCAGCGCGGAGGCGAAGGACAGCACCACGCCGCGCTTCCAGGTCTCCTCGTTTGCGACGAGATAGGACGATATCACTGCCTTGCCGTGACCCGGCCCCGCGGCATGAAAGATGCCGTAGAGAAACGACAGTCCCATCAGGCTCCACGCGGCGCTCCCGTCCGCCTTTGCCGCGCGGATCAAGCCGGAAAACTGGCGATAGAATTCAGCCTGCTTGGCGAAGATCCAGCCGAGCACGCCGCCTATCATCGGTGCCGGTGCTTGCGACCGCGACATGCCGAAGGGCCCACTTTGGGCGAGCGCTCCGTCATGAACGCCGGCGAGAAGCAACGCGCCGGCAACAACGGCGGCAAGCGATGCGAAGCAAACAATGAGACGCCAGTGACGGCCAGGTTTCATGGACATTTTACCACGATTTTGTTGGCGAATTCAGAGCCGATGGTGAGGGTCGGATCTCTCTGGTCGGCGGCGAGCGCGCTCA
>CAWJDY010000064.1:0-42263 GCA_963841705.1 uncultured Alphaproteobacteria bacterium
CTTTCGCGGGGACGCCTCAGGCGGCGGCAAGGGCCATCCCTTTTCCTGATAGACTTGGATGCAAAGCTCCAGCGCTTCGCGGGCATTGGCCCGTGCCTCCTCGAGGGTTGCGCCCTCGGTGATCAATCCAGGAAATGCCGGACAACGCACGCCGTAACCACCCTCCGGAGCCGGCCGGAAGATGCAGACATATTGCGCACTTATCGTTCTGATCGCTTCGCGTCGCTTCATGGCGTCAGATATAGAGGAATCGCCGCCGTCATGCGAGTGAGGGGCTCACCGCCCCGCATAGTGTAGGGGCGGGTTTGAAGCCGCCCCTACAAATGTTCCGTTTCTCTCGTGTTCGTAGGGGCGAGGCACCGCCTCGCCTTCTTCTCGACATGGCCGCCTCTCGCCCGAGACGGGCGACGCAATGCGTCGCCCCTACGAATGCCTCGCCCTCCTTCTCGACATGGACGCGTCTCGCCAGGACGGGCGACGCAATGCGTCGCCCCTACGAAGGTCGGTATCGGCCCGGCGGCGGATGCTGGGCCGATGACTGGCGCCGGCTCCGCAGTTAATGCGCTGCCATGGTCTTGCCTCGACCACTGCGCATGCAGAAGTCTTATTTGCCCGGAGGCAGCTTCCGAAAGGGGTCCATTACGGTGACATCCATTGCTGCAAAATGGCGCTCATTGCGCGAAAGTATTGTCAGGTCATGCCCCCGCGCCGTTGCAGCGATGGCGATGTCAGCAAATCCCGGGGAGTGACCGCGGCCGGGTGCCAGATCGGATAACGCTCCCGCGATCTCGGCTGTTGGGGTGTCGAAGGGCAGTACGCGGCCGCCGTAGAGATGCAACACGGTGCGCAGCCAGCGCGATAGATCGGCGGCTTTGCGGGTCGCGCCCTCGCGTTTGGCCTTGGCGATCCCGTCGGCAATCTCCGCAATAGTAACTGCCGACAGGAAGAGATCGGGCGAATGCAAATCCATCCACGCGATGAGCTCGGGACGCCTGATGGCTGCCGTTGGCGCGCTGGCTGAGATGACGTTGGTATCGACCAGATAGCGCGTCACAGGCCGGAGGCGCGCATCGGCGCTCGGTTGCGCCGCAGCACGTCTCCCGGCTCGAGCGGCGCAGACATGAGAAGCCGACCGAAGGAAGGCACACGCGACAGTCGCTCCCAATCGGCGAACCCGAGCACCACCGCCTCCGGCTTTCCGTGGCGGGTGATGACCGAGGGCTTACCTCGCACGGCCTGATCCACGACCGACGACAATTTGGACTTGGCATCCTTCAATTGGATTCTGCGCATGATCCCTGGATATATATGACCACAGTAGTCATGTCCATCGGAGGAGGTTGAGGATTGCTACAGCGGCAAGTCGTGGATGGCTGCGAGGACCGGGTCACCGCGGCGCAAGCACAGGGGGGCCGGTCCGGGGGCATATGCGCAATTGAGCATGCTGCCGCGCTCTGGTAGAGCCGCTGCATGATTCCGCGCTACACGCGACCGGAGCTGGCGGCGATCTGGGATGCGAGCACGCGTTATCGCATCTGGTTCGAGATCGAAGCGCATGCCGCCGACGCAATGGCGGAGCTCGGGATCATTCCGAAGAGCGCGGCACAGAAGATCTGGGAGAAAGGAAAGAACGCAAGCTTCGACCCGGCACGGATCGATGCGATCGAGCGCGAGGCCAAGCACGACGTCATCGCCTTCCTCACCCATCTGGCCGAGATCGTGGGGCCCGAGGCGCGCTTCGTGCATCAGGGAATGACGTCCTCGGATGTGCTCGACACCTGCTTCAACGTCCAGCTGGTGCGCGCCGCCGACATCCTGATCGGCGATGTGGACAAGCTTCTTGCCGCCATCCGGCGCCGCGCCTTCGAGCACAAGCTCACGCCCACGATCGGCCGCTCCCACGGCATCCACGCCGAGCCCACCACCTTCGGGCTCAAGCTCGCCTTCGCCTATGCGGAATTCTCGCGCGCCAAGGAACGCCTGGTGCGGGCGCGCGGCGAAGTGGCGACCTGCGCCATCTCCGGCGCAGTCGGCACGTTTGCGCAGGTCGATCCGCGCGTTGAGGAGCACGTGGCCAAGGCCATGGGTCTTGCCGTCGAGCCGGTCTCGACCCAGGTCATCCCGCGCGACCGCCATGCCATGTACTTTGCCGTGCTCGGCGTCGTGGCCTCATCGGTCGAGCGGCTTGCCACCGAGATCCGCCATTTGCAGCGCACGGAAGTGCTGGAAGCCGAGGAGTTCTTCTCGCAAGGGCAGAAGGGCTCGTCCGCCATGCCGCATAAGCGCAACCCGGTTCTGTCGGAGAACGTCACCGGGCTTGCGCGCATGGTGCGCGCCTATGCGATGCCGGCGATGGAGGACGTGGCGCTCTGGCACGAACGCGACATCTCGCATTCCTCGGTCGAGCGCATGATCGGCCCGGATGCCACCGCCACGCTCGACTTCGCGCTGGTGCGGCTTGCCTCCATCGTGGACAAGATGATCGTCTATCCCGCCAACATGCAGAAAAACCTCGAACGGCTGGGCGGGCTCATCCATTCGCAGCGGGTGCTGATCGCGCTCACGCAGAAGGGGATGGCGCGGGAGGACGCCTATCGCCTGGTTCAGCGCAATGCGATGCGGGTGTGGAACGGGGAAGGCGACTTCCGCTCGCTGCTCGCGGCCGATGCCGAGGTGCGCAAGTATTTGAGCGATGCAGAGCTCGCCGAGCTGTTCGATCCGACATACCACTTCAAGCACGTCGACACGATTTTCAACCGGGTATTCGGGACCACGTAGCGCGGCCGGTGTCCCGGATGCGGCGCAGCGCGAGCGCATACACTGACGCAAGCTGCCAGCTCTTTGGCGCCTGAGCTTTGTGCGGTCCCGGTTCTGCAGCGCACTTTTAGCGATCATCGCCAAACCGAGAGGATCCCAACCCGGCTCCCCCCGACGAAGTCGGGGTTCGCCGACCTCCCCCTTTCAGGGGTAGGTAAGACGCGGTTGCGGGGGGAGCGCACATCCCGTAACCACAGGGGTGACGTGGAGAGTGCACCGACCATTCTGGTGTTCGATTCCGGGCTCGGCGGGCTGACCGTCTATCGCGAGATCGCCAAAGCACGTCCTGACGCACGCTACATCTACGTCGCCGACGATGCCGGTTTTCCCTATGGCCGACATGCCGAGGCGGAGCTTGTGGAGCGCGTGTGCGCGCTCATGGCCGAGCTGATTGCCACCCATGGCCCGACCATCGTGGTCATCGCCTGCAACACCGCCTCGACCCTGGTGCTCGCGCAGCTGCGCGGGCGTTTCCCGGTTCCGTTCGTCGGCACCGTTCCGGCCATAAAGCCGGCCTGTGCCAGCTCGCTCTCCAAGCGCGTCAGCGTGCTCGGCACGCAGGCGACGGTGAACCGGGAATATACCCGCGCGCTCATTCGCGATTTCGCCAACGGCAGCGAAGTCGCGCTCGTCGGCTCCGCGGATCTCGCACAGTTCGCCGAGGCGGAGCTTAACGGCAGTCCCGTCGCCGATGACCTGATCCGCGACGAGATCGCGCCGTGCTTCCGGGATGGGGAGCGCCGCACCGACACCGTCGTGCTCGCCTGCACGCACTATCCGCTGCTGCTGGCGCGACTGGAGCAGCTCGCACCCTGGCCGGTCGCCTTCGTCGATCCGGCCCCGGCGATCGCGCGCCGGGTTGTCGATCTGAGCGGAGCTCCGACGAGCGAAAAACCCGCCGCGCCGGCCCGCGCCATATTCACGTCCGGGCGCCCTCCCTCCCCGCCGCTCGCGGCCGCGCTGGCGCGATTTGGAATCGGCAGTTAGCATCCCCGCAGCATCGCCTCATGGCGCGATGTTTTTTTGATGGGGCACGAAGCATGGCGACAGAGTCTCAGACGGTGCGGCGAACCGTTCAGTTCAAGTTTACCCTGCCGGCCGCGAACTCTGCGCACCTTGCCTCGCTGTTGCGGGCGGCGGCGCCGTTCTACGAGGCATTCGGCGGACGGCGGATGCGGCTCCTGCAAAACGTGGATGATCCGGGCCAATTCATCCACGAGATCGAATATGAGACCGCCGAAGTCTTTGAGCTCAACCGGCAGCGCGTTGCCAGCGATCCGCGGGTGCAGGCCTATCTGCAGACCTGGCGCGCTCTTTGGCCCGGTTCGATCGAGATCGACGTGTATCAGGAGGCGGGGTAGCGCTGCTGCGGTTTGACTTGGGGGAGCATACTCCTTAAATACCGCGCGCCGCGCGGCCCCAAGGGGCAAAGCCGGGGCACCCAAAAAACGCTGTGCGTTTTTTGGGACCCGTCAGCGCGGCGTTTCGCGACCCGCGGTTTGCCCTCGCTTCGGTCAGACCTGTCGGTTCCGGCACCAGGCCGGAACAGAGGAGGGCGCGATCCTCGCAGATCGACACGAGATGAGGACGCGATGACCAAGCGCCACGAGGCGAAATACAAGATCGACCGCCGCATGGGCCAGAACGTGTGGGGCCGCCCCAAGAGCCCCATCAACCACCGCGAGTACGGCCCCGGCCAGCACGGGCAGCGACGCAAGGGCAAGCTTTCCGACTACGGCGTCCAGCTGCGCGCCAAGCAGAAGCTGCGCGGCTACTACGGCAACATCTCCGAGCGCCAGTTCCGCGGCATCTATCAGGAAGCGATCCGGATGAAGGGCGATTCCGGCGCCCACATGATTGGGCTACTGGAGCGCCGGCTTGACGCCATCGTCTATCGGGCAAAGCTCGTGCCTACCGTATTCGCGGCGCGGCAATTCGTCAGCCACGGCCACGTCAAGGTGAATGGCCGCCGCGTGACCATCGCAAGCTACCGGGTCAAGGTGGGCGACGCGGTGGAGCTCAAGGACAAGTCCAAGCAGCTCGCGCTGGTGATCGAGGCAACCGGGCTCGCCGAGCGCGACGTGCCGGACTACATCGAGGTCGATCACTCCAAGATGACGGCCAAGCTCACCCGTATCCCGCAACTCTCCGACGTGCCCTACCCGGTGCAGATGGAACCGCACCTGGTGGTGGAGTTCTACTCGCGCTGAGTACTACCTCCCCCTGAAAGGGGGAGGTCGGCGACCCCCGACTTGATCGGGGGGAGCCGGGTGGGGGTGTCCCGCCCGGTGCCCACAATCACTGAAAGAGCCGCCTCCTCGCCTCGACCCCCACCCGCCATCATTTGCCCCGGCGCAAGGCCGGGGCAAATGGTGGCGACCTCCCCCTTTCAGGGGGAGGTATCAAAACGCGGGCGATCAGGTCGCTGCGGTTTCCCGCACCGGAACGCCCTTGTCCTTGAGCAGATCCTGCAGCTCGCCCGCCTGGAACATCTCGCGGATGATGTCGCAGCCGCCGACGAACTCGCCTTTCACATAGAGCTGCGGGATGGTGGGCCAGTTGGAGTAGGATTTGACGCCCTGGCGCAGGTCGTCGGATTCCAACACGTTCAGTCCTTTGTAGGCAACCCCGAGATGATCCAGGATCTGCACCACTTGCCCGGAGAATCCGCACATGGGGAATTGCGGCGTGCCCTTCATGAACACGACCACGTCGTTGCCCTCGACCTCGTTTTTGATGAATTGCTCGATCGCCATGGATGTCCTCGTCAATGGCGGAGCGCCCGCAAGCGCTCCTCAACCCTGACCTATATGTAGCGCGGCACCGCCGCGACCCCAAGGGCCGGCATCACCCGGGGATGGCTATTTTTACCGCAACCCCCTGGATTCTTTTGTCTTTGCGAGACGCCGGATCACCCCTTCACCGGCGCATAAAAGATGCCCTCGACCTCGAAAATGTCGTCCTGGTTGAGCCGATGCACCTCGACAATGGTGCGCGGCGGATAAGGCCCCCGCCCCCACAGCTCTTCCTGCACCTTGTTCACAACCGGGCGAAAGCGAAACATGTCGGTGACATAGACGACGATGCGCACGCAATCGCGCAAGCTCGCCCCTTCCGATTGCGCGATCATCTGCATGTTGTGAAAGCCCTGCCGGATGCGGGCTTCATCTCCCGCAACCAGCGTGTTGCTGCTCGGATCGATCCCGCGCATCCCGGCGACGTAAATAAAGTCGCCCGCACGGGTTCCGAGACTCCACGGTCCGGTCGGCTGGATTGCTCCCGCCGGGGCAAGCGTTTTCACGCCATTGGGCGAGAGCGGTTGCGCGAGAGCCATGCTTGCCGGCTGCGAGGAAAGAAAAACCGATCCAGCGCAGCTATCAATTTGCTCGCTTCATCGCCCCAGGCTGCCTCCTTGCTCCGGAGTGCCTGTCTGCAGGGCGAGCGCATGGAGCTTGCCGCCCATCTCCTCCTTGAGCGCGTCGTAAACGATCTGGTGCTGTTGCACCCGGGACTTTCCGCGAAACGTCTCGGAGAGCACGGTCGCGGCGTAATGGTCGCCATCGCCGGCAAGGTCGCGGATGGTGACCTGTGCATCCGGAATGCGCCCCTTGATCAGCCGCTCGATATCGCCTGCACGCATTGCCATTGCCGCCTCCGCCGATCAACCAATCGCGCCCGCCATGTAGGCTGGCAGCCAAGCTTCGAACCGCTCCCGCAGCTTGGCAATGAGAATGGGCCCCTCGTCCTGGAGGGTCAATGCATCTCCCCCGGTGAATCCGAGCTGGCGCACCGGGACCTCGGCCGCCTGCGCCCGCTGCATGACTTTTCCGACGTTCGCCGCGTTCACGGTGAGGACGTAGCGCCCCTGATCCTCGCCGAACCAGAACGCGTGCGCCGCGATCGGTGGCCGGTCGAGATCAGCCCCGATGCCGGAGGCCATCGCCATCTCCGCGAGCGCAACGAGGAGACCGCCGTCGGAGACATCGTGCACGGCGGTCGCGATGCCCTCCATTATCAGCGCGCGGACGAAGTCGCCGTGGCGGCGTTCGGCGGCGAGATCAACCGGCGGCGGCGCGCCTTCCTCGCGCTCCAGGACTTCGCGCTGATAGATCGATTGCCCGAGGCAGCCGATGGTCTCGCCGACGAGCAAGATCGGCTGATTCGCGGCCTTGAAGGCCAGCGTTGCCGATCTGGTGAAATCGTCGAGGAGGCCGACGCCGCCGATGGTGGGGGTTGGCAGAATGGCGCGGCCGTTGGTCTCGTTGTAGAGCGACACGTTTCCAGAGACGACCGGGAACTCGAGCACCTTGCACGCTTCCGCTATGCCGCGGATCGCGTCGACGAGCTGGCCCATGATCTCCGGCCGCTCGGGATTGCCGAAGTTGAGGTTGTCGGTCACAGCCAGCGGGCGCGCACCCACGGCGGTCAGGTTACGCCAGGCCTCGACCACGGCCTGCTTGCCGCCTTCGAATGGGTCGGCCTCACAGTATCGCGGCGTGACGTCGGTCGTAAGCGCGAGCGCCTTTGGACCATCCTGGATGCGAACCACGGCGGCATCGCCTCCGGGCCGCTGCACGGTATTCCCCAAGATGACGTGATCGTACTGCTCCCAGACCCAGCGTTTGCAAGCGAGATCCGGCGAGGCGAGCACCCGCAACAGCGCCTCGGCGGTGCGAATGGGAGCAGCAATGTCGGTCAATCTCATCACCGCAGGCGGGCTCACCGGCACATGCGGGCGCGCATAGACGGGCGCCTGGTCCCCAAGCTCCTTGATCGGCAGATCGACCATGACCTTGCCGCAGTGACGCGCAATGAAGCGCTTGCTCACGGTGGTCTCGCCGATCACGGCAAAGTCGAGACCCCATTTGCGGAAAGCCGCCTCCGCCTCCTGACGCTTGTCCGGCTTGAGCACCATCAGCATGCGCTCCTGGCTCTCGGACAGCAGCATCTCGTACGCGCTCATGCCTTGCTCGCGACATGGCACGCAATCGAGGTCCAAGGTGACGCCGACGTCGCCTTTGGCGCCCATCTCCACCGCCGAGCAGGTGAGACCCGCAGCCCCCATGTCCTGGATGGCGATGACGCAGCCTTTCGCCATGATCTCGAGACAGGCTTCCAGCAACAGCTTTTCGGAAAAAGGATCGCCAACCTGCACCGTCGGCCGCTTTTCCTCGGCGTCCGCGCCGAACTCGGCGGACGCCATGCTCGCCCCATGAATGCCGTCCCGGCCGGTCTTGGAGCCAAGATATACGATCGGCATGCCGACGCCCGATGCGGCGGCATAAAAGATCTTGTCCCTCTCGGCGAGGCCGACCGCCATGGCGTTGACCAGGCAGTTGCCATCGTAACGGGTATGAAAGGCGACTGACCCGCCCACCGTCGGTACTCCGAACGAATTGCCATAGCCGCCGATGCCGGCCACCACTCCGGAGACCAGATGCTTGGTCCTGGGATGCGACGGTGTCCCGAAAAAAAGCGCATTGAGGCAGGCGATGGGGCGCGCACCCATGGTGAAGACGTCACGCAGGATGCCGCCGACCCCTGTCGCCGCGCCCTGATAGGGCTCGATGTAACTGGGGTGATTGTGGCTTTCCATCTTGAATACGACGGCAAGCCCATCCCCGATATCGATGACGCCGGCATTCTCTCCGGGTCCCTGAATCACCCATGGCGCCTGCGTCGGGAGCGTGCGCAGATGGATCTTGGAAGATTTGTAGGAGCAGTGCTCGTTCCACATCGCCGAGAACACCCCGAGCTCCGTATGGCTCGGCGCGCGGCCGATCAGAGCACGAATGCGCTGATACTCGTCCGGCGTAAGGCCGTGGGCGGCAACCATGGCCGCAGTGACTCTTGTCGATTGCCGCGCGGGGCTGCGACCTGTTCCGAGTGCGCGCGTGCGGCCACTCGCGCGGCTTTTTTTGGCCGAGCCGAGCTTGCCGGCTTTTTTTGCAGGAGCGGCGCGGCGCTTGGCTCGTCGCGGCGGCTTGGAACGTCGGGCCATGCGCGCTTCAGTCAGGCGGCGCGGGCAAAATGATCGGCCAGTCCGGCGAACAGCCCGCGTCCATCGGTCGAGCCGAGCGATGCCTCTACGTGATTCTCCGGATGCGGCATCAACCCCGCTATGTTGCGGGTCGCGTTGAGAATGGCCGCAATGGCGTTGGTTGCACCATTCACGTTCCAGTCCGGATCGAGCGAGCCATCCGGGGCGGCGTAACGAAACAGCACCCTTCCCTCTCCTTCCAGGCGATCGATGGTAGCGGGGTCGGCGATGTAATTCCCCTCGCCATGTGCAACCGGCACCCGAATCACCTGTCCGGCATTGTAGCCGCGGGTAAAAGGAGTGTCGGAATGCTCGACCCGCAGGAACACGTCGCGGCATACGAACTTCAAGGCTGCGTTGCGCACCAGAGCGCCGGGCAAAAGCCCGGCCTCGCACAGGATCTGAAAGCCATTGCAGATACCGAGCACCAGCCCGCCGCCGGCGGCGTGCTTTCGCACCGCGTCCATGATCGGGGCGCGCGCGGCAATGGCGCCGCAGCGCAGATAATCGCCGTAGGAGAAGCCGCCCGGTATGACGACAAGATCGGTCCTCGCGGGCAGGGAAGTCTCGGCGTGCCACACCAGCTGCGGCTCGACCCCGCCGACGAGCCGCAGGGCGCGCGCGACGTCGCGCTCGCGATTGATGCCGGGGAAGACGAGAACAGCTGATTGCATCTAAAGGCCGAACTCCTTCTCGGTCCAGCGCAGCACCAGGTCGCCATTGAGAAAATCGAGCGCGGATTGCTCTGCGCCCGCAAGTGCCTCGCGCTTCGCAACCACGGTCGAGACCATGACGTCGCACTTGTCGTTGAACGCGATGGCAATCGTCGTGCGCGGAGCTGAATATTGCATCGAGACATGATATGGGCGGCTGCGCCCGCGCATCCAACCCACCGCGATGGGCTTGCCATCGCTCAAACCGGCGAACCTGGAGCTGAGCAGCTCGAGGTCGCCCACACGATCGAGCTCGGCGTCGTCCGAAACCCCGGTGATACAATTGCAGAAGCCGAGCTTGGGACGCAGGTAAAGGCTGATCTCGCTACCGCAATGCGCGGCGCGGCAGGTGAACGCGCGCCCCAGCCCCCACTGATCCATGGGGAACGGCCAATTCAGTTCGGTCCACACAGGATGGACGGCGGCAGGGCCAGGGGCCTTCTGCGCGACGCTCGTGGTGGAATCGCCCACCAGGAGGGCGCCAAGCGCGACAACGGAAACAACGCAGGCGACAACCGATCGCTTCGTCATCTCATTGTTTGTGCTGTCAGGCCATGAGCTTGACGTCGTAGCTCTCGATCAAGGTATTGGCCAGCAACTTGTCGGCGGCTTGCTCGAGGACGGCTTTGGCCTGCTTGCGGTCGAGACCGTCAAGCTCGACATCGAACACTTTGCCTTGACGCACGCTCGAGACCCCGCCCATGCCCAGCGACTTCAAGGCGCCCTCGATGGCCTTGCCTTGCGGGTCGAGAACGCCGGGCTTCAAGGTGACAATGACGCGCGCCTTCATCCCTTGACCAGGATGGGACCGCTGCCTTGCGGCCGTTCGCCTTCGCTCATGATGCCAAGGCGCCTCGCCACCTCGGTATAGGCCTCGAGCAAGCCGCCGAGGTCGCGGCGGAAACGATCCTTGTCGAGCTTGTCGTTCGACTTCATGTCCCAAAGCCGGCATGAGTTCGGCGAGATCTCATCGGCAACAACGATTCGCATGAGATCGTTTTCCCACAGGCGGCCGGTCTCCATCTTGAAATCGACCAGCCTGATGCCGACCCCGAGAAACAGGCCGGAGAGGAAATCATTGACGCGAATGGCAAGCGCCATGATGTCGTCGATTTCCTGCGGCGTCGCCCAGCCGAACGCGGTGATGTGCTCCTCCGAGACCATGGGATCGCCGAGCTTGTCGTTCTTGTAGTAGAACTCGATGATCGAGCGCGGCAGCTGGGTGCCCTCCTCCAGCCCGAGACGTTCCGACAGCGAGCCGGCGGCCACGTTGCGCACCACCACTTCCAGCGGAATGATCTCGACCTCCCGGATCAACTGCTCGCGCATGTTGAGCCGCTTGATGAAGTGCGTAGGCACCCCGATGTCGTTGAGATGCTGGAAGACGTACTCGGAGATGCGGTTGTTAAGGACGCCCTTGCCTTCAATGATCTCGTGCTTCTTAGCATTGAAGGCGGTCGCATCATCCTTGAAGTGCTGAATCAGCGTTCCGGGCTCCGGTCCTTCATAGAGAACCTTCGCCTTGCCCTCATAAATGCGGCGGCGGCGGCTCATGGGCGTGTACCGTGGTTTGTTGATGTCCATGTCGATGACGAAGGCTCCGATGGTGAAGGTGATGTCGGCGGCGGAGCGACTGTGACCGTGACCAAGCGACGCGTTGTACGCCGCAACGTAGCCGATGCTGCCGGGCAGCACAATCGTGTCCCACCCTGTTGTACCCGGCGAAGCGAATCCGGCGAATCAGAAGTCAATTGCGTTGAGCATCTTGAGCCATTATGCAAGCGGACGGGCAGCAGAGTGAATTGAAGGAATCACTCATAGGCAGGGCCGAAGGCAAGTCGTCCGGGGAGGAGAGCCCCGGAGCGGCAGCGCACAGGGCCCGCATAGGCAAATGGCGAGGCAAGCATGACCACGTTCGACAAGCGTGAGGAGGGCTTTGAGAAACAGTTCGCCCACGACGAGGAGCTCAAGTTCAAGGCCAACGCGCGCCGCAACCGGCTTCTGGGCTTGTGGGCGGCGGAGAAGCTCGGATTTTCCGGCGCGCAAGCCGATGCTTACGCGAAGGAGGTGATGATGGCCGATTTCGAGGAGCCCGGAGACCACGACTTGTTCCGCAAGATTCGCCGGGACTTCGACGCCAAGGGCGTCAACCAGTCGGATCATCAGATCCGGCGCACCATGGACGAGCTGATGGCCCAGGCGGTGGCCCAAGTGAAAAAGACCGGGTGAACCCCATGGCAACCTCCGCCTTCTCGCTCGCTCGCCGGTTGCGCGCAGGGGAAACCGTGCACAGCGGGTGGTGCGGCTTGCCCTATCCCATCGTCGCAGAGCTGGTCGGGCGCGAGGGATTTGCGGCCGTCACCTTGGATGGGCAACACGGCTTGTGGGACATCGCCGCGATGGTGACGGCAGTCGCGCAGATTCGCCTGAGCGGCGCGGCGCCGATCGTGCGGGTTCCCGTCGGCGAGTTTGCCACCGCGAGCCGCGCGCTTGACTTCGGGGCTGAGGCCATCATCGCGCCGATGATCAACACGCCCGCAGACGCACGCACCTATGTTTCTTTTGCCAAATTCCCGCCGCTCGGTGAACGAAGCTGGGGCCCACACCGCGCCAGCACGCTCGCCAATATGCCGGACCAGAAGGTCTACTTGCGCGAGGCCAACGCGCTCACGCTGACCTTCGCGATGATCGAGACGCAAACCGCGCTCGACAACGTCGCGGCGATTGCGGCGACGCCGGGAATCGACGCGCTGTTCCTCGGACCCGCCGATCTTTCCATCGCGCTCAGCAAGGGCGGCAATGTCGATCCCATGGCGAGCGAGGTTGACCGCAAGCTCGACCAGATCGTCGCCGCCGCCACCAAGGCCGGCAAGATCATGGGGGCCTATTGTCATACGGCCGAGCGCGCGGTCACGCTTGCCAAGCGCGGGGTACGCTTTCTCGCCGTCGGCAGCGATATCGCGTTCCTGCGCGCCGGCGCGGCTGCGGCCTTGAAGGCGTTGGCTGCTGTGTAGGGTGGGTTAGCGGTACAAATCGGCTGCGTGCAGCCGATTTGTACTGCGTAACCCACCACGATATGGCGACGCATGTCCGAGGGCACGTCAACGGTCAAGCTCCTGCGCGAGGCGATCAAGCACTTGGGTCACATCGGCCTCGATACTCGGCGCGGGCACTTCCAGAATGCGGTAACCGCGCTCGCGTAACCAGCGGCCGCGCGAGCTGCGCGCGCTCGCCGCCGCGCTGCTTTCGCTCGCGGGCACGACATCGATGACGGTGCGCAACGAGAACGATACAAAATCGGCGATGTGGGCACCCACCGGCACTTGGCGTTTGAATCCCATTCCGGCAAATCGCCGATCCCGGGTGAGCCCATCCCAGAGCATGCGCTCGGCATCGGTGGGATTGCGACGCAGCAGGCGGGCAAGCCCGCGCACCGGTCCGCGATCGCCCGGCACCGATTGGCCGGCGTATTCCGCAAGCAGCGCACGCAGCGTGCTTGCTTCAGCGCCATCCAGAACGCCGCCGCGCGCCGGGCCTTTGCGGCCTTCGCTCAAGGCCATGACGATGCCGTGCAATGTCTGGATGTCCTGCTGCGTGGGCTGCATGCGGGCAAAAATGTTGCGCAGGTTGACCAGCATGGTCGCGCGCTTGTCGAGCGGGCGGAAATATTCGATCGCATCGAGCTCCCGTTCGAGATTGCTGAAGAAGGCCTCGATCTGCTGCTTGCCCGCAGGCTGTGACTTCTGCGGCATCGCAAAGGGAAGCGCGCCGCCGGAGGCAAGCTGGAACCACTCATAGGCCATCAAGGCTACCGCCTGCGCCAGGTTGAGCGACGCAAAGGCCGGATTCACCGGGAAAGTCACGATGCGGTCCGCGAGCGCGATCTCCTCGTTCTGCAGACCGTAGCGCTCCCGCCCAAACATGATGGCCACGTTCTCACCTTGAGCAATGTGCGGGGCGAGGAATGCGGCAGCTGCGTCCGGACCCAGCACGGGCTTGGCCTGATCATGCGACCGCGCTGTGGTGGCCAGAACCAGCGTGCAGTCGGCGATCGCCGCCTGCACGCTGGCGTAGAGCGTCGTCTGATCGAGAATGCGGTCGGCGCCGGAAGCGGCGCGGTGGGCGTGGATGTTGGGCCAGCCGTCCCGCGGGTTGACCAGCCGCAGCCGGGCGAGGCCGAAATTCGCCATGACGCGCGCGGCAGCACCGATGTTCTCGCCGAGCTGCGGCTCGACCAGAACGACGGCGGGGCCAGGCAGATCCGTCCAGTCCTTGGTCTTATCAGTGCCGGCCCCAGGCATGGGTCAATACACCAGCACATCGTCCGTGCGCGCGCGCGACGCGAGCGCGCCGATCGGCCCCCCGGCGTCCCGCAATCCGAGACTTTGGAACGTGGAATAATGGGCTGCGAGCTGCCCCACGAGCTGCTGCTTCTTCGCCGCGCTGTAACGACTCGGCGTAAATTCAAAAGCGACCGGCACCGAGCGCGACAGGAGCCCGGCAAGCCCGTCCAGCACCTGAGGCTCATAGCCTTCTGCGTCAATCCAGATGAGCCCGATCTCGCTCGGCGCAACGCCAAGAAACTCCAGCTCCTCCTCGACGCGCACCATCGGCACTTCGAGCGCAACCTGTCCGTCCAGCGATGGCGCAACGCCAATGGCATGGGCGCCGGTGTTGCGAGGATGCAGATGCAGGACAGCATTGCCCGCGCTCGCTCCCGCAGCTTTGCGCACGACGATCGCCGACTGGGATAGGCCGTTCAGTTCCAGATTCATGGCGAGCAGCCGTGCGTTGCGCGGCTCGGGCTCGAATGCGATAGCGCGGCTGAATCGGCCGCTGCGCAGCGCGTAGATGGTATGGGTGCCGATGTGAGCCCCGACGTCAATGAATACAGCGTCCTTGTGCAAGCGTCCCGCCGCCGCCAACGCGTTTACAGCGGTGTCGATCTCACGGCGCTGCCAGCCGCCATGCCACATGACCCAGGCCCCGACAACGCGGTCGCCGGGATCGACAAAGAAGCGAACGTCGCCAAGATCGCACAGCACGAGATGCCCGCGCGCAGCCAGCGCATTGGTCACGACCTGACGCAGGACCGGCCAGCCGACCAGAATGGGCTCGAGCATCGCCTGCCGCAAAGCGCGCCGGCGACGCTCGTAGACCGCTCTGATCTGGCGCCAGGAGGGAATTCTCGCTTGGTCCTTGCAGGATTGGTTGGGCCGGGCCATAAGGCCGTGCCCAGGCGTTCCGCCTCGGTTTCTCTTGAACATATGCGCGTGCAAAGGCTCGTTCGCAATGGCGAAGATCAAGGTCAAGAACCCGGTCGTCGAGATGGACGGCGACGAGATGACCCGCATCATCTGGGCTCTCATCAAAGAGAAGCTGATCCACCCCTATCTCGATATCGAGCTCCTCTACTTCGACCTCGGCATTCAGAAGCGCGACTTGACCCGCGATCAGATCACGATCGACGCGGCGGAGGCGATCAAGAGAGTGGGCGTCGGCGTGAAATGCGCCACCATCACCCCGGACGAAGCGCGGGTGAAGGAATTCAATCTCAAGGAGATGTACCGCTCGCCCAACGGAACCATCCGCAACATTCTCGGCGGCGTGATCTTTCGCGAGCCGATCATCTGCAAGAACGTGCCGCGCCTGGTGCCGGGCTGGACCAAGCCGATCATCATCGGCCGCCATGCCTATGGGGATCAATACCGCGCCACGGATTTCAAGGTGCCCGGCAAGGGAAAGCTGATGCTTTCCTTCTTCGGCGAGGACGGCAGCAAGATCGAGCGCGAAGTCTTCCAGTTTCCCGGAAGCGGCGTCGCCATGTCGATGTACAACCTCGACGATTCGATCCGCGATTTCGCGCGCGCGTCGTTGAATTTTGGTCTCAATCGCGGATATCCGGTGTACCTTTCCACCAAGAACACCATCGTGAAGGTGTATGACGGGCGCTTCAAGGATATCTTTCAGGAGATTTACGAGAAGGAGTTCAAGGCCGAGTTCGAGAAGAAGAAGATCTTCTACGAGCATCGCCTCATCGACGACATGGTGGCGGCGGCGTTGAAATGGTCGGGCGGTTACGTCTGGGCATGCAAGAACTACGACGGCGACGTGCAGTCCGATACGGTTGCGCAGGGCTACGGCTCGCTCGGGCTGATGACGTCGGTGCTGATGACCCCCGACGGCAAGGTCGTGGAGGCGGAAGCCGCGCACGGCACCGTGACCCGGCATTACCGCCAGCACCAGAAGGGCGAGCCGACCTCCACCAACTCGGTCGCGTCGATCTATGCCTGGACGCGCGGGCTTGCGCATCGCGCCAAGCTTGACGGCAATGACGGGCTCGCGCGGTTTGCCTCCACTCTGGAGAAGGTCACGGTCGATACCGTGGAGAAAGGCTTCATGACCAAGGATCTGGCGCTCCTGGTAGGCGCCGATCAGAAATGGCTCTCCACCACCGGGTTCCTGGACAAGGTCGACGCGAACCTCAAGCAGGCGGTTGGGGTTTGAGCGCCGGAACACCAGGTTCCATTGCGACGTTCTGCTCTCTACGAGTTTCCCGCCGGCAGCTGCGTGAAAGCGCACGGTCTGCTGTGAGGCGTGCGGGGGCACAACGGCTGGAGCTTTGCCCATGTGGATCTGTAAATCGCTCATGCTGTGCATCATTGTCGCCGCGTTGGGCGCCGGCCGCGCCTCGGCCGAAGTGCCTGCGACCATTGCGGCACCGGGAGAGACCACGGTCGCCACGTTCCATGGCGAAGGCGCCCAGGTCTATGAATGCAAAGCGGGAAACGACGGCAAGCTTGCCTGGGCGTTCCGCGAGCCGATCGCGACGCTGTTGCTGGACGACAAGACCGTCGGCCGTCATTACGCCGGGCCGACCTGGGAGCACGTCGACGGCAGCGCGGTCACGGCCAAGGTTGCCGGCAACGCGCCGGGCAAGACCGCAAACGACATCCCTTGGCTCAAGCTGGAAGTGACCGGGCATCGGGGCAGCGGCACGCTTTCGGGCGTGACCACGGTGCAGCGGATCAACACCCAAGGGGGCGTGGTGACCGGTTCCTGCGAGAAAGCCGCCACGTTCCGGAGCGCGTCCTACTCGGCCGAGTACGTGTTCCTGCGCAAAGGATCTTAAGGCGCGTTCCGACAACCCTACGTCTTCTGCGAAGAATCTGCGATCTCAGCCCGCGCCCAGTGCCGAGGCGATGGCTTCGAGCGCGGCGTCCGCCTTGGATCCGTCGGGGCCGCCGGCCTGCGCCATATCGGAGCGTCCGCCGCCGCCCTTTCCGCCCAGCGCCTCGGCTCCCTTGCGCACCAGATCGACCGCGGAAAAGCGCGCGGTGAGGTCCTCCGTCACCCCGACCACGACCCCGGCCTTGCCTTCCTGGCTGACCCCGACGATGGCGACTACACCCGAGCCGATCCGCTTTTTTCCCTCATCAGCCAGGCTGCGAAGATCTTTCAGATCGATGCCCTGGACGGCGCGAGCCATGAGCTTCACATCGCCTACGGTGCGCACGCCGTCACTGCCGTCGACGCGCGTCGCACCACCCAGCGCAAGCTTCTTTCTCGCCTCGGCCAGCTCGCGTTCGAGCCGGCGGCGCTCTTCCAGCACATGCGCGAGCCGGCTTGGCATGTCTTCCACCGACGATTTGAGCTCCGCGGCGGCCTGCTTCGCCAGATCGCCCAGGTGATTGACGAATTTGCGCGCGGTGGTCGCGGTAAACGCCTCGATGCGGCGCACGCCGGCTGCGACCCCCGCCTCGCTCGCAAGGGTAATGATGCCGATGTCCCCGGTACGGCGGACATGCGTTCCCCCGCAGAGCTCGATCGACCACCCCATGCTGTTGCCGCCGCTTTCGCCCATGGCGACCACGCGCACCTCGTCACCATATTTCTCGCCGAAGAGGGCGCGCGCGCCGGAGGCAATCGCGTCATCGACCGCCATGAGCCGGGTGACGACCGGCGTATTCTGCAGCACCACGTCGTTGGCAATGTCCTCGACCCGCTCCATCTCCTCGCGGCTCATCGGCTTGGGATGCGAGAAATCGAACCGCAGCCGATCGGGTGCGACCAGCGAGCCCTTTTGCGCCACGTGATCGCCTAGCACCTGGCGCAGCGCCTCGTGCAGCAGGTGAGTTGCCGAATGATTTTGCCGTATCGCGGTTCTGCGCAAACGATCGACCTCAAGCGCAAGCGCCGCATTCCTCGTGAGCTTTCCTTTCTCCACCTCGACGGAATGCACGAACAGATCGGTTGCTTTCCTTTGCGTGTCGGTGACACGCACCCTCACCCCTTCGCCGATCATCGCACCGGTATCGCCAACCTGACCACCCGCCTCGGCGTAGAACGGCGTCTGGTTGAGAACCACTGAACCGCTCTCACCGGGGCTCAGCGCATCGACTTCCTCACCGTCGCGTACCAACGCCACCACCTCTCCCTCGGCAGATTCGGTTTCATAGCCCAGGAACTCGGTCGCGCCGACTTTCTGGCGCACTGCAAACCACACCGCTTCCGTCGCGGAATCGCCCGACCCCACCCATGCGGCACGCGCCTTCTCGCGCTGTTCCGCCATCGCCCGGTTGAAGCCATCGAGATCGACACCAATGCCGCGCGGCTTGAGCGCGTCCTCGGTCAGGTCCAAAGGAAAGCCATAGGTGTCATAGAGGGTGAACGCGGTCTCACCTTTGAGCCTGTCGCCTCTCCGCAGAGTGCAACTCTCCTCCTCGAGCATGGAGAGGCCGCGTTCGAGCATCGTGCGAAATCGGCTCTCTTCCAGCCTTAGAGTTTCGGTGATGAGCGCTTCGGCACGGGAAAGCTCGGGATAGGCCTGGCCCATCTCGCGCACCAAAGTCGGAACCAGCCGCCACAGCAGCGGGCTGTCGGCGCCGAGGAGCTGCGCATGGCGCATGGCGCGGCGCATGATCCGGCGCAGCACGTATCCGCGGCCCTCGTTCGAAGGCAGCACGCCGTCGGCGATCAGGAACGAGGAGGCTCGCAGATGATCGGCGATCACCCGATGCGACACGCCGCGCGGGCCGTCCGGCTCCACGCCGGTAAGATCGGCGACATGCGAGATGATCGCGCCGAACAGATCGATCTTGTAGTTGTCGTGGGTGCCTTGCAGCACCGCGGCAATGCGCTCGAGACCCATCCCGGTATCGATCGAGGGGCGCGGCAGAGGAACCCGGTTGCCGCCGGGAAGCTGCTCGAACTGCATGAACACCAGGTTCCAGATCTCGATGAAGCGGTCACCCTCGGGCTCGGACGAGCCGGGCGGACCGCCCGGGATGTGAGCGCCATGATCGTAGAAGATCTCCGAGCACGGGCCGCAGGGGCCGAGGTCGCCCATCTGCCAGAAATTGTCCGATCCCGCGATCCGCACCAGCTTGTCGCTGGGGAGCCCGGCGATTTTCTTCCACAGGTCGAAGGCCGCATCGTCATCGATGAAGACCGTCACCAGCAGCCGGTCTTGCGACAGCCCGAATTCCCTGGTGACCAGGTCCCAGGCAAGCTCGATGGCGCGCTCCTTGAAATAATCGCCGAACGAGAAGTTGCCGAGCATCTCGAAGAAGGTGTGATGGCGCGCGGTGTAGCCGACATTGTCGAGATCATTGTGCTTGCCGCCCGCGCGCACGCATTTTTGCGCGCTCACCGCGCGCGTATAGGGACGCTTCTCAAGGCCGGTGAAGACGTTCTTGAATTGCACCATCCCCGCGTTGGTGAACATGAGGGTGGGATCGTTGCGCGGCACCAACGGCGAGGATGGCACGACCTGATGGCCGTTGCGGGCGAAATAGTCGAGAAAGCCCGCTCGGATTTCGTTGACGCCGCTCATGTCAGACGACTTCCACGATGCGTAACTTCCACTGTCTTAATTTTGCGCTGCAGGATCGCGCATCGGCGATCCGCCGTTGCCTGACGGCTTGCATGCCGCCGCTGCTTTTGCGCCGCTCCCGGTGAGGCAACGATTGCCGCAGCACCACGATAATTCAACAACGCTGCCCTCGGTTCGAGGGTGCCGTCGCTTTTAGCGGCGGCACCCCTTGATGTCCAGGAACTCCGATGCGAGGCCATGCTTATCGCGCTGCGTGCCATCGGCTATACTTGTCCTCCTCCTTGCGCATGGCAGCGCGCCTTCCCAAGTCCGCCGGCACCCATGGACACTGCGCCACGACCGTCCGTTTCGATGCTCGAGGCGCGGCTGCGATCGGGCAGCTTCGTCATCACCGCGGAGGTTACGCCGCCGCTATCTTTCCGCGCGCAAGACCTCATCGAGCGGGCGCTGCCGCTGCGCGGCCTGGTCGACGCCGTCAACGTCACCGACGGCGCGAGCGCGCGAGCGCATCTCTCGGCGCCGATTGCGGCCGCCCTGCTCGCGCGCGAGAGGCTGGAGCCGGTGCTCCAGCTCACCTGTCGCGACCGCAACCGCATTGCGCTTGAAAGCGAGCTCATGGGTGCGGCAGCCTGCGGCGTGCACAACATTCTGTGCCTTACCGGCGATGATCCGAAAGCAGGCGATCAGCCGGAAACCAAGGCCGTGTTCGACATCGATTCGGCCGCGCTCACGCGCATTGCCCGCGACCTGCGCGATCATGCAACCTTGCCCTCCGGGCGCAAGATTGCCGGCAAGGCGCAGTTTTTTCTCGGCGCAGCCGATCTCCCGATCGACCCGCCGCCGGGCTGGCGTCCGGACAAGCTCGCGGCGAAAGCCGCAGCCGGCGCGCAATTCGCGCAGACACAGTTCTGCATGGACGTGGAAATCGTCCGGCGATACGCGGCACGGGTCAGGGAGCACGCAGCGCTGCGCGACTTTTTTCTGCTCATCGGCGTGGCCCCGCTGCGCTCGGCGAAATCCGCGCGCTGGATGCAGCAGCACCTCTACGGCACGATCATTCCGGAGGCTTTGGTGCAGCGGCTCGAGCGTGCGGCCGATCCGGCGGCGGAGGGTCAGCGCATCTGCGTCGAGCTCATCGAGGCGCTTGCCGCGACGGCGGGTGTCGCCGGCGTGCATGTGATGGCGCCGGCGAACGAGGACGCGCTCCCCGGCGTCATCGCCGAGGTGCGCCGGCGCCTGGGGCAGCGCTAAAACAAACGCACGGCCGGGAACTGTGGATCCCCGAACCGTGCGCCAGCACTACGCAACATTTACGCCAACACCATCATCATGAGTGCGCCGCATGACAAAGCGATGAAGAGGCCAAGGAGGTGAGATAGCGACAGCGCCGTACGCTCCTCCCCCCTTGCGCTCACCCTTGTCCTCATCCTTATCCTCATCCTTGCGCAGCGTCGCCGTCACCCTGCGGCTCCTCGCCGGTGAGGATTCGCTCCGCGATGAGCCCTGCGTTCTGCCGGACGGCGGTCTCGATCTTGGCGGCGATATCGGGATTGGCCTTGAGGAAGAGTTTGGCGTTCTCGCGCCCCTGGCCGATGCGCTGGCTTTCGAAGGAAAACCAGGATCCGGACTTCTCCACCACGCCGGCCTTGAGGCCCAAATCGATGAGCTCGCCCGCCTTGGAGATGCCCTCGCCGTACATGATGTCGAACTCGACCTGCTTGAACGGCGGCGCGAGCTTGTTCTTCACCACCTTCACGCGGGTCAGATTGCCGATCACCTCGTCGCGCTCCTTGATCGCGCCGATCCGGCGGATATCGAGGCGCACCGAGGCGTAGAACTTGAGCGCGTGGCCGCCGGTCGTCGTCTCCGGCGAGCCATACATCACGCCGATTTTCATCCGCATCTGATTGATGAAGATCACCATCGTATTGGAGCGGTTGATCGAGGCGGTGAGCTTGCGCAGCGCCTGGCTCATAAGCCGCGCCTGCAATCCGGGCTGGCTGTCGCCCATGTCGCCTTCCAGCTCGGCGCGGGGAACGAGCGCTGCAACCGAATCGATGACCAGCACGTCGACCGCGCCCGAGCGCACCAGGGTGTCGGCAATCTCGAGCGCCTGCTCCCCGGTATCGGGCTGGGAGATCAGGAGATCATCGACATTAACCCCGAGTTTCCTCCCATAGATCGGATCGAGCGCATGCTCGGCATCGATGAAGGCGCAGATGCCGCCCTTTTTCTGCGCTTCCGCAACGCAGTGGAGCGCAAGCGTGGTCTTGCCCGAGGATTCCGGCCCGTAGATCTCAACGACGCGCCCGCGCGGCAGCCCACCCACGCCGAGCGCAATGTCGAGGCCAAGCGAGCCGGTGGAGACGGTGTCCACGTCCATGGCCTTGTTGTTTTTGCCGAGCCGCATGATCGAGCCCTTGCCGAAATTGCGCTCGATCTGGGAGAGCGCCGCATCCAGCGCCTTCGATTTGTCCATGGAAAATCCTTCGACGATACGCAGCGCAATGCCCATTGCTTTTGCTCCTTATGACCGGGATTGGGAGGACCGACAAACCGCCCCTCCCACGATGAGGAGCAATGTACACCATTTGTTCTCGGTTCGCAAGATGTTCTTTTTGGCCCCCGGGTGCTGGCCCCTTTCCATCATCGGTGGCCCGCTTTGAATCTGAGAGTGCCCCCATTTTGATTTTGCCGGAACGTTGGTAATATCTTACGTTGCCTTTGTTCCAGGATCGGAGTTCGAGTCATGAGCGATCCCTTTGAGGTCCTAAGAGCAAAGAGGGCGAAAATCATAGAGGATGCTAAGCAGGAGATAGCCGACATTGACCGTGATATGCGGGAGCTAGAACGGCTCCGGATTCTCGCCACCAAATATGGGCTCACCGTTGTTGCGGATTCCGACGAAACCGGCCACCTATCTGAAGCCGGCCACCTGTTCCAACCCGAACCCACCCAGGCTTCCGATCTGATGTCGGCTAGCATGCGGCGGCGTCGCGGATTGGCAGGATGATCTGGGCCGCCTCAGTTGGCGGCCTCGTCTTTTGGCTTAGCCGCATCGCGGCGAATCTTCCGAAGAAAGATTTCGATATACCCCTCTAGCTCCTCAACGCTTGCTGTTGAAAGTCCTTCGGGCAAGGTCAGCGTAACGTCGCCCTCCGCAAGAGCGAAGACGGCCTTACGCATCCGCTGAAATGACTCGCATTGAGTGCGTCCGCCAGAATCCAGGGCGAGTCCCGCGCAAAAGTGCACGCGATGGTTGAATGTCCTAATTTCCCTTTGCGGGTGCCAAAAAGAAAAGCCCCGCCATACGCGCGGGGCAGTTGTACAAGGAGGCTCAATTCCCGATCGGGCTTCCTCCAAACCTCCACGGGAACGAATGTCCTAGTTTGCCGGGAAGAGTGTCCTAATTAGGACAGTACCGGCCCCGGGGGTACTGGCCGGTTTCCCACGGCCGGAGGTCGGCTCACGACGGGAAGCATCGCGACACCCTATTTGAGGTCGTGCAGGGACGGTCCTGCGCTCAACTCAACAGAGGGGTGGACATGTTTAAGAGACTCAGAAGCTTTCGCGGCACTTACGCCCTTGCCCGCGATGTTATGCCCGCATGGCCTGCCTTCAAGGCAGCTTTCTGGAACGCGATCCGTTTATCACCTGAGTGAGTCAAGTGGCTGGTTTCGGAACCGGGAGTGGCCGGTTCCGGCCAGTACCTGGCGCCCCCCGGCCAAGCGGCAAGACCAGGCAACCCTGCTGGTCGCGAGACCGTATTCGAGGCGGCCAAGCAGGGCGAGCTTGACCCGGAACGCTTGCGCGACGCGGCGGTAAAAGCCTTCTCGAAATAGCCCCCCAGCCGGCGGCCCTTGACGGTTTTCTAATGCTTTCCGGGTAAGGGTATTCTTGGCGGCTCTAGGGCTGTCCACAACGAGACCTGCGCACCAAGCCCCGGCCGGCCGCAGGCAGGCCGGGGCTTTTCCTTTTGGCCGCCTCAGTCGGCGGCCTTCCTTATGAAATGACCGTTAACGGATGACCGGTTCGTCCTTATCCTTGTAGATCAGGTTTGCACTGTCGTGCTCCGCTGCGTTGCAGGCGGTCTTTTCCACAACCTTTTTCAATCGCGCGGGGATAACTGCGCCGTAAACTCCATTTGGTTGAGAGATGCTCTTGGCGCGACTCAGAGTTCCATGCGCTTTCGGGAGCGCTCACCCTCTTCGCCGCTTTCGGGTTCGAGCACGTAGCGTAACGAGCGTCTTGTCCCCTGCGTAAATGAGCCCCGGTCCGGGGGAAGGCTGGGGCTGTTTTTTTTACGTAGGGGCGAGGCATGCGGGGCACCCAAAAAATGCCTTGCATTTTTTGGGGACCCCCGACTCGCCCCTCTCTCAGATGCGCCGATGTTGCCGCGGGGCGACGCATGCGTCGCCCCTAGCAGAACCACCACCTGTTGACTCGATGAATCTCCCGTTCGTAAGGGCGAGGCATGCGGGGCACCCCAAAAAATGCCTTGCATTTTTTGGGGACCCCCGACTCGCCCCTCTCTCAGGTGCGCCGATGTCGCCGCAGGGCGACGCATGCGACACACACACACGCTTTGCTGAATGTTTCGTGTCAACGTCACGAAAGCGCGGACGTAGCTCAACGAAAGAGCGCCGCCTGACCAGGGTGAAGGTGGAGGTTCAACTCCTTTCGTCCGCTCCATGCCGCACAGTGCGCGAAAGCCACAGAGGAGAATTCGGTTCGCTTGACACCGCGTCGCCGCAATTCCCCCCAGCTACCCCGATACCCTGCTGCCAGGATCTGCTCGGTGGATCCAAAAGGGGGGCGTAAACATGTGGATTCTCTTGCCGATCGCAATCATCGCCTCGATGAGCGCGTTGGGCTTTGCGCCGGTGTGGCTGCCAGTCGAGGCCGACGAAGACCGTAAGCCTTCAACGGGTTCTGAAACGAACGAGCACCGCTGATCGGCGGGCCGGATTAGCCGTGCAAGTCGGCTGCCGACAGTGGACTTGTAGGCCGTATCCCGCCGCAAACCGCGACTTATCTGTGCTCCGGTAGCCGTAATCCGTCGTGGGATTTGCACACGCTCGCCAAGCGCTCCGATAACGCGATCGCATCCGCCCGATTGAGAGAGAGCGCCGGAGCGTGCCTCTCAATAAGCCCGATGGATGCGGCCAATCCTGCTCAGTGATCGTGGGCAGACCAGATGACTTGCACCGCCTACCGCCAGCGTGGCACCCCTGAGCGAGAGCGAAACCAGGGGCAAGGGCGTGAAGCAAGACGGCTTTATCGGCAAACCCGTCGGACGGATTGAAGACCGGCCGCTGCTCACCGGTGCAGGCCGGTTCGTGGACGATCTGAGTTTTGCCGGCATGCTGGAAGCAGCGTTCGTGCGCAGCCCCCATGCCCATGCCCGCATCCGCGCGCTCGACACCAAGCGAGCGAGCGCGCATCCGCGCGTGCACGCGGTGCTCACGCTCGCCGACCTGCGCCCCCTGCTCACCCAGGAACGCGTGCCGCTTGGGTTTCGCACCAGCGCGCTTCCTCCCGACATCACCCCGTTCGTGCTCGCCCGCGACGAGGTCGCCTTCGTGGGCGAAGCGGTCGCGGTGGTGATCGCGGATACGCGATATATCGCCGAGGACGCCGCTGCACTTGTCGAAATGGACTACGAGGTATTGCCCGCGGTCTCCGATTGCCGCGCCGCGCTCGCGCCGGGCAGCCCGCCCGCGCATCTCGGCAAGGCGACAAATCTCTTCATCGCGTTCAAGCAGTCCTATGGCGACGTGGCCGCCGCTTTCGCACGCGCGCCCCATACCGCACGGGTTGCGCTCAAGCAGCACCGGGGCGGCGCCCATCCCATGGAGGGGCGCGGCGCGCTCGCGGCCTACGACCGCAACGAGGACAGGCTGACCCTTTGGACCTCGACGCAGCTGGCGCATGAGGTGCGCGCCTTTTTGATGGCGCTCCTCTCGCTCGACGAGAATCGGCTGCGCGTCGTAGCGCCGGACGTGGGCGGCGGGTTCGGCGCCAAGTTCCTGCTCTACCCGGAGGAGGTGACGCTCGCCGCCGCGTGCCTGCTGCTGCGCCGGCCGATCAAATGGGTGGAGGATCGGCGCGAGCATTTCCTCGCCGCCGTGCAGGAGCGTGACCAATATTGGGATCTGGAAGTCGCGTTCGACCACGAAGCGCGGCTCCTCGGCGTGCGCGGCACGCTCATTCACGACCAGGGCGCCTATACCCCGCAAGGCATCAATCTTCCCTACAATGCCTCGACCGGGGTGCCCGGCCCCTACATGCTGCCGGCCTACGAGCTCAACGTGCGCGTGGCCGAGACCAACAAGGTCGCCACCATGCCGGTGCGCGGCGCCGGCTATCCGGAAGCGGCGTTCGCGATGGAGCGCCTGCTCGACCGCATCGCCGACACGCTTTCGCTGCCGCGGCCCGAGGTGAGGGAGCGCAATCTCGTGCCGCCGCAGATGATGCCTTACTTGACGCCGCTGAAAACTCGCGCCGGCTCTCCCATTGCGCTCGACAGCGGCGACTTCCCGCTCTGCCAGCGCAAAGCCATGGAGGCGATCGATCACGCCGGCTTTCCCGCCCGCCAGCAACGCGCGCGGGAGTCCGGCCGCTATCTCGGCATCGGCATCGGCAATGGCGTGAAGGGAACGGGGCGCGGCCCGTTCGAGTCGGCGATCGTGCGCATCGGGCGCTCCGGCCGCATCTCGCTTTACACCGGCGCCATGCCGATGGGGCAAGGGATCAAGACGGCGCTGGCGCAGATCTGCGCCAGCGAGCTCGGCGTTACCCCGGATACGGTCAGCGTCACCGCAGGGGATACCGCGGTCATTCCCTATGGGCAGGGCGGCTTTGCCAGCCGCCAGACGGTGACGGCAGGCTCGTCGGTGCATCTCGCCGCCGCCGCGGTGCGGGAGAAGGCGATGCAGGTCGCCGCACATCTTCTGGAGGTGAGCACGAGCGACCTCGAGCTGCGCGAGGGGCGAATCGAGATCGCCGGCGCGCCGGGAAGCGGGCTCACCCTGCGCGAGGTTGCCGAGGCGGTCTCCGGGGTGCCCGGCTATCCCATGCCGGGCAAGTTCGAGCCGGGGCTGGAGAGCATCCAGAGCTTCCTGCCCGATGCGCTCACCTACGGCGGCTCATCGCATGCGGTCGAGGTCGAGGTGGACGTGGAGACGGGCGCCGTGCGCATCCTGCGCTATGTCGTGGTGAACGACAGCGGACGCATCATCAATCCCATGATCGCAGAAGGCCAGATCATGGGCGGCGTGGCGCACGCGATCGGCAATGCGCTGTTCGAGCTGATGGGCTACGACGAGCAGGCGCAGCCGGTCACCACGACTTTCGCCGAATATCTGCTGGCGAGCGCGACGGAAGTGCCGAACGTGGAAGTGGGCTTCATGCAGTTCCCCTCCCCGCTCAATCCGCTCGGGGTGAAGGGGGTGGGCAAATCCGGCTGCGTGCCGGCGGCGGCCGCCATCGTCTCCGCCATCGAGAGCGCGCTCTCGCCTTTCGGCGTGCGCATCAGCGAATATCCCGTCACCCCGGCGCGCCTGTTCGCGTTGCTGCAACGGGCGAATAGCGCTCGTCCGTAAGGGGACGGCTCCTCACTGGCTGGATTTGATGCCGAGATCCTTGGCGACTTGGGCGAGGCGCGCGCGTTGCTGATCAGTAGACGCGGCAAATTCCGCAGGGCCGCCGAGGTTGACGAGCTGGCCAGTTGTCAACAGGCGCGACTCGACCGTAGCGTCGGTGACCGCGCGCACATCTCCTGCGATCCGCTCGCGCAACGCGAGCGGCATCCCGGGCGGACCGAAGTAGCCAACGAGACCGTCGAATGTCAGCTCGGGGAAGCCGGCATCCCCGGCGGTAGGAATATCGGGCAGCATGGGAGCGCGCACGCTGTTCGTCACCAGCACCGGCTTGATGCGGCCGGCCTCGATCTGCGGGCGCGCGATAGCGTATGCGCCCTCGTAGACCTGCACGCGATTTTCGGCGAGGTCACTGGCCGCTTCGACCGGGTTGCGGTAGGGCACCTTCGACATGTTAAGGCCCCTGGTCTGGAGAAAACCGGCAAAGGCGAAATCAAGCGCCCCGGTCACCCCCGCCCAGTTGAGCTTTCCCGGCTGCGCCCGCGCCATGGCAACCACATCGGCAAAGGTCGCGACCTTGAGGGAGGCCGGGACGCAGATAATGATGATGGTGTTGGACACCTGCGCGATCGGCAGAAGATCGCTCTGTTTGTAGGACAGGTTATCGTGCAGATAAGGGTGGGCTGTGAACGACGAGGTGGGCGCCGCCAAAAGTACGTGATCGTCGTGGGCACCCAGGAAGCTGGTGATGGCCACGATGCCGTCACCGCCGGGACGATTCTCGATCACGACGGTCTGGCCCCATCGCGCGCTGAGGCGTTCGCCCAGGAGCCGCGTTCCGATATCGACCCCGGAGCCCGCACCGAGGGTCACCAGAAATTTGACCGGACGCTGCGGCCAGCTCTGTGCCGACGCCGGCAGTCCGTACCCGAGAACGGCCGTCACGACAGCAAAAACAGCAAGGCCAAATGCGCGGAGCGTCTTGGGCATGGTCTCCTCCATTTTTTGGAATGAGATAGCAGCCTCGCCCGAAGGAGCGAAGTGAAATCCGGGACCGGCACCGCGTCATGATGCCCGTGTCGGTGCCCGCAGTATCGGCGCTACGGCTTGATCCCGGCGGCAGCCACCGCCTGCGCCCACAGGTCGAGGTCGGCGGAGATGCGCGCGGCGAACTCGCCGGGCGTATCGCCGAGCGGATCGGCGCCGAGACTTGCAAGCCGCGCGACAAATGCTGGATGTTTGACGGCGCGGGCGATTTCCGCGGCGAGCCGCTCGATGATCAGCTTCGGAGTTCCCCCCGGCGCGACGAGCCCATTCCAGGTGATCACGTTGAAACCGGGGAAGCCGGATTCGGCTACGGTGGGCACGTCGGGCAGCTGCGGGCTGCGCTTCTCGCCCGACACCGCCAGCGCGCGGATGGCGCCGCTCGCAAGATGCGGCAAGGCATCGGAGAGGTTGGAGAACATGGTGGGAAGATGGCCCGCCACAACATCGGTCAGCGCCGGCGCGTTGCCGCGATAGCTGACATTCGTCATCTCAAGGCCTGCCCGGTGCAGGAACAGCGCCATGGCAAGATGAGTGACGCTGCCCACGGCGCCTTCGGCATAGCTTGGCTTCGAGGGCTGCGCGCGCACCCAGGCGATGAGCTCCGCCAGCGTCTTGACCGGCAGGTCCTGGTTGACGACGAGGACGAACGGGTTCGTCGCCACGATGCTGATCGGCGCAAAGTCCTTGCGCGGGTCGTAGGGCACCTTGCTGAGCGCGGGCTGGATTGCAAGCGGCGGCAGGACTCCCCAGAGCAGGGTGTAGCCATCGGCGGGCGCACGCGCGACTGCTTCGGCAGCGATGATGCCGTTGCCACCGACGCGGTTTTCCACCACGAACTGCTGCCCGAAGGCCTCGCTAAGGCGCTGCGCGGTGACCCGCGCAAGGACATCGGCATTACCGCCGGCAGCATAAGGACCAATGATGCGCACCGGGCGCTGCGGCCAGTCCTGCCCGTACGCGAGCCCCGCAATAAACAGAACGCTGGCGAGGGCGCAGAGTGCGAAGACACTCGCGCAGAGCCGCGAGAGTAGCGGGCACAGCCGCCGCATTATCGGTTTTCCTCGATGCAAGAGCGCGTTTTCAGAAAACGTTTGCTCGGTGGCGAAACCTGGGCACACACATGGCAGCCGGCTGAGGATTTATTGCGTGCAAGCTAAAAAAAGCGAGCTCCAGGGGAACCTTCTTTCCCCTCGCGCATTGTCGGGCGGGACGTGACAATTGCAGGGGGATCACCATGCCAACAGCTATCGCTCGTACGGTAATGGCCGCTGCATCGGTTCCGGTGCAAGCCGCCGGCCTTCACTCCTCGGACAATTTTCTCATCGCACGGATCGCCGCGGGCGACCAGACGGCAATGCGTGACCTTTTTGCCCGCCACCGAACCTCGGTCTATCGCTGGCTGTTGCGGTTCGTTCGTGATGAAGCGCTCGCTGAAGATCTTCTGAGCGAAGTCTTCATGGATGTGTGGCGGCAGGCCGCCGCATTCGAGGGCCGCTCGTCGGTGTCCACATGGCTTCTTGCCATCGCGCGCCACAAGGCGCTCTCGGCGCGACGACGGCGGCGCGACGATCAGCTCGATGATGAGCTTGCGGAGAGCATCCGCGATCCTTCCGGGGATGCCGAAACCATGCTGCAGGAGAAAGATCGGGACGAACGACTGGTTGTGGCCTTGAGCAGGCTCTCCGACGAGCATCGCGAGATCATCGACCTCGTCTACTATCACGGCAAGTCGGTGAAAGAAGTCGCAGCGATAACCGGCTTGCCCGCAGGTACGGTGAAGACCCGGATGTTCTACGCGCGCAGGAAGCTCGCCGAGGCGGTGAAGGCCCTCACGAATTAGCAGTTACTCGATGATCTCGTCGGCGCGGGCCAGCAATGTCGGTGGCACAGTGAGGCCGAGCGCCTTCGCCGTGCGCAGGTTGAGCACCAGCTCGACCTCGGTTGCCTGTTGCACCGGCAGGTCGGCCGGCTTTTCGCCCTTGAGGATGCGCCCGGTGTAGATGCCGTTACGCCGATACGCATCGGCAACGCTGCCGCCGAAGCTCATCAGACCACCGGCCGCGGCAAATTCGCGGTATTGGTGCATGGCGGGGATCGCGTTGCGAAGGGCGAGATCGGCGAGCTCGGCAAGCCGGCTGTTGAAAAGCAGATCGTTGCCGATGATGAGCGCGTCTGCGCGCTCACTGCGAATGTGAGCAAATGCGTGCTCGAACTCGGCTTCGCTGCTCGCCTCCGTCACGCGCAGCTGCAGGCCCAGCATCCCGGCCGCGGTGAAGAGCTTTCGGGCCTCGGTGTCGGCCATGGCAGGGTTGGTCGGATTGACCAGCAGAGCGATGGTCGGTTTGTGCAAGAGCTCGTGCAAAATCTCGAGTTGCTTCGGGCCTATCTCGGCACCGAGCGTGGTGACCGCTGTCGCATTGCCGCCAGGCTCGGCAAGGCTCCTAACGAGTCCCACCGCGAGCGGATCGACTGCAACCGATGCGACGATGGCAATGCTTGCCGTTGCCGCCTTGGCCGCGAGCGCGGCAGGCGTTCCGCCCGCAACGATCACCCGCACCTGACGGCGCACGAGATCGTCGGCGAGCGCGAGCAAGCGATCGTTGTGGCTCTTTGCCCAGCGATATTCGACCGAGAGATTGCGGTCCTCCACGTATCCCGTTTCCGCGAGGCCCTGGTGCCACGCGCGCAGACGACTTGCGAACAATTCGGGGGTTTCCGCGCCGAGGAAGCCGATCATCGGTCCCGCCGCTTGCTGCGCGCCGGCGCATCGCGGCCATGCGCTGGCGCAGGCCGCCATCAGCGTGATGAAATCGCGTCGCCTCATTTTCCTTGCAGCGCTGCGGCCTTGGATCGCTTTCAGGAAGCGTATCACATTGGACGGGGCGTGTGATCCACGTCCGTAGGGGCGAGGCACGCGGGGCACCCAAAAAACGCGCTGCGTTTCTTGGGGACCCCGGACGCGTTGCGCGGCAGCCGTTGAAACCGCGGGGCAAACGGCGCAGTCTGTGGTGTCGCTCCTGCCGCGAAAGCGGCGCTGCGCGAAGCTGCATCCGCATGCGAGCCAACAGCAGCGGCGCGGGGAGGAGGAAACCGGAGCCGCAAGACGCCCTCCGTCAGGGAAAGAAGAACATGAGCCATCGCAAGCGCCGTAACGGCGCACACGAGCTCGCCTCAGTCGAGCAGGTTGCCGGGAACGGACTTCTGCATCGCCGCGCGCTCCTTGGCCGTGGCATCATGCTCGCGGGCGCCATGGGCACGGGCGTCCGCGCCTCGGTCGCCAGCGCGGCCGCCGAGCCGCTCAAGAACGATCCATGGAGCCTGGAGACGGGCTCGGTCCTGCCATCCTATCAGGTGCCGTCGCGCTTCGAGAACGACGTGATCCGCACCCGCAGCAATCCCGACAACGAGTTCCGCACGTCCCATGCGCGCACCCCGCATCATCTGCTGGAGGGCACCATCACCCCCAACGGCCTGTTCTTCACCATCTGCCACTCCGGCCTGCCGGATATCGATCCGGCCCAGCACAAGCTGGTCATCCACGGGTTGGTGAAACAGCCGCTCATGTACACCGTCGAGACGCTCGCGCGTTACCCGATGGTAACGCGCGTGCATTTCCTCGAATGCAGCGGCAACAGCGCGCCGATGTTCTCGAACCAGCCGGTGCAAGCCACCGCCCAGGCGCTGCACGGGCTTGCGTCGAACGCGGAGTGGACCGGCGTGCTGCTCTCGACGTTGTTGGAAGAGACCGGCATCGACCCGAAAGCCACGTGGCTCCTTGCCGAAGGCGCCAACTCTCTGGGGCTTCATCGCAGCGTGCCGATCAAGAAGGCGCTCGATGACGCCATGATCGCGCTCTACCAGAACGGCGAGCGGCTCATGCCCGGCACCGGCTATCCGATGCGGCTCCTCCTCCCCGGCTACCAAGGCAACATGAATGTCAAATACCTACGTCGGATCAAGCTGATCGACCAGCCGGCGATGAGCTACTACGAGTCCAAGACCTATTCGCAGATTCTGCCGGGCAACCGGATGTGGCTTTTCCACTTCACCCAGGAGGTCAAATCCTTCATCACGCATCCCTCCTTCGGACAGACGCTGAAGGGCACCGGCTTCTACGAACTGTCCGGCGTTGCCTATTCCGGCGACGGCAGGATCGCCAAGGTCATGGTCTCGGCCGACGGCGGCAAGAGCTGGGGACAGGCCGCGCTGCAGGAGCCGGTACTGCCGAAAGCGTTCACCCGCTTCCGCATGCCCTGGCGCTGGGACGGCACGCCCGCTGTCCTGCAGAGCCGCGCCTGGGATGAAGCCGGCAACATGCAGCCCACCCGCGCCGAGTTCGTCGCCGCGCGCGGGCAGACCGAGAAGCCGGTGCCAAGCCCGCTCGGATTCCCCAATCAGCACTACAACAGCATCACCAGCTGGGGCATCGGCAAGAACGGGGAGATCAAACATGTTTATGTGTAAGCCCGGACCGGCTGTTGCGCTCCTGCTCTCCTTCGCAGGAGCAACATCCGCACTCGCTCAAACACCGGGGCTCGGCCAGCCGATCACCGAGGCCGACATTGCCGCCTGGGACATCGAAGTGCTGCCCGACGGCAGCGGCTTGCCACCGGGGAGCGGCACGGCAACGCAGGGGGCCGCGATCTACGCGCAGAAATGCGCCCTATGCCACGGCGAGAACGGCGTCAACCCGGTGCGCGGCGTAGGGCCGCTGGTCGGTCCTTCCCGGTTCGATCGCATCGATACGGGAAAGACGGTGCCGTACTACAAATATGCCACCACCCTGTTCGACGTGATGCGCCGCGCGATGCCCTATACCATGCCGAAGACGCTCACCAACGAGGAGCTTTACGCGCTCGCCGCCTATATCCTGGCGCTCAACAAGATCATCGGCGAGGACGAGGTGATGGACGCCAAGACCCTGCCGCAGGTGAAGATGCCCAATCGCGACAATTTCATTGTCTGGGATCCGGACAAGATCGGCTATGTGCCGGTGCGCCCGCCAGGCCCGGCGATGCGCTGAGCCCGCGCGTATCACCCGTAGCCCGGATGAGCGCAGCGACATCCGGGCTACCGGCCTCGATCCATAGCCCGCATGTCGCTATGCTCATGCGGGCTACGAGTTTATGAAATCGATGCGCAACAGCACCATTCGGGTGGCCACCTTTGCCGGCCCCGGTGCCGACCCGGTGATCCGCTCGGTGCAATGGCCGGAAATTCCTCGGAAAGCGGCGCTCATTGCGATCGGCGCCTGCGGCGTATGCGGCACCGATTTGCACATTCTCAAAGGTCACTGGCCGAAGCCGTTGCCATGGCCATTCACGTTGGGTCACGAGCTCGGCGGCACTATCGTCGAGGCGGGAGCCGAATTCACCGAAGATTTCATGGGAAAGCCGCTCGGCGTCGGCACGAAGGTGATGATCCCGCCGCTGATGCCATGCGGGCAGTGCTACTACTGCGTCCACTATCCCGACCGCGCCAACAAATGCCTGACCCCGGTCTATTACGGGCGTTATCTCGGCTTCGACAAGCCGCCACACCTGTGGGGAGGCTTTGCGGAATACGTCTATGTCGATCTCGACATGCTGCCGGGAACGAAAGTCTACAAGCTCCCGGACGACATGCCGCTGCGGCTAGGCGCGCTCTCGGAGCCGCTGACCTCCTGCATCCGCGCATTCAACCGCGCGACGCGAGCCGGCGGTTTCACCTGGGGCGATACCGTCGTGATCCAGGGCTCCGGACCCATCGGTATTCTCGCCGTTGCGGCGGCGCGCGAGATGGGCGCAGGAAGGGTCATCTGCGTCGGCGCTCCCGAAACTCCACGGCTTGAGCTCGCGCGCAAGTTCGGCGCGGAAGCAACGGTGAACATCGAGGAGGTCAAGAGCCCGCAGCAGCGCATCGCGCGCGTGCGCGACATCGTCGGCGGTTTCGGCGCCGACCTGGTGATGGACTGCGCCGGCCATCCGAGCGCCGGCCCCGAGGGCATCGAGTTCCTGCGCGACGGCGGCACCTACGTCGAGATGGGCCAGTTCACCGATGCCGGCTCGATCACCACGTCATGGCACCGCATCTGCGCCAAGGATCTTAATGTTTTGGGCTCCTGGGGCTTCACCGGCAACGACCTGCCTCTCGGCGTCGACATGCTCTACCGCACGCGCGACAAATATCCCTGGCTGGAGATGCAGACGCTCTATCCTTTCGATGAGGACGGCATCTCGCGCGCCGTCAAGGACGCGATGGCGATGAAGACGGTCAAATCGACCATCGTCCCGTGGCCGGAGCTGGTGTAGGGCGCGGTCCGTAGCGGGGGTAGGCTCTCGTCTCGATCGAAGGAAACTGCCGCTATGGTGCTTGACGCCATAGACGTGGATATGGCATGAGGCGCCATATGAAGGCGACACTGGTTTTTCGCCTGAAGCACGAGTTGGACGACGGCGCGATTATCGAGATGGTGATCTGGAAAGTCCCCCGCGAAATTCCCGACACCCACCACGGGTTCAAATACCGCCTGTACTTTGGAAAGGGCGGCAAACGGATTGTGGGCTACGATAACGAGCGGGGAAAGGGCGATCATCGTCATGTCTTGGGACGCGAGTTGCCCTATCGGTTCACGTCCCCGGAGAGGCTGATTTCCGACTTTCTGGCTGATGTCGATTTAGCGCGAAGAAGAAAATGACGAAACGTAAAGTTCAGGTCCACGTGGAAAGCCTGCAAGCATCTGGCCGCCGATTTGTCGAGGCGTGGCGGCGCGCCCAGCGTGGTGAGGCGGTTCACGAAGAACATCTTTCGTTCGAGAGCCTGGAAAAGCTGTTGGCCACGTTGTCCCCAAAGAGAATTGAACTCGTTCGCTTCGTGCGACGCCGGCCCAACCTGTCGATTGCCGCCATCGCGCGCGAACTTGGGCGAGACTACAAGCGCGTGCATGGCGATGTACGCGCCTTGGAGACCGCAGGCTTGTTGGAAGAGGGCGAAGCCGGACTGCGGGCGCCTTTTGCGGGAGTCGACGCGCAACTCTCGTTCTGACGATCGCCGCTGCGGCCATCGACGATCTCACACTCTCGTCCAAGCAGTTGGCCTCTTCGCCCCTCAAACGGGAACAAAATTCGTGTTACGAGCACATAACGGTCTAATTCACCGACGGGAGTCGCGGCGGGATTGGGCTGTAAGTAGCTGCCGTGAATTCAAACGTTCCATTGTATTGCGGGCTCCTGCTCCCTGCGGTCGGTCCTGGCAACGAGAGCACCGACGCGTTCGGCCCGTCACGATGAAGAAAACAGCGGGTTGCGGGAAGGAGCGGTTGCGGTCACAACAACAGTGGCCATGAACGTCCCCTCCCCCGTCCAAGGCAGCGCGAGCTTGCCGCCGGAAATTGCGGGCCTGCGCAGCGCAGCTGCCGTGCGCGAGCGCTGCAGCATGGTCGCGCGCTGGGTCGCAGACGGCCACTCGCGCTATTTCGCGCTCGACGAAAGCCGCCTGGATGCGGTCGCGGACTACGTCACCAAGGTGACGCGCGAGGCCTATCCCGACCTGAATATTCCCTATCACAGCCGCTGGCGGCATTTTTGTGCGGGCGGCATCGATCGCTGGAGGGAGCTCGCGGAGAGCGTGCGCGTCCATCCGCTCGAGCGCGCCCGCATGGCCGTCGATCTCGTCACGGTGAGCGTGCTGCTCGATGCCGGCGCGGGCGACGCCTGGCGCTATCGCGAAGCGCAAACCGGGAATGTCCTCGCCCGCTCCGAAGGCCTCGCGGTTGCAAGCCTCGACATGTTTCGCGCCGGGGTTTTTTCCTCGGACCGCGAGCGCCCATATCGCGTCGATGATGCCGCGCTCGCGCGCATCGATCCCGCAACCCTGGCGCGGCATTTTCAGGTCGATGCAAAAAATCCTCTGATCGGCGTGGAGGCGCGCAGCACGCTCCTGCAGCGGCTGGGCAAGGCGATATCGGAGCGCCCCGATCTGTTCGGGTCGAGACTTGCGCGTCCCGGCAATCTCGTTGATCATTTCATCAACGCAGCCCGGACCGAGAGCATCTCCGCGGCGTCCGTGCTGGCTCCATTGCTCGATGCCCTGGCTTCGATCTGGCCCTCGGCGCTTGCACTCGACGGCATTCCGGTCGGCGATGCCGGACGCCACAGCGCCGTGCGCACGTCGGATTGCACCGACGGGATCGTCCCGTTCCACAAGCTCTCGCAGTGGCTGACCTACTCGCTGATCGAGCCGCTCGCGTGGGCGGGAATCGCCATTGAGCGGATCAATGAGCTCACGGCGCTGCCGGAATATCGCAACGGCGGCCTGCTGGTCGATCTCGGCGCAATCTGCCTGCGTCCGGGGATCGATGCGCAGGCGCGGCATGCGGTGCAGTCCGAGCTCGTGGTGGAATGGCGCGCGCTTACCGTCACTCTGATGGATCGGCTGCTCGAGGGCGTGCGAGCGAAGCTCGCGCTCGGCTCCGACTTCACCCTGCCGCAGATGCTGCAGGGGGGCACCTGGAGCGCAGGACGCAAGATTGCACGCGTCCTGCGCCCGCCCGACGGCCCGCCGCCGATCTTGGTCGCCGCCGACGGCACCGTCTTCTGACGCGCCGCCGGTCGTGCCCCGCATGTCGCTAACGCTCATGCGGGCTACGAGCTGTGTAGCCGGATGAGCGAAGCGATATCCGGGCGTCAGCTTATGCTAAAAAAGTAAGCAATCGGCACGTTCACCGGCGCGCTCCGCCGAGCTAGAGTTCAGCGGCATGCGGCTTCGCATGCGCAGAAACGAATGAGGTCCTCATGCTCGCCATCCTCCTGCGACCCGCCAGGCTCGCGCTCCCCGTTGTCCTTGCAGCGATGTCCCTTGCCTGGGCGCAGCAGGCAGCGGCGGAAGACAAGGTGCTCAAGGTCGGAACGCTGAAGCTCATTCATGGCATCTCCGCCTATTTCTATGAGAGGTTCGTCCCGGCCGGCTACACGGTCGAGGTCTACCCTTTCGAGAGCCCGACCGACGGCAAGAATGCG
This sequence comes from uncultured Alphaproteobacteria bacterium, assembly GCA_963841705.1. Lineage (GTDB taxonomy): Bacteria > Pseudomonadota > Alphaproteobacteria > Rhizobiales > Xanthobacteraceae > VAZQ01. The sequence goes on from CAWJDY010000064.1 coordinate 37,050, forward strand.
GTGCTCACCGGCACAGTCGACACCTGCATCCACGGTATCGCCGCGTTTCTGCTCGGAGCCGCTGCCGGCGAGCCGATCGCGATCGTCGCCAATGCCAATAACCGCGGGATGGCGGTGATTGCCGGCGCCAATACGGACATCAAGTCGATCAAGGACCTGCGGGGCAAGCGGGTTGCGATCTGGCCGGGATCGACGCAGGAGGCCGTCATCCTCGAGCGGCTGCGGATGGAGGGCATGTCCATCAAGGACATCCAGCCGATCCGGCTGCAGTTCTCCGATCACCCCGCAGCGCTCGCGCGCGGCGACATCGACGCCTATGTCGGCGCCGAGCCGGCCGCCGGCATCAGCCTGGCGAACGGGACCGGCCGGCTGGTCGAATATCCCTATTCCACGCCCATCGGCTCCCTCAACATGATCCTTTCCGCCAGCGAGAAAGCGGTCAAGGAAAACCCGCAACGCATCCAAATGATCGTGGACATGCACAGAAAGGCCATCGACTATGCAATGGCGCATCCCGAGCAGATCGTCGAGGTCGCGATGCAGAAGCTCGGGCAGCAGAAAAAATCGATCGAGCTCGCGGTACCCAATGTGGAGCTCGCGTGGAAGATCGATGATGTGTTCATGCAGCGCGCCAACGCCTATGCCCAGCTGATGTTCGAGAACAAGCAGATCCGCCAGATGCCCGATCTCAATCACTACGTCACCAAACAGTTCATGTAGCGATGGCCGACTAGAGGCATCGTCTTGAGCGAGCAGGTCACGACCCTTCCGGAAGCGGCGCAGCCGTTGACGGAGCAAACGCCCGCAGCGGTTCGCCGCCGTGGGCGTTTGCTTCAAACATTACGCACGGCCGCGCTCGGAGTCGGTTTCCCGGTGCTGCTCATTGCCCTGTGGGACCGCGCGGTCGCCATTACCGGCACCCGGCTCGTTCCGAGCCCGCGCGACGTCGCCGTGATGATGTACGACTTCTCATTCGGCGGCATCTATGACGACGCCTTCAGCGGCACCATCCTCACCCATATCTGGAAATCGATGACGCGGGTCTACGGCGGCTTCTTTCTGGCCGCAGCGATCGGGGTTCCGCTGGGTCTCATGATCGGGCGCATCAGGATCCTGCGGCAGCTGCTGGATCCGACCGTCAACCTGCTGCGACCGATTCCCGTAACCGCGTGGTTGCCGCTGTCGATGATCTTCTTCGGGCTTGGGCCGAATGCGGCGATCTTCCTGGTGTTTCTCGGCGCCTTCTACCCGATCCTGCTGAACACGATCTTCGGCGTACGTTCGGTCGATGTGCGCTTGTTCGAGGCCGCCGCCATGCTCGGCTGCTCGGGGTCAGGCATGTTTCGCCAGGTAGTGCTGCCCGCATCGCTGCCGGCGATCTTCAACGGGCTGCGCATCGCGCATGGATTTGCCTGGATCCTGATCGTCGTCGGCGAGATGACGGGGGTTCCAACCGGGCTTGGGTCGGTGATCATGGATGGCCGCACGCTGTCGCGCACCGACCTGGTCGTGACCGGAATGATCGTGATCGGAGTGTGCGGCTTCGTGACCGATCGCCTGATCGTTGCCCTCAGCAATCGCGTCCTGAAATGGAGCCCGCAGCACCATGCATGAGCGCGGCCAAGCCCACATCGCAATCCGAGGGGTGAGCAAGCGGTTTGCGGTAGGCGATGGCGAAGTCGAAGCGCTCGGACGCATTGATGCAAGCATCGAGCGGGGCCAGTTCGTGTGCCTCATCGGCGCCTCCGGGTGCGGCAAGTCGACCATGCTGCGCATCATTGCGGGTTTCGAGGAGCCCACAACCGGTGACGTCGTGGTGAACGGCAAGCCAATTACGACGCCGGGCAGCGACCGCGGCATGGTGTTCCAGGACTACGCGCTGTTCCCCTGGATGACGGTTCGCCAGAACATCGGCTTTGGCCCGCGCCAACGCAAGCTCACTCGCAGCGCGATAGAGGCAATCACCGACGAGTTCGTAAGGCTCGTGGGGCTCGAGCGAGCCGCCAATCGTTATCCCAGCCAACTCTCAGGCGGGATGAAGCAGCGCGTCGCCATCGCGCGCGTGCTGGCGAACGACGCCAATGTTCTGCTCATGGACGAGCCGTTCGGCGCGCTGGACGCGCTCACGCGCGAGCAGCTCCAGCGCGAGCTACTGCAGATCTGGACGCGCACCCAAGTCACCGTTATTTTCGTTACGCATTCCGTGGAGGAGGCGGCGCTGCTTGCCGACCGCGTCCTGGTCATGAGCGCCGGCCCGGGGCGGATCGTGAGCGATATCCCGATCGAGCTGCCAAGACCGCGCGACGTTTCATCCCCCGAGTTCAACGCGGTGCGCCGCGAGCTCGCGCGACGGCTCACAAGCCATATGTCGGAACGGCGCGAGGTCGAGCCGGCGGACGCTGCCCCCAGCGCCGCGCAACCGATTTACCGCGGCATGAACCAGGCGGCGCTCGACGCCGCCTACAACAACAGCGTCGCCGTGGCCGACAGCCCGCAATGGCTTGCACGCTGGCGCGAGCGCAGCGCGGAGCTGCGGAGCAAGAAGGCGACGCGCCCGCGCCTGCTCGATATTCCCTATGGCGAGCGCCCGCGCGCCCGGCTCGATTATTTTCCGGCGAGCGAGCCGCGAGCGCCCTTGTTCGTGTTCATCCATGGCGGCTATTGGCAACGCAACGACAAGGATATGTTTGCCTTCGTTTCCAATGGGCCGCGTGCCCACGGGATAGACGTTGCCGTCGTCGGCTACACGCTTGCGCCGGATGCGCGGCTTGCGCAGATCGTGCAGGAAATCAGCCAGTCCCTGACCTTCCTGTCGGAGCACGCACAAGATCTCGGATTTTACAGCGATCGGCTGCTCGTCGGGGGCTGGTCGGCCGGAGGACATCTCACCGCGATGGCGGCGCAGCATCCCGCCTGCCGCGGCGGCCTGCCGATCAGCGGTATTTTCGACCTGGAGCCGATCGCGCTCAATTATCTCAACGAGAAGCTAAGGCTCGATGCCGCAGAGATTGCGACCTTGAGCCCGTTGCGCATTCTCTCCGACCACATGCCTCCTTTGCGCATGTTTGTCGGCGAGAAGGAGCTGCCCGAGCTCAAACGGCAATCCATGGCCTATGCCGATGCGGCACGCCAACGCGGGCTGCCGATCGAGCTGACCGTGCTGCCCGGGCATCATCATTTCTCCATTCTGGACGAGCTCCGCCGCGAGGATGGAGCCATCACCCGCGCGCTGTGTGAGCTGATCACGAAGAATTAGCGGCTCCGCTCCGCTGCCCGCATATCGCTGCGCTCATGCGGGCTACGGCAATCGTTTTCACCGCACCTGGAAGACGAGCTTGCCGCGAAAATGCCGCAACTCGCTCAGCCGGTGCGCCTCGGCGGCCTGGGAGAGCCGGTAGAGCTTGATCTCCGGCACCCGAACGGCGCCCGCGGTGAACAGCTCGGCGATGCGCTCCAACGGGGCACGGGCGCGCCTCACCGGCGGGCGCAGCGACCTGACATCGCTGCGATTGGACTTGGGCGCCTGCGCGCCCGACGCGATGAAGGCGGCGCGGCCGCCCGGCTTGAGCACCGCGAACGACCGCAGCGCCACCTCCCCGCCGACGGTATCGAACACCGCATCGCAGTTGGACACGCGCTTGGTAAAATCGTCAGCGTTGTAATCGATGATCTCATCTGCTCCGAGGCTGCGCACGTAATCGATATTGGCGGCGCTGGTCGTGGTGATGACGCGCGCGCCGATGTGCTTCGCGACCTGGATGGCGAAGCTCGCAACGCCGCCCGCGCCGCCCTGAATGAGGATCGTCTCCCCGCGCTTGAGCTGCAGTGTCTCCTCCACCGCGCTCAAGGCGGTGATGCCGATAAGCGCCAAGGCTGCGGCATCGATATGCGACATGTTGCCCGGCTTGGGCGCAATGATCGCGGCCCTGATTGCCTTTTTCTCGGCGTAGGCACCCTCCTGGCCGGCCTCGGACACGCCGAACACCGCGTCCCCCACGCGAAAATCCTGCACGCCCGGACCGAGCGCGGCAATGACTCCGGAGAAATCTCGTCCCAGCACGAGTGGAAATTTCGCCTGCCCGTAGTCGCCGAGCCGCGCCTTCCAGTCGGCGGCATTGACGCTCGCTGCGAAGACGTCGACCACCACCTCACCCGCTCCGGCAACAGGATCCGGCAGCTCGCCGTACTGCAAGACCTCCGGCCCGCCAAATCGTTCAATGAAAGCTGCCTTCATCGTTCCTCCGCTTCCGGGGGCAATAGCTGATGTAGGGCGGATTAGCGAAGCGGTACTGCCGAAGGCAGTACCGTGCAGCGTAATCCGCCGAAACGCGGCGGGTTACGCCACAAATCGGCAAGCCGATTTGGGCTAACCCGCCCTACAGATTTCCGCAATCAATAGTTTTGCCACAGCCAGTGGGCGTGCGCCATCAGCTGGGCGTCCTCGTCGGCGCGGCTGATGATCTGGAGCCCGAGCGGCATGTTCTCGTCCTGCAGGAAGGGCAGCGATATTGCTGGAACGCCGAGGAGCGAGGCCGGGACGTTGAAGGCGGGATCGCCGGTCCAGCCAAGCCCGACGGGCGCCGCGCCGGTCGCAGCCAGCGTGACAAATCCATCGTATGGCCCGCTCGCATCGGCATAGCGCTTGCGAATCTCCTCCCGGCGACGAAGCGCGGCGCGATAGTCGTCGAGCGTCGTCAGTTGCGCGGAGGCGAGGCGCCGGCGCATGCCTTCGCTCAGACCGTTGCGCTTGGCGTAATTTCCCAATGGCCAGCGAAACTCCCAGTCGAAGATCGCAAAGGTCACCGCCACCACGTCGGCAATCGCGTCCTCGACCGCCGCGATGCCTGGATCGCTGCGGCGGTCGCCGATCTCGACGCCAAGCTTGGCGAGGCGGTCGCGCGCCCGCCCCAACGCCGCCTGTGCGCCGGCGCTCGCCTTCGGCCACGCGGCTGTCTCGAGCATCGCCAGCCGGCGCGGTGGCGACGCCGGCGGAATCTCGCTCGGTCCACGCAGCCCGAGATGTCCGGGATCGCCGCCCACCCGCGCCACGATCGCGCTCGCCACCGTCCAGGCGTCCTCTGGGGTTGCCGCCAGGATGCCGAGGCAACTCTGGCTGAGGTGATCGAACGACCCGCTGCAATTGAGCGCGCCGAACGTCGGCTTGAAGCCTACGCAGCCGCAATAGCTCGCCGGACGCAGCGTCGAGCCGACCAC
>CAWJDY010000065.1:0-105716 GCA_963841705.1 uncultured Alphaproteobacteria bacterium
ACCGTGCACAAGTCGCAGGGCTCGCAATGGGACGACGTGGTGCTGTTCGACGAGTCCGATGCGTTCCGCGAGAATCGCGGCCGCTGGCTCTATACCGGGGTGACGCGCGCGGCGAAGCGCCTGTGCGTGGTAGTGCCTTGACATGGCGATCCACGCTGCGGCGCCGACATCGAGAATTTACAGCACTTTCCGGCGAAATATGAGATCAGTCGCGCGGCAAGCTTGGTCTGCTCCCTCTCCCCGTTCTGGGGGCGGGTTTCCGGTACTGCGTCACAAACTACGTTGTCATTCTGGGGCGTCGGCAAGTCGGTTTCACCGACTTGCCGACGAGCCCGGAAACCATAACCACAGCCGGCAGTTGCTCGCTCGCCGTTCGCAACCGGACGGTCTGTGGTTATGGATTCCGGGCTCCGCTCGCTACGCTCGCGGCCCCGGAATGACAGAATACGTATTTTGTGACGCAGTACCAGTTTCAAACCCGCCCCTACAATCGCACGCGGCGTTTTCGCGCAAACGGCTAGATCGCCTTCAGTCGCCGGCGGAGCTCTTCGGTATCGATGCGATATTCCCAGTAATCGAGCGGCACATCGCGATTGGCATCGATGAATCGTCGCGCCTGATCGAGGAACGCGGGCAGGACTTCGCCTGCCATCACGGTGCCGTCGGCAATCGCGACAGATGCGGTCTTGCTCCGAGGATCGACGGACAAAGGAGGGTCGATCGCAAGCTTGATCCGGGGCGCGCGGCGCGTGTTGCCTCTTGGCGAGATGAAGATGGTGTTCTCGACGCCGGTTACGTCCTTGCGATGGGAAACCATCTCTTCGAGCAGCTCCTCCTCCGCCTTCGCGTCGGCGAGCGCCGCAATCGCCGTTGTCGGCACAATGGTGTAGTCGAGATCGGAAACGCTAATGATGCTGCCCGTCCTCATTGCCTCAATGAGCCGGGCCGGATTTGTCATGATCTCCTTGGACGAGGATGAAACAATGGTCGTCATGGGGGGATTATCTAGTATCAAGAGCGGCCGGCAACCCGATCATCTGCTGTGTCGACATGTCTTTACGCACTCGGAGTACGACCGCTGGTCGAGCCGCAATACGAAAACACGACGGAAGAAGAGGCAGCCATGACCCATGCAGAGAGCCCGGACATTGACCTCCTGACACCTGGCTGGAGAGAGGTTGAGACTCGATCGCCGGTCAAGCTAAGCACAATTCATACTGAGCGGCATTTTCGAGCAATGGTCAAATTCATGAACAAGCTGCTCGACAGGATCGGCGATCAGGAATCGCATCCCCTCATCGGCTTGCTGGATGTGGTAACGACGTTTGTGCGCGATTACGAAGCGCGCAATGTGGAGATCCCGGAAGCCGAACCTTCAGCCGTGCTTCGACTTCTCATGCAGCAGCACGATTTGCGTCAGACCGATCTCGCCAACATCTTTGGCTCGCAATCCAACGTCAGCGAGGTCCTGAGCGGCAAGCGCGAGATCAACGCGCGGCAGGCCCGTACCCTGGCGAAGCGGTTCGGCGTCTCGCCGGCCGTCTTCATTTGAAAGACCACCCTGTCCGGAGCTGAGCTGATGCCGCGTCCCCTCGTCATTGCGCCCTCGATCCTCGCCGGCGACTTCGCCCGGCTCGGCGAGGAGGTGCGCGCGGTCGATGCCGCCGGCGCGGACTGGATCCACGTCGATGTGATGGACGGGCACTTCGTCCCCAACATCTCGATCGGGCCCGACGTGGTGAAGGCGATACGGCCCTACACGAAGAAACCGCTCGACGTGCACCTGATGATCGCGCCGTGCGATCCCTACCTCGAGGGGTTCGCCAAGGCGGGCTCCGACAGCATCACGGTGCATGTGGAGGCGGGACCGCACGTGCACCGTTCGCTGCAGATGATCAAGACGCTGGGAAAGCGCGCGGGGGTGACGCTCAACCCCGGCACCCCGATTGAGACCATCGAGCCGGTGGTGGATCTCGTCGATCTCATCCTGGTGATGTCGGTCAATCCGGGGTTTGGCGGCCAGGCCTTCATCCCCTACGCGACCGAGAAGATTGCGAGGCTGCGCGCGCTGGTCGGATCGCGCCCGATCGACATCGAGGTCGACGGCGGCATCACCGCGGAGATCGCGCCCGAGGTCGTGGGCGCCGGCGCCAACGTCCTGGTCGCGGGCTCGGCGGTGTTCAAGGGCGGGGGCGGCACCGAGGGTTATGGCGCGCGGATCGCAGCCATCCGCCAAGCGGCGGCCTTCGCGCGCGGCGAAGCGGCGTAGGCGCGGGCGGGTCTTTCTTCGTTCGTAGGGGCGAGGCATCGGCTCGCCCGGAAAACGCCGTGGTTTTTCCGCCCTCGCATTGTAGGGGCGGGTTTGAAACCCGCCCCTACACGTTGCACCAAACTCACGCGGATCGGGGTGATCTGCAGCAGCCGGCTCATACGCGAGCGCGAGCAGACCCGCCAGCGCCTGATCGAGAGCGAAGCACGATTTCGCAGGCTGGTCGAGGCCGTTGTCGATTATGCGATCTTTCAGCTTGATGTGAGCGGCAACGTCATGACCTGGAATTCCGGCGCGCAGCGCATCAAGGGCTATGGCCCGGAGGAAATCATCGGGCAACATTTCAGCCAATTCTATACCGCGGAGGACCGTAAGGCGCGGCTCCCGGCAAAGGTATTGGAGAAGGCCGCCCAGGACGGCCGGTATGAAGCGGAAGGATGGCGTGTGCGCAAGGGCGGGAGCCGCTTCTGGGCGCTGGTTGTTGTTGACCCGATCCGAGATGAAGGGGGCAACCTGATCGGCTTCGCGAAGGTTACGCGGGACATGACCGAAAGGAGGGAGACACAGCGTCTGCTCAGAGAAACACAGGAGCAGCTTGCCGCTTCACAAAAAATAGACGCGGTCGGCCAGCTCAGCGGCGGCATTGCGCACGATTTCAACAATCTGCTCATGATCGTGCTCGGGAACCTTGAAAGCGCCCAGCGCCACGCAAGGAATCCGCATGCGCCGAATACCAGCCTCGAACGCGCGATCGGCAATGCCATGCGCGGGGCGCAACGCGCCGCCGCATTGACCAGCCGCCTGCTTGCATTCTCACGAAGGCAGCCGCTCGATCCAAAGGTCCTCGATCTTAATCGGTTCTTGAGCAGCGCTGCCGAGTTCCTGCAGCGCTCTCTGGGAGAGACGATCGAAGTGGAAGTGGTCGGAGGGACGGGGCTTTGGCGCACCGAGGCCGATCCCAACCATCTCGAATCCGCTTTGGTCAATCTTTCGATCAACGCGCGCGATGCAATGCCCGGCGGTGGAAAACTGACGATCGAGGCGACGAATATTTTCGCGGATGATGATTACTGCCGGAGCAACCCTGAGCTCACGCCCGGGCAATATGTTTTGATCTGCGTCAGCGACGCGGGCTGCGGCATGCCGCCCGATGTGTTGAGTCGGGCATTCGAGCCGTTTTTTACCACCAAGGAAGTGGGACAGGGTACTGGGCTCGGGCTGAGCCAAGTCTATGGGTTCATCAAGCAGTCCGGCGGGCATGTCAAACTTTATAGCGAGGTAGGCCATGGCACCACGGTCAAGATCTACCTTCCGCGCTACACCGGAGATTCTGCGCAGGCCGATGAGCAATATGCGTCACACGAGGTGCAAGGATGCGGCGCGCAGGGTAAATGCATCCTTGTCGTCGAAGACGATAACGGTCTGCGCGCCTACCTCTCGGAAGTGCTGCGCAGATTGGGCTACCAGGTAGTGGCGGTCGCCCACGCACAGGGGGCGCTCTCAATTCTGCAAAGCGGCTCGCGGCGGGTCGACCTGCTCCTGACCGACGTGGTCATGCCGGGAATGAACGGCCGCGAGCTTGTACGGCGGGCTCAAGAGATTGCGCCAGGCATGCGCGTGCTCTACATGTCCGGCTACCCGCGCAATGCGGTGGTGCGTCAAGGCCGGGTGGGCGAAGGGGTGGAACTCCTGCAAAAACCCATCAGTCAAACCCACTTGGCCGCTCGCGTCCGCGATCTGCTCGAGCAGAGCATCGCCCGAGCTTGAATCAGCCCCGGCCTGCCCGCTCAGAGATCAAGGGACATCCACCTTCGGATACTGGCCGGTAGGCTTCATCGCCGGGGATAGTGGCGAGTATCTTGTAGAGATCCCACTCGCCCTTGGACTCGGTCGGGACTTTCACCTGAACAAGATACATGTCGTGAATCATCCGGCCATCCTCGCGAATGCGGCCATTCTTCGCAAAAAAATCGTGGATCGGGGTCGCCTTCATCCTTGCTATCACCGGCTTGGCCGCATCCGTGCCGGTTGCATCGATGGCGTTGAGATAATGCGTCACCGCCGAATAGATGCCAGCCTGGATCATTGTCGGCATGTGGCCCGCCCGTTTGAGAAAGCGCGCGGAGAAGGCCCGGGTTACATCGTCCAGGTCCCAATAGAAAGCCTCGGTCAGGATCATCCCCTGCGCGATTCCAAGTCCGAGGCTGTGAGCATCGGTGATCTGAAACAGTAAGGCTACCAGCTTCTGGCCATTCTTCTGCAGACCGAACTCGGCCGCCTGCTTGATCGCGTTTTGCGTATCGCCTCCTGCATTGGCAAGACCGATGACCTTGGCCTTCGAAGCCTGTGCCTGAAGAAGGAAGGAGGAGAAATCATTGGTGTTGAGCGGAGCCCGCACTGAACCCAGCACCTTGCCGTTGTTCGCCTTGACGACCGCGGCCGCGTCGCGCTCAAGCGCATGGCCAAAGGCATAGTCCGCAGTGATGAAGAACCAGCTATCCTCGCCGCGGGCCACCATGGCCTTGGCGCCCACCTTGCTCAGAGCATAGGTGTCATAGGTCCAATGAATGCCGTTGGGCGAGCAGGCCGGCCCGGTCAGATCCGATGCGCCTGGTCCGGACATCAGGAACACCTTGTCCATGTCCCTGGTGATCTGTTGCACGGCAAGCGCAACGGACGACGTCGGCACATCGACGATCGCGTCGACCTTGCCGGTGTCATACCATTGGCGCGCGATATTTGACCCGATATCGGGCTTGTTCTGGTGATCTGCCCCGATCACCTCGATCGGCTTGCCTTTCACTTTTCCGCCGTAGTCCTCCGCAGCCATTTGCGCCGCAATCCGTGAGCCGGTACCTGTAGCGTCGGAATAGAGGCTGCTCATATCGGTGAGAACACCGAGCTTCACGACATCGTCCGAAATCTGCGCCACTGCGCTGCCCGGGCAGCCGCAACCGGCTGAAAGCGCGAGCGCAACTGCGCCAGCTGAGAATGATCGCATGGGCTGCCTCCGGTGTTTGTAGTTGCCTTGGCGCATCATCCCAAACCGTTGGCGCGGGGACAAGACGGGCCTGGACAATGGTGTACGGGGTAAAAAGGATCTCGCAACCGCAAAATGACAGAATGGGATTCATCGACGGTGCCAGATGACCGGGGAACGCGGGGCTGCGTGGGGCATTGTCAAAGTGCGAGGGAGCGGCCTTAGGCCTATGCACCGATGACGTCGTTTATCCACGGCCTCATTGATTTTATCGGATCGCATTCGCCTCTCGCATTCTTCACCGTTTTTCTCCTGGCCTTATCTGAAGCTATTCCCGTGGTCGGCACCGTGGTGCCTGGGTCCACGACCATCATCGCCATCAGCGCTCTGGGCGCAAGCGCCAGCGTCAATCTTTGGTTTCTGCTAATTGCCGCAACAGTCGGTGCGATCTGCGGCGATGGCGTGTCGTATTGGCTGGGGCGCAGATATCATCGGCAAATCCTGTGCGCATGGCCGCTCAATGGCTACCCGCAGCTGGTCGAACGCAGTGAAGCATTCATTGCGCGATTTGGTGTCGCGAGCGTGTTTTTGGCCCGCTTTACCGCGGTCGTGCGCGCTTTTGTGCCGTTGCTTGCCGGCATTCTCAACATGTCAGCGCGCCAGTTCTACGCGGCCAACATTATCTCTGCTCTGGTCTGGGCGCCGGCCCACGTCTTTCCCGGCGCATTGCTTGGCTTTGTGGCCAGGCTGGGTGGTGCCAGTGTCGAGCAACTCATTCTTCTGACCCTTGCCGGGGTCATTCTGATATCCACGGCGTGGGGCTTCATCCGACGCCCCGCCCAGGACAGATCTGGCCTACAGAGGTCATGGAGCTCGTCATGCGCTGATTCCGTCGATCGGGACGCGGTCTAATCGCCACGGCGATAACGTTTGCGGGCCGACCGGCCGACCCAATAGGGGTTCTCGAATTGATTTTTCGTGCAAAAGCCTCCGTTGCCCGAGATTGCAGCCATGCACTGCTCGAAGGAATAAAATCCGCAGTTCGTTCCCCCGCCCTTGTCGCCGCCTCCGTACTGGGCGCACCAAGGCGCGGCCCACGCGGCATCGGAGCAAAGCAGGAGAGGGGCGGACAGTAGAGATACCAAGGCGATTGCACGCATGATGCGTCCTCCCGGGACGGTAGAGCTGCGACAGCCATAGTGTGCGCGCACCAGCTTGACCTCGCAACCGGATCAACATTGGAACAGACGGCCACGCCTGGCGTTCAAACGGCGTTCCAACCAGGAGACTTCCGCCATGGACCTCTTTCGCGTTCGCGCTATTGCTTGTGGGCTCGGATCACTGCTTCTCGCCATGGCTTTTGCCGTGAGCGCCGCTGTCGCTCAACAGCCGAACCCGCCTGCCGCGTCGGCTGAGACGCCTCAGGGTACGATCCTTCTCACCATATTTCTCAAGCACGACCAATCGAAGACGCTGGAGCAGATCAACGCGCAACTGCGCTCACAAGGATACTACAAGGCATTCCCTCCGGCGGGCACAAAGGTCGTCAGCTGGTACGTGATGATGGGTATCGGTCAGGTGGTCACGCTGCAGCTGCCGGCGGAGAAGCTGCGAGAGGTCAACGGCGCCATCGAGCAGACCGCCTGGGGCGGCTACCGCACCGAGTTCTACCCGACCTACGATTACAAGGCGATCGGCGAGGAGGCGCACGCGAAAGCGCAAACGCCACCCTAAGGATGTTACGCCTTCATCCCCGCCAGTGCTGCGCTGCGCTGCCACAAGAGCAAGGCCGCCTTGTCGTCGCGCGCTGCCGGCGAAGGCTGGGTTATGCGGCATTTATGGAAGTATTGGCCTGTGGTGTCAGCGACCGCGGGTGATGACGCCAAATAAACGATGGTCTTCGCACCCTCCTCGGGGGATATCGCGAAAAACTTGACCAGCCGGACGAGACCCGAGATCATCCCGCCGCTCTGGTTGCCAAAGCGCGTAGCGACAAAGCCAGGATGCAGGCAGTTCGCGGTGACCCCCGTGTCCCTGAGGCGCCTCGCCAATTCTCGGGTGAACAGGATGTTGCAGAGCTTCGAGCGGCCATATGCTTTCCTTGCCCCATAGTCTTTTTCCGATTGCAAATCGTCGAGCTCCAGGACTGCGCCCTCATGCGCACCCGATGCCGTGCTGACGATGCGTGCGGGCGCCGAGGCGACGAGCCGCTCCCGCAGAAGCTCGGTCACGACGAAATAGGCCATGTGGTTGAGCGCGAACGTGTACTCGAGCCCATCCGGGGTGAGCTGCCGCCTGGCAAACAGTGCGCCGGCGTTGTTGATCAGCACATCGATGCGGGGCTCCTCGTCTGCGATCTGTGCCGCCACCCGTTTCATCTCTGCAAGCCGCGCGAGATCTGCCAGATGCGCGCGGTGGGCGAGTCCGGGCCCGCACTCTCTGAGCCGTGCCAAGGTCGCGTCCGCGCGGGATTTGTCGCGCGCGACAAGCACAATGCGGGCTCCCATCTCGGCAAGATTCCTGGCGGCAACTTCGCCAATGCCCGATGTGCCGCCTGTAATGACTACCGTCTTGCCATGCATACGTGTCGCTCGCTCTTCAGGATGACCTTGCACGATGATTAACCGGCGGCGCTCGCGGTTGCGATGAGCCGATCCACTTCGGCTGCGGTGGTCGCGAAGGAGGTCACGAGCCGCACCAGCACGGCATCGGCAGGGATAGCAGCACCGAGCGCATTGCTGCTCCAGGGATAATAAAGCGCGCCGGCCGATCTCAGGCGCGTATCCATTGCAACCGGCAAGGCAACAAAGACTTCGTTCGCTTCCACCGGCCAGACCGGCTCAATGCCAAACCCGGAAATTCCTGCGGCGAGGCGGTCCGCCATGGCGTTGGCGTGGCGCGCAAGCCGCAGCCAAAGGCCATCGGCGACGTAGGCCTCCAGTTGAACGGCGATGAAGCGATGCTTCGAGAGGAGATGCCCTGCGCGCTTGCGCCGCTCCGCCATATGCGCGGCTTGAGCTGTATCGAAGAATACCACCGCTTCGGCTGCGAGCGCACCGCCTTTGGTGGCACCGAAGGACAGTACATCGACGCCGGCCTTCCACGTCGATCCTGCGAGGGAGGCATTCACGCGGGCAAGCGCATTCCCCAGCCGTGCCCCGTCCACATGCAGCGCCAAGCCGTGGGCATGCGCAATGCCGGCGAGCTCACGAATCTCATCCGGGCGGTAGATCGTTCCCGCTTCTGTGGCCTGCGAGATCGACAGCACTGCCGGACATACATGGTGCGGGCCGCCCCAGCGGCCGGACAGGACGCGCTTCAAGGCATTCGGCTCGATCTTGCATCCCGTTCCCTCGATCGCCACCAGCTTGATGCCGCCGCCGAAGAATTCAGGCGCCCCGCATTCGTCGGTCGCGATATGCGCCTCGCTGTGACAGACGACGGCGCCCCATGGCGGCGTCAGATGCGCAAGCGCGAGCGCGTTGGCCGCGGTCCCCGTCGGGACGAGGAACACCGCCAGATCATGCTCGAACATCTCCGCAAGCCTGCGCTCCAGCCGTTGCGTCCAGTCATCCCGCCCGTAGGCGAGCGCGTGGCCTTCGTTTGCTCGTGCGATCGCGGCGAGAATTTCCGGCGCAATGCCGGCCGCGTTGTCGCTGGCGAAATTCATGCGATCCTACTTGCGTCGTACAGATAACGCAGCAGCGCGTCGATGGAGGCGGCGCCCGGCCCCCGAGCGACGAGGATGAGCAGAAGGCAGATCCAATAGACGTGGTGCGACCACCACAGGGCGGGCGCGACATAGATTTGCAGCAGTATTGTCATGGCAAGCAATGTCAGAGCGGCAAAGCGCGTCGCAAAACCGATGAGCAGGCATATGGGCACGATGAATTCGGCATAGGTGACGAGATAGCCCGCACTGCGCGCGAGGATCGACGATCCCCCATGGAGCCGGCTCGGTCTTGCAGAGTGACACCATAGCGCAAGCTTTGGCAGCATCGGCGCGCATGTCGCTGCGCAGAGCGGACTACCCTTGCCGACTGTCCCCGCTGCACTCATCTGCGCGCGTCTCGGCAGCGAGCGTCTGTGCAAACCACTTGCCGCGAGGCGTAAGCCGCGCGGAGGCGTTCTTGCGACTTACGGTGACGGTCAGCATGCCTTCGCGGGCAAGGTCAGCGATGGTCATCCCGTAGATGCGTGCAGCAGAGAAGGGGGCAGGTTGCGCGATCCACGCCCCGCGGCTCTTATGGAGCGTACCGTCCCCATGCAGAAAAGCCAGCAGAGCTGCTCTTTTTGCCGGCGACAAAATGGCCACTGGCGCGGGCCGTTCACCGGGCTGCAGCGGAGGCAAGCTCTCGGTAGCAAGCGGCTCATCGTTGGAGATCTTTTCGTTTTGGTTTGGATGTCGCTGCAGCATGGTGGCCCCCCGGAATGCATTGCGACAGTCTCATGAAACCCGGGATAAAATGAGTTGCAAGAATGCCCCATCCACAAAAATGCGAGTTATTCACATTGAGCACATGCACGCGAAGAGGGAGAGCCTGTCAGGAACCGAACTCTCCCGGTTGCATGATAGGGATCTAGCGCCGAGCCATGGGCGCGGGAGCAAGAGGAGGTGAGGAAATGCGCGGAACCTATGCAGTTGCTATCGCGGCTTTCGTCCTGGCGCTCGCGGGGCCTGGCCGTGCCGCCGCGGAGGTAGCCGAGGTCAGGATCGTCGCACAAAACGGGTCCAACTACTTGCCTCTATACGTCATGCAGGGCCAGAAGCTGGTCGAGAAGCACTTGGCTGCCAAAGGGTTAGGCTCCGCCAATGTGGTGTGGAGCAGGCTTGCCGGCCCTTCCGCCATCATCAATTCGTTCCTGGCAGGCGCCGTTCACTTTTCCGGGCAGGGTGTCCCGTCGACGGCGCTGATCTGGGATCGCACGCGAAACGGCATCGGCGCCAAGGCGGTATCCGCCATGGTTGCATCGAATATCTGGCTGATGACCCGCAAGCCCGCGCTCAAATCCCTGCGCGATCTCACCGATCAGGATCGCATCGCCGTTCCCTCAATCAAGACCTCGGCGCAGGCCTTGTTCCTCTGGACCGCAGCAGAGGAGGAGTTTGGCCCGGGACAATGGGGCAAGCTCGACCACCTGACCGTGTCGCTGCCGCACCCCGACGCGATGGCCGCCGTGCTCAACCCCAACGGTGAGATCACCGTGCACGCGGCCACCTCGCCTTATGCGGATCTTGAACGCAAGGCAGGGCTGCACGCCATCACCGATCTTTATGCCGTGGAGGGAGGTGCGGTGACGGGACTCAATTTCGTCTCGACAGAGCAGTTCCGCAAAGCCAATCCGATCACATACGACGCGGTCGTGGCGGCATACGATCAGGCGATTGATTGGATCAATTCCGACAAGCGGCGCGCCGCGCAGCTCTATCTCGAAATGTCGAAGGACAAGATGTCGCTCGACGATCTCGCGCAGATCCTCATGGCGCCCGATTACATCTTCGGCAAGACGCCGCACGGCGTCGGGGCGGCGATGGACATGATGTACAAAACGGGCACGCTCAAGACCAGGCCGCAGTCTTGGAAGGAAATGTATTTCCCCGAAACCCAGCAGCTTGCCGGAGATTAGCGCAGGTGCGGGTTCCACATTCGATGTGATGAGTGTGATGCGCGTAACCTCTTGCAAGACAAACACAAGCGAGCCGCGCGCGGGAATTGAGGCATTATCGGGGCGGCTTGAACCCGCTCGGGAGGCGGTGCGACTAATGCAGTAGGACGGCCAGCCCCCAGCCCCCCGATCCCCCGGCCGTCCAGTTTCGAAAACCCCGCCTTTCCCCGAAGGCGGGGTTTTCATTTTCCGCAGCCGATGGATAGAGACGAGGCGGGCCCATGCCGCAGCCCACCATATGATGAGAAGTCATGACGGAGCAGTGCATGCCGCAACACCCCGAAGCCATTCTCGAAGGCAAGAAGCGCCCGTTCACCGGGGCTGAGTTCCTCGACAGCCTGCGGGATGGGCGTGCGGTCTACATCTACGGTGACCGGGTGAAGGATGTCACGACGCATCCCGCGTTCCGCAACGCCGCCGTTTCCGTGGCGCAGCTCTATGATGCGCTGCATGATGCCAAATCCAAGGACGTGCTGACAGCGCCGACCGATACCGGTTCGGGCGGCTATACGCACAGGTTCTTCAAGGTGGCCTTCTGCCGTGAAGACGTGATCGCGCAACGCGACGCGATCGCGGCCTGGGCTCGCATCAGCTACGGCTGGATGGGCCGCAGCCCCGATTACAAGGCTGCTTTCCTCAATACGCTTGGGGCCAACGCGGAGTTCTACGGCAAGTTCGCGGCCAATGCCCGCGCATGGCACAAGCGGGCGCAGGAGGCGGTGCTCTATCTCAACCACGCCCTGGTCAATCCGCCCATCGACCGCAACAAGGCGGTCGAGCAGGTCAAGGACGTCTACATCACCATCCAGAAGGAGACCGATGCCGGCATCTTCGTTTCCGGCGCCAAGGTGGTTGCCACCAACTCGGCACTCACCCACTACAACTTTCTCGGCCAGAACATGGGCCAGGAGATTAACGATCCCAGCATGGTGGTGATGTTCATCGCGCCGATGAACACGCCTGGGATCAAGCTGATCTGCCGCCCGTCCTACGAGCTTGCTGCTGCCGCGACGGGCTCCCCCTGGGATTATCCGCTCACCTCCCGGTTTGACGAGAACGATGCGATTTTCGTGTTCGACAACGCGTTCATCCCCTGGGAGAACGTGTTCATTCATCGCGATGTAGAGCGGCTGAAGAACTTTTACCCGCGCTCGGGCTTCTTCAACGGCTTTACCCTGCAGGGATGCACCCGCCTTGCGGTCAAGCTCGATTTCATCGTGGGACTCCTGCACAAGGCGGCACGCGCGACCGGCGTGGAGGCGTTCCGCGGCGTGCAGGCGCAGATCGGCGAGGTGATCGGCTGGAGAAATCTGTTCTGGTCGCTCTCAGACGCGATGGCATTCAACCCCGAGCCGTGGGTGAACGGGGCTGTGTTGCCCAACGGCAGGGCATCGAGCACCTATCGACTGTTCATGACGGAAGCTTATCCGGCAGTGCGCGCGATCGTCGAAAAAGTCATCGCGTCGGGGCTCATCTATCTGCCTTCGCACTCACGCGACTTCAAGAACCCCGACATCGATCAGTATCTTGCCCGCTACGTGCGCGGCTCGAACGGCATCGATTACAAGGAGCGGATCAAGACCATGAAGCTCCTGTGGGATGCGGTCGGCACCGAGTTCGGCGCACGGCACGAGCTCTATGAGATGAACTATTCAGGCAGCCATGAGCTGGTGCGCATCTTCCCGCTGCAGCAGGCGCAGGCCTCGGGCGCGCTCAAGCAGATGGAAGCGCTGGCCGAGCAGTGCATGGCCGATTATGACGAGGACGGCTGGCGCCAATCCATGTATCGCGACGGTTCGGACATCTCGATCCTCGGCAAGATCCAGTAGGGTGGGTGGTGGGTTACGCTGACAACTCGGCTGCATGCAGCCGAGTTGTCAGCTAACCCACCCTACTACGCCATCCTGATTCTTGAGCATTGCCTTGAGCTCCGGGATGCAGGAGCCGCAATTCGTTCCGGCGCGCAACGCGGTCCCGATCTCGGCGATGCTGGTCACGCGGCGTCTCGCGATCGCATCGTGCAGCGTATTCAAGCCTATGCCAAAGCAGGCACAGATGGTCCGGCCGGGAGGATGCACTGCGCGCGGACCAGCAGGGTTGCCGGTAAGCAGCAACGTGCGCATCTCCGGCTCGATCCGTGTACCCAAGAGTGCGGCCACGGCATCGCGCGATGGCAGCGCGGAATTTTTGTGGGCGAGAAACACGCACGCGTCCAGACGGTTTCCGACTACGCTCGCGTAGCGAAACGTCCCACGAGCGGGGTCGGTGTAGAGCACCAGCTCTGCTCCCGGCGGAGCATCGAGCAGCGCCGCAATCCACAGCTGCGTGCCTCGGTCGTTGGGGAGGGGCTCCCAGCCGATGAGGGTGAACGCATATCCCCGCTCCAGCGGCATCTGCGCCCAGTAATAGGGGCCATGCGGCACACGTTCGGACCCGCGCAGGAGGAGCCCCCACCAATGCGTCGCGACCGGCGCAATTCGCACCGGCGTCGCCTTCAATTCGGGCTGTCCGGAAATCGGATCCGTCGATGCGCCAACGATTGCATCAATCGGCCCGGCGGATGTGAACCGATCGGTCCAGTGCATCGGTGCGAACGCCTCGCCAGGGCGTTGATCCTGCGAGATGCGGACCGGCAACACGGTCGCGCCATGGGGGCTTTCGACCCGGGCGAGAGCACCATCGACAAGACCCAGTCGCGCGGCATCGGCGGGATGGACGTCGAGCAGGGGCTCGCGCTGGTGTGCCATCAGTCGCAGCGATCTGCCGCTGCGAGTCATTGTGTGCCACTGGTCGCGCGCACGTCCCGTATTAAGAAGTATGGGCCAACGCTCATCGGCGCTCACTGCCGGTGGCTTGTACGCGGTGGGCACGAAACGCGCCTTCCTGTCCCCGGTGGCAAACCCTGCTCCATCTCCAAACAATCGCTTGGGCCTCGACCAGGGCTGCGAGGTGCCTCGCGGCAGTGGCCAAAAGACGGGAGGGAGGCGCTCGTATTCTTCATCGCTCAGATCGCAAAGCGCGCCGATGTCGAAAATGCGACGGTGCGGATCGGCATTCTCGAAGGCCGATAATGCGGCGTGCTCCCGAAAAATCTCGGCCGGGCCTCGGTAGGCAAACTCCGTCTGCCAGCCCATGCGCCGCGCCGCTTCGGCCAGCATCCACCAATCCGGCCGAGCTTCGCCGGGAGGCGACCGGAAGGTGCGCTGGCGCGAGATGCATCGCTCCGAATTGGTAACCGTGCCGTCCTTTTCGCCCCATGCAGCGGCCGGGAGCACGACGTCGGCCAAACGCGTCGTATCTGTCGGCCAGCAATCGCTCACGACGACAAAGGAGCACGCAGCTAGTGCTTTGCGCACGCGCTCGGCGCGCGGCATGCTGGCGGCAGGGTTGGTGCAGAGGATCCAGAGCGCCTTGATCTTGCCGTCAAACGCTGCATCGAACAGATCGACGGCTTTGAGACCTGGTCGGGTCGCCATTCGGGGGGCGTTCCAGAAGCGACGCACACGATCCACGTCCGCTGGAATGGCAAAGCTCATGTGCGCGGCGAGCTGGTTGGCGAGGCCGCCGACCTCACGGCCGCCCATCGCGTTCGGTTGGCCGGTGAGGGAAAACGGCCCCATGCCGGGCTGCCCAAGTCGACCGGTTGCGAGATGGCAATTGATGATCGCGTTGACCTTGTCGGTCCCGGAGGAGGACTGATTCACACCCTGTGAGTAGAGGGTCACGGGGTGCTCGGTCGTAGCGAACCAGCGGTAGAATCGCGCAAGGTCGAGCTCCGGCACGTCTGCGATGTCCGCGACGGTGGCGAGCGACGGTGCTGAGCCGCGCGCCGCTTCACGCGTGGCCGCAAACCCTGTCGCGAGCTTCGACGTCCATGCCTCGCTGCAGACCCCGCTTTTGACAAGGTGCATCAACAAACCTGCGAACACCGCAACGTCCGAACCGGGGCGTATGGCAAGGTGAAGGTCGGCAATGTCACAGGTTGCGGTATGCCGCGGATCGATCGCCACCACCTTGGTGCCGCGCTTCTCCTTGGCAGCGGCAAGACGCTGATACAACACCGGATGGCACCAGGCGGTATTGCTGCCGACAAGCACAATAAGATCGGCCGCGTCGATATCGTCGTAGCAGCCGGGCACGATGTCCTCGCCGAACGCCCGGATGTGGCCGGCGACCGAGGACGCCATGCAGAGGCGCGAGTTGGTGTCGATATTGGCGCTGCCGATGAAGCCTTTCATCAGCTTGTTGGCAACGTAATAATCCTCTGTGAGGAACTGGCCGGAGACATAAAGGGCGACCGCATCCGGCCCGTGCTCGGCGACGGTTTGCGTGAAATTGGCTGCGACGCGATCGAGGGCTTCGTCCCAGCTTACGGCTCGGCCGCCGATCTGCGGATAGAGCAATCGTCCCTCGGGGGAAAGCGTATCGCCGAGCGCTGCGCCCTTCGAGCACAGTCGCCCTTTATTGGCGGGATGATCCGCGTCACCGGCAACATCCCCGCCCGCCGTGACGGAGAGCCCGCAACCGACCCCGCAATAGGGACAGGTGGTACGGATTATGCTGTCTGCCACCGCGACCCCGTCGCTGCTTCGGCGCCATCGCGATCCGGCATGACCGCAAGCTCGGTTGGCGGCGTCGTGGCGCTGGCCTGCTCGGCAAAGGTCTGGCCGAAAATGATCTGTTCGCGGAACGGTGAGACATCCACCTTTTCGCGCATCAACTGCACGTACCAGGGGCCATCGGCCACGCTGCCGTACAACACGCTCCCAACGACTCTGCTCTCGCGCAGGATGAGCTTCTTGTAGAGGCCGCCTTTGGCATCGTGCAGCGTAATTTCCTCGTCGCCGTCATCGGCTGCGGCAAGCGCCCCGGCCGAGAAGACATCAATCCCGGTTATCTTGAGGCTGGTGAAGGCGGGCTGCGGCAGGTAAACCGCGGCATCGTCGCCGGCGAGCCTGGCGCCGCATATGCGGGCCTGTTCCCAGATCGGTGCGACCAAGCCAAACACCTGCCCGTTATGCTCGATGCATTCACCGACGGCGTAGATATCCGGGTCGCTGGTTGCCATGTCGTCACCGACCAGGATGCCGCGGTTGATGTCGAGCCCGGCAGCAGATGCGAGATCGATGTTGGGCCGGATCCCGACTGCGAGCACGACCAGATCGGCCGCAAGCCGGCGGCCATCGGCGAGCAATACCGCTTCGACCCGCTCGCCGCCGAGGAGCTCTTCGGCCTGGGTGCTGGTGAAGAAATCGATCCCGCGCGCATCGAGCTCGCGATGCAGCAAGTCGCCGGCGGAGGGATCGAGCTGGCGCTCCATCAGCGTGGGCATGAGATGAATGAGCGCAACCGCCATGCCGCGGCGCTTCAACCCCCACGCCGCCTCGAGGCCAAGCAGGCCGCCGCCGATCACCACCGCGTGCTGGCAACTGCTCGCCGCCGCGATCATAGCCTCGACGTCGGCAATGTCGCGAAAGGCGCGCACGTTGTGAAGGCCAAGTCCTGGAATGGGCGGGGCCAGCGGCTTTGAGCCCGTGGCCAGCAGCAATTTGTCGTAGGCGATCGAACCCCCGTCCGCGAGCGCGACCTGCCGCGCCGCGCGGTCGATCGCTGTGGCGCGCTTGCCGGCAAGCAAGCAAATCCCATGCTGCGCGTACCACTCGCGCGAATTGAGGACGATGTCGTCGAGCGTCTTCTCGCCTGCGAGCACCGCGGACAAGAGGATGCGGCTGTAGTTAGGATGCGGCTCGGCGCCGATCACGGTGATATCGAAGCGATCGGGAGCGTGCGATATGAGCTCCTCGACCGCCCGCATTCCCGCCATTCCGTTGCCCACGACGACAAGCCGTGGGCGACGGAAGGGGTCGCCGCTCATGCCGGTCTTATACCTGCGCGTGCGCGAGGCTCGGCGCGCGCATGACGAGGAGGCTCTTGCGGAGATAATACCACCACGTGAGTGCTATGCAGGTCACGTAAAAGGCAAGGAAGCTTTGCAGTGCCAGGTGAGGGGCACCGGTCGCGGCGATCGAGGCGCCGAAGCCGCGCGGGATCAGGTAGCCCCCGCAGGCGCCGATGGCTCCAATGAATCCCAGCGCAGCGGCGGCCTCGATACTCGCCGCCTTTACCGCGAGCAACCGGGCGGTCTCGCCGGACCCCTTCGCCTCCTTGAGCTTCTCCTCTCGGAAGATCGACGGAATCATCCGGTAGGTCGAGCCATTGCCGACCCCGGTGGCAACGAAAAGGATCAGGAACATTGTCAGAAAACCGGCAAAATTCTTGATCTCCACGAAATACATGACGCCGATGGTCGCGACGCCCATGGCGATGAAGTTCCAGAACGTCACCTTTGCGCCACCGATCCTGTCGGCAAGCAAACCGCCTAGCGGACGGGAGAGGGAGCCCACCAACGGGCCGAGGAATGCGATCGCCACCGTAACCGCCGGGAATTGCGTCTTGATCAGCAGCGGAAAGGCGGCGGAGTAGCCGATGAAGGAGCCGAAGGTTCCTATGTAAATGTAGGACATGATCCAGGTATGCTTGCGTCCGACGATGGCGAGCTGGTCTTTGAAGGTCGAGCGCGCCGAGGTGAGATTGTTCATGAACAAAAACGCGCCGGTCACCGCGATCGCCAGCGGCAGCAGCCACATCAGCCCCGCGTTCTGGAGATAGAGGCCTGGCGCGGTCGGGGTTGCCTGGTAGAGACTGATAAACCCGAACCCCAGCAGGAGCGGGGTGAGCAGCTGGACGCCGCTCACTCCGATATTTCCGCCTGCCGCGTTCAAACCGAGAGCCCAACCCTTGATGCGGTCCGGGTAAAAGAAGGAAATATTGGCCATGCTCGAGGCGAAGTTGCCGCCTCCGAGCCCTGCCGTCGCGGCCACCAGCAACATCAGCCAGAACGGAGTGTCAGGCTGGGTCACAAAATACGCCAGCGCAAGCGTCGGGATGAACAGAACGGCGGCACTGAAGACGGTCCAATTGCGGCCGCCAAAGGTCGTTACCGCAAACGTGTAGGGAAACCGCAGGAGGGAGCCGATCAGCCCGGGCAAGGCCACGAGCTGAAACAATTCGTCGGTGGTGTAGTGAAAGCCGGCCTGCGGCAATTTGGTCGCCACGATGCTCCAGATCAGCCAGATCGAAAAACCAAGATGCTCGGCAACAATCGACCAGATGAGATTGCGTTGGGCGATGGCTTTGCCTTTGGACTTCCAGAAATTCTCATCATCTGGATTCCATTCCGAAATCCAGGTCGGGTTTTCCTTGCTCATTCCTGCTCCGTCCTTTGCCGTGGCGGTGGGCTCCCCATCTCGGGGCCAGCGGTGCTTCGCAAAGGCTATGCCAATGTTATGCTGCGCAAAGAATCGCCAACCCTGCTTGGAAGCCACGCAAAACCTGTGTGTTTTGCGGGCGGTGCGACTTAAATTTGTGCGATGCGAAATTCTTGGGCGGCAGATATCAAAAAATGGGCGTAAAAGGCAGGAAGCATGTCTCTCGGGCTTACCTACCCCGGAGGACCCCTATGTACGCGCGAGGCCCCATTGTCGCACCGGCGCTGCTCGTGCTTGCTTCGCTTCTAGCACCCGTCGCGCATGCGCAGGACTACCCGGCGCATGCGATCAAGCTCGTGCTGCCGCAGCCGCCCGGCGGGATCATCGATCTGATCTCGCGCTCCCTTGGGGAGCGCCTGTTCGAGCAGATGAAGCAGCCGGTGATCGTGGAGAATATGCCGGGTGCGAACGGCAGTCTGGCCGCAGGTCAGGTCGTGCGCTCGGTGCCGGACGGCTATACCCTGTTCATGGCGGTGGATACGAACCTCGTAGTCAATCCCAATCTCTACACCAACCTGGCCTATGACCCGTTTCGCGATTTTGCCGCCATCAGCGTGCTCGCGAAGGTCCCGCTTGTTCTCGTCGCCAATCCCAAGGTGCCGGCCAACAATGTGCGCGAGCTGATTGCCTTTGCCAGAGCCCATCCGGGCACGCTCAACTATGCATCGATCGGGCTTGGGACGCAGTCGCATCTCGGCATGGAATTGCTCAAGATCATGACCGGGATCGATATCAACCAGGTCTCGTATCGTGGCACGGCGCCCGCAATGACCGATGTCGTCGCGGGACAGGTCGATGTCATGTTCACCGGTCCACCGTCGGCGATGGCCATGTCGGCGGGTGGCAAGCTCAAGATTCTCGCCGTCGGCGGCAGGGAGCGCCTGCGCCTGATGCCGGATGTTCCGACCCTCGATGAAGCGGGGGTGCCGGGTTACGAGCTCACGGGCTGGTTCGGCATGGTGGCGCCGGTTAAAACCCCTGAGCCGGTGCTCGAGCGGTTGACGCAGGAGGTGCGCAAGGCTGTGGCGGACGCTCGGTTCAGCAAACGCCTGATGGCGCAGGGGCTGGACATTGTCGGCAGCTCATCGACGCAGATGACGGCGTTAATGCAGGCAGATACCAGGAAGTGGGCCGAGGTCATCAGGAAGACCGGCGCGCGGATCGCGCAATAGCGGGGAGGATCAGAATGGCAGAGGGTCTGACGGGATGGCGGCTGCATGTCGGAGCGATCTTCCCCACCCCGGTGCCGCCGCGCCCGATACGCGAGTGGTACGAGGTGGTGCCGGAGGGCATCGACATCACCACGGTCTCGCTCACCATCCAGCAGTTGACCGATGACAACATGGAGGAGGCGCTCGGGGGGATGGAGCGTGCGGCGAGGCAGCTCGCGAATTTCGATGTGGATGTCATCTATCAGTCCGGCGTGCCGCCGATCGTAGCGCGCGGCACGCCGGGCTTCGCCCATCAGCTGCGGGACAGGCTCGAGCAGGCGTCCGGACTGCCGTGCATAACTGACATGGTCGGGGTGATTGACGCCATGCACAGCGTGCAGCTGCGCACCGTTGCCATGGCCACACCCTTCCGGCAGCTCATCAACGATCGCCTGGTCAAGTATCTCGCGCACGAGCAGATCACCGTCATCCACGACAAGGCATTGGGGATCGAGCGCAACACGGAAATTCGCCGCTTGCCGATCCCGGTCGAGTATCAGACGGCGCGCAAGGCCTTCCTCGAAGCGTCGAGCAGGCCCGACGGCATTTACATTCCTTGTGGCGGGTGGGGCAGCATGCACAACATCGAGCCGTTGGAGCAGGATCTCGACACCACGGTCGTCACCTGGATGAATGCGATGATCTGGAGCTCGATGAAGCGCTGCAAGGTGACCGGCCCGATCTCCGGGTTCGGCAAGCTGCTCGCTACGGTCTAGGATTCGACATCCTCATAGGGAGAGGAAACCACATCATGAGCAGTACGGATCAGCCGTTCGGCTGGCGCAAACGTATCGGGATACTGAGCCCGACGGTGATCGAGACCACGGCCTATGATTTCTATCGTCTCGGGCTCGATGGTGTTTCCATGTGCGCCATCACTTCCAACATCGAGCATTGGAGCAAGGAGAACTTTCAGGAGCATATCATCGATCCCCTGATCGGCTTGGCCAAATATCTCGCCTCCCGCAACGTCGACTACATCATGCATTGCGGCATGCCGGTCGTCACCACGCGCGGCAAAGGCTTCGAGGAGGAGATCGTCAAGATCATTACCGACGCGACCGGATTGCCCGCGTCGACCAGCATCCGCTCCGCAATCCGTGCACTGGCTCACCTCGGCATCAGGCACGTCGCCGTACTGTCGCCCTATCCACAGGAGCTGCACCAGTCGGCGCTGACTTTCCTGCAAGCGAGCGGGTTCAAGGTTGTCGCTCACCACAGCATGGATGTGGTTTTCAAACGGCTCCAGGACGTCACTCCGGCGCAGATCGCACGCGCTGGGGCGCAGCTGCTCGCCTCTGCGCCGTCGGCCGACGGGCTCTATATTCCCTGCAATCAGTGGTCGGCTGCGGATGCCGCGCCGTTGATCGAAAGGGATTGCGGCGTGCCGGTGGTCACCGGCTCCCATGCCGATCACTGGGAGGCCCTGCGCGTTCTTGGCATCAATGATCGCATCGCGGGACACGGGCGGCTGATGGCGAGCCTGAGCGAAGCGCCGGCGCGAGCGGGCGCCCAAGCCGGCTGACCACGTTGACCAGCGCGTCCCGCTGGATTTGATACACAATGACGCAGCATACTCGATCTGCTCCCTCTGAGCCAAAGTCGGATATATCCGACTGTGGCCAATCATAATGACCGAACTCGGGTAAACCCGAGTTCGGTTGCCCCAAGCGCGGGGAGAGGGAGCCGCGCGGTGTCTGTTGCACTGTTTGTGCGGCAATTTCGCCGGAACGCACTCTAATATAACTAGGCCGATTCTCGTCTTGGACCCATCTGAGACATTAGAGATACTTACCGGCCAGCTCGTCAATGGGTAGTGGGCTCCATTGATTGTGGCGATTTAGGGGGGATTCGCATGTTTATCCATTTGATATTTGCCCCGCCCCAACCAACGAAGGAATTTCGGATAGTCCTCAGTACCAATCGCGTGTCGTCCTCCTGAGGGGTTAACGCAATAGTCAGAAGGCAACATCGAACCGCGTGGACGGTTTGGATAAACCTGCTCATATAAGCGCATAAATTCGTCAAGTGTAAATTCTCGCCCCCCAAACCGAGACGCTATTTCATAATGCTCCTTATGGCGTTCCATGATCCCCCTCTCTCTGAAGCTTCCTACGCTTCCATCACATCCACGATCTTCGACCACCGTCTCCTCATCGTAGTTGAGACTGTTCTCCCGGTTGTGTCGCGCAATTTCTTGTCGCAAAAGGGGGCGCAGCTGCTTCTCAACTTCTGCGGCTATTTCCAGCTTATAGGAGCTGAGACGGTGCTCGACCTCCCAGTATAGTCGATCGGCTACGTCTTGAAGGGCTTCTCTCGCCTTGCCCTGGAGCTCATCGGCATAAGAGGCAGCAGATTTTTCGAGCTCCATCCCGGCCTCTCTCGCCTTGCGCTTCAGCTCAACGGCATGAGAGGAAGCAGATTTTTCGAGCTCCATCTCGGCATTCTTTCGTGAGCTTGCAACTTGTTGAAGGCCCTCTCTCACCTTGCGCTGGAGTTTATCGGCATAAGAGGCAGCAGATTTATCGAGGTCCATCTGGGCAGTCGTCCGGAAGCTTCCAACTTGCTCGGCCGCGAGATCTTTGAGCCTTTTCTCCGCATCCTCGAGAATCGGAGCAAGCTCGCGGCCCGCGAGAGCCTCGATCAGGAGTTCGACCAACAATCGCTTCCCCTCATCGCAGCGCAGAAACGAGATGAACTGATTCCTCAGCGCATCGAGTGATTTTTCCGATTGGAGAAAGCGAACGAATTCCTCCCTTCTTTCGGACTCCAGAAACGAAATGAAATGACTTCTCACCACATCGAGCGTTTTTTCCGATTGGAGAAGGCGAACAAATTCCTGCCGTCGTTCGGTCTCCGTCGATTGGAAAAAGCGAACGAATTCCTGCCGTCGTTCGCCCGTTGTCGATTGGAAATAGCGAACGAGTTCCTGCCGTCGTTCGGCCGCTGTCGAAAAAATCCCGAAAACCACGAAAAGCGCTCCAAAAACCAAGATGGTATACGCAGGCACATGGGCCAAGAAGCGAGTGGTGTAACTTTTGACCCCCGTTCACGGAGTCTCGAAAATGTTGACCAATTGCTTCCGTCCGGGAAGCAATAAGGTAAACGCGCTGAGGTTGCAACGAGGGTTGGCTCGTGGCTTCCCTAAATCATTGGGCCATCATGTACGGGGTTTCCGGCCTTAATCGGATCGAAGCCGCCCCGCAATAATAGGTACCAATCGGTGGTGCGCGCTACGAACAGCTGTTGGTTCATGACATCGCCATTCAATGGCAAATTCCGCGCAGCAAGGCCGACTTGTCCGCATGGACGGATGAACGCTCCCAACTGTTGCTTGATGTTCGCCTGTCGTTGGTTAAATGCGTCTCTATAGGCCAGATAGTTGTGTTCGGGCGTGCCCAATTCTCCACGAACAATGTTATCAAATGGAACAAAAGTTGTCGGGGAGCACGAAAAAGCAAACTTAGATACCAGCGAGGTCGGACGGACACCGCAATTCATGGGCTGGATTTTCAGGGACAGCTTCTCGACAAGTTGCCATCCCTGCGCGTTCGGCGGAGCTGCCAATAGCGGAGGTCTGGCATTGTACAGAAGTTGGCAAATCCCTGGCCGATCTCCATGCTTACGATAGTTGCGGCCGACCCCCCAATATCCAAACCACCCGCTGGGAAAAATTTGGCCCGGAGCTGTGGCATTTTGAACGGCGCTGCACAGGGCTTGTTCAATGTTGAACCAACATCCGATGGCAGACCGCGCTGCTTGCTCTAACAGAGGCAAGTGGTGGAACTGCTGAAGTAATGGCTGCCCCGGCAGGGACACGTCTTATTGTCCGGAAGGGGCACATTGGTGTCCAGACCCTAGACCGCGCGGCATGTCCGCATTGGCACAACGCGGCTAAAACCAAAATGCAGTGATGTCCGTACCCGTGAAAGCGGACGTAACCGGTAGCACGTTGACCGGGTGTGAGCGTGCCAGCACCTTAACGCATCATGCTGGATGCAACGTTCGAATCAGCACGATGATACCCGCGAGCCCGTGCAGCATGAAGGCGATGGTCGTGTACGAAGCTGGATCACGGTCAAGAAGCCGGTGAGCCCGGCACGGCGAGCCAATGAGGCGGAGCTTGGCAAAGACCCGATGACGGGGAGGGGGACGTTGGCCAGGTTAACGCGCCATCTTGCGGTTCTCTTTTCGCCCGTGCCCCGATTTCGCCTTTCCTACGATTTCGGCTCCCTTAGGCCCGAGCTTGAATACACCGTAGGAAACACGAGCGAGCACTCCCTTTTTCACGTAGAGATACGTCTGTGTATACAAGGATTCTGTCGTCATTAACGCTATGCCTTCGGCAATGCAGAAGGCCATGATTTCTTTCGTCGATGCGCTTTGCTGGGCGCCGATGCGGATTAATACTCGTTTCCAACGTTCTGAAACGCTACCTTACCTAGTGCCCGCCCGTGTGGAAGCGGACGGTTAGAGGGCGCTCTCATCATTCGTAAGTCGATCTTTAGGCAATGTCGTTCTCGGTGGTTGTGGGCCCCTTGTTCATCTTCAAACGTTGTTTTTTACTAGCTTTCCCCCATTGGCTTCGGTGTTGGGGCGGGTGCCATTGGCTTCCCCTGCCTGTAAATCCCTGTAAAGGGGGCGGGGCGACAGCCAAAACCTGCAAAAAAGTGAGTACTAGCAAGGACATCCGCCGAAATGGCAGGATCCGGAACAGGGAAGAACAGGAAAATAACAGGGAAATGACCAGTGATTCATGACCCAACGTCGCGATCACCACTCCCAGCGAAAGATGATGTAGTCGTCGCTCCCAATCTCCTGCAGTCGAATGGATGCCTTGTTTCGCGATCCTCGCGGTCGGCCCGCCGGGTTACCGCTTTGGCCTTTTTGGAACTGCATGCATTGTCCTCGTTTTGCGAAGCGGACGACAGCAGACGGACGATTGGCCAAACAAAAAGCCCGGCGCGGTAGTCCCGGCCGGGCTTCTCGGACACTTTCCTGAGATTACAGGTTTATAGGCTGGTTTTGTTAAAGTGTCCACGCACTGCAAGTTGCAATATCAAGCAAAATTGTGTCGGTAGCACATGAGTTGTCCGGGTTAGGTAGCACACGAGTTGTCCGGTTTTCTGCCTCCTTGCAGCATTCGCAGCGTGGGCAAAGGCGCGCACCGCAGACAAGTTTACGCAGTCTGCGCAAGCTTGCCCCGCAAGCGCCGGCTCCTTTGCCCACCCCACGATTCCATTCGAGCGGTAACTGCTGTAGTGCGACCCGCATGGTGTTTTGCCCGATGGGGATCCGCAAGAGACATTCGCGTTCAGCGTTGTCCTATGAAAGCAATCCGATATGATTGAGAGCATCAGCGCGGTTAGCCTCGCAACCCACGACATGACGCGCGCGGTGCGCTTCTACCGCGTGCTGGGATTCGAATTGATCCACGGCGGCGAGGGCGCGGAGTTCACCAGCTTCCGGGCCGGAAAGAGCTATCTCAATCTGATCGCGCAGCCCGCCGATCGGCGATGGTCGTGGTGGGGACGCGCGATCTTCTATGATTCCGACGTCGATGCGCTGCATGCAAAGGTGATCGCAGCCGGATACCGTGCTGACAGCAAGCCGCGCGACGCGGAGTGGGGCGAGCGCTTCTTTCATATCACCGATCCGGACGGACACGAGCTGAGCTTCGCCTGGCCCCTGCGCTGAGCCCGCATGCCGGCTCTACATGCAAACTGCGGAAAGGCAAATCCATCGCCCGGGCGAGCGCTGCGACACAAGGGTTCCTCGCCCGGTCCCAAGCAGCAGCCCCTGCGCACGCGCGGGCCATGGCGTGCTATAAGTCGCTACGGAGGAATGTGATGGGGAGCACTCTTTCCCGGGTGTTGATCCTGCTGCTCCTTGTGCTGCTGGCGCCGGCAAGCGCCGCAACACAGGATTTTCCTTCCCGGCCCGTGCGCTTTGTCGTGCCCTATGCCCCCGGCGGCAGCGGTGACTTGATCGCGCGACTCCTTGGCAACAGGCTTTCCACGCTATGGGGCCAGCAGGTCGTCGTCGACAACAGGCCCGGCGCCGGCGGACTGATCGGCACCGAATTTGCCGCACGCGCCGAGCCTGACGGGTACACCATCTATCTTGCGACCGATGGCCCGCTCACCATAGCCGCCACGCTCTACAAGAGCGTGCCTTATGACTGGAAGGCGGACTTCGCCCCGATCTCGATGGCCGCAGTCGGCTACCAGATCATGCTTGGCAGCCCCAAATTGCCGGCCCAGGATTTGAAGGACTTCATCGCGCTCGCACGGCAGGAGCCGGGCAAGCTCAACTATGCTTCGATCGGCATCGGCAGCGCCCCGCACCTCTGCGCCGAGATGTTCATGTCGGCCGCTAAGGTCGGTCTCACCCATGTTCCGTATCGCGGGTCATCGGCGCAAGCCATCGCCGCGCTGATCGCCGGAGACGTCGCGATGTTTATCGTCGGCACTTCGACCGCCGTGCCTCACGTCAAGGCGGGTACGGTCCTGGGTTTTGCCGTGACCTCACACCGGCGGATCGACAGCCTGCCGGAGGTGCCGACCTTCGCCGAGCAAGGCTTTCCGAGTGTCGATAACAGCATCTGGTTCGCGGTTCTCGCTCCCGGCCGCACCCCGCCCGCCGTCATTCGCAAGCTGCACGACGACATCGCTGCAGTTGTTGCCGACCCGGACTATCAGACGACGCTTGCGGTGCGCGGGTTCGAAGCGCAGTCGAGCAGTCCGGAGGAGCTCGCGGCGTTTCTTCAACGCGACTATCTCAAGTTCCGCGATCTCATTAGCAGGCTGGGCCTGAAGATCGAGTGAGCAGGGGAGGGTGGATATGGACGCGATCACGGACGTTCAAGACTGTACGGCTCGCGCGCGGTTGTTCGGCGGCAATCGCATGAAGCTCGGGGTGATGGCGTTCAATTGCAGTCACGGCTCAACGATCACGACCGTGCCCGAGGCGTGGCGGCTCAATTGGCCCGATACCAAGGCCATCGCGCAAGCGGTCGACCAGTCGGGAATGGAGGCGCTGCTGCCGGTCGGGCGCTGGAAAGGCTATGGTGGGCCTTCGAACTTCAACAACTGCACCTTCGAAAGCTTCACCTGGGCCTCCGCAGTCGGTGCGGTCACGAGCTATTGCACCGTGCTTGCCACCGTGCACGTGCCGCTAGTGCATCCGTTGATGGCGGCGAAGATGGCGGCGACAATCGACCACGTCACCGGCGGTCGGTTTGCGATGAATGTGGTCTGCGGCTGGTTCAAGAACGAGTTCGACATGTTTGGCGCCCAGATGCGCCCGCACGATGATCGCTACAAATACGCGACCGAATGGCTTGATTTCGTGCGCCGGGCTTGGACGGAGGAGGAGGAGTTCGATTTCCACAGTGAGAGCTTCGATACCGTCTCGGTCTGGAGCCAGCCAAAGCCGCTGCAGCGGCCGAACCCGCCGATCATGAATGCCGGGGGGTCGCCCGCCGCCCAGGAATTCACCACCCGCTACTGCGACATGAATTTCGTCATACTCAAGGATCGTACCTACCTCGCAGGGGCGAAGGCGCAGATCGATCATCTCAAAGAGATGGCGCGCTCGCACAAGCGCGAAACGCGAATCTGGATTCACGTGTACGTCGTCTGCCGGCCGACCGAGAAGGAAGCGAAGGACTATCTGAGTTACTATGTGTACGAGAAAGGCGACTGGGAGGCCGCCGGCAACCTCTTGAAAATATTCGGGCTGCACAACCAGACGCTCGATGCCGCGACGCTGGAGGGGCACAAGGCGCATTTCATCGCCGGCCACGGCGGGTACCCTCTGGTCGGAACGCCGGAGCAGATCGTGGATGAGCTCGGCAAGCTTGCCGATATCGGCGTCGATGGCTGTCTGATCTCCTGGGTCAGATACAAGGAAGAGCTGGCGCAATGGAGCGAGGAGGTGCTCCCGCTGATGGTGCAAGCCGGGTTGCGCGCGCCCTTCCGGCCGGCGCAGCGCTCGCGCCCAACGCTCTCCGCATCACCGGAAGTCGAGCACGTCCCTGTGTAGGCGCGGGTTTTGAGTGTAGCGGCAGGTTGAAACCCGCATCGGTCGACTTTCCATAGCGAACGGAAAACAGGAGAAGAACGTGGCAGGATATTTGACACGGCGTAGGGTGGGTTAGGCGCGCGCCTTTGTTGGCCCACGCTGCACAAGCTTGTGTGCGTGCGCGCGCCGTAACCCACCGCAAACCGGGGGCTCGGCGGCTTACGCCAGCGACCCGGCTGTAGGGGCGGGTTTCAACCCGCCCCTACGCTAACCCGCGCTACGACCCGGCACGGGCACTGCTCACGCGATCCGCCAACCATCGGCTGGCGAAGATAATGGCTTCGGCAATCGCGCTCATCGGCTTCATCTGAGCAGGACCGCCCGCCTGATTCCGCTCATGCTTCAAACCTTCGCCCGCTCGCCAGGTCGCAGCACGGTCGGAAGCTTGCGCAGCCGGATGGTGTCTCCCGCCTCTACACCGAGCGCACGGCGCCCGAAGGCATCGAGCGGCACCGATCCCGCTGGCGCGTCCGCAGCCAGCTTCGCCCAGGCTCGCAACGGCGCCGGGTGCTTGCCGAGCAGCTCGACCAGATCGCCCGGCTGCAACCCCAGCGTGGCCGCGTCATGCGGATGGATCTTCGCTGTTCGGTGGCGGCCCTTGATCCCTTCGTAGGGAGATGATTCGTCGGTGGTGACGGTGAGTTGCAGCTTCTGCGTCAGAAGTCGTGCTCTGAGCTTCAAGGATTCCTGTCGATCCAGCGTTCCGTCATTGCTGATAATGACGCCATAATCGGATCGTGCCTTCTCTGCCGAAACGTAGCCGTACCGAACGTCTTGCAACACGCTGTCGAGCTCGCGCGAGAGCGGATCGCCGTAGCCTCCTCCTCCAGCCGATTCCATGACAATGACGTCGTTGTGATGAATGATGTGCCCCGTGGCCTTTCCCGGGGTGCGCAATGGCATCTCCTCGCCATCGGATCTGATCGAGACCCGCACCGGCGCCGCGCTCTCCCCGCCCAGGATGCCGAACGGGGGAATTACGGCACGGTCGCTCAACACTGAGTAGACGGCTTCCTGCTCAACGAGCCTCACTCCGCGGCGCAGGCCGAGACCGCCGCGCCGGCGGCCCGCGCCGCCGGAGTCGCAGCGCAGCTCGCTCCATTCAACCAGGAACGGCATGTCGCTTTCGAGCAATTCGACGTTCTGGATCGAGCGAATGTTGCCGAAATCGACATTGACGAAAGCGCTCGAGCCATCGGCTGCATCGAAGCCGCCGTTACCTCCGGCAGGACATTCGTAATACACATACGATCGCCTTTTCCCGCGATCCCAGCCGCCGATGGAATTCGGGAACGAGGTGCCGCAGAGATCGCCGGAAACCATCTCCGGCACCACCTGCGCAAGACAGCCAAGGGTGACTGAGACCGCGCGTTTTCTGACTTCGCCATGGGCGCCTGCCGGAGCATCCGGGCCGACGTTCACGATGGAAGCTTGCGGCGCCTTGAGCGTTATCGGCCTGAAAGTTCCGGCATTGACTGCTCCGGCAGGGTCCAGTGTCGATTTCAATGCAACAAAGACGCCTGCGCCTGCCACAGCCAGGGACGAATTCACTACTCCGGGGACTTGCGAGTTGCTTCCGGCAAAGTCGGCAACGACCGCATCGCCGTCAACCGTCAGCGCAAGCCGCATCAATACCGGGTCGAAAACCCCTTGCTCGTAGTACTCGAGATAATCCTCGCAGACGTAAGTGCCGTCCGGCAGCGTGCTGATCCGCTTGCGCATGCGCGTCTCGCATCTGTCAAGATTGGCTGAGACACAATCGAGCACCACGCCCAGACCGTACTTCTGGAACAGCCGCCGCAGTCGCCTTTCCGCGATCCGGCAGGCGCCGATCATGGCCTGCAGATCGCCTCGGCGGTGCTCTGGCAGCCGCATATTGCTCTCGATCAATTTCATTACGCCGGAATTGGGCTCGCCGCGCTCGTAGAGCTTGATCGGCGGTATACGCAGCCCTTCCTGGAAGATGCTGGTGGCGAGGCCGGAGTAGCTGCCCGGGGTCATTCCGCCCACATCCGCCCAATGCGAGCGGACACAAGGCAGCATCACAAGCTGCCCGTCCTCGTGTACCGGGCAGAGCAGCGTCACGTCGTTGAGGTGGGTACCGCCGCGGTATGGATCATTGACGATGAGAATGTCTCCGGCAGAAATGTTTCCAGCGAAATCCTCCATTGCGCTGCGGACGGACCACGGCATCGGCACCACATGCCCCGGATGGTCCTCCGACTGGGCAATCATTTCGGCATTGGAGTTGAAGATCGCGCATGAAAAATCATCAAGCTCATAGATGACGGGAGAGTAGGACGCGCGAATGATCGAAGCGCGCATCTCGCGCACGACAGCGATCAGGCCCTCGCACACGACCTCGAGCGTGATTGGATCGATGTTGCTGCTCATAGGGGGTCACGACTGAGTTGCAGCTCGCCAAACTTTCCAATCTCTACGGTCCACTGCTGCGGCACGACGGTGACGCTGCCCATTTCCTCGATGAGAGCCGGGCCGGCAATTCGGGTACCCTTCGGCAGGCGATCTCGATCGTAGATCGGGGTCGGCATGCTCGTGCCGGCAAAATAGACCGAACGCCATTCAACCAGCGCAGCTTGGGGATCCCCGGTGACAATCCACTCGGCAAGCCTGGGTTTTTCGATGTCACCGATGGCAGAGACACCCAACCCGACGATCTCTACCCTGTCGCCAAGCCGATATCCGTAGCGCAGCTCGTGCGCCCGGTGAAACAGCTCGTTGAGCTCGCCGCTGTGCTGCGTCGAGGACGGGAGGCGAACCGGCAGGTCCCACGACTGTCCGACGTATCGCATCCGGCAAGCACGCTCCACTCTGATCTTTTCCGCAGGAATGCCTTCCGCAATCATGGTCGCCCGGGCGGAAGCTTCGAGTTGCTCAAAATCAGCTCTGGTGCTGCAAAGACTGGCTGTCTCCAGGCTGACCCGCACCGAGCGAAGATAATCGTGACGAATGTTCGAGATCAGCGCTCCGAAAGCGGAGAAGTTTCCCGGTCGCGGCGGCACCACAATCCGCGCGATCTCGAGCTCGTCCGCGATCAATGCGGCATGCATGGGTCCGGCGCCGCCATAGGCGAGGAGCACGAAATCGCGCGGATCATAGCCGCGAGCGATGGAGATCTCCTTGATCGCGCTCACCATGCGGGCGACGGCGACGCGTACGATTCCATCGGCCGCAGCGACGGTGTCGAGCCCGGGCAAGGCCGCAGCGACGCGTGCAACTGCCCGCTGCGCCAGCTGCTCGCTCAGCGCGATGCTGCCTGCGAGCTTGCCCCTTGGAGACAGACGCCGCAGCACAAGATTGGCGTCGGTGACCGTTGCCTCGATGCCTCCGGTCCCGTAGCAGGCCGGCCCGGGGCTCGCACCGGCGCTGCGCGGCCCGACGCTGAGAATGCGCCCGGTGTCCGCCCAGGCAATGCTGCCGCCCCCCGCGCCGATGCTATGAATGTCGATTTGCGGGGTTCGGATCGGATATCCCTCGATGAAATGCTCGGAGCCGACGGGCGGATTGAGGTCGTCGATCAGGCACACGTCGGTGCTGGTTCCTCCCATGTCGTAGGTGATGAGGTTTCGTAGTCCCAGAAGCTCTCCGAAATGGAGCGCAGCGGCGACGCCGCCCGCCGGACCGGAGAGCACCGTCTGTACGGGAAACCGTGCGGCGCGCCTCGCCGTGACGATGCCGCCGCTCGAGACCATCAGAAACAACTCGCCGCTGTACCCCTTTGCCCGCAGCAAGCTCTCCAATGCCGTGAGATAGCGTTCCATGATCGGCCCGATGTAGCCGTTGATCGCCGCCGTACTGAACCGCTCATACTCGCGCGGCTCGGGCAGAACCTCCGCGGAATTGCATATGAACCAGCTCGGCAGCTGGGCTCGCAGCAAACGCGTGGCCTCCTCCTCGTGCTGCGGATTGGCATAGCTGTGGAGAAAGCCGACGACCAAGGCGGCGGGCGTTTGCGTCTGCAACTGTTGTGCTGCTGCACTGACCTGCGCGAGGTCGATCGGGCGCAGAACAGCGCCGCTCGGCAGAATTCGCTCGTCGATCTCGATGATATGCCGCCGGTCGACCAACGCAGCAGGCTTCAGCGTCTTGATGTCGTAAAGGACGGTGCGGTTTGTTCGGGCTATTTCAAGCGTGTCTTTGAATCCGCGCGTGGTGATCAGCCACACCGGCGCTCCTTTCCGCTCGAGTATCGCGTTGGTTCCGATTGTTACTCCATGGACGAACCGATCGACCGCGCCAAGGTCGACATTGCTCCGCTCGATTGCTGCCAGCACGCCCGCGGCCGGGTTCGCGGGCGAGGACGCCGCCTTTGCCCATCTCAACTCATTTTGCCGCTCGTCATAAAAAACGATGTCGGTGAAGGTTCCCCCGACATCGATCCCGATCATGCGCATTTAAGCCGACGGAGATGGGAGCTCCACGAGCTCGATGAGGACATTCCCGGTCGACCTTGGATCCAGGAATGCGATGCGGGAGTTGGCGTGACCCGTCCGTGGCTTTTCGTCGATCAATCCGATGCCCTTCTGCTTGAGCTCGACGAGGGCATCGTCGATGTGCTCGACTTCCAGGCAAATATGATAGAGCCCCTCGCCGCGCGTTGCTATCCATTCTGCCGTCTCGCTTTCCGGGCTGTCGGATTCCAGGAGCTCGAGATAGGTCTGCCCGATGGGGTACATGGCCAACCGCGTCTGGTACTGCGGCAGATGCTCCTCGTATTCCAGGGTGAGCCCCAGTTTTTCCTCCATCACCTCTCGCATCTTGGCCATGCTCTTCACCGCGATGGCGATATGCTCGATACGCTTGACCTTCATGGGCTGACCTCACGACCTGGTTGCGACTTTACCTACCCGGAAACGGCGAGACGCCGAAAGTTTCGGTAAAGCATCCTGGCGGCGGCCCCGAACGCCTCCATACACTTGTTTGTGGCGCGCTGCAGCTGATCTTGCCCGTCCGTGCCCAGCAGGCTTTCGAGCGCGCGACGGTACTCGGGGATCTCGCCCCATTGCGGTACTGTCCGCTCATCCTGCTCGACGTGGTACTGAATCCCGTAGGCCCTTTCGCCTATCTGCAATGCCTGGATGGCGCATTGTCCGCTTTCAGCCAGCTTCACGCCATGGAGCGGAAGCTCCGCGACTTCGGCGCTGTGCCACTGGAGCACCGGGAATGCCGCTGGCATTCCTTCGAACAACGATGCCGAGCGGCCGGCATCGGTGAGCTTGACCTCAAGCACACCGATCTCCGGCTTGGGCATGAGCCTTACTTTTCCACCAAGTGCATCTGCCAGCAACTGGTGTCCCAGACAGACGCCGAGAAACGGCGCTTTTCTCTCGTTCACCCATTGGCGGATGGCGGATTTTTCCAGAGCGAGCCAGGGATGCCGATCCTCCTGCCAGACATCCATCGGCCCGCCGAGGACCATCAGGGCGTCGTAGTCTTCGAGCGGCGGGATGGCAGCCCCCTGGTCGAGCTCGACCGTGTCCCATGGGATGGCATCGGCACGCAGGAAATCGCGGAGCACGCCGGGATGCTCGACCGCCGCATGCTGGAAAACCAGAAATCTCATGGGCTCGAATAGGTATTGATGGGGCTGCGCGGCCTGACGCCGGGGTTGCCGAGCCGCAGCGGCTCGCGTTTCTCGAGCTTGACGATCTGCTCGAAACATTCGCGAAAGTACAGCTCGAAATTGTCCCATTCGGCCCAGCCGAGATGGGGCGTGCACAGGACATTCGGCATCGTGAGCAGGGGATGCTCGCCGTTGATAATCGGCTCCTGCTCGTACACATCGACCGCGGCGTAGCCGGGGCGGCCCTTTTTCAGCGCATCGAGCAAGGCGCCCGGCGCCACCAGCTCGGCACGCGCGACGTTGACGAGCAGC
Organism: uncultured Alphaproteobacteria bacterium; assembly: GCA_963841705.1. GTDB lineage: Bacteria > Pseudomonadota > Alphaproteobacteria > Rhizobiales > Xanthobacteraceae > VAZQ01. Next base: position 33,437 of record CAWJDY010000065.1, read on the forward strand.
GCCGTCGGTTTCATCCGCGCGAGATCCTCAGGGCCGACGATGCCCCTGGTTTCCGGCCGCAGCCGCACGCTGAGCGAAAGGACGTCGGAGCGCTCGAACAGCTCGGCTTTGTCTTTGGCGACCTCATAGCCGGCAGCGGCGGCCTTCTCCAGCGAGTCTTTCCGCCCGAACGCCAGCACCTTCAGGCCGAGACCTTTGCCGCCTTCGGCCACCAGCGCACCGATGGCCCCGAGGCCGAAAATGCCCAGGGTCGAGCCGCGCAACCGGTGCGACAGGGTGCAGGGCCAATCGCCGCGCTTCATGCGCTCGGCCTCGAGCGCGATGTTGCGGCGCGAGGCGACGATCAGCGCCAGGGTGAGCTCCGCCGGCGCAATCGGCGAGTTGCTCACCCCGGTCGAGACCGGGATACCAAGCTCGGTGGCCGCGGCAAGGTCGAGCACGTGGGAGCTGCGCCCGACCAGTGCGATCAGCTTGAGCTTCGGCAACCGCTCAAGCAGCGCGCGGGAAAATGCGACCCGCTCGCGGATCGCTACCACAACGTCCGCGTCGACCAGTCGCGCGACCAGCGCATCAAGATCGCGCGCCGGCTCGCGGTAACGCACCACGTCGTGATGGCTGATGAGAGAAAACGCGGAAAGCTTATGGACCATGTCCTGATAATCATCAGGAATGACGATTTTCACCGGTCAGGTCTCCTCCTTGTAGGGGTTTCAAACCCACCCCTACGGACGGTGTGCATGCATACGGGGGTTCCGTTCCGCTTCAGGTTTTTGGTAAGACACGGTTCTTTCCGCAACGCCCCTGGATCGCGAGTAACCACATGACGGTGTTTTCCGTAGGCGAGGCGAGGATCACGCGGATCGAGGAGACGTATCTGCCGGTTTACCGGCCGGGCGATCTCTTCTCCGAATGGAGCGATGCGATCCTCGCCCAGCACAAGCATTGGCTTGTGCCGCACCACTATGATGCCGGCAGCGGATTGGTCAAGCTCAGTGTTCACAGCTGGCTGTTGCAGATCGGCAAGCAGAATATTCTCATCGACGCCTGCTGCGGCAACAACAAGTCAAGGCCTACGCGGCCGTTCTGGAACATGCTCAATACGCCTTATCTCGATCGGCTCGCCGCGGCCGGTGCCCGGGCGGAGGAGATTGATCTCGTCATGTGCACGCATTTGCATCATGACCACGTCGGCTGGAACACGCAGCTTCGCGATGGCCACTGGGTGCCTACGTTTCCCAATGCAGGCTATGTCTTCTCCAAGCCGGATTTCGAATATTACCTCAAGGCTGATGCCGATCCGCAGACCGCGCCGGTCGAGTTCGGCACGTTTCGTGAGTGCGTGCTGCCGGTGGTGGAGGCGGGTCGCGCTGACCTCGTTACCGGACCGCACCGTTTGAACGAGCATATCGAGATCATGCCGGCGCCGGGCCATTCCGCGGGTCACGTTGTCTTCAAGCTCGAGAGCAAGGGGCAATGCGCGATGTTCATCGGCGACGTCTTCCATCATCTTTTGCAGGTGTACTATCCGCACTGGAACTTTCCGAAGAATTCCGATCCCGTGGCGGCACGGGCAAGCCGCCGGATGGTTCTCGACCATTGCGCGTCGGCCGCTGCCTTGACACTGCCGTGCCACGTCGGGTCTCCGTTCGCCGGTCATATCGAAGTCGGGAAGAATGGGTTTGCGCCGCGCTTTGTTTCGCCCTCGTCCTGAGGAGGGCGCATGCTACCATGCGCCCGTCTCGAAGGACGGGGGCGGTACCCGATCTCGGGTTCATCCGAGAACATTTGATTGTGCCCTCATGCTTCGAGACGCGTCGCAGCGCGACTGCGTCTTTCGAAACGAAGGAACGGTCTGCGCTGCGACGCTCCTCAGCATGAGGTCGCAAAGCTTCGCAGCTGGATCAAGGTGGCTCAATGTCTGCATTCCCCCAGCTCTCTTGGGTCAAAGCGTTCCGGGATCGCATCAACGCCGATCCGGAGATGAAGCTTATTGGCCGCTGGTTCAGCACGCCGATCTCGCTGAGCTTCGGAGAGACCCGTTACCTGCTGCACGTCGCCGAGGGACGCATCGGCGAGATCGTGGCAAACCCGCGGATCGATGCGCGGGCGGCATTCGGGTTCCGCGCTCCGGTCGAGGTCTGGCGCAAGTTCCTGAGCGCCACGCCTCCGCCGCTCTATCATGACTTCTTCGCCATGCTGATGCGGGTCCCCGAGTTCGTGATCGAGGGCGACAGCCTGCTCGCCATGCAAAATGCGCGTGCGCTGCATCGAATGATGAATCTCATGCGCGGCACGGAGGCGAGCGATGGCTGAGCTCGAGCCGATTGTCGGTCGTTATCTGCCTGTCAGCTGCGATGGGCTGGATTATCGCATCTTCGTCGAGGAAGCAGGCGGCGGCGTGCCGCTTCTGTGCCTGCACACCGCGGGTGCGGACAGCCGGCAATACCGGCATGTGCTCAACGACACGGAAGTGGCGAGCCGGTTCCGCGTCATCGCCTTTGATTTTCCCTGGCACGGCCGGTCCAACCCGCCGGCCCAGTGGTGGTTGATGCGTTATCGGCTCACGACCAGGGCTTATCTCGGCATCGTGCGCGCGGTCTGGCAGGCGCTCGTGCTCGAGCGGCCTGTCGTCATGGGATGCTCGATGGGCGGCGCCATTGTGCTCAAGCTCGCGGCCGAGCATCAGGACGAGCTGCGCGGCGTCATTGGGCTCGAGAGCGCCGCCTACGCGCCGGGCAGGTACAACGAGTTCCTGCATCACCCGGCAATTCACGGCGGCGAGCTGTGCGCCAGCTATACCTACGGGCTTTGCTCCCCGTTCAGCCCGGAAGAGAGCCGACGCGAGAACTGGTGGTACTACAGCCAGTCAGGGCCCGGCATCTACCAGGGCGACGTGCATTTCTACAGCAACGACTGGGATGCGCGCGAGGATGTGCGCCGCATCGATACGCGCCGGTGTCGGGTATCGTTGCTCACTGGCGAATACGACTATTCCTGCACGCCGGCGATGACGCAAGCGGTAGCGAAGGAAATTCCCGGCGCCCGCTTCACGGTCATGTCACGCATGGGCCATTTCCCCATGGTCGAGAACTATCAGGAGTTTCGGCGCTATCTCCTTCCCGAGCTCGAGCACATGCTCGCGGTGAAATAAAACGTGCGGCCGGGTAGCTGCGCTTCAGTAGGGCGTAACCCGCCGGCGGTCCGGCGGATTACGCTGCGCAGTCCTGGCTTGCGCCAGTACCGCATCGCTAATCCGCCCTGCGCACTATGCGCATCTACTTCATCGCCCAGCGCGCGTTGGCGCTGCCCGGTCCCTGCGGGTAGACGGTCACCGGCACGCCCTGCTGCCATTGAAAGATCACCAGCGGCGCATCGACGCGGCGGCCCTTGTCATCGAACTTGATGTGGTTGCCGGCGAAATACTTGGCCGCGCCTTCGCTCGTGTCCATGGCCCGGATGGCCTCCGTCACCTTGTGGCGATCGACGACACCCGCCTTCTCGACGGCTTCCTTGAAGATCCAGACATGCCCATAAGCGCTCAGGCTGTCCTGGGTGAGCCACGGCTCGCCGGTACGTTTCTTGAACTCATCGATGAGCGCTTGCTGCCCTGCGTTGCTCCAGTTGGCTACGGTGATCAAGGTCCCTTCGAGCACGTCGGCGCCGGCGACCTTGAGGATCTCGGGAGCGCCAAAATGCGCGCCGTTACCCACGATCGGCAGCTTGTTGGGGCCGATGCCCATTTCAGCAAATTTCTGTATGAGCAGGGAATCGTCGGGAATGTTGGTCGAGATTACCCACATGAAGTCGGGCCGCGATGTGCGCACCTTGGAGACGAGCGGCGTCGCGTCAGAGAGCGGCGGCGTGTAGGTCTCGTCGACCACGACCTTGAGCCCGGCCTTTTCGAATCCGCCCGCGCGCATCGGCTTCATGAAGCTCACCGGTGCGGCGGTATTGTCCTGGATGACGCCGGTCGTGGTCGGCTTTTTTCCCGTCACCTTCACGGCAAGCTCCATGATCGCCGGCAAGGCGAGCTCCGACTGGCGGTCCCCGGTCGCCGAGGTCTGGAACACGTAGTGAAAGCCGCGTCCGGTGATGACGTCGGAATAGGACAGCGTCAGCCATGGCAGCTCGGCACGCTCGGTGACCTCGGTCACCGCCAGGGTGAACGAGCTGAGCCAGGAGCCGATGCCGCCGACAACGTTCGGGTTCTGCGCGACCAGCCGCTGCGCCGCGTTCTTGGCCTTCTCCGCGGAATCGCCGGTGTCGGAGATGATGAGCTTCATCTTGGCGCCGCCCAGCGACTTGATGCCGCCTGACTTGTTGATGTCGTCGATCGCCATCTCGGCGCCCATGCGCTCGAGTTGCCCTTGTCGCGCCCAGGGCCCGGAGAGCGGAACCACCAAGGCGACCTCGACCTCCTTGGCCTGCTGCGCCGCAGCCGGAACCGGCACAGCGGCCGCGACAATGACGGCCGCGACGGCCGGCATGAACGACATGGACCATGTGTATCTTTGCGACATCGCTTTCCTCCATCGCTCGAGTTTTCTCTAGAGACCGAGATAGACGCTCCTGATCCGGTCATCCGCCAGCAAAGCCTGGTGCGTGCCCTCGATCACCACCCGCCCAGCCTCCAGAACATAACCGAAATCGCAGGATTGTACCGCCTCTGCCACCCTTTGCTCCACCAGCAGGATGGTAAGGCCATCGCGGTGCAGCTCCTCGATCCGCTCGAAGATCAGGTCGGCGACCATCGGCGCAAGCCCCATCGACGGCTCGTCCAGCATCAGCAGCCGCGGGGACGAGGCAATGCCGCGCCCGATAGCCAGCATCTGCTGCTCGCCCCCGGAGAGCGTGCCGGCCGCCTGGCTGCGGCGCTCGGCGAGCACGGGAAACAGCGAGAAGATGCGTTCGAGATTGCGGCTCCAGTCCGCTCGCCCCGTTTGCGGGTAGGCGCCCATTTCGAGATTCTCCATCACCGTCATCGAGCCGAAGACCTGGCGTCCTTCGGGCACATGCGCGATGCCGAAATGCGCGCGCTCGGACGGCGCCACCGCAAGCAGGTCCATGTCGTCGAAACGGATGCGGCCGGCGTTCGGCTGCACCGTGCCGGAGATGGCCTTGAACAGGGTGGTCTTGCCGGCGCCGTTGGGGCCGACGATGGAGACGAACTGGCCGCTGCGCACGGCCAATGAGATCTCGGAGAGCGCGGTCAGCCCACCATAGGCGACGCTGAGGGATTCAACCGTGAGCACGGATGCCCGCCCATTTCCTGCCGAGATAGGCTTCGATCACGCTCTCGTCCTTGACGATCTCGCCTGGCTCGCCCATCGCCAGGACCCGGCCGTGATCCAGCACGATGAAGCGCTCGGCGAGCCGCACCATGGCGCGCATCGTGTGCTCGATGATCACCACGGTGGTGCCTTGGGCGGCGAGCGAGCGGATCACCGCGAGCAGGCCCTCGACCTCCTGAGCAGCGAGGCCGGCAAGGGGCTCGTCCATCAGCAGAAGACGCGGGCGCCCGGCCAGCGCCCGAGCGAGCTCCATCAGCCGCAGCTCCTTGTTGGTGAGCTCCGACGCGCCCACGCTGGAGCGTCCGATCAGCCCCACCTGGGCTAGTGCCTTGCTCGCCGCCGCGAACGCGTCCGCGTCGCTTGTCGTCGTCGCGTATGCGCCGACCACGACGTTGTTGAGCACCGACATGCGGGCAAACGCGCGCACCACCTGGAAGGTACGGCCCACCCCGAGCCGGCAGATCCGGTTCGGTTTGAGGCCGGTGAGCTCGTGGCCGGCGAACGCGACCCTGCCGTCGTCGGGCTGCAGGAACCCGTTGAGGACGTTGAACAGCGTCGTCTTCCCCGCGCCGTTCGGCCCGATGATGCCGAGGATCTCGCCTTCGCCAACCTCGAACGTTGCGTCCGTCACCGCGCGCAGCCCACCGAACGATTTGCAAATTCGGTTCACCGTCAGGATCGGCGCGCGCTGCCGCTGCGCGGGCGGGGCCGGCGTCTCTGCGACCAGACGCGGCGTCATCAGCGCGACCGGCGCTGCGCTCGCCGGGTACGCCGGGCGCGCGCGACGGAAGTGGTCGCGCACGCGCCAGAAAATGCCTTCCGGCGCGAGCAGCACCACCAGGATGATGGCCATGCCGAACACCACGCCCTGGATCCCCGGGATCACATCCCCGAGCTGCGCCTGCAATGTCTCGCTCAACGGAATGAGGATCGCGGCGCCTATCGGCGCTCCCCACATCGTGCCGACGCCGCCGAACAGCGCCACGATCAGCGCCTGCGCCGAGGTGAGCATCCCGAACACGCTCTCCGGCGTCACCACCAGAAGGACAACCGCGTAGAGCCCTCCTGCGGCAGCAGCAATCGCTCCGCTGAGCATGATCGCCCGCATTTTCCAGGCAAGCGTGTCGATGCCGGCGGCTTCCGCTGCCGGCTCGTTCTGCTTGATGGCGACAAGCGACATGCCGAAGCGCGACCGCTCGATCGCGAGCGATATCAGCAGCGAGACGGCAAGGAGCGCAACGGCGAGAGCAATGTACACCCGGTAATCGGAGAACTGCATGTAGAAGGCCGGCGCGTCGCGCTTCATCGGCAGCGGGACTTCCTGGTATCCGAGCCACTCGAAGACGTACAGAAGCGCCATGGGATAGGCGAGCATCGAGAGCGCGAAATAGTGGCCGCGCAGGCGAAAGGTGGGATATCCGATGACGATTCCCGCGATCGCCCCGACAACCATGCCCAGCGGAATGCCCAGCCACGGCGTGATGTTGTAGTCCACCAGCGCGATCGTAACCGTATAGGCGCCGAGACCAAAGAATGCCGCGTGCCCGAACGAGACGAGGCCGGTATAGCCGCTGAGCAGATTCCAGGAGAGGCCCATGACCGCCCAGATCGGCACCAGAGTGAGCATGAGCTGATAGTAGGAATTGCTCACGATCATGCCGACGGCGATCCATAAGGTCGCGACGATCGCGATGATCAGGAGAGGGACTCTGAGCTTTCCTTGCGCGCGCATCTTCAGATGCGCTCCGTGGCGCGGCCGAACAGGCCCTGCGGGCGGACCATCACGATCAGCAGGAACACCACGAAGATGGCGGCGTTCTGCAGCTGTGTCGGCAGCACCAGCGTGGAGAGCTGTTGCACGAGCCCGATCGTCATTCCGCCCCAGAACGCGCCGAGGATGCTGCCCATCCCGCCGAGCACCACGCCCGCATACATGATGATGACGAAGTCGAGACCGATATAGGGCTGGAACGGATTGTAGGTCGCCACCAGGCCGCCGGCGATGGCGGTGATGCCGATGCCGATGCCGAATGCGATCCGGTACGCGCGATCGACATCGATGCCCATGTAGAGCGCGGCCGCGGCGTTGTCGGCCGCCGCGCGCAAGGTCTTGCCGAGGCGCGAGCGGGTGATGAACCAATAGAGCGCGACCGCGACAATGACCGACACGATGCCGGCAATCGCCCGCGCCTTGTTCAGGAACAGCGCGGCATTCGCGTCATAGAGCAGCGGGATCTCCCAGGCCCGCGATGAGAGCGGCGTGCGCACCGACTGCGGCGTGGAGCCGAACAGGATGAGGCCGCCGTTTTGCAGCACGAGCGCCATACCGAGCGTGAGAATGAGCTGCGCGTAATGGCCTTCACCCTCGGTGCCGGCGACGCTGATCCCGGTCACGCGCGAGATCAGGAATCGGTGCAGCCCGTAGCCCACGACAAACAGCGCCGGTCCCGCGAGCAATGCGCCGGTATAGGGTCCAATGGACGGCCCCAGGAACCAGAGCAGGTTGAATCCCGCCACCAGATAGAAGGTGAAGTACATGCCGAGCATCAGGAATTCGCCCTGGGCGAAATTGATGACCCGCATCACGCCGAAGATGATGCCCAGCCCGACGCACATCAGGCCGTAGATCGCGCCCACCAGGATGCCGGCCATGAGCGCCTGGAGAAAAATCTCCACGAAATTGCCGAGCGACGTCACGTGGCGTGGGTTCCCGTCTGCTTTCAGCAGTGACTATGCGGCGGCGGCGACCCTTACGGCAAGCTCGCTTATGAGGTCACCGTCATTGCGTGTCGCCCGGTCGCGAAGCGGAGCCTCTATCCCTCCCCCTGCAAGGGCGAGAGCCTGCCCCGGACTTGATCCGGGGTCGGGTGGGGGTCCGGCGTTCGGCGCCCGCATTTGACTTTCATCGCGGTCACGAGTTGACCCCCACCCGGCGCTTAGCGCCGACCTCCCCCTTTCAGGGGGGAGGTATTGCGGAGCTAGCTGCTCCGGTGAGCACATATACGATCACCTTGGCTTGCGAGTGAGCTTGGGCTCGTCACAGAATGCACTAGTGGAAGGAAACCGATGGCCCGAGCGCAATGCGTCGCAGTCGTGGGCGTGGGGCACACGCGCTACGGCAAGCTGCCGGAATACGATGCCTATGAGCTCGGCTTCTGGGCGCTGAAGGAAGCGCTCGCCGACTGCGGGCTTGGTTTTGAGGATATCGACGGCCTCATCGTCAACCGCATTCCCGACTATCAGCGCTTCTGCGAGATCGCCGGACTGAACCCCGCCTATGTGAACATCACCCCCGGTCAGGGCCGCTTCTCCGGTATCTGCATCGAGACGGCGGCAGCGCTGATCCAGGGCGGCCTCGCCACTACTATTGCTCTCGTCTACGGCAACAACGGCCGCTCCGGCGGCGATCGCTATGGGGGTGCGGGGGATACCTACGGCAGCGGCGGCGGCGGCCAATGGTTTGCCTACGGCATGACCTCGCCCGGCGCCTTCCATGCGCTCATGGCGCGGCGTCACATGGAGCTTTACGGCACGACTGCGGATCAGCTCGGCACCGTGGCGAAGACGTTTCGCGATCACGCCGCGCTCAATCCCGCTGCGGTCATGCGCAATCCCTTCACCCTTGCCGACTATCACGCGTCGCGCTTTATCTGTGAGCCGCTGCATCTCCTCGATTATTGTCTGATCAACGACGGCGGAGTCGCCCTGATCCTCACCTCGGGCGAGCGGGCACGCGACCTCGCGCAACCGCCCGTGCATGTGCGCGGCTACGGCATGGCGACGGCGCTCGCGGGGTCGAGCTTTCCGCCCGATGATTTCTGGCGCGCGCCCATGCGCGCGGCGGCAGCAAAGAGTTTCGGCGTGGCGCAAGTGGATCGCAGCGACATCTCAGCGCTGATGATCTACGATAATTTCACGCCGACCGTGCTCTTCTCGCTCGAAGGTTTCGGCTATTGCGGCGAAGGAGAAAGCGGAGCCTGCGTATCGGAAGGCCACCTTGCGCTCGGCGCGCGTTATCCGGCCAATACGTCGGGCGGCCATCTGTCCGAATCCTACATGCAGGGCTGGGCACTCAATCTCGAGGCGGTGCTGCAGGTTCGCGGCGCCTGCGGCGAACGTCAGGTCCAGGACTGTGCCTTTGCCCATTACATGGCGGCGGCGCCGGTCGTGACTTCTATTATATACGGCAGGGATGCATCGTGAGGCCCTTGCCGAACGTCGATGGACCGGATCAGCCGTTCTGGTGCGGGCTGCGAGCGCGCGAGGTGCGCGTCCAGCGCTGCGGCAATTGCGGCGCATGCCGCTTTCCCGCGACGCGATTCTGCGCCCGCTGCCGCTCGGACCTATCCGAGTGGCATGCGGTTGCAGGAACCGGCATCATCGAGACATGGTGCGTCTTTCACCGCGCCTATTTCGAGGACCTGCCTGTGCCCTACACGGTCATCCAGGTGCGGCTCGACTGCGGGGTGCGGCTGTTCTCCAATCCAATCGGGGTCGAGCCGGGCGCGCTGCGCATCGGGTTGCCCGTTGCGGCCGTGTTCGCGGACGTCACGCCTGAGGTAACCCTGTTGCAGTTCAAGCCGGCATAGTGTCAGTCGTAGCCCGGATGAACGCAGCGAAATCCAGGAACGGTGCCCGCATATCGCTCCGCTCATGCGGGCTACAGTCGTAGCTCGGCGGAAAGGGCAGCTATGAAAGCGATCGTCGTGCATGCTCCGGGCGGCACGGACGTCCTCAGGCACGAGCGGATTGCGGATCCGACGCCCGGGCCCAAGGACGTGGTCATCAGGGTCGATGCCTGCGGCGTGTGCTTTCACGACATCGTCACCCGCAACGGCACGCTCAAATTCGGGGTGCACATGCCGTGCATCCTCGGGCACGAGATTTCCGGGACCGTGATCGAGGTCGGCCGTGAGGTGCGCGGCTTTCGCAAGGACGATCGCGTGGCGACGGTCCAGCGCTATCACATCTGCGGTGCCTGCCGTTTCTGCCGCACCGGACGAGAGCCGCTGTGCCCGGACCGCAGGTTCAGCGGCGACTGGGGTATGGTCGGGGGCTATGCGCAATACGTCGCGATCGAGGACGACAATGTCGCGCTCGTGCCCGAAGGGGTCGCCTTGCAGGACGCCTCGATCGTGGCTTGCGCCATCGGCACCATTCTCAACGCCATCCGCGAGGTCGGCCGGCTTTCGGCTGGGGAAAGCGCGCTGGTTACCGGCGCGGGCGGCGGGCTTGGCATGCACGCGGTGCAGCTCGCGCGCCTCGCCGGAGCTTACGTCGTTGCGCAGACCACTTCACCGGAGAAGGCGGATCGGATCCGCGCGCTCGGCGCCCACGCGGTAATCGTGCACGGCCGCGGTGAAGATTTCTCCGCCGCAGTGAAGAAGGCGACAGCCGGCCAAGGGGTCGAGGTGGCAATCGACAATGTCGGCAGCCAGCTGTTCGAGCCGATCCGCCGCAGCCTGGGCACCGGCGGGCGCTGGGTCATGATCGGTCAGCTGACCGGCCAGTTCGTCCCGTTCAATCCAGCGCAGTTGTTTCTCAAGAGCATATCCATGCTGAGCGCAACCAGCACCACGCGCAAGCAGCTCGAAGAGTGCCTCGCGCTGGTCGCGCGCGGCGCGATCAAGCCGATGATCTCGCTCGCGCTGCCGCTCGAGGAGGCCGCCGAGGCGCATGCATTGGTCGAGGCGGGCAAGGCCGCCGGGCGGATTGTGCTCCGCCCGAACGGGTGACGCCACGCGCTCTGCATTCGTAGCCCGGATGAGCGTGGCGGCATCCAGGAGCGGTGCCCGCGCCATCAAGCCTCAGCTGGAATAAAGCGGCTCCGGCAGGCCCTTCACCCCGACATTCACCGCCAGCAGGCCGCCGGCAAGGGGCTCGGCGGCGAGCTTCTCCGGCGAGAGGCGAAAGCGCGCGGTCGTAATATAAAGAGTGGCAAGATCGGCGCCGCCGAAGGCGCAAGCCGTTGGCCGGCTCACCGGCAATCGCACGGTCCGGCTGATGCGTCCGTCCGGCGCGTAGCGCACCACGCAGCTCCCATCGAACACCGCGTTCCAGATAAAGCCTTCAGCGTCGACCGAGGAGCCGTCGGGCACGCCGGGCCGATCGCCCATGGTCGCGAGCACGCGGCGCGGTCCGATCGTCCCGGCAGCGAGGTCGAAGTCGTAGACGAAAATGCTCTTCACATGGCTGTCGGCGAGATACATCCTGCTGTCGTCCGCGCTCCAGCACACGCCGTTGGCGATCCAGATCCGATCGTCCAAGGCGTCGAGATGCCCGCGCTCGAGCCGATAAAGAACGCCGCTCGCGCGCTCCATCGTCCTGCTCATGGAGCCGACCCAGAACCGCCCGCGCCGGTCGCAGCGCCCGTCATTCAAAATGTTGACCGCGCCCCCGGCCTCGGGATCGACGATGCGATCAAGTCTTCCGCTTGCGGGATCGTAGTGAGCGAGGCCGCCGCGCCCCGCAATCAACAATCCGCCGCCGGCTCGCGGCGCAAACGAGCCGAGCTTTTCCGGTGGCGTCCAGCTTTCGAGCTTCCCGGTCGCCGGGTCGAGGCGATGAATGGCCGGCTTGAAGGCATCGATCCAGTAGAGTGCCTGCTCGACCGGATGCCAGCGCGGGACCTCGCCGAGAACGTCATCCGTGTGCGCGATGCATGCGATTTCGACCATCACGGCTCCTGGATTGAGGCGAGGGGAGTTTATAATATTTCTCGGCGGCGTCTGCGTTGCGCCTCAGGTGCAGCAGGCGACCAGGGCTCCCCCGAATTTGGCGTGCTGGTCGCAAGCATGACTTGGGATACAAGGGCGAAACCGGGTTCAGTGTTCTGAATGCTGAGAGGAGGAAGACATGGCCAAAACCGTCAAGCAGATGATGGAAGCTGCGAATGCGGCGGTGCCGCGGATCACGTCGGCGCAGGCGCGCGAGATGATTGCCAAGGGCGACACGCTGGTGGTCGACGTGCGCGACGCTCCGGAAGTGGAAAAAAGCGGCAAGGTCGCCGGGGCTGTGAACGTCTCGCGCGGCATGCTGGAATTCCGTGCCGATCCCGAGTCGCCCTACCACGATAAGAACTTCGCAAAGGACAAAGCCGTCATCGTCTATTGCGCTTCCGGTGGGCGCTCGGCCTTGGCCGGCCAGGTGCTGAAGGAGATGGGCTACAGTCAGGTGTTCAATCTCGGTGCCTTCAAGGATTGGGCCGAAGGCGGCGGCGCAGTCGACAAGCCGTCTCCCGCTTCGTAGGGGCGAGGTCGGGGTTCGCAAAAAACGCGCGCGTTTTTTGGGGTGCCCTCATGCCTCGCCCCCACAATCCACTTTCGCGGCGGTGGCAAGAGGGGCGACGCAGTGCGTCGCCCCTACGAGCCGCGGCGCGTGCAGGTGCAGGTATCAAACATAAGATGAACAACACGAGGCTTGGCCAAACGAACCCGAAGGACGGGGGTCTTCTCAGTTATGGGGTCGATGAAGCCGATCTGTTCTGGCAGTCGGCCTCGTATGTCGAGTCGTAGGGTGGGTTAGCCGTACAAGTCGGCTGGCAACAGCCGACTTGTACGGCGTAACCCACCGTCAAGCGTACGGGCATGCTCGGTTGGGTAGCGGCGGGTTACGCCATCGTGCCGGCTGGGGCCGGCAACCGATCTCGGGTTTACCGGAGATCGGCAAACAACGATTGCCCAAGTCGGCTATAGCCGACTTGGGCAGCTGACCCCACCCTACGTATCCCACTCGAGCGGAACGCGCTGTAGGATCGGCACCATGGACAAGATTGATCGCAAGATACTGGCGCTGCTCCAGCAGGACGCATCGCGCTCGGTCGCGGAGATCGGCCATGAGGTGGGGCTGTCCTCAACGCCGTGTTGGAAGCGAATCCAGCGTTTGGAGGCCGATGGGATCATTCAGAGGCGCGTTGCTTTGGTGGATCAAGATAAGGTGGGGCTGGGCACCACCGTCTTGGTGTCGATCGAGACCGGCGACCACTCGGCGGAGTGGCTCGACAAGTTTGCGCGTGCAGTCAGCGCCATGCCGGAAGTGATGGAATTTTATCGCATGGCCGGCGACATCGATTACATGTTGCGGGTCGTCGTTCCGGACGTGCAAAGCTACAACTCGTTCTACAAACGCCTGATCGCGGTAGTGCCGCTGCGCAACGTGACGTCGCGGTTTGCCATGGAAAAGATCAAGGCAACCACGGCGTTACCCATCCCCGCAGCGTCGAATGCGCGGTAGGGGCGGGTTTGAAACCCGCCCCTACGGAGCGGCGAGGCCGCGCACAACGGCTTTCATGCGGCGCGCCTTGCCCCGATATTGGCGTGGAAGTCGCGGCCGTTGCTCGTTGCCGCGACGAAAGCGGAGCGAATGACAAAGTCACCGAAATGCTCGCCGGCCTCGCGTTCGCGCGCATAAGCAGTAAACAATGGATCGAGCCGCGCGATGATAGCGGCATGATCGACATCCTCGGCATAGAGTTTGGAAAGGCGCGAGCCGTCGAACGCCGCACCGAGATAAAGATTGTAGCGGCCCGGGCCTTTGCCGACGAGGCCAACCTCTGCGAGATACGGCCGGGCGCAGCCATTGGGGCAGCCGGTCATGCGAATGACGATATCATCGGTCGAGAGCCCGTGCTCCGCGAGCCGCCCATCCAGCGCTTCCAGCAAGTCGGGCAGATAACGTTCGCTCTCCGCCAACGCGAGCCCGCAAGTCGGCAGTGCGACACATGCCATCGCGTTGCGGCGCAGACCCGATCGCGGCGCCAGCAGCCCGCCGCTTGTGGCGATCTGCTCGATGGCGGCGCGGTGTTGCGGCGGCACGCCGGCGACAATCAGGTTTTGATTGGCGGTGATGCGGAAATCGCCGTCTTGAAGCTCGGCGATCTGGCGCAAGGCGGATAGCTGTTGCGCACCCGGGCCGGCATCCCGCACCCGTCCGCTGGCGATGAACAGCGTAAGGTGGGCGCGCCCATCGGCGCCTTCGGTCCAGCCGTAGCGGTCGCCGGTCGAGGTGAAGGAAAACGGTTTGCCGGCGCCAAGCTGCACGCCTGCACGCCGTTCCACTTCCGCGCGGAAGGCATCGAGGCCACGATCCTCGATAGTGTATTTAAGCCGCGCATGCTTGCGGTTTCCCCGGTCGCCCCAATCGCGTTGCACGGTAACGACAGCCTCGGCGATGGCGAGCGCGTCACCGCGCGTACAGAAGCCCACGATGTCGGCCGTGCGCGGGTAGGTCTCGGGCTCGCCGTAGCTCATGCCCATGCCGCCGCCGACGGTGACATTCCAGCCCTGCACATTGCCGCTCCCGTCGAGGACGGCGATAAAGCCGAGATCGTGCGCAAACACGTCGACATCGTTGGATGGCGGAACCGCGATCGCGATCTTGAATTTCCGCGGCAGGTAGGTCTTGCCGTAGATCGGCTCGATGACCTCCTCGTCGCCGCCGGCGATGCGTTCGCCGTCGAGCCAGATTTCGCGGTAGGCCGGGGTGCGCGGCGTCAAATGATCGGAGATCGCGCGAGCGAGATCGAGCGCGGCGGCATGCGCGTGCGATGCATGCGGATTGGGATTGCACATGACATTGCGGTTGACGTCACCGCAGGCGGCAATGGTATCGAGCAGCACCGCATCGATCGCCTGCAGGGTGGAGCGCAGATTCGATTTGATGACACCGTGGAGCTGCACCGATTGCCGCGTGGTCAGCCGCAGGGTGCCATTGCCGTAGTCGTGCGCTACCCGGTCGAGCGCCAGCCATTGCGCCGGCGTGAGAACCCCGCCGGGAACGCGCACGCGGATCATGAAGGCAAACGCCTTCTCCATTTTCTTGCGCGTGCGCTCGGGGCGCAGATCGCGATCGTCCTGCAGGTACATGCCGTGGAATTTTACCAGCTGCGCATCGTCTTCGCTGATCGCGCCGGTGATTTCCTGCCGCAGGCCCTCGGCCAGGGTTCCGCGCAGATAATCGCTTGCTTCCTTGATGCGCTCGTTGCGTGAAAGGTCGTCGCCCATCTCTAATATGTGTCTTGCAGGTAGCGTCGCTCGCGCTCGAGCGTACCGACGGTTTGCTCGGCCGCGGCGGTGGAGATTGACTTCACATCGGCAAAGGCGCGCACCAGCGTCGCGCGGACATCCTTCGCCATCAGCTTGGCGTCCCCGCAGACGTAGAAATACGCGCCGCCCTCGATCCAATCGACGAGGTCGCGGCGCGCGTCCCACATGCGGTGCTGCACATAGGTCTTCTGCGGCCGGTCGCGTGAGAAAGCGACGTCCATGCGCGCCAGCGCACCCTCCCTGAGTGCTTCCTGCCATTCGAGCTGATATAGAAAGTCGTGAGTGAACTGCCGGTCGCCGAAGAACAGCCATGAACGGCCGCTCGCTCCGATGGCGCGCCGCTCCTGCACGAAGGCACGGAACGGCGCAACTCCGGTCCCCGGCCCGACCATGATGATGTCGCGATCCGGTGTCGGGAGCGTGAAATGCCGATTAGGCCGCAGCTTGACTCGCACCCGATCGCCCCGCTTCCTGCGTTCCGCGACGCAATTGGAGGCGACACCTTTGCGCGTTCGGCCATGGCTTTGGTACCGCACCGCGGAGATGAGCAAATGAACCTCCTCCCCGATCTCACGGCGCGAGGAGGCAATCGAGTAGGCGCGCGGCGCGAGCGGTCTGGTGATCGTTCGCAGCTGCTCGCCGCTCAAGGCGCTCGGGAAGGTTCCCACCAGGTCGATCAGTTGCCGGCCGGCTACCCAGCCGCGACCCTCACCGCCGGCGATGAGCGCTTTGACATCCTGGTTGCCCGTCACCGCGGCATAGCTCTCGAGAGTCCTGGGCGACAGTGTGGTGATGTCGCGCGATGTGATCAGCTCTGCACGCACCGCATCGTCGCCCGCAAGATCCGCCGCCGCGAGCAGCTCGTTGACCTCGGTCGGATCGTTCTCGGGGTAGAGATCGAGCGAGTCACCCGGCTGGTAGAGAGGGGCCGCGCCGTCAAAAGCAAGTGCGAGATGGATCGTCTCCTTTTCGGAGCGCGATGAATTCAAATTGATATGCTCGATGATCTCCGCCTCGATAATTTCGGGAACGGGCGAGGGCTTAGCTGCAAAATCAACCTCGATTACTTGACCGCGAGCTGCTTGCGGCGGCGCGAGCTTGTCTATTGTCTGATCGATCCAAAGCGCGGCAGGCTTGACGAAATCGAGGTCGCAATCGAGGCGATCGAGCACGCGCTTGCCGCCAAGCGCGGCAAGGCGCGCGTCGATTGCCTTGCCCACGGCGCAGAACTCGGCATACGCGGTGTCGCCGAGCGCCAGCACCGCGAACTCGACGCCATCGATATGCGCAGCATCCTCGCTCATCAACTCCGCATAGGCGCGCGCGGCACGGGAGGGCGGCTCGCCCTCGCCCCAGGTAGCGGCAATCACCACGAGCCGACGCGATGCCGGCAACGCCGCGAGATCGAGATCGGCCATGTCGATGAGCGAAGGCTTCATGCCGGCTCTGCGCGCGGCCTTTGCAAGGTCGCCGGCAAGACGCTCGCAATTGCCGGATTCACTCGCGAACACGATGGTAAGCGGCTCGGCCGGGCGCGCCGCATTTACTGCTTGCGGCGGGTGCGAGCTCGGCACCGTTCCCGTGAGGAAACCCGCGAGCCATGCGCGTTGGGTCGGGCTCGCGCGTCCGACAACGCGATTGAGCAGATCGATCTCGTCCTCCTGGAATGGAGCGGTCTTGGGAATAGTCGCCAGGCTAGCTGCCACTGCGCCTCTCCTCAGACCGGAACACAGAGCTCTACGGCGCGAACGCCTGATGTCGCCAGGGCCGCTGCTCCGACAAGGACGCGATAAATGGCCTCTCTGCTCATCTCGCCGGCGCTCCCCTTCGTCGCTTCACCACAGAATGCGCGGCACCACGCCGGCGAGGATTAGAACGATAAAGATGATCGCCGTGGCGACGGCCCAACCGTAAAGAGAGGACGGAACGAGAGAAGAACGAGCGGAGCGATGGTAGGGCATGAATTGCTCCCGCTGAACCACAGGAGCAGGTAATAAGAATATTATTTTTCGAACACGCAATACTTGGCTGCAAATAAGAAAAAAATTGCTCCTTCGTCGCATAGTATGCAACGGCATTTCATATTTGCGAAGTTCCGCAGCAGCGATGACTAGAGTAGCGGTAAGCCCGGGCGCCTTGGTAGGGGCGGGTTTCAAACCGCCCCTACGCCGGACGGTCAGAGGTTGTAGCTCATCACCATCGTGCCGCGCGTTTTTCCGCGAACGACAGCAGTCCTTCGGCCGCTTCGGCAGATTGTCGCTTGCGGGCGTGAATCTCGATGAGGCGGTTGAATTTTGCCTCCTCCAAGGCGCTCCAGGATGATTCCATCGCGAGCGTCTTGGTCTGCGAGATCGCTTCCGGCCCATTCTGTAACAACTGCTCGACGACCCGCGCGCCGGCCGCTTCCAGCTCGGCAAGCGGTACCACCTGATGCACAAGGCCGATGCGGCGGGCCTCCTCGGCATCGAATCGCTCGCCAGTGAGCGCGTAACGGCGCACCTGGCGCACGCTGATGGCATCGTTGAGCTGCGGGATGATGATCGCCGCGGTCAAGCCCCAGCGTACTTCCGCTATCGAGAAAATCGATGTGTCGGCGGCGATCACCACGTCGCAGGCGGCAAGAATACCGGTGCCGCCTCCGAAGCAGGCCCCTTGCACCAGGGCCACTGTCGGCACCGGAGCAAGATTGAGCCGTTGCACGGCTTCGGCGGTGGCGCGAGAGGCACGCATGTTCTCCTCGGGCGAGGACATGCGCACCGCGTCGAGCCACTTGAGATCGGCACCGGCCTGGAAATGCTTGCCTTTGCTTTTGACAACGACTGCTCTCAGCCCGGCCATTGTCTCGAGAGCGTCAATCGCAGCCAACATGCTTTGGATAAAGTCGCCGTCATAGGCGTTGTTGACCGCAGGGCGGTTGAAAATCACCGATGCCACCTTGCGCGCATCGATCTCCAAAAGCACGGCACCGGCGTTGTTCGGATTGCTCATCTTGCACCTTCATCAAAAGAGGCGGGGAAATGATCGCATCCGCCAGGTCGGGGTCAAGCGCAAGCGAGGAGTTCAGCGATGTTTCGCCCTGAGGCGAACATTGAAGAGCTTGACGCCGGCGTAGCGACAAACTCCTGCCACGGGCACGAGATTGCATGCAACGTGCAGTCAACTCGCGGCACGCGTCCCGTGCTACAACGGAGCAGAACATCGAAGATGTGACATGCTGCAGAATCTGCGAGTGCGAGCCCAGGCGGAGTCGGTGCGGCGTTTGATGCATTCGATCTGGCTCGCCCTCGTGGTCGGCTGCATTTACTTGCTGTCGGCGCAGATGAGCCTCGCCCTGCTCACTCCCGATGGCGTGGCTGTGTTCTGGCCGGCCGCCGGGGTCGCTGCGGGTACTCTGATCGCACTTGGCCCCAATGCGCGGTTGGGGGTCGCGGTTGGGACGATGGTCGCGACCGTGGTGGCCAATCTCCTGGGAGATCGAAACCTCCTAAGCTCCGCCGTCTTCGCCCTGTGCAATGCCGGGGAAGCCTTGCTGGCGGCAGGACTGATCGAGCGCTACTTCGGCTGGCCTTTCACTCTTGATCGGCTGCGCCACGTGCTCGGCCTGCTCGGGGCAGCCATCATCGCAACCGCAATCTCCGGGATCGGCGGCACCCTGGGATTTACCTTCTTCCATCACACCACGGCACCGGTCTTTGTCACGTGGCATAACTGGTTTGCTTCCGACGCGCTTGGTATCGTTACGATCGCGCCGCTGGTGATCGGGCTCGCCTCGCTGCCGCGCGAGCTGCCGCCGCGCAGCGAGACCATCGAAGGGTTCGTCGCGCTGGCGTTGCTCATCGTGACGAGCGTCATCGTCATTGCATTGCCGCAGGGGCCGTGGACGACGGTCGTACCCATCGCGCTGCTGTTTCCGGTCCTCCTGTGGATCGCGGCACGCTGCCGCCCGCTTTTCGCGGCGGCGGCAGTCTTCATCGTAACCCTCGCAATTGTCGTCACCACCACCATCGGGATCGGTCGCTTCGGCGATCCCGGTGTTCCGATGGCTGACCGCGTGCTTGCCGCTCGCGCCGGAATCCTCGCGGTCGCGTTGTGCGCATACGTGCTTGCTGCGCTGTTCGCCGAGCGACGGCAGCATGAAGCTGCGCTCGCGGAGAGCGAAGCCCGGTTGCAGGAGGCGCTCACCGCAGGTGCGGTCACGACATTCGTATGGGACGCAAGCACAAGCTCGCCACAGCGCAGCGCCAACGCTGCGCAGATCCTGGGGTTCGACCCGCGGCAGAGCTTGAGCTCGAGCGGCTTTCTGGCGCGTGTGCATCCTGACGACCGCGAGCGCTTCAACGCGCTCGTGCGCGGTGTCACGCCCGAATGCCCTGCTTACACCGCCGCTTTCCGGTTCAAACGCCGCGATGGCCGGGAAGTCTGGCTTGAGGAAACAGCAAAGGCCGAGTTCGACGCCGTGGGCCGTCTTCTACGGCTCAAAGGGCTCACTCTCGACGTCACCGCGCGCAAGCTGTCCGAGGACCAGCAAACCCTGCTCATCGCCACGCTTGATCAACGCGTCAAGAATCTGCTGGCGCGCATTTCCGTCCTCACCAAAGACATGCGCCAAAGCAGTGATTCGGTCGACGGGTATGTTGAAGCACTCGGTCGGCGGCTTCAATCCATGGCCGATGCGCACGCGCTGCTCAGCCAGAATCGATGGGAAGGCGTTGACCTCGCCGAGCTCGTCCGCTGTCAGCTCGCGCCCAACGCGACAGATGCAAACGCAGTGATCGAGGGTCCGAAAGTCACTCTGACAGTCGCAACGGCGCAGGCGCTGGCCATGGTGCTGCACGAGCTCGTGACCAACGCCGCAAAATACGGTGCGCTGTCGACGCCGCACGGCCGCGTGGAGGTGAGCTGGAACCGCGGAACCGGCAAGGATGCGGCGACCCTGTCGCTCGCATGGCGTGAGATCGGGGGGCCTCCTGTCGCAGCTTCACCCGACGGCAGATACGGTATCAGCGTCATTCGCGATCTCGTCCCGCAGGAGCTCCGCGGTTGGGTCGACCTCGCGTTCGCGCCGGACGGGGTTTGTTGCAAAATTCAGATTCCGCTTTAGCTCGGGGGCGGTCGCGCGATGCTGAGCCCGCCCTACGTGCTTGCGCCTTTTTCCGAAGTCAGCTGCAGCTTGTCGGCCATTCGCGCCAGGTCGGGCAATGACGCAGCGCGCATCTTCCTCATCACTTGACCGCGGTGGACCTTCACCGTGATTTCGCTGACGCCCAGGTCTGCGGCGATCTGCTTGTTGAGGCGGCCGGTCACGACCAAAGCCATGACCTCGCGCTCGCGCGGGGTCAGAGCCTCGAAACGCGCGCGCAGCTCTGCCAGGGTTTTTTCAATCTCGAGCCATGCGCGGTTCCGCGCGAGTCCCACCTGAACTGCGTCAAGCAGGTCCTGATCTCGGAATGGCTTGGTCAAGAACTCGACCGCACCGCCCTTCATCGCCTGCACCGACATTGGAATGTCGCCGTGCCCGGTGATGAAGATGATCGGAAGCTGGCTGTTCTCCGTCGCGCGCTCGCGTTGGAAATCAAGGCCGCTTTGCCCCGGCAATCGGACGTCGAGAACCAGGCAGGCGGGTCCGTCGGGAGGAGGCGACTCGAGAAATTCGCCCACCGACTCGAGCAGTCTGACCTGAAAACCCACAGATCGAAGCAGGCTTCCGAGCGAGGCCCGGACGGCTGGATCGTCATCGATGACGATGACCGTTGACGGCTGCTCGTCGTTCTTTATTTGACCAGGCACGCGTCTTCCCAGGCTTTGGTCAGACGCGTGTCTCCTCAGGGTTTGATCAGACACGTGTCTCCCCAGGCCGAGTAGGCCAGGGTCCGAGCATAGCGCGCTTGCCGTCACACGGATACGGCTCATGAGGACATTCCCGGATGCCGCTCCCAGGCCGCTCGCCGCCATTTGTCTGCCGTTTAACTGCAGACGACCAAAGCTGGCGGGATGGGGATGGGCCTGGCCATCTACCGGTCGATACTGGAGACGCACGGGGGGCGGTTATCGGCCCGGGCCAACGAGCCGCGTGGCGCCGTTTTCGAGTTCGAGCTTCCGATCGAGCGCCTGGACGCGGTGGCGGCATGAATATTGCGCCGCAGCGCGAACGATACTCCCTACACCTTGGTATAGTCGCAACAGGCGTCAATTCCCGTTACATTAGGCGCACTGGTCCGTGCCAGCGCGCGACGACACTGGGGCGCTCCAGCACACAGGTGCGGAATCGCCGAGCTGGCAGTGAGAGAGAAACAGCGTCTTATTGCGATCGTCGACGACGACGAGTTGGTCCGCGAGGCTACCAAAGCTCTCATGCGGTCGATGGGGTTTGCGGCCGAGGCATTTGCGTCCGGGGAGGACTTCTTGCGCTCCCCCCATCTCGGTCAGACCGCGTGCCTGGTCACCGACATCAACATGCCCGGGATGAGCGGACTCGACCTGCACCGCCATGTCTCGGCTCTGCCCGAGAGCATCCCGACGATTCTGATCACGGCCTATCCGAACGACGGCGTTCGCGCGCGTGCGCTCAGGGCCGGAGTCATTGGTTACCTGATAAAGCCATTCAGCGAAGACGATCTGATTGGTCATGTCCGCTCTGCCCTGGATCGCGAGCGAGACGGCGGCAGCGCGTCCTAAGCTTGCGTCGGCACGCGATCCCCGCTGCCGACCACGGCGCTGAAAACGGCGTCTGCCTCGAAATATTCCGGGCCGTCGATGGACAACATGCGGGCGAGCTCGGTGCGCGCACGGTTGACTCGGCTCTTGACCGTGCCGACCGGACAGCCGCACTCGCTCGCTGCGTCATCATATGAAAGCCCAGACGCTCCCACCAGCATGAGCGCTTCGCGTTGCTTGGGATCAAGCTTGGCGATCGCCGCGCAAAGCTCGTTGTATTCCACCGTGGCAATCTGCTGCGGGCTTGTCGCTCCCGTCCCGCCCATGGCGTTGATCGCTCGGGAAAACCTGCGCTGACGCCGATATTCCGAGTAGAAGTGGTTGCGCAGAATGGTGCACAGCCACGCTTCCATACTGGAACCCGGCTTGAACGAGCCAATGTTTCTGCAGGCGAGCAAGAGCGTACCCTGAACGAGGTCCTCTGCCTCTTCTGTGTTGCGGCAAAGCGAGATGGCAAAAGCGCGCAACTTGGGGATCGCTTCGATCAGCGGCTCTCGTACTGCTGGCTCGAGCGTCATGATCGTTCCTCGATTGCGCAGATGCGGGCCAGCGCGCATGCCTAATGAAGCGCGAAGGAAGACTGCGGGTGGCCGATCGCGCTTTGCACGGCTCTCTGCACCTTCTGGAACGCACGCGCTTCGATCTGGCGCACACGTTCGCGCGAGATGCAAAACCGGGCTGCCAGTTGCTCGAGCGTGGGCGGCTCGTCGGCGAGACGGCGTGCCTCGAAGATGTGCCGCTCCCGGTCGTTTAGAACGGTGAGCGCCTCGCCCAACGCCTGCCTGCGGTTGTCGGATTCCTCGCTCTCCGCGAGCTGCGTTTCCTGATCGGAGCGCTCGTCCACCAGCCAGTCCTGCCACTCGCCGGAATCCCGGTCTTCGCGGATCTGCGCATTGAGCGAGACGTCGCCGCCGAGTCTCCGGTTCATCTCCACCACGTCCTGCTCGGCGACGCCGAGGCGGGTCGCGATCAGCTTGACTTGATCGGGACGCAGGTCGCCTTCCTCCAGCGCCGAGATGCGGCTTTTCGCTTTGCGCAGGTTGAAGAACAACTTCTTCTGGTTCACGGTGGTGCCCATCTTCACGAGCGACCACGAGCGCAGGACATATTCCTGGATCGCCGCCTTGATCCACCAGATGGCATAAGTGGCGAACCGAAAGCCCTTCTCCGGATCGAAGCGCCTGGCCGCATGCATCAGCCCGATATTGCCCTCGGAGATCACCTCGGTCATCGGCAGGCCGTAGCCGCGATAACCCATGGCGATCTTTGCGACCAGGCGCAGATGGCTGGTGACGAGCTTGTGCGCGGCATTGGCGTCGCCGTGCTCGCGCCAGCGCTTCGCCAGGGCGCATTCTTCCTCGGCTTCCAGCATCGGAAAGCGAAGGACTTCTTCCAGATACCGGTTCGTTCCCCCGTAAATCAGAGTTGCGCCTTGCATCATGGACCTCCGTCTCTGCGAGCGCGGCTTCACGCCAGAGCGCGAAGCCTCGTCTTCCAGCACGATTTGGTCACTCAACCGCGAATTCCTCAATCGTACGGAGGTTGATCCAGGTCACCCAGTAGTTTCCGCGACACATACTCGCGTTTTGCATCCCTCATACTTTGGTTGCGATTGAGTTTGAGTAGGGTGGGTTAGCTGGACAAGTCGGCCCGTCGCTGGCCGACTTGTCCGGCGTAACCCACCAAAACCTGGGACGCATACGCAGCCCGACTGCCGGCTACCCGGCCTACTGGATCAGAAAAAATCAAAACCGATCTATTTGCAGCAATTCTGCGCAAGCCAAATCCGAGGGCGATGACCATTTCCAATCGCGGACAGGCCCATTAGCAGAGCGGCGGTCCGGTTCGCAGCTGCAAGAGGCACACATGCTCGGCATCATTCTTGCGCTCACGCTTCTGGCATTCCCCGCGGCGGCGCGGGACCTTGGACAATGGGGCAACCAGGCGCCGGAGGTGAGCAAATGGTTTCGAAGCCTGATGCAGCCGGACAGTCCGATGATGTCGTGCTGCGGCGAGGCCGACGCATATTGGGCAGACAGTTTCGGGGTGGATGAGGATCGCTATGTGGCCATCATCACCGACGAGCGCGAGGATTGGCCGCTGCGGCGCCCACACCGGAAGCCGGGAGAGAGAATTGTCATCCCGAACAACAAGATCAAATGGGATCAGGGCAACCCGACCGGGCATGGGATTATTTTCATCGGGGCTGCCGGACAGATCTATTGCTACGTACCACCCGGCGGAGTTCTGAACGGGTCCTGAAGACCGGCAAAAAAATCGCAATACTCCAATAATCGCAGCAATATCGAAAAACCAAATACCAACGCCCATTGGACGGTGTCGGTATGTCTTTTGGGCGGCTTCGAACATTTTGGGCGTTAGTCGCCAGTCCGTTCTCGTCCGCGATCCCATAAACCAAAGTACTACTGGTTTGATCCCGATCGCCTAGTCCGCTCCATTCTAAGTTCGAGCAACTCCTACCTCAGCATAGTTGTCGCGGTGTCGAAACCATCCGATCTATGAACTGCGATCTAAGCCTGGAAAGCGGAGATTATCGGCAACGAAGTTTTCAGTGGAGGCCACATATGAAATTCGTTCTGGTCAACGGTAGGTCTCCAACTCCACAGTCCTTCTGCGCGCTGTGCTGCGAGCCAATCGGCGAAAACTACCTGCGAGAGCTTACCTCACGTCTCTCCTACTGCGATCACAAGTGCTACCTCGGTCACTGCGAGGTCGCGGTCTCGGTCCTCACGCAACGTGCGAGGGCATCATGACAATGAACCAGGATACGAAACACGCTGTGAGCGGCGCCGTGCGGCGGCGTCAAGTCTGCGCGCATTGCGGCGGGCCATTCGGGATGGTGACGCACCGCTGGTGGGGCAGCAAGTTCTGCAAGCGCAGGTGCAAAGAAGCATATCTTCGAGAGATCATGCTGGACCGGGATGCGGTCCATCGCTGGTGCGGTTGGTTAGGCTTGATCTCGCCATTCGATCGTCACTGGAACAGAAGGGAAGCTGTGCTGCGGCCGTATAGAGCCACGCAGCGTTCGATCACCTGATGCAAAAGCAGGCTCGCCATATGATCGCACGCTTGGCGCTGGCTGTTCTGGCGGTTCTCTTGGACTGTGGCTTTGCATCTGCACAGATTGGCGGGACGAGCATCTCTCCCGGCCCGCCGCTTGGCCTGACGTCTCCGCTTGGCCTGGGTCCAGGCTCGCCGGTCGGGCCAACCAGAATTCCCATGGGCTCTACCGAGCTCGCATCGCCAGGCGTGAGCCCGTTCATATCCGCTACGTCGCCCATGGCTCCTGCAACGAGCGTCGGCACGACATGCGGCGCTTCTTCGGCTGGGGCGTCTGGCCCCGCAACCGCGCTCTTTGACGGCGGCGGTATGGGCGGAACCGCCTCAGGCACTTGTGCTGCTGGCGGCGGCTCTTCGGCGGGACCTGCACCCGTGGCCTCGTCCGCTACGGGAATGGGGTCGGCGCCGTCGGTCGGTCCGGTCGGCATTCCGTTGGGCTCGAGCGAAATCGCAGTCGGAGGCCTGAGCCCCCCACTCGGTTCTCCGACCCCAAATCCATCGGCGCCTCTTACGACTCTGACCCCGCTCGTTGCGATGCCTCCCTCCAACTCATCGGCGCCGGTTTCGTCGAGCACGACTCCATGCCAGACGACCGCTACCGGTGTCCCTAGGGCCGGGCTGCCGCTGAGTCCGGCCACTGCGTTCGGGGCCCCTTTGAGGGGCGCCGCCTTGGGCGCCGCGGTGACCCGGTGCGATACCCCGCCTTGAGGTCAGAAACATCCCCCGTCTCTGTTGCTCTGAACATCATCATGGTGAGCAGGAGACTGTCGCCTATGTGATCGAGATATTGTCGTGTCCGGTGTTGCAACTGAAGAAGTGCGGAGCGAGACTGCTGTGAGCCAAGTGGTCGAGCCATGAAAACGGTACGGGACGTCACCTATCAGTTGCTCCGCGAGCTCGGCCTGACGACAGTCTTCGGCAACGTCGGCTCGACCGAGGAAACCTTCTTGAAAAACTTCCCATCGGACTTCCGCTACATATTGGCGCTGCAGGAGGCCTCGGTCATCGGCATCGCCGACGGTTACGCGCAGGCTATGCGGCGCCCGGCTTTGGTAAACGTCCACACCGGCGCCGGATTGGGCAACGCGATGGGGAATCTCCTCACGGCATTTCAGAACAAGACGCCGCTTATCGTGACCGCCGGACAGCAAACGCGCGAGATGCTGCTGATGGAACCTTGGCTCACGAACGTGGAACCCGCGATGCTGCCCCGCCCGTGGGTGAAATGGGCCTATGAGCCGGTGCGAGCGGAGGATATACCGGCCGCATTCATGCGTGCGATTGCTACCGCGCTTCAGCCGCCTTCGGGGCCCGTATTCCTTTCGCTCCCGCTCGACGATTGGGAAAAGCCTTGCGAAGCCCCCGCCGTGGTGCGGTCGGTCAGCACGCGAATTGCGCCCGATCGTGATCGCCTGGCGGAATTTGCGGAGACCCTGTCGCAAGCATCTTCGCCGGCGCTGATCTGCGGCGCCGCGATCGCACGCGGAAACGGTTGGAAGGAAGCAGTCGCGTTTGCGGAAGCGCTCGGCGCGCCGGTATGGGCTGCGCCCGCTTCCGAGCGCACGCCGTTCCCGGAAAACCACCCTCTCTACTGCGGCGGATTGCCATTCGCCACCGGGCCCCTGAGCGAAAAACTGAAAGGCCACGACGTGGCGCTCATTATCGGCGCTCCAGTGTTTCGCTACTATCCCTATGTGCCGGGCCCGTATCTCCCAGCGGGGCTGCGCCTGCTGCATATTTCCGATGACCCGGCGGAGACCTCGCGCGCGCCGGTGGGCGACAGTCTGCTCGGGGACGCCGTCCTGTCTCTCGTCGGCCTCACGGCCCTGCTTGCCCACTACAAACCTAAGGCAGCCAAGCCGCGCGAGAGAATCGTGCACCGGATGGCGCCTCACCCGGCCTGCGCGGAAAAGCCATCAGACGACGGACGCTTGTCCGCTGCGCAGGTGTTCGCTGCGCTTAACGAAATTCGACCGGCAAATACGGTGCTTGTCGAGGAGAGCCCGTCAAACCTCGGCGATCTGCATAAGGCATGGCCAATCACCGAGCCCGACACCTTCTACACCTTTGCAAGCGGAGGGCTCGGCTGGAACCTTCCGGCGTCGGTGGGCATCGCGCTCGCCGAGCGAGACACCGGCCGCAACCGTCCCGTGATTACGATCATCGGTGATGGCTCATTCCAGTATTCGGTTCAATCGATCTGGAGCGCCGCGCAGCTGAATCTTCCCATGCTGATCGTCGTTATGCGCAACGAGGAATACTGCATTCTCAAATCTTTTGCGGTCCTTGAGCAAACGCCGGGTGTTCCCGGCCTCGACCTACCCGGGCTCGATATTGTCTCCATCGCGCGCGGTTACGGGTGCGATGCCGTGCGCCTGGACGACATTGGCGCGATCAAAAAGGCCGCTACCGAAGCCTGGAAAAAACAACGGCCGACTGTGCTTGAGATACCTATTTCCGCTCAGGTTCCGCCGCTGATTTAGTGGATACCATCAATGCATCCACAAGCCTGCTTTCGCGGGGCCGTTGCGCCGGCCGGAGCGCACGACGGTACAGGCGAGTTTGGGAGTTAGGACCACGTCGCAAGGACGTTCGGGTTTGAACGTCGGCTGAGTCCGCTCAGCTCTCGTCGCGGCAGTACAGTCTTTGCGGAATGGGATCGTCCCCTTGCGGGAGGCAGTACTGGGCCACCTGCACCCGTTTTTCGGCAGCTGCTCGGACAGGTGCGTCCCAACGGGATCCGGCGGCAATCGCGAGCATGGCGAGCAAGCCGGCGCTGAAAACGCATGTCATTTTTCTTGTTTGCATGGTGACAAGCTCCTCGCCAAGCGTTCGGCACTGGCACAGAAGCAAGTATGGGTGTGATCGACCTGCCGCTTGCCCGAAGTTGCGGCGGCTTTGCCCGAATTGCTGTCCGACTTCGATGCGAAAAGGATTACGCGACCTGTACGTACGTATACTCGACAGGTGGGAACGTCCGCTCCAACATGGCCATGACCGAAAGAGCCCTGGGGCTCGATGCCTGATGAAAAGCTCTACTCTGCGAGAGCAGCCAGACATGCCAATTCGACAGCATCTCTCGCACACTCACGCGTTCGTAGCCGATGATATTGCTCTTCTCTCCACCGCGTTCGAAGGCGCGCTGCGTTCGTTGCGCTTGGTCAACCGCGCCGATCCTGCAGTTTCGCTCGTAGCCGAGCGTACCATTGAGCTCGCACTGCGCGGTGAGCGAGATCCCATCCTCTTGCGGGACCGCGTGCTGGAATCATTCGCGAATTGATCAACAGCGGGTTTCGCTCCAATAGACCCATAGGGGGGACAAAGGCGCGCCGCTCGGAAAACTCGAGTCAGACATCATCTCGCGTGCCGCGCCCACCAGCCGCCGCCCGACCGCGTGGGCACGGGCTGCGCAGCTATGGCATCGCTGCGCTCAGCGACGCGCTGGCGCGGATTCAATGTTGGCCGCCGGCCCGCCGCGAATGGCGCGAACGGTTGGTGGATGCGCCGCAGCCGGCATCGAGAGCGCCTTCCAGGGCGCAATCGTCTCGACAATGATGTGAATTCCGGCCAAGGCGCTTTCGATTTCAGCCTGAACGCGCTCGACCTCGCACTTCAAGAACTCCTGAAGCTGCTGGAGCTCGGACATGAGTCCTTCGAGGCCCTCGATCGAATTTGAAGTCAGCCGCGCGACGGCAACCTTGATGCGTTCGGCATCGGCCTGGAGCTGAAGGGGCGGCTTAGGGACGTCTTGCTCCGCGGGCCTGGTGATTTCCGTGTCTTGATCGGACACCAGAGAAGTTTCAGCAGCCGGCGAAGAAGGCGTTACGGCGTTCGCGTTCATGAGGTCCTCCGTAATCGAATGTTGTTTGTCTCGTCCCAGACCGGAACAATATTTCGAGTTGGGTTAACAACTCTTTAGGAAAGTGTGGAACGAGCAGTTTTGGATTGCTCGGGGCAACATCATGGAAACAGCGCAAAGACGATAAATCTTCTCCATGCCGCTTGGCTGTCTTTGTATAGCCATCCTTTCGGTCAATAGTTCAAGCTTAATTACTCACTCTTGCGGGCCTGGCATCGTCCTTCTCTGCGGGAGAAGGTTCGAGATCGCTGATCGCGATTGGAGGAAGCATGGCAACCGCACAGTTTGCTGAGCAACGGTTCGAGGGGGACCGGTTTGCTGAGATCAACCTGGAACAGCCGGCCGAATTTTGGGCGCCCCCGCTTGCCCCAACTGCAACGCCTGCTGCTGCAGATATTCCTCTGCGCGAAGAGGCTGGCCTCGCAACAGGCGAGGAGCATTATTTCCAGCCTGAGCAAACTGATTTTCCCGAAGCCCAAACAAGCCTCGCACTCCGGCGAAAGCTGATCGCTGGCATAGCAATTGTGGCGGCATTAGGAGCAGGTACGCTTGCGTACTTCTTTTGGGCCTCGCCGGGCGACAAACTATCCGCGCAAACTGCGCAAACCGCTCCAGCGGTGCAATCCTCACCCGTCGCTCAGGTCCAGGCGGCTTCGCGGAGCCCTGAATCGCCCCCTGCTGTACCGGTTGCGGTAGCCTGGCCTGATCTTCCCCCTTCCGTCACGGTCGAGGCCGCTCCGCAAGTTGCTTCGACTGCGCCTCCCGCAAATACCGCGACGCGCCAGAGTGTCCGGGCGTCGCAGACCCGGGAGATCGTTTTTTTGCAGCGTCCGGGCGTCAACATCAGGTCTACACCGGCGGCAAATGGGATTGTTCTTGGGACCGCCGCCAAGGGCGCGCGCTTCAAGGTTACCAAGCGGGAAGGGGACTGGGTCCAGGTGGAGAACAGCCGCTTGAAGGGTTGGATCAGCTCGCAATTTCTCGCGCCCCAGCAACCCCGATAGGAGCGGCGATAGAGCGGTGTAGGGGCGGGTTTCAAACCCGCCCCTACGTCAATTTGGCGTAGCGAGGTCGCGCCGCAGGCGTGCCCGACGGCGACATGCGGGTGTGTCCCCGGATATCGCGGCGCGCCTTGCTACCTGCGACACAGCACATCGAGCTGCGCGCCGCTCATCCGGGCTACTCCACACTGAGTCTACGGCGTCAATGCCATCGATCAGCTTTTTTATTCAGTCCAGCGCCGGACCCTTTCTTGTCTGCCGCGAAACAGAAATGTGAATTCAGTCTTGGTGTTGCTCTCCTGGCGGGGACCACCTGTACGACGTCTCAGGGTGGCGCCGGCGGACAACTTTGCGGGTAATTATTTGCCCCATGATCCCAATCGTTTGGCAGGCCTCGGCTCAACTGCCATCGTCCTCAAGGGGCTCACCGCCGCCATTGCGTAAGTGAGCTGGGTGCCTGATCACATCAATGGTCTGGCATGGGCCTTGCATTCTAAGACCAGTCAGCGGGGAGCGCGAATTACAATGCCGAGGGCAGGCTGCCGAGGGAGCCAATCATCATGAAGAAGTTGTCCAGGCGCAAAGCGCTTAGAATTTTCGGCGCAGCTGCTGCCGGTACTGGAACTCTCTTCGCCCGAGGCGGGATAGCCGCGCCGGCGGTCGGCAAAGGAGCAGTGCTCACCGTCTCAACCTGGGGCGGCGTGACTCAGGACGCCATCGCCGCGCATGCCGCGCCGGAATTCTCCAGGGCAACGGGCGCCACGCTTGCCTTCGACATCGGCGCGCAGGGGCCGCGGTACAGCAAGCTCCTGGCGCAGCGTGCCAGCCCAGCCTCCGACGTGTTCTTCGGATCGGACGAGTCGCTCGTCAGCGGGCTCAAAGCCGGCATCTTGACACCGGCACGGCGCAAGAGCCTGTCAAATCTCGGCGATGTGGAGAAATGGGCGCTCACCGTCCCCTCGTTGGAGAGCGACGACACGATCGGCGGCGTGCCCTATGGCCTCATAGCTTACGTGGTGGGCTACAATCCCCAGAAGGTCAAAACGCCGATCACGAGCTGGAATGACCTATGGCGACCGGAATTCGCCGGCAAGATGTTTTTTGCCTCGCCTTTTCACAGCATGATGCCGGAGCTCGTGCTTCTCGCCGCCGAGTTGGCCGGCGGCTCGATGCAAAACATTGATCCGGGATTCAAGAAACTTGCTGAGCTGAGGCCGGCAAAAGTGGGTTTCACCTGGACCGACTGGGCGGCGCTTTACCACAGCGACGACATCATCGTAGCCACCGAGTTCGACTGCTATCTCGACGTTATGAAGAACCGAAATTACCCAATCCAGTACGTTGTCCCGAAGGAGAAGGGCCTGGCCTGCATCGATGGCGTCGGCATCGTGAAAGGGCGACCCAATCTGGAGCTCGCGGAATTCTTTCTCGACACGATCCTCGACGCCAAAGTCCAGGCCGGCCTCTCTCAAGATTTGTATCAAGGCCCGATCAACGCCAAAACCGACCTGCCGGCCGAGATCAAGGCGAAATGCAATTGCGGGGCGAACATCGCCGATCTCAGGTTCTTCGATCCCGCACCCTTCGCCGCGCTGCGCCCGCAATGGTCCGAGCGTATGAATACCGAGGTGCTACCCAATTGGAGTGCACGATGACGCCGTTCTCGCGTGCGGGCGGGGCGCGGGTCGGTCATAGATGGGAAAGGGATTAAAGGCTGGTGAGATTGCCTACGTCGGTGGGCAGAGCGCAGCGGTGGCAATGCCCGTCCGTAAGGGGCTCCGGCTCAAACGGCAAAGTCTTGACGCGACCGCCCTGCTGCTCGCGCCATGCCTTGCGCTCCTGCTCCTCTGCCTGGGCCTCCCGCTGATCGTGATCCTGGTCTCGAGCTTCCAGCCCAACGTGCTGTTGCAACGGGATGGTCCCGGCTTCTACAATTACGAATACCTGGTTGCGCAACGCTATTACGCTGTTGTGCTTGTTCGCAGTATCCGGCTCGCCGTGTTGGCTACCTTGGTGACGCTGCCGCTCGGTTACGCCGCTGCCATGCTCTTGCCCCGCCTCACCGGCCGCATCGGCAATCTGGCGATCATGGGCCTGACCTTTCCGATTCTCGCCGGCCCCCTGGTCATCATACTGGGCTGGATGGCGCTGCTGCCCGGACGCGGCCCCTTGTTCGGGCCACTGGTGGCGTTGGGCGTGATAGCGCCGCCGCGGATCATCGGCACCGAGACTGCGGTGCTGATCAGTCTGGTGCATTTCCTGCTGCCGTTCGCGATCCTGACACTCTACACCACGATCAAGCAGATCCCTCGCGAGCTTTACGAGGCTGCCGAAAGCCTCGGCGCCGGAAGCGTACGGGCGTTCCGGGATGTGACGCTGCCGCTGAGCCTGCCCGGCGTGCTTTCCACCGCAATCATCCTGTTCTCGCTCGGGGCGAGCAGCTACATCTCGCCGCATTATCTTGGCGGCGCGGCGGAGCTCACGCTCACTACGCTCATCGCTCAGTTCATCCTGGCGACGTACAATAGTCCGCTCGCCGGAGCGGCCGCGATCCTGCTCCTTATGGTGATGCTGGTTTCGATCGTCGGGCTCATCCTGGCTTTCCGGCCCTTCATCCGGCCATGAGACGGCTCGCCGCGGCCACGGAGCAGCTCTATCTCGCCGCGCTATATGTCTTCATCATCGCGCCGCTCCTCGTCGTGGCAGCGACGTCCATCAACACCGCAACCAGCTTTCCGGCGCCGTTCGAAGGACTCACGTTCAAATGGTATCGCGCCATCCTTGCGCATTCCGAATTCATCCATGCGGCGTGGACCAGCGCCCTCGTCGGGACCGTGTCGGCGGCGCTCGGCACAGTAGCGGCGTTCCTTGCCGCCTACGCCCTGCGACGGCGTGGAAAGCGCGAAAACGTGCTGCTCGGCGCGGTGCTTGTCAGTCCGATCCTCGTGCCGCAGGTCGTTATTAGCCTCGCGATGCTGCAGTTTGCCGCGCTGTTCCAGCTGAGTGGCGGACTTGTGAGCCTCATTGGCGTGCACACCGTCTATGCCCTGCCGTTCGCGTTGCGATTGATAATGATCGGTCTCGTCAGGTTCGATTTCACTCTTGAGGATGCTTCGCACGGCCTCGGTGCTGGCCGCTTGACAACATGGAGGCATGTCACGCTGCCCCTGCTGCGGCCGAATCTTGTCGCGGCATTCACGTTTTGCTTCATCCTCTCGTTCGTGAACCTTCCGATTTCCCTCTTCCTGACCACCGCCCAGACGACGACATTGCCCATCGTCATGTTCGCTAACATCGAGGCGCGCTTGGACCCTATGCTCGCGGCGGTCGCCACGAGCATCGTCGTGGCGGCCTGCGTCGCGACGCTCATCCTCGAACGTTACCTGCGGATCAGGCTGGTGGAATGAACCATGCCCGAGCTTGTGCTCCAGCATGTAACGAAGCTCTTCGGTGACGCCGTGGCCGTCGATGATTTATCGCTGTCGATCGGCGACGGCGAATTCGTCTGCCTCCTGGGTCCGAGCGGCTGCGGCAAAACGACAACGTTGCGGATGATCGCTGGCTTCGAGGCGGTGGATCGCGGCTCGATCCTGCTCAACGGCGAGGACATCACCGTCGTTCCCCCCCAGCGGCGCGATATCGGCTTGGTGTTTCAGCACTACGCGCTTTTCCCGCATATGACCGTCGCGCAGAATGTTGGCTATGAACTCAAGATGCGCCGCTACTCGATTTCGCGCATCGCAGACGAGGTTGGCGCCACGCTCGATCTCGTCCGCCTT
Source organism: uncultured Alphaproteobacteria bacterium (assembly GCA_963841705.1). Lineage (GTDB taxonomy): Bacteria > Pseudomonadota > Alphaproteobacteria > Rhizobiales > Xanthobacteraceae > VAZQ01. The sequence goes on from CAWJDY010000065.1 coordinate 67,205, forward strand.
GGCGATCTTGCAACGCGCTATCCCAACCAGCTCAGCGGTGGCCAGCAGCAACGTGTGGCCCTCGCTCGTGCCCTTGCCGTACGCCCGCGGCTTCTGCTCATGGACGAGCCATTGAGCAATCTCGACGCCAAGCTGCGCGACGACATGCGCGCGGAGATCCGGCGCATTCAGAAGCAGGTCGGCATCACCACGATCTTCGTCACGCACGATCAGGCGGAGGCCTTCGCCTTGGCCGATCGCATCGGGGTGATCATGCAGGGACGGCTGCAGCAGATAGCGGACCCGGTCTCGCTCTACGAACAACCTGCAAGCGCCACCGTCGGCAGGTTCATCGGCCAGGTAAACAGCTTGACTGGGCGCGTGAGGGCGTTCGAAAATAAACACGTGCGAGTCGCAGTAGCGGAGGGGCTGGACGTCATCGGCATCGGGCATGATCTGCGGGTCGGCGCCACGGTCAATGCACTCATTAAGCAGGAACGCGTCTTGCTGTCGCGCAAGCAGCCCAACGCGGCCGGAAATGTCTTTTCCTGCAGGATCGAAGCCGGGATCTATCTCGGCGGAAATATCAGCTACGTGTGCCGCCTCCCTGGCGCTGTCATAAACGCGTTGCTGCCGAGCCATCCATCCGTCGAACGCTTCGAGCCGGGTGACACCATATTTGCGTGGTGGTCTGACGCCGACTGTCAAGTCTTCGCCGTTTAGGCATCTGCTCACTCTTTGAGCAGGACGCCGATTCTTTGAGCAAACAGGCATACTTCGAGACGTGATCTTGCATCCTGGCCGGCGGGTTGCTGGCACAGGCCTTGCGAATATCTGAGCGGGTAGGGTGGCACTGATGAAGACATTGCGCGAGCGGCGCGGCCGAATTCGCCTCGGCGGGTTTTTCCATCCGACAGGAAATCACGTCGCGGCTTGGATGCATCCGGATGCACAGATCGATGCAGGTGTGAATTTTTCGCATTACATCGAGCTGGCTCAGACTGCGGAGCGCGCGAAGTTCGATCTCATTTTCATCGCTGACACCGTGGCGGCGCGCGACGGTAATCTCGATGCCCTGAAGCGCTGGCCGCAATACATGGCGTTTTTCGATCCGACGATGCTGATGTCCGGCTTCGCATCGGTCACCCGGCGGATCGGCCTTGTCGCCACGGCGAGCACCAGCTTCAATGAGCCGTACAACATTGCCCGGCGTTTCGCGTCGCTCGACCACATGAGTGGTGGACGGGCCGGCTGGAACGTCGTCACCTCGTCGAATCCGGCTGAGGCTTACAATTTCGGGCTCCGCGCGCTCCCGCCGCATGACGAACGCTACGCCCGCGCGCGCGAGTTCGTCGAGGTTTGCCGCGGCTTATGGGACAGCTGGGACGACGACGCCTTTGTCCGAGATCGCAGCTCGGCTTTATATTTCGACCCGCGGAAGCTGCACTACCTCCGGCATGAGGGAAGATTCTTTTCGGTGCGGGGCCCGCTCAACGTTGCTCGCCCGCCGCAAGGCTATCCGGTTCTCGCGAACGCCGGCGTTTCCGAGACTGGCAAGGATTTCGCGGCCGACATCGCTGAGATCGTGTTCACTCCGCTCAACACGCTCGCTGAGGCGCAGACGCTCTACCGCGACCTCAAGGGGCGAATGGAGAAGTACGGGCGGCGGCCAGAGCATCTCAAGATCATGCCCGGGCTTAACGCGATCGTGGGACGGACGGACGAGGAGGCGCGGGAAACGCACCAGTTTTTGCAGTCTTTGATTCATCCTGACGTCGGCCGGCAGCTTCTCTCGACCGAGCTCGGTATCGATCTCTCGTCCCTTCCTGTAGATGGGCCGCTGCCCTATCATCTCATTGACACGACTGTGGCGCAGCGGAAGATGCTGGTCGAGCAGGCGAAGCGCGACAACCTCACGATCCGCCAGTTCTATCTTCGCTATGCAGGTGCGCGCGGCCAGCGCACCGTCGTCGGTTCGCCACAGCACATCGCCGACGACATGGAGGAGTGGTTTCTCAAGGAGGGGGTCGACGGATTTTTGGTCCAGCCGGCCTACCTGCCGGGCGGGTTAAAGGATTTTGTCGAGCTGGTCGTGCCCGAGCTCCAGCGCCGCGACCTGTTCCGCACCGAGTACGAAGGGCGCACCCTGCGTGAGAATCTCGACTTGCCTCGTCCGGTGAGCCGCTACATGCACCGTGCGGCGGCTGAATAAATTAAGCGCCGACGATCTGCCGGGCCGGCAACTCCAGAACCTGGATCGAGCGCATCCCCGGGAACACGCGGCTGCTCCCTCGGCAATTGCGCGCCGAGCTTCCCCGCAGTCATGGCATTGACGTTCCGACGCCTCTTTCATTTGCTACGAGGGTCGAATTCTGTGGGCCGCCCGTGCTAGTCTGTTCTCGTTGGTTTCGATAGATGCGAGGGTGAGTCATGGGTGTAGTGATCGAGGGGATTTGGCGCGACGAGGAGCTTCCTCAGGAGACCGGCAGCAGCGGAGAGTTTCGCCGTGCCGACAGCCGATTTCGCGACCGCATCACGGCCGATGGTTCCTCCGGGTTCAAAGCCGAGCCCGATCGTTACCATCTCTATGTCGCGCACGGCTGCCCGTGGGCGCACCGCACCCTGATCTATCGCGCGCTCAAGAAGCTCGACGGCCTGATCTCGGTCGCTTACGCCATTCCGGGCCTGAAGAAGAACGGCTGGACGTTCGACAACGATCCCCGATTCCCGGACTGCACCCCTGACACGGTGAACGGTTTCCATTACCTGCACGAGGCGTATACGGCGACCGACAAGCGATACACCGGCAAGGTCACGGTGCCGACACTGTGGGACAAGAAGACCAAGCGGATCGTCAACAACGAGTCGTCGGAAATCATTCGCATGTTGAACTCGGAGTTCAATGCGATCACGGGCGACACCGCCGACTACTATCCGGCACCGCTGCGCGCGGAGATCGACGCGCTCAACGCGCGCATCTATCACAACGTCAACAACGGCGTGTATCGCTGCGGTTTTGCCAGGTCGCAGGCGGCCTATGAGGAGGCCTATGACGGCCTGTTTGCGACGCTCGACGAGCTGGAGGAGGGGCTGGCGCGCCGCCGCTACCTCGTCGGCCACCAGCTCACCGAGGCCGATTGGCGGCTGTTTCCGACCTTGGTCCGCTTCGATGTCGCCTATTTTTCACTGTTCAAGTGCAACAAGCAGCGCATCGCCGACTACCCCAGCCTGTCGAACTACATGCGCGAGCTCTACCGGATCCCGGGCGTCGCAGCCACCGTGAAACCGCGCTACTACGTGATCAATTACTATTCGATCGCCAAACTGAACCCGACCGGGATCATTCCCAAGGGAACGCCGGTCGATCTTGGGCAGCCGCATGATCGGGCGCGGCTCGCAGCTTAACCGGGAGGATGGTGTGATCGAGCTTTAGCACAGCATCAACGCGGTCTGCCTAGAAGGTGCGCATGTAGTCCACTGATGCGTCAAAAAAGACAAATCGTCACCCATCCGGAAGCTCGAACATCGGGAGAAAAGAAATGCCCAGACTGCGCTACATCGAGGAAAGTGAAAAGACCCCCCATACGCGCGAGCTGATCGAGTCGGCCAAGCGCACCGGCGCGCCCGATCCGCGCGTGGTCAGTCTGATGACGCGCAGCCCGCTCGGCATCGCCTGGGTCGAGTATTGGAACAAGCTGCTCTATCAGGGCGTACTGCCCCATAAGCTCAAGGAAATGTGCCGCATCAAGATCTCGGTCGCGCATCAATGCGGCTATTGCTCGACGGTACGCTCGAACGTCGCAAAGGCCGAAGGGTTGACCGAGGACATGATCAACGACCTATTGGATTACAGCGGCAGCACGCGCCTGAGCGCGCGCGAGAAGGCAGCGCTGCGTTATGCGGATCTGTTCAAGCAGGGCGAGCACGCCATCGACAGGGACCAGGTCTATGCCGATCTCGCCAAGCACTTCAGCGATGAAGAAATCATCGAGCTTGGCCTGTTCTGTGCCGAGGTCGACGGTGTCGGCAAGTTCGTCAAATCGCTCAATGTGCTGAGCTGGGAGGAGGCCTGCGAGCTCAATCCAAAGCTCAAGTCCGGCGTGGCGCAGGTCGCGGCGGAATAGACGCAGCCGAGGAACGCACGAGGGCAGGCATGCTCACGCTTTACCACGGCCGGACATCGGTCTGCTCCATTGAGGAGCAGGCACATCTTTGTGACACCAGATGTACCGATCACAGTACGAACTGGCACCAAGAGCCTCATCCCCCGTCCGCAAGGAGTTGCGTGAGCTCCGCGCGCAGGGAGGGCGCGATATCATCGCGCTCGAGCGCGTAGGCGACGTTGGCGGCAAGGAAACCCACTTTCGAGCCGCAATCGAAGCTGCGGCCCTCGAACTCGAGCCCGTAAAACGCTTGCGTCCTGGCAAGCTCGATCATCGCATCGGTGAGCTGGATCTCATTGCCGGCCCCGCGCCTTTCCGCGGCGAGAAAGTCGAAGATTTCCGGCTGCAGGATGTAGCGGCCGGTGATGATGAGGTTCGAAGGCGCGCTATCGCGCGAGGGCTTCTCTACCATCCTGGTGAGAGCAAAAAGATCGCCCCGGCGTTCACCGATGCCGACCACGCCGTACATGTGGATGCGCTCCGGCGGCACCTGCTCGACCGCGATGATATTGGCGCGCTCGACCTCGCTTGCCGCGGCGATCATCTGTGCGAGACAGCCCGGATTGTGCTGCACCAGCACATCCGGGAGGAGGAGCGCGAAGGGCTCATGGCCGACGAGCTCGCGCGCGCACCACACCGCATGCCCCAAACCGAGAGGCAGCTGCTGTCGGGTGAAGCTCGCGGCGCCTGGCCCGGGCAGATCCCGCGCCAGGAGATCGAGATCGGCGCGACGCTGGCGTTCGGTGAGCGTGTGCTCCAGCTCGAACTGGCGGTCGAAATGGTCCTCGATGACGCCCTTGTTGCGGCCGGTGACGAAGATGAAGTGCTCGATGCCCGCCTCTCTGGCCTCGTCGACGACGTGTTGAATGAGCGGCCGGTCGACGACCGGCAGCATCTCCTTCGGCATGGCCTTGGTTGCAGGCAAGAATCTCGTCCCCAGGCCCGCGACCGGGAACACGGCTTTTCGGATGGCTTGCATGATCCCCTTGGAAGGCAGGTCACAACCTGCGGCATTGGGCTATATCGGCCCCGCCGGGTTTTGTTGCTAACAAACACGATGCGGTTCGATGTAATAGCATATTACCGGATCGCTGCCGACAATGAACGTGATCAACCTTGGCAGGTTCAACGTTCCTGCAAGCATATTGGTTTCCCCATAGGATTATGACTCTCAGGATTGATTTTGAACCGTAGACTGTAGGGCGGGTTAGCGGCCAAGATCGTCTTGACGAGAATGGCCGCGTAACCCGCCGTTTCGCGGATTACGCTTACGCTAATCCGCCCTACGAAGTCTCTAGGGGGTTTCTTCCGCCCCTACAGCGGCGCAATCACGACATATAAGACGTACAAGTAGTGTGGCGCGCAGGCCGCAGGCGCAGGCACAGTCAACCAGGAAAGCATCTTCAACTTGACATTTTCATAGGGATGCTGGCCGTTTGCGGCTGGCAGGCTTGGCGGCAGATCCAATCGGCGGCGCTGATGAGATTTTGGTGTAATTACAGAGGCTTGGCTGCGCTGGCGGGCATTGGCTTGACGCTGATGCTGGTAGCGCCGGCGCAGGCGCAATTCTTCGATTGGGGCCGCCCCCGCTACCGCTCGGACCCGTTCCGGGATTTCTTCGGGGGTTTTCCCCGCTTTGACCAGCGCGACCGGGGCGGCGGCGAGGGGTCGGGGGATTTCTCCCACGCGCCCGCACCGGCACAGAAGAAGCCCGAGGCGACGATCCCCATCGTGATCATGGGAGATGCCAACGCGGATTGGCTGGCCTACGGCCTCGAGGACGCATTCTCGGAGAAGCCCGAGATCGCCATTGTGCGCAAGCACCGCACCGATTCCGGGCTCATTCGCTACGATCCGCGCCGGGACACCGACTGGGCGCAGGCTGCGCGCGAGATCATCGCGTCGGAGAAGCCGAAATACATCGTGATGATGATCGGCAACAACGACCGCCAGCTCATCCGCGAGAAAGCCCCCCCGGTCGTGCGGACGCCCGCTGGCAGCAAGCCCGCTGCTGCCGCCGCGCCGCCGCAAACGCCCCCGCCCGCGACGCCTCCCGCTCCCGTTGACCCGGAGCAGCAACCGCCGGAGCAGCCGCCCCAGCAGGCCCCCGCCAATGTGAGCCCCGAGCAGGCCCGGCAGGCGTCGTACGGTCCGTGGGAATTCCACACGGAAAAATGGGAAATTGCGTACATCAAGCGGGTGGACGCGACCATCTCCGCGCTCAAGAGCGCGGGCGTTCCGGTCTTCTGGGTAGGCTTGCCGTCGCAGCGCGGCGCCAAGGCGAGCGCCAATTCGCAATACCTCAATGACATCTACCGCAGCCGCGCCGACAAGGCCGGCATCACCTATGTCGATATCTGGGACGGCTTCGTGGACGAGAGCGGGCACTTCTCCCCGCAGGGGCCGGATTACGAAGGCCAGATCCGGCGGCTGCGCTCGGGCGACGGCGTGTATTTCACCAAGTTCGGCGCACGCAAGCTCGCCCACTACGTCGAGCGTGAAATCGAGCGGCAGATGGTCAACCACGCGGCTCCGCTCGCTCTGCCGCTGCCCACCGACCAGGGCGCGCAGGCGCCGGCTGCGGCCAAGCCCGGCGCGCCGTCGCAGCGACCGGCGGTCGGACCGGTGCTGCCGCTCACCGCGCTCAACGCCGGATCGGACGAGCTTCTCGGCGGCGGGCGGCACAACCGCTCCGCGCCGGCGACCGATGCGTCGGCCAGCCGCGTTTTGACCAAGGGCGAGCCGATCCCGGCTCCGACCGGCCGCGCGGATGATTTCAGCTGGCCGCGCTCGAGGGGGGTCAACATCGACACCAACCTGCCGCCCACGCCGCCGTCTCCTCCGGCGGCTCCGGCCACGGACAAGGTGGCGAGCGACGCGGGCGCGCAGGGGCAGGGGGCGCAGGCCAACCATTTGCCGATGCAGCAGCGCCCGTCCCGCTCGGTCGCGCCCCAGCCGTTCCGGCTGCCGTTCTTCCTGCCGTTTTTCCGCTGAAAAGAAATCCCTGCGTCAGACCAACTGTCTGCAGGATACATACCGGTCGTTACGAAGCGCTAGAGCAGGACGAGTTTTCCTCGACGTCCTTTTCGCAAAACCGGTTGCCACTTTTGCTGGACATGCTCTATCGCGGCAGGGTGCTCGAGCCCATGAGGAAGGCGTCGACCGCGTGGGCGCATTGGCGGCCCTCCCGGATGGCCCAGACGACCAGCGACTGGCCGCGCCGCATGTCGCCCGCGGCAAAGACCTCGGGCCTGGAGCTCTGATACCCAAGCGTGTCTGCTTTCACGTTGCCGCGGGGATCGAGGTCGAGGCCGAGCGAGGCGATCATGCCCTCGTGCACGGGGTGCACGAAGCCCATGGCGAGGAGCACGAGGTCGGCCGCGATGTCAAACTCCGTCCCCGGGATGGGGTTGATCTTTCCATCCACCCGCACGCAATGCAGCTTCCGCACGCGGCCGCCCTCGCCTGAAAGCTTCGTGGTCATCACCGCGAAGTCGCGCTCCGCGCCTTCCTCGTGGCTCGACGAGGTGCGCAGCTTGAGCGGCCACTCCGGCCAGGTGAGGAGCTTGTTCTCCCGCTCCGGCGGCTGCGGCATGATCTCGAAATTGGTCACCGAGAGCGCCCCCTGGCGGAAGGCGGTGCCGATGCAGTCGGAGCCGGTATCGCCCCCGCCGATGACGATCACGTGCTTGCCGCCGGCGAGGATCGGCTCCTCGTCCGCTTGCGGCTCGCCGCTCACGCGCCGGTTCTGCTGCGGCAGAAATTCCATGGCGAAATGGATGCCCTTGAGCTCGCGCCCGGGAATGGGCAGGTCGCGCCCCTTCTCCGCGCCGCCTGCAAGCACCAGCGCATCATGCTCGTCGAGCAGACGCTCGGCGGGCACGTTCACCCCGACATGGGCACCGTAGTGGAAGATCACGCCTTCGGCCTGCATCTGCTCGATGCGCAGGTCGACGTAATGCTTCTCCATCTTGAAATCGGGAATGCCGTAGCGAAGGAGTCCGCCGCCCTTGGCGTACTTCTCGAACACGTGCACCTCGTGTCCGACGCGCGCGAGCTGTTGCGCGCAGGCAAGCCCCGCCGGCCCCGAGCCGACGATCGCGACCTTCTTGCCCGTGTGCACCGCGGGAGGCTCGGGCCTGATCCATCCTTCCTTGTAGGCGCGATCGGAGATGGCGCATTCGATCGTCTTGATGGTTACCGGGTTGTCGTCGAGATTGAGCGTGCAGGATGCCTCGCACGGCGCGGGGCAGATGCGGCCGGTCACTTCCGGGAAATTGTTGGTGCTGTGGAGATTGCGCGCCGCTTCCTCCCAGTCGCCGCGATAGACGAGATCGTTCCAGTCCGGGATCTGATTGTTTACCGGACAGCCGGTGTGACAGTAGGGGATGCCGCAATCCATGCAGCGCGCAGCCTGCGTGCGCGTCTCGTTCTCGGGCAGTGGCAGCACGAACTCGTGCCAATGCTTGATGCGGCTCTCGACCGGTTCATAGCGGCGGTCCGAGCGCTCGTACTCGAGAAAGCCGGTGATCTTGCCCATCAGAACACGTTCTGTTGGTGCTGGCGCACAAAACGTGCGGCGCCCGCGGTGTGCTCCCCTCCCTCTTGCGGGGAGGGGATGGGGGCGGGGGTCGCGAGGTTGACACACGCACGTTGCAAAACTCGCCACCCCTCTCCCCAACCCTCCCCCACAAGGGGAGAGGGAGCAGACCGAGTCTGCTGCGTGTCCTCAGTATATTTCACGGCACGCGCTCGTAGTTATTCGGCGGCCTGCATGGTGCGCGCCTTCTCCATCTCAGCGAGCGCACGCCGATATTCGAGCGGCATTACCTTGCGAAATTTCGGGCAATAGGTCTTCCACCGCTCGAGGATCTGCACGGCGCGCGTCGAGCCGGTGAAGTGGGCGTGGCGCGAGATGAAATAATGCAGCCGCTCGGCGTCGAACCGCGTCATGTCGTCGAGGATCTCGACCCGCCCGTGGGACTCGAGATCATGGACGTGATGATAGATGCGCTCGCTCGCCTCCTCCTCCGCCAGCACCGGCTCGAGCTCCACCATGGCAAGATTGCAGCGGGTCGCAAACGTGCCGTCCTCGTCGAGGACATACGCGACGCCGCCCGACATGCCCGCGGCAAAATTCCGCCCGGTGCGACCGAGCACGATCACGATTCCGCCGGTCATGTACTCGCAGCAGTGATCGCCGGCGCCCTCGATCACCGCAAACGCGCCGGAGTTGCGCACGGCGAAGCGCTCGCCGGCCACGCCGCGGAAGTAGCACTCGCCTTCGATCGCACCGTAGAGCACGGTGTTGCCGACGATGATTGACTCCTCCGGCACGATGCCTGCGTCCGCCGTCGGCCGCACGATGATGCGGCCGCCGGACAAGCCCTTGCCGACGTAGTCGTTGGCGTCGCCCTCGAGCTCGAAGGTCACGCCGCGGGCGAGCCAGGCGCCGAAGCTCTGGCCCGCGGTGCCGGTGAGCTTCACGTGGATGGTGTCGTGGGGGAGCCCGCCGTGGCCGTAGCGTTTGGCGACTTCGCCCGAGAGCATCGCGCCCGCGGTGCGATCGGTGTTTCTGATGGACGTGACGATGCGCAATGGCGCGCCGCGCTCGAGCGCGGGACGCGCTTGCTCAATCAGCTTGCGGTCGAGAATGGTGTAAATCTTGTGGTCCTGCGGCTCGCAATGATGGGTGGCGACGCCCTTGCCTGCCTGCGGCTTGAAGAACAGCTTCGAGAAATCGAGGCCCTTGGCCTTCCAGTGCTCGATCACCTGCCGCTTGTCGAGCATCTGCATCTGCCCAACCATATCGGCGAAGGTGCGAAAGCCCATGGCCGCCATCAGCTCGCGCACTTCCTCGGCGACGAAGAAGAAAAAGTTGATGACATGCTCGGGCTTGCCGACGAAGCGCTGGCGCAGCACCGGATCCTGCGTCGCCACCCCCACCGGGCAAGTGTTGAGATGACACTTGCGCATCATGATGCAGCCTGCGGCAATGAGCGGCGCGGTGGAGAAGCCGAACTCGTCGGCGCCAAGAAGCGCGCCCACGACCACATCGCGCCCGGTTCGGATGCCGCCGTCGACCTGCACCGCGATGCGCCCGCGCAGCCGGTTTGCCACGAGGGTCTGGTGCGTCTCGGCGAGCCCGATCTCCCAGGGCGAGCCGGCATGCTTGATCGAGGTGAGCGGCGAGGCGCCGGTACCGCCCTCGAACCCCGCAATGGTGACGTGGTCGGCGCGCGCCTTCGACACGCCGGCAGCAACGGTGCCCACGCCCACTTCGGACACGAGCTTCACCGACACCAGGCCTTCGGGGTTGACGTTCTTGAGGTCGAAGATGAGCTGCGCCAGATCCTCGATGGAATAGATGTCGTGATGCGGCGGCGGCGAGATGAGCCCCACGCCCGGCGTGGAATGGCGCACCTTGGCGATGATCTGATCGACCTTGTGACCGGGGAGCTGGCCGCCCTCTCCGGGCTTGGCCCCCTGCGCCATCTTGATCTGCATCATGTCGGAATTGACCAGATATTCCGTCGTCACGCCGAAGCGGCCGGAGGCAACCTGCTTGATCGCCGAGCGCATCGAGTCGCCGTTGGGCAGCGGCTTGAAGCGGTCCGTCTCCTCCCCGCCTTCGCCGGTGTTCGACTTGCCGCCGATGCGGTTCATGGCAATGGCGAGCGTGGTGTGCGCCTCGCGCGAGATTGAGCCGAAGGACATGGCGCCGGTGGCGAAGCGCCGCACGATGTTCTTGGCGGGCTCGACCTCCTCGATCGGCAGCGGCTTGCGCCCGTCCTCTTCCGCCGACTTGAGCCGGAACAGCCCGCGGATGGTGAGCAGGCGTTCGGACTGATCGTTGCTCGCCTTCGCATAGGTGCGATATTCATCGGGCAGATTGCCGCGCACGGCATGCTGAAGCGCCGTCACGGTCGGCGGGGTCCACACATGGTCCTCGCCTCGCACGCGGAACTGATATTCGCCGCCCACGTCGAGGGCCGTGCGATAGATCGGGACGTCGCCGAAGGCATCGCGGTGGCGGTGCACCGTCTCCTCGGAGATCTCGGCCAGCCCCACGCCTTCGATGCGCGTTGCCGTGCCGGTGAAATATTCCGCGACGAAATCCGACCTGAGCCCCACCGCGTCGAAGATCTGCGCGCCGCAATAGGACTGATAGGTGGAGATGCCCATCTTGGACATCACCTTGAGGATGCCCTTGTCGATCGACTTGATGTAACGCTTGAGGATCTCCTTCTCGTCGAGCTTCTGCGGGAGATCGTCCTTTATCGCCACCAGGGTCTCGAAGGCGAGATAGGGATTGATCGCCTCGGCGCCGTAGCCCGCGAGGCAGCAGAAGTGATGCACTTCGCGCGGCTCGCCGGATTCGACCACGAGCCCGACCGACGTGCGCAGGCCCTGGCGGATGAGATGGTGATGCACCGCTGCGCAGGCGAGCAGCGACGGCATGGGGATGTTCTCCACCCCCGCGCGCCGATCCGAGAGGATGATGATGTTGACGCCTTCGCGCACTGCCGCTTCGGCCCGCGCGCACAGCGTCTCGATCGCGTCTTTGAGTCCGGCAGATCCCTGCTCCGCCGGCCAGGTGGTGTCGAGGATGCGCGACCTGAAATGGCCGCCGCCCACTTCCGACATCGCGCGGATCTTTTCCAGATCCGCATTGGTGAGGATGGGCTGGCGCACTTCCAGGCGCTTGAGGTGGGAGGCGCCTTCGACATCGAACAGGTTGGGCCGCGGCCCGATGATGGACACGAGGCTCATGACCAGCTCTTCGCGGATCGGATCGATCGGCGGGTTGGTTACCTGGGCGAAGTTCTGCTTGAAATAGGTGAAGAGGAGCTTCGGCCGGTTCGACAGCGCCGAGATGGGCGTGTCGTTGCCCATGGAGCCGACCGCTTCCTCGCCCGCCACCGCCATGGGCGACATCAGGATGCGCAGGTCCTCCTGGGTGTAGCCGAAGGCCTGTTGGCGATCGAGCAGCGCGAAGTTTGAGAGCGGCGCCTGTTCCGGCGCGGGCGGCAGATCTTCCAGCACGATCTGGGTGCGCTCGAGCCACTCCTTATAGGGATGGCTCTTCGCGAGCGTCGCCTTGAGTTCCTCGTCCGGGATGAGGCGGCCCTGATCGAGGTCGACGAGGAGCATCTTGCCGGGCTGCAGCCGCCATTTCTGGACGATGTCCTTTTCCGCAATGGGCAGGACGCCCATCTCGGAGGCCATGATGATGAGCTCGTCGCGGGTGACGAAATAGCGAGCAGGGCGCAGCCCGTTGCGATCGAGGGTGGCGCCGATCTGACGGCCGTTGGTGAAGGCGATGGCGGCGGGGCCGTCCCACGGCTCCATCAGCGCGGCGTTGTATTCGTAGAAGGCGCGGCGTTCCTCATCCATCAGCGGATTACCCGCCCAGGCTTCCGGGATCATCATCATCATGGCGTGCGCGAGCGAGTAGCCGCCCTGCACCAGGAACTCGAGGGCGTTGTCGAAGCATGCGGTGTCGGACTGACCCTCGTAGGAGATGGGCCAGAGCTTGTTGATGTCCTCGCCGAAGAGATCGGACGAGACCGATGCCTGGCGCGCCGCCATCCAGTTGACGTTCCCCCGCAGCGTGTTGATCTCGCCGTTGTGGGCGATCATGCGATAAGGATGCGCCAGCGACCAGGTGGGGAAGGTGTTGGTGGAGAAGCGCTGGTGCACGAGCGCAAGTGCGCTGGCAAAATCGGGATTGTGCAGGTCGGGATAGTAGGTGCCGAGCTGGTCGGCGAGGAACATGCCCTTGTAGACGACGGTGCGGCATGAGATCGACACCGGGTAATAGCCGGAGAGCCGCCGCTCCTTGCGGGTGTAGATCGCGTTGGAGATCGACTTGCGCAGCACATAGAGCCGGCGCTCGAACTCGTCCTCGCTCTTGATCTTGCGTCCGCGCCCGATGAAGACTTGCAGATGCACCGGCTCGGTCGGCTTGACCGCCTCGCCGAGCGTGGAGTTGTCGGTCGGGAGCTCGCGCCAGCCGAGCAGCGTCATGCCCTCGCGCTTGATCATCTGCGCATAGATGTCGCGGATGATCTGGCGCCAGTCCGGATCGCGCGGCATGAACAGCGTGCCGACGGCATATTCTCCCGGTCGCGGCAGGCCGATGCCGAGGCGATCGGCTTTCTTGGCAAAGAACCGATGCGGGATCTGCACCAGGATGCCGGCGCCGTCGCCGGCGCGGGGGTCGGCGCCCACTGCGCCGCGGTGTTCGAGATTGCACAGGATGGCGAGCGCATCCTCGATCAGCTTGTGGGATGCGCGGCCCTTGATATCGGCAATGAAGCCGACCCCGCAGGAGTCCTTCTCCAGGGCGGGATCGTAGAGCCCCTGCGCTTCGGGCGCTCTCCATCCGTCCCCCGCCTGCGGGGGAGGGTAGGCTGGGGGTTGGGTTGGGGGTTGGGTGAGGGAGCAGCCGCCGGCTGCTGCAACAACCCGCGCTTGAACGCCCGGCGAGGGGGCCCGATGCCCCACCCGGCTCCCCCCGACCAAGTCGGGGGTCGCCGACCTCCCCCAGTCGAAGTCGGATTTATCCGGCTTCGACCCACTTGTACGCACGAACTCGGGTAAACCCGAGTTCGTGTGGGGGAGGTATAAACCCGCGCGCTTCGTTACGCCGCTCATGCCAATCTCACATCTTGCGGCGCCAAAGCACCGATGAAGCCGTCCCTCTGGATGTTGTGACGCTTGCTGGCGCAGGCAATCCGCACGTGGCACCCACGCGCGAGCCCGCGCCGTTTGCATTCTTCGGCGGTCGATCGCCCACGGCTTCGAAAGCGCGTGACCGCACCTATTGGCGATGTGGGCGCTGCCGCGGCCCCGCTCATCACCGCATTCGGATCCGCCGTACAAGGAACAGAAACCGGCGACCCTAACTGGGACAGCAATGCTGTCCTAGTTGACCCTGCCAAATTCTAGCCGGAATGACAAGGGTTCGCCTACGTGAATTCGCGGTTCCGCGCGAGTTTTCTTCAAATCCTCCCGCCCAGGCCGGCAAGTCGCTACCGAAACGCGGAAATTTGCAATTCGGCTCGCCTGAAGTCGTTGAGCAGAAGCTCGTTGAGCGTCGGCTTGCCGGCCTGGGCGAGTTGCTGCCAATGGGGCATGGGAAGGAGGGGAGCGCTTTCGCCGGGCCGCGTGACACGCTGCCGACCTTCGCTCAATCTATTCGACCCGTGAATTCGGCAGGGGAAGGGGAGCTCGGGGAGGTGAGAAGCCGTAGCCGATGATGCACGGGCACGAGAAGCCGGACTCTGCCATAGTAGCCGTGAAGCTAGCGAAACGAAGCGGAACAGCCCGCCGCGGAGCGATCGACTTTTTGTTTATTGCTTTCGGCTTCTTTTTAAATCGCTGCAAGGAGGCGGAAAACCGGACAACTCGTCTGCTCCCGACACAAATTTTGCTTGATATTTTGCTTGATTTTGCTTGATATCTTGACATTGTAACAAAAATCTGCTATGAGTCGCTAATCTTAGAAAGCTGTGAGAGAGGCCCGGCCCGGACTCCCGCGCCGGGCTTTTTGTTTGGCCAATCGTCCGTCTGCTGTCGTCCGCTGGCGAAAGTCTCGAGGACGTGCGGGAGCGTTTTCGCCGGATGGTCGAGCGGGGACGCGCCGATGAGAACGACGACTACATCATCTTTCGCTGGGAGCGGTGATCGCGACGTTGAGCCATGAATCGCTGGTCATTTCCCTGTTATTTCCTGTTCTTCCCTGTTCCTGATCCTGCCATTTCGGCGGATGTCCTTGCTGGTACTCACTTTTTTCAGGTTTTGGCTGTCGCCCCGCCCCCCTTTACAGGGATTTGCAGGCAGGGGGAAGCCAATGGCACCCGCCCCAACACCGATAATGGGCTTTCAAACCTCATAGGAGCAGCCCGGCCGCGACCGGATGTGCGCCGCCAGCGATAACCGGTGCAGGCGC
The DNA here is from genome assembly GCA_963841705.1 of uncultured Alphaproteobacteria bacterium. Classification (GTDB taxonomy): domain Bacteria; phylum Pseudomonadota; class Alphaproteobacteria; order Rhizobiales; family Xanthobacteraceae; genus VAZQ01. Next base: position 82,304 of record CAWJDY010000065.1, read on the forward strand.
TTACCGGGCAATGGCAGCCCGTCATGCGGTCATGGCGCGTCCTAGAGCGGGATGACTTTCTTCGAATCGTCATCCCCGCTCATCCTCTTGTTGAGCATGTCCTTTTCGCAAAACCGGTTCCTACTTTTGCTGGACATGCTCTATCTGCCGGGCGAGGCCGCCGGCGCTCCTCGGCGCCTCCATCCTTCTCCCAGCTTCACAACAATCGGGCGACCGGCGAGTATGCCACCGAGCGTCTCGCTGATCGGCAGCGGCGCGCAGCGGGCCAGGGCTGCTGCTACTGCCGCCCGCAGCGCCGCCCGCTCGTCTTCCGAGGCAGCAGGACTTTGATAACTGATCAGCGGCTGCCCGAGAATTTCCCCGTTTCGCTTGAGGCTCAGTCGAACGGTAACTTGCGGCGCTGTTCGCATTTCTGGCGAGATCCAGCACGCGCGCAGACTTGCGCGAATCTCGCGGACCGAGTTGAGCGGATGCTCGGGCTGCGCCGTTTGTGCTGGGGCACCGGCCAAGGGAATGCAGCTGACGAAGGTCAGCATCGCGATTGCCGTGTGATTCCTGGTAACCGTCGCAGCCGCTTCCGGGTTCACCCTAAACGATCCTCCGTTTCTCAGTTTGCCTTAACTCTTAATGCCGGAGCGCGAAAACCCCAGTGGGTCGTGCGTGCGATGCTACGACGAACGCGAATCCGCCGCATGAAAGTCAACAAATTGCACGTCCTGAGACATGCCGTACGGTACTGTTTCAAATCGGATCACGAGTGTGGCAGAGATTTGTTTTAGTTTATGATATCAGATATCGGATTATCGTCCTTCCCGCCGCAATAGTGCTGAATTGCTGGTCCACATTGACGATGCGGCGGAGCTCTAAGTTCAAATGCGGCTGGTGATCCTGTTGTGCGTAGCGCTCCTTACCGGAGCGACAAGCCGGGCCGATGAGGTTCACCCGACCACATACGTCTACATCTTGCTCGGCGGCTTTGCCGGCGCGGATGGATATATGGACTCAAGCGGGATGCTGCTGCTGGCGCGGCGGATCGCATGGATACCGCATACCTGGGTAGAAACCTACAACTGGGCGGACTGGGTCACTGCAGCGAACCGCATCTGGGCGCTGCCGACCGAGGATACCAGAGTAGCCGTGATCGGGTACTCCGGAGGAGGATCGCGGGCAACCTGGTTGGCGAACAGCATCCTGCACAAGAGGATCGACCTGGTCGTGACCTATGATCCGAGTCCGGCCTGGCAGATGCAAAACCTGCCGCCAAACGTGAAGAAGGCAATCACTTATCAAAACCAAAGACGGTTCTTCTTCGGCCTTGGGGGCGGGGAACTGACCGGGCCTAATGTGGACCGCTTTCAAATTGCCGAGGCGCACCTGGCGGTGCAATTGGACGAGCGACTGCATCAGATTACGCTGCACGCCATCGAGGAGCTTGCCAAGTGAGCGACATTAGCGATTTCCGATCATGTATTGCTGGGGATGGCGCCCGGCCAGTACGAGCCGACTTTAACGAATGATCAACCCTATCGCCAACTTGATCAGAAAATGCTCTTGAACCTCGTCCGAGGAGCGCGCTTGCGCGCGTCTTGATGCCTCGTCCTGAGGAGCGCGCTTGCGCGCGTCTCGAAGGACGGCCACAAGCGATATCCGTGCAAGGGGTCATCCTTCGAGCCGCTCGGCGCGCATCCTTCGAGGCTCGCGTGCAAGCACGCGAGCGCCTCAGGATGAGGCGTTCGAGACGGCGCTTTGCGCCTCCCCAGTGTCTAATGGACTCGACCTACTAGAGAAAAGGCCCGAACTTGAAGTTCAGGCCGGCTTTGAGGACATTGACGTTCGTGCTGACGCCTACGCCGGTGGTTGTTATGCCGCACACGGCCGCAGTGCAGGCCAACGCCGTCGAATTGTTGTTGTTGAACCTGTAGTAGTCGTACTCTACGAAGCCGGTGAGCCAGTTCAAGAAGGCATATTCACCGCCGACACCCACCGTCCAGCCTGACTGCGACAGGCTGACTGTCGGGGCCACGGGCAATGCGGCGGCCTGAAAACCGAAGTCGCCTTGGACCCAGGCGCCGCCGCCCTTGACGTAGCCGAGAAAACGATCAAAGGCATAGCCGACCCGACCGGTGACGGACGCCAAGGATTTGAATTGTGCGTTGTCCGTCAGTCCGAAGGCAACCGCCGCCGGGATTGCGTTCGCGACGTTGCTGTTGACGTTGGTCCAGTCATAATCGCCCTGAATGCCGAACACCCAGGCGCCGACCTGATAATTGCAGCCGCCTTGCACGCCGCCCAGAGCGCCGCTTGCCGTGTTGCTCCCGAAATCTCCGAGCGCTGGATCAGACCAGTCGGTGTTGGCCCAAATTCCTCCGACGTTGCCGCCGAGATAGCATCCGGTCCAGGTGAAGACCGCAACGACCGGAGTGGGCGGAGCGTAAACCGGCGCCGGTCGTGCAAGATCGGCCGCGCCAGCGGAGCCGCCCAGCAGGGCAATCAGGCTTGCGCCTGCGAGTAAAAGATTTCTCATCCCAGATCCTCCTTATGCGCCCCGCAAGCTCGCACTCACATACCTGCAATTCTGGCAGCAAATTATTCCGCTAATGTGGCAGGCTCTTGCGAGCAAGACACACCGCCAATTTGGGCTGGGGCAAGAATTAGGCTCTGCCACGGCGGAATCGCGACTGCGTCCTTCCGGCACAGCCGATCAAGCCGCAGAAGGAAGTCGTAATAGGAACAAGTTTGGCTTTAAGCTGGGTGTCTCATCAGAGTCTCTCAAGCCTAACCCCGGCCCCTGGCCGGGGTTTCTTTTCGCCGGTTGCTAACAAAAAAAGCCCGGCGAAGGGTCGCCGGGCGTTAACCATCTGAATGCGTGATTTCAGGGACAGAAGAAGTGCGGCCGGCTCCAGCGAATGACGTTTCCATAGGCATCATATGCCAACGGCCGACGCGCCCAGTAACCCCCAGGGCATCCGACGGGCGCTGCAACGACGTAACCCGGGTATACCACGTAGCCGGGCTGCACGACATAGGCCGGACCGTAAGTGCTGGCGATGGCACTTCCCACGACCGCTCCGGCGATAACACCGGCAGCGACGCCGACGCCGACAGCACACCCGAAACAGCGCGCTTCAGCGGGCGGCGCCGTCAACAGCGCCGTTGCCATGGATGTGGCAGCAGCAAGTGCAAGCAAGGTCTTGTGCATTGTGGTCGTCTCCTGCATCTCGGTTGAGCCGACCATTCCCAGGGAGGCCCTGCGCAAATCTCGCTTCCGATTTAGAACAATTTTGGGCGAACACTTGTCTCTAGTCTGTCACGTAATATTCACCAGCGGCATTGCGGCTCTGATCGCAGATATGGCGGTATCGAAGTCGGCGGAAATCGTAACGCCAGGAAAACTTGCATCGTTGCTGGTGTATTTCAGATATTTGCGGATTAATTCCGCATAAACACACATGCAATCTAACAGAACTTTAATTTGCAAAATCGTCCTTTCTGATCTGTACTGGTATCCACATTGGTATGCATCGGAGGTGGGACCATGTTGAAATTCGTGATTGCCGGAGCGACAGCGCTTGCAATCGCCGGCACGTCGTTCGCTTATGCGCAACAGCCTGATCGGCGTGACGGTCGAGAACGCTCTCAGCCCAGTGCCGACGATCTGCGTGCATTCGGGGAAGCACGGCTGGCCGCGCTCAAAGCCGGCCTCATGCTGACGCCGGATCAGGAACGGAATTGGCCGGCTTTCGAGCAGGCGGCACGCGAGTTCGCGAAGCAACGGGTGGAGCGCAGAATGGCGATGCGCGATCTGTCGCCGAGCGACGATTTCGTCGAGCACACGCGGCGCCGCGCCGTTGCAATGTCCGAGATCGGAGCGGCGCTGAAGAAATTGAGTGACGCGGCAGAGCCGCTTTACAAGAGCCTCGACGAGACTCAGAAACGGCGCTTTGCGGTGCTCAATCGTCTGACGGACGGCGACGGCGGCCACTTCCGCAGTCATGACAGGGACCGATCGCGCGGTCGAGGCGATCGCAGGGAAGGCAGGCTCGAGCGATTTGGCGATCAGCACCTGTAGCTCCGCTTGTCTTGTCATCGCGGCAAAGCGCCCACGACATGATGGAAGATCGTGACTCAGGACCTTGGCTGGACCGTCTTGGCAAGATCGCTGCCATCATGATTGTGGGCGCTTTCATACTAACGCTTCTGAGTGCTGAATTTTGGTTCGCACCAGGACCCTGACGCATTATCGCAGGGCGGCTCTCAAGGCTCAGGACCACGCCAGTCGGATCCCGAACAGTTTATTGCACTATCCGGGCACGGCCTAGCCTTTGCACCGAATTTACTCTAGAGACGCGGTCATGCTCTGCACACAAACCATGCGCGCCGTGCTGGCCGTCGCATGCGCCGGTGTCGTTCTCGGCGCCGGCGCCCACGCGCAGGAAGCCCTCAAGCTTTGTCGTCAGGTCAAGGACGATGCCGAGCGCCTGAAATGCTACGACGGCCTTGATACCTCCTCCAACGCAACGCCTGGACAGGCAGGGAGCAAGCAAGGCGCCGAGGGGGGCTGGGAGGTCCGCGATGAAAAATCCCCTCTCGATGACAGCCCCCAGGTCGCGGCGCAGCTTCCATCCAGCGATGGCAACGCCTGGCTGCTGATGCGCTGCAAGGACGGCAAGACCGAAGTCGCGGTCAACAAATGGGGCTTCATCAAGTGCGGGGCCGATGTGCGCGTCGTCTACCGCGTCGATCAGGCGCAAGCCGTAGAGAGCCCATGGAATACTCATTCAAGCTGCGTGCTCGCCGTCGCGCCCTCGCCGATCCCATTCATTCGCTCGCTCACGGATGGGGGCAAGGTCTATTTCCGGATGTGGGATCATCACGACGTTGCGCACGACGCATCATTTAACGTGGGCAGGATTTCCGAGGTTCGTTCCCGCCTGGCGGAGGCCTGCAACTGGGATGGCACCACCAAGGCAACGGAGACCCCGGCACCGAAGGCGGCCACGCCTGCAGCCTCGCCAAGCCCGCCCAAGGCACGGCCGAAATAACGTCCTGCGGCTGCAGTTATGCGTAGGGCGGATTAGCGCAGGCGAGCGACGACCGACCGGCGGCCGCCGGGCCGCTGTGCGTTGGTTAACGAAACTAGGACGGATATGGCTAACGAGCGGTGATTTAGGCTCCTCCCGGAGGGGGCCATTCCGTGCTACCCTGGTTCGCGGAGGGCGCCTGAACCATGCCGAAACCGCTGCCGGTCCAACGCGTAACACGCGCAGGCGAGCTGATCGCTTCGGCGCTGCGAACTCTGGAGGTCGAGGCCGCCGGCCTCACCACCCTGGCTTCATCGATCCAGGACAGTATCGGAAGAGACTTTGTTGCCGCGGTCGAGATGATCGCGCGCGCGCAAAGCCGGCTGATCGTGACCGGGATGGGCAAATCCGGGCACGTCGGGCGCAAGATTGCCGCCACCTTTGCCTCGACCGGCACGCCGGCCTTCTTCGTTCACCCGGGCGAGGCAAGCCACGGCGACCTCGGCGTGATCACCCCGAATGATGTGATCATGGCGCTGTCGTGGTCCGGAGAGACCGCCGAGCTCAAGGACCTGATCGACTACTCGCGGCGCTTTCGCATTACCCTGATCGCGGTGACCGCCGCCGCCGAGAGCACGCTGGCGCGGGCGGCCGACGTGGTGCTGCTGTTGCCGACGACGCGGGAAGCCTGCCCGCACAACCTCGCTCCCACCACCTCGGCCCTGATGCAGGCTGCCCTCGGCGATGCGCTCGCGGTCGCGCTGCTGGAAAGCCGCGGCTTCACCGCGCTCGATTTCCGCAAGCTGCATCCCGGCGGCCGGCTCGGCGCCATGCTGAAATTCGTTGCCCACCTGATGCATTCCGGCGAGGCGATCCCGCTCGTTGCCCTCGGCACCGTCATGGCCGATGCGGTGGTCGAGATGTCGAGCAAGGGCTTCGGCTGCGTCGGCATCACCGCTGCGGACGGAAGCCTCGCCGGCATCATCACCGATGGCGATCTGCGCCGCCACATGCGCCCCGACCTCCTCGAGGCGCGGGTGGAGGATGTCATGACTGCCTCGCCGAAAACGGTGCGGCCCGACCAGCTCGCCAGCGAAGCCCTGGAGATCATCAACTCCTCCAAGATCACGGCGCTGATCGTCGCCGAAGCGGGCAAGCCCGTCGGCATCATCCACTTCCACGATCTCCTGCGCGCCGGGGTGGCGTGAGCGGGAGCTTGGATTCACCGGAACGCTCTCTAGCGCTCGCCGACGAAGTGATCGAGTGAACGGTCCTCTGTCGGCTCACGTCATCACGCCGCTTGCAACAGCGATTGCACCTTCGGCCAGGGGTCGGGTGCAAGGCTCTTGAACGGCGCCCAATCGGCCTCCCGCATGCGATCAAAAATCGCAGACTTGACGGAATCTCGCTCCCGGACGCGACGCCACCAATCGGCGATCGCCGGTTCCGTTTGCCACATTGCGCCGAGCTTCAGGAGCTCGAGCCGCAGAACATACGGGATCACCGCGCAATCGGCATTGGTGAAGCTGTCGCCGGCCAGGTACGGTCCGCGCTTGAGGTCTTCCGCCATCCACGAGATCATCTTCCGGTGTTGCGCGAGCGCGTCGGCGACAAACTCTGAATCGAGCCCGTGCTCGATGACGCTGCGCTTGTACTCGGCTCGCCGCTTGAGCGGCGTCTTGTTGATCTCGGCGAGCCATTGCTCGCGCGGCATTTTGAGAAACCGAGGTCGAAACGCCGTGGCAAAAGTGATGATGGTGCACGCGTTGTGCATGTATTCGTCGATCAGCTTGTTGTAGAGACGAACGCGATGACGCGCGACCGGCGCCTTTGGCATGAGCGTCGGGTTCGGGAACGCTTCGTCGATGTAGTAGAGGATCAACGAAGATTCCGTGATGACGTTGCCGTCATGCACCAATGTCGGCACCACGCCATTCGGATTGAGCTTCATGTAGGCCGGGTCGTTCTGGTCGCCTTGCAGCGTGAGCAGATGCTCCTTGGCCTTCTGACCCTTTTCCTCAAGCGCGATGCGCACCTTCTGGGCGCAAACCGAATTGATGTTGTGATAGAGCTCCAGCACCTCTGCCTCCTGGAATATTCCACTCCTCGACGGGACAGCTTACCATTTCCGGCTGCCGACAACCATGGAAGGGCGCGAGAAGAGCATTTCGAATTTAATTGTATTGGGTCACAAACACCGCCCCTGAACCGTCACCCTTAGGCGCTCGGCGCGCTCTTTGCGTGCCGAGCCGCGAAGGGGAATCGCCGCGCGATCCATAAACGGCCCCCGGAACTTTTGCGGCAGGATGCAGTTTTGCTTGATGATGCTCTCGCCGGGGGATGTCGTGCCCGCGCTCGCCGTCACGATCCTGTTCTTGACCAGCCTCGGCGGGTGGGGACCGGCTCAGGCCTCGCCGCTCGCGCCGGCGCTCCTGGGCATTGCGTCCAGCTCCAGCCTCCCGGTCGCGCCAGCACGCTGGCGGTACTATCGGTACCGCTATCGCTACAACAGCGATGGCGAGGACGATCAGTCGAGCCTGCTTTGGAAGCGTGGTGACGAAAGCTACGGCAGCGGTTCGGTGGCCCGCCCGTTCATGCCGATCGTTCCGGCCGAGCCCCAGCGGCGTAGCCGCTGGGTAGACCCACCGCCGCAATGAGGCGCAGATGGCGGCGCCGCAAACGTACACTCCGCAGCGCGATTGGCTCGATGTCGGTTCGCGCGCACCGCGGCATGCGCTGGGCAAGCGGATTAAGATGTTCGCGGCACTTTTCTGTCGATTTCAGTTCGGGGCAATGGTGCAGGCTCGGTTGTCATTGCCGGGCTTGACCCGGCAATCCATCACTTTTGCCAAGAGTTTTCTTGCCAAGAGAATGGATGCCCGGATCAAGTCAGGGCATGACGACGTGGCAAAGCCGCGCGTAACCGCGGAGAGGGCGCGCGCTTGCCTCCAAGCGCTTGTTGGCGCTTGCTCCTGGACCTGCCGTCATCTGCGTCGCGTTCCCCTCGCGGCCGCGATCCTCGTCGCCCTCGTCATCCTGCCGTTGATCTACCTCGCCTATTGCATCCTCACCTTGCCGGGCGAGGCCAGCGTCGAGCCGACCGCGAGCGCACTCGTGGTGCAGGCCGAGGGCGGGCAGGTGTTTGCTACGCGCGGCATCTTCAAGGGCGAGAAACTTTCCCCGGAGCAGCTTCCCCGCAATCTCAGGGACGCGATTGTCGCCATCGAGGACCGCCATTTCTTTGCGCATGGCGGCCTTTATCTGCCTTCGCTGTTTCGCGCCGCGTTCCGCAACGCAATGGCCGGCGGCACGCGTGAGGGCGGCAGCACCATCTCCCAGCAGCTCGCGCGCATGATTTATCTCTCGCCGGAACGCACCCTCAAACGCAAGGTCCAGGAAGCCATTCTCACGCTGCGCCTCGAGCACCAGCTGTCGAAGGAGGAAATCCTCACCCGCTATCTCAACACGGCCTATTTCGGCGCCAGGGTCTATGGCGCCGACGCCGCGGCCAAGCGTTACTTCGGCAAGCCTGCGCAGGAGCTTACGCTGGCCGAGGCGGCGATGCTCGCGGGGCTCGTGCGCGCGCCCTCGGCGCTCGCGCCGACCCGCAACCTCGAAGGCGCGCACCAGCGCGCCGCGCTGGTGCTCGATGCCATGGTCGAAACCGGCGCCATCACCGCTGCGCAGGCGGAAGCCGCGCGCGAGCATCCCGCGACCCTGCGCCTGCCGCCCGACAACCCGCCGGGGACCAACTATTTCGTCGACACGTTGGCTCCGGAGGCAAAGCGCCTCGTCGGCGATGCCTCGGTCGACCTTACGCTGCGCACCACGCTCGACCTCAACCTGCAATCGATCGCGGAGGGCGTGATCGCGCGCCGGCTCAAGGCAGAGGGCCGCAGCAAGAAGGTGAGTCAGGCCGCGCTCCTTGCCATGGCACCGGAGGGCGCGATCCTGGCGATGGTGGGCGGGCGCGACTACAACGAAAGCCAGTTCAACCGCGCAACGCAGGCGAAGCGCCAGCCGGGCTCGTTGTTCAAGCTGTTCGATTATCTCGCCGCGTTCGACAACGGGTTCACGCCGCGCTCCGTGATGATCGACCGACCGGTGCAGATCGGCAATTGGGAGCCGGAGAACTACGGCGGGCGCTTCCACGGCGAGGTGACGCTGCGCAGCGCGTTTGCGCAGTCGCTGAACTCGGTCGCCGTGCAGCTTGCCGACAGGGTCGGGATCCAGAAGGTGATCGAGACCGCGCATCGCCTCGGCGTGCAGTCCGAGCTGCCGGCGGTGCCGAGCGTGGCGTTGGGCGCTGGGGGAGTGACGCTCATCGAGATGACGCGTGCGTTTGCCGCTATCGCCGCCAATGCCGAGAGCGTGGAGCCCTATACCATCGATTCCATCGCCCGCGGCGATCAGGTCGTGTTTGGGCGGCAGCAGACGGTGCTCACGCCCGCCCGCAACCAGGCGGCGCGGGCTGGCATCATCGACCTCCTCGCGAGCGTCGTGCGCGAAGGCACCGGCCGCGCGGCGCGCCTGCCCATTCCAACCGCCGGCAAGACCGGCACCAGCCAGGACAACCGCGACGCGTGGTTCGTCGGTCTTGCGCCCGGTCTCGTCGTCGGCGTGTGGGTCGGCAATGACGACAACAGCCCCACTAGGAACGTCGTAGGCGGGGATATGCCGGCGCGCATCTGGAGCGAGTTCGTCAAGGAGGCGGTCCCGGCGCGCGCGAAGTCTGCACATGCGCGGCCGATTGCGTACGCGCAGCCGGCCACCACTGCGACCAATGCGGAGGCAAGCCCGGCGAGCCTGTCCCCCGACGCAACGCCGGGCGCAGCAACGGTTCGCGGCTCCCCGCGCATCTACACTACCGGGGTGGTTGTGGTCGCAGGCCGGCAGATCCGCCTCTATGGGGTGGAAGGCGTGCGCGGCCAGCCCGCGCGCGAGTTGCGCCGTTACCTTGCCGGGCGCGACGTGGTCTGCGAGCCGATCGGAGCGCGCGACGAATATCGCTGCCAGGTGGACGGACAGGATCTCTCTCGCGTGGTCGTGTTCAACGGCGGCGGCCGCGCCACGGCGAATGCCCCGGCGGATCTGCAGCGCCTCGAGCAGCAGGCGCGCGCGGCACACGCCGGCATCTGGGGCGAGGATGACGACGATGACTGAGCATCAGCCCATTGCTGCGTAGATGCCGCGTTCGAATTGGCGGTAGACCCGCAATGCGCGCTTATCTGCAAACGGCAGCACCTGGGTCATGAAGACGGCGGCCAGGCGTCTGCCAGGATCGATCCAATAATAGGTGTTCAAGAGGCCGGCCCAGGTCAGGCTGCCGGCACTGCGGCCGTCGTGAATGGGCTGCATGTTGATCATGTGACCGAACCCCCATTTGAGGCTGACGCCGGGAAAGAAATCGACATCGTTGGAGAGCGCAGGGACGGTCGTTTTGAGCACGCCGGCTTCGATCCTGCCAATCTGGTTCTGGTCCATGAGCGCGACGGTCTCGGGACGAAGTATGCGAACGCCATCTACCGATCCGCCTCGCAGCAGCATGCGGATGAGAGTCAAATAATCCGGTGCGGTCGAATAAATCCCGCCCCCGCCGGAGAAGGATTTGCGTTCCGAGTGCTGCTGCTCCATCGGTTGCGGCGCAAGCGATCCGCTTGGCCCGCGCCTGTGCGCGCTCGCTTCGCGCGAACGTTGCTCCGGCGAGATAACGAACGCAGTATCGTGCATTGCAAGCGGGTCGAGGATGTGGTTGCGAAAATAGGCATCCAGCGGCTCGCCGCTGATCGATTCCACGAGACGGCCGACCCAATCGATGCTGGGGCCATATTGCCAACGCTCGCCGGGATCGAACATGAGCAGCGTGTGAGGGGCCCGGCTTCTTTCCGCGGCGGACAGCCGGTCGATCGACTTGGCATAGCGGGCGGCCTTTGCGTCCCAGAGCCGGTAGCTCAATCCGGACGTATGGGTCAGCAGGTGGCGCAGGGATATCGGCCGCTTTGCCGGACGCAACTGCGGCATTCCTTTCGCGTCGAATCCGTCGAGCACTTGCGGCGACCCGATCGCGGGGTCGATATCAGGCACGGGAGCGTCGAGCGAAAGCTTGTCCTGCTCGACCAGCTGCAGGGCAGCCACTGACGTGATCAGCTTGACCATCGAGGCGATACGAAACACCGTATCGCGTGTCATCGCCGGCCCCTCGTGAAGGCGACGCCGCCCGAAGGTGCCCTCGTACACGATGTCGTGGTCGGTCGTGGCCAATGCGACGATACCGGGCACTTCCCCGGCACTGGTTGCAGCACGCAGCATCGCATCGATGTGGGAAAATGTTCCGACGGCGGGCCCGATCGGCGCTTTGGCGCGTGCAGTCGGCGTGTGGACCGCGCCCATTGCACTGAGCGCCGTGAGCCCAACCGTCTTTTTGACGATATCGCGGCGGCTGGGCCGATTGATCATGCCGGCGTTCTCCGTTGCCGCCGGCCTACGCCAAGAACTCGGCGACTTGTTGGCCAAGCCTGCATCCCAAAGCTGCTCTACGCCGTCATTCCGGGGCCGCGAGCTGTAGCGAGCGGAGCCCGGAATCCATAACCACAGGCGGCCACTTGCGACACGCTGCTTGCCCGATACGCCTGGGGTTATGGATTCCGGGCTCGCTGGCAAGTCGGTAATGCCGACTTGCCAGCGCCCCGGAATGACGCCGAGAGTTAAGGTGTGACGCAGTACAACTAACCTGCCCCGTCGTACGCTAGGCGGGGACGAGACCTGAGACGCTGAGCTTGTCCAAGAGCTGACAGGGCGGCGTAGGCGCCGATGGAGGGAAGGTGCCGGCAATGAGCGTGGAATTCGGCGTGTTCGATCACCTCGACCGCAACGACCTTCCCCTGCGCGACTATTACGAGCAGCGCTTGCAGGTGATCGAAGCTTTCGACCGTTTCGGCTTCTATGCCTACCATGTCGCCGAGCATCATTTCACGCCGCTCGGCATGGCGCCCTCGCCGAGCGTGTTCCTGTCAGCGATCGGACAGCGCACCAGGCGCCTGCGCTTCGGCACCTTTGTCTACGCCCTGCCGGCCCATCATCCGCTGCGGGTGCTCGAAGAGATCTGCATGCTCGATCACCTGAGCGGCGGGCGGCTGGAAATCGGTTTCGGCCGCGGCTCCGTGCCCTACGAGATTGCCTTTTACGGCGAGAACGCCGACGAGCGCCAGCAGATCTATGCCGAGCGTCTCGAGCTGATCCTCAAGGCGTTCACCGTGAGCAGGCTGACCTGGAGCGGGCGCTACGACCAATTCGAGAACGTACCCATGGAGCTTAAGCCCCTGCAGAAGCCGCACCCGCCGCTATGGTACGGCGCACATTCGCCGGAGAGCGCCGAACGCGCGGCCCGCCGGGGTCTCCACATTGTCACCAACGACATGCCCGACAAGACGCGGACGATCATCGCCCGTTATCGCGAGGTTTGGCGAGCATCGCGGGGCTCTGCGGACCTCCCCAAGATCGGCATGGTGCGATTCATTGTCGTTGCGGAGACCGATTCCGCTGCGCTGGCCATCGCGCGCCGTGCCTATCTGCGCTGGCGGTCGAGCTTCAGCTATCTGTTCGAGATGCACGGCACCTTGCCGGAGTCGCCGTTGCGCGCCGAAAGCTTCGACGCCCTGATCAGGCAGGGGCAGGCGATCGCAGGCTCCGCCGATACCGTTCGTGCATTCCTTGCTGCACAGATCAAGGAATGCGGGGCAAATTACATCGTCGGGCAGTTTTGCTTTGGCGACCTGGGCCTTGACGAGATGCTGGTCTCGGTTGAGTTGTTCGCAGCCAAGGTGATGCCGGCGCTTCGCGCTGCGCCTGCGCCATAGCGAGCAGTCAGCAGCCCGCATGAGCCAGCGGGGTCGCGCCGGAGGCGCGTCCCGATGGCGACATGCGGGTACATCTCCGGATATCGCGGCCCGCTCGCGCCAACCTCAACGGAGCCCGATCAAGTGGCGCGCCGCTCATCCGGGCTACGTCTCGCTTCCTGCTTCCTCAGCGGGCGCAAGGGCAGGAAGGTTCATACACGTACTGGATCGTCTGCCCGAAGGTGACCTCGAAGGTGCCAAAGATCGCAATTTTCCGGAATTGGTTGTCGGCCGAGGCGGCCGAGGCCGCGCGCCGCCTAAAGTCTCTTGATGGCGCGGCGTAAACAACTCTTTCTATGAGATCAGACCCATTATCATGAGGGACATTCCTGAGAGCAGGAGGAGAACGAGTACCGCGATCCGAAATTTGCGTTCGTCAAGCTTGCCGTAGAGTTTCCATCCACCCCACGTGCCCAGCGCAAGCGCAGGTAGGCCGATGGCGAACAGCTCGGCATTCGCGGTGGTGATTGCGCCGATACCCCCCAGTCCAATTAGCGTCATGAAAAATGTCGCCACGCCGGTCGGTTGGAATGCGGCTCGCTGCTCGTCTCGCGGCCAGCCGCGCAGGCTGCTCCAGATCACGACGACAATTCCAGCCAGGCCCGTCGATCCGCCGACCACGCCGTTGATGAGCCCGGCGCCGGCATCCGCCAGGCGCCCGGTTTCCTTTGCCGTGGGCAGCGCGGGGCGGAAGAGATTGTACAGGCTGAATGCAATCAGCAGAAGACCGATCGCAGCTCGAATCGTCGCTGGTGGTACCCATCGCAAAAGCAGAATCCCAAGCGGGACGCCGATGGCGCTTCCAACGATTAACGGCGCAAGCCTACCGAAATTGATACTGCGGCGCAGCTTCCAGACTGCATAGCCTTGGACCAGCAATCCGTAGGCTGCGATCAGAGTCGTCGTCTAAATCGGTGTCAGCGCATAAAGCCAGACTGCGGCAGCAACCAATCCGAAGGCAAATCCAGCGAGCCCTGTGACCAGGGCTGCCGTCGCCGTGCCAAGGACGAATACGGCCAGGGTGAACAGACTGGTATTCATCTGAGTTTCGTCCCGAGCGGTGAGGATCAGTTCTGAATCAGATCATCCCACGAAATCGCCGTTGGGCTTGCCCTGCCGGACCATCTCCTGGCAGTAGGCGTAAAGGGCGTCATAGACGATCCATTCCGCGGCATTCACGGCGTGATCGTCTTTCAATCCGAGATGGCGAAAGCCCTCGGCTATGGCTTCAAGCCCCGGTCCCTCGGGCTGATGGTAGAGCGTGTTATCGGTATCGGCGCCGTTGACGATCTTTCCCAGCAGCACGAGCGCTGGATTGCTGGTGAGCCCGTATTTCTTCAGGATCGCCTCGAACGAGCACTCCTTGCCATGGTGCCCGAGTTCGACGTCCTTCACGTCGTAAGGAATAGCACCGAGGCGTTTCGCTTCCTCCATCACCTTATCGGGCGGGACGAAAACGAACTCCGCGTCCTTGTCGACGAACTTCTTGATCAGCCAAGGGCAGGCGACGCGGTCGACCTTGACCCGTTCGCGCGTGATCCATTTCATCGGATACCTCCCATCTGTTGCAGCCTGTTTTAGGCCGTCGCTCAACTCACTCTCGCCAAGCGCAGGCGGTTACGTGCGGAGTTGGCCTTATGTCGTCGCCTGCGCTCTGGCGATTTCCGTGGCCGTGTAGCGGTAAGCACGCTGCACCGAATTGATTTGAAACCGCTGCCGCGCGCCAAAGTACGGGTTGACATATCCTCACCTGAGATGGTCGAGGGCCGCTTGCACCTTGTGAAGATGCGCATGCTCGCCTCCACCCATCCCTTCGTCTTCGGCGCGCAGAAGCGCTCGTTCATCAGATTCCCACGCTTTTAAAATGGCCAGCTTCTCGGCCGGCTCGATGTCGTTCGTTTCGACGACATCCATGGGGGATTTGAATGTGCGCGCAGGGTTCAGTTTCGCCCTGTTCACATAATCCGGGTTGCGCATGACTTTCTCCTGCGTGGTACGACAACCACCCATATAGCTGTTTGATACATATGTTGCAAGTAATGTTTATGAGTGATACATATGATATCGACTCAGTTCCCTTGAACGGAAGCGGCTATCGGCAAACAGCGGCAAAAGGGTGAAGCTAGGCGCCGCCGAACTTTGACAACGTTGGCGCGGTCGCTCTCCGGGGTCGCCCGAAGAGGGCGGCAGCCCAAAGCGCGGGCGGGATTTCGAGGCTTCGGGTCAATCGGCAACCGAATTGCCCGCCGATTTGACCCTCGCAATTTTTCTGCGCAGAAGGCGCAGCAGCGTCAGGCAGACTGTTGCGGCGGTGACTGGGATCGATGCCGCGTAACGATGTCGACCGAGGGTCAATCCAGGCTGCTTATTTTTTCTGACACCCCTTCATGCAGATGTCATATTCGTTCTTGCACACCTTGGCGGAATAATTCTTTGCGCAGGCTTGTTGCTGGTCGCGGCAACTGCCCGCAACTACCCGATTGTTGGGCTCGCACCAGGTCAGTTAAGGCGCAAACACTTAGCACAATGATGAAAACGGCTATGCGCGGCATAATTTTTATTCCCGACCCGCCGACCTTTATCTTCGCCGGCACACGGCAAGTTGAATGATACATCTGTTGCATTCGGCGCTGCTGTTGATACAGTAGCAAAATATGAAAGTCGAGTCCCCCAGGGTGCTCGCCTACAGCTGGCTGCTGCTGATTCATCAACTGCCGGCCAAGCCTGCCTATCTGCGGGTCAAGACCTGGCGCCGGCTGCAGGACATCGGTGCCGTCGCGGTCAAGAACGCCGTGCACGCGCTGCCCATGAATGAGGAGACACAGGAGGACTTCGAATGGCTGCTGCGCGAGATTAGGGAGGGAGGCGGCGAGGCATTCGTCTGCGAAGCCCGCTTGATCGACGGCCTCTCCGACGAGGAAGTGCGCGCGATGTTCGACCGGGCGCGTGATGCTGATTACGCCGAGCTCGCCAAGGAGGCACAGGCCATAGCGAAGACGCTGCGCCGCAAGGGAGCCAGCGTTGCGGCAACCGAGCTTCGTGTCCAGGTCGCTCGATTGCGCAAGCGGCTCGCCGAGATTGCCGCCGTCGATTTCTTCGGCGCCATTGGCCGCGAAACCACCGAAGAGTTGCTCAAAGGCCTTGAGGCTCAGTTGGAAAAGGATCAGCCCGTGGCACCGAAGACAAAAACCGAGCCCAATCCCGTAGAGACGCTTCGCAACAGGACCTGGGTGACGCGCGTGGGCGTCTACGCGGATCGAATCGCCAGCGGCTGGCTGATCCGCCGCTTCATCGATCCCGAGGCTCGTTTCAAGTTCGTGTCGGGCAAGGGTTACCGGCCGCAGGAAGGCGAGCTGCGCTTCGACATGTTCGAGGCGGAGTTCACCCACGAAGGCGACAAGTGCACTTTCGAAGTGCTGCTGGAGCGCGCCGGCCTCAAGGACACCGGGCTGCGCGCGATCGCCGAGATCATCCACGACATTGACCTCAAGGACGATAAGTTCGGTCGCACCGAGGTTGCCGGCATCAGGACGCTGATCGATGGCATCCGCGCGTCCACGAATGACGATGCGAGACGGATTGAGCGTGGCGCCGAGGCGTTCAACGATCTCTACGAGTTTTTCAGGAAGAAGCGGCGGTAGTCATGGCTGAGCTCTCTGTCGCAACAGCAGATCGTTCGGAGCCACGGCACGGCGTTTCGCTCCGAGATGCCTTGCAAGTGTGGCTGCGCGTCGCAAGCCTCAGCTTCGGCGGCCCTGCCGGACAGATCGCGGTGATGCATCGCATCGTGGTTGAGGAAAAGCACTGGGTCTCGGAAGCGCAATTCTTGCACGCCCTTAATTACTGCATGCTGTTGCCGGGACCGGAGGCGCAACAGCTCGCCACCTATATCGGCTGGCTGATGCACCGCACCCTCGGCGGCATCATGGCCGGCGGTCTGTTCGTGGTGCCGGGCATCATCGCCATCATGGCGCTGAGCTACGTCTATGCCGCCTACGGCAATGTGCCGGTGATTGTCGCGCTGTTTTCCGGTCTCAAGGCGGCGGTGCTCGCAATCGTGCTGGAAGCAGTCGTGCGGATCGGCAAGCGCTCGCTCAGGAACAACGCGATGGTGGGCCTGGCGGCAGCGGCTTTCGTCGGCATTTTCTTTTTCGCCATTCCATTTCCAATCATCATCTTCGGCGCGGCGCTGATCGGGTTTTTTGGAAGCTGGAGCGGCGCGCGCGCGTTCCAGATCAAGAGCGGTCACGGGGGCGGCGGCAAGCACGACGGCGGCGCGGTCGATAGTCTCCTCGGCGAGAAACTGCCGGAGCACGCGCGGCCGAGCGTGCCACGCGCGGTACGGGCGGCGAGTGTGTGGCTTGTGCTCTGGCTGGTGCCTGTCGTTGTGCTGCTCGTGAGCCTCGGAACGAGCAACGTTTTCAGCGAGATCGCCGTCTTCTTCAGCAAGATGGCGATGGTCACCTTCGGCGGCGCCTACGCCGTTCTCGCCTACGTCGCTCAGCAGGCGGTCGAGCACTATGGCTGGCTCAAGCCGGGCGAGATGCTCGATGGCCTCGGCATGGCGGAAACAACGCCGGGACCGCTGATCATGGTGCTGCAATTCGTGGGGTTCATGGCTGCGTTCCGCGATCCGGGAACATTGCCGCCGATGCTCGCGGGCACACTCGGCGGCCTGCTCGCCACCTGGGTGACATTCATTCCCTGCTTCCTTTGGATTTTCCTCGGGGCACCATTCATCGAGGTGCTGCGCGACAACAAGGCATTGAACGGAGCCTTGTCGGCGATCACGGCGGCGGTGGTCGGGGTGGTGCTCAACCTGGCGATCTGGTTTGCCCTGCATACGATATTTCGGGAGGTCCGGCCGGTGCGCGGGTATGGCTTCGCGTTCGACATGCCGGTACCGGCGAGCGTGGACCCTTGGGCGCTGGCGCTATCGATCGCGGCGATCGTCGCGATATTCCGCTTCAAGATGGGGATGATCACGACGCTGCTGGTGTGTTCCGCGGTCGGGATCGGACTCCATTTCGCCGGGCTTGTCGCATGATTTTGGAATTCAGGGGTAGAGGGCGATCAACGGGCGTTCTGCCCGCCACAGAAGGAGTCCAATAATGCGTGGTGTTCACGTGCTTGCATTTTGTGCACTGGCGAGCATCGGTAGCGCCGCCAACGCCCAGGAGATCGACTGGAAAAAGGTCGATGAAGCAATCGGCAGAAACGCCGCCGTCGTATCCGGCGACGTCCACCGCTACGCCTTTCTGCGCACCGATCTCAACGTGACGCTCGATGGCGTCACCATCCGCCCGGCGCTGGCACTCGGCGGTTGGACTGCGTTCAAGCCGATGCATGGCGGAGTGATGATCATGGGCGATCTGGTGCTGCTTGAGACCGAGATCAATCCGGTCATGCTCAAGCTCATTATGAATGGTGCCGAGATGACGGCTGTCCACAATCACTTGCTGCGGGGGAGTCCGGCAACCTTCTACATGCATGTCGGTGGTCACGGCGATCCGGTCAAGCTGGCAACAGCCCTCCGGACTGCGCTGGCAGAGAGCAAGACTCCTCTAACGCCACCCTCGCCGCCCGCCACACAGCCCGCCATCGATCTCGACGCTACCCAGCTCGATCAGATCATCGGCGTGAAGGGGCAGGCCAATGGCGGCGTCTACCAGTTCACGGTGCCGCGCCGCGACCCCGTGAGCGAAAGCGGCGTCCAGCTAAGTCCAGTCGGCCCGCTCGGCGTCGCGACCGCCATAGGCTTTCAGCCCACCGGTGGCGGCAGGGCGGCGATAACGGGCGATTTCGTGCTTGCCGGCGAGGAAGTAAATCCGGTCATCCAAGCTCTGCGCTCGAACGGCATCGAGGTCACCGCGCTGCATAGCCACATGCTCAACGAGCAGCCGCGACTGTTCTTCATGCATTTCTGGGCGAACGACGACGCGCTTAAGCTTGCCCGCGGCCTGCGTGCTGCGCTCGACAAAACCGCAAGCGCGAAGAGCTGAGCAACTACAAAAACAGTTGGGACGCCTGTTCGCGTCCCAACGTGACCTTTGCACGCCAAGCGACTCAATGACGGTGTTGATCACCGCAGGACCGGAAAACGTCGCCGGGAACGCGACCGTGCTGATGCGGGTTGCTGGGCTGAGCAAACGGTATGGCGATCAGCAGGCGCTGGCAGACGTGTCGTTCGACGTGCACGGCAATGAGATTCTCGGTTTGATTGGTCCGAACGGGGCCGGCAAGACGACCCTGCTGGAAGCGATTGTCGGCCTCCTCCCCGTCGACAACGGTTCCGTCCTCTGGCGGGACAGCGCGTTGCCGTTCAACCGACGCCGCGATTCGATCTTCTTCCTCCCGGATGGGGTTCGGCCCTGGCAAGAACAGCATGTGCTGCGGGTGATGGAATTCTTCGCGGCTGTCTACCGCCGGCCGGACCCCATCTTGGCCAACACCATTCGGCTGCTCGACCTCGCACCGGTCTTGCGCAAGCGCGTCGACGCGCTGTCGAAAGGCTTCTGCCGCCGGCTGATGCTGGCACTAGCCCTGCTCACGCCGCATCCATTGCTGCTCATGGACGAGCCTTTCGACGGGTTCGACCTCCGGCAGACACGCGAGATGCGTTCGCTTGGCCATATCGAGCTCCCGCCAAATCGGTCCAAGGGTGGGTTCGATCACGCAGATATCCATCAAGGAACGGATCGGCTCTACGTCGCACATACCAGCAATGATGCAGTCGACGTGATCGACACTGCTCTAGATCGATATCTTGAATTGATTTCGGGCCTCACTGCAGTGGCAGGTGTGCTCGTCTCCGAAACGCGGGGGCTGGTTTTCACGTCCAATCGAGGCGAGGATACCGTATCCGTGTTTGCACCAGGTACGGAGCGGGATGGTTTTAAGATTGCTGTGGGGGTTAAACCCAACGGTCTCGCGTTCGATTCCACTCGTGGCATCCTGATCGCTGCAAACGTAGGCGACCCCTCCATCCCGAATTCGCACTCGGTGTCGGTTGTAGATGTCGAGCACCGAGAGCGAATTGCTGAACTAAAAGTCCCCGGTCGCACGCGCTGGACAATTTACGACCAAACGCGCGAGCTGTTCTTCATCAATATCGCTTCCCCAGCGCGGATCATTGTTATTGATGCTCGTAACCCCACCAAAATATCGCGGGAGCACGACGTTCCGGCGGCGGGACCGCACGGATTGGCTCGCGATCCGGCCACGGGGCGGCTGATGTGCGCCTGCGATGCCGGCGTACTACTCGCAATTGACCCTGGCTCGGGTCGTGTCCTCGGCGATGTTGGTCTCAGCGGGCCGCCGGACGTAATTTTTCTGCACGGGCGGCCATTCGGCCGCCTTTATGTGGCGGTCGGAGACCCCGGACTCATAGACGTCATTGATGTCGAAACAATGCGCCGCGAGGAGGTGGTGGCGACGGAACTAGGCGCACACACGCTCGCACTCGACAGGAAGAGAAACAAGGTTTACGCATTCTTACCGCAGTCCCATCGGGCTGCAGTATTCCAGCAAGTTATTTGATGGAAATAAAAACATAGCTCGAAGGCGAGAAGACGACTGGTCCCGAGCGTTCACTTCGGAGGCTATCGTGGCGGTCTCTATCGTCGGGCCGCCTACGGAGGATATCGTCGTGGTCTCTATCGGCGGGGCTACTAGCTTAGCCAGGGTTTATACCTGATTAGCGAACATTAATTCTCCCGTGTCGAGCGATTCGGCACGGGAGAATTTCGTGTGCGCAGAGCTGTTCCCGCGAATTGCACTTTTATTTGACGATGAATGATGGTGGGCGCGGCAGTGAAGCTCGCGCCGGGGTAGATGGCGCCACGTGTGACTTACGCGGCTTTCTCCTTCAGGTGGGGGAACATCGCGTCGAGCGCCTCACTGTCCATCTCCGTCTTGAACTTGTGCTTGTCCTTCAGCGCGGCAGCGCGCTGGGCTGCCGGTCGCGCGCTGATCTCATCGACGAGCCGCTTGAGATGCTTGAATTTATCCCATGCACCCTCGCCCATGACGGTCGGGATAAGACGTGCCCAGCCCCAAACGTCCATGTCGACGATTGTGTAGATGTCGCCCAGCATGTACCGCCGCTTGGCGAGGTGATTATCCAGAATCCCGAAATGGCGCTTTGCCTCAAACGCGTAGCGATTGATCGCGTAGGGCAGCTTCTCCGGTGCGTAATTGCGGAAATGCACCGCCTGGCCGGAATAAGGACCGACGCCGGACGCAACAAACATCAGCCACGACAGCAACTCGCCTCGCGCCTTGGGGGTGTTTTCCGGCAGAAACTTGCCTGTTTTCTCCGCGAGATAGAGCAGGATCGCGTTGCTGTCGAACACAACGGCATCGCCATCAACAATGGCGGGCACTTTCGCATTCGGATTGATCGCGCGATACTCCGGCTTGTGCTGATCGCCCTTGCGGGTGTCGACCGGGATCGCTTGGTACGGAAGCCCGGATTCTTCGAGAAACAGCGCGATCTTGGTCGGATTGGGCGCGCCGCTGTAATAGAACTTCAACATCGTTTCATTCCTATCTTTGTTACCCGACATTCCCTGGATGAGCACTGGAATGGCGTAGACGATAGCAGATGGCGAAGAGACGCAAAAGCCGCAAGCCCTGCGAAGGGGGCATCCCCCACCCTCCATATGGGCATGCGGTTCATCAATGCTCTTCCAGAAGTGCCACAATCGGACTCGTCCACGCAGCGGAGCCGCCCTCTATTCGATCACCTCGTCGGCGTGCAGCAGGACGGATTCCGGGAGTCGTAAGACCGAGTGATCTCGCGGTCTTGAGATTGATCACCAGTTGAAAACTTGGTGGACGCCCGAGTGTCAGCGATTCTTGTGAAATATCGTATCAATTGCCTGCATGACTGGTACGCTGAGATTTCGAAGGCAGTACTCTTGCAATTGGCGCTTCTGAGCAGCAAGTGTCTGGATATCGATGATAGTGTTGCCGTGCTGTGCATTATAGTAGCCGCTCAGCCACATAGCGATGTCATCGGGATTTATGATCTTATACCCTAAGAACTGGTCACATGTAACCTTCGAGATATCGATTGTAACTTGCGCTTGGGCGATCGGGACAGCAACAAATGCGAGTACGAGGCCAAAGGCAGCGAGCATGGGGTTCGACATCGCCTAACTCTCCCGGATTTAACTATCTGCCTTGGGCACAAAAAGTGGTCGTTGGCCGATCATCTATTCGATCACTTCGTCGGCGAGCGCGAGCAGCGTGTTCGGAACGGTAATGCCGAAAGCCCTGGCGGTTGTGCAGATATCCGATCACCGGCAGCACCGTCTGCTGCGCGCGTGCTGCAAGCGGCCAGATCGTCGCCGCAACACCGAGCCGCGTGATGAATTCGCGCCGCCTATGGTCGCCCCTGCGAATGACGACACGCTACCACATTGTGCAATACGGCAAACCCCATTCACCTACCAACGCCCGCGATGGCCAATTGTGCCCGCGGCAGAACTCGAGACCGGGTCAGGTCCGGTCCGGGGCCACTTGTGGTGTGCCGGCGTTCGTCTCACACTGATCATGGGGGGCGACAGGGAGATCTTATGGCCATCCGCATCAGCAAGACGGGAGCGATCTACTACGACGCTTCATTTACCCAGGAGCGACCCCAGTCCGCGAGCTGTGCGAACCCGACAGCGGAGGCCGTCGCTCTTGAGCGGGTGGAAGCTGGGCGCCACGCCTTCGTTGCCGGAGCAGGGCAGGTTGTTGGCTGGTGCATTAAACGCGACCGCAGCTGGTACATCGACGACAGAGATGGCAACAGCCTCGCTGGACCATTTGGGACGCTCGCCGGGGCCACCAGTGCCGGTCAGCAAGTCTTCACCCTGCCGCCGCCAGCGCCCGTGAGCAAGTCCTCACCGCACTAGGCAGGGAAAGCAATCCGGGCCGGGGAAGCTGCGGTGCCACAGGCGCGCGGGGAAGGATCACGGGAGACGAACCAATGGTGAAGGCTTCCGGTTGCTTGAGCCGCCGTACCCACCCGAGGGGCGGCAGGTTCAGCTTCGCCCTTGACCGGCTAATCGGGACGGGCGAACAGACCGACGTTGCTTTCGGGAAGCAACAGCACCGCGCCGGTCCCTCTTCAATGCATGTACGGGCGTCTCAGCCGCGCCATAGTCTGTCCAAACTCAACCAAGCTGGCGCGGAACAGCTCGTTGTCAATGCTGATCTCGGTTCCGCATCCGTCGCAGGTTATGTTCGAATGGTTGCGAAAATATCCGAATGGCCTGCACTGTCCGGTGCCGCAGTCGCGACAAACGACTTCTATCGTGACACTATCCAATGCATTCGTTCGCATCTGCCGTCGCATTCCAGTGATTCGTCACTCCCGATTGTAGCGTCCGCCGCAATGGTACATGCAGCCGCAGCGCCAGCTTTGCCGCTTTTTCTGTGGAAAGCTCAAAGCTAAGATGCCTCGACTGGCGGTCTGGGATCAAAATCGACGTTGGTAGTGCGCAT
>CAWJDY010000066.1:0-22990 GCA_963841705.1 uncultured Alphaproteobacteria bacterium
CTGGGTTCCGAGTGCCGCCGGCAGGATGCCGGCGCCGACTGCTGCCGCCGACCCGCTGCTCGATCCACCTGCGGTGCGCGACGGATCGTGTGGGTTGCGCACCGGCATGAGCGGCTCGGTCGCGGCAAACTCGGTGGTGGTCGTCTTGCCGAGAATGATCGCCCCCGCCTCACGCAAGGCCTGCACGCAGGCCGCATCACGGCGCGTTTGAAATCCCTCCCATAGGGGAGAGCCCTGCCCCGTCGGCATGTCCTCGGTCTCGATAATGTCCTTTATGCCGACGGCCATGCCGTCGATGGGGGAGAGCGCGGATCCGGAGCGCCAGCGCCGCTCGGAGTCCTCGGCCGCGGCGAGCGCGCGCTCGCGCGCCACGTGCACGAAGGCGTTAAGCTTGGGCGCGACCGCATCGACTCGCCCGAGACAGGCGCGCACCTCTGTTACGGGCGAGCGCTCACCCGAGACGAAGGAGGCCGCGAGGGAGGCATAGCCGCTGGGACGCATGAGTGATCCGAATTACAACGAGCGTGTCAGCCTTGATATCCTAGTCTCGTCCACGCCAGCAAAGAAACGTTGTAAGCGTTGCAGCCGCATTTGAAAGTTGCGGACGCGGCGCATAGACTGTTCGCAACCGGCTAACGGAGCAGCACATGGCGCTTCGACGCCGGCACGGAAGAAAGGAGCATCCGATGTTCCTCCGCAATTATTGGTATGTCGCGGGCTATGACCACGAGATCGGCAGCCAGCCGTTCCGCCGCGTCATCATGGGCGAGCCCATCGTCTTCTATCGGCTGGAGGACGGAACCCCGGTCGCGCTCGAGGATCGCTGCGCGCATCGCCACCTTCCCCTCTCCATGGGCAAGCTCGTCGGCGACACGCTGCAATGCCACTATCACGGGCTGCGCTACGACCGCACCGGCACCTGCGTGCGCGTGCCCGGGCAGGATGTCGTTCCCCGTTCGGCCCGGGTGAGGAACTATCCCGTTCGGGACCGCTATCACTGGCTCTGGATCTGGATGGGCGACCCTGCGCTCGCCGACCCCGACAAGATCCCGGATTACCACTGGTTCGACGACCCGGGATGGGGAGCCAAAAGCGAGTACCTGTACGTCAAATCGAACTGGCAGCTCATCGTCGACAACCTGCTCGATCTCACGCATCTCGCGTTCGTGCATGACACCACGATCGGCAACTCAGCGCTGGTGGATCATGCCACGGTGAAGGTGCAGCGCTCTGACGACAACGTCATCATGACGCGCTGGACCATTGACGCGCCGGCACCGCCCACCTTCGTGAAGGCCGGCGGATTTACCGCCAACGTCGATCGCTGGCAGATCATCAATTTTGCTCCGCCGGCGTATTTGCGTCTTGATGTCGGAGCGACGCCGACCGGCACGGGAGCGCCGCAGGGCAAGCGGGTCGGCGGCATCGGCATGTGGAATCTCAACGCGATCACGCCGGAGACGGAAACCACCAGTCATTATTTCTGGGGGCAGGCGCACGACTGGGATGTGGGCAATGTGAAGACGACCGCCATGCTCATCGAGCAGATCCGCACGGCCTTCCACCAGGACGTCGAGGTGTTCGAAGCGCAGCAGCGCAACCTGGACATGATCCCCAACCCGGCGCAGACGGACATCAACGCCGATGCGGGCGTCATCCAGGCGCGCCGCATTCTCGACCGGCTCTATCGCGACGAGCAGGCCGCGGCAGCCCGGATGGTCGCGGCGGAGTAGGGGCTTCCATACCTCCCCCTGCAAGGGGGAGGTCGACAGCATTTGCCCCGGCCTTGCGCCGGGGCAAATGCTGTCGGGTGGGGGTCGGCCCGCGCGCGGCGGGTTTTCAGGGACCATCACCGCAACGAGTGGACCCCCACCCGGCTCCCCCGGATCAAGTCCGGGGGGAGCCGACCTCCCCCTTTCAGGGGAGTTTGCTGCGCTGCTGAGTACATATCGATTGCCGTGGCCCCGCCACATTACAACGCGGTGGGCAGCCAGATGCCGACCCCCTTCTCCAGGGCGCGGCGATAGAGGAAGTGGGCAAGCGCCACGTCCTGGGAAACGAGACCGGTGGTGTGGATGAGAATGCGCTCGTCCGCGCGCTCGCGGCCCGCCTTGGTGCCCGCGACCAGCTCGTGAATCTCGGCGTAAAGCATCTCGCGCGAGAACTGCCCCGTTTCGACCATGCGCTTGAACTCGCGCTGGAGCATGTTGAATTCCCAGCTGTCGATGACGACCTTGTCCAGCTTCGCCCAGCCGGCGGGGTCGAGCTCGCGGCGCGCGAGCGAGATGAAGGTGCATCCCGGCGCGAGCCAAGGCTCGCGGCTCACGATGTCGCCCGATGTGGTGCCGCCAACCGCGATGTCGGCGCCGCGCACGACCTCCTCGATGGTGTCCTTGGCAATGACGGGTATGCCGAGCTGTTGCGACCATTTCTGCGCGAAGGCCTCTCGCGTCTGCGGTCGGCGCGAACAGCACCGGATCTCCTCGAAACGGTACATGGTGCGCAGACAGCGCAATGCATTCGTGCCCATGGTGCCGATGCCCACGAGCCCAAGCACCTTGGGCCGCGCGGGCCCCACCCATTTGCAGGCGAGCGTCGCCGCCGCGGTGCTGCGAATGGCATAGCTCCAATGCTCGTCGACGATGGCGACGGGCGCGCCGCTGTGCGGATCCGAAAGCACGATGTAACGCGTGCAGTCGAGCGCCCCGACCGTGTTGCGCAGGCCATCGTCGTAGTAATTGTACACCCGCACCCCTGTCGTGGGGACGTCCTTGAGGAAAACCGATTTCACGTGCCAGTGATTGTGGAAATCGTCCGTTACGTCGAGCTTGAAACTCGGCGGATTCGACAGCACCACGCTGCCGCGGGCATGCATCATGTAGACCTGCTCGCAGACGGCGAGCGCATCCTCCACGCTCAGGAGGTCGAGCGTGTCGCGATAGGGAACGAAGAGGACGCCGCGCCGGTCAGTCATGGTTGGGGCTTGTACGGGCGAGGCAATGCCTCGCCCCATACGGATAGGCTTCGCAAGGGACGCATACCTCGTCCCTACTCGTCCAGGATGAAGTCGAAATGCCGCCCCGCCGGGGCATAGATCTCGAAGATCTCGAACGCGCCCGCGCTGCGATTGGAGAGCGAATGCTTCATCCCCGCGGGAATGAAGACCACGTCGTCCTCGCGAATGACATAGGTCTTGTCCTCGACGGTAAGCGTGCCCTCGCCGCGTTTGACGATATAAACGTTGTCGGCGTTGCTGTGGTGGTGCAGCTTGCCGGCTGGGCCTCCCGGCACAAGACGGTTGAGGTGGACGTCGAGCTTGTCGGTGCCGAGAGCGGAGTTGATGAGCTTGATCTGCTGGCCGCGGCCCGCCTCCATCGGGCTCGGTGAACAGTTTGCGATAGAAAAGATCTTGAACACGCGCCCGCCGCTCCTTCCCGTCCGCGATCCCGATGTCATAATTTCGACCGTAATCGGCTGGCGGGGCGGCTTCAAGCACGCGTCTTTGCGCCCTACAGAGGAATACTGATGCACGGCACGGATGATCGGCTGACGGTGCCCACGAACGAGATCGTGCAGTGGGCGCGCGCATTCGTGCGCCATCCCAGCCCGCAGACCGAGCGGTTCGAGCAGGAGCCGCAGGTGCAAGGCTTCATCGCGGAGGCAATTGTTCCCCTCGTCATTCAGCTTGGGCTGCCGTGGCGGCGCGACGGGATGGGCAACCTCCTGGTCGAGCTGGGACCCGAGCGCGCCGACAAAAGCCTGATGCTCATGGCCTATGCCATGACCCATCCCGCCAACCGCATGCGCAATCCCTTCCAAGGCGAGCTGATCGAGGAGAGGGCCGGAGCCTATGTGCGCGGCCGCGGCATCTCGGAACAGAAAGGATCGCTCGCGGCAGCGCTGGCGGCGGTAAAGACCGCCGCCGACCGGCTCACGCTGCAGGGACGCCTCGTCTTCGCCGTAAGCACGGCCGGGGAAACCGGACGGCATGATGCAGCCGCGAGCGTTTGCGCCGCGCTCGGCTATTGCCCCAGGCTGGCCGTCATCGTCATCGGCACGACCGGCCGCGTCGCCCTTGCCAACAAGGGGCGCATCGATGCGGTCGTCACCGTGCGCGGCAGGTCGGCGCACAGCAGCACGCCGTGGATGGGCGTGGACGCCATCGCGGGCGCGCGCCGCGTGCTCAAGCGCGTGCTCGCCATCGATGTGGGCGCGAGCAAACACCCGCTGCTTGGAGTTGCGTCGCTCACTCCCACCGCCGTGCGCTCCTGGCCGGAAGCGACCCACACGGTGCAGGACGAGGTGCGGATCACCTTCGACCGGCGGCTCCTTCCGGGCGACGATCCGCAGGTCGCCTTCGATGCGATCGCAGCCGCGGCCGATATCGGCGCTCCGTGGGCCGTCGTGAGCGGGCGCGGTCCGTTCATGTATCCCGCCGAGATCGCCCCCGAGGGCACGTTCATGCGTGCCGTTGCAGAAGGCTGCCGGCACATGGGCACCGATCCGCCTGCGACCTTCGCCAGCCATGGCGCGCTCGACGCCGGTTTCTTCTGCCACCAGGGTGCGGAATTGGCGATGTGGGGACCGGGCGCCGTGGAGCAATGGCACTCGGACGACGAGCGCATCGCCGTGTCCGATCTCATCGCCGGTGCGGTGTCATATCGCGGCATGATCGAAGCCGCGCTGTGCACGTGAGTAGAGCGTCTCGAAGGATGGCCGCTGGCACGATCGCGCTTGTGGCCGTCCTCCGAGACGCGCGCAAGCGCGCTCCTCAGGACGAGGTTGAGTAATGCGGCGATTATGATTTGAGCCTCGAAAACGCAGTACTACGCGACGGCGAGGCGGGGTGTATCGACCCGCTGCGCCAGCCGCTTCTCCAGGCGCGCCAACAGCCGGTCGAGCTCGGTCACGTCATCGGCGTCGAGCTTCGACCCCGGCGCGCGCACCGCGGCGGAGCGAATAGCGCCGCGGCGGCGCAGGATCTCCTTGCGCACGGCAAGGCCAAAGCCAGGCTGCTGCTCGTGGCGCACCAGCGGAAGATATAGGTCGAACAGATCCTCGGCCTCCTCGCTTCGCCCTGCCGCGAACAGCGCGCAAACCGCGACCAGCATCTCGGGATAGGCAAAACCGGTCATGATGCCGTCGGCGCCGCGATGGAGCTCCTGCGGGACGTACAATCCGCCATTCCCGACCAGAATGCTGATGTAGCGGCGCGCCGTCCCGTCACATGCCTTGCGCAGCTGGGAAAGCTTCTTCAGTCCGGGGCAATCCTCGTGCTTGAACATCACCACGCTGGGATGCGCATCCACGATTTTCAGGAAGCTCTGCGCCGAGATATCGGCTTGCGTCGACTGCGGGTAATCCTGATAGACCACCGGAATGCTCTCGCCCAGGGCCGAGATCACGTCGTTGAAGTAGGCGATGATCTGGCTTTCCGTCTTGAGCCCGGCCAATGGCGCGATCATCACGCCGCACGCTCCGGCGTCCATGGCAACGTTGCTGAGCTTGACGAGATTGGCCGTGCCCGGGCTCGACACGCCGACGATGACCGGCACGCGGCCATAGACCCGGCGCAGATAGTGACGCGTGAACGCAGCGGCTTCCTCGTCGCTGAGCTTCTGCGCCTCGCCCATCATGCCCAGGATGGTAAGGCCGCCGACCCCGCATTGCAGATAGAACTCGGCGAGACTGTCGACGCTCGCCCAGTCGATCTCGCCTGCCTCGGTAAACGGCGTCGCCGAGATTGCGTAGACCCCTTTCGCACTGGCATCGAGCAGACGTTTCATCGAGAGGCTTCCTTCGCTTGGGACAGGTTGGTTGGGTCTGCGTCATGAACTAATCGCGCCGTCATTCCGGGCTCCGCTCGCGGCCCCGGAATGACGGAGCAGTTTCGGTGTATACCGCGACTTCGTCGGGTTGCTATAGTGCACAGAGCTCGTCACTTGCGCCGCTGGCGCTTGCCAGGGGAGACTGATGACACGACATGCATTCCTGCTGACGGTCGCCGTCCTGCTGCTCCTCCCGTCTTCGCTTCCGGCACAGGAGCTGCCGCCCCTGCGCACCGCGGTCGACGGCACGTTCGCGCCGCATGCCTTCCCCAGCATGTCGGGCGGCTACGAAGGATTCAACATCGATCTCGCCAACGAGATCGCCAGGCGCCTCAAGCGCAAGATCATCATCGACGCCGCCCAGTTCTCCGGACTGGTACCGGCGCTGCAGGCCGGGACCTACGACTTTCTCTCCGCGCCAACCACCGTGACCAAGGAGCGCGCCGAGAACATGCTGTTCACGGAAGGTTATCTAAACACCGACTTTCAGTTCCTGATCAGGAAAGGCTCGCCCAAGGTTACCAGGCTCGAGGACCTGAAGGGCAAAACCATTGCCGTGAACAAGGGCTCCGCCTACGACGCCTGGGCGCGCGAGCGCGAGGGCCAGATCGGGTGGAAAGTCGTATCGTTCGGCACCCAGACCGACGCGGTGCAGGCCGTGCTCGTCGGCCGCGCCGATGCCAATGTCGCCGGTGATACCGTCATCGCCTGGGCGGCGAAGAACAACCCGCAGCTCGAGCTCTCCTACCGCTATTCCACCGGGCTGGTCTGGGCCGCTCCGCTGCGCAAGGATTCCGGCGAGATGCGCAAGACCCTCGAGAATGCCATCGAGTGCATGAAGCTCGACAGCACCATTGCCAGGATGCACGAGAAGTGGTTCGGGGTTCCGCCCGAGCCCGGCTCCGCGGCGGTTACAGTGTTTCCCGGCTACGGGGTCCCCGACATGCCGGGCTATGATCCCACCATGCACACGCCTGCGTGCGGCTGAATGAGGTCGTGAGCGCGGCTCCGCCCATCCTCGAGATCCGCGGGCTGCGCAAGAGCTTCCATCACGTCGAGGTGCTGCGCGGCATCGATCTCACCGTAGCCCTGCAGCAGCTCGTCTTCATCATCGGACCGTCGGGATCGGGCAAGAGCACGTTGCTGCGGTGCTGCAACCGGCTGGAGGAGCCGACCGGCGGCTCCATTCGGATCGACGGCGTCGACATCATGGCGCGCTCGACCGATATCAACGCCATGCGCCGGCGGATCGGCATGGTGTTCCAGTCCTTCAATCTCTATCCGCATATGACGGCGCTCGGAAACGTTACGCTCGCGCTGGTCAAGGTCCTGCGCCGGCCGCGCAAGGAGGCCGAGCGCGTTGCGCTGGCCGCGCTCGATCGCGTCGGCCTTTCGGAAAAAGCGCGCGCCTATCCGGCGGAGCTTTCCGGCGGGCAGCAGCAGCGCGTCGCGATCGCGCGGGCGCTGGCACTCGAGCCGAAGCTGATGCTGTTCGACGAGCCGACCTCGGCGCTCGATCCCGAGCTCGTCGGCAGCGTGCTCAACGTCATGCGCGAGCTCAAGCGGGGCGGCATGACCATGCTCGTGGTGAGCCATGAGATGCGCTTTGCGCGCGATGCCGCCGACCGCGTGATCTTTCTCGACCATGGCGCCATCGTGGAAGAAGGGCCGCCCGATCAGATCTTCTCCCAACCGGAAAAAACGCGCACCCGCGCCTTCATTGCCGAGCTGGCGCGCTGAACGGCAATGGAGCTTCACTCCGCCTTCCTCGAAGCGTTCTTCAAGTGGAATCTGATCGAGCGCTACTTTCCCGCGATCATGAAGGGCGTGGGGGTGACCATAGAAATCGCCGCGGCGGTGGTCCTCACCGGCATCTGCGCCGGTCTTGCGCTTGCCGTCATTCGTGCCTTCCGCGCGCGGCCGATCAATGTGGTGATCGTGCTCTTTGCCGACACGTTGCGCGCGCTGCCGCCGCTCGTCCTGGTGCTGCTGGTGTATTTCGGATTGCCCAACCTCGGCATCAATCTGCCCTCGTTTGCAGTGCTGTGGATCGTGCTTTCGCTGGTGCTCGCGGCCTTCTGCGAGGAGATCTTCTGGGCCGGCATCCTCTCCATCCCGAAGGGCCAATGGGAGGCGGCGCGTTCGACCGGGCTCACCTTCCTCGGCACGTTGAGCTACGTGGTGCTGCCCCAGGCCGTGCGCCTCGCCGTGCCGCCGATCACCAACCGGACGATTGCCATCACCAAGAACACGGCGCTTGGCACGGTGATCGGCGTGGGCGAGATCCTCAACCAGGCGACCACGGCACAATCATTTTCCGGCAACGCCACGCCGCTGATGATGGGCGCGATTGCCTACGTGATCCTGTTCATCCCGGTAGTGGTGCTCGGGCGCTTCCTCGAAACCCGCTTTCGCTGGCGGAGAGCGTGATGGAAGCGCTGCGGCAGCAGTTCTTCAATCTCGCGATCATGGAAAGGGCGCTGCCGCTTCTGCTGATGGGACTGCGCCAGACCGCGATCCTCTGCCTTGTGCTCATTCCGCTTGGACTTTCCGGCGGACTTCTCTCCGCGCTGTTGTCGCGCTCGCGAGCGCGCCCGATGCGCTGGCTGGCGCTGGTCGCGATCGATTTCTTTCGCGCCGTGCCGCCGCTGGTGCTGCTGATCTTCATCTATTCCGGCCTGCCGTTTGCGGGGCTGCGCCCCTCGCCGCTGACCGCGGTCGCGGTGGCATTCTTCCTCAACACATCGAGCTACTACGGCGAAATCTATCGCGCCGGCATCGAGAGCATCCCGGCCGGGCAGTGGGACGCGGCGCGCTCAACCGGGCTTTCCAGCGCGCAGGCGATGATCTACGTCGTGCTGCCGCAGGCCGTGCGCAACGTGCTGCCCGATCTCGTCTCCAATACCGTGGAAGTGGTGAAGCTCACCTCCATTGCCAGCGTTGTGGCGCTGCCTGAACTTCTGTATTCCGCCGACATGGCGCGATCCGTGACCTTCAACAGCTCGCCGCTCGTGCTCGCCGCCGCGATCTATCTGCTCCTACTGTGGCCGGTGGTGCGCCTGGTGAGCCGCCTCGAGCGCAGGATCGCGGCGTGATCGGTTGAGGCAGGAGGAAGCGATGGGACGAGTCATTCGGGTTGGGGGCGCCCAGATGGGCCCGATCCACAAGGCCGACAGCAGGCAGGTGGTGGTGCGCCGCATGCTTGACCTGCTCGAGCAGGCCAAGGCCGAGAGATGCGACCTCATCGTCTATCCCGAGCTTGCGCTCACCACCTTCTTTCCGCGCTGGTACATCACCGACCAGGCCGAGATCGACGCCTGGTTCGAGCGCGAGATGCCGAGCGCCGCGACGCGTGCGCTGTTCGAGCAGGCGGCGAAATACCGGATCGCGCTCTCGTTCGGCTATGCCGAGCTCACCCCCGACGGCCATCACTTCAACACCAGCATCCTGGTCGATCGCGACGGAAGACTGGTCGGCAAGTACCGCAAGGTGCACCTGCCCGGGCACGCGGAGCATGATCCCGAGCGCGCTTTCCAGCATCTGGAGAAGCGCTATTTCGAGCCGGGCGACCTGGGCTTTCCGGTGTGGCGGACCATGGGCGGCATCCTCGGCATGTGCATCTGCAACGACCGCCGCTGGCCCGAGACCTACCGGGTGATGGGCCTGCAAGGAGTCGAGCTGATCATGCTCGGCTACAACACGCCCTCCGCCAATTCGCAGAAGCTCGATGAGGGCGTAGAAAAGCGCATGTTCCACAATCGCCTGACGCTGCAGGCGGGCGCCTACCAGAATTCGACCTGGGTGGTGGCGGTCGCCAAGTGCGGCTCCGAGGACGGCCATCCCCTGATCGCGGGCAGCGTGATCGTCAATCCCGACGGGGAGATCGTAATCGAGGCGCGCGGCGAGGAGGACGAGCTCATCGTCGCGGACTGCGATCTCGACGCCACCGTCTTCGGGAAAGAGACGATCTTCGACTTCAAGAGCCACCGGCGCATCGAGCACTACGGCCGCATCAGCAGCCAGACCGGCGTTATTTTGCCACCGTAGCCTGATCCCTTCATCGCCGGGCTGGAGCTCCCGCCCCGCCTGCGCGGAGGCACCTCCGCTTGGCATCTCCATCCTGGCAACCTGCGCAAGCGTGCCCTGTAAATCCCTGTAAAGGGGGGGGCCCGCGATCCAAAACCTGCAAGAAAGCCCGACAAATCGGGGTTTCTGCCGAAAATAACAGGCGGAAACAGGGCCAGAACAGGGAATCGCGCCTGGAGTGGACCCCTTCGCTGAAACACAATAACTAAGCAGAGTTGGACGGCTTGACCAACGGATGCTCGCGCGGACTAATGTCCGCTGCCGGCGGAAGGAGACATGGCGCGGCTGGCTAGGGCGCGGCTTTTGACCCTGAACCGACAAAGGCCGGAGTATTTTGCCGCGATGCACAGGCGGCCGTCGTCGTCGGATGGTTGTGCTAGATTGTAAGCCTCGTTCGAGGCCAACTCATGCGACGGCGCGAGTTCATCACCCTCTTTGGCAGTGCGGCGGTGGCGTGGCCGCTGACTTTGCACGCTCAGCAGCGCGAGCGCATGCGACGTATTGGCGTGGTCCTTCCCAGCCAGGAAGACGCCGATCAGGAGTATCAGGCCCGCTTGGTAGCTTTCGTACAGGCATTGCGCGATTTGGGTTGGGTTGAGGGTCGAAACGTGCAGTTGGACGTCCGCCTCCCGAAGCCCACGGCTGCGGATATTCGCAAACACGTCGCCGAATTGGTCGCCGCGGCGCCAGACGTTATTCTCACAAGCGGCGGCACGACCTTGCCGCTATTGCTGCAGACAACCCGCACTATACCGATAGTTTTCATGTCGGTGGTCGATCCAGTCGGGGCTGGTTTTGTCCAGCGCCTTTCCCGTCCAGGGGGCAACGCCACCGGCTTCATGAGTTTCGAATACAGCTTGAGCGGCAAATGGCTGGAGCTAATCAAACAGTCTGCACCAAGCACAACGCACGCTGCCGTCATCCGGGATCCCTCAACGACCTCCGGCATCGGCCAGTTCGCCGTGATCCAATCGGTGGCGTCCTCGATCGGGGTGGAGGTCGTTCCGGTTGACGGACGCGATGCAGACGAGATCAATCGCGGCATCGAGGTCGTTGCGGGCACTCCCCATGGCGGCCTGATAGTGACGGCGAGCGCAGCGGCGAATGCGCACCGCGACCAAATCATTGCGCTAGCTGCACGACATCGATTGTCCGCTGTATATCCCAGACGCGCTTGGGTTGAGCGAGGCGGCCTAATGTCTTACGGGCCCGACGTATTCGCGGCGTCTCGGCAGGCTGCTGGTTACGTCGATCGCATTCTCAAGGGCGAGAAGCCGGCCGACATGCCGGTGCAGGCGCCGACCAAGTACGAACTCGTCATCAACCTCAAGACCGCCAGGGCGCTCGGCCTCACCATTCCAGACAAGCTAATGGCGCTCGCCGACGAGGTGATCGAGTAATGAAGCGGCGCGAGTTCATCACGATAGTAGGTGGCACCGTAGCCGCGTGGCCTTGCAACGCATGGGCTCAGTCGCCTCCCAAGCGACCGCTCATTGGCCTTCTCTTCGCAAGCTCGAAGGCGGGAGGCGCACGGTACTACAGCGGCTTTCCTCTGGGCATGCGAGAACTCGGGTATCTGGAAGGTCGCGATTACGGAGTCGAAGCTCGCTACAGTGATGGCGATGCTTCGCGGACGCCGTTGTTGGCGGAAGAGCTGGTCAAACTCAAGCCCGATGTAATCGTGGTTGCCACCACTCCCGGCGTTCTGGCGGTGAAACAGGCAACGGCCAGCATCCCGATTGTCGGCGTCAATATGACCGACCCCGTTGGCTTCGGCCTGGTCACCAGCGAAGCGCGTCCGGGAGCCAATGTGACCGGGGTTCTCTCCCTGCTCGAGGGCATGACCGGCAAGCAGGTGGAAATTGCGCTCGACCTCATGCCCGGCACGAGCAAGATCGGGATTCTCGTTGATGTCGACAATCCGGCAAACAAGGTGCAACGACACGAAATCGAGGCCGCCGCCCGGAAGTCGGGAGTGAGCATCACGGCGGTGGATGTTCGCACCGTCGATGAGATCGACACCGCTTTTCAGACATTTGTGCGCGAGCAGGTAAGCATCGTGATCGTTCTGGCGGCTGCGCTATTCCTCAATGCGAGCCGACGGATCGCTAGTTTTGCATTAGCGTCGCGATTGCCAACAGTCTCTAATTTCCGTGAGCATGTCGAGGATGGCGGTCTGATCAGCTATGGCGTCGATTTGCACGAGAACTACCGTCGCAGCGCCTACTTCGTGGACAAGATTTTGAAGGGCGTGAAGCCGGGTGATCTGCCGGTGGAGTTTCCGACCAAGGTGGAGCTTGTCGTCAACGTGACGACCGCCAAGGCGATCGGCGTGGCCATCCCGCCGACGCTGCTCGCCCGCGCCGACGAGGTCATCGAGTAGCCGTGTCGTTTGCTGCGACTGCTCAGGTCGGCTTGTGGCACTTAGCTACCACAGCCGGTCAGACGCTATGTCCGCTGCTGATGAAAGCTGACGCCGCATCCCCGACGCATCTGTTGGCCAATCGATAAAACCCGCTTAGGAACTTGCTGCGTTTGCTGTTGCTGACGCGGCTTGTTGGCCCCAAGGCGCCATCAAAAAGCCCGGCGCGACTTTCCGGCCGGGCATACCCGCACTGCTGGAGGATATCGCTTTGTACTCGAGTCCGGTTACATGTGCAAGAGCCCCCACGGTTGTATCTCGCAGTCCTGGTACAACCTAAAAAAGCATGCCGGCAACAACGGTCACTATCGCCGCCGCCACGCCCGCTCCCAGGATCGAGCCGATGATTCCTGCGCCGGGGTTGGCCTGATAGGAGTTGGCTCTGCTCGTCGCCCCGCGCACGAGCATGAGCAGGACCGTGCACACGATCCACGCAATCACGAACACTCCCCAATGCCACGACATGTGCGACCTCGCCTACCGCAGTCAGCTTAGGCAGCAAACCATAAAATGGAAGCGCGATTCAAATCCCGGCCTGGAGGATCCTCTGCCGTGTCCTTGCCGCGCGGGCACGGCGGCACGATTTTATTGACGCGAAGAGTAGAGGCGCGAGGCCTTGTACGCCCTGCCTGCTTTCATCCGGATTGACGGTGGGTTACGCCGCAGATGTCGGTTGCTGGCAGCCGATATCTGCGGCTAACCCACCCTACCAAGCGAGGTCGAGGTCAGAACCGCGCCGAGCGCCATGGTGACTGCGGCCTGGGTCGGGTCGATCACGGGAATGCCCAGGGCGGCTTCCAGCGGCGCGCGATGGCGCGCCATCCCCGCACACCCCATGACCAGCGCCTCGGCGCCGTCCTCGTCCTTGAGCGCGCGGCCGACCTCGATCATGCGCGCGAGCGTCTTCTCCCCGCTCGCCGTCTCGGCCACCGACATCTCCAGGGGACGCTCGCCGGCGAGCCGATCGGTGAGCGCCATCTGGAGCAGATAGCGCATGTGCCGCGGGATCGAGCGCTGGCCGATGGCGATGACGCCGAACTGGCCGGCGCGGGCGAGCCTGCGAGCACGCCGCATTCGGCGATGCCAAACACCGGGCGCGAAGTGCCTTCACGACAGACATGCAGGCCGGGATCGCTGTAGCAGGCGATCACGAAGGCATCGGAGGCATTGTCGGCCTCCACCAGCCGGCGCAGCGGCATCACCACGCTTTCGACGTCGGCCTGAGTCTCGATCCCGTAGGGACCTTCGGGGAGCGTCGAGCAAACGATCTCCGGACCACTGTCGAAACGGAACGGCTCGAGCGCGGTGTCGAGATTGCGCGTGACCGTCTCGTTCGAGTTCGGGTTGACGACGCGAATACGCGCTCGGGATGTGCTCATGAGATGACTCGATAGGCTGCGCAGCAAACTCCGTAATACCTCCCCCTGAAAGGGGGAGGTCGGCGACCCCGACTTTGTCGGGGGAGCCGGGTGGGGGTCAACCCTGGCCGCAACCAAATATTCAACGCCGAGGACCGGACCCCCACCCGACCTCTTTCAGGGGGAGGTATTGAGTTTGCGCCCTGCCGCTCCGGGGAGAGATTCAACTCCAAAGATAGCCGTAGCGGCGGATTGCGCCGAGCTGATTGCTCGTCGATGGAGCCTCGCCTGCGATCGCGGCGCCGACGATCCAGGTGCGGCCGTGCACCTCCATGCCGCGGATATCGGCGCGGGTCGCGAACACCGTCCCATTGCCCCAGAACCCGCCGAAGCATTCGGTGTCCTGAAGCGATGCCGGCCCGGCAAAGCGCGTGCGATCGAGCGACAGATTGCCGTAGCAGGTCATGCGATCGAGAAAGGCGGCATCGGCGAACTCGGCGCGATCGAAACAGGCCACGCCCTGGAACTCGGTCCCGGAGAAGGCCGCGACCCGATTAAAGCGGGCATGGTCAAAGCGAGCGTCGCTGAGAAATCTTGCGTCGGCGAAATTCACCGGCGCATCGAAGCTGCAATCCTCGAACCATGCCAGCCCCTGAAAGACGGCTCCCCGCAGCGTCAGCGGCGCGGCAAAGGTGGTGCCGGTAAAATCCACATTGGGCAGCAATGCAGCTTCGATCTCGAGCGGCTCCTCGATGCGCAGCCCACGCAAGTCTTCGAGCTCGCCGCGCCGCAACGGCTGCGCGAGCCTCGCTCGGATGCTCATGCGCTTCCCGCCGCCCCAGCGGGCGGGCCGGCAAAGCTTTCCGCGAACGGACCGATGGCGGTCATATCGACCTCAACGAGCTGCGGGCCAGCCGCCGACAACGCACGATCGAGCGCCGGCTCGAACTCCTCGATCCGAGAGACGCGCTGATGCGGCAGGCGGAAGGATGCGGCGAGCTGCGCAAAGTCGGGGGTGTGGAGGTCGGCGTAATGGCGGCGGCCACCGAATTGCGCATCCTGGATGTTGCGGATCACGCCATAGCCGCGGTCGTTCATCAGAATGAAAACGATGTCCGACCCGGCGTCCACTGCGGTCGCGAGCTCGCCCAGATTGACCATGAGACCGCCGTCGCCAACGAGCGCCACCGTCTTCGCCGGGCAGCCCGCGGCTGCGGCGCCGATCGCCATGGCCAAGCCCTGCCCAATCCCGCCGCCCAAGGCATGAACACCGAGGTGGGGAGCCGCGAGATGCACATAGCGGTTGCCGAACGTGCTGTTGGAGAGCGTCACGTCGCGCACGAAGGGATGTCGACCTGATGCGACGCGGCGTTGCAGCGCATCGGCGACGACGCGGTACGGACCGAGCGTGGCCGCCAGCTTGCGCTCTGATTGCGCGCGCGCCGCGGCAACCTCGTCGAGAAACCTGGGATCGACGTTCAGGGTGGCAGGCAATCGCCGGGCAAGCTCCTGCAGAGCGAGAGCGGCATCGGCGGGAATGAACAGATCGACGGCATAATTGCGCCCGGCCTGCGCGGGATCGGCATCGATCTGAACGAGCGGCCGCGGCAGGCGGGCGGTATTGTTGCGGGTCTCGTTGCCGCGCAGCCGCGAGCCGACCACGATCATCAGGTCGGCGCAATCGTAGATCGCCTGCGCTTGCGTAGTCATGTTGTAGGCGCCAAGGGTGTGCCGATGCGCTTCCGGCAGCACCGCGCGGCCGTTGGTGCTGCTCACCACGGCAAAGCCGCGTTCCGCGAGATCGAGCGCGGCGGCGCCCGCAGCGCGCGCGCCGCCGCCGAGCCAGAGCATCGGCCGCTCGGCGGCGCGAACGAGCGCGGCCAACTGATCGAGCAGCGAAGGATCCGCGGGCTGGGGAACGATGGGTCCGAGACCGATATGCCGCGGGCGCGGGACTTTCTCCCGCTGCACGTCGATGGGCAGTTCCAGCGAGACCGGACCGCGTGGGGCGGTGAGCGCCGCGCGCGCGGCCGCTTCGATCATGGGAACCGCGGTGCGGCCCTCCCATACGCGGAAATAGGCCTTGGAGATCGCCCGCAGCATATCGGCCTGACGGGCGACGTCGTGGATGGCGGCGCGATCGCGATCCATGTACGGCCGATCGATCTGAGACGTGATGTGCAGGACCGGCGAGCCGGCGGTGAGCGCCTCGACTTGCGCGCCCGCGGCATTGCCCGCCGCCGTCCCGGTGCTGGTGATGACCACGCCGAGGGAGCGCGCCACGCGGGCGTAGGCGTCGGCCATGTTCATCGCGCCGGCCTCGCTGCGCGCGGGCACGAAGCGGATGCGATTGTGCCGCGCGATCGCATCGAGGATCGGCATGTTGTGAATGGAGATCACGCCGAACACGGTCGTGACCCCGACCTCGGCGAGCGCATGGGCGATGAGATCGCCCACGGGCTCCGGCATCGCAATCACTTGCGGCGAGGGCACGGGCGCGGCGAGCATCTCATCCATCGCAGAGCTTCTAGCATAGTTGCCGGTGCGCGCACCCATCGATGCCGGTCCGGCTTGGCTGACGCTGTGAGGCGCTCGAGGAGGCGTGCGCGGTGCCGTCGAGCCACGATGCTCAAGCGCGGTCCGAACGGCTACGGTTTAAGGCCCCGCGCGCTTTAGCCTATGCCCGTTGATTGACGCGAAGCGGACAGCAATGCTGCGGCGCGGTAAAGGCGGGTTTTGACCCATAGCTGCCAATCAAGAGCGAATTTTGCTGTGGTGCACAACGGACCTCATGATGTGGTAGAGTAAGGTCATCGGCCCAGGTGAAGGGCTCGGTGAGATGGCGTTGCGCTATGAGCCGTAAACCAGCGAAAACGCAGCACGGCAGCATGACGAAGCCCGAGCGCAACAACGCGCCAACGGCCGCGTGCCCAGCCAGTTCAACTCTTGCCGATCTGCAAGAGCAAGTCAGCGCTCTTACCCGTGAACTAGCGGAGGCGCGAGAGCAGCAGACCGCAACATCGGAGGTGCTGCGCGTCATCAGTTCGTCGCCCGGCGATTTGCAGCCGGTGTTCCAGACGATGCTGGAGAATGCAACGCGCATCTGTGAGGCCAAGTTCGGTATCCTGTGGCTGTGCGAGGAAAACGGTTTCCGTGCTGCTGCGTTGCATAATGCACCTCCGGCATACGCCGAGGAGCGTCGATGCAACCCGGTGATCCACCCTCCGCCGGGAAACAACCTTCGTCGCGTCCTTGAAACCAAGCAGGTGGCCCACGTTGCCGATGTTACGGCGGATAAAGGGACAACTGTCGCCCTTGCGAGCTTGGCTGGCGCACGGACGCTCGTCAGCGTCCCGATGCTTAAGGACGACGAGGTAATCGGTGTGTTCGCCATCTATCGCCAGGAGGTCCGGCCGTTCACTGACAAGCAGATTGCGTTGCTGCAGAACTTCGCCGCGCAAG
This sequence comes from uncultured Alphaproteobacteria bacterium, assembly GCA_963841705.1. Taxonomy (GTDB): domain Bacteria; phylum Pseudomonadota; class Alphaproteobacteria; order Rhizobiales; family Xanthobacteraceae; genus VAZQ01. The sequence goes on from CAWJDY010000066.1 coordinate 17,157, forward strand.
CCGTGATCGCCATTGAGAACACGCGGCTACTGAACGAACTGCGTCAGCGCACAGCTGATCTAACGGAGTCGCTAGAGCAGCAGACTGCAACCTCCGAGGTGCTGCGGGTTATCTCAAGCTCGCCGGGCGAGCTGGAGCCGGTGTTCGAGGCGATGCTGGCGAATGCGGTGCGCATCTGTGATGCTAAGTTCGGCAACCTGCTGCTGTACGATGGAACCGCGTTTCGGCACGCCGCGCTGCACGCCGCGCCGCCGGCATGGGACGAGTGGGGGCGCGGCGCGATGTTCCGCGTGCCTCCGAACAGTCCGCTTGGCCGCTTGGCCGCAGAAAAGCAGTTGCAACACATCGGCGACATCAGGAAGGAGCAGGCCTATGTCGAGCGCCAGCCGCCGACGGTTGCGCTTGCCGAACTTGCCGGCGCTCGGACGCTGCTGATCGTGCCGATGCTCAAGGAGAACGAGTTGGTCGGCGCGATCGGCATCTTTCGTCAGGAAGTTCGCCTCTTCACGGACAGGCAGGTCGCGCTGCTCACCAGCTTCGCCAGCCAAGCCGTGATCGCCATCGAGAACGCGCGCCTGCTCAACGAAATCCAGGACAAGAACCGCCAACTTGCCGAGGCGAGCCAGCACAAGTCGCAGTTCCTCGCAAATATGAGCCACGAACTGCGCACGCCGCTCAATGCTATCCTTGGCTACACCGAGCTGATCCTCGATAGCGTCTATGGCGGCATGCCGGAGAAAGCGCGCGCGGTACTTGACCGCGTGCAGCGCAACGGGAGGCATCTCCTGGGTCTGATCAACGAGGTGCTCGATCTGTCCAAGATCGAGGCGGGCCAGTTCGTCCTTGCGCTCGCCGATTACTCGCTCAAAACCGTCGTGGAAACGGTCTACACGGGGGTGGAGCAGCTGGCGAAAGAAAAGAAGCTAGGATTCAAGGTTGAGGTGGCGTCCGATCTGCCGGCTGGCCACGGCGACGAACGGCGGTTGACGCAGGTTCTGCTCAACCTCGCGGGCAACGCCATCAAGTTCACTGACCACGGCGAGGTTGCGATCAAGGCATCCGCTGCCAATGGGTCATTCGAGGTTGCCGTGCGCGACACCGGCCCGGGCATCTCTGGTACGGATCAGGCGAAGCTGTTCCAGGAATTCCAGCAGGCCGACAATTCGATCACGCGCAAGAAGGGGGGCACCGGACTGGGCCTTGCGATCTCCAAGCGCATCATTGAAATGCACGGCGGGCGCATTTGGGTCGATTCGGTCGTGGGTCAGGGCTCGACGTTTTCCTTCACGTTGCCGGTCACCGTAACGCAGCAAGCGAGATCAGCGTGATTGGTGCGCTGCGGTAATGTCGGCTCCTGACCCAGAGCCGACATGCACGGTTCAAAATTTCTGCAGCGCAAATTGACCATTTGCACCCATATTCCTGGTCGCAAATTCCTGCTTTGATGGCCTGGGTTAAGGGCCGAATGCGGCGTGGTTCGGAACTCGAAGGGAAGCAATGCGACGGCGAGAGTTTATCGCGCTGCTCGGCGGTGCAGCGGGCATCAGTTTCAACACCGCTCCCCTCTACGCGCAGGAGGCGGGTCGCATTTACCGCATCGGCTTCGTGTCAGCAGCGCCGCGCGAGGAGGCGTGGTACACGGCATTCTTCGAGGAACTGCACGGCCTCGGCTTCGTCGAGGGCCAAAATCTCACCGTCATTCCGGGGGGATTTGGCGTTCGCAACGAACTACTGAGCGGAGTGGCTGCGGCGCTCGGCAGAGCCGCGCCCGATGCGATTGTTGCCGCCGGACCGATCGCCGCCCGCGCCGCCCAGGCCGCCACGAAAACGATCCCGATACTCGCCGCCAGCGACGACATGGTCGGAGATGGCTTGGTGCCGTCAATGCGGCGTCCTGGCGGCAATACCACCGGCGTGAGCCTGATCGCGCTCGAGCTCGATGGCAAGCGCCAGGACTTGTTGATGGAGTTAGTGCCCGGCGCCCATCGGATTGCCGCACTCGCCGACCCACACGTCGCCACGCCGCAGCACCTTCAGGTTCTAAGCGACGCGGCGCGCGGACATGGCGTCGAGGTTTCAGTGTTCTCGGCCCGCACGCCGGAGGAGATCGTACCAGCAATGAATGAGGCGAAGGCGTCGGGCGCCGAGGGACTCAACGTGCTGGCGACACCGCTGTTCTTTTTCAATCGCCGCCTTGTCATCACACATGCTGCGGAGTTGCGCCTGCCCGCCATGTATCAGTGGCCCGAAATGGCAGAGCAAGGCGGCCTCGCAGGTTACGGGCCGCGCATCACGCAATGGTTCCGTCAGTTGGCACGGCTGCTCGTCCAGGTGCTGCGGGGCGCCAATCCCGGCGAGCTTCCCGTTGAGCAGCCGACAAGGTTTGAGTTGGTGGTCAATCTGCAGGCCGCCAAGGCAATCGGCCACGAAATACCCGCCGGGCTCGCCCTGCGCGCCGACAAGGTGATCGAGTAAATCATTGAAAACCATGCACGCTGTTGCTGCGCTGCATTAGTCCGGTTATGTGCATTGGCACTTGGCGTCTTTCACTGCGGTGCACAAAATTTCGACGCGATTGGAGGCACTGCGGACATAGACTGGCCCCCGGCCCCGATCGCCTCCGAGGCTTATGACCCAACTCCGACATAAGCGGCTCCATTTTGCTGTGATGCACACTACGGTTCTCGCTCCGCGCTGTGCTAGGGTATGGTCGTCGGCGCGGGGAGGAAGCCCATGAGGCGGCGGCAATTCATCGCTCTGCTTGGCAGCGGTGTAGCGGCATGGCCGCTGGCGGCGCGGGCGCAGCAGCCGGGCGTGCCGGTAATCGGGTATCTCACCGCCACGTCTTTGGGCGAACGGCCAAATCTTGTGGCCGCGTTCCGCCGGGGCTTGGACGAAGCCGGCTTCGTTGAGGGCCGGAACGTTGCGATGGAGTTCCGAGAGGCGGAGGGCCAATATGATCGCCTGCCAGCTCTAGCAGCCGACCTGGTGAGCCGTCGGGCGGCAGTGATTGTTGCGATCGGGCCGCCCGCAGCCGCGCTAGCGGCGAAGTCGGTGACCGCAACGATTCCCATAGTCTTCTCGTCCGGCGGAGACCCAATCACGCTTGGCCTCGTCGCCAGTTTCAATCGCCCCGGCGGCAACATCACCGGGGTCAGCCTGTTCAACGTCGCGCTCGTGCCGAAGCAGTTGGAGCTGATCAGCGAACTAGTGCCGAAGGCCGACGTGATTGCTGCGCTCGTGAACCCGGACAATCCGAATACGGAAACCGAAGAGAGGGAGCTGGAAGCGGCGGCGCGGGCATTGCGGCTCCAGATTCATGTGCTACGCGCCAGCGCCGAGAAAGATTTCGACCCCGCTTTCGCGGCGATCATCCAGCAGCGCGCGGGCGCCATCATCGTCAGCTATGATTCGTTCTTTTCGAGCCGGCGCAATCAACTCGTGGCGTTGGCGGCGCGTCATGCGGTGCCTGCGGTCTACCATTGGCGGGAGTTCGTGGAATCTGGCGGCCTGATGAGCTACGGAACCAGCCTCACGGATGCGTATCGCCAAATCGGTATCTACACCGGCAAAATCCTGAAGGGCGAAAAGCCAGCCGACTTGCCGGTCGTACAGCCGACCAAATTCGAACTCGTGATCAATCTCAAGACCGCGAAGGCGCTTGGCCTGACCGTCCCGCAATCGCTCCTCGTCGCCGCCGACGAGGTGATCGAATAACGGTCTTTTTGCTGCACTGCATATGTCTGAATCTGGCACTCAACAGCGGTCGCTTGAGGTCACCTTTACGCCCGCTATCGGAGGTGCTGCGGACCTAGCCCCACTCGGTCGAATGAGCGGGAGTGGGAGCGAATGACCCATTTCGGCGTATCGGGGGTCACCCGCGGCTCACCCTTCATGGAGCGACTTAAGAAGGGTTTTAAATGCCGCTGGCGTTGGGGATCACCGTGCCGCTGCCGCTCCTAGCCGCGCCGACGAGCTGATCGAATAGCATGCTGTTTTGCTGCGCCGCGCTCGCCTAACGGACGCTATGGAATATCAGCCCGCAAGCGGGGCTTCCTCACTCGGCCTTGATCCCAGCCGCGCGGATCACCTTGCCCCACTTCTCGGTTTCATCGGCAACGAATTTGCCGAACTCGGCGGGAGACATCGGCATTGCAACGGTGCCCAGGTCGGCGAGTCGCGCCGTCATCTTGGGATCGGCAAGACCCGCATTGACCTCCTTGTTGAGCTTCTCGACGATGTCGGCAGGGGTCTGCTTGGGCGCACCGATGCCGACCCAGGTGCTTGCTTCGTATCCCGGCACGAGCTCGTCCACGGTCGGGATGTCCGGCAGCACGTCCAAGCGCGTTGCGCCGGTGACAGCAAGGGCGCGCAGCTTGCCCGCCCTGATGTACCCGATCACGGTAGGTATGGGAGCAAACACCACCTGCACCCGTCCGCTGAGCAGATCGGGCATGTTGTTGATGCGATACGGGATGTGAACCAGGCCGACGCCGGCCATCATCTTGAACAGCTCACCGGCGACATGGGGCGTGGTGCCGATGCCACCCGAGGCCATGTTGATATTGCCTGGATTGGCCTTGGCATAGGCAACGAACTCGGAAACTGTGCGGGCCGGAACTGATGGATTTACAGTCATGACGAGCGGCGCACGGACGATGCTTGCCACCGGTGCAATGTCGCGGATGAAATTGAAATTGAGATTTTCGTAAAGAATCGCATTGACGGCATTCGCCCCCGAGGCGGCAAGAAGCGTGTAGCCGTCCGGCAGCGCTCTCACGACGAGCTCGGTGGCGATATTGCTTGACGCGCCGGGCCGGTTATCGACGACGACTTGCTGCCCGAGCCGCTCCGACAGAGATTGAGCCGTCAGGCGCGCAATGAGGTCGGGCGTAAACCCGGCGGGAAAGCCAACGATCAGGTGCAACGGTCGCGTCGGATAGCCGAGCGCCCTTGCAACTTCGAACAGGGCCGGCAGCGCAGCAGCGCCCGCTGCCAACTGCAGAAAAGCTCGGCGGGGAAGTTTTATCAATGTCCCTCCAACGCGATTGGGTTGATGACACGCGAAGGACGGCACGTTCCATTGCAAAAGCAGCTTCCGATAAAGTACCCCGTTATGCCTCTTGGAGGAAGGTCATCCTCCCAGCCCTTTTCAGTCCAAAGAAGCTTCATTCCTGCGGCTCAATGAGACCATGCTCATCAAGCTTCCCGGCATTGGCAGACACGATCGATTCCAAAAGCCGCCGCGCATTGGCGGGGCTCCGTAACAGATGGATCGTCTGCATCCACCCGTCGAACTCTTGTTCGGAAATAACGACAACGGTCCGGCCACCCTGCCGCGTCACATGCAGCGACGCACGGCTGTCGCAAACCTGATCCATGTAAGCTGCGAGCCGCTCACGGAAATCGGTATAGGTCACATGACTCGTCTCGGGTTTTCGCCGCAAATCGATCTTGGGCACGGCTGCTGCTCCTGCGGTGGCTTCCCTATGTACAGATATCGGGCAGGCCCGACTTGCGGTGGGGCAGGGCTATCGCATCTGCCTCCGAGAATTGTCTGCCACGCCATACTGGAACGCCCGTGCCCGTCATTCCGGCCGAGCGAGCCGGGCTTCGCCCGGCAAGCGAGAGCCGGAATCCAGTAACCAAAGCAGTTTGGGCATTCACGCCGGCCATGGAATACTGGGTCCCGGCTCGCGCGAGCCCGGTTTAAGCCGGGCTCACTTGGCCGGGACGACAGCCCATATGCGATAGCCCTGCCTTGCGGGGGGGGTCGTGAGGTTGGAACGCCGATGCGCTTCCCTTAACACCCCCACCCCCAGCCCCTCCCCACA